>CAVWKC010000026.1:0-204332 GCA_963755525.1 uncultured Solirubrobacterales bacterium | reverse complement strand
GCCAGCGCTCGATCAGGTCCTCGTCGGGGACACGGCGGACGACCCGCGCCGGCGACCCCATCACGACCTCGCGCGCGCCCACGTCCTTCGTCACGAGCGCGCCGGCGGCGACGAACGCCTCCTCGCCGATCTCGACGCCCGGGACCAGGACCGCGCCGCCGCCGACCCGGCACGCGCGCCGGAACGTCGGACCCTGGAGCGGCTCCCCGCTGGGGTGGCGGCCCATCGTGTTGTCGTTGGTGGTGAACACGCCGGGGCCGAGGAACACGTCGTCCTCGACCACGGAGCCGCCGGTGACGTACACGCCGGTCTGGATCAGGACGCGGTCGCCGACCTGGGCGCCGAAGTCGACCGACGAGCCGCGCCCGACGACCGACCCGGCCCCGATCCGTGACCGTTCGCGCACCTGGGCCTGGTCGCCGATGATCGCCCGCTCGGCCACGTATGCGCCGGCGTACACGACCGCGCCGCAGCACACGGTCACCTCTGCCTCGAGCACGAGCGGGGCGAGCTCGCCTCCCGCGGCGCTCGACCCCTTCCGCAGCCGCGGCTGCTTCCCGAGCACAGCGCCCTCCTCGATCACGCAGCGCTCGCCGACCTCGGTGCCGGCGTGGACCACCGCTCCCGCGCCGATCGCCGACCCCGCGCCGATCCTGGCGCCTTCGTGGATGACGGCGCTCGGATGGATATCTCGCGTCCATGGGTGCGCAGTCTAGGTTGGTCAGCCGGTCGCCAGCTCTTCGAGGCGCCGCGCGATGAACTCCTGCTCGGCCGGGTTCCGGGTCAGCTCGAGCGCACGGCGGTAGGCATCGCCGGCCTCCGCCGGCCGATCGAGCCGGCGCAGGAAATCAGCCCGCACCGCGTGCAGCAGGTGGTAGCGCTCGAGCCCCTCGATCCGGTCGACGAGCTCGAGCCCGTCCTCGGGCCGGCCCGCCTCCGCCACCGCCACGGCGCGATTGAGCGCGACGACCGGCGAGGGCACGAACACCAGCAGCTGCTCGTAAAGCGCCGCGATCTGCCCCCAGTCGATCTCGTCAACCGACGGTGCCGAGGCGTGCAGCGCGGCGATCGCCGCCTCGAGCTGGTAGCGGCCCGGACGCCGGAGCCGGAGCGCGTGGTTCAGCACCCGGACTCCCTCCTCGATCTCCGCGCGGTCCCACAGCGAGCGGTCCTGATCGGCGAGCAGGATCAGCTCGCCTTCGGGGCCCGTGCGGGTGCTACGCCGCGAGTCGTGGAACAGCATCAGCGCGAGAAGCCCGAGGACCTCGGGCTGGGCGGGCATCAACGAGGCGAGCAGCTTGCCGAGGCGCAGCGCCTCGGCGCACAACTCGGTCCGCACCAGGTCCGCGCCGGTGGTAGCGGCGTAACCCTCGTTGAAGATCAGATAGATGACCGACAGCACCGCGTCGAGGCGGTCGGGCAGCGCCGCGTCTCCCGGCAGGTCGAATGAGATCCCGGCGTCGCGGATCTTGCGCTTGGCGCGCACCAGGCGTTGCGACATCGTGGCGTCCGGGACCAGGAACGCGCGCGCGATCTCCGCGCCGGTCAGCCCGCCGACCGCCTGGAGCGTCAGTGCGACCCGCGCCTCGGGCGCGAGCGCCGGATGGCAGCACGTGAACAGCAGCGACAGGCGCTCGTCGCCGACCTCGGCGAGCTTCTCGGGGACCCCGTCCGGCGCCTCCCGCGCCTCCTCGGCGGCGCCCAGCTCCTCGAGCTTCTGCTCGGCGGTGCGACGTTGCCGAAGCCGGTCGATCGCACGGTTGCGCGCCACCGTGTACAGCCACGCGGCGGGGTTTCGGGGCGCGCCCTCGCGCGGCCAGCGGTCGAGCGCGAGCGCGAACGCCTCCTGGAGCGCGTCCTCGGCCAACTCGAAATCGCGCAGCCCGCCGACGAGCGCGGCGAGCACGCGCGCGCGGTGCTCGCGAAACGCCTCCTCGACCGCCTGGCGTGCCGTGGCCTGATCGGTGGGCGGCATCTCCTGCAACGTTACCTTTGCGGCTGTGATCGTTCGCCGAGCAAGCCACGACGACCTGGACGAGCTGGCGCGAGGGTATGCCGCGGTCGCCGCCGAGGGCTTCCTCGGGGGTCAGCCGCCGGTCGACCTCGACGACCGTGTCGAACGTTTCCGCGAGCTGATCGACCGCGGCGACCCGGCCGCGATGTGGGTGCTCGAGGACGACGACGGCCGGGTGGTCGGGCACGCCGCCGTGCAGGAGAGCGTGAGCGGCGTGCTGTCGCTCGGGATGGCGATCGTCGCCGCGGCCCGGGGGCGGGGCGGGGGACGCGCGCTGCTGAGCGCGGTTCAGGAGCACGCGCGGTCGTGCGGTGCCCACAAGATCTCGCTCGAGGTGTGGACCGACAACGCCCGCGCGATCGCGTTGTACGCGGCGGGTGGATTCGAGGTGGAAGGTCTCCGGCGCGACCACTACCGCCGCCGCGACGGACGGCTGCGCAGCACGCTGATCATGGCGTGGCGCGCGGATCGGCCGAAAATTACCGGCGGCTCCGCTGGGTAACTAACCTCTGAGACGTACCCCACGAACGGAGCGAGAAGATGAGTAACCCACTGCGCGACATCGAGGCCCTCGGCCAGTCGATCTGGCAGGACAACATCAGCCGGCAGCTCCTCGACGAGGGGACCTTGCGCCGCCTGATCGAGGACGACGGGATCAGCGGCGTGACCTCCAACCCGACGATCTTCGAGAAGGCGATGGGCCACTCCGACCGCTACGACGACGCGTTCCGTGAACAGCTCGGCGAGACCAGCGACGTCGAGGAGATCTTCAACCAGCTGGCCTACAAGGACATCCGCGACGCGGCCGACCTGCTGCGGCCCACGTGGGACCGCACGAACGGGGCTGACGGACACGTGTCGTTCGAGGTGGCGGCATCGCTGGCGTACGATGCGGACAAGACGATCGAGGCCGCCAAGCATCATCGCGCCGCAGATCGATCGCCCCAACGTGCTGATCAAGGTGCCGGGCACCGACCCGGGCGTGCGCGCGTTCGAGGAGCTGACCGCGATCGGCCTGAACGTCAACGTCACGCTGCTGTTCGCGGTGTCGCGTTACGAGGCGATCGCCGAGGCGTACATCCGCGGGCTCGAGCGTCGCGCCGAGCGGGGCGAGTCGCTCGAGTCGGCCGCGTCGGTGGCGAGCTTCTTCGTCTCGCGCGTTGACACCAAGGTCGACGCCGCGCTCGAGGGCATCGGACGCGAGGACCTGCGTGGCAAGGCCGCCGTGGCCAACGCCAAGATCGCCTACGCCTCGTTCCAGCGGCTGTTCAGCGGACCGCGCTGGGAGGCGCTCGCCGCCAAGGGCGCGCACGTTCAGCGCCCGCTGTGGGCCTCGACCTCGACCAAGAACCCCGACTACCCGGACACGCTGTACGTCGACAACCTGATCGGGCCGGACACCGTCAACACGATGCCCGACCAGACGATCGACGCCACGCGCGACCACGGCACCGCCAAGCGGACGGTCGACGTCGACGTGGACAAGGCGTTCGAGGAGATGAAGGAGATCGAGGCCGCCGGCGTCGACGTCGAGGACATCGTCCTGCACCAGCTCGTCGACGAGGGTGTCGAGTCGTTCGCAAAGTCCTACCAGGACCTCTTGGACTCGATCGAGAAGAAGGCCTCGGAGCTGACGGCGGCCTGATCGCGTACGCTCCTGCCGGTGCCGGACGTCGGTGCGATCGTCCGCACGGACGCCGTCGCAGGACGGCCCGAAAGCTTCAGGCCATGCGACCCGGCGTTCCGAATGCGGCCTGGAGGGCCCGCCGGACCTGCTCAACGGTGACCACGCCGCGGAGCACGCCGTCACCGTCGACGGCCATCAGCGCCCCGAGCTGGCCCAGGTTTTCCGAGGAGATGACCTCGCTGATCGGCCGGTCCTCGTTGACCTGCCAGCCGCCGTTCTGCTCGGGCTCGAGCACGGCCTCCATCGTCAGCCAGTCCTCGCCGCGATCCTGTGCGGCGGTCAGGCGCTCCTGGCGGGCGATCCCGAGGAACCGGCGGCTCTCGTCGACGACCGGGAACCATGACCACCCGTAGCGGAGGAAGAACTCGTCGAGCGCCGGGCCGACCGCGGTCCGTGACGGAATCGCGACGGGCTGGCGGTCCATGATGTCCGCCACCCGCACCCCTTCGATCCGGGCGGTCAGCGCGGTCTGCACGAGCGCCGCCCGGGCCGACTGGTAGAGCAGGAACGCGATCGCGATCAGCCACAGCCCGGTGAAGCTGTGGTAGGCGAGCAGCAGCCACACGCCGAGGCCGGCGACGAGCAGCCCGAAGCCCTGCCCGAGCTTGGCCGCTGTCCGGGTTCCGCGCGCCTTCTCGCCGCTGACCCGCCAGACGATCGCTCGCGTGATCCTGCCGCCGTCGAGCGGGAACGCCGGCACGAGGTTGAACACGAGCAACAGAACGTTCCAGACTAGGAGCCAGCTCAGCGACAGCAGCACCGGGGTGATCTTGACCGAGTCGTCGAGCGTGGCGGCGTCGACGAGCCGGTGGGGGCCGACGAGCGCGAGGTCGACGGCGAGGCACAGGAGCACGAACCCGAAGGTCGCCGCCGGACCGGCCACGGCGATCTTGAAGTCCTCTCCCGGCGTCGCGGCGTCGCGGCTCATCTCGGTCAGCCCGCCGAATAAGAACAGATCGATCCGGCGCACCGCGATCCCCAACCTGCGTGCCACCAGCGCGTGACCGAGCTCGTGCACGATCAGCGACCCGAACAGAATCAGAACGGTCACCACGGTCGTCAGGTAGGCGATGCCGTCGGAGCTGTGCAGCGTCGACCGGAACTCCCCCGACAACAGGAAGATCATCAAGAATAGGATCAGGAACCAGCTGCGGTCCACGCCGATGCGAAAACCAAAGAGGTCCATAAGCTTGATCGACGAGGGTCGCCGCCGCATGCTGCAATGGTCGCACAGGCGCAAAACGGGGCCAGGTTGAATCGATGAGAACAGATGACAGATCCATTTGAACCGCTACGCGAGCACCTGGCGGCGCTCGCGGATCTCAGGAACGTCGCCCAGCTGCTCGACTGGGATCAGCAGACGATGATGCCGCCGGGTGGCGCGCCGGCCCGCGCGGAGACTGCCGCCACCGTCCAGAAGATCAGCCACGAGATGTTTGTCTCGGACGAGACCGGCCGCTTGCTCGAAGCCGCGGAGGCACAGCTCAACGGCGCCTCGCCCGATTCCGACGAGTCGTCGTTGGTGAGGGTGACGAGGCGGCGATGGGAGAAGGCACGCCGGGTGCCACCGGTGCTTGCGGGCGACCTGGCGCGCGCCGCCTCCATCGGTCACCAGGCGTGGGTGGTGGCACGCGAGGCCTCGGACTTCGCCGCGTTCATGCCGTACCTGGAACGGAACTTCGAACTCGTGCAGCGGTACATCGACTGCTTCGACGGCTTCGAGTGCGCCTACGACGTGCTGCTCGACGATTATGAGCCCGGTGGACGCACGAGCGAGGTTGCACCCCTGTTCGACGAGCTCAAGGCGGAGCTGCTGCCGCTGCTCGCGGTCGTGGAACAACACCAGGACCGAGTCGACGACTCGCTGCTCTACGGTCACTTCCCGGTCGACCGCCAACGGGAACTTGTCAGCTGGCTGCTCGCGCGCATGGGCTTCGACCGCGCCGGCTGGCGCATCGACGATGCCGTCCATCCGTTCGCCACCGGCTTCAGCAATCACGACGTGCGCATCACCACACGCTGGGACCAGGGCTTCCTCCCGACGTCCGTGTACGGCGCGATGCACGAATGTGGTCACGGACTGTACGAGGAAGGCATCGCTCAATCGCTGCAGCGCACACCGCTCGGCCATGCCGAGTCGCTCGCGATGCACGAGTCACAGAGCCGTCTGTGGGAGAACCTCGTCGGACGTGGCCGGCCGTTCTGCGGCGTGCTGGCGCCCCAGATCTCGGAAGTGTTCGGGAATGGGTTGTCCGGGCTGGACGCGGACTCGTTCTACCGCGCGGTCAATCGGGTCGCACCTTCGCTGATACGCGTCGAGGCCGACGAGGTCACCTACGGACTGCACATCATCATCCGGTTCGAACTCGAGCAGGAACTTGTCGACGGGCGGCTTGCGATCCGCGACCTACCCGAGGCGTGGAACGCTCGCTACCAGGAGTACCTCGGACTCGAGGTGCCGGACGACGCCCACGGCGTGCTCCAGGACGTGCACTGGGCGGCCGGACTCATCGGTTACTTTCCGACCTACTCGCTCGGGAACCTGATCGCTGGACAGCTGTTCGAGCGCGCCCGCGCGGATCTGCCGGACCTCGACGCGCAGATCGCGGCCAGCGATCTGCACGCACTGCGCGAATGGCTGCGCGAGCATGTCCATCGCCACGGTGCGAAGTTCTCGACCAGCGAACTGCTTGATCGACTCGTCGGTGGCCCGATCGCCGTGGGTCCGTTCGTCGACTACCTGAAGGCCAAGCTCGGTCAGGTGTACGACGTGCAGCTTCCCTGAGTGTCGCCGGGGCATACGCAACGGCGGCGACTCCGCGACGACTGGCACGCTAACTTGGCTCAGAGAACCCGAGAAGGAGATGAACCGAAGTGACTGATTCGCCCGTACGAGTAGCCGTCACCGGAGCCGCCGGCCAGATCGGTTACGCGATCCTGTTCCGCATCGCCAGCGGTCAGCTGCTGGGTCCCGACACGCCCGTTCACCTCTCGCTGCTCGAGATCCCGGCCGCGCTGAAGGCGGTCGAGGGCACCGCGATGGAGATCGATGACTGCGCGTTTCCGCTGGTCGCCGGGGTCGACATCACCGACGACCCGAACAAGGCCTTCGACGGCGCCAGCGTCGCGTTGCTGATCGGCGCACGCCCGCGGACCAAGGGCATGGAGCGAAGTGACCTGCTGGAGGCGAACGGAGGCATCTTCAAGCCGCAGGGCAAGGCGCTCAACGATCACGCGGCATCGGACATCAGAGTGCTCGTCGTCGGCAACCCGGCGAACACCAACTGTCTGATCGCCAAGAGCCACGCGCCGGACATTCCCGCCGAGCGCTTCACCTCGATGATGCGGCTCGATCACAACCGCGCGATCGCCCAGCTTGCGTCCAAGGCGGGCGCCACGGTGAGCGACATCACCAACATGACGGTGTGGGGAAACCACTCCCCGACCCAGTACCCCGACATCTTCCACGCGAAGGTCAAGGGCCAGAACGCCGCCGAGGTGGTGGACGACCAGGACTGGCTTGAGAGCGACTTCCTTCCGACCGTCCAGAAGCGCGGTGCGGCGGTGATCGAGGCGCGCGGTGCATCCAGTGCGGCCTCCGCCGCGAACGCGGCGGTCGGTCATGTGCGCGACTGGGTGATGGGCACGCCCGACGGAGACTGGGTCTCGATGGGGATCCCGTCGGATGGGTCTTACGGCATCGAAGAAGGAGTGATCTTCGGCTACCCCGTCACCTGCTCGGGCGGCTCATACGAGATCGTCCAGGGACTCGACCTGAACGACTTCTCTCAGTCGCGGCTCGACGTGACTGTCAACGAACTCAAGGACGAGCGCGACACGGTGAAGCAACTCGACCTGATCTGATCTAAGAGGGCGTCCAAACAAACCTGCTTACAGGGCGTCCGAACAACTTGGGAGCCGCCTCGCGGTGACCCGCCGGCTTCGAGAATTGCGAGGCGGCGCTCCCGGCCCTTACTCCGACCTTACGGACCTTACTCGAACCTAGCCTGCCGGATGCCAGCCCTGGCCCTCGCGCTTCACCTGACCGTCGCTCAGCAGCCGGGGCATGACGCGGTACAGGTAGTTCGGTTCGATACCCATCTTCTCCGCGATCTGCGGAATCGTGATGCCGGGCGTGCTGCGCACCAGCTCCAGCGCCTGGTTGGCGCGGGTGCCGCCGCGGCTGCGACCGCGCGGCCGACCGGGACGGCGTCCAGTACGGCGCCGGGTCGGGGTGGCTGTCGCTGCAGCAGAACGTGCAGCGCGTGGACGACCCGGGCTGCGCCGGGTGCCGACGAGCGCTGAACGCGCCGCCTCGAGCTTCGAGACCTCGTCCTTGAGTTCGCGGAGACGGTCGTCGATTTCCTTCACGGTGCTATCGACAAAACCAGCCAAATGCCTCTCCCTCCTTAGGGATGATCGATACAAGCGCCTAACAAGATACAGGTAGTTACTGACGACGTATCAGGCGCGTTCGAGCAGTGCCTTGAGACGAGCCAGTGAATTGTTCGCCTCACGCTCGGAGGTGGCCCCGACAATGAACTTGCTAGCCACGCTGCCGAGTCGCCCGCCAGGGGGTGCGAACTCGTTCGTGTACGCGAATGTGGTCGGTCCGTCGTCGTCGCCCGAGAGCTCGTAACGGATACGTGCCAGCGAGTGGGCCGGTCCCTGGCCTTCCCACTCGGCGTGCTTCGGAGAGCTGAGCGCCGTCAGCGTCCAGTGAACATGGAAGGAGACACCACGGATGTGGAGTACCTGCTCCATCGTCGAGCCTCTGCGCAACGGCTCGTCTGAGACATTCCTCACCGAGCGGTGAATCGTGACCCAGTCTTTCAGGTGATCGGGATCCATAACGGTGTCCCACACCCGTTGGACGGGCGCGTCGATCTGGATCGTCGCGTGGACGGTGCTCATCGCGGCGCAGACACTAACGAGCGTGGGTGGTGGTCGTCCATGTGCCTCGGTCTGCGACTAGCGCGCGGCTAGCCGTTCGGTTGTCTCCCACTCGCGCAGAGCATGCTCGATCGCGGCGTCGAGCGAGTGGAGCCTGACATCGAGCAACGGGGCCGCGCGATTGTCGCGGGGCAGGAGATCCTGGTCGAGGCTCTCCATCAGCGGACCAATCAACTCGTGTCGCTCGCCGGCGATCAGCGCGGACACGCGGCTTGCGATCGGTGTCAGGGTGAGCCGCTTGAAGCTGATCGTGGGACGCGCCAGCAGCATGTGATCGGCGATCCTGTCGATCAACTCTCCATAGGTCACCGTGTCCGGTCCTGCCAGGTCGAGCGACTCACCGCACACCTCCTCGCGTGTCGCGGCTCGCGCGAGCATCTCGATCACGTCACGCTCGTCGATTGGCGTGGTGACGTGCGTGCGCCACGCGGGTACCGCCAGTACCGGCAATCGCTCGACCAGCCTCACCAGGAACCGGAACGATCGGGACTGGGCGCCGATTACGATCGAGGCGCGGAACCCGACCGAGCAGGGCGCCGCGGACACGAGTATCTCCTCGACCGCGAGGCGGCTCGCGAGATGGGCCGACGCCGGGCCCCCGGCCGGTACGAACCCGCCGAGATAGACGACGCGCGACACCCCGGCCGCCCGCGCCGCGCGCGCGAAGTTCTCAGCCGCTCTGCGTTCGCGAGCGTCGAACGCGCCGGCCGCTCCGTCGGCGGACGCGGTGCCGGGGACCGGCTCCATCGAGTGGATCAGGAAGTAGGCGACGTCGATGTCGTGCAGGGCCTCGGCCAGGCCCTCGCCGGTCACGGCGTCGCCGGTGACGATGGGCACGGCCGGTGATTCGGTTGGCGGATCGTTCGGCGGGGCTTCCGGTGGACGGCGGCTGAACCCGCGGACCGTGTGGCCGTCGCGCTCGAGTCTGGGTGCGAGCCGTGAGCCGACGAACCCGGTGATGCCGGTCACAAGGATGTTCATCGTCGGGTCACGACCCCGGGTGAGAAGCTGGGCGCCATCCGGCGAAGAAAGCTACGGAAATTGCAGCCGCTCTCTGGCCGGTCTCGAAATATCCCGCTGTTTGCAGGTATTTAGCCAAGTGTGAACTTCTTGCGATTTCCGGGATTCGTCGTTGCAGGAGGGGGGAGAAGTCCGCTTTGATGCTCGCCTACGAGGTCGAGCTTTTGGGTTTAGGAGGCCGGGCGTGACGCAGGTACGCACGCGAACGACGAAGGTGAGTTGCGAGGACTGCTTCTTCAGGCAGAACCTCCTGTGCGCGGTGTCTGACGCGGGCCCGTGCGCGACGTATCGCCCAAACCATCCCGACGGTCTGCGGCCGCCGAGCCAGCTGCGGTTCGTGTTTCGCCAGGACCGCCGGCTGCAGGTCGCGTGGGCGTTCCCGTCCGCGAGCGAGCAGGTCGACATGCACGCCGGCGTGTAGTGTTTGCGCCATGTACTGGCCGTTGATTGGCGGGTTCATCGCGTTCGTCCTTCTCACCATCCTGATCGGGTGGGTCGTCGACGCGCCTCGCCGGCGCGGTACGGACCAGCACTGAGCGGCTCCCCGCCCTGCGGGGTCCACGTCCCTACCTGAGGATTTACCGACGGAGCGTCTCCTCACCAAGCTGTCCGGACCCGTTCTTATCAAGCCGGTCGTGCACGGCGACGATCGCGGCTTCTTCGTCGAGACATACAGACGGAGCTCTCTCGCCGAGCTCGGGATCGCCGATGAATTCGTCCAGAACAATCACTCCCGATCGCGTGGCGGGGTCGTGCGCGGAATGCACTTCCAGCCCGGGATGGCCAAGCTCATTCGCTGCGCTCGGGGAGCGATCTACGACGTCGTTGTGGACCTCCGTCGAGGATCACCGACGTTCGGTCGGTGGGAGGGGTTCGAGCTGGACGATTCCGCCCACCACCAGGTTTATTGCCCGGACGGATTTGCGCACGGATTCTGCGTGCTCAGCGACATCGCCGACGTCGTGTATCTGACGTCCGCTTACTATGACGCTGGTCTCGATGCCGGCTTCGCCTACGACGATCCGGCGGTGGGCATCGCGTGGCCCCCGGGGGTCGCGCTGACGGCGTCTCCGCGCGACTCGGGCGCGCCGGCACTGGCTGCGATCGCGGACTCGCTGCCGTTCGAGTACTCGGAGATCGCCGAGCCGTAGGGCGGAACCCGGTCGTTCTTCGAATCGACGCGGCCTCCGGGCACGAGTCACTAGAGTGGCCCGTCGACAGAGAGGAGAGGCGTGCGGATCACCGTGCTGGGCAAGTCGCCGGCGTGGCAGGACGCCGGCGGTGCGTGCAGCGGTTACCTGGTCGAAGAGGACGGATACGCGTTGCTGCTCGACTGCGGCAACGGTGTGTTCTCGAAGCTCCGTCACTACCGCGAGTACGTCGACGTCGACGCGGTGCTGATCAGCCATATGCACGCGGATCACTTCCTCGACCTGGTCCCGTACAGCTACGCCCTGTCTTACGCGCCGCGCCAGCAGCCCGTCGCCGTCGCCGGCTGGCCTGGGACCGACGCGCCGGCGCGGCCTGAGCTGTTCGCGCCGATGGGCGCCGGTGAGCGCTTCCGCCGGCTCGTGTCGGCGTGGGGGGAGGAGGAATTGATCGAGCGTGCGTTCGACCTACACGAGTACGACGGTCCCGACGAGCTCACGCTCGGCCCGATCAAGGTCCGCTTCTGTGAGGTACCGCACTACACGCGAACGTTTGCAGTCGAGGTCCAGGGCCGCACCGGCCGGCTCACGTACAGCGCCGACTGCAGCCCCAACGAACAGCT
This sequence comes from uncultured Solirubrobacterales bacterium, assembly GCA_963755525.1. Lineage (GTDB taxonomy): Bacteria > Actinomycetota > Thermoleophilia > Solirubrobacterales > Solirubrobacteraceae > Palsa-465. Next base: position 192,887 of record CAVWKC010000026.1, on the reverse strand, counting down.
CGTGCATTTCGCGCGGGGGACCGACCTGCTGCTGATCGAGGCGACGCTGCCGCGGCCCGAGCGGACCGGCGTGCGCGGGCACCTCACGCCGGCGGAAGCCGGCGAGCACGGCCGACGCGCCGGCGCGCGCCGGCTCGTGATCACCCACTTCTCGGACGAGCTCGACTCTGAGTGGGCGCGGGCCGAGGCCGATACCGCCTACGGCCGCCCGATCGAGCTCGCTCATGAAGGCGCGGTGTACACGTTGCCGGGGGCCGACTCGAACACCCCGCCGGCGGAATGAGCGGGGTGACCGTTGCGCGGTGCGTGCGGTGCGTGCGGTGCTTGGGGTGCGTGCGGTGCATGCGGTGAGCCGCGCGGTGAACGCGCGGTGGTCGCGGTGAGCCGCGCGGTAAACGAGCGTTAGCGCAAGAGCGGGAGGCTGCCGGTGAGCCTCGCGACTGCGCGACGCGCGCCATAGACCGCGATGCCGAGGTACCGGAGGTCCGTCGCCGGGGTCTGTCCGACGTGCGCCCGGAACTCGTCGTAGCAGCGCGGGAACGGTCGAGCCCAGTGTCATCGCGAGCACGCTGGCGGCGTTGGCGGCGAGCCCCGCAGGGAGCGACTCGTCGACGACGATCACGCACCGCTCGGGGATAGCGTTGCCATTTGTCGTGTGCATCGGGCCTGAGTCCATCACATAGGTTGATCTATGGCATGAACTCCGTATGCTGTACGGTGATTCGGGATGGATGCCAAACTTGATTCGATCGACTGGGCGCTGGTTCGGGAGTTGCAGAACGATGCACGGAAGACCAACCGTGACCTCGCCGCCGCCGTGCACGTGTCGCCGTCGACATCGCTCGAGCGCGTGCGGGCCCTGCGCGCCACCGAGGTCATTCGCGGCTACCACGCGGACATCGACTTCGACGCGCTCGGCCGGCGCGTCCAGGCGCTGATCGCGGTCACGATCCGTCCACCGAACCGCGAGAACATCGAGTCGTTCCGCAACTGGCTGAGCGAACTGCCCGAGATCGTCGGCGTGTTCGTCGTGTCCGGCTCCTACGACTTCCTGCTCCACGTCGCCGTCCCCGACACCAACGCGCTGTACGCGTTCGTGATCGACCGGCTGACCGAGCGCGCCGACGTCGCCGACGTCAACACGTCGGTCGTGTACGAACACATCCGCCGGCCCGTGCTCGAGCCCCTCGACGATCCGGCCGCCGGCGCCTGATCGTCACGCGCCGGCGCCTGACCCCGCCACCCGCCACCCCCAACCGGCGGGCTAAGCTCCGCACACATGTCCGAGCGTGACCTGTTCGCCAACTTCGAACGGATGCGACGCGAGATGGATCAGCTGTTCGGCGACGTATTCGAGCGCGCCGGCATGTCGCGCCGGCGCGTCGGCTTCCTGCCGGCGGTCGACGTCTCGTACACGCTGGACCCGCCGCGTGCGATCGTGACCGCGGAGCTGGCCGGGATCGACCCGGCCGAGATCGGGCTCGAGATCGAGGGCCGCAAGCTGATTTTGAGCGGAACCCGGCGGCCGGTGGGGTCGCAGACCGATGTGTACCAGCAGGTGGAGATCGAGCGGGGCCAGTTTCAGCGCGTGATCGAGCTGGGCGCCGACGTGCGCGCACAGGAGGCCAAGGCCGTTTACGAGGACGGCATGCTGCGGGTGGAGTTGCCGCTGGCGCGCGGCTTGGTGGAGGCGCGGACGGTCCGGATCACCGAGCTGGACGACGGCTCGTGACCGAGGTCCGTTTGTGATCGAGATCGGCACCGCGGAGCGCTCCGCTCGTGACGTGACGGTCGGCGCCGGCCGCGAGCTGCCCCACCAGGTCGGCGTGCTGCCGCTGCGGGACTCCGTCACGTTCCCGGACATGCTGATCCCGCTCAACGTCGGCCAGCCTCGGAGCGTCGAGCTGATCAACGCGGTGCTGGGCGGCGACCGCTCGCTCGCGATGGTCGCGAGTCGCAACACCGAGGCCGCGACACCCACGCCGGACGACCTGTACGACGTCGGGGTGCTGGGAACGGTGGCGCGCATGATCCGCGTGCCCGACGGGACCCTGCGCGTGCTGATCCAGGGCGGTCAGAGGATCCGGATCGAGAAATGGATCCAGACCGAGCCGTATCTCACAGCCGAGATCGTCGAGGCGCCCGACGTGGTCGACCAGACGCCCGAGCTGACCGCGCTCATGCGCAACGTCCAGCACACGTTCACGGACATCATCGAGCAGGTCCCGTACCTGCCCGAGGAGCTGCAGATCATGGTCGCCAACGTCGACGACCCCAGCGTGCTGGCGCATCTGATCGCCGGCGCGCTGCGGATCCCGACCGAGGAGAAGCAGGCGCTGCTCGAGGAGCTCGACGTCGGCAAGCGGCTCAGAAGGCTGTCGGAGATCCTCGCCCGTGAGCTCGAGGTGGTGGCGATCGGCTCGAAGATCCAGTCCCAGGTTCAGTCCGAGCTCGACAAGGGCCAGCGCGAGTACTTCCTGCGCCAGCAGCTGAAGGCGATTCAGGAGGAGCTCGGCGAAACCGACGAGGTCCAGGCCGAGGTAAACGAGCTCCGCAAGCAGCTCGAGGAGCTCGAGCTCCCCGAGGTCGTCCGCAAGCAGGTCGACCGCGAGCTGGCCAGGCTGGAGCGGCTGCAGCCGGCGATGGCCGAGTACGGCGTCGTCCGCGCCTACCTCGAGTGGATCGCCGCGCTGCCGTGGGACAAGGAGACCGAGGACAACCTCGACCTCGAGCACGCTCGCAAGGTCCTCGACGAGGACCACTACGACATCGAGCAGGTCAAGGACCGGATCCTCGAGTTCCTCGCGGTGCGCCGGCTGAAGCCCGACGCGCGTGGCTCGATCCTGTGCTTCCTCGGCCCTCCGGGCGTCGGCAAGACGTCGCTCGGCCGCTCGATGGCGCGCGCGCTGGGCCGCGAGTTCGAACGGGTCAGCGTCGGGGGCCTGCGGGACGAGGCCGAGATCCGCGGCCACCGGCGGACGTACATCGGCGCCCTGCCGGGCGTGATCATCCGCGCGCTGCGCGACGCCGGCGTCAGGAACCCGCTGCTGATGATCGACGAGATCGACAAGATGGGCTCGGACTTCCGCGGGGACCCGTCGAGCGCGATGCTCGAGGTGCTCGACCCCGAGCAGAACCACACGTTCCGGGATTACTACCTCGACCTTCCATTCGACCTATCGGACGTGATGTTCGTGTGCACGGCGAACACGCTCGACACGATTCCCGGACCCCTGCGAGACCGGATGGAGGTGATCCAGCTCGCCGGGTACACCGAGGAGGAGAAGCTCCAGATCGCGCGGCGCTACCTGGTGCCGCGCCAGATCGAGCGCAACGGGCTCAGCAAGAGCCGGATCGCGTTCGGCGACCCCGCGCTGCGGGTGATCATCGCGGACTACACGCGGGAAGCGGGCGTCCGCCAGCTCGAGCGCGAGATCGGCACGATTTGCCGAAAGATCGCCAGGCAGGTCGCGGAGGGAACCCTCAAGCGGAAGGTGACGATCACGGAGCCGCGCGTTCGCGAGCTGCTCGGCAAGCGGAGGTTCTTCTCGGAGGCCCGGCGGCGCACGGCGCGTCCGGGCGTCGCGACCGGGCTGGCGTGGACGCCGGTGGGCGGCGAGGTGCTGTTCATCGAGGCGACCTCGATGCCCGGGAAGGGCGGGCTGACGATCACCGGCCAGCTCGGCGAGGTGATGCAGGAGTCTGCGCAGGCGGCGCTCTCGTACCTGCGCAGCAATGCGTCCGAGCTGGTCCCCGACCTCGCCGACGACTGGTTCGCGACCCACGACATCCACATCCACGTCCCCGCCGGCGCCACGCCCAAGGACGGTCCGAGCGCGGGCGTGGCGATGGTCACGGCGCTCACGTCGCTCTTGACCGGGCGGCTCGTCCGGGCCGACGTGGCGATGACCGGCGAGATCACGCTGACCGGCCAGGTGCTGCCGATCGGCGGTCTCAAGGAGAAGGCACTGGCCGCTCAGCGCAACGGCATCCGCTGCGTGATCGCGCCGCGCCTCAACGAACAGGACGCCGACGAGATCCCCGAGCACCTGCGCAAGGACATCGAGTTCCAGTTCGTCTCCACGGTCGAGGAGGCCCTCGACACGGCGCTCCAGCGGCGCGCCGCGCCCCGGCGCCCCAAGACACTCCGCGCCGCGTAAACGACCGCTCGCCGGATCGCCCGCTTGGAGCCGGCGTGAACGCAATCGGTTGCGAGGAGAAACGACCGGCGGGCCGTCCTATTCGCGTATCCTGACCAATCACGACCCCACGCAAAGAGGGAGACCTATGTCAACAAGACGCAAGAAGCCCATGGCGGCTCCATTCAATGCCGTGGACATCGAGACGATCAGCAAGGCGACGCCGTACCTACGGCGGATCATCCAGGACGCTCAGCTGCGGGAGAACGTCAAGACCGCGTACGACTCGAGCAGGAGCGCGTATTCCCGCCTGACCAACGGGAAGGCCCCGTCCAAGGCGCTGCTCGAGGACAAGAAGCTCCATCACGATCTGCACGTCGCGGTCGAGGCGCTTCGGGACGCGACCACTGCGCTGACCGAGGCTCCGAAGAAGGAAATCAAGAAGAGCCGCGGGTTCGGTCGCAAGCTCCTGATCCTGTCCCTCGGTTTCGGGCTCGCGCTCGCCGGCAGCGAGAAGCTCCGCACCAAGGTCCTCGACACGGTGTTCGGCAAGGAAGAGGAGTTCCAGTACACGCCGCCGGCCACCGCCCCGTCGACCCCTCCGAGCTCACCGGTCGGAGCTGCTTAGCCGGAAGTGAGTCGATATCGACCCCCTGGATCGGAGGCGCCACCGGCGCCTCCGGCGCGTTAACGGGCCAACACCGGCTCGGGCGCGCCACCGGGGCCCGACTACGCTCGACTAGAATCGGCGCGTCTTGGAGGCGGCAACCCAACCACGCGTCTCGACGGCTCGCGAGCTGGCCGGCGACAAGGCGGCGCGGATCGTCGAGGCGATGCGCGCGAGTGTGGCCGCCCGCGGCATCGCCGGCTCGACGTTCGATCACGTCGCGAACGAGGCCGGCGTCTCGCGTGGGCTTCTCCACTACTACTTCGGCACCAAGGAGCGGCTGCTGATCGAGGTCGTGCGGCGCGAGTCCGACGTCCGGATCGAGCGCCTCGAGGGGGCGATCAGCGGTGCAGGCGACGCCGAGAGCGTGCTCGACGCGCTCGTGCGGAGCTTCGAGGACCTGCTCGGCGACGGACCCGCCCCGGTGATGATCTACGAGATGCTGACGCTCGCCCAGCGCAACGATGAGCTCGCCGCCGAGCTAGCGGAGCTGGGACGCCGGACGCGCTCTCACCTCAGCGATGCGCTCGAGCACAAGCGCGCAGCCGGCGTGCTGGCGCTGCGGGTCGAGCCGGAGCTGGCCGCGATGTTCCTGCTCGCGCTGGCCGACGGCGTGATCGTCAGGCGGCTCAGCGAGCCCGAGCTCGACATCGGCCCGCTCACCGAGCAGGCGATCATCGCCGCGCGCGCCCTGCTGAGCTGACAGGCCGGTGCGCCGAATAGCCGTTCTCGTCGCGGCCGGCGGTGTGCTGCTCATCCTGGTCGTGGCACAACTCGTGCTTCCCGGGATCGCGGCGCAGCGCCTCCGCGACCAGCTCGAGAAGTCGGGCACGGTGCTCGAGATCAAGGTGAGCGCGTTTCCCGCGATCAAGCTCCTGTGGCATCGCGCCGACAGCGTCGTCGTGCGGATGGGCAGCTACCGCTCGGGGGTCGGCCACCTCGGGAGCACGCTCGCCGGGTCAAGCGACGCCGGCAAGATCGACGCCTCGGCCCAGCAGCTCGAGGTCGGGCCTCTGACGCTCCGCAACGCAACGCTGCAGAAGCGCGGCAGCGAGCTCACCGGCGCAGCGACCGTCACCGAGGCGGATCTCCGATCGGCGGTGTTCTTCCTCGACAACGTCGAGCCGATCGCATCCGGGAACGGCCAGCTGACGCTGCGCGGCACCGCCAGCTTCCTCGGGTTGAAGGCCACCGTCGACGCCACCGTGGCGGCCCAGAACGGCGCGCTCGTGGTCGCGCCGGACGTCCCGTTCGGAGGGATCGCGACGCTCACGCTGTTCAACGATCCGCACGTCCAGGTACAGTCGGTCAGCGCGACCACGGTGCCCGGCGGGTTCAGGGTCGCGGCGCAGGGTAACGTGCATTAGCGGGGAAGATGACGTCTGACGAACGCACTGGCCTAACGCGCCGAGCCGTCCTGCGCGGGGCGGCCGCGGCCGGTGCCGCCTCCTTCGTGCGCCCGAGCGGCGCGCTCGCTGCGTTGAGCGGCCCCGCCGGCCGGCGTATTCAGCCGCTGGGTCGGCACCGTGGCGGGCGAGTCGCCGGCGATTGCGGCACCAGCGTCGTTCTCGCTCGTCGGCATCGAGTGGGGCGCCCCGAAGCACGTCCGGATCGAGCTACGCACACGTGGCGCCACCGGGTCCTGGAGCGCGTGGGCGGTTGCGTCGGTCCTTGGCCACGGCCCCGATCGCACCCACGAAAGTGGACCTGTCAGCGAGCAGGCTGGGCTGTTCGGCGAGCCGATCTGGAGCGGCCCCGCCGACTACGTCCAGCTCCGCAGCTCGCACCCGGTCAAGGGACTCCGCCTTCACTTCGTCGCGGCCCGCTCCGTCCAGGCGCCCGCACGCGCCGCAGAGGCGATTGCCGCCCAGGCGATGCCGCTGGCTCAGCCGATCCTTGACGCGGGGCCCGGCCAGCCGCAGATCATCGCGCGCTCGGCATGGGCTGGAGGCCAGGCTCCGCCGAGGCACGTCCCCGAGTACGGAACGGTCAAGCTCGCGTTCGTACACCACAGCGACGGGACCAATGGCTACGCGCAGAGCCAGGTCCCCGCGATCCTGCGGGGGATTTTCGACTACCACGTCTACGTGCGGGGCTTCTGGGATATCGCCTACAACTTCGCGATCGACGCCTACGGAGGGATCTGGGAGGCGCGGGCGGGCGGGATCGATCTGCCGGTGGTCGGCGCGCACGCCGGCGGCTACAACCAGGAGACGACCGGGATAGTCGTGCTCGGTACGTTCAGCGACATCGTGCCCTCGCCGGCGGCGATCGGCGCCCTCGAGCACGCGCTCGCCTGGAAGCTCTCGCTCCACGGCGTCCCCGCGCTCGGCCGCGTCACCGTCGAGGTGGCGCCGTACGACGCGTTCTACACGCCGTTCGCGCCGGGCGCGCACGTGTCGCTGCCGCGGATCGCGGGTCACCGCGACGGCGACACGACGGACTGCCCCGGCAACGCCTTCTACGCCCGCCTGCCGTCGATCCGACCACCGGTCGCCGGCCTCGCGGGCAAGCCGGCCCGCGCCACGATCTCGGCACCGTCGACGCCGGTCAACGCTGGCGCCGCCACCGGCGTGTCCGGTCGGCTGACGGACCTCTCGAGCGGCGCGCCGCTCGCCGGCGCCCCGATCGAAATCCAGCAGATCGCCCCCGAGTCAGCGAACACGATCGCGAGCGCCACCACCGATGGCGGCGGGAACTGGAGCGTCACGCTGACGCCGACCGCGAACGTTTTCCTGCGCGCGCTCCACCGCTCGGCGCCGGCGGCCGTGTCCGACGTCGCCGCGATCGAGGTGGCGCCGGCACTCACGCTGACGCTCGAGTCGAGCGCGCCGGTCCAGGTCAGCGGCACCGTCTCGCCTCACCGCGCGAGCGTGATCGTCGACCTGTACCGGCTGTCCAAAGGCCGCCGCCACCTGCACCAGTCGAAGCACGCTCCCGCCGGCGCGGGCACGTTCGGGGCGAGCTTCACCGCCCCGCGGCCGGGGCGCTACGTGCTCGTCGCGCGCACCACCGCGGGCGCCCGGAACGTCGCCGGCGCCTCGCCGCCGGTCACGCTCACCGTTCCCTAGACGTTCCCTAGACGGCCCCGCTCACCCGAACAGCTTCGGCGCCCGGACCAGCATCCGCAGCTTGCCGGTCGGACGCACCTTCCCGTGGAGCAGGGAACGCCACGGCTCGGTGCGCCCGGCGGCAATGTCGACCCAGTCCTGCAGCCGGCAGTGGAACGTGAGGTCTGGGTGCTCGGCACGCCCCGGCGCCACCGCGGTGGGCGCGCCTGAGCCGGCGATCCGCAGGTGCCAGGGCTCGGCGTCGCTGAAATCCCACTGGATCGTCGCGCCGGGGGCGACGGAGGCGTCGATCTGCCGGCGAAGGCCGTCGAACAGCATCGCGGTCGCCTCCGGGCTCGGTTTGACGCCGCCGTTGCGCTCGCCGAGGTAGCCGGCGCGGAGCAGCGTGAGCCCGCGCTCGGCCCGCGCGGCCGCCGGCATGTCGAACGGCAGCCCCAACCGCATCGAACCAGGGTCAAGGCCGGCGGCGCGCAATCGGCCCTCCATCGCTTCGGCACCCTGCGTGTAGATGTCCTGGAGGGTGAAGCCGAAGCTGGTGATGTAGCGCTCGTCCCAGCCGGGCGGCACGAACACCGCAACCGTGAACGGCAGGATCTCGCGCAGGAGGTCGGCGATCGCGGGCTCGCAGTCGGGGTCCTCGCGGACCAGGTCGGCGATCATCTTCACGCCGAACGCGATGTGGCGCTGCTCGTCGCGGGCGACGTTGCCTACGCCCTCGCGGAATCCCGGCAACAGATCGCGGCGGGTCAGTCCCTCCTCGATGAAGTGCTGTCCGGGCTGCGCCAACGATGCCTCGATCACGAGGTGGTACAGCGTGATCGCCTGGGCCAGCTTCGGCCGCGACCGGTCGCGTCGGAGCTCGTCGGCCATCTGGTCGAGCCGCTCGAACACTTTGCGGAAGCCCCACGTGAGGCGTGGACGCGTGTGCTCCAGCGACGAGCCGACGTCAGTCCCCGCGCCCGCGACCTCGCGCATGAATCGCGCGAACAGCACCGCGTGGCGCGCCTCGTCGACCTGCTGGGTGGCGAGGAAGTACTTCTGCTCCTCGAGCGGGGCGGCGTCGATGAACGGCGACAGGTTGTCGGCGACCGAGTCCTCCCCGTGGAAGAACAGCGAGTACGTCCACGTGGCCCCGCGGCGTTCGAGCTCGGTGAACTCTTGCTGCCACTGCTCGCGATCGGTCGTGAAGTCGAGTCCGGTCGCGCTCCAGTTGCCCTGCTCCCAGCGGGCGTACAGGTCGGCGTAAGAGACCTGGTCGGCGGCGATCGACGGCGTCATCCTTCGCCTGTGTAGTTTGGCACGCGACGCCCGCGAGGCGCGCCGCCGGGACTACGCGCCGGCGGCTAGGAGTCCAGCTTGGGTGACCGCCACGGCTCGCTCAGCCGACCGCGGATCACGTCGACGAGCTCACCGATGTGTACCCGCACCTGCACGAGGCTGTCGCGATCGCGCAGCGTCACGGTCTGGTCTTCGAGCGACTGGTGGTCGATCGTCACCGCCCACGGGGTGCCGATCTCGTCCTGGCGACGGTAGCGGCGGCCGATCGCGCCGCCCTCGTCGTACTCGGCCTGGACGTGGTCGCGGAGCTCGCGGAACACCTCGACGGCAAGCTCGGGCTGGCCGTCCTTGCGAACCAGCGGGAGCACCGCGACCTTCACCGGCGCGAGGACCGGGTGCAGGCGCAGCACCGTGCGCTGCTCGCCCTCGATCTCATCCTCGTCGTAGGCATCGACGAGGAACGCGAGCATCGCGCGATCGACGCCGGCGGCGGGCTCGATCACGTGCGGCACGTACCGGTCGCCGGTCGCGGTGTCGACGTACTCGAGCTTCTGGCCGGAGAACTTCGCGTGCTGGGTCAGATCGAAGTCGCCGCGGTTGGCGATCCCCTCGAGCTCGGACCAGCCGATCGGGAACAGGTACTCGACGTCGCTGGTGGCGCTCGAGTAGTGCGACAGCTCGTCGTCGTCGTGGGGCCGAAGCCGGAGGTGGTCGGGGCGCAGTCCGAGCGAGGTCCACCACCGCATCCGCTCCGACAGCCAGTGCTGGTGCCACTTGCCGGCGTCGGGCGGGGGCACGAAGAACTCCATCTCCATCTGCTCGAACTCGCGGGTGCGGAAGATGAAGTTCCCGGTCGTGATCTCGTTGCGGAAGCTCTTGCCGATCTGGGCGATCCCGAACGGCGGCTTCTTGCGCGCGAACTGCATGTAGTTCTTGAAGTTGAGGAAGATCCCCTGGGCGGTCTCGGGGCGCAGGTAGACCGTCGACCCCTCCTCCTTCACCGGCCCGACGGTCGTCTCGAACATCAGGTTGAAGTCGCGCGACTCGGTCAGGTCGCAGTCCGGGGTCTCGCCGGGGTGCTTGCTCGGCTTGCGCCCGCACGCCGACTGGGCCAGATGGTCTTCCCGGAAGCGCAGCTTGCACGTGCGGCAGTCGACCAGTGGATCGGTGAAGCCGGCCAGGTGCCCGCTCGCCTCCCACGTCCGCGGGTGCTGGATGATCGCCGAGTCGAGCGCGACCACGTCGTCGCGCTCCTGGAGCATCGCCCGCCACCACAGGTTCTTGACGTTGTTCTTGAGCAGGACCCCGTAGTGGCCGTAGTCGTAGCTCGACCCGAGGCCGCCGTAGATCTCGCTGCTCGGGAACACGAACCCCCGCCGCTTGGACAGCGAGACGATCTTGTCCATCGTGACCACGTCGGTTTGAGTGGGATCGTCGGGCACGGCGCCAGATGGTATCGACGGCCGGTCGCCCCCGACCGTTGGCACTCTCCCCTTGAGAGTGCCAAAACCGCGGCCTATACTAATTGAAGCGATGCCGATCTACGAGTACAGGTGCGAGCACGGCCACCAGTTCGAAGTGATGCAGCGCATGAGCGACGATCCGGTCCAGATCTGCGAGACGTGCGAGGCGCCGGTGTCTCGCGTGTTCCACCCGGTGGCCGTGCACTTCAAGGGGTCGGGCTTCTACAACACCGACTACGGAACGCGCAAGCGCGCCCGCGAGAACAGCAGCTCCGAGAAGAGCGACAGCTCGTCGAGCTCGAGCTCGTCGGATTCGAAATCGTCCGAGTCGAAATCGTCCGAGTCGAAATCCTCGGACTCGAAATCGAAATCCGACTCCAAGGCGGGCTCCTCCAGCGCCACCGCGTCCAAGTCGTCCGACTGACGCGCGCCCGCACCTTCACGCGCGCTAGCGGGTTCAGCGCTCGAGCGTGATCTTCGCCGAGCGCGTGAGCTTGGCGCCGTTGGACCCGACCACCGTGATCCGGACGGTCACCGTGAGCGGCCCCGCGCCCGATAGCTCGCGAACCGCGGCCTTCGAGAGCTTCAGCGTGATCGTGTAGGTCCCGGCTCCGAAGCCACGAGCTCCCGTCTGCAGGAGCACGACCGGCTTGCGACTTGGTCGGCCTGGCCCTGTGCCCTGGCGGGTCTCGGAGCGCGGGATCGTGATCTGGAAGCTGACCGTGGTGCTCGCGTTCGTCGAAAGGCGGATGCGGACGCCGTGCGCGGCGGCAGCGGCGAGCCGCTGCTTCTTCGAGGCGGTCAGCAGCGCGGTGATTGTCTTTGGCGTGGTCGCGATCGCGCTGGTCGACGGCGCGGGAGTCGGCGTTGACGCGGGTGGGCTCGGGGACACCGTGATCGTGGGCGGCGGTTCGGGCGCTTTGACCGTGATCCGCTCGATCGTCGTGGTGCTGACGCCGAGGTCGTCGGTGGTGGTGAGCGTGACCGTGTACGTCCCGGGCGCGGTGAACGCGTGGCTCGCGTCGGGGCTCCCGCCCCCGTCGGCGACGGCGGTGCCGTCACCGAAGTTCCAGCTGTAGCCGATGATCGTGCCGCCGCTCGAGCCGGGGGCGGATGCGCTCGCGTTGAAGCTGACGGTGGCGTCGGGGGTGGCGACGGTCGTCGAGGGGGTAAAAGCGGCGCTCGGCGGGTCGTCGACGGTGACGCTCCGGGTCGTGGTGCTCGTCTGCCCGAAGTTGTTCGTGACCGTCAGCGTTGCGTTGTACGTGCCGCGCGTCGCGTAGGTGTACTGGATGGCGTCGGTGCCGCCGGCATCCTGGACCGGGCTCCCGTCGCCGAAGTTCCAGCTGTAGTCGGTGATCGTGCCCTCGGGGTCGGTGGATCCGCTGGCGTCGAAGGTCACGCTCGACCCCGGGGCCGGCGTGCTCGGGGAGGTCGTGAACGCCGGAGAGGGTGCGTCGACGGTTATCTGCTCGGTCGCCGTGCCGGTGACGCCGAGGTCGTCGGTGGCAGTGAGGGTGACGGTGTACGTCCCGGGGACGCGTACGCGTGGCTTGCCGCGGCCGTCGCGCTCGTGTCGTCGACGGGGGTGCCGTCGCCGAAGTTCCAGCTGTAATCGGTGATCGTGCCGCCGCTGGCGCCGGGGGCGGACGCGCTCGCGTTGAAGCTGACGGTGGCGGCGGGGGCCGCGACGGTCGCCGGCGAGCTCGTGAACGCAGCGGTCGGCGGGTCGTCGACCGTGACCGTGTGGGTCGCGGTGCTCGTCTGACCGAAGTTGTTGGTGACCGTGAGCGTGACGGTGCGGACGCCCCGGTGCCAGAACTGTCGCTGCAAGCTCGGGGTGGTCCCCGTGTCGACGGTGTAGTTATGGCCGAGGTTCCAGCTGTAGTCGGTGATCGTGCCCTCGGGGTCAGTCGACGCGCTCGCGTCGAACGTGACGGTGGCGCCCGGGGCGGAGACGGTCGCCGAGGGGGTGAACGCCGCGGTCGGGAGCGTCGATGGTGATCTGGTGGGTGGTGGTGGCGCTGACGCCGAGGTCGTCGGTAGTGGTGAGCGTGACGGTGTACACCCCGGGCAACGCGTACGCGTGGCTCGCTGCGGCCGTCGCGCTCGTGTCGTCGACGGGGGTGCCGTCGCCGAAGTTCCAGCTGTAATCGGTGATCGTGCCGCCGCTGGCGCCGGGGGCGGACGTGCTCGCGTTGAAGCTGACGGTGGCGCTCGGGGCCGCGACGGTCGCCGGCGAGGTCGTGAAGGCGGCGGTCGGCGGGTCGTCGACCGTGACCGTGTGGGTGGCAGTGCTCGTCTGCCCGAAGTTGTTGGTGACCGTGAGCGTGACGGTGTAGGTGCCGCGAGCCGCGTACGCGCGCTGGACGCCGGTGCTGGTGCCGGCGTCGTCGACGGGGGTGCCGTCGCCGAAGTTCCACTGGTAGTCGGTGATCGTGCCCTCGGGGTCGGTCGAGCCGCTGGCGTCGAAGGTGACCGGAGAGCCGGGCGCAACCACGGTCGCGGGCGTGGTCGTGAACGCCGCCGCCGGCGCGTCGACGGTCACCTGCTCAGTGGCGGTGGTGCTGACGCCGAGGTCGTCGGTGGTGGTGAGCGTGACCGGGTAGACGCCGGGCGAGGCGAACGCGTGGGAAGCGCCAGCGCTACCGCTTGCGTCGTCGACCGGGGTGCCGTCGCCGAAGTTCCAGCTGTAGTCGGTGATCGTGCCGCCGCTGGCGCCGGGGGCGGACGCGCTCGCGTCGAAGCTGACCGAGGCGCCGGGGGCGGCGACGGTCGCCGGGGAGCTCGTAAACGCGGCGGTCGGCGGGTCATCGACCGTCACGGTCTGCGTGGTGGAATCGCTTCCCGCGCCGTTGGTCACGGTCAGCGTGACGGTGTAGACGCCGCGGCTCGCGTAGATGTGCTGGACGCTGGAGCTGGCGCCGACGTCGTCGACCGGGGTGCCGTCGCCGAAGTTCCACTGGTAGTCGGTGATCGCGGGACCGTTTCCGCCGGTCGACGAGCTCGCATCGAACGTCACGCTCGAACCCGGCGCCGGCGCGGTCGGCGAGACCGACAGCGACGCGACCGGAGCCGTCGCCGATGCCGCCGCGGTCGTCACCGTGTAGTCATATCCGTAGGTCGTCCCGAGGCTGTTCTGGGCCACCAGCCGGTAGTGGTAGGTGGTTCCCGGCGCGAGCCCCGGGATGTAGCCGGTGACGGCGAGCGGCGCGCTCCCGGCCCCGATGTCGGTGGCGGCGGTCTGGTTGCCGTAGGCGTTGGTCGTGCCGTACTGGATCCACCAGGTCGTGTTCAGCCCATTCCGATAGATGCCGCCGGCGATCGTCGCGCCGTGGCTGCCGGCGCTCTGCGTGTACGTGTCGCCCGAGCCCGGGCCGATCGAGGGGCCGCCGATGCCCGGTGCCCCGGTGGCGGTCGCGCCCGAGATCGACCCGACGCCGGTCGGACCGTCGTAGCCCACGCCGGCGTCGCAGATGTAGCCGAGCCCGGCAGGGCACTCGCCGGTCGAGCCGGTGACGAGGTCGTTGAGCTGAGAGCTGTCGGTGTAGGCCCACTGCGGCGTGGCGTCCTGGACACCGCTGATCGCGTAGTACGCGGCGATCAGCGGCGTCGAGAGGCTGGTCCCGCCGATCAGACCCCAGCTGCCGTCGTTGTAGACGTTGAGTCCGGTCGAAGGATTCGCGTCCGCGGAAAGGTCCGAGTAGGCGCGGCCGGCGCATCCCGCGTTGGGCTGGTAGCTCGGTTGGGGGAAGTTCACGTCGCAGCCGGAGCCCCCACCCGACTCGCCGTTCCACGACCACGCTCCCTCGCTGAAGCCGCGCGCGCCGGCGCTGCTCGCGGGGGCCAGCGTGGTCCCGCCCGCGGCGGTCACGCCGGGGAACGCGGCCGGATAGTCGTCATAGCCGGGACCGACGTACCCGTCATCGCCGGTCGCGGCCACTGTGGCGACGCCCGGGAAGGTGTATGTGCCGGTGGGGACCTGGCTCGAGGTGAACGTCCAACTGGCCGAGATCTGATTGGCGCCCATCCTGGCGGCGGTCTGCACCGCCGCGTCGAGGTCGGTGTCGAACGAGGATGCGGCCTCGACCAGCAGGATGTGGCAGTTGGGGCAGACGGCCGAGACCGCGTCGAGGTCGAGCGAGATCTCTCCGTCCCACGAGGCCTCGGCCGGAGGCAGCGGTGACGCCAAGCCGTGCTGGTTGACCTTCTTGAAGCAGCCGTTCTGGCTCGTGCACGCGGGGAGGCCGTACGTCGAGCGGTACACGGCGAGGTCGGCCTCTGCCGTGGGGTCGTCGTAGGCGTCGACGATCGCCACCGTGTCGCTGCTGCCGCCGGTCTGCGACAGGTACGACAGGTCGTAGGCCTGCTCGAGATAGGCGGGCGTGGCCGCCTGGGGCTGGCCCGCCGCCGGCGCGGCGGCGAGCTTCGCTCCGGTCCGAGCGCGTCCGGGCCGGACCCGGCCGAGCGAGGCCTGAGCCCCGACGTGCGGCCGGACTGGGGCGCCGTTCGAGCGCAGGACGAGCATCTCGCCGGCGCACCTGGCCTGCCCCTTCGCGGCCGGCGCGCACAGGTTCCGGGTCGTTACCTGCGCTGAGGTTAGGCCCGTCGCCTGGTGCAGCGCCTGTGCCACGGCGGTGGCGGTCGGCACGGTCGACGGAGTTCCGGGGCGCCGGGTCCCGCCGGTCCCAGCGGTGTGGGCCGGCGTATGGGCCCCTGCGCTGAGCGGCGCAGAGGCGGCGGTTCCCCGCGCCGGCGTCCCCGTCCCCGCCGCAGCGTTCGTGGAGCCGCTCGCGGTCGCCTGCGCGCCGTGGGCCGTGGGCGCTCCGTGAGCGGTCCCGGCTGAGTGCGCGACGAGCGCGACGCCGGCCGCGAGCACGGTCGCGATTACGCCCGCGAGGAGCCGCGCGTGGCGGCGAAGGAAGTTCCGGCGGTCCTTCACCCTGGACGGCTGTTCGATGCTGCGGCGGCCCAGCCGACCGGTGTGCAGGGGGAACTCACCCCTTCTCTATCGGCAGAAATTCGAAAACCTGAAGAGGCTGCTCAAAAAGGCCCCTCGGTGGGGCCAACTCGAGCGCGCTCAGCCGTTCAGCAGCTTCGACACCTGGGCCTGGACGTTGGCCTGGTTCGGGATCAGGACGTCCTCGCCGTTGTAGGTGCTGTTGGTCTCGCTCAACAGGCTCGGGGGCGCCGAACCGCCGATCTCCGCGGCCGCGAACATCTGGAGCAGCGTGATCCCGCCCATGTCGGTCTGGAACACGCTCGGGGCATCCCAGGCGGCCCAGGGGAGGTGGAAGAACGTGTGGACCGTCAGCAGCTGGGACTTGATCGAGTTGAGGATCTGCTGCTGCGTCGCCTCGCGGGTCAGGTCGTTGCTGGCTGCGTTGCAGGTGTTCTCGCGGGTGCGGGCCAGGATCATCGCCTGCTCGCCGTTGAGGTGGTGGACGCCGGGATTGAGATTGAGCGTGAAGCCGCCCCTGGCGGCTCCGCCGGAGATGGTCGAGCAGATCTTGCCGGTCTTGACCGTGACCCCGCCGATGTCGTCGATGAACTTCGGGAAGTTGGCCAGATCGATCACGACCAGATGGTTGATCTGGAGGCCGGTGAACTGCTTGATCACCTTCAGCGCGAGCGCAGGTCCGCCGTACGCCCAGGCCGCGTTGATCTTCGCCTGGCCGTGGCCTGGGATGTTCACCAGCGTGTCGCGGGGGATCGAGAGCCGTCGCGACACGCCGCCCCCGACGCGCCACAGCATGATCGTGTCGGTGTTGGCGTCGGCTTCGTTCGTGTTCGCGCCACCACCCTCCTTCGAGTCCTGACCGGTCGTCGGCCGGTTATCGAGGCCGAGGATCAGGATCGTGTTGGCCGAGGTCAGCATCGGACCGCCGGAGCTCAGCTCCGGCTCCGCCGCCGCCACCAGCGGGCCGCCCGAGTGCGTCTGGGCGCTGATCAGGAACAGCACCAGCGACAACAGCAGCCACGCCACGATCACGCCGACGACGCCGAGGATCACCCGCTTGGGTGTGATCCGGCGCCCGGTCCCGGGCCCACGCTCGCGTCCGCCCTTGTATTTCCGGTACTCGACCGGACCCTGAAGCTCGTCGTCCTCGCCGCGCAGGCGGGCCTTCAGGCCCTTCGGACCGGCGCGGTAGAGCTTGTACTCAGGCTGTTCAAGATCGCTTGGCATGTGTATGCATATAGTGACGGCATGCCGGGCCGGCGCACCATCGGCGTCGACATGGGCGGTACGAAGCTGCTTGCCGGCGCGGTTGATTCTGGGCTCTCGGTCCATCACCGCGCCCAGCGCACAATCAACCGCCTGGACGTCTCCTACCTCCTCGACGTCGTCGTCGACGCCGTCGAGGAGACGGTCGCCGGCGCCGGCGGGGAGGTCGCCGCTGTCGGGTTCGGAATTCCCAGCTTAATCGATCAGCGGACGGGCAATGCCGTGATCGCCGTGAACCTCCCCCTCAAGAACATCATGTTCGCCGACGTGATGGCCGAACGCCTCGACCTGCCCGTGTTCGTCGACAACGACGCCAACTGCGCGATGCTGGCCGAGCACCGCGCCGGCGCCGCCCGCGGCTGTAACGAGGCGGTGCTGCTCACGATCGGCACCGGGATCGGCGGCGGGCTGGTCCTCCGCGGCGAGATCTACCGCGGGGCGGTCGGGGCGGCCGCCGAGCTCGGGCACGTGGTGATCGAGCGCGACGGGCCGCCGTGCCAGGGCAACTGTCCCAACCACGGGTGCGTCGAATCGCTCGCGTCCGGCACCGCGCTTGCGCGTGAGGCACTGCGGATGGCCCACGAGCGACCCCATTCTGGCCTCGGTCGGGCCCACGCCCAGGGCCGCGAGCTCCTCGGACCGCTGGTCACCGAGCTCGCCCACGACGGCGACGACGCCGCGATCGAAACGATCGCGACGATCGGCCGCAACCTCGGCGTCGCGATCGCCGGCTTCGTCAACACGTTCAACCCCGAGGTCGTCGTGATCGGCGGCGGCGTGATGGGCGCCGGCGAGCTGCTGCTCGGGCCCGTACGGGCCGAAGTCGCCGCGCGCGCGCTCCCGCCCTCGCGCGACCTGGTCGAGATCGTGCCGGCGGCGTTCGGTGTCGAGGCGGGGATGATCGGGGCCGCGGCGCTCGCGTTCGACGGCCTGCGCCAGCGTGCGGAGGCGGCAGGATGAGCGCGGGCCGCCTCGTGATCTGCCCGACCCCGATCGGCAACCTTGAGGACGTCACGCTGCGGGTGCTCGCGGCTCTCCGCGACGCGGACATCGTCGCCTGCGAGGACACCCGGCGCAGCCGTGTGCTGCTCGACCGCTACGGCGTCGGCGGGAGCCTCGTCAGCTACCACGAGCACAACGAGCGCGCTCGTGCGGCCGAGCTGGTCTCGAAAATGCGCGACGGAGCCGTGGTCGCTTTGGTCTCCGATGCCGGCACACCTCTGGTGTCGGATCCGGGGTTTGTTTTGGTGCAAGCGTGCGTCGCCGCGGGGCTGGCGGTCGAGGTGCTGCCCGGGCCGTCGGCCGCGCTGGCGGCACTGGTCGCGAGCGCGCTACCCGCCGACCGGTGGCGGTTCACAGGCTTTTTGCCGCGCAAGAAGAGCGCGTTGCAGGCGGTGTTCACCGCCCCCGAGACGCTGGTCGCGTTCGAGTCGCCTAAGCGGGTGGCGGCGTCATTGCAGGTTCTCGCCGACCTCGACCCCGAGCGCCCGGTCGCTGTCTGCCGCGAGCTGACCAAGCTCCACGAGGAGATCGTCCGCGGGACCGCGGCCGAGCTCGCGGCCCGGTACGCGTCCGATCCCCCGCGCGGCGAGGTCGCGCTCGTCGTCGGTGGCGCGCCGTCGGTCGTCGACGAGATCGGGCCGGCTTTGGAAGCGCTGCAACGCCTGGTCGAGGCCGGGGCCAAGCCGCGGCCGGCCGCGTCGGTCGTGTCGGAGCTCACCGGGGTCGCGGCCAACCGGCTGTATCGCGCGTTGACGTCGGAATAGGGGCTGCCGTCGGCAGCGTCCTCCGGATGATGTTGCGGCCGGCGCGTTAGGCGAGGCATGGATGCTGAGCGCGCCGCAGCCGCAACGCCGGTTCCGCTCGGCATCCGTGCCGGCCGGGGTGGTCGCGTCCAGGCCCGCCGGCCACGGACGGCCGGCGGGAACCGGCCCCATGGACGCCGAGCGCAGCGAGGCCCAATAAAGTCAATTGCAACGAATGTCCTTCTACATCACCACCCCGATCTATTACGTGAACGCGCAGCCACACCTGGGCCACGCGTACACGACGATCGCGGCCGACGTCGCGGCGCGCCACATGCGCCAGCGCGGCGAGGACGTGTTCTTCCTCACCGGGACCGACGAGCACGGCGAGCCGGTCGCCGACGCGGCGGCGGCGCAGGGGATGGAGCCGCAGCAGTTGGCCGACCTGAACGCCGAGAAGTTCAAGGCTCTGGCGCCGCAACTGGATGCGTCGAACGACTTCTTCATCCGGACCACCGACGAGGAGCACGAGGAGCGCGTGCAGCAGGTGCTCCAGCGCGTGCACGACAACGGCTACACGTACAAAGGGATCTACGAGGGGTGGTACTGCCCCCGGTGCGCCGACTTCAAGGTCGAGAACGAGATCCTCGAGGGCAACCGTTGTCCGATCCACGAGATCGTGCTCGAGCGCCACCAGGAGGAGAACTGGTTCTTCCGCCTGTCCGCGTTCCAGGAGCCGCTCGAGCGGCTGTTCGACGGCCAGGCCGACTTCGTGATGCCGCCCCACCATTTCAACGAGGCGCGGTCGTTCATCGCGCAGGGCCTCCAGGACATCTCGCTGTCGCGCAAGCGGCTGAAGTGGGGCGTGACCGTGCCATGGGACCACGAGCACGTTTTCTACGTGTGGTTCGACGCGCTGCTGAACTACTACACGGCGCTGGGGTACGCCCGGCCGGGCGAGGATCTGACCGGACGCTTCTGGCCCGCGACGTACCACCTGGTCGGCAAGGACATCCTCAAGTTCCACACGATCTTCTGGCCGGCGATGCTGATGGCTGCCGACCTTCCGATCCCGAATCACGTGTTCGTCCACGGCTTCCTGCTCGGCGCCGACGGTCGCAAGATGAGCAAGTCGCTCGGGAACGTGCTCGACCCGTTCGACGTGATCGAGGAGTACGGCACCGACGCGCTCCGCTTCTACCTGATGCGCGACGTGTCATTCGGCGGCGACGGGAGCGTTGGGATCGACGCGGTGCGCGCTCGTTACGACAGCGAGTTGGCGAACGAATACGGCAACCTGGCGAGCCGGACGATCGCGATGCTGCTCCGATACCGGGACGGTTCGATTCCCGCGGTGACGACGGATCCTTCGCTGGTGAGCGAGTTCCAGGGACTATCGGCCGACGTGGCCACGCTGCTTGACCGTCTCGAGGTCACCCAGGCGCTCGAGCTGATCTGGCAGCGCGTCCGGCGCCTGAACCGGTACGTCGAGGAGCGCGCGCCGTGGCAACTCGCGCGCGACCCTTCGAACGCGGCCGCGCTTGATGAAACCTTGGCGTCGCTGGCCGAAGGCGTGCGCGTCGTCAGCGTGTTGCTGCATCCGTACATCCCCGCGAGCAGCGCGCGTCTGCTCGAGGCGATCGGCGCTCCGCGGTTCGAATACGACGCCGCGTCGTTTTCACCGCGCGTTGCCGGCGGTTCCGTGACTGCACTCGAGCCGCTGTTCCCGAAACGCGGGTGATCGACAGCCACACCCATTTGGAGCTGTGTGAACCGCCGGACGCGGAGCTTGTGTCCGCTGCGACGGAGGTCGGGGTGAATCGGATCGTCACCGTCGGGACCGACGGCGCGTCGTGCCGGGCGGCGCTGGCCGCGGCCGAGGACTTCCCGCAGGTGTACGCGGCGATCGGTCGCCACCCCAACAGCGCCACCGGGTTCGATGACGCGGATCTGGCTGAGCTCGAGGCTCTGGCCTCGCATCCGAAATGCGTCGCGATTGGCGAGACCGGCCTCGACTATTACCGCGACTACGCGCCCGAGTCCGACCAGAAGCGCGCGTTCGCGGCTCAGATCTCGCTGGCGCGCGCGGTCGGCAAACCGCTGGTAATCCACACGCGTGCCGCCGAGGACGACACGCTGTCGATGCTGTCCGAGCTGGCGGGCGGGGTGCGAGTGATCCTCCACTGCTTCTCGATGCCCGACCGGATCGACGAGTGCCTTGCGCATGACGATTGGTGGTTCTCGTTCGCCGGCAACGTCACCTATCCGAAGGCTTCCGATCTGCGGCTGGCCGCGGTTCGCGTCCCGGCGGATCGGCTGCTGGTCGAGACCGACGCGCCGTACCTATCGCCGCAGGTAATGCGAGGTAAGCCGAACCAGCCGGCGCACGTCGCGATGACGGCGACGGCGCTCGCGGTCGAGCGGCGTGTGGCTTACGAGGAGTTCGATGCGGCCGTCGAGGGAAGCGCGGCCGAGGTATTTGGCTGGTGACCCGCCTCGGTCAGAACTTCCTGATCGACCGGAACATCCTGGACGTGATCGAGCGGCTCGCGGAGCTCTCCGCGGATGACGTCGTGCTCGAGATCGGTGGCGGGCAAGGGGTGCTGTCCGAGCGATTGGCGTCTCACGTTGTGCATCTGCACGTGGTCGAGGTCGACCGGAGCCTCGAGGTGGCCCTCACCGACTCTTTAGTTGGATTTTCCAACGTGACGGTCCATTTTTCCGACGCGCTTGAGCTCGACTTCGGGGCACTGGACCCGGCGCCGACCGCGGTCGTCGCGAACCTGCCGTACGGGATCGCCGCGACCGTGATCCTGCGCACGATCGACGAGTTGCCGTCGGTTGAGTCGTGGGTGGTGATGGCCCAGCGGGAGGTCGGTGAGCGGCTTGCGGCGGCGCCGCGGTCGGCGGCCTATGGGGCGCCGTCGGTGCTGGCCCAGCTCGCGTGCGAGGTCAAGGTTCTGCGGCCCGTGTCGCGCACCGTGTTCCGGCCGGTGCCGCGGGTCGATTCGGTGCTCGTCGGGCTGCGGCGGCGGGGGACGGGGTCCGGGTCGGTGGGGGTCGATCCCGTGGTTCGGAGGCTCGTGCACGACGCGTTCGCGCACCGGCGCAAGGCACTCGCAGGGTCGCTGGCGCTGGCACCTGGCGCGCCGCCCGGCGTACGCGAGCGCGCCCGCTCGGCGCTCGTGGACATGGGCCATCCGCCCGATGAGCGCGCCGAGCGGCTCGCGCCGTCGGAGTTCCGAGAGCTCGCGGCGAGGCTGGCGGTCCGGTGAAGCTGTTCGCGCGGGCGCCGGGGAAGGTCAACCTGAGCCTGTTCGTAGGGTCGCGGCGATCCGACGGTCGCCACGAGCTCGTCACGCTGATCGAGTCGGTGTCGCTTGCGGACGAGCTCGAGCTGATCACTCGCGTATTGCTCGACGACGAGGTCGTGTGCCCGGGGGTTGAGGAGCCGAACATCGTGTCCCGCGCTCTGGCGGGGTTGCGGGACCGCGGATGGGACGCGCCCCGGGTGCAGGTCACGATCCGCAAGCAGATTCCGATAGCGGGCGGGATGGGGGGCGGGTCGGCGGACGCCGCGGCCGTGCTCCGTATGGCGGCGCGGCTTGCGCGGATCGACCATTCCGCGCTCGCGGAGCTCGCGGCCGAGCTCGGCTCCGACGTGCCGAGCCAACTCACTCCCGGGCTCGTACTCGGAACCGGAGCGGGCGACGAGGTCGAGCTCAGGGAGCCGCTTGCCACTCACGCGTTTGTGATCGTGCCGCTGCCGCACCACCTGTCGACGGCGTCGGTGTACGCGGAGGCCGACCGACTCGGGCTCCGGAACGACGAGCTCGAGTTTGCGGCGAGGCTGCCGGACCTGTGGTCCTCGCTCAGCCCCGGTCACCGCCTACCCGCGCGGCTGCTCGTCAACGACCTCGAGCCCGCCGCGATGTCGCTGTGCCCGGACATCGAGCCGGCGCTGGCGGCGGTCCGGGAGGCGGGCGCTGACCACGCGTTCGTGTCGGGGTCGGGGCCCACAGTTGCAGGGCTATTTTGGGATGTATCAGGAGGTGAGGGGCGTGTGCGGGCCCCGGCGGCTGCGGCTGCGCTGGCGCCTCGGTACCCTGGCGCTTGCTGCGCGGTCCCGGTGGCGCTGGATTTCGGCTTTCCGCTGTTCGTGTGAAGGTGGCGCGGCCGCTGGGGTCGAATCCGTACTCGGCCATCGCCACCATCGGGCACAATTCCCTCGACATCCATGACCAACCAACAGATCACCTACCTGGTTGCCGCGGGATGCGGCGTGCTCGGCCTGCTCGCCTACCTGCTGCTCGTGATCGTCCCCGCGGTCACGGCGTACCGGCGAGTCCACGAGCGGGTCCTCGCCGTGGTGCTGTCGGCGTACGTGCTGGCCGCGCTGGTGGGCGCCGGCGTGTTGCTCGGCGTCGTGGTGGTGGTCGAGTGGCCCAGGGTGTTCTGACCCGGACCGGGACTGCGCCGATTGGCTGATCGCGCCCAGGAGCAGACCGGGGCGGCCGCGCCCGACCTGGCTGCGCTGGCCGCGATAACGGACGCCGTCGAGGATGGGGCCGGCCTGCCGGCGATCCTGCGCGCGGCGGCGCGCGCGCTCGACACCAGCCTCATCCTGATCGACCGCTCGGCCACCGTGCTGGCGGTCGCCGCGCGCTCGCCGGCGGATGAACGCTCGCTGATGCGCGATGCCGATGACGTGACGACGATCGAGCTGAAGGTGGCCGAGTCGTCGGTCGGGAGGCTGCGGATGCGGGCCTCCGAGCGTCCGACCGACGCTTCACTGCTGCGTCTGGTCACGACGCTGATCGCGTCCGAGGTCGAGCGGGTACGCGCGCCCGAGCGCGCATCCGAGGAGGCGGCGACCGGGTTCATGCGCGCTGTGCTCGAGGGACGGATCGAGGGGCGTGAGGACCTGATCGCGCGAGGCAAGGAGCTCGGCACCGACCTCGGCCCCGGGGCCAGCGTTGTGATCATCCGCGCCCATCCGCGCAACCCCACCGAGGAGGACTGGCGCCGGCGGATGCTGGCGCTGGCGGCTCGCGGAGCGCGGTCGATCGCACCGGGCTCGATTGCCGCGCCGACCGCGGAGGAGGCGTCCGAGATCGCGGTGCTGCTCCCCGACGGCGACGGCGAGGTGGGACGGCGCGCGGGGTCGGCGATCCTCCGCGAGCTCGAGTCCGGGCTGCCCGGGTTCGCGTTCGCGATCGGCCGCAGCCGGCGCGCTGGGGATCCGCTCGAGCTGCACCGCGCTCGGAACGAGGCGCTGCTCGCGGCTAACGTCGTCGAGGGCGAGCCCGAGCGGGTCGAGCTCGGTTACGAGGAGACCGGGACCTATCAGTTGTTGCTGCCGCACATGAACGACCCGATCGAGTTGCGCCGCTTCTACGACGAGACCGTGCGGCCGCTCGTCGCTTACGACGAGCAGTACGAAACCGATCTGCTCGGCACGTTGTCGACGTTCCTCGAGTGCGACGCGAACGTCAACGCGACCGCGCAGCGGCTGATCACCCACCGCCACACGGTCCGCTACCGGTTTGAGCGCGTGCGCGAGTTGACCGGGCTCGATGTCTCGTCTACCGACGGTCGCGAGAAGCTGTCGCTCGGACTCAAGGCGATGCGCGTCCTCGGCATCGCCCCGCCGCGCGGTCCCGCCCACGAACGCGGCGCCGAGGGTGGACGAGTGCCGCGGTAGGGGTCGCTCACCTCGATCGGAGCGCGTGCGCCACAGGGGTCTTTGGGAGTTGAGCGGTTCGCCGGTAGGGTGGCGGCGATGAACAGTCCAGGGCCGGCTGTACTGATCATGGCGAGGGCGCCGCGCGCCGGCGAGGTGCGGCGGGCGCTCGAGCCGCTGCTCGGCCGCGAGGGCTGTGTCGAGTTGCAATCCGCGCTGATCGCGCACGCGGCGGCCTGGGCCCGGCAGATCTCGCCGGTGCCGCCGCACGTCGCCCACGACCCTCCCGACGCGGGCGCCGAGCTGCGCCGGCTGGTCGGGGCCGATGCCGTGCTGTTCCCCCAGAACGGCGAGGGGATCGCCGGTCGACTCGCGGACGGCTCGGCGCGGGTGCTCGCCCGCGCCGGCGGCCCGCTGCTGATCGTGTGGCCCGATCTGCCGCGCTTCCGGGCCACGCACGCCGCCGGCGCGCTCGACGACCTGGGCGCCGGCTGCGACGTCGTCCTCGGTCCGGCGATCGATGGCGGCCTGTACCTCGTCGGGATCGCCCGCCCGCTGCCCGAGTTGTTCGCGCTGCCCGAGCAGACATGGCGGCACGACGTGATGGGGGTCGCGCTGACCGCGATTCGCGACGTCGGCTATGAGGTCGGGATCCTCCGGGCAGAGCGGGCGCTGCACCGACCGGCCGACGTGCGTGCGGCGCTGGCCGATCCGCTGCTTCCGGGAGACGTGGGGACGATCCTGCGGCGTAATCGGTAGCGCGGATTCACGGTCCGTGCCGGGGTCGGTCGTCGGGCACGTCGTCCGTGTCCTTCGTCGGGGTCCGTCGTCGGGTCCACCGCCGGTCCCGTCGTCGGTGTCCTTCGTCGGGGTCCGGACTCGGCTATCCGTCCAGTTCGGTTTCGGACGGCTCAGATCGGCTGCGGCGCCGCCGACAAATCGCATAACGCGCGCGAGCTACCTCCCGCGGCTCGCGCGCGCAATCGACCCACCCCTAATGACCAATGCTCCGCGCCTTTCGGCCACCGCCCGTCGAACCCGCCGACCGCCGGAGCGGCGGCAGCCGGGGGCCGTCGGACGGGCGTTGGCGCGCGGTTAACGTGCGATTGGCTTTGCCCCGCTTTCTCAAGCAGTGGCGGGGGTGGGTCGATCCATCGGCTGTGAACACTGGATTCGGGTACCGGGTGCGCGCTCGTCTGGCGTCGGAGCGGGGCTTCACGCTGATCGAGGTGCTGGTCAGCGCGCTGATCACGATGCTGATCGCGACTGCCGTCGCCGGCGCGCTGATCACGAACACCGACATCATCTCCAACCAGACCAACCGCTCCGAGGCGGAGACGCTCGCGCAGCAAGATCAGTCGCGACTGTCGGGTCTCTCCGCCGAGCAGCTCGACAACCTGAGCCAGACGTACAACGTCACGGCCAATGGGACCCCGTTCACCATCAAGTCTCAGGCCTGGTACCTGAGCAGCAGCAACGGCCAGAGTTGCTCGACGTCGGGCGGCGCTTCAGCCACCTATTTCAAGACGATCTCCACCGTCACGAACACGAACTCCGCGGGCACGACCACCACGCTGGCCACCGACGAGAGCGTGATTTCCCCCGATGCGGGCGGAAGCCTGCTCGTCCAGTTCCACGATCAGACCGCCAATCCGCTATCCGGAGTGGCCCTGTCGGCCACCGGGCCCGAATCGGATTCCGGCACGAGCGACGCGACCGGGTGCGTGATCTTCAGCGGGATGAACACAGGCGCGTACAACCTGACCTACACCGACACCGGCTACGTCGACCCGAACGGGAACCCGTCACCGCTGGCAGACACCGCCACCGTGGCCAGTACCGGCATCGCGTCGCCGGGCCGCGGAAACCCGATCGAGCTCGGCCAGGCCGGCGGGATCACCGGAAACTTCGCGACCACGGACAGCTCGACGGTCACCGCTTATGCGGACGGGCTGTCGTGGTTCAGCAGCGGCGGTGCCGGGATCCCGATGGCGAGCTACCGCTATAACGCCAAAGCGATCACCTCGTCGATACCGACGATCACGGCGCCGTCCGGGCCCTCCAACATGGGCCTGTTCCCGTTCGTGTCCTCCCAGAGCCCGGTCAGTTACACCAACAACTATCAGGTGTGGGCTGGCACCTGCCGGCAGGAGCAGCCGCCAGCCGGGACGGACACGTTCACGGTGGCGCCGGGTTCGAACCTCGCCCAGACGATCACCGAGCCGGCGCTCCAGGTCGGCTTCACCTGGGCTGGGACCAAGAAAGCCCCGACGGACGTGAAGACCGTCTTCACGAGCATTACGGGCACTACGTGCTCGGACACGTGGGCAGAGACGGGGTCCTGGGGCGGTTCCGGACCGTCGGGGTCGTATGTCTACGGGTTGCCGTTCGCGAGCAGCACGTCGACCGGATCGACCGCCAGCGGCTCCGGCCAGACGGGCTCGCTCACCACCTGCGTTGATTACAACAACGGAGGCACCTACTACGACTACACCGCAGCGGCATACACGCCGAGCTTCTCGACTCCGTATGCGCTGACGGTTGCGCTCTCCACCACCTCGACCAAGGGTAAGTGTTGAACGTGCCTTCGCTCCGGTCCGAGCAAGGGTTCACGCTGATCGAGTTGCTCGTCACGATGGTCGCCGGCATCGTCGTGCTGGCCGCGCTGCTGACGATCCTGGACGTCACGCTGCAGTCCACGACGCGTCAGTTCAGTCAGCTCGACGCGAACAATCGCGCGCGTCCGGCGTTCACATCGATTGAGAACGAGCTTCACTCCGCCTGCTTCGCGGACGAGGAGACTCCGATCCAGGTGGGCAGCAACGCAAACGCACTGATCTTCCTCACCTCCACCGGGACCGGCGCCACACCCACTGAGACCTGGCACGAGATCGACTACAACGGTGCTCCCACGAACGACCTCACGGACACGACGTACCAGACAACGGAGTCGACAGGGACGAACGGTGCGCCGATCTGGACACGGGGAAGCCAGGTGTCGAGTCGGATCGTACTGACCAACGTGAGTCAGACGCGCCCGACGCCCATCGCGTCCCTGACGCCTGTGTTCCAGTACTTCGCCTACCAGCTCGCGCCGGGAACCGATGCTGCGGGTAACCAGTACGAGATCCTCCCGGACGGCACCGCGCCGATCCCCGGCACAAGCACCACTGAGTTCAATCCGCTCGCACCCGGCGCGAGTCTGAGCGCTAATCAGGCCGCGAGCGTGGCCGAGGTGTTGATCTCGCTGGGCGTAGGCCCGGGTGGCGGAAACAACGAGTCAACCAACTATTCGAATGTCGGTACGGCCGTGAGCGACGCGATCACGTTCCGCTTCACGCCCGCCGCCAACCACGTCGGAGATGGAGCGGATTTCGACCCATGTCAGTGATCCTCAACACATCAACGAAAACCTTGCGCTGGGCGCGCCGCCGCGCCGCGGCCGAGCACGGGTTCACGATGGTGGTGGCGCTCAGCGTCCTGCTCGTCACCAGCCTGCTGCTGACGGCGACGTTCTACGCGATTTCGGGCGACATCCACGTCGGGACTGACAACCTCGCCGCCAAGCGTGCCTATGCTGCGGCGAGCGCCGGCGTACAGGCGTACCTCTACCAGATGAACCAGAACCCGAACTACTGGGAGACGTGCACCAACGACACGCAGAGCACAGCGGTGAGCGTGCCAGGATCGTCCGACGGCGAGTCGTACACCTTCCAGCCGATCTACGCCAACGGCAATACGAGCTGCACCAGCAACGTGATCAACTCGCTGGTCGACAGCACGACCGGTTCGATCCGGCTGGTGTTCACCGGCAAGGCCGGCGGAAACCCGGTCGTGCAGCGGGCGATCGTGGTCAGCTTCCGGATGGACAGCCCGCTCGACTTCCTTTGGTACACCCACTTCGAAGCGGTGGACGACGGGATCCCGGGCTATAGCGCGTGCGGCGTGTTCTACCGCAACGGCCGGAACTCGTCCTGCAACATCGTCTGGATCTCGGCCGACACGATGAACGGCCCGGCTTACACCGACGACCAGTATCTGATCAACACCGGTGCGTCACCCACATTCGGTCGCACCGCAGCCGACAAGATCGAGAGCTCGGCGCCCGGAACGAGTAACCCCGACATCTGCTCGGGCAGCAACTGCCAAAGCGCGGTGTTCCAGGGCACGCCGGTGTATAACGCCAAGCCGATTCCGACCCCGAGCGACAACTCCGAACTGCTGACCGACGCCCAGAATTACGGCAACGTCTACAGCGGGACGACCACCGTCCAGTTCAACGGCACCACCGCGAGCGTCGTAACGTGCGCGACCGCCACCGTGTGCACGACGTCCTCGGTCAACCTGGTACAGCAGCCGATCATCTACGTAAACAACACGTCGGGATGCACCCCGGCCGCCTACACGCCGTTCGGGGTGACCTACCCGACGACCGCCTCGGGCAACTTCTACGGCTGCTCAGGCGACGTGTACGTGTCCGGCAACTACACCACGCCGGTCACGATCGGCGCAGCCAACAACGTGATCATCGCCGGCAACCTGACGACCTCGGCCGACGGCTCGGGCAATCCAACCGGGGCCGCCACCCTCGGCCTGGTGGCCAACGAGTTCGTCCGCGTGATGCACGGCATCAACGGCAGCGATTCGAGCAGCGGGTGCAGCACGACCAACAACGCCAGCCAGACGCTCACCAACCCCACCATCGACGCGGCCATCCTCGCCCTCAACCACTCGTTCATGGTCGACAACTACAACTGCGGCGCCTCTCCCGGCACCCTCACGGTCCACGGGGCGATTGCCCAGTACTTCCGCGGCCCCGTCGGCATCGCCGGCAGCAACGGGACCGCGCAGGATGGATACGTCAAGAACTACAACTACGACGACCGCCTCGCGAACATCCTGCCGCCCTACCTGTTCGACATCTCAGACTCGGGCTGGCACATCTCGCGCGAGACGCTCTGCACGCCGCCGGGGACCGGCAGCAACTCAACCACGACCTGCCAGTAGTCGCGCCGGCGCTCGCTGCGCCGTGCGGGGCCTGCCCGCGGATCAGATAACGTCATCCGGGCCGCTCAGGCTCCAATTTACTGGGGAGTGGTGTAACGGCAGCACGACGGCCTTTGGAGCCGTTCGTCACGGTTCGAATCCGTGCTCCCCAGCCTTCCGATCCGTCCGACGCGTAGGGGAACATATGTTCGCTGATGCCTCGGACACCACCGTTCTCGGAATCTGATGCACGGGCGGCGATCGCCGCTTCGATCTGCTGGGCCGACGCCCTACGATCCTCGGCTATCCGGTCAAGGGCGCGAACTATCGGACGCTTCAGCGCTGGGCGAGGCGGTGGGACATCGACGATTCCCATTTCGACCCGCACATCGGTCGTCGCCGGGCGGCCCGCACCATGCAGATCCCACTTGACGAGGTGCTTGTCGAGAACTCGACCTATAACCGCTTCAACCTCAAGCGGCGACTGGTTGCGGTCGGACTGCTTGAACCGGTCTGCGAGCTATGTGGTCAAGGGGAGGAGTGGCACGGTCGCCGGATGTCTCTCGTGCTCGACCACATCAACGGCACCTCGAACGACAACAGGATCGAGAACCTCCGCATGGTCTGTGCGAACTGCGCGGCGACACTCGATACGCATTGCGGTCGGAACCTTCCTCGCGATCGCGTGTGTCCGGGATGCGGTGAGAGCTTCGTACCCCGGAATATTCGTCACCGGTACTGCTCTCAGAAGTGCTGGGGAGCGGTGAACGCGACGGCGCTTCGAGGTGTTCCCGTGCCGGAGCGCCGGAAGGTCGAGCGCCCATCGTATGAGCAGCTAAAGGCGGATGTGGAGTCGATGAGCTTCCTTGCGATCGGTCGCAAGTACGGCGTCTCGGACAACGCGGTGAGGAAGTGGATCCGCTGGTACGAGTACCAGCGCGAGATGGAGGTGCGGAGAAAGCCAGAAGCCGAATCTGGAAAAGACGCAGCCTGAGTCAGCGCGGCGCCGCGCGGCGAGGCGCGTGGCGGGCGAGCCGAGGCCCGCCGGGATCGACGCTCGGGGCGGGATCGCCTACGATCCTTGCCGTGGCCGCGCCTGTCGTCGTGATCCTCGCCGCGGGGCAGGGTACGCGGATGCGCTCCGCGACGCCGAAGCTGCTTCACGAGGTCTGTGGCCGGGCGATTATCGCCTGGCCCGTGGCGGCTGCCCGGGAGGCCGGCGCCGGCAAGGTGGTGGTGGTCGAAGGCCCCGACAGGCCGCTGCAATCGCTGCTCGATGGCAACGTCACGGTGGCGGTGCAGCAGGAGCCTCGGGGGACGGCGGATGCGGTCAAGGCGGCGGCGAAGGACATCGACGGGGCCGACACCGTCATCGTGCTGAACGCCGATCACCCGCTTATTCAGGCCGAGACGCTGGCCGGGCTGGCCGAGGCGCACGCGCGCTCGGGCGCGGCGGCGACGCTCGCCACCGCGGTGCTCGAGGACCCGAGCGGCTACGGGCGAGTGGTGCGGGCGCCGGACGGCACGGTCGAGCGCGTGGTCGAGACGAAGGCGCCCGGCGACGCGACCGAGCTCGAGCTGCGGATCCGGGAGATCAGCACCGGCATCTATGCGTTCGAGGGCGCGGCGCTGCTCGCGGCACTCGACGAGGTGCGGAGCGACAACGCGCAGGGCGAGCTGTACCTGCCCGACGTGCTGCCAATCATGCGCGCGCGCGAGCGGAGCGTGCTCGCGTACGAGATCGACGACACCAGCGAGTTGGGCATCAACGACCGGGTCGGACTGGCGAAGGTCAGGGCCGTGGCGCAGCGACGGATCCACGAGCAGCACATGCTCGCCGGCGTGACGATCGTCGATCCCGACGCGACGGTGATCGACGTCGACGTGCGGATCGGGCAGGACACGGTGATCGCTCCGTTCACGAGCCTTCACGGCGCCACCGAGATCGGAGGCGGCGCGCACATCGGCCCGCTGTCGACGCTGATCGACACGCGGGTCGGCGACGGGGCGAACATCGTCCAGTCCTACCTCAAGGGCGCCGACGTCGGCGACGGGGCCAGCGTCGGGCCGTTCGCCTACCTGCGGCCGGGGGCGGTGCTGCGCGCGGGGTCGAAGGCGGGCACGTTCGTCGAGATCAAGAACTCGGATATCGGCGCCGGAACCAAGGTGCCCCACCTGTCCTATATCGGGGATACCGACATCGGTGAGGGCACGAACATCGGCGCCGGCACGATCACCGCCAACTACGACGGCAAGAACAAGCACCGCACCTCGATCGGCTCCGGGGCGTTCGTCAGCGTGGACACGATGTTCGTGGCGCCCGTGAGCCTCGGCGACGGCGCCTACACGGGCGCCGGCTCGGTGATCACCGACGACGTTCCTCCGGGTGCGCTCGGGATCGCGCGCGCGCCCCAGAAGAACATCGACGGCTACACCGAACGTCGCAAGCAGCGGGATTCGGGCTCGCCGCCCCGGGACCGCAACGATAAGAATGTGCCGGAAACCACCGGTCCGGGTAGCAGCGAAGCGACAGAATCAGGCCCCTCGCACGAGTAGCTCAGAGATGACGATCCGTCACCCCTCGACCCTACACTCGAACTTGCGATGAGCAGCCTGCTGGAGCGAACCGTTTCCCCAAGCGAGCTGCAGGTGGCCGCCAGTAAGCGGCTGATGCTGGTTTCCGGCCGCGCCAATCCGAACCTGGCCGCGAAGATCGCCGCCAAGCTTGGCGTGGGGCTCGCAGAGATCACGCTGAGGACGTTCACGAACGGCGAGGTCTACTGCCGCTACGAGGAGTCGGTCCGCGGCGCGGACGTGTTCATCGTCCAGCCCACGTGCGGCAACCCGGACACCGGGCTCAGCGCCAATGACGCGCTGATGGAACTGATGGTGATGGTCGACGCGGCGGTCGGGGGCTCGGCCCACCGGGTGATCGCCGTGACGCCGTGGTATGGGTACTCGCGCCAGGACAAGAAGTCCGCGCCGCGGGAGCCGATCAGCGCGCGGATGGTCGCGCGGATGCTCGAATCCGCTGGGATCGACCGGATCCTGACCATGGACCTGCACCAGGGCCAGATCCAGGGCTTCTTCCAGAAGCCGTGCGACCACATGACCGCTCTGTTCATGCTCACGCAGTACTTCCGCGATCTCGCGCTCGACGACCTCGTGGTGGTCGCACCCGACGCCGGCCGGGTCAAGCTCAACAAGCAGTTCGCGTCGAAGATCGGCGCCGACCTGGCGATCCTGAACAAGGAGCGCCCCAACCAGCAGGTGGCGGAGATCGGGTACATCATCGGCGACGTCCGTGGCAAGACCGCCGTGCTCGTCGACGACATCATCGACACGGCCGGCACACTGCGAGCGGCGGCCGAGGCCGTTTACGACGCCGGCGCTCGGCGCGTGTATGCCGCCGCCACCCATGGCGTGTTCTCCGGCGAGCCGTGGGACCAACTCGCAGCTGCGCGGCTCGAGCAAATCGTCGTCACCGACACGATCCCGCTCCCGGCCGGCGCCCCCGACAGCGTCCGCGTGCTGTCGTGCGCCGACCTGCTCACGAGCTCGATCCGCCAGATCTTCACGGACGGGTCGGTGAGCGACGTGTTCGGCGGCGAGAATCAGCTGTTCTGAGGACGCCGGCCGCCGGCGGACAGTTGGAAGCTCGAGGGCGTGGCGGCCGAATGGGAGAACGCGACGATCCTCAGCTCGGACGGCGCGCCCAGAGCGGTCGCGCCGCGCGCCTGATGGAGTTGCTCGGGCTGAGCGAGGACGAGCTGTGCCGCGTGCTCGACACCGATCCGCTCACGCTGCTCTCGGGCCAGCTCGAGCACAGCGGTGAGCTTCCGATCCTGCTCGACCTCCTCGATGAGGCCGCCGAACAAGCCGGACCGGCTGTGCTCGCGCGCTGGGTGAGAGCGGCCGGGCCGTCAGGCAGGCCGATCGACGCGCTCCTCCGCCGGGACTTCGGCGTGTTCGAGACTCAGCTGGCCGATCTGGCCGAGCGGGGGTTCGTGCTCAGGGGCGGAGGCTGACGTCGGCGTGGGCGCACCGCTGATCCACACGCTTCGGGTCCGCTACGGCGAGTCTGACCTTCAGGGGATCGCGTTCAACGCGCACTACCTGAACTACTTCGACATCGGGATGACCGGGCTCTGGCGCGCCGCGTACGGGAACTACCAGACGATGCTCGTCACACGCCACTTCGCGCGCTGCGGCGGGGACGTGGTGGCCGAAGGAGACCTGCGCCACGTGCTGGTGGACCTTCAGACGCTGGCCAAGACGCCGATCCCCGACTGGGCGCGCGACGGCCTCGAGCCCTGGCACGTGCCGGAGGAGACGCCCGGGTAGCCGCCGGGCGGTCACCGCGCGAGCGCCGCGTGCTCGTCGAGCGCCCGCGCGAAGCCGAAGCTCGCACTTGCCGCGGGCGCTTCGACGCGCGACTCGCTCGCTTCCGCGAACAGCTCGGCCAGCGGCGTCGGCCGGTCGACGCGGCGCTCGCGCCCACGCGCCGCCAGCCAGGCGTTGGCCTCCGCGCACGTAAGCGGCGTGAACTCGATGTCGGCCAGACAACGACCGGCCCGCCGCGTGGCCGGGTGCAGCCGGCCCACCGGCTCGTTGGTCGTGATCAGCAGCTCGGGCACGATCGTCCGGGCCGCGCAGCGAGGGCGGTGATCAGGTGATCAGGGAGTCGTCGCGCGACGCTTGCGCGTGGCTGATCCGCTCAGCGGCCGCGCAGCGTGACGCGCACGTCGGTTAACGACGCCGTCATCGGATGTTGCGTGGGTATGAGCGACATGACGGTCTCGGAAGGTACCGGGAGGCTGGCCCCCGCGCAAGAGGGAGAACGACGGCCGCGCTACCGCTTAGCGGGCTCGAGCGCACGAGGCCGATCCTCGTCTGTCTCGCGCCTCGGGCCGGGCCAGATCCCCGTCAGGTGATGGAAAGTCCGAGCGCTTACGCGGTTGACGGCGGCACCGACCGCGGCCGTGGTCGCCGCTTCGAGGGCCGCCGCGCCGACGATCTTCGGGAAGCTTGCCTCCTCGGTGGTCGGGCTCGGCGGGGCATTCGCATCGATTCGCGACCACAGGGTCTGGAAGATCCCCCGGGCGATCTTGGCGCCGATCAGCGTGGCGATGATCCCAAACGGCTTGTAGAGGATCTTCATGGTGGTCAGAGCCTACCCGGGAGTTGTGCGATACAGCGGCCCGATCGGGTAAAAGTTAAGCCTGCAGCAACGTGATGGATGAGGAGGGACCCGAGATGCTCGATGAGGATGCAAGGCACGGGGATAGCTCAGCGGAGGAGTTGCTGCGGCGGGCGCTTCTGGACGAATCATCCTCGGTGGCGGTCTCGCTCAAGGTGGGTGGCCTTCCCCTGAGCGAGTCGCTCACGGTCATCTTCCACGGCCGGCGGGATCTCGGAACGCTGCAGACGTACGTCGCCCAGGGGAGCCGGCCGGCCGGTACGACCGTCGCGGCGAGCGAGATGCTGCGGGTCCCGTGCGACCTCGACCTCGCCGATGCCGATGACCGTGCCGAGGCGGAGCGGCTCTACATCGAGCAGGCGTCCGCGATGCGCGACGCGCTTCTCAGCGCCGACGTCGTGCTCGACGTCTGGCGCGAGCCGCTGTGCGAACTTCTCGGCAGCGACATCAGCGTGGATCATTCGATCGAGCTGTCGGTGCGTCTCCCCGCGCACCGGCTGCTGCCGACCGCTCTGATCGCGCCCGAGTCGCACCTGCTCGTCACCCCGGTGTGCAGCGCGCGGACGCTCGCGGAGGGCAAGCCACCGATGGGCATCGCGTGCGCCCAGCAGGACCTGATCCGCATCTACCCGCTAGCCGACGACCCCGAGCGGTGCGTCGAGGACTTCCTCGAGACGGCGGCCGAGCACGCCCGCGCCCTGGCGCACAGACTGGACCACCAGGAGGCGTCGGTGGAGCGGTTCCTCGAGCTGAGCGAGTAGCGGGCTGCCTCCGGGCGGGGCCCGGTTGCGCTTAGCTTCGGGCGATGCGCCGCGTGTACATCGTCGGGATCGCCGCTGGGATCCTGCTGTTCCTCGTGATCAGCGCCCTGCTGGCCAGAGTGTTCAGCGCGAACGGCGCTGAGCAGTCCGCGATCACATCGCTGGTGCAGTCGGAGGCCGGGGGAGACGTGAACGCGATCCTCGGAGAGATCCAGGGGTGCCGGACTGATCCGGCCTGTCGCACGCGCGCGGCCGTCAACGCGGCGGCGCTGAAGCATGCCGGAACGGTCTCGATCATCCAGCTTCAGCCCTCGACGAGCTTCTCGCTCGGCGGCACCGAGGGAACCGCGCGGGTGGCGTGGAACGTCGCGTCGTACCGCTTTCCGATCGTGCAATGCGTCAAGGTCCGCCGCGCCGGCAACCCGATCAGCGGGCTACGCGTCGAGCTGCTCGAGGTCAGCCGGCGAATCAAGAGCGACAGCGCCTGCCCGGCGCAGTATTAGGTCGATCTGACCGGGGTGCGCTCGGGCTCGCGTGCCGGGCGGCGCTCGCGCTTGGGCAGTTGCTCGGACAGTCTGCGGTGATCGCGCAGCCTGACCGAGGCCGGCTCGGCGTCGGGGAGCGGGATCCCGCCCCGCGGTGCGTCGGGCACCTTCGGTGGGCGGTCCGGGCCGCGGCCCCAGCCGCCGTCAGAGCCCTGATCGGGCCGGGGCGGGGGGATCTCCGGGTTGTCGCGCAGGGCGGGCAGGATCAGCACCGCCGCACACGCGAGTCCCAGGAGGTGCATCCCGGCGATCATCAGCATCAGCTGAGCGTCGCCCGACATAAAGTCAAGCTTAGCGCGCAGTTGTTGGCGGGTGAAGGGGGCGTACGGGATCAGGGCGGTTGGACGTTAGGGGCCTTCGTGACGGCCCGCCCGCTACCATCACTCGCCGGTCATGGCGACGGCACAGACGACAGCGCTTGCAGTCGAGCCCCGCGAGCCCGCCGGATCGCGGGCGGCGCGTCGACTGCGCCGCGACGGAAACGTTCCCGGCGTGCTTTATGGCGGCGGCGAGGACCCGGTTGCGTTCCTCGTGGACGCGACGGCTGCTCCGGAACACGCTCGCTCACGCCGGCGCGGTGCTCGAGCTGAGCATCGGCGGCGATGCGGCCACGCCGGTCGTGATCAAGGAGATCTCGCGCCACCCGGTGACCGGCGCCACCGTCCACATCGACATGCTGCGGGTGCGGCTCGACGTGGCGATCAGCGCGACTGTCGTGCTCGACCTGGTCGGCGCCGAGGACGCGCCGGGCGTCAAGGAGGGCGGCGTGCTCGAGCAGGTCACGCGCGAGCTGACGATCGAGGCGCTCCCCACGGACATCCCGGACGCGATCCACCTCGATGTGTCGGCGCTCGTGATCGGCGACACGGTCACGCTCGACGCGGTCACGGCGCCCCGCGGGGTCACGCTGCTCGACGATCCGGAAACCGTCGTCGCGACGCTCTCGCCGCCCAAGCTGCAGCTCGAGGAAGAGCCCGGGATCGAGGAGGAGACCGAGCTCGTGGCCGAGGGCGAGACCACGGACGAGGCCGAGGCTCAAGCCGCCGAGGACGCCGCCGCCGGCGACAGCGAAGGCGGCGACGAGGGCGAGTAGCCCGCCCTGGCCGACTAAGTGGGCCATCCTTCGAGTCCGCGCCCACTTCGCGGCTGCAAATCATCGCCTGGCTTTGTCCTCGGATGCTCACGTAGCGCTGCTACGCATCGCATCCTGCGTCCTCGCCATGCTCGATTTTCGCTCGCGAATCGGGCACTGAATCTCAGGCTGGCCCACTAGTTGCCGGGCGAAGCACCTGTCGATTGGCTGGTCGTCGGCCTCGGGAATCCGGGCGCCGAGTACGACGGCACCCGTCACAACGTCGGGTTCGAGGTTGCCGACGAGCTCGCGACGAGATGGTCGCTGCCGAAGGCCAAGTCGAAATACCGCGGCCTGCTGACCGACGGCCGCACCGGGCCGGGCGGACCGCGCGTCGCGATCCTCAAGCCGATGACGTACATGAACGAGGCCGGCGACTCGGTTAGCCCGGCGCGCGGCGCGCTCAAGGTCGAGGAGCTCGACCACGTGCTCGTGATCCACGACGAGATCGATCTCCCGTTTGGCGAGATTCGGGTCCGCACCGGCGGCGGCCTCGCCGGCCACAACGGTCTGAAATCGCTCAGAGCGAGACTCGGCTCTCCCGATTTCACCCGCATCAGGATCGGCGTGGGGCGCCCGCCGACGACCGATCCCGACCTCGTCGCGGCGTATGTCCTTGGGCGCTTCCGTGAGCCGAAGGACGAGGTCCGGCAGCTGATCGATCGCGCCGCCGACGCCGCCGAGGAGACGGTCCTACGCGGGTCCGCGTGACCCGAGCTTTCGCGGGAACGCGAACCTGACCGGAGATGGCCGGCGACCGGCCGCTCGGCGCGCTACCGCCGGCGCCGCGTACCACGAGCCGACCACGAACCGCATGACGGGCCCGAACGAGTACGCGGCCGGCGCGCCGACGAAATGCAGTCCGGGGATCGACGACTCGAGGCCGGGGCCGAGTACGGGATAGCCGCCGGCTATATCGAGGTCGGCCACAAGCTCGGGCGCGAGGAACGGGTAACGACGCACGTCGATCTTGAAGCCAGTCCCTAGCAGCACGCGATCGACGATCCGCGTCGACCCGTCGCTCAACGAGAGATTCACCGCATCGCCGTCTACCCGAGCATCGACCACGGTCATGCCGCACGAGATCGGCACGTCGACGAGCCGTGGCCGCAGCCAGCCGGCGCCGGCGGGCCGGATGCAGCGATACGAGATTGTCGGATGGAGCGACTCGGGAACGGCGCGGAACACGTCGGGCGCGGCAGCGACCCAGCCGCTCGCCCGGCCGCCGACGTCGGTCGGGGGAGGTGTGACTCCGGGTACCGGCCAGCGCGCGGCCTTCCGGCTCGTGGACACCTCCCCGTCGAGCTCGCCGAGCCACCGGATCGTCGGTGCGCGCGCCAGCACCTCGACCGCCGCGCCCGCTTCGTGGAGCAGCGCCGCGGATTCGAGCGCGCTCTGACCTGATCCGATCACCGCAGTCCTCAGACCCGCGAACGCCCCCAGATCGGCGTGCTCATACGAATGCGAGCACACCGCCGTCGGCAGCGCGGCGAACGGCTCCGGGCGGTCCATGAACGGAGACAACCCCGCAGCGACGATCACGCGCGAGGCGGCGATCTCGTCGCCACCGTCGACCTGCACGACGAACGCCTCGCCGTCTCGGCCGACCGCGGCCACCTTCCGCGTGTCGACCCCGGGAACCGCGGTGCGCTGGAACCAGCGTCCGTAGTCGACGAACTCCTCGAGCGTGATCGTCGGGTCGGTGACTCGCGTTCCCCGGGCTTGCTCGTAGGCGCCGATCGTCAGCGCCTGGCGTGGATCGGCGATGTGGCTCGAGCGCCGGCGCGAGCGCAGCAGCATCCCGGCCGGCATGTGTGCGTACCACGACTCGAGCGGCTCGCCGAACGAAACCGTCTCGATCCCCGCGTCGCGGAGATGGGCTGCGACCGCGAGTCCGTTAGGCCCCGCCCCGACCACCACCGCCGGCAGCCTGCTCGCACCGGACCCCCGCCCAGACCCCCGCCCAGGCCTCCGCCCAGGCCGCCGCCGACCGGCAACGCGACCGGAAGCGCGACCCGAAGAAACCGCGATCCCGCCAAGCTCGACCAGCCGCGCCACTCCCGGCCCCGGATCCAGGCGCCGGCCAAACGCGTGCACGACGCCGGCGCGCGGGCGCAGAACGCCGGCCGCGGCCGAGCGGTTGCCTTCGCGCCACTGCCACCAGCCGTGGCGCAGATCGGCGTCCGTCCACCTGTAGAACACGCCCGGGGTGGCCGTCACCGGGTCGGGGTCCTCGCCGAGGAGATGCCGGCACCACAGCGACGGAAGGTTGGCCCCCGCGCCGATCGCGAGCGCGATCGAGCCGTACGGCCGGGGGTTCATGTCGATCGCGTGCCAAACGCCGCCGGCGGTCTCCATGAGCTCGAGCTCGAACAGGCCCTCCCACGCGAGATCCGCCAGCATGCCGACGACACGCCGGCGCAGGTCGGCCGGCGCATCGGCGGTCTCGGAGTAGCACGCGTTGCCGGCCCGCGGATACCAGGTGCGGTGATAGCGCGAGAACGCCTCGCCGAGCAGGCGCCCGCCCGCGAACACCCCGGCGAACGACACCACCCGGCCGTCGACGCGGCGCTGGACCAGCCCGGCCCCACCGAACCCCGCGATCGTCCGCTCGAGCTCACCCGGATCATCGACCCACGCGCTGGCGAACCGCTTCGGCGGCGACACGCGGTCGTCGACGGAGGTCATCGGCTTCACGAGCACGGGGAAGCCGAACTGGCGCGCGGCGGCGACCGCGGCGGACGCGCCGGCGCACGCGACCGTCGGAGGCGGATCGAGACCGTGACGCGACGCCGTGGCCGCGAGATCGGATTTGTCGAGGCTCCGCTCCACGCTTTCGCGGCTGGGCAACCCCAGGCGCACGTGCGGCTCGAGCCGCGCCCGGCCCGACGAGATACGGAGCACCGAGGCGTCGGCGCCCGGGATCAGCACGCCGAAGCTCCCGCCGGCAACCGCCCGCTCGAGCGCGTCGATGAACGCCTCCGGAGCGGTCAGCGCATCGGGGACGACGAGGCGCTCGCCGACCGAGCGCGAGAGGTGGGCGGGCGCGAGCCTGGCCGGCGCGGTCGCCGCCACAGCGACTTCGAAGCCGTCAACAGCAAGGCCACGAGCGACCCCGACAACCGCTCTAGTCTCGCCGTCGGTAACCAGTACTCGTCGTGCACACATTCGCGAAGCCCACTCCAGTATCGGCAGCGCCCAGGAGGACGTCCAGGTGACGAGGCTACGACCTAGACTCGGTGAGTAGATGCTTCGCACGCTCCTGACCCACGCCGACGACGATCCCCAGGTCGCCAAGCTTGCCGTGCAAGGGGGCCGCGCGTTCGTCTCCCAATCCCTGCGTCCGTACCTGCTCGCGTCGCTGCTCGACCGCGACCCCGGCACGCCGGCGATCGTCGTCGCCGGCGACGACCGGGCCGCGCGCGATCTCGCGGCCGGCCTGAAGACCTGGCTCGAACCGCGCGTCGTGCGCTACTACCCGAGCCGCGGCGTCACGTATGAGTCGCATCTGACTCCGCCACCGCACCTCGTGGGTCTCCGGATCGCCGCGCTCGACGCGCTGATCGAAGAGACGACGTCCGAGAGCGCCCCCGTCATCGTCGTCAGTGCGGTGGCGCTGTCGGAGAAGGTCCCTGACCCGGCGCTCCGCCCCCATGGCTTTGTGCTCAAACAGGGCGACCTGCTCGATCTCGATGAGACCGCGCTCGATCTTGTCGCGGCCGGCTACGAGCGCGTCGACCAGGTCGAGGACCGCGGCCAGTTCGCGATCCGCGGCGGCCTGCTCGACGTGTTCCCCGCCACCGAGGACCGCGCGGTGCGGGTCGATCTGTTCGGCGACGAGATCGAGTCGCTGCGCTGGTTCTCGACGTTTACGCAGCGCTCGCTCGGCGACGCTGAGGTCGTAGAGATCGAGCCGGCGGCCGAGCTGGCCGAGGAGCACCGCGAACTGGCGGAGATCGCCGCGCTCGAGCAGGAGGACGACCGGCCGGACATCGCCGAGCTCCTCCCGGTCGAGAACTTCCATCCGTTCCTGACGCTCGCCCCGCAGAACGCGACGATCGTGATCGCCGGCGAGGAGGACGTCGCGCCCGCGCTCGCCGACCACTGGCAGGACGTGAGCGCCGCCTTCCGCGATCGCGACGCGCGCCAACTGTACGTCGACGCGGACGCCATCGACGACACCCTGAACCAGCGCGCAAACATCCGGCTGTCGAGCATCGACCAGGACCAGCCGTTCGAATTCCGGGCCCAGTCGGCCGATCTACAGGCCCGCAGCCTCAAGGAAGCCGAGCCCGAGCTCGAGAAGCTGCACCGGTCGGGCTACCGCACCGTGGTGACGTTCGCGCGCAAAGGCGAGGGGGAGCGCGCCGCATACAACCTTGGGCGCCTGAAGGTCCACTGGCTCGACACCGACGACGGGCCCCCGGACGGCCGCATCACGTTCGCCCACGCCCGGCTGCAACAAGGCTTCATCGCGCCCCAGCTTCACCTCGCGGTGATCCCCGAGCACCGGCTGTTCCATCGCAGGCGGGCATCCGAAGAACCGCAACGCGCGCGCAGACGAGGGGTTCTCAGAAGCTTTGCCGACTTGCGCACCGGCGACATCGTCGTTCACGAGGACCACGGGATCGCGCGGTTCGCCGGGTTCGACACCAAGACCGTGGCCGACGTCACGCGCGACTACCTCTACCTCGAGTACGCCGGCACGGACAAGGTGTTCGTACCGGTCGACCAGCTCGCCAAGATCAGCCGGTACGTCGGCGCCGGCGGCACCCACCCGCCGCTGTCAAAGCTCGGTGGCAGCCGCTGGGACACGATCAAGGCCCGGGCGCGGAGAGCCGCGCAGGAGCTCGCCGGCGAGCTCCTCAACCTGTATGCCGAGCGCAAACGGCGCGAGGGTCACGCGTTCCCACCCGACAGTGACTGGCAACGTGACTTCGAGGACGCGTTCCCGTTCACCGAGACGCCCGACCAACGCGACGCGATCGAGATGGTCAAGGCGGACATGGAAGCCGCGCGCCCGATGGATCGACTGATCTGCGGCGACGTCGGCTACGGCAAGACCGAGGTCGCGCTGCGGGCCGCGTTCAAGGCGGTCCAGGACGGCAAGCAGGTGATGCTGCTCGTCCCGACGACGATCCTCGCCCAGCAGCACTACGGCACGTTCACGGAGCGGCTCAAGGACTTCCCGATCACGATCGAGCACGCGTCCCGTTTCCGCCCAGCGGCCGAGCAGCGCGAGGCGGTCAAGCGCTTCTCCGAGGGAAAGGTCGACATCCTGATCGGCACCCACCGACTACTAAGTCGGGACGTCCGGCCCAAGGACCTCGGCCTGTTGATCGTCGACGAGGAGCAGCGGTTCGGCGTCAAGCAGAAGGAACTGCTCCGCCAGCTCAAGCTGAGGGTCGACGTGATCGCGATGAGCGCCACGCCGATTCCGCGCACGCTCCAGATGTCGATGGCGGGGGTCCGAGATATCAGCGTGATCGAGACGCCGCCCGAGGGTCGCCGCCCGATCAAGACCTACGTCGGCGAGTACGACGAGGAACTGGTCAAGACCGCCCTGGTGCGCGAGCACCAACGCAAAGGGCAGGCGTTCTTCCTGCACAACCGGATCGAGTCGATCGACGAGACCGCCGAGCGGCTGCGCGCGCTGTGCCCGGGGATGAAGTTCGAGGTAGCCCACGGCCAGATGGACGAAAAGGAGCTCGAGCAACGAATGCTCGCGTTCCTCAGGGGCGACGCGGATGTGCTCGTTTCCACGAGCATCATCGAGTCGGGGATCGATATTCCGGAGGCCAACACGCTGATCGTCGAGCGCGCCGACACGTTCGGCCTCGCGCAGCTGTACCAGATCCGGGGCCGCGTGGGACGCTCGCGAGAGCGGGCGTACGCGTACCTGATGTATCCGAGCGCAGCCGCCCTGACCCCCGACGCGGCGCAACGACTCTCCGCCCTATCCGACTACACCGAGCTCGGCGCCGGCTTCAAGATCGCGATGCGCGACCTCGAGATCCGCGGCGCCGGCAACCTGCTCGGCGACGAGCAGTCCGGTCACGTGGCGGCGCTCGGGTTCGAGCTGTACATGCAGATGCTCGACGAGGCTGTGGCGGCCGCGGAGGACGGCGCCTGGGCCGACGACGACTGGGAGCCGGTGCGGCTCGACGTCAACGTCGATGCGTACGTGCCCGCGGACTACATCCCATACGAGCAGGCGAAGGTCGACGTCCACCGCCGGATTGCCGGCGCCCGCGAGGTCGCCGACCTCATGCAGCTGCGCGACGAGCTCGAGGATCGCTTCGGGGAGCTTCCCGATCCGCTCAAGAACCTGATCGCGCTCCAGCAGGCGCGGATCAAGCTCGGGCAGGCCGGCGCCCGCGCGGTCACGTTCCGCAACGGCCGGCTCGCGGTGACGCCGATCGAGCTCGACTCCGTCCGCGCCAAGCGGATCCGCCAGGAGATCCCCGAGGCGCTGTACGAGTCGGGCAAGTCGCAGCTGTCGGTCCGCGTGCCCGACGATCCGGTCAAGCGGTTCCCGGCGGTAGTCAAGGCGGCCGACGTGCTCCTCGCGGTGACGCGCGAAGCAGCGTAGGGGTTTGGGCCGCTGCGCGGCCCAAGCAACTCTTAGGCCATTCTTCACGCCACTTCGCGAGACCCTCGCTACCATCACCCCCCGATGAAGGTACGGAGTTCGTTTCTGGCGCTAGGCGCCTTTTTTGTGATCGCGGTCGGCATCGCCGGCTGCGGCAGCGGCGTCCCCGGCGATGCGGTCGTCAACGTCGCCGGTAATCCGATCTCGACCCAGGCGTTCAACCACTGGATGTACGTCGCGGCCAAGAGCCAGGCGG
Source organism: uncultured Solirubrobacterales bacterium (assembly GCA_963755525.1). GTDB lineage: Bacteria > Actinomycetota > Thermoleophilia > Solirubrobacterales > Solirubrobacteraceae > Palsa-465. Next base: position 149,143 of record CAVWKC010000026.1, on the reverse strand, counting down.
CGCAGAGCCCGGGTTCGCCGGTGATCGTGCCCAACGATCCGCCGAATTTCACCACCTGCGTGGCCCAGGCCAAGGCAGATGTCGCAGCCCTCGCCAAGGCCAGCACCAAGACCGTGCGGGGCGAGTGCCAGCAGGCCTTCAATGCCCTCAAGAGCCAGGTGCTGGACTTCCTGATCAAGTCGTACTGGTACCAGGCCGACGCCGCCAAGCTCGGCATAAAGGTGTCCGACGCCCAGGTACAGCAGCAATTCAACGCCGCGAAGAAATCGCAGTTCGGCTCGAACGCCTCCGGCTTCAACACCTTCCTCAGCCAGACCGGCCAGACCGTCGACGACGTGGTGTTCCGCTTCCGGGTCAACGCGATCCTGCAAAAGCTGATCGCCAAGCACAGCAAGACCGTCACCCAGGCGGATATCCAGTCCTACTACAACAACCATCTGTCGCAGTTCGGGACACAAGCGACCCGGAACATGAAGATCGTGCTGGCCACGAGCGCGGCCAACGCGGCTGCGGCCAAGAAGGCCCTCAGCTCGGGCCAGAGCTGGGCGACGGTGGTGAAGAAGTACTCGACCGACCCGACCACCAAGAAGACGGGCGGCGTGCTCAACGGCGTGACCAAGCAGCAGGAGGAAACCGCGCTTGCCGACGCGTCGTTCTCGGCGCCGGTGAACGTGCTGATCGGCCCCGTCAAGGGCCAGTTCGGCTACTACGTGTTCGAGGTCACGAAGATCACTCCGTCGACGCAGCAGACGCTCGCCCAGGCAACGTCGCTGATCAAGCAGCAGCTCAGCTCGCAGTCGCAGACCAGCGCCCAGACGGCGGTCGACAACAAGGCCAAGAAAGACTGGCTCAGCCAGACGACCTGCGTCGCCGCGTACGCGATGGCGGACTGCCAGGGGTACAAGGCGCCGAAGACGGCAACCACCTCCTCGTCGTCGACGACGGGGTGACTTCGCCGGAAACCCCGGCGGCCGCGGACGCACTGGCCAGGCTCGACGCGATCACCCGCCGGTTGCGCGTCGAGTGCCCGTGGGACCGAGAGCAGGACGAGCGCTCGATCGTGCCCCACACGGTCGAGGAGTCATATGAGCTGGCCGACGCCGCGCGCCGCCGCGACGACGCAAAGATGCTCGACGAGCTCGGCGACGTGCTCTTCCAGGTCCACTTCCTGGCGCTGCTGCTCGAGGAGCGCGGCGCCGGCGATCTGGGCCGCGTCGCGCGCGACGTGACCGAGAAGCTGGTCCGCCGGCATCCCCACGTGTTCGGCGAGGTCGAGGCAGAGACCTCGGGCGAGGTCCGCCGGAACTGGGATCGGATCAAGCAGCGCGAGCCCGGCCGCGAGGGCGGGGTGTTCGGCGAAGTCCCTGAGAACCTGCCGGGGCCGCTGTACGCGCGCAAGGTCCAGCGCCGGGCCGCCACGAGCGGATTCGACCTCCCCGGCGTCGAGGGGCCGCTTCAATCGGTCCGCGACGAGCTGGCCGAGCTCGAGGCCGCCGGCACCGAGGACGAGCGCTTCCACGAGCTCGGCGACGTGCTGTTCGCGGTCGTCAACGTGGCGCGGAAGCTGGCCGTCGACCCCGAACTCGCGCTGCGCGCGGCGGCGGACCGATTCAGGGGCCGCGTGGTGTCCGCCGGCAAGCTGGCCGCAGCGGAAAACCGTTCCTGGAACGATCTCGCTCCTGACGAGCAGCTCGCGTACTACGCCCGAGCGCGCCTGACCGAAGGAGAGTTCCGACCCCAATGAGCCAGATCGAGCACGTACATGCCCGACAGATCCTCGACAGCCGAGGCAACCCGACCGTCGAAGTCGAGCTCAGCGTGCGATCGGGCGCGTGGGGACGCGCCGCGGTGCCGTCGGGCGCTTCCACCGGAGAGTTCGAGGCGACCGAGTTACGCGACGGCGGCTCGGACTGGAACGGCAAGGGCGTGACGCGCGCCGTCGAGAACGTCAACGGCGAGATCGCCACCGCCGTGCGCGGACAGGACGCGTCGTCGCAGGCTGCTTTGGATCGCATGCTGATCACGCTCGACGGGACGCCGAACAAGTCGCGGCTCGGCGCGAACGCGATCCTCGCCGTGTCGCTGGCCGCCGCCCACGCCGCGGCGGCCGAGGAGCGCCTGCCGCTGTGGCGCTACCTGGGCGGCGAGAGCGCCCACGTGCTTCCCGTGCCGATGATGAACGTGATCAACGGCGGCGTGCACGCCGACAACGCGATCGACTTCCAGGAGTTCATGATCGTGCCCGTTGGGGCCCCGAGCTTCCGAGAGGGGCTCCGGATGGGCGACGAGGTGTTTCACACGCTGAAGAAGACGCTTCACGATCGCGGGATGTCGACCGCGGTCGGGGATGAGGGCGGGTTCGCGCCCAATCTGGAGTCGAACGAGGCGGCGCTCGAGGTGCTCGTTGAGGCGATCCGCGCGGCGGGATACATCCCTGGCGACCAGGTCGCGATCGCGCTCGACCCGGCGGTATCCGGGCTGTTCAAGGATGGGTCCTACGTGATCGAGCACGAAGGGCGCACGCTGACCGCGGAGCAGCTCGCCGACTACTGGGGCGAGCTCGTCGACCGGTACCCGATCATCTCGCTCGAGGACGGGATGGGCGAAGAGGACTGGCTCGGGTGGGCGCTCCTGACCGAGCGCCTCGGGAGCCGCCTCCAACTCGTCGGTGACGACGTGTTCGTGACCAACACCGAGCGGCTCCAGCGCGGGATCGACGCCGGCGTGGCGAACTCGATCCTGATCAAGGTCAACCAGATCGGCACGCTGACCGAGACGCTCGCGGCGATCAGGATGGCGCGCGAGAACGGCTACACCGCGGTGATGTCGCACCGATCGGGGGAGACCGAGGACGTGACGATCGCGGACCTGGCCGTCGCCACCGGCTGCGGACAGATCAAGACCGGCGCGCCGTCGCGCACAGATCGGGTCGCCAAGTACAACCAGTTACTGCGGATCGAGGAGGCGCTCGGCGCCGAGGCCCGCTACCCGGGCCGTAGCGCGTTCCGGTCGTAGTGGGTGTGGGGGCGCCAGCCGGTTCCGGCGGCCGCCGACCGCCGGTGCATAACTCGCCAAACCCCGCGCCACCGCTCGAACATGGCGACATAAGCGCCCCGGTGGCGCTTATGTGAATTCCCGCTGCATCGCGTTTCGGCAGAGGTTGACCCGCGACGGCGGTGTCGGTAGGCCGGCTGCGGTTGTCGGGTGTGTTAGGTGGCTGGGGTCTCCTGGTCGGGGTGGCGGTGCTGCACGTGACTGTGAGCCGAGCTTTTCGATCTGGCGTGCGAGGCGGCGGGCGCGGTGGGTTGGCGAGTAGCGCCGTCTCAGCCAGTCGGGGCCCAGGTCGCGGTAGGGCACGTGGTCGCGGCGATGTAGTAGTAGGCGATCAGGAGGTCGTGGCGGGTGGCGCCGATCGCTTTGGGTCCTCCGCGGCGGCCCTTGAGCTGGGCGTGATGGGCGGCGAGGTAGGTCTCTTTGCTGCGAGCGGCGGCGAGCGCGGACTCGGTCAGCGCTTCGATCAGCCATTTCGGTCCGGGGCGTCGGCGTCCGGAGCGTCTGCGCCCGGCGGATTCGTGATGTCCGGGGCAGATCCCCGCCCACGAGGCGAAGTGCCGGGCGGTCGGGAACTGGCTCATATCAAGGCCGCACTCGGCGATCAGCACCTGCGCGGTGCGCAGCGCCACCCCCGGGATCGTCAACAACAGCTCGACGATCTGGGCGTGCGGGGCGAGCATCTGCTCGACCTTTTCGTCCAGCGCCGTGATCGCCTGATCGAGCGTGTCGATGTGCGCCAGCAGGTGCGCGACGATGACCCCGTGGTGCTCGATCCGGAAGCGGCCCTGCAGCGCTTCGCGCAGCTGCGGGATCTTCTCCCGCATCCGCGCCTTGGCCAAATCGGCCAGCACCTCGGGGTCGCTGACCCCAGCCACCAGCGCCTCGAGCATCGCCCGCGAGGACTTCGAGTACACCGCCGAGGTGACGCTGGTGAGCTTGATCCCGGCTTGCTGGAGCACCTTCTCCAGCCGCTGGACCGCCCGGGCCCGCTCGCGGATCTGCGCCTTGCGAAACCGGGTCATATCCCGCAGCTGGCGGATCTCCGCCGGCGGGACGAAACTCGGGCGGACCAGGCCGTGCGCGACCAGCTCGCAGATCCACTCCGCGTCCTTGACGTCGTCTTGCGCCCGGGAACGTTACGCAGATGCTGGGCGTTGAGCAGCCAGCAGGTAAACCGCGGCTCCAGCTCGTCGAACACCGTGCGCCAGTACACGCCGGTGGCTTCCATCCCCACCAGCGTGACCCCGAAGCTGGCCAGCCACTGCGCCAGCACCCCCAGCCCGGTCAGCGTGGCGCTGAACGTCCGCGTCTGGCGCTCATACCGGCGGCCCTCCCCGCAGGGAAGCGAACCGTCGCCACCACGTTGTCGCGATGCACGTCCAACCCCGCGCACCGCTCCGCATAAACCTCCATCGAGACCTCCCATCGGGCCGACAACGAACACCGTCGCCCGGAGGGGGCCTGCCGAGAGAGTCTGGTATTCGCGCTCAAGGCAGCAGTCAACGGCACCACAGGTCCCCGCGCCATACTTAGTACGGGCTCGGCCGCACCAAGCGCGATCGGCATCAATCCGGGCAACGAACCAACGCCGAGAATTCTCACGCCGCACAGGCGGCCGCGCCAGCGCGGTCAAGCCCACTTATGTGCACTCGCCGGCGGCGTGGGTCGAGCTTTGGCGGGTTAAGCACCCCGGCGCAGCATCGCATGCAGGAGGAAGGACTCCGAGCGCGTCGAACGAACGCCCTAGCGGATGCCTTCAGCCCGTACCGTCACCGCGCCACCGCGCCGGCCCAGCCGCACCGCGACACCGCGGTCGAGACCGCGACCGCGAGTCGCGAGCCGGGGACTCCGGGGCCGGGTGCGGTGGGACCGCGTCGGCCGAGTCAGCCTGCTCGTGGTGCTCTGCGTAGTCGCCGGTCTGTACGTGCAGCGGGCGCTCGCCTATCTCTCGGTGCGCTCGCAGGACAACCAGCAGCGCGCGATCGTGCAGCAACTGACGCGCTCGAACGCGAGCCTGCGCGCTCAGCAGAGCTCGCTTACCGAGCCGGCGACGATCCTGACCGACGCCCGCGCGCTCGGGATGGTGCGGCCGGGCGAGCATCCGTACGAGGTCACGGGCCTGCCCGGGCCCTGACCCGCGCGCTGACCCGCGCGCCGGCCCGTACTGCGACCCGCACGCCGGCCCGCCCGGCGGGGAGCTAGCCGCCGTGCCCGTGCTCCGGTTCGACGAGGCGATCGTGCTGTGGCGCGAGGGCGAGCGGCGCCTCGCGCACGCCGACCCGAAGGATCGTCCCGCGCTCGAGCGGGTCACCGACGAGCTCGTGAACGAGCTGCGCCGGCGCGTCGGCGGTACGTTCACGACCGACGAGCTCGCGCGCTTCTACGGCGATCACGGGACCGACTGGTGCTTCGACATCGCGACTCGCGTGGCGCCTGGCAATCCGGAAGCGTGGGATCTGACGACGGTCGTCGGCGCGGCGTTCGCGCGCTACGTGCGCTCGGCCAGCGACTTCGCCGGCGGCGCGCGGATAGCCCGCGAGGAGTGAACGTGCAGAGCTGCCCGCGGGTAACGTCCGTCCCATCACCGGGGCGACTACCCGAACGAGCCTGATCCGCGACGAGCACGAGCTCGGCCGCTGGACCCGCGCCGTCCGCGCCCCCGACCCCCGCCTTCGCGGCCTGCTGTATCGCGACCTGCTCGGGTTCGAGCAGGAGGGCGCCACGTTCTCGAGCTGGCTCGAGCCGCCACGTCCCGCGTACACGTTGATCGTCGACCTCGAAGGGTCGATCTCGCTCGCCGGCGAGCCGCTCCCGGACGCCTGGATCGCCGGGCTGAGCGACCGCTATGCCGTCGTCGGGTTCGACGCGCGCCGATACGTCTCGATCGACCTCGAGCTCACCCCGCTCGGGGCATGGGCCGTCATCGGAGCCCCGCTGAGCGAGCTCGAAAACCAGACGGTCCGACTCGAGGACGCGTTCGGCGCCCCAGCGCGCCGTCTCCAATACGAGCTCCACGACGCCCCCGACTGGGACACCCGGTTCGACGTCGTCGAGCGATTCCTACTCGAACGTGCGCAAACCGGACCGAGGCCTACCCCGGCGGTCGCCTACGCGCTGTCACGGCTGTGGGACACCGACGGGCGCGAGCGCGTGGAGAAGCTGGCCGCGCAGCTCGGGTGCAGCCGGCGCTACCTGCACGCCCGCTTCCGCGAGCAGGTCGGGCTCGCGCCCAAGACGGTGGCGCGCCTGATCCGCTTCGGCGCCGTCCGCCGGCGCATCGAGCGCGCCCCGGCCCGGTGGGCCGACATCGCCTACGAATGCGGCTACGCCGACCAGTCTCATCTGAACCGCGACTTCCGCGAGCTCGCGGGGACCACACCCACGGACTTCGTCACCCGGCTGCTCCCGGGATACGGCGGGGTCATCGGCGACGGGGTCCCATTCGTCCAAGACTGACCGCCGCCCGGTCCGTACGGTCAAGAACCATGAGACCGAACATCTTTCCCGCGCTGCATTACCGCGATCCCGACGCCGCCCTCGAGTGGCTGAAGCGTGCCTTCGGATTCGAGGAGAAGGCCGTCTACCGGGGCGACGATGGCCGCATCCACCACGCCGAGCTCCGCCTCGGCGACGGACTGATCATGTTCGGCGGCATCCGCGCCGACGCCCCCAGACCGGACGCCCCCGGACCGGACGCCCCCGGACCGGACGCCCCCGGATCGGACGCCCCGGAACCCAACAAAAAGCAGCCGCCCGTCACGATCTATGCCGTCGTCACCGACCCCGACGCCCACTACAACCGAAGCAAAGCAGCCGGCGCCGAGATCGTCCGCGACCTTGCCGACCAGCCCTACGGGTCACGCGAGTACGGCGCGCGCGACCTCGAGGGCAACGCGTGGTCGTTCGGCACGTACGACCCGTACAACCCGTAAAAGCGCGCGCTACTCGCTGTCGCTGTCGTTGTCGTCCGCGTCGTCGTCGCCGACGCGGCGGATGATGATCTGATCCTCTTCGATCGCGACCTCGACCGGGCGGTGACCGGCCCAGTATTCGGCGTAGATCGGATCATCCTGGACGGCGGGGTCGAGCCACAGGCCGTAGCCCTCCTCCCCGTGGTCGAAGGTCGCTTCGATCGGCGACCCTTTGCGCTTCGTTGTCCTCCGCCCGCCCCTGCGGCCTCGCCGGCGCTTCGCCGGTGCCTTCTCGCCCTCTTCTTCCTCGTCCTCTTCCTCGGCCTCTTCCGCGCGCTGGGCCTCGGCCGCCTCGAGCTCGGCCGCGATCAGCGCGTCGTCCTCGGCTCGCAGATCGATCTCGTCGTCGAAGTCGACGGCCCCGGCGGTCTCGGGGTCGCCGTTGGGCTCGAGGCCCTGCTCGCGCTTGAACGCCTGGATCTGCTGGACGGTCACCTCGAGTTGGTGCGCGATCCAGGCATCAGTGCGTCCCTGACGAACCCATCCACGGATTCGGTTCAGCTCGGGTCGGAGTGATCGGCGTGCCATCTTCCGGCGCGGAGACTAGTACAGCGAACGGTTGGACAGCGGCGGCACGCTCGTACGGTCAGCGCTTGTGTAGATCAGATGCCACCCGGTATGCTGACCTCGGAGGTCCGGACCCTCATGGATATGAAGGGTGCCGGTTGCCTCGTGACGACCAGGCGAGCAGGGAGGCACATCCCCCAATGTTGGTACTCACCCGCAAGTCCAACCAGAGCATCATGATCGGCGATGACATTGAGGTCTCCGTACTGGCGATCATGGGCGAGAAGGTGCGAATCGGGATTCAGGCACCGCGTGACATCCCGGTGTTCCGCAAGGAGGTTTATCTGGAGATTCAGCAGGAGCGCCTCGGCTCCGGCAAGGGCGCCCGCGAAGAGGTCGACGCGGCGCTGCGTGGCCTGGGAGAGGGCACCTAGCACCGCCCCCCGTTCCGCTGCGGCGAGCGACCGGACGTCCGCAAACCGTCAGCCGAGCAGGTAGTAGAGCGTTTCGAACATCGCGATCGTCACCACGACCGCGGTTCCGAGCAACGTGGTGACGAGCAACCAGAAACGGACTGAGCTGCGCTTCCTCTCGCGCGCGCGCCGACGCTTGCGCGTGCGCGAGAGCGCACTGCGCTTCAGATGGTCGTCGCGCCGTCGGTCCAGTTGGATCTCGTGCCGGAACTCCTGCTCGAGTTCGGCGAGACTTTGGCGCATCTTCATCGCCATGCGGCCGCGAGCCTACCAAGTGGCGACCTTCGGCGTTATGGAGATGTAGGAAACGCCAGCTTTTAGCGGCCGCTAGTGAACCGCCTGGCCTTCGTACACCTTCACGAAGTGCAGGTAGTTGTCGGCGATCTGCTTGGCCGCGGCCTCGCGATCGAGCCCGTCGTTGAGGAATCCGCTGAGCGCGTCCCACCAGATCGAGCGCCCGATCGCGAACCCGATGAAGCCCTCGACCGGCGCCGCCTCCCGGAGCCACTGCTCGACCTTCGCGGTCGAAGCGCCGCGCCCGAGCAGCACGCACGTGACGCCCTCGCGGCCCTCGCCGGACCGAGCCTGCTCGGCCAGCATCGCCGCATCGGACTGCTCGTCGACGCCCTCGATCTTCCACACGTCGACCTCGACGCCGAAGTTCTGGGTGTCCTCGATCGCGCGGCGCATCAGCTCCGGCCGGAGCTCGTCGTCGTAGCGATCGGTGTCGCCGCCGACCGAGGCGAGCTGCTCGTCGGTGGCGGGAACCAGCAGCTCGAACAGGAACTTCCGATCGTTGTCGTGGAGCCAGTCGGCCAGCCGCTTGAGCCGCGTGAGCTGCTCCTTGTTCATGTCGGCGTCGCCGTCGGCGTTGTAGCGGACGAGCACCTTGGAGAAGTCCGGGTTGAACTTCTCGATGTGGGCGGGGAAGTCGTCGCCGTACTGAAAGTCGAAGTCGTCCTGGCCGGACTTCTCGACCGGCATCGCGAGCTTCAGACCGTGCTCGCGCGCCTGCTCGGGGATATCGGAGCCGAACTGCTCATCGACGAGCACGCCGGTGGCGCCCGCCTCTGCGCCCTCGCCCACGGCGACGAGCATGCCCTCGAAGATCAACCGTTTGGCGTCGGCGATCCGCTCGGTCTCCTCGGGCGTCGGGTCGCCCTGGATCCCGAACATCTTCTTCTGGAAGGACCCCCGATGGTCGAACGCGAGGATGTAGAGCTTGCCGTCGTATCCGAGAGCCATCTGCGCTCCCCTTTCGTTCCGGTGAGGTATCTCGTTCAGTCTACGTACCACGCTAGCCTGCCCCGCGATGGAGCACAAGTTCCAGGCCCGGGGGGCTCCGTTCACGATCGGGATCGAGGAGGAGCTGATGATCCTCGACGCCGAGACGCTCGAGCTCGTCAACGCGATCGAGAGCATGCTCGAGGCCGCGCCGGTGGGCGAGATCAAGCCCGAGCTGATGGAGTCCGTACTCGAGGTCTCGACCGACCCGTGCCGCAACACCGGGGAGGCGGGCGACCAGCTGCGGGCGCTGCGGACGCAAGTTCGCGAGATCGCGGCGCGCAAGAACCTGACGATCGGCTCCGCGGGCACGCATCCGTTCGCGATGTGGGAGGACCAGCGAATCGTGGCGCGCCCGCGCTACCGCGACCTCGTGTCCGCGCTCCGGTTTGTGGCGCGTCAGGAGCTGATCTTCGGGATGCACGTGCACGTGGCCGTCGACGATCCCGAGCAGGCGATCCATGTCGCCAACGGGATGCGCGTGCACATCCCGATCCTGCTCGGGCTGTCGGCCAACTCCCCGTTCTGGCGCGCTGAGGCCACCGGGCTGGCCTCGACCCGGACACCGATCTTCCGGACCTTCCCGCGGATGGGGATCCCGCCGACGTACAAGGACTGGGAGGACTACGAGGCGCGGATCGAGTTCATGATCAAGGCGCGCGTGATCGAGGACTACACGTACCTGTGGCACGACGTGCGACCGCACCCGAAGTTCGGGACGGTCGAGATCCGCGTGATGGACTCCCAGACCCACGTCGAGCACACGCTGGGTATCGCGGCGCTCGTCCAGGGCCTGGTCCGTGAATTGTGCGAGCACTACGGCGCCGGCAAGCAGCTGTCGAGCTACCCGTTCGAGATGCTCGACGAGAACAAGTGGCTCGCGGCGCGCCACGGGCTCGAGGGCGAGCTGGTCGACCTCCCCAAGTGGGATCGCGTCCCGGCGCGAGAGCTGGCCCGCCGGCTGATCGACCGAACCCGCGATCACTGCCGCGATCTCGGCTCGGCCGCCGAGCTCGAAGCCGTCGAGGATCTGCTCGAGCGCGGCAACGGCGCCGCGCGCCAGGTCGTGGTGTACGAGGCCAACCACGATCTGCGCGAAGTGGTCGCCGAGATCGTCGCGGCGACCGCCGTGTAGCGGCGAATCGTCGAGACATACGTCATCGGGCGCATCGGTGCCCTGTTACCGACACTCTCGCCGTCCTACAATCGGTTGGCCATGAGCACCGGCGGCCAGGACTTGTTCGTAATTTGCAAGAACTGTCAGTCCGAGGTCAGCCCGTACATCACGGAGTGCCCGTACTGCGGCAGCCGCCTGCGCAAGCGCGCCCCGAAGCTCGATCGCGAAGGCCGGCCGACCGAGCGCAAACGCCGCTCGCCGGCGCCGACGCTGCCGCGGCTCCGCCCGGGCGAGATCCCCGGGATCCGCGCCGAATCGCGGCCGTACGCGACGATCGCGCTGGTCCTGGCGGGAATCGCGGGCACGCTGCTGTGGCGGGCCGCGCTCGTCGGGAGCACCGCCGCGATTGAGGCTTGGGCGCGGTTCGGGACGCACCTGTGGTGGCGGCTGCTGGTGGCGCCGTTCACCTACGTCAACACCGGCTACGCGATCGTGGCGCTTGCCACGATTGCGCTCTACGGCTGGCTGCTCGAGCGCCGGCACGGTCCGTTGCTCGTACTGCTGGTGTTCGGGATCGCCACCGTCGGCGGAGCCGCGGTCACCGCCGCCGACTCGACGCTCCCGCTGGCGCTAGGCGCCAACGGCGGCGCGCTCGCGCTCCTGATCGCGTGGGCGATCCCCGATCTGCTCTCGCTCCGCGCCGGCGAGGAGATCGACGGCGATCTGCTCGGGACCGCGGTGATCGGCGTGGTCGTGCTGCTGATGCCGCTGGCCGCGCCCGGCGCGAGCTGGATCTCGGCCGGCGTCGGCGTGCTGACCGGGATCCTGATCGGGCTTCCGCTCGCGCTCACCGGCGAGCGCTAGGACGAGCGAGGCCCTTCCGCGGACCCGCCGAGCCCGGCGTGCGGACGTATGATCCGTCGGGCCCCGTGGTCGACCGCGCCTACACCGACGCCGAGCTGGAGGCTGCGATCGCAGCGATTTCCGATCCGGAGCGGCTGCGAGAGGCGCAGGACGTTGTCGCCCGCACGGCCCCCTCGCTCCAGCGAGTGCTCGCCACCGCGCTCGAGGAGGGTGGCTGGTTCGACATGGGGCACAACCAGGTGGTTCATGAGGCGACCGGGCACGACGACCCCACCGAGCGCGTCCGGGCGGTGCAAACGCTGCTCGCCGAGGAGACCCGCCTGGGGATGCTCGTCGGCGTCGCCGTGGGCTTCGAACTGGCGCGGGAGCTAGCCGGGCCGCAAACGACAGAGGAGGATTGACAAGAAATGGACGTTCGCTTTCTGGGACACGCCTGCTTTGAGCTGTCCGACGGGGACACGACGCTTCTGATCGACCCGTTCCTGACCGGGAACCCCAAGGCCGCGATCAGCGCCGAGGACGCCGCCGCCACCACGATCCTGCTCACCCATGGACACGCCGACCACATCGGCGACACGGTCGCGATCGCCAAGCGCACCGGGGCGCCTGTGGTGGCGATCGTGGAGATCGCGGGCGAGCTCGCCCACGAGGGAATCGACGTGCGCGACCCGAACCTCGGCGGTTCGGTCAAGTTCGACTGGGGCTGGGTCAAGCTCGTGCCCGCCTGGCACACGTCGACCACGCCCAAGGGCACCGTCAACACGCCCGCGGGCCTCGTCATCAGCATCGGCGACACGCTCGTGTACCACCTCGGCGACACGTGCCTGTTCTCCGACCTGGCGCTGGTCGGCAAGCGCCAGCCGATCGATATCGCGCTGATGTGCATCGGCGGTCACTACACGATGGACCGCGTGGACGCCGTCGACGCGGCCGAGCTGATCGGGGCCAAGACCGTGATCCCGTGCCACTACAACACGTTCCCGCCGATCGAAGCCGATGCCCAGGCGTTCCAGTCCGACGTCGAGTCGGCGACGGGCTCGAACGTGGTCATCCTCGATCCCGGCCAGTCGCACTCGACGTGACCCACGCGATCGTCCTGATCCAGGCAGAACGCTCGAGGCTGGCGACGCTCGGCGGCGAGCTGGCCGACCTCGAGGGCGTGGCCGAGGCGTACTCGGTGACCGGCGAGTGGGACTTCGTCGCGGTTCTGCGGCTGCGCCAGCACGAAGATCTAGCGAAGGTCGTCGCGGGGCAGATCTCTCAGCTCCCGGGCGTCGCGCGGACGCACACGATGGTCGCGTTCGAGGTCTACTCGCGGCACGACCTCGAGGCGCTGTTCTCCGTCGGCCAATAGCTTCGCGGTGCGCGTCGCGGTAGTAGCCGAGTGGTACCCGTCGCGCGCCGACCCGGTCCTGGGCATCTGGGCGCACCGCCAGGCAGTGGCCGCGCGCGACGCCGGGGCCGAGGTGCGCGTTCTCGCACTCCGCCGTCCGATCCCACCGCTGTCGGTTTTTCATATTCCCCCCGCCATCGGTGAGCTGAGCCGCTGGATCGAGGGGGCCCGGACATCGTTGCGGCCGCTGACCCTCGATGGGCTGTCGGTGACGCCCGTGCCGTTCCTCGCGCCGCCACGGCCGCTCTCGTACGGGAGCTGGGGCTACTGGATGGCGCCGCCGCTGGCCCGGGCGCTCGACCGCCTGCACGCCGAGTGGCCGTTCGATGTCCTGCACGCTCACTGCCTCGCGCCGGCGGGGCACGCCGCGGCGCGCTGGGTGCTCGAAATCGGCGCGTGTTCAGCATTTGTGGTCTCAGCCCACGGCCCCGACATGATCCACGTGGCCAGACCACGCGATCGGGCGGCGGGCATGCCGGGCGGCGCTCGCCGCGGCCGATCTCGTGATGGCGAACAGCACGTGGGCGGCACGCCGTTGCCAGGAGATCGCCGGCCGGCGCCGTTGCCGGCGGAGGTCGTTCACCTCGGGGCCGACCTTATCGATGTTCGGGCTGCCGCGTCAGAGAACGGGTCGCTCCGGATCGTGACGGTCGCGCATCTGGTCGCGCGCAAGCGACACGAGGTCGTGCTGCGGGCGATGGCGATGATGGACCCGGCGCGCCGGCCCGGAGTATCTAGTGATCGGCGACGGCCCTTGCCGGCCGGGCTGGCAGCGGCTCGCGGCGAGCTGGGCGTCGCAGATCGTGTCCGCTTCGCTCGGCCAGCTCCCGAATCGCGAGGCGGTGGCGCGGGTGGCGGCATGCGACCTGTTCGTGATGCCGGGGGTCGAGGAGCCGTTCGGCGTGGCGTTCGTCGAGGCGATGGCGGCGGGCTGCCGGCGATCGGCAGTCGCGGCGAGGGCGGACCCGAGGACATCGCGCCGCCGGTGGCGGCATGGTGCTCGTCGACGCCCGGGACGCCGGGCGGCGCTCGCGGCGGAGATCGACCGGCCTGACGCCGACCGGGCGGAGCTTGCGCCGGCTGGGAGCCGCGGCGCGTGAGACCGTCGCGGCGCTCGTTCACCTGGGAGCGGTGCGGAGACGCAGACGGTCGCCGCCTATCGCCGCGCGCTGACGGCCCGGCGCAGCGTGACCGACCGGGTCGACGTGCTGGTGGTGTCGCTCGGCACCACCCGCGGGCTCCGCCTGGCCGACGCGCAGCTTGTCGAGATGCTGCGCGCGGCGGGCGCGTCGGTGGCGGCGGTGGGCACCCGGATCGGGCTGACCAACGCGCTCCGGCGGGCGTATCCGGTCAACGACGTGGTCGAGGCCGTCGCGGCGCGGCGGGCGCTCGCGACGGGGCTGCGGCAGCATCGGCCGCGCGCGGTTGTGTTCTCGACCACGACGGCGGCGCTGCTCGCCGGTGACCCCGGGGTGCCGTTCGCCGTCTGGCTCGACTCGCCGGCGCGCCTCAACCGCCCCGGCCTCGCCAGCCTGCCGCTCCACGCGCTCGAGCGCCGGCAACTCGCGCGCGCCCGGGTGCTGCTGCCACACAGTCCGGGCGCGGCGACGGCGCTGCCGGTCGGCGCGGCGCCGACCGTGCTGATCCCGCCGCCGATCGCCCGCGCGCCGGTCGGCTCGAGCGACGACGCTCGCCAGCCGCTCGCGGTCGGTTACACGCCCGACCCGAAGGCCAAGGGGCTCGCGCTGCTCTGCGCGGCCTGGGAGCAGGCTCGCGTGCCGGGCGCGCGGCTCGTGATTGCGGGCATCGAGCGCGAGCGGGCGGTCGAGTTCCTGGCGCGCCGCGGCGCCGGCCCCCCGGCCGACGCCGAGTTCGCGGGCATGCTGCCCCAGGTCTCGTTCCGGGATCTGCTCGGGCGCGCCCGCGTGTTCGTCAGCGCCGCGGCGTGGGAGGACTTCGGGATCGCGCCGCTCGAGTCACTCGACCGCGGCGCTGTTCTCGTGGGCGCGCCGGGCGGCGGGCCGTTCCCCGGCCTCACGATCGCCCGCTCGCTCGCGCCCTCGTTCGTCGCCGAGGATCGGGACGCCGGGTCGCTCGCGCACGCGCTCGAGGCGGCGTTCGCGGCGGACGACGCGGCCCTCGCCGCCTACCGCGCGGCCGCGCGCCGCGAGCTCGAGCCCTACCGGCCCGAGGCGTCGGTCAAGCGCCTTCAGGAAGAGGTGCTGCCGGCGCTGCTCGGCGCGTAGACCTGGGCCGGGGTCGCGCGGCCTCGCCGGCGGGCCGCGGCCAGGACCGCGTGCGCGAACGCATCCACCTCGACGCCGTCGGTCTCGCGGTCGATCGCGTGGCTCTCAGCGCCCATGCGCCGGCGGAGCTCACCGTCTGACGCGAGGCGCTCGAGCGCGCCGGCAATGTCGTCGACGCTGAAGGGGTTGATGAGCAGCGCGTTCCGTCCGTCGATCGCGACGTCGCCGGCGGCACCGGCGGTCTTGGTGCAGATGATCGGCAGCCCGGCGGCGGCCGCTTCGCGGACCGCCACCCCGAACGGCTCGTAGGTGCTGACCAGCGCATAGACGTCGGCCGCGGCGTACAGACTTGGCATCTGGGAGGGCGGGACATGGCCCGGGAAGCGGACCGAAACGCCGAGTCGGGCCGCCAGCTGCTTCAGCTCGCCCTCGAGAAACCCGGTTCCCACGATCTCGAGCGTCGCGTCGTCCCCGATTCGCGAGAAGGCCTCGATCAGCGTCGCGAAGTTCTTGTCCGGGACGAGCCGCCCGGCACTGATCACCTTGACGCTGTCGCGCCGATCGTCGCGCCGGGCGTCGCGCCGGGCGTCGCGCGGCGCGGCGCGAAACGGCTCGAGGTCCGCGGCCTGGAGCGCCACCGTGATCCGCTCATCCGGCACGTCGAACGCCAGCAGCCGAGCCCGCGCCGCCGAACTGGTCGCGATGAACCCGTCGGCGCGCCCGCCCAGCCAGCGGTGCAGCGTGAGCTGCCAGCGCGGGAGCAGCGGGTCGATCCCGGGCGTGCACTCGGTGAAGATCACGTATGCGCGCTTATGCCGCCGGCACCAGTTGAACACGCGCAGCGACGCCGGCCCGTATTCGGACACGACCACGCAGTCCGGGTCGGCGGTCCGCAGCGCGTGTTCGAGCCCGCGAGACCACAGCATCGGCGTGCGGCCGGACCGCCGCCGCTGGCGCGAGCGCAGATGCACGGCGGGATAGGGGTGCTCGCGCGGGAACCAGTCCGACGGGACGTCCCAGCTCGGCTGGCCGGCCGATTGGTAGATGACGCGGATGTCGAGGTCGTCGCGCTCGTGGAGGGCGCGGAACAGCGGCTCCCGGTAGGGAACGGGGGTCGGCGGGACGATGGCGCAGCGAACGGGCATCGCCGTCCGAAGGTTATTGAGCGTCCCGGTCCACGCCGCGGGCGGGTCATATCCCCGCACTCGACCCCCGCCCACCCGGTGAACGTGGATTCGGACACGTATGCGGGTCATTCGGCCACGCTCGCCCGGCGCGGGGCGGCGAGTGTGGACATGTGACCCCAGAGCGCGGGCTGCCGGCTAGAGCTGCGAGCCGCGTCCGCGCTCGAACCAGATCGCGCGGTCTTTCCAGTCGTGGGCCATCATCAGCGCCCCGCCGGCGGCCGTGAACGCCAGCACCGAGCGCGCTCGGACGTGCGGCGTGGGGACGGGCGCCTGGTCGGACACCAGGGCGAGGAACGCCGCGGCGGCCACGATGCTCCCGGTGGCGCCGTGGTGGCACCGCTGCCCGAAGATCCACAGCCGGCGGCGAAGCGCGTCATATTCGACGAGCTTTGCGACCGAATATCCCGCGTCCTGTCGCATCTCCTGAATCGCCCCATTTATCGACCCTTATCCTGGAAACGTGAGGAGGTTCGCGGTTCTTTTGTGCGTCGTGTTACTCGCCACCACGGTGGGGTGTGGAACGTCGCGATCGAGGACCGAATCGACGGCGGAGACGACCGCCACGGCGCCCCCGCCGGCGACGCAGACCGCGCCACCGGCGACGCAGACCGCGCCGCCGGCGACGCAGACCGCGCCACCGACGACCTCGCCGTCGACCACCCAAACGACGTCCCCGACCGCCACCGGCACGCCCCCGACGGCGCCGGAGACGACGACGAACCCGGGCGCGCCGGCGACCGGCGGCGCGCCCCCGGAGGATGCTCGGATTCCGGCCACTTACACGATCGTGCCCGGCGGCTCGCTGAACCCGCCGACGATCACCGCGCCGGCGCACATCCCCGTCCAGCTGACCGTCGTCTCCGGTGACGGGCGATCGCATGAGGTGGTCCTCCGCACCGAGCCGCCGCGCGCGCTCGCGGTTCCCGCCCACGGCCACGCCACCGTGCTCATACGCGGCCTCAGGGTCGGCCGGTACACGCTGGACGTCGATTCAAAACCGCGCGGGGGGCTCGCGATCGGTGGCGCTCCGGGGCCCTAGGTGCCACGGGGCGGCAGTGCCTCGGGCCCTAGCGCCACGGGGCGGCGGTGCCCCGGGGCGTAGCGCCCCGGCCCGCTCATCGTCCGGTCCAGCTAGGCGATCCGCGACCCGACCGCGGCGTCCTTGTCGGGCCGGAGCAGCACGACGCCCAAGTCGTCATCCAGCGCGCCCAGCACGAGCACCTCGGACTTGAACCGCGCGATGATCCGAGGCGCCAGGTTGACCACGCCGACGACCAGGCTTCCCTCGAGCTGCTCGCGCGCGTAGTGAGTGATCTGGGCCGAGGAGCGCTTTATCCCGATGTCGGGCCCGAAGTCGATCGTGAGCTTCCACGCCGGCACGCGCGCTTCGGGAAAGTCTTCGACCGCGACCACGCGGCCGACTCGCATGTCAACCGCCGTGAACTGGCCGACGTCGATCACGCCGGAAGCTTATGTGGTGGTGCCTGGCAGCGTGGGCCGCGAGCGCCCCGGCCCCGGTGGCGCCCAATGCAGATCCCGCGGTCGAGGTCGGTCCCGCAGTCGGCGCGCTTGGAGCCGCCGAGTCCGTGGTGGTGGTCGTGCTCGTGGTGGTGGTTGTGCTCGTGGTGGTTGTGCTGGGGCTCGTGGTCGTGCTCGTGGTGGTGGTATTCGGGGTGGCGGTCGTGCTCGTCGGGGTGGAATCGCCGGCGCAGGGCGCGGCCCCGGCATCGGCGCTGCTGCCCGGAGTGGTGGTCGCCGGACTCGTGGTCGCCCCGCTCGTGTCGGTGCTCGGCGAGTCTGTGGCTGGGCTGGTCGTGGTCGTGTCGGTGCTCTGACTCGTGGTCGTCGGAGCAGGAGCCGTACCCGCCGTCGTGCTGTCCGAGCTTGTCGCCGGACAAGACGTCGTTCCGGTCGTCGGGGTGGTCGTAGCGGTCGTCGATCCGCTCAGCACCGTCGAGTCGGTCTGGGTCTGCGTCCGCCCCAGCGGAACCACCGGGGTCGTCTTGGTCTTCGTGCCCGCCTTGGTCGTGTCGGTGGCGTGCTTGGCGACCGTCTTGCCCGCCGGCTTGTGCGCTGTGATGGCGTTGGCCTTGGCCTTGGCCTTGTGGGCATGGCTCACCGCGTTGTGATGCGGAATCGCGCCAAGGGCGGCGCCGCCGCTCGGCGTCGCTGACGGCCTCGGGGTGGCGACGGTCGCCGCCGCCGGACTGGGAACGGAAGCGACACGGGTGACGTCGGAGGCGGAGTGATGATGGACGTGCGGACGCGCCGGCTGCTCGACCTCGACGGCGCCGGCGGTCACGAGCGCCGCCGCGGCCAGTCCGGCTGCCGCCTTGGTCGCGATCGCGCCGATGCTCGCCGACAGGAATCCGGTCGTGGTCGAGCCCATCACCGCGCCGGCGCCGGCCGCTGCGGTGCCGCCCACGGCTGCCGCCGTGCTGCCTGCGCCCGCGCCCGACGAGCCCGCTCCGGCGCCCGCGCCGGCGGAGTGGCCGATGTGCAGGATCGCGAGCTTGCGCAGCAGCACGAACCCGCCGATTGGCAAGACCGCGGTGAGCGCCTTGCTGGTCTCGTTGAGCTGGCCCTTGAAGGTCTCGCAGCGCTTGCACGTGCGCAGGTGCCGGCGGGCCAGGGCCCCGGGCCGGCGCTGGAGCCCCTCGGCGACCTCGGCGAGCTCGATCCGAACCTGCTCGCAGGTGAGCAGCCGCGCCTCGGCGGCCTCGGCCAGCGATACCCGCGCGCGCACGAGCAGCGACTTGACGCTCGGCACGGTCGTCTCCATCGCCTCGGCGATCTGCTCGTAGGACAGCGCGTCCATCTCGCGCAGGACCAGTGCCGTCCGCTGGGTCTCCGGGAGCCCCTGGATGTCGCCGACGAGCATCCGGAACTCCTCGCGCTCGTGGACCTTGTCGGCGGTTGTCGCGCCGTGCTCGGACAGGTGGATGTCCATCGAGTCGACGCCGACCGCCTGGATCCGGCGGAGGTGATTGAGGCTGCGGTTGCGGGCGATCCGGTACAGCCACGGCCGCACGTTGATCGGGCGGTCGTCGTCGAGGATCGCGTTGAACGCGGCGGAGAACACCTCCTGGAGCACGTCCTCGGCGTCCTCGCGGGACCCGAGCAGGTGCCGGCAGAACGCCAGCAGGCGCGCGTGGTACCGCGCGACGAGGACCTCAAAGGCGGCCGTGCTGCCCCGCCGGATCAGCGTCACCAGGCGTTCGTCGGACTGCAGCCTCAGCAGCGGCGAGCGCGCGTGAAGGCCGATTCCTCCCGAGTATCTGAGCGCTGAGACTTCCATCCAGACCGCTTGAGGGCCAACCTAAAGGGGGCCGTCGGACGCATGGACACCGTAGCAGCGGATTAGTTGCGGTCCTGAAGAACCGCGCCCGTATACGCCGCCTGGAGGAGGTACCCGGGGAGGGACTCGAACCCTCATGCCGCTGGGGCAATCGCTCTTAAGGCGACCGTGTCTGACCAATTCCACCACCCGGGCAGGGCCGTAAACGCTATCGGGTGGACGGGCGTTGGCGGTGTGCGGCCGGCGCCAGAGCCCGATCGCCCCCGCTGGGCATGGATGCCCAGCGGAACGGCCCCATGGACGCCGCCGCAGGCGGCCCATACACGCGCGATGGCGAGGTTTAGCGCGCGGGTAGATATAGCCCATGGGACGGGCACCCTGTGGCTTCCGACACCCCTGTCGGTTCGAAATTGACAGTGGAACAAACCCCTTGCTAGGTTCGAATTCGCGTCCGCGTGCGGGATTTCCAGGGTCCCCGCGGGAGGAGAACGGATTGGCAGGTTTGGAGCGGTGAAGAACTCGACCGTGGTCGGCAGGGTGGCCGCAGTCGCCGCGGTGGCGATTGCGGTGATCGTCGTTGGCGTGATCCTGCTTTCCGGTGGAACGAATTACACGGTCCGGCTGGTGTTCGGAGACGCGAGCCAGATCGTCAGCGGCGATCAGGTCCAGGTCGCCGGGATCTCGGTCGGGTCGGTGTCGAACATCGCGCTGACGCCGAGCGGCCAGGCGCAGCTGACGATCAACATCTCGAACCCGTCGTATGAGCCGCTGCACCAGGGCACCGAGGCGACCGTGCGGCTGACGTCCCTGTCGGGGATCGCGAACCGCTACATCGACCTGCGGCTCGGCCCCGGGAACGCGCCGACGATCCCCTCGGGCGGCACGATCGGCACCCAGAACACGACCAGCGCGGTCGACATCGACGAGCTGTTCAACACGCTCAACCCGCCGACGCTCAAGGGGCTCCAGAACCTGATCCAGGGCGCGGGCTCGCAGTTCGCCGGCAAGGGCGCGGAGGCGCAGGCCGCGTGGGCGTACCTGAACCCGGCCGTCGCGTCGAGCAGCACGCTGTTCCAGGAGCTCAATCACGACGACGGCGGCGACTTCACGAACTTCGTCGTCCAGTCGTCGAAGCTGCTGTCGACGATCGCCGCGAAGTCCTCGACGCTCACCGCGCTGGTCAAGAACCTCGGGACGACGACCGAGGCGCTGGCGTCGCAGAAGAACGCGCTCGGCCAGTCGATCCAGGACCTCCCGCAGTTCATGGCGCTCGCGGACACGACGTTCGTGAACCTCCGTAACTCGCTCGATGCGCTGACCCCGCTGGTCAACGACTCAAAGCCGGTCGCGCCGAAGCTGCAGAAATTCCTTGACCAGCTCGAGCCGCTGGCCAAGAACGCGGTCCCGACGGTCCGCGACCTGGCCAGCATCATCTGCTCCCGAGGCTCCAAGCCGTGCTCGGCGAGCACCCCGGGCCAGAACGACCTGATCCAGCTGCTCGAGCTGAGCGTCCAGCTCTCGAACGTCACGTGCGGCACGAGCCAGGCGGCCAACAACTGCAACGGCACGCTCGCGGCCAACGGCCAGCAGCGGCTGGGCGCGTTCCCGCAGTCGACGATCGCGCTCAACGACTCGACCCCCGAGCTCGCCACCGCCCGCCCGTACGCGGTCGACCTGACCGGGTGGTTCGAGGGCTACAGCCACCCGGGCACGATCGACGCCAACGGCAGCGCGAGCCGGGTCGCGCCCGTGATCGGCGTCGGATCGATCGAGAACGGGAGCCTCAACCTGCTCCCGTCGTTCCTGCAGCCGGTGCTGCGCGAGGTGCTTGCGTTCGGCGGCAGCGGCACGGGCACCGGGACGGGGACCAATACCAGCTCGAGCGGCCTCCTGACCTCCGGCCAGGGAGACCGCTGTCCGGGCTCGATGGAGCGCGGCGCGGTCTACTACCCCGAGTCGGGCTTCCCGTGTGACCCGAGCGAGGTCCCGAGCGGGAACTGATGCGGCGAATCGTTCTCAGCGTCGGGATCGTGCTCGTGCTCGGGGCGTTCATCGTGATCGCCGGAGGGTTCACGAACGGGCCGAGCAACCCCACCTACGAGCTCGAGTTCGACAACGCGTTCGGGCTCGTCACCGGCGCGCCGTTCAAGGTCGCGGGCGTCCCGGCCGGGTCGATCAAGTCGATCAACCTCTGTTACACGGACAAGCACTCCCGCTGCCAGAACAAGCTTGACGCGCTGGTCACGGTGCAGGTGACCACGAAGGGGTTCGGCGCGTTCCGATCGGACGCGTCGTGCCAGTCGCGGCCGCAGTCGCTTATCGGCGAGTACTTCGTCGACTGCCAGCCCGGCCAGTACGGCAAGCCGCTCGCCTCGGGCAGCACGCTGGGCGCGTCGCACACGTTCTCGACGATTCCGGCCGACCTGCTCGCGGACATCATGCGGATGCCCCAGCGCGAGCGGTTCACGCTGATCATCAACGAGCTCGGGGCGGCGGTCGCGGGCCGCTCCACCGACCTTCAGACCGCGCTCCAGCGCGCGGTCCCGGCGCTCGATGAGACCGACAACCTGCTCCAGCTCCTAGGCAACGACTCGAACACGCTCAAGGCGCTGACCGCGAGCTCCAACTCGGTGATCACGGCGCTGGCCAACAACTCGACGCAGGTCCAGAACTTCATCGTCGATGCCGACAAGGCGGCGACCGACACCGCCACGCAGCAGGCGAACCTGAAGACGACCCTCGCGCGATTCCCGGGCTTCCTCGAGCAGCTCAAGCCGACGATGGCGAAGCTCTCCTCCGCCGCGACCGCGAACACGCCCGTGCTGGCGAACCTGAACGCCGCCTCCGGGCAGCTGCACACCCTGTTCACGAACCTGGCGTCGTGCTCGCAGCCGCACACCGGCAACGACTGCGGGTTCGCCAGTGCATCGCTGCCGGCGCTGAAGTCGCTCGGGCAGGCGTCGATCACGGGCAAGCAGGCGGTCCAGACCGCGGCGCCGACCGTCTCGATCCTCAACAAGTTCGCCGCGCCGGCGAGCCAGGGCGGGGCCGGCACCGGCGAGCTCGCCCAGAACCTGGCGATCGTGCTCCAGGACATGAACACGCAGGACCGCGCGGTCGAGCCCGACCCACGCAGCCCTGGCGGCAAGGGCTTCAGCGGCCTCGAGGCGCTGCTCCAGTACGCGTTCAACCAGACGCTCGCGATCAACACGTTCGGTCCGTTCGGGCACATGCTCGCGGTCGACGCGTTTGTCGAACCCGATTGCTCGCCCTACGCGACGCCGGGGACGATCTCCGCGAACCTCAAGACAGGACGGCGCCGCCTACCGGCAGTGCTACTCGTGGCTCGGCCCCAACCAGCCGGGCGTCAACGAGACCGACCCGTCGAACCCGAGCGCGTGCGTGCCCGACCCCGGCGGCGCGCCGGCGGGCGAGACCGGGCCCTCGACGACTGCGTCCAAGTGCCCGGCTGAGGCGCTCAGCACCAACGGGGCGAACAAGAAGAGCTCGAAGAAGTCGAGCACGCCGGCGACGTCGACCGGATCGGGCACGCCCAGCTCCCCGCTCCCGTCCACGGGCGTCAGCCCGCCGAGCACCGTGCAGAACGCCCTCGGGGCCGTCAACAAGGCGGTCGGCGGAGTCACCTCGACGCTCGGCGGAGTCACCTCGTCGGTGCCGAGCGTGCCCGTCCCCACCCAGCCGCAGACCAGTACCAGCACCCCGAACAACGGCGCGCCGTCGGCCCAGCAGGCGCAGCAACTCCTCAACTACCTCCTGTCGCCATGACGCGTAAGCAGCAATCCGCGTTCGCCAACCCCGTGCTGATCGGCGCGGTCACCGTTCTTGTGCTGCTCGTGGCCGTGTTCCTCGCGTACAACGCGAACGAGGGGCTGCCGTTCGTGCCGACGCGCCAGCTCAAGGTCGACATTGGGAACGGGTCCGAGCTCGTCGCGGGCAACGACGTGCGCGAGGGCGGTTACCTGATCGGGATCGTGTCCGCGCTGAAGCCGGTCACGCTCGAGAACGGGCAGACCGGCGCCCAGCTCACGCTGAATCTGAACAAGGCCTACGGAGAGGTCCCGATCGACTCGACGGTCTCGATCCAGCCGCGGTCGGTGCTCGGGCTCAAGTACCTCGACCTGCACAAGGGGACCTCGACCCACATGTTCGCCGACGGCGCGACGCTGCCGGTCAACCAGACGAACGTGCCGGTGCAGTTCGACGACGTGTTCAAGATGTTCGACGCCAATACCCGAGCGTCGGTCCAGGACGGATCTCGACGGGTTCGGGGACACGCTCGCCTCGCGAGGGTCGGCGCTCAACGACACGATCGCGAGCTTGCCGCCGCTGTTCGCCAACCTCGAGCCGGTCGCCCGCTACCTGTCGGACCCGAGCACCGAGCTGACCCGGTTCTTCGACGGGCTGAACTCGTTCATGGGCGCGGTGGCGCCGGTGGCGCAGGTTAACGCGGAGCTGTTCGGAAAGATGGCGACGACGTTCAGCGCGATCGACCGTAACCCGCCGGACCTCAAGGCGACGATCAGCGAGTCGCCGTCGACGCTCCAGACCTCGACCCAGTCGCTGGCGGCCCAGCAGCCGCTGCTGACCGACCTGACCACGTTCGGGCAGGACATGACGCCGGCGACGAAGTCGCTTGAGGTGGCGCTGCCGGTCCTGAACCCGGCGCTCGAGCAGGGCACGCAGGTGCTCGGGCGCACGCCCGCGCTGAACTCGAGGCTCCAGCAGACGATGGCGGCGCTCAACACGCTGGCGGCGGCGCCAGGCACGAACATCGCGCTGA
Organism: uncultured Solirubrobacterales bacterium; assembly: GCA_963755525.1. Classification (GTDB taxonomy): domain Bacteria; phylum Actinomycetota; class Thermoleophilia; order Solirubrobacterales; family Solirubrobacteraceae; genus Palsa-465. The sequence goes on along the minus strand of CAVWKC010000026.1, from coordinate 124,948 downwards.
ACGCGCTCGTCAACACCTCGTCGACGCTCAACCCGATGGTGCGCTACCTCGGGCCGTTCCAGACCGTATGCGACGACTGGAACTACTGGTGGACGTACCTGTCCGAGCACATCTCCGAGGAGACCTCGTTCGGGTTCGCCCAGCGCGTGCTGCTGATGCAGAGCAACCCGGCGCAGAACAACAATGTCTCGATCAGGGCGCGACCTCGCCGGTCGACGGCGGTGGGGCCGACACGCCACTGGGCGGCAACCAGTACCTGCACGGCGAGGTGTACGGAGCGGCCGTCGACGACCAGGGCAACGCCGACTGCGAGACCGGCCAGCGCGGCTACCCGAAGAAGCTCAACTACTACGACCCGCAGGGCCGCGACCTCGACTCCGATCCCCATACGCCGGGTGATCAGGGTGCGACCTTCGCCGGCCGCACGCAAGTGCCCGCCGGCGAGACGTTCACCCGCGCGCCGCAAACCGGCGTCGTCACGCCCTCCGTCCCGGGGAACAACTGATGCGCAAACGTAATACGCAGAGGCGGAATGACCACGTTCGCGGCGGGCCTGATCGCGCTGATCGCGATCGTCGTGTTCACCTATCTCGGCTTCACCAAGTTCGCCAACCCGTTCGCGAGCCAGTACACCGTGCACGCGGTCTTCGCCAACGCCAACGGCCTGCTGCCCGACTCGCTGGTGCGGATCGCCGGCGTCGACGTGGGCAAGGTGGAGAGCGTCGGAGCCGTGCCGGGTTGCAAGGTCGGCGGGACGCCGCAGAAGGCGGTGGCGGGGAACAGCACGCAATGCAGCGCCGCCGACGTGACGATGACAATCGACAGCAACGGGCAGCCGCTCCACAAGGACGCCACGTTCGCGATCCGGCCGCGCATCTTCCTCGAAGGAAACTTCTTCGTCGACGTCAGCCCCGGCACGCCCGAGGCCCCGGTCGCGCCCGACCACTACACGTTCCCGATCCAGCAGGGGACCGAGCCGGTGCAGTTCGACCAGGTCCTCACGTCGCTGCAGACGAACACGCGTCAGAACCTGCAGACGCTGCTGCAGCAGTTCGGAACCGCGCTGAAGAAAGGCGGGCCGTCTTACAACGCCTCGATCAAGTACTGGCTGCCGGCGTACGAGTATTCGGCGGTCGTCGCGCACGACGCGCTCGGGATCGAGCCGCACGACCTGTCGAACGCGATCAACGACCAGGGGACGGTCTCGGGCGCGATCAACACCCACCCGCAGGTCCTCCAGAACCTGATCACGAACTTCAACACGACCGCGGACGCGTTCGCGAGCGAGAACGTCTCGCTCGAGAACGCCGTGGCCGCGCTGCCGAAGACGCTTCAGGCCGCGATCCCGGCGTTCAACGCGCTCAACGCCGCGTTCTGCTCGGGAGCGGAGAAGCCAGATTGCGCGCCCGGACCGCTGCCGCAGCTGGCCAAGGCGCTGATCCCCGGGGTGCAGTCGACCGGCCCGATGATCGACGCGAGCCTGCCGTTCATCACCCAGCTTCGCTACCTGGTCTCGCCCGCGGAGCTCCGTGGCCTGACCGCCGATTTGTCCAAGACCGTGCCGGCGCTGTCGAACCTGACGCGCGCGAGCATCCCGCTGATGGCCAACGGGGTGCGCCCCGCATCGAGTTGCGTGGCCAACATCGTGATCCCGTGGTCGAAGCTGACGATCAACGATCCGAACTTCAACGCCTCGAACGGATTCCCGCAGCGCCCGGTGTACGTCGAGGCCGTCGACTTCCTGCCCGGCCTGGCCGGCGAGTCGCGGAACTTCGACGCCAACGGCCCGTACATCCGAGTCCTCGGCACCGGCGGCACGCTCACCTACTCGCTCCAGCCTGGCCTGTTCGGCCAGGCGCTCTCGCCGCTCCAGGGCGAGCAGCCGCAACCGCCTCCCGGTGAGAAGCCGCCGCCGTTGGAGCCGAACGTGCCCTGCGAGACGCAGGCGCCGATCACCGACCTCTCGGCCCCGACCGGCGGTCCGCCGCAGCAGGAGTCCTCGAACCTGTCGGCACCGGGCGCGTCGCTCCGCTGGGACTCCGCCGCCGCGGAGGCCATCCCGCAGGTCCGCAAGCTCGCCTCGATGTCCGGGCTCGGCCTGGGCACGGCCGCGATGCCGCAGCTGAAGAGCGTGAGCGCCACCACCGCCAAGAGCTCGGCGCTCGCGAGGAGAGTTCGATGAAGCGCGCGATCCGAGAGCACTGGAAGGACTTCGGGGCGATCCTGGGCCTGCTCGTGATCACGATCGCGGTGGCCGGATACATCCTCACCAACGAGCGGCTGTCGATCCCGTTCCTCTCGCCGAGCACGTACACGCTGAACGCGGACTTCTCGACCGCACAGGCCGTCACCCCCGGTCAGGGACAGAGCGTCCGGATCTCCGGCGTCCAGATCGGTCTGATCAGCGGGGTCTCGCTGAAGAACGGCGAGGGCGTCGTGAGCATGAGCATCGACAAGAAGTACGAGGACCTGATCCGCACGAACTGGACGGCGCTGTTGCGCCCGCGCACCGGCCTTGACGACATGTTCGTCGAGCTCAGCCCCGGCATCGGGAACGCGCCGGTGGCGAAGCCGGGCTACACGATCCCGGTCTCGAACACGATGCCGGTGGTCAACCTCGACGAGATCCTGTCCTCGCTCGACGCCGACAGCCGCGAGTACCTCGACCTGCTCGTCAACGGCGCCGGCCAGGGACTTGCAGAAGAACGGCGGCGACGAACTCGCGCAGGTGATGGAGCGGTTCGAGCCGACCCATCGCGACCTCGCGCGTCTCAACGGCGCGGTCGCCCAGCGCGGCGCCGACCTCCGACAGCTGGTCAACTCGCTCAAGCGCCTGAACGTGGCGCTCGCGCAGAAGCAGCCGCAGATCGTGCAGCTGATCGACTCCAGCGAGCAGGTGTTTGGCGCGTTCGCCTCGGAGGACAAGAACGTCAGCCGCGCGGTCGCCGATCTGCCCTCGACGCTCAACCAGACCACGGCGACGCTCGCCAAGGTGCAGGCGTTCGCGCAGGAGCTCGGGCCGGCCGCCAAGAACCTGCTGCCGGCCGCCAACGCGCTCAAGGGCGCCAACCAGGCGCTGACCGCGCTCGCGGTTCCGGGCGCGCCGATCGTGCAGAACCAGATCCGCCCGTTCGTGGTCGCGTCGCGACCGGTCGTCCGCAACCTCCGCCCGGCCGCTGTGAACCTCGCGGCGGCCACGCCGAACCTCAGCAAGGTGTTCGGCGTGCTGAACAACTTCGTGAACATGGTCGGCTACAACCCGGGCAACACCGAGCACGGCTACCTGTGGTGGCTGGCCTGGCTCGACCACAACGCGCGGACACTGTTCTCGGTTCAGGACGCCAACGGCGACTTCCGCCCGCTGTTCCTGCAGGCCAGCTGCGCCACCCTGGCCCAGGTAGCCAATGGCTCGCCACTGAGCGAGGTGGTGATGAACCTGACGCCGATCCTGACCAGCGCCAACCTGTGCCCGGCTCAGGCCTCGGCCGACCAGGCGGCGTACGCGAAGTACGAGCAGAAGCACCCCGGCACCGCCGCCGCATCGTCCTCGTCGAGTACGTCGGCCATCTCGGCGTTGACGCCGCACGCCGGCTCGAACGGCTCGAGCGGCTCCCTGTTCCTCCCGAAGCTCCCGACTAAGTAATGCACACCGGCAGCCCTCCGATCTCCCGCGTCATCACGATGGTGCTGTTCGCGTTGTCGTGCGTCGGGCTGCTGCTGTTCCTGTGGCTCTCGTTCGGCGGCACGATCCCGCTCGGCGCCCAGGGCTACCGGATCAACGTGTCGTTCCCGGACGCCCAGGACCTGGCCACCCAGGCCGACGTCCGGATCGCCGGGGTGAACGTCGGCAAGGTGGTCTCCACCGAGCTCGATCCCAAGGGCAACCGGACGCTGGCGACGCTCCAGATCCAGACCAAATACGAGCCGATCCGCCAGAACACGCACGCGATCCTGCGAACGAAGACGATCCTCGGCGAGACCTACGTGCAGCTGATCCCCGGCACCGGCAAGGGCCCGACGATCCCCGACGGCGGCACGCTTCCGCGCGGGCAGGTGCAGTCCGAGGTTCAGCTCTCGGACATCTACAACGCGTTCGATCCGACGACGCGCCACGCGTTCCAGGTCTGGCAGCAACAGCTCGCCAAGGCGATCAGCGGCAACGACCAGAACCTCAACGACGTGCTCGGCAACCTGCCCTCGTTCGCGGCCGACGCGACCGACATCCTCCAGGTGCTCGACGTCCAGCACGAGGCGGTCGTCAGTCTCGTGCAGAACGGCGGCACCGTGTTCGGGTCGCTCGGCGCCAACCAGACGGCGCTCCGCAACCTGATCACGAGCGCCGAGACGACGTTCGCCACCACCGCGGCCAACAACAACAAGCTCGCGCAGACGTTCGAGGTGTTCCCGACGTTCCTGAACGAGACCAAGGCGACGATGGCGAAGCTCCAGACGTTCTCGAACAACACCGACCCGCTGATCAAGGAGCTCAACCCGGTGGCCAAGCAGCTCGGGCCGACGCTCCAGTCGGTCCAGGAGCTCTCGCCGCCGCTCCGTCACCTGTTCACCAACCTCGGGCCGCTGATCACGGTCTCGCAGACCGGGCTGCCCGCGGTCAGCAACATCCTCACCGGCGCCACCCCGCTGCTCGGGTCGCTCGGGACATTCCTCGAGCAGCTGAACCCGATCCTTGGCTGGCTGTCAGACCATCAGCAGCTGATCTCGGACTTCATCTCCAACGGCGCCGCGGGCCTCGCGGCCACGACGACCTCGTTCTCGGGCAACGGCATCGGCCACTACCTGCGGCAGTTCTCGCCGGTCGGATCCGAGACGCTGTCGTTCGCTGCCAACCGCGACTCCGACAATCGCGGGAACACGTATCCGGGTCCGGTCTGGCTCAACAACCCGCAGAATTTCACCAAGGGCAACTTCCCCTCGTTCGACTGCAACAACACGGGGGCCGGTGGCGACGGGTCGACCGCCGGCAACGGCGAGCCGTCCAGCGTCCCGGGGTCCGAGGAGCCGTGCTGGGTAGCGCCGACGCTCCCAGGCGCCAAGCCGGGTCAGATCCCGCACCTGCTCGCGGCGACCTATCCGGACAAGTAGCGGTTAGGCGGCTTCGCGCGCGGTCCCGGTGCGGCTACGCGGCGTAGCGGGCGCGGTCCGAGGCGCGCCCCCCGACCCCGAGCAGTCCGTCGAGCAGTCCGCCGGCGAGCTGCTGGTCGCCGGTCAGCTCGAGCCCACCGCGGTCGCGCTCGGGAGAGAACGCCTTGATCCACGCCCCGGTCGCGCCGATGACCTTCGCGTCCGCGGCATCGGCCGACCGCTCCTCCACGCCGACCGAGTCCTCGGCGACCGTGAACGTGTACGCGGCGCGCCCGTCCGGCCCATCGACGTCGAACTCGACGGTGCCGGTGGCGGCGGAACGCATGACGAGGCCGGGGGCGAGCCTGAAGATCGCGCCGAGGTCGATGGACTCCGAAGCACGGGGTGGGCTCCACGCCCACTCGTAGCCCCAGCGGGCCAGCTCTCCTAGGATCGGCATCAGCTCGCGTGCCCGCTCGGTGAGCTCGTAGTCAACCCGCGGCGGGACCTCGCGGTAGCGCTTGCGCGTGAGCATGCCGTCGGCAACCATCCGGTTCAGCCGCGACCGGAGCTGCTCGGTGGAGATTCCCGGAAGTACGCGCTGAAGCTCGACGAACCGCCGCGGGCCGGCGGCGAGGTCGCGGACGATCAGCAGCGTCCATTTGTCGCCGACCAGGTCAAGCGCCCGGGCGTCCGGCGACCATTGGTCATAGGGGTGACGTTTCGGTGGGGGTACGTGCGGAATGGGATGTCCTCCCGGTGGACGGTGCGTACCTACCAAGTTCGAGTCTAACGGACCGTAAGCCCCCTCACTCCAGGACAAATGCCCATTTTGTAGTAGTCGAACGGCGATTCAGGTACGGGTCTATGTAGGGAAACAACGCGTGAGAGAGCTTTACGTCAGTTTTGGCCCCCAGCTCCGTTGCTGAGATACATGGGTGACGTGATCGAGCTGAAGGAGCAGCTTGCCGATCGGTCTCGCCCCAGGGGGGGTGTGGGTGCCGCGTTCTTCTACGACGTCGCCTGTCCTTTCTCCTACCTGGTCGCTGAGCGCGTCGAGCGGGTGCTCGGTGAAGTCGAGTGGGTGCCCGCGCCGGCGGTAGCGCTCGACGGTGGCGCTCGCTGGGCCCGGTTCGAAGCGACGCGCGAGCTGGCCGAGCGCTACGCGATGAAGGAGCGCCTCCCACTGGTCTGGCCCGACTGGTTTCCGGCCAACACCCGTCTCGCGCTGAGAGCGGCGTCCTACGCCGCCGAGAACGGCACCGGCGCGAACTTCGCCCTCGCGGCGATGCGGCTCGCGTTCTGCGGCGGGTTTGACCTGGACGATCCCGAGATCCTCGGGATCGCCGCGGCGTCGGCCGGGCTCCCGATCGACGAATGCCTACTGGCCACGCGCGAACCAGATCGGGACCGTGTCCTTTGGGCTACGGCCCGGGGGCTTCGCGCTCGCGGCGTCAGCGCGCTGCCGGCGCTCCGGCTGGGTCGCCGCTTTCTCGAAAGCGACCGCATCCTGATCGAGGGTGCGGCGCTGCTCGGGGCGCACGCGCTGTAGCGTCCCGTCGGTGGCGACGGAGGCCGACGCGAGCACCCGGGTTCACGGCGGGCGGCTGATCGCCGCGCGTCTCCGTGCCCACGGCGTGACGAAGCTGTTCACGCTGTCGGGAGGCCACCTGTTCTCGATCTACGACGGCTGCCGCGCCGAGGGCATCGAGATCGTCGACGTACGCCACGAACAGGCCGCGGCGTTCGCCGCCGAGGGGTGGGCCAAGGTCACGCGGACCGTCGGCGTGTGCGCGCTCACCGCGGGACCCGGCGTCACCAACGGCATGAGCGCGATCGCGTCCGCGAGCCACAACCACTCGCCGGTGCTGGTGCTCGGAGGGCGCGCGCCACAGTTTCGCTGGGGGCAGGGATCGCTACAGGAGATCGATCACGTCCCGTTCGTCCGGCCGCTGGTCAAGCTCGCCGACACCGCGGTCGAAACCGCGGAGATTCCGGCGCTCGTGGACGAGGCGATGACGGCTGCGATCACCCCCCACTCCGGGCCGGTGTTCCTCGACTTCCCGCTCGACCAGGTGTTCGGCGAGGCTCACGAGCCGGCGCCGGCCGAGCCGCTGCCCGAGCCCTGGCGCGGGCCGGCCGCGGAAAGCCGCGCGATTGACCGGGCCGCGGCCCTGCTCCGCGACGCCGAGCGGCCGGTGATCATGGCCGGCGCCGGGCTGTACTGGGGCCGCGGCGAGGAGTCGCTGCGGGCGCTCGCAGAGGAGCTGCGGATTCCGGTGTTCCTCAACGGTCTCGCGCGAGGATGCCTGCCCGCCGACCACGAGCTGGCGTTCTCGCGGGCTCGGAGCGTCGGGTTGCAGGGAGCCGACGTGGCGCTCGTGATCGGGGCGCCCCTCGACTTCAGGCTCGGTTTCGGCGCCGCGTTCGCGCAGGACGCGGACATCGTCGCGATCGACGTCGCCGAACCCGACCAGGATCATCCGCGAAAGCTCGCCGCTGAGCTCTACGGGGCGCTGCCCGCCACCCTCGACGCGCTGCGCGCGGCGGCCGCGGGCCGGGCCTCCGAGCCCGGGTCCGCGCGCGAGGCGTGGGTCGCTTCGCTCCGGACGACGAGGAGGACCGCCGCGCCGGCGAGGCCGGCGAAATGGCCGACGAGCGCGCGCCACTTCACCCGATGCGCGTCTACGGCGAGCTGATCCACCTGCTCGACCGCGACACGATCGTGATCGGCGACGGCGGCGACTTCGTCTCCTACGCCGGCCGGCTGATCGACTCGTTCGAGCCGGGCTGCTGGCTCGACCCCGGTCCGCTCGGCTGCCTCGGCTCCGGGTTCGGCTACGCGCTCGCGGCCAAGCTGGCCCGCCCCGATCGCCAGGTCGTACTGCTGCTCGGCGACGGCGCGTTCGGCTTCTCCGGGATGGAGCTCGACACGCTCGCCCGCCACGGCGTCGCAGTCCTCGCGATCGTCGGGAACAACGGCATCTGGGCGCTCGAAAAGCACCCCATGGAGGCGATGTACGGCTACTCGGTCGCCGCCGACCTCCGCCCGGCGACCCGCTACGACCAGATCGCCACCGCCCTAGGCTGCCACGGCGAACTCGTGTCCACGCCGGCGGAACTGCGTCCAGCGCTGGAGCGGGGGCTGGCCAGTGGAGGGCCGGCGCTGATCAACGTACTGACGGACCCGAGCGTGGCTTACCCGCGGAGATCGAATCTGGCCTAGGGAAAGGGGAGAAGGCGGCCCGACGGGCGGCTGTTCGCGACGCTCACCAAAGCTCGAGGGGACGGTGTCGGCGTGCGCCCCGCGGCACTCGCGCCCGACCACCGTAGGCCCTGAGAACGTCCGAACGGCGCACGTGCCGCGCGGCGTACGTGACACCGGACCCGAATACGAAAACCGCCCGCATTCTCAGCGGGCGGCTTCCGATCCAGGTTTGGCCCAATCGGGACGGGCAGGGGTACGTGCCAGAAAGGGCCGGTTAGAGTGGCTCGGACGGCGGGAGGCGCCGATGTCTGCGGCTTCGCCCGAGCCTATGTTGGGAGCCGAGGACAAACCCGGCCCCGCAGCAATCATTCCCACTAACGCTCCCGGGAACAATCGTACATTCGTCCAGTTCCGTTTAGAACCCAAACTGGACATATGTACTACTCGGCAATTACCGGGATTTATAGGCCTGAATTCCAGTCACATATACTGGAAATAGTGGCCCGGCTGGTTTCTTTTCCGAATCCCGTCAACGAGAAGGCGGCTCGCGTGGTTGCTGGCGTTGTCCTCGCCACCGTGCTCGTCATCCTCGCGACCGGCGCCTATTGGCTGCTGATCCCGCTCACGTACGGGTTCTGGGCTCGCGTGCTCACCGGGCCTACGCTGAGCCCGCTCGGGTGGACCGCGCAGAACGTGATCGCGCCGCGCCTCGGCCCGAAGAAGCCCGTCCCCGGACCCCCGAAGCGGTTCGCGCAGGGAATGGGCGCGGTGATGGCGAGCACGGCGCTCGTGCTCGGGCTGATCCTCGGCGATGACACCGCGGCGGACGTGGTCCTCGGCCTATTCGTGGTCGCCGCCGGCCTCGAGTCGATCTTCGCAGTCTGCCTCGGCTGCCAGGTGTTCTCGGGTCTGATGCGCCTCGGGGTGATTCCCCAGTCGGTGTGCGAGGAGTGCGCCGACATCAGCAGTCGGCTCCGCGCCACCGCCTGACCCACCCGGCGATGAAAACTTGAAAACGGGCCATTGCGGCAAGCCGGTGGCCCTGCCGTGTAACGCGTGCCATGCGTGCACAGCACGGGTCACGGCCCCGCGGAAACCGCTCAAATGGCCGTGTTTTGCAGGTCCGACCGCGACGCGACCGCGCCGGCGCCGGCCTAAAAGAGCCCGAGCGCGGCCCCACGCAGGATGTCGTGCTCTGAGACCTCGAACTCGCTCCGCCCGAACAACGCCAGCGTCTCGAGCAGGATGATCACGCCGGCGACGATCGTCGGCGCGCGGTCGGGGTGCAGCCCGCGGACCTCGCGGCGCTCCTCCAAGGTCAAATCCGCCAGCAGCGCCAGGATCCGCCGGCACTCGTCCACGCTGACGACATAGCCCTCGACCTTGTCCGGGTCGTACGGCTCGAGCCCTTGGGCGATCGACGCCATCGAGGTCGCCGTGCCCGCCGACACCAATCGTCCAGTCCACCGACCGCCGGAACCGGTCCGGAACGCCCGCGGCCAGGATCGATCGCACGTCCACCGCCAAAGAGTCCAGCTCGGCCGAACAAGGCGGGTCGGAATGAAGGTGGCGCTCGCTCTGGCGGACGACACCGGCCTGGTTGGACACGTGGAAGCTCATCTCCCGGCCGGTCCCGATCACGAACTCGGTCGAGCCGCCCCCGATGTCGATCACGAGCGTCGGCGTACGGTCCTCGGGATCGCGCTGGCTGGTGGCGCCGAGGAACGTCAGCCTCGCCTCCTCGTCCCCGGTGAGCAAGCGCGGTTCGAACCCCCACTGCGAACCGACGGTCAGAGCGAACGCAGGCGCCGTTCGCCGCGTCCCGGACCGCGCTGGTCATGACCGCGACCGCAGGGGCGCCACCGTGGCTGTCGATCAGAGCCCGGTACTCGTCGAGCACCGCGTACACGCGCTCCATCGCGTCGTCGGCCAGTCGCCCACCCGCGTCCACGCCCGCGCCGAGGCGCGTGATCACGGTCCGGCGCTCCAGCACGTCGCCGACGACGCCGTCATCGACGTCGGCCAGGAACAGGCGCGTCGAGTTCGTACCGATGTCGATCACCGCGCGGCGCATGTCAGCCCAGCACGTCAGCCCGGCACGCCGACCTGGTGGGGCATCGGCTTGCCGTCGAGTCCTGCCAGCAGGTTGTCGACCGCGAGTTCCGCCATCTGCTCGCGCGCGACTCGGGTGGCGGAGCCGATGTGCGGCGCCACGATCAGGTTCGGGGCGTCGAACAGAGGATCGTCGGGAGCGAGCGGCTCGGGATCTGTCACGTCGAGCGCGGCGCCGGCGATCTCCCCGCCGATCAGCGCATCCCGGAGCGCGGACTGGTCGACGATCGGGCCGCGCGCGGTGTTGATCAGGATCGCGGTGGGCTTCATCCGCGCCAGCGCGGCCTCGTCGATCAGGTGGTACGTCTCCGGCGTGAGTGGGCAGTGGAGCGAGACGAAGTCCGAGCGCTCGAGCAGCGTCTCGAGCGAGTCGCCCCCGGAACCGGTGTGCACGACCGTCATGTCGAAGCCCGACGCCCGCCGCGCCACCGCTCGCCCGATCCGCCCGAACCCGATGATCCCGAGCGTCGCGCCGAACACCGCCGCGCCCAGATACTGCCCGGGCTCCCACGTCACCCAGTCGCCCGTGCGAACCGCATCGATCGCCTCCGGGAGCTTGCGCGCCGCCGCGAGCAGCAGCGCGAACGTCAGGTCCGCGGTGGCGTCGGTCAGGACGTCGGGGGTGTTCCCAACCGGGATCCCGCGGGCCGCGGTCGCCGCGAGATCGATGTTGTCGTACCCGACCGCGTAGTTGGCGATCGCGCGCAGCTCGCGGACATCGTTCGAGCAGCGCGGCGTCGACCTTCTCGGTGAGCAGCGTCAGGAGCCCCTCGGCCTCCGCGGCGCCCGCGGCGAACTCCTCGGCCGACGGAGGAAGCCGGTCGGGCCACACCTCGACCTCGTGGATCGAGCGCAGCCGGTCGAGCGCCGGTCCTGGAAGCTGGCGGGTTACGAACACGCGGGCCATGCCGCGCTGCATTGTCCCGGGATCGAGCGCTATGCGCCTTCGGCGGCGATCGCCCGCCGCCGGGCGGCCCGCAGCGAAACCTTGGGCAACCCGACCGCCGCGGTCAGCGCGCCGACTGCCGCGAACGCCGCGGCGATCGCGAACGCGATTACGAACCCGTCGTTGAGCGCGGCGTGCAGCCCGACAGCCTGGCGGAGCTCGCTGTTCGTGTGCGCGGTGGAGATTGCCGCGAGAATCGCGAGCCCGAGCGCGCCGCCGAACAGGCGCGACGTGTTCATGAGCCCCGAGGCGAGGCCGGCCTCGTGGGGCGCGACGCCCGACACGGCCGCGATCACCACGGGGACGAATGCCATCCCCATCCCGACCGCCGCCAGCACCGACGGCACCAGGACGATGCCGAGGTAGCTTCCGTCCGGTGACAGCTGGGTGAACCACGCCAGGCCGAGCGCGAGCAGCGCCATCCCGGCCACCAGCAGCGGCTTGGCTCCTATGCGTGTGACCCCTCGCGAGACGAGCGTCGACGTGACGACGATCGCGAGCGTCATCGGCAGGAACGCGACCCCGGCCTGCAACGGCGAGTATCCGCGCACCTGCTGGAGGTACAGCGACAGGAAGAACCACAGCGGGAACGTCGCGGCGCCGAGCATGAACACGACGACGTTCGACGCGCGCAGCGTGCGCGACGCATAGATGCGAAGCGGCATCAACGGAGCCTTCGCGAACCGACCCTCGATCGCGACGAACGCCGCCAGCAGCACGATGCCCGCGGCGATCAGCGCCAGCGTCTGGACCGAGCTCCAGCCGGTGACGGACGTGCGGACGATGCCGAGCACGAGCAGCGACAGCCCGAGCGTCGCGCTGACCGCGCCGGCGAGGTCGAAGTTCCGCTCGCTCCGCTCCGCGCGTCCCGCCACGATGTAGCGCTGGGCGAGCACGGCCGCGATCAGGCCGATCGGAACGTTGATGAACAGGATCCAGCGCCAGCCAAGAAGATCGGTGAGGATGCCGCCGAGGAGCACCCCGGCGGCGCCGCCGGCGCCGCCCATCGCGCCCCAGATCCCGACCGCGCGGTTCCGGGCCGCGCCTTCCTCGAAGGTCGTCGTCAGGATCGAGAGCGAGGCGGGGGCGACGATCGCGCCGCCGAGGCCTTGCACGGCGCGCGCGGCGATCAACATCACCTTGGTGTCGGCGAGTCCGCCGGCGAGCGAGGCGAGCGCAAACAGCGTGAGCCCGAAGACGAACACGCGCCGGCGACCGATCAGGTCAGCGGCGCGGCCGCCGAGCAGCAGGAAGCCCGCGAACGTGACCGTGTAAGCGTTGACGACCCACTGGAGGTCCTGCTCGGAGAAGTGCAGCGAGTTGCGGATCGAGGGAAGCGCGACGTTCACCACGGAGACGTCGAGGATCACCATGAACTGGGCCAGGCAGCACAGCAGCAGTGTGGCGCGAAGGTTTGGTTTGTCGGCTGAAATCGTTCTCATGTACTGAAGACGGACGGCGCCGGTCCGGTTCGACAACCTTTTCGCCGAACCGTTGCCCCGTACTACGATCATTATCGAACGATAGCAGATGTTCGATGATCGTCGTACTATGATGGGAGTGAACCAGATGGGCATCCAGGCCACAGAGACCGAGGTTGTTGCTTCGCCCGTGCCGCTGGGTGCGATGGCCGACGCGCTCGTTGACTCGCTGCATCACCCGGGCAAGGACGAGATCGAGCTCGTAGCCGTCCTGCACGCGCTGAGCGACCCGATGCGCCTGCGGATCGTGGTCAGCCTGGCGACCGGAGATCACCGGCCGTGCGGGAGCTTCGACCTCCCCGTGACCAAATCGACGTGTACGCACCACTTCAAGGTGCTGCGCGAGTCCGGCGTGATCCGCCAACGGCTCGAGGGGACGACGCGGCTGAACTCGCTGCGCTACGAGGAGCTCGAGCAGCGCTTCCCTGGACTCCTCGAGGCCGTCCTCCGCGCCGCGGCTAGCTCGACAGCCGAAGCGCCGACGGTCGTCTAGCTCGAGGCCTGGGCGCGGTACTCCGTGTAGTTGGGCGAGCGGTTCTCGGTGAACGCCTCGACGCCCTCGCGTGACTCGTCGGTCTCGTAGAACAGCCCGAGCCCGCTGAACGACATGCTGGCGATGCCGGCGATGTGCTCGGTGTCGGCGTTGAACGACTGCTTGAGGAACTTCAGTGCAGTCGGCGACAGCGCAAGCATGTCGTCCGCCCACACGCGAACCTCGTCGTGGAGCCCGTCGAGCGGCACGACCTGATTGACCAGCCCCCATCGCTCCGCAGTCGCGGCGTCGTAGCGCCGGCAGCGGAACCAGATCTCTCGCGCGCGCTTCTCCCCGACCACGCGCGCCAGGTACGCGGTGCCGAAGCCGCCATCGAACGAGCCCACGCGCGGGCCCACCTGACCGAACGTGGCCGACGTCGCCGCGATCGTGACGTCGCACAGGACGTGGAGCACGTGCCCACCCCCGATCGCGACGCCGTTGACCGCGGCGATCACCGGCTTGGGGACCCCCCGAATGAGCCGGTGCAGGCGCTCGACCTCGAACAGCCCGGATTCGCTCGGGCCGTAGTCGCCGGTCTCCGCGCGCTGCTTCTGGTCGCCGCCCGCGCAGAACGCCCGGTCGCCGGTGCCGGTCAAGCAGATCACCCCGACCTCGGGCGAGGCCCACGCACGGGTGAACAGATGGATTAGCTCGTCGACCGTCCTCGCGCGGAAGGCGTTCATTCGGTCGGGCCTGTCGATCGTGATCCAGGCCAGGCCGTTCTCGACCTCGTAGCGGGTGTCGGTCAAATCCATCCGTCTCTCCTTTCCTGTCGGACCACTAGGCCATCGTCAGCCCGCCGCTGATCGACAGCGTCTGACCGGTGATGTAGCCGGCGGCGTCCGAGGCCAGGAACGCGACCGCGGCGGCGACGTCCTCCGGCCGTCCGAGGCGTCGCATCGGCACCGCCCGGCGAAGCGCCTCGACCATCTTCGCGCTGGCCTCGCCGGCCCCGAGCATCCCGTCGAGCAGCGGCGTCTCCGTCGGTCCCGGGCAAACGCTGTTCACGGTCACGCCGCGGCGCGCGACCTCACGGGCGAGCGTCTTCCCGAATGCCACCTGCGCGGCCTTGGCGCCGGCGTACACGGCCTCCTGGGAGGAGCCGACCCGGGCAGCGTCCGAGGAGATGTTGACCACGCGGCCGTACTCGCGCTGGGCCATGCCAGGCACCACGCGGTGGCAGACGCGCAGACACCCCTTGTAGTTCAGGTCGATGATCCGGTCCCAGAAGCCTGGATCCGTCTCGAGGAACAGGTGGAACTCGTCCCAGCCGGCGGTGTTGACGAGGATGTCGATCGGGCCGACCTCGGCCTCTGCGCGCGTGACGGCCTCGTCGACCGAGTCGGTGTCGGTCACGTCGAGCCGAACGGCAAGCGCGGCCCCGTCGACCGCGCCGTCGGCGATGTCGCCGGCCACGACGCGGTGGCCGTCGGCCGTCAGCGCGCGCACGATCGCGCGCCCGATGCCGCCCGCGCCACCCGTGACCAAAGCCACGCGGGAAGGTTGTCCGGAACTCTCCATTGCCGCGAAGTATTGCGGCGGGGCTCATTACGATGCTGCTCGTGGCGAACTTCGGGCCAGCCGGGCTGCCGAGCGCGCTTGTGCTGACGATCGACAACCTCGGCGAGGCGCGCGCGCTCGAGCGCGGGACCCAGCCTCCGGACGCGCCGGTCGGGGACGACCCGTCGGTGACGGTGGCGTTGCCCTGGCTGCTCGACGAGCTGCAGTCGGTCGGGCTCACCGCGACCTTCTTTGTCGAGGCGATCAACACCGAGCTGTATCCCGACGCGCTCAGCCAAATCGCCGCGCGCGGACACGGCCTCGGGCTCCACGGCTGGCGCCACGAGGAGTGGACGTCGCTCTCGGCCGCCGACGAGCGAGCAGTCCTCGCGCGAAGCGTTCAGGGGTTCTCGATCGCTCGGGCTCGAGCCGCGCGGCTTCCGCCCGCCGGGTGGCGAGCTCAACTCTCGCACGCCGGGGCTGCTGCGCGAGGCGCGACTGCGCTGGTGCTCCCCGGCGGGCGGTGGCGCCGCCATTCGCCACGGGCTCGCGTACGTGCCGTTCGACTGGAATTTCGTCGACGCGTACCACCTGATGGACGCCTTCGCCGGGCTGCGGGCCTCGCGCGGCGATCCGGAAGCGTCGCTCGATCCGGTCGACCTCGCCGACCATTGGGAGGAGGAGCTCCAGGATCTGGCCGCCACCGGCGGGCGGCGGACCGTGGTCCTACACCCGTTTCTGATGCTCGACGAGCGCTGGTCCGCCGGCGTCGCCAGACTCCTCGGATTCATGGCCGAGCTCGCGCGCGAGCGGCGGACGTGGGTGGTCTCCGGCGATCAGTTCGTCGACTGGCTGCACGGCTCGCGCGCCGCGCTCTCGTCCTAGTTCCGCGGCGCTCGCGTCCTAGGAGCGCCGCGCGCGCCCAAGTTAAAATCGCCCACGTTGCGACCACGAGGAAGAGGAGCAGGATCATGGCTCGGGGCTTCATCCGCGGTACCCACCATCTGACGTTCTGCGTCGGCGGCGCCCAGGAGGACTACGACTTCCACGTGCGGCTGCTCGGCCTCAAGAGCGTCAAGAAGACCGTGCTGTTCGATGGCGAGATACCGGTCTACCACCTGTACTACGGCAACGGCCTCGGCGATCCGAGCACGCTGCTGACGGCGTTCCCCTACCGCCAGGCCGGCTGGATGGGCAAGCGCGGAACCAACCAGGCGAAAACCCTGAACCTTGCGGTCCCGGCCGATTCGGTCGGGTTCTGGGCCGACCGCCTGTCCGAGCACAATGTCGAGCACGAGCGCGGTGAGCGGTTCGGCACCGAGCGCCTGTACTTCCGGCATCCGTGCGGGATCGAGTACGCGATCGTCGGCGAGGGTGAGTCGGACGATCGCGAGCCCTACGAGGGTCCCGGCGTGCCCGCACAGCACGCGATCCGCGGCGCCTACGGCACGACGACCTCGGTCCGTGAGCCCGACCCGATGAGCTTCTTCGTCACCCAGGGGATGGGCGGCGAGCTGCTCTCCTCCGAGGGCGCGCACCACCAGTTCCAGATCGGCGACGAGCAGGGCTACGGCCGGATGCTCGAATTGGTCGAGGAGCCCGATCTTCCCCAGGGCACGTGGAACTTCGGCGAAGGCACGATCCACCACCAGGCGTTCGATGTGGTCTCGGCCGAGAACCAGCAGGAGGTCAAGGACTGGATCGTCGGCCTCGGCTTCACCGACTTCTCCGAGCCCAAGGACCGCGGCTACTTCTTCTCCATGTATTGCCGCAGCCCGAGCGGCCTGCTGGTCGAGATCGCACACGGCACGCCGCAGGGCTTCCTGATCGACGAGGCCGCCGACGAGCTCGGGACGCACATGTGCATCCCGCCGCACTGGGAGGACCGCCGGTCGGAGATCTCGCAGCTCGAGCCGATCGAGACGATCGAGACGGTGGTGGGATAGGGGCGGCTTCGCCGGCGTCCTCCGGATGGAATTGCGCAGGCCCGTTAGGCGAGGCAAGGATGCCGAGCGGGCCGTCGCCGCAATGCCGTTCCGCCGGGCATCCATGCCCGGCGGGCGTGGTACGCGTTCAGCCCTTACGCGGCGGCCAGCGCCTTGGCCTTGATCGCGTCGAACTCCGCCTGCGTGATCGCGCCACTGTCGAGCAGGCCCTTCGCCCGCTCGATCTCGGCGGTTGGGCTGGCGGCTGTGGCCGCGGTCTGGCGGACGTAATCGTCGAATTGCGACTGCGCGGTCGCGGCGTCCTTGTACTTGCGATCGGCCATGCCCGTGATGGTTGACGATCAGGTAGACCAGGCACGCCGATCCAGGGGAGGATCACGACGAAGATGACCCAGGCGGCCTTCGCCCAGCCGGAGATGTCGTGGCGGCGAAAGACGTCGATCAGCACGGTGATGGCGATCCAGAAGAAGATGAACCACGCGGTGATGATCAGGATGTCCCAGAAGATGTTCAGGAACGGGTACGAGGTTGCGACAACAAACACGGCGACTCCGATCTGTCGATTTCGCGGGAGCGCACACTTAAGTGCGACGCCGACGAGATAGCATCACCCAACACGGGTGATCCGATGACTGGGAAAAGCGACTTCACCGAGCAGGAATGGGATACGGTGCTGAAAGGCCCACCGGCGGCCGGGATGCTCGTGGCCACGGCTGCCAAGGGCGGCACCTTCAAGGAGAGCTTCGCTATCGCGAAATCGTACGCCGAGGCGCGGCAGCAACACGGCGCGAGCCAACTACTCGATGCGATCGCCTCGGCCAAGCCCGAGGTCGATCACCACTTCTACCACTCGGTCGATGATGTGAAGGCCGCCACGACGGCGCACATCCGCGACGCGATTGGGGTGCTCGAGGCCAAGGCGACGCCCGACGAGGTCAACGACTACCGGCG
Source organism: uncultured Solirubrobacterales bacterium (assembly GCA_963755525.1). Classification (GTDB taxonomy): domain Bacteria; phylum Actinomycetota; class Thermoleophilia; order Solirubrobacterales; family Solirubrobacteraceae; genus Palsa-465. Next base: position 107,187 of record CAVWKC010000026.1, on the reverse strand, counting down.
GTTCGTGCTGACCCTGTCAGACCATGTCGCCAACGCCCACCGCGAGCACGGGGTGGCGGTGAGCCCCGGCGAACAGACCGCGATCGCCGATATCACGGCCGCGCTCGGCGGCGACGGCAGTTAGCCGTCGTCCCCGTAGGCGGGGCCGCTAGGCCGCGGCCCGGTACAGCGTCACGTTGCGGTCGAGGCGGTCGCCGGCGAACCCCTTCGGCCGCCCGCCCTGCGCGTCGAGGTAGGCGAGCTCGCGGGAGATCGTGCCGAGATCTCCCGGGAAGGCATGGTCGAGCATCCACGTCTGGATCGCGACCCCGCCGCCTTGCGTTCGCAACACGCGGAGCGCGCGGGCCTGCTGGGGGTAGTCGATCAGCGACGCCGTGCTGATCAGCCAGTAGTGCGCGCGGGGCTCGATCAGGTTGCGATGGGTGTGGCCGGAAAGTACGGCGATCACGTTCGGATGGGCGTCGAGCAGCGACAGCAGCAGGTCGCCGCCCTGCGATCCGGCCAAGGGTTGATGAGACGCCACCACCATCCACCGCTTACCCGCTTCTCGGAGCTGGCCGGCTAGCCAGCCAGGCTGGTCGGGGCGGACGAGGCCGCCGGATCCGCCGTCACGGCGCGCGAGGTCGAGCACGATCAGGCGCAGGTTCGATCCGACGTCCGCGTGATAATCCAAGCTTGGGAGCCCGGTGGCGCGCATCTCCGGTTTCGGGGGTGGGGCGGCGGCGCGCAGTCGGGCGACAACCTCCGAAGCGGACATCTCGCGCCGGGCCGGATCGGCCGGCACGCGCACCTTCGGTCCTGCCAGCGCGCGAGCGAGGAAGCCGTTCACGAGGCCGGGCAACGGCGGGCCGTCGGGCGACTCGCCGGCGGTCAGCGAGGTGCCGGGCGGCACCGACAGGCCGGGCGGGAGCTCCCACAGCGCCTCATCGCCAACCGCGAGGGCGCGGGTCTGGGCGGTGGGGACGACCTCGCCGGCGACGAGGATGTCGTGGTCGCCGAGCACCGGGTACAGCGGAGCGCCGGCGCCGAGGCTGGCGAACGGGCGGGCGGCGCGGGTCAGCAGCCCCGGGTGCTGGGGCGCGTCGAGGTCGGGGCGGTAGTAGAACGGGTCCGGGTCGCTCGCGAGCTGGACGCCGAAGTAATGATCCGGCCTGACGATCCCGCCCCTGAGCGCGGCCAGAGCCCAGGCGAGCTCGTTGCGCTGGTCGTTGTCGATCAGATCGCCGCCCTGGATGACGGCGTCGGGGTGGAGCGCCCGGACCGCGCGGGTAGCGCCCGCGAGCACCTGCGCGGTCAGCGTCTCGTGCGGGCGGAAGGTCGACTCGAACGGCGGGCCGAGCCGGTCGAGGAACGGCACGCGCGCCGGCGAGGAGGCGTCGAGCACGTGGGCGTCGGTGACGTGCGCGAGCGTCGCGATCACGCCTTCCACACTGCGAACCGGACCGAGCTCGGTGCGTGCGACCAACGCCTCGCCGGGTCCTGGAGCGAGCGTCCCGCCTCCGCGCGGATCGACCCAGGTGGACGCGAGCGTCGAGCCCGAGCCGGCGGCGATTGAGCGGGCGCTGCCGCAGCCCGTGGCAAACAGAGCAGCGCCTCCGAGAACGAGAGCCTCGCGCCGCGTAAGGCTCACGGCGCGCCCATCCCCTCGATCACGCTCTCGCGCGTGGTCTGCCGCGCAACCCACGCCACCGCGGTCGCGCCGGCTAGCGCCAGGCCCGCCAGCACGGCGGCGATCTCGAGTCCGCTCGCGGCGAGCGGCAGGGTCACGTAGCTCGCCGCCAGCCGCGACAGCGCCGGGCCGAGCACAAGCCGCTCGAGCACGATCCCGACGACGGCCGCCGGCAGCACGAGCGCGATCACCGCGCCCGCCAGCAGCCGGCGCACCGCGGCGCCGCCCGCGCCGAACGCACGCAGCACCGATACCGTCCGGCGCCGCTCCTGGACCGTGAGCGCGCACGCCTGGATCAGCGCGTACAGGCACACGAGGCCGTCGACGATCGCGACCGCGCGCAGGATCGAGCGGAGAACGGACACGAGCGGCACGCCTCGGCCGACCGCGCCGGTGGCGGGCGCGGCCGTCGATCCGAGCGCGGCGCTGACGCGCGGCGGCGTTCGCGCCCGGCCTGAGCACGACCGCGAGTTGCTCCTCGGCGGAGGCCGACGGGTCCGCGGCGAGCAGCGCGGCCGCGGGTACGTAGGCGACGCGACCATCGTGATCGAGCGAGCTCACGACGCCGGCGACCCGCAGCCGCAGCTCGGTACCCGACGCCATCTGGACCGCGAGCGTTGAGCCCGGCGACAGCCCGAGGGCCTGCGCCAGCCCCAGGCCGACCTCCGCCTCGCCGTCGCCGCGCAGCCGCGTCCCCGACTCGAGCGGCGGTGCCTCGAACACCGTGTGGTCGCCGGGATAGGCGATCACGTCGATCGTCTCGCCGAGCGAGTACGAGTCGACGGCCTCCTCCTCGTAGCGCGGGGCGACAGCCTCCACGCCGCGGATCCGGCGCACGCGCGGGACCGCGGACGCGGGCAGATTCGCGGTCAGCTGGTAGCGCTTGCCGAGCGCCTGCGGGTCGGTCTCGAGCGAGCTGAGCGCGGACGCGAGCGCGAGCATCAGCAGCACGAACGCGGTCGAGAAACCGAGCGCCGCAACGGTGGCGACCAGGCGCGTGCGGCGGGCGCCGACGAGCCGCGCGCCGAGCACGGTCAGCCCGGCGCGAGCGGTCGCAGACCCGGCCGGCCCCCGGGAACGGTCGCGTCGCCGCCGGCGCCCGAGCTCGGCGCCACCGAGCAGCGCCACCGGCGACCGTCCGGCCGCGCGCCACGCCGGCCACGCCGCCGCGAGCACCGGAATCGCGATCGCGGCCAGCCACGCCACCGCGAGCGCGGGCAGCAGCGCGGCCCCCGGCGCGGGCTCGTTGAGCAAGACGAGCAGCCGGTTGGTCGGGCCGTACGTGGCGAGCGCGCCCCCGATCGCGCCGATCGTCGCCGCGGGTGCCGCGACGAACAGCGCCTCGAACGCCTGGGTGCCCGCCAGGTGCGCGCGCGAGGCCCCGACCGCGCGGCGGACGCCGATTGCGCCGAGCCGGCGCTGGACCTCGGCGCGTGCGGACGCGGCCAGCATCACGCTCGCGGTGGCGAGCGCGATCAGCGACAGCGCCACCAGCAGGTCGATCACGATCCCGGCCGCCTGGTCGAGCAGCACGTGCACTCCCGAGCGCGTGACGAACCGCAGCCCCTGGAGGCCGTAGCTGGTCGCGCGTGCCTGGACGAGCACCTCGTTGAGGTTGCGCGGATCGCGCAGCCAGATGTCGGCGAGGTTGACGTTCGTGGCCGGCGGCGAGCCGAGCATCGCCGACAGGCCCGCCTGCGAGAGATACACCCGCGGCGTCGAGAGCGGATAGGAAACGTTGTCGGGACTCTCCGAGAACCCCACGACCCGCAGCGAGCCGAGTCCGTCGACGTCGATCCGGCCGCCGAGCTTGATCCCCCACGCCGAGGCCAGCCCGCGCTCGACCACGACCTCGCCCGGGCGGCTCGAGACGTCGCGCCCGGCCACGATCGCGTACCCGCGGCGTCCGGACCCGACGACCTCGACGACGCCGCTGGTCGAGCCGTGGTCGCTGGCCTCCAACATCGACGTTCGTGACTTCCTGCCGCAGCGTGAACGCCGCCAGGTCCGGGAGCGCACTGATCCGCTGGGCAACGTGGCCGGCGTTCTCGGGGTTGAAGCGGACGATGATGTCCGGCAGGTCCGACGCGCGGGCGGCCCGGTCGAAGCCGAACCCGAGGCTGTCCGAGACCACCAGCGCCGCCACCAGCATGGCGGCGGCGAGTGCGATCCCGAGCCCGGTCAGGAGCGAGCGGCGGCGCCGGACGCGCACGCCGCAACGGGCCTCTCCGAACGCGGCCCTCAGGCGGACTCCCTGATCGGGGCCTCCTCGGGCGCGAGCCGGCCGTCGCGCAGGTGGAGCACCCGGTCGGCGATCGCGGCGGCCTCGGGCTCGTGGGTGACGATCACCACCGCGCGGCGGGTGAGGTTGCGCAGCAGCGCGAGCACGGTGGCACCGTTGTCCTGGTCGAGGTTGCCGGTCGGCTCATCGGCGAGCACCAGCTCCGGGTCGTTGACGAGTGCGCGAGCGATTGCTAGCCGCTGCTGCTCACCGCCTGAGAGCTCATGCGGCCGGCGACCGGCGATCTCGGTCAGGCCGAGCTCGGCGATCAGCCTCCGGGCGCGCTGCTCGCCACCGCGGAGTGCTCCGGGCAGCCGCGCCGGCAGGAGCACGTTCTCCTCGCCGCTCAGCTCCTCGATCAGGTGAAAGGACTGGAACACGAACCCGATGTGGCGGAGCCGGGCGCGGGCGAGCGCGCGTGGGCGCTGCTTCGTTATGTCCTGGCCGGCGAGGACGATCTGGCCGGCGTCGGGGGCATCGAGGCCGCCGAGGAGATGGAGAAGAGTCGACTTCCCGCTCCCCGAGCGGCCAAGCACCGCGACTACCTCGGCGGCGCCGACCTGGAGGCTCACATCGTTGAGTACGCGACGGGCTCCACGGCCGGACCCCACCGTCTTGGTGATCCCGCGAGCTTCCAGAACGGGCACTGCCGCTTACGGTAGCGTGAGGAGCGCGGCGCTATTCGCCGGCAGCGTGAATTCGTAGCTGCCGTGGCTGGCCGTGAGCTCGGAGATGCTTGGGTGGCCGGCGAGGCGCCCGGTGGTCGTGCGGGTGCCGAAGCTCTGGCCACCGAGCGTGACGCCCGACGTGCTGGTGAGCCGGGGGGCGCGGAGCACCTCGAGCGTCGCCGGAAGGGGATGGGCGCCGGCGGAGCCGATCGCGACCGTGCGGCGGTCGAGGCTCTCGTTGATCAGCACCACGCGCATGTGCGCGGCCTTGCCGCGCGTGGCCCAGACGCTGATCCCCTGCGCGTTCGTAATCGTGGTGGCGACGAGCCGCGATCCCGGAGGCGCTGCCTGGGCGAACATCAGCATGCCGTAGTACTCCGGCGCCACGAACGCGCTCCAACCGCGGCGGGAGTGCGCGAACGTGAACAGCTGGTAGGTGGCCCCCGGATATGTGTGGACATTCACGCCGTCGACGCCGACCTGGGCCATCTCGAACAGCGCGTCGAGCGCCCACAGCGCCGAGGCGAACGCGTTGCTGACGCCGGGAGCGGCGCCGCACGAGTCGGTGTTCATCTCGTCGATCCGCAGTGGCAAGTGATGAGCGTGGGCGACCGGGACATATGGGGCGACGCCGTCGGCGAGGCCGGTGGTCGCGCCGGGGGCGAGCATGTTCGCGATCGTCGGGTACGTTGGCGAGGACGGCGGGACGAAGCAGGTCTGGAGCGGGTACGCATGCAGGGTCACGACTCCGACTCGCGGCTCGGCGGCTAGGAACGCGGCGGTGTCCGGCTTCCACAGGGCCGAGCCGGTCGCGGGTCCAGCCAGCGGCCCCGGCAGACCCTTCTCGAACGAGTCGAAGTCGTCGAGGTACGAGGAGAAGTCATATCCGGGCGGGCGGCCCATCACGTGGACGCCGTCGGGCTGGACGTACCAGGTGAGGCTGTCGTACAGGTTGGGCTCGTTGCCGAGTTCGAGCGCCTCGATCCATGGCTTCCCGATCCCGTGCTCGAACGCGTTCGCCTCGCCGTCCGCGGCGGCGCGGCTGTCGGCCTCGAGGTCGACGCCCATGATCAGGCGCGCGTTCAGGTCGGCGGCGATCGTGTGCATGACCTCGATCCAGCGCGGGGTGAGCGTGACCCGCACCCCCTTTGGCTTGGTCAGGCCGGGGACGGGATACCAGGCCCAGTCGGTGCTGTCCCCGCCGATCCGCAGGTTCGGCGACTGATCCGGGGTGAGGTTGCGGACCAGTTGCAGGAACACCGGGTCGGGCCGCTTGGGGTCGTTACCGGCATACGGGATGATCGCGCTGTTCTCGAGCGACAGCCCGAGAAAGCCTGGCTGGATCACGGGCCCGCCACCCGCCGTCGAGACCGTCACGACGGCGACGTCCTGGGGTGCGGGCGTGGACGCCGACGCGTGTCCAGAGAGCGCCACGAACGTCGTCGCGAGCGTCGCGACAAGGGCGAGACGGCGGAGGAGGATGCGAGCCACGGTCAGATCAATTTGCCATGCGGCGGCTATTCCGATCAAATAGTCAGGTGAGCGCCACTCTTCCGATCGAGCGCCGCGCCCTGGGGCGCTCGGAGCTCACGGTGCCGCGCGTCGCGCTGGGGTGCGGGAACTTCGGCGGCGTCGGCTCGGCCCCCGAGTTGTTCGGTCAGGGGCTGAGCCAGGACGAGGCGTTCGAGCTGATGGATGCAGCGTGGGAGCAGGGCCTGAACCACTTCGACACCGCCGACGCGTATGGGGGCGGTCGCAGCGAGGGGATGATCGGCGCCTGGATACGCAGCCGCGGCGTCCGGCCGATGCTCACGACGAAGACGTACAACCCGATGGACGCCGGCGCCGATCTCGGGCTCGCGCCCGAGCGGATCGCCCGGCAACTCGAGTCGAGCCTCGAGCGCCTCGGGGTCGATCAGGTGGACCTCTATCTCGCCCACGAGTTCGACCCCGCTGTGCCGCTGCCCGACACGTTGGCCGCGTTCGAGCGGCTCGCGGCGGAGGCCAGGATCCGTGCCTACGGGGTCAGCAACTTCAGCGCGGGACAGCTCGACGTGGCGCTCGAGGTCGGGTCGCCGCAGGCGATCCAGAATGAGTACTCGCTGCTCGCCCGGGCCGACGAGGCGGAGGTGCTGCCCCTGTGCGAGCGCGAGCGGGTCTCCTACCTCGTGTTCAGTCCGCTCGCGGGGGGGTGGCTGACCGGCAAGTACCGCCGCGACGAGCCCTTCCCGGCGGGGTCGCGGATGACGCAACGCCCGGATCCGTACGCACCGTTCGTCTCCGGGCCCACCTTCGATCGACTCGAGCAGTTCGAGCGGTTGGCGCGGGCGCGGGAGATGTCGATGGCGGGGCTGGCGCTGGCGTGGCTTCTGGCGGACCAGCGCGTCACCCAGGTCGTGGTCGGCCCCGGCCGCCCCGAGCATCTCGCGCCGGTCCGCGAGGCGATCGAGCGACCGCTGAGCGGCGAAGAGCGCGCCACCCTGGACAGCGTGTTCACATGAGCGCGGTTCTGATCCTCAGCCACGACGACGTAATCGCGGCGCTCCCGCCGGACGCTTGCGCGGACGCGATGGCCGAGGTGCTCGCCGCGCATGCCCGCGGCGAGGCGCAGATGCCGCTGCGGTCGGTCGTCCAGTTCGAGGGCGCGGCCGGGTTCATGGGCCTGATGCCCGGCTGGCGCGGCGGCGAGGAGCCCGTGTTTGCGCTCAAGTCGCTGTGCTTGATGCCCGGCAATCCGGCTCGCGGGCTCGACACCCACCAGGGCACGGTGACGCTGTTCGACGGCATGACCGGGGTGCCCACAGCGATCCTCGACGCGTCCGCGATTACCGCCGTCCGTACCGCGGCGGTGAGCGCCGTCGCGACGCGGACGCTCGCACGCGAGGACGCACGCGTGCTGGCGATCCTCGGGGCGGGCGTGCAGGGCAGGGCGCACCTGACGGCGCTCGCGGGGTCAGGGAGTTCGAGGAGGTGCGCGTGTACTCGCCCACCGAGGCGCACGCGCGGGCGCTCGCCGCCGCCGGCGACGGCGCCGCCCGGGTCGCAAGCTCGGCCGAGGACGCCGTCCGCGGAGCCGATGTCGTGGTCACCGCGACGAGCGCGCGGGAGCCGGTGCTCCGGCGCGACTGGCTCGCGCCGGGCGCGCACGTCAACGCCGTAGGCGCGAGCACGCCGAGCGTGCGCGAACTCGATGTCGAGACGGTGGCGGCGTGTGTGCTGTTCTGCGACAGCCGCGAGTCGCTCCGCAACGAGGCCGGCGAATACCGGCTGGCGCTGGAGCATGGCGCGATCCTGGGCGAGAACCACGTCCGCGGCGAGCTGGGCGAAGTGCTCGCGGGCGGCGCGCCCGGCCGTCTGGACGCCGGCGAGCTGACCGTGTTCCGTTCGCTGGGGCTCGCGATCGAGGATCTCGCCGCCGCCCTGTGCGCGGTCACGCGGGCGCGGCGGAGGAGCATTGGAACGGAGGTCGAGTTGTGATCGAGCTGTCCGAGATCGAGTCGGCGCGGGCGCGGATCGCCGACGTCGCCGTCCGCACCCCGCTGGTGCGGCTGCGCGTCGAGGACGCGCCCGCCGAGATCTACCTGAAGCTCGAGACGCTCCAGCCGATCGGCTCGTTCAAGATCAGGGGCGCGACCAACGCCGTCCGGAGCGCTTCGCCCGAAGCCCGGTCCCGCGGTCTCGTCACCGCCAGCGCCGGCAACATGGCTCAGGGCGTCGCCTGGATCGGCCGCGAGCTTGGGCTGCCGGTCACGATCGCCGTCCCCGACCACGCGCCGCAGGCGAAGCTGTCCGCGATCGAGCGCCTCGGCGGCAAGGTCCTGAAGATGCCGTACGAGGAGTGGTGGCAGGCGATCGTGACGAGCCGGGTCGACGGAGTCGACGGGTTGTTCGTGCATCCGGTCCAGGACGAGGGGGTGATGGCGGGAAACGGGACGATCGGACTCGAGATCCTCGACGACCTGCCCGAACCCCGACGCGGTGGTGATCCCGTACGGCGGCGGTGGGCTGACGGTCGGGATCGCCAGCGCGATCCGCGCCTTCCGTCCCGACACGAAGATCTACACGGCCGAGCCCGAGACGGGCGCCGCGCTGGCGGCGGCGCTCGCGGCGGGCGAGCCTGCCGACGTCGACTACAGCCCGTCGTTTGTCGACGGCGCGGGGAGCCGCCGCGTGCTCGACTCGATGTGGCCCCTCGTGCAACCGCTCGTCGACGGCGCGTTCTCAGTCCCGATCGCGGATGCCGCGGCGGCGGTCCGGACGCTCGCCGAGCGTGCCCGCGTGATCGCCGAGGGTGCCGGGGCGCTCGCCACCGCGGCCGCGCTCGCGGGTCGCGCCGGGAACGGAAAGGTCGTGTGCATCGTGTCGGGCGGGAACATCGATATGGCCAAGCTGGCCGGGATCCTCGAGGGAGGTGTCTCGTGAGCGACGGTGCGCAAGACGACCTGCGCGACCCGATCCTGCCGGGTCCGGGAGCGAGCGACTATGAGCGCTACCTGCGCACCGACGAGCTGCTGTCGCTGCAGAAGACCGCCGAGGATCGCGTCCACCACGACGAGCTCCTGTTCCAGACCGTGCACCAATCCTCGGAGCTGTGGCTGAAGTTCGCCACGACCGAGGTGGACGAGGCGGCGGGCCACCTCGAGGCGGGCACGATCGAGCCGGCGGTGCGGCTCCTTCGCCGCGCGGTGCTGAGCCTTCAGTACGTCACCACCCAGATGGAGATGCTCAACCAGATGGACCCGTGGGAGTACTCGCAGATCCGCGTCGTGCTCGGTCACGGGAGTGGCTTCGATTCGCCGGGGTTCCGCCGCGTCCCGGCCGTGACCCAGCGCGTCGCTAAGGCGTTCGACCGCCTGCTGTCCGAGGCGGGGCTGGATCTGACCGCGCTCTACCAGCACGGGCGCGATCACGAGCAGCTCTACCAGGTGGCCGAGCTGCTGACCGAGTGGGACGAGCGGATCTGGATGTGGCGGTTCCGGCACTACGCGATCGTCGCCCGCGCGCTCGGCGAGGACACGATCGGGACGCAGGGAACGCCGGTTCAGGTGCTCGGCAAGCTCATCGCCCAGCGCCAGATCCCGAAGCTGTGGGAGGTACGGAGTCGGCTCGTCGAGCTGTTCGACGCCGAGCGCAGGGGCAGCGCGGCGTAGCTCGGCTCACGGGCTCGTCCGGCAAGAGTCCGTGGTCAGCATCTGGTAGGCCGAGCACGGCGGGTACTGCGGAACGACCGCGCCGTTCGACGCGGGTGCGGGCGGGTCGCTGCCACCCGGCGGTTGGGTCGAGACGCTGAAGCTCAGGTTGAGCGGTGCCGCGACACCCGGCGGCACGGTGACGAACACCTCGACGGACTCAGCGCCGAGCCCACTCGACGGCGCGGCCTCGAACACCCAGCCTCTGCCGCCGGTGACGCTCAACGAAAGCGGATAGGCGATGTCGCTGTGGGGCAGCGTGCACGCCGAGTCCGGCTCGCACCCCGAACGCGCGCCGGTCACGATGACGGTCTTCGCGGTCGTGTCCGATGGGGCGACGGCGCCGAGCGAGAGAAACCAGCCGGCGCCCGTGCCGCGCGCGTCGATCACGGATGTGCTGACCTCGAGCCGCGTCGGGTCCTGGCCGACGACGCGGACGGACGGGCTCCCAAGCGAGAGGCCACCCCCGGTGATCGCGACGGTCGCGGTTGACCCGTATGCGACCGAGGCCGTCGCCGCCACGGCCCCGACCGACAACACCGCCAAAAGCAGGCGCCTCACCAGCAAACCCGATTCCCCCTGCGCGCCCGTGAAAACCGCAAACAACCACCCGGCGGGCCACAATCCACCACCCGGTGGACGCGCCGGCCCAACGGTGGGGGAGGATCAGTGAGGTGTGAGCGCTCTCAGTCCGGCGGAACCGATGCTCGAACCAATCAGGCTCGCGGATTCGGAGGGCGTAGCCGGCGGCCTCGAGATTGCCGACATACGCCGGCTCGTCGGTTGAGTCGGGAACCTCGAGCGCGATGTCGATGATCGGCTTGGCGGGCAGGCCGGGCACCGAAGTCGAGCCGACGTGCTCGACCCGGATTGCGCGGTCGCCGAGCGCCCAACGGATGCGCGCTACGTGCTCGGCGTACAGATCCGGCCAGCGCGGGTCGTAGTCGCGCAGTTCGATCGGTGCCGTCAGCGGCATCGGGCCGCCGATCCGGCGCTGCTCGAGTTCGTCGTAGGCCGCGACGTCAGTGGGGTCGGGCAGACCCATGAGGGGATTCTTGCGCCGTCGGCCGAGCGCCGATCGCCCGGCCGAGCAGCACGAATCCGATCGCGGCGGCGACACCTTCGAACCCGCCGCGCTGGATCCCCTCCGCCACCGAGTGCTCGGCGTGCGCCTCGAATGCGCCCAGCGCAAGTCCGACCGTGAGCGACGCGAGCGCACCGAGCAGCCACGGCCGCGAGCGCAGCCAGCTCCATCCGAGCACGGGCAGGTCCTCGAAGATGTCGCCGGCCGGGCCGCCCGCGCCAGACACGATCGTCCGGGCGCGCGCGAGCGTTCGAGCGGTGGCCCAGAGGCCGGCGCCGGCGATCGCGGCGAGCGCCCCGCTGAGGCCGAGCCACCACGCGGGCAGACGCTGCGAGAAGTCGACGACGTACAGCTCGATGCCGGCCATGGTCGCGAAGCCCGCGGCCAGGGCCACACGCGTGCGCCGATGGATGAGCGCGATCTCCCTGGCCGGCAGGCTCGCCACCCGCCGGCGGCGGAGCGACCGCCACGCCGCCAAGGTTCCCGCCACCAGCGCGACCTGCGGCGCGACCACCATCCCGAGCAGCGCCGGGAAGAACAGGAGCGTCGATATCCCGTTCGAATAGCCCGGATAGTGGGCGAACCGCGCCGAGTGTGAGCTGGGAGACGACCAGCACCACCGCGGCGACCGCCAGCGCGGCGAACGCGGCGAACGCCGAGGTGCGGGCCCGCGCGGTGGCGAGCTCGTCGGCGAAGCTGCTCGCCAGCGTTCGCGGATCGCCGAGACGGTCCTCGCACCCGGGCTCGCACGCGATGTGGTCGCTGAGCTCGGCGACGATCCGCACCCGGTCGCGGCGGGTGACTCCACGGGAGTACAGCTCGCCGGACAGGTCCTCGAGCCAGCTCATCCCATCACCAGCTCGATCGCGTGGGCGAACTGCTTCCACTCACGCCGGCGCACCTCCAGCGACGAGGTGCCCGCGCGCGTCACGCTGTACACCCGCCGGCGCCGGCCGCTCGCGGTCGACCATGCGCTACTCAGCAGGCCGTCGCGTTCGAGGCGGTGGAGCGCCGGATAGATCGTGCCCTCGGCCAGATCGAAGGCGCCACTCGAGCGCTCCTTGAGCCGCTGCAGAATCACGTAGCCGTGCGCCGGCTCCTCCGCCACGGTGGCGAGGATCAGCGAATCGAGCTGTCCGTTCAACGCATCCGGCTTCATGCCTAGCAGCGTAATGCATAGCAGATGTCTAGGTGTCAAGCCGGTTCGCGGCGCGGGCGCGCTTAGACTTCGGGTGTGCTTTCGACGGATCGGTTGCTCGCGTTCGCCGCCACGGCGTTCGTCGTGATCGTGATCCCCGGGCCGAGCGTCCTGTTCGTCGTCGGCCGCGCGCTGGCGAGCGGTCGCCGGGTCGCCGTGCTGACCGTCGTCGGTAACGCGCTCGGCGAGTACCTCCAGGTGCTCGCGGTGGCGGTCGGCGTCGGCGCGCTCGCCGAGCAATCGGTGGCGGCGTTCACCGCGCTGAAGCTCCTCGGTGGCGCCTATCTCGTGTATCTCGGGGTGAAGACGTTCCGGCACCGGCGCTCGCTCGCGGCCGCGCTCGCAGAGCCGGTCCGCTCCGGGTCTGACCGTCGCTCGTTCTTCGAGGGCTTCACCGTCGGCGCTACCAACCCCAAGACCGTCGTGTTCCTGGCCGCGATCCTCCCGCAGTTCGTCAACCGCGCCGCCGGTGATGTCGCCGCTCAGATCCTCGTGCTCGGGTTGGTGTTCGCGGCGATCGCGGTCGTCTCGGACTCGATCTGGGCGCTCGCGGCCGGCGGTTTCCGCGCCTGGTTCGCCCGCTCGCCCCGGCGTCTCGAGTTGGTCGGCGGAGCCGGCGGCCTCGCGATCGTCGCCGTCGGGGCGGGGCTGCTGGTGTCGGGCCGCAAGGACTGAGGAGGGGGCCGGCAGTGTGACGATGCCCGCGCCCGGGCGTAGGTTCGAGTATGGGTAGGCGACTCAGAACGCTCGCGCTCGGCGGCGTCGTGATCGCGGTGGTCGCCGTGCTCGCCGGGTGCGGCTCGACGGGTCGCGCGGACCCCGCGCCGCCGACGTCCTCGGGGTCCTCGAACGCGCCACCGGTGCCGCAGGCCGTCCCGCGCGCCGACGCGGCCGCGTTGCGGGACGGCAACGCGCGGTTCGCCGGGCGGCTGCTCGCGACGCTCGCGCCCAGTCCCCAGAATGTCGCGCTGTCGCCGGCGAGCATCTCCCAGGTGGTGTCGATGGCGTTCGCCGGCGCGCGCGGCGCGACCGCCGCGCAGATCGCCGCCGCGCTCGACTTCACGCTGCCGCCGGCGCGCCTCGGCGCCGCTTTCGACGCCGTCGACGCGTCGCTGGCCGGGGTCAACGGGCCGGGCGCGACGCTGAACGTCGCCAACGCGATGTACGGCCAGTCCGGGTTGCGCTTCCGCGAGGCGTTCCTGGCGGTGATGGCGCGCGACTACGGAGCCGGGCTGCGAACCGCGGACTTCGCGCGGGCCGCTGCGGCGGCCCGCGCCGAGATCAACGCCTGGGTGTCGGCGCAGACGAAGGGCAAGATCCCGCAGTTGATGGGGCCGGGCGACGTCGATCAGACGACCAGGCTGGTGCTGGTCAACGCCGTCTACCTGCACGCCAGGTGGCTTGCACCGTTCTCCCACGGCGACACGTTCCCGGCGCCGTTCCACGCCCCCGGCGCCACCGTGAAGGTCTCGACGATGCACCAGACGGGGGTGTTCGGCTACGTGCAGGGGGCCGGGTACCAGGCGCTCGAATTGCCCTACCAGGGCGGGCGTCTCGCGTTCGACATCCTGCTCCCGAGCCCCGGCGGGTACGGATCGCTGATCTCGCGCCTCGCCGGCGAGGGCCCGCTGCCGCTGCTCGCCGGACTGCGGCACACGCAGGTCGCGCTCGCGCTGCCGAAGTTCAAGTTGACCACCCACGTGGAGCTTGCCGGCGCGCTGTCGGCGCTTGGGATGCCGCTCGCGTTCGATCCCGGGCGCGCCGATCTGTCGGGAATCGCGGGCGCGCCGGGCTACCTCTACATCCACGCGGTCGTGCACGAGGCGAACCTGAGCGTCGACGAGGCCGGCACGGAGGCCGCGGCCGCGACCGGCGTCGGCATCAGCGGCACCGCGGTGCCGCTGCCTCCCCGGACGAAATTCATCGTCGATCGGCCGTTCGTGTTCGTGTTGCGCGACACGAGGACCGGCGCCGTGCTGTTCGACGGCGCCGTCTCGCACCCCTGACGTCGGCCGCGAGTCGTTACAACTCGTGGGAGTGCATATCGACACCGAGCGCCTATACCTGCGACCGATGACCACGCACGACGCCGACGACCTCGTCGCGATGCACGCGGATCCCGAGGTCAACCAGTTCTTCCCCGGGTTCGGTCGCGACGCGGTGGTTGAGCGACTCCGCCGCGACGACCACGACTGGCGCGAGTACGGGCACGGCCTGTTCGCGCTGCTGGCGTCCGACGACGGTCGCTTCCTCGGCCGGGTCGCGCTCAAGTACTGGCCGCAGTTCGACGAGGCCGAGGTCGGGTGGGTGCTGCGGCGCGAGGAGTGGGGCCACGGCTACGCGACCGAGGCCGCGCGGGCGTGCGCCGCCTGGGGCTTTCGGGAGTTCGACTACCCCTACCTGACCGCGATGATCCGCACGGAGAACGCCCGCTCGATCGCGGTCGCGGAGCGACTCGGGATGACGCCGCTGCGCGACGACGTCCTGTTCGAGGCTCCCGTCATCGTGCACTCGGTGGACCGGGCGACGTTCTCGAATTCGTAGCTCGCTGTTTTCAAGCGCCCTTCCCTTGGGTACGGCCCTGCGCGGTCACCCGTAATCGAGGAGGAGGGGAAATGTCAGAGAAGTTCGCCGACGCCGTCTGGGTCAAACCGAGACGGAGGTTCGGATTCGGGGCTTTCTTAACCGTCCTTGGACTTGCCGTTGCACTGCTCGTTAGCGGCATGTCCGGATCGTCCAACGCCGCGTCCACTACTCGCCACGTACAGCATGTCCGGCGGCACGACGCAGTGGGCGCGGGGCAGCAACAGGCGATCAACGCGAAGGTCAACTCGCTGATGGGCCAGCTGAGCGTCGCCGAGAAGTTCGGCCAGCTCGAGATGGCCGGTCCCAGCACCGCGAACGGAAGTGATCTGATTCCGCTCGCGCAGAAGGGAAAGATCGGCTCGGTGCTCGACCTCACCGGCGCCGCCAACATAAACGCGGTCCAGGATGCTGCCGTGCACTCGAGGCAGAATCATCACATCCCGCTGATCTTCGGGCTCGACGTGATCCACGGGTACCGGACGATGTTCCCGGTGCCGCTTGGCGAGTCCGCGACCTGGGATCCACGCCAGGTGCAGAAGGACGAGGCCGTGTCCGCTGACGAGGCGGCCGCCGACGGGATCAAATGGACGTTCAACCCGATGGTCGACATCAGCCGCGACCCCCGCTGGGGACGCGTGGTGGAGGGCGCCGGCGAGGACCCGTTCCTCGGCTCGGCGATCGCCGCCGCGAAGGTCCGCGGCTATCAGGGCAACAACTACGCGGCCACTAACAAGGTCGCCGCGACGATCAAGCACTTCGGCGGCTACGGCGCTCCCGTGGCGGGCCGCGAATACAACACGGTCGACATGTCGACCCAACAGCTGTTCAACGACTACCTGCCGCCGTACAAGGCGGCGGTCGACGCCGGCGCGGCGACCGTGATGAGCTCGTTCAACTCGCTCAACGGGGTGCCGAACACCGCCAATCCGTACATGCTCACGCAGATCCTCCGCGATGAGTGGGGCTTCAACGGGACCACGCTGAGCGACTACCAGGCGGTCCAGGAGCTCGAGGACTTCGGGTACGCGTCGGACGGCGAGGACGCCGCCCGGCTCGCGCTGACCGCCGGCGAGAACATCGAGATGGCGGTGTCGATGACATCGACCAACCCGGTCTACAACACCTACGCGACGTGGGGCCCGCAGCTGCTGCACGAGGGCAAGATCACGATGACGCAGCTGAACGACGCCGTCCGGCACGTGCTGACGCTCAAGTACCTGGCCGGGATGTTCTCGAACCCGGATCAGGGGAACGCCACGCGGTACGCCAACGAGGAGCTGACCCCGCAGAACCAGGCGACCGCTCTGACGACCGCCGAGGAGTCGCTGGTCCTGCTGAACAACAACAACAACGCGCTGCCGCTCAGCAAGAGCACATCGAAGATCGCGGTGGTAGGGCCGCTGGGCGACGACGCGCTGGATCAGCTCGGCCCGGATGTGCCGATCGGCTACGACACCACGTCAGCCGACCTGAAGACGACCGACAAGATCGTCACGGTGTCGGACGGGATCAAGACGGCGGACCCGGGGGCCACTGTGACCACCGTGCCTGGCTGCACCACGTTCACGGTCGCGGACCCCTGCAACGAGACGACTGGGTTCGGCGCGGCCGTGTCGGCGGCGCAGGCGGCCGACGTAACCGTCGTCGTCGTCGGCGAACCGGCGGGCGATTCCGGCGAGGCCTCTTCGCGGACCGGTCTGGATCTGCCCGGGCAGCAGGAGGAGCTCATCTCCGAAATCGCCGCGACCCACAAGCCGTACGTGATCGTGCTGATGAACGGCCGGCCGCTGACGATCCCGGAGCTGGGTGGCGATCCGACCACACACGCCGATGGAGCGCCGGCGATGCTCGAGGCGTGGTACCCCGGCACGACCGGCGGGACCGCGATCGCGAACGCGCTGTTCGGCATGTACGACCCGAGCGGCAAGCTGACGATGTCGTTCCCCCAGAACGTCGGCCAGATCCCGATGTCGTACGACGAGCTCCCGACCGGCCGGCCGTACGATCCGAACAACAAGTACACGTCGAGGTACCTGGATGTGTCGAACGCGCCGGAGTACCCGTTCGGGTACGGCCTGTCCTACACGTCGTTCTCGATCTCGAACGTGTCGGCCCCGTCGAGCGTGTCGCAGAACGGGACGATGAAGGTCACGGCCACCGTCAAGAACACCGGTTCGACGGCGGGCGCCGACGTCGCGCAGCTGTACCTGCACGAGAGTGATACGCCGATCCTGCAACCCGTCGAGAAGCTCGAAGGGTTCCAGCGGACTTCGGTCCTCGCGCCAGGACAGTCGCAGACGGTCACGTTCACGCTCGGACCGCAGAACCTCGGCTACTACGACAACAACGGCCATTTCGCCGTCGAGCCGGGGACGTTCGACATGTGGGTCGGCGACAGCTCGACCGCAGATAGCGGTACGCCCACGACGTTCACGGTCGGATGAGAATCCGTGGATTGATCGCCGCCGCAGCCGCGGCGGCGATCCTGGTGGTGGCGGCGCCGGCGGGCGCCGCCACCTTCACCTCGGGTCAGAAAGCCGAGCTCTACGGGATTGCCCGCGACACGTGGCAGTTCTACGGGGCCGACGTCGATCCGGTGACGCACCTGCCGCTCGACAACCTCGGGCCGGGGTCGGTGCGCGGGGAGTACACCTCCGCGGCCAACGTCGGGGTGTACCTGTGGGCGGTCGTCGCCGCCCACGACCTCGGGCTGATCTCCGAGTCGCGTGCCGACCAACTCGCCGGCGCGACGATGCGCGAGGTCGCCGGGCTGAAGCGCTACGACGGGTTCATGTACCAGTGGTACGACACCAACAACGGCAACGTGCTGACGAACCCCGGCCAGGGCGACTGCACGGAGACGACGCCGGCGCAGGACAACTGCTGGTTCGTCTCCGCCGTCGACAACGGCTGGTACGCGACGGGGCTGATCGAGGTTCGTCAGGCGTTACCCGGGGTGCGTGGTCTGGCCGAGTCGTTGCTCAAGCCGATGGACTTCAGCATCTTCTACGACAACCGGCCCCAGACCGACTGCAACGTCAACGCGTCGCTCGGTGGTCAGCCGACCGGGCAGATGTACGGCGGCTATTACGTCGACCAGGGTCCCGCGGGCTACCACAACGGCGCGCTGTACTCAGACCCGCGGATCGCGATGTACATCGGTATGGGACGCCACCAGATGCCCGGCGATGTGTGGTGGCGGACGTGGCGGACCGACCCGCCGCAGCGCTGTTCCACCGACCCGGCGCCGTCGTTCAGTACCGGCACCGGCTACTGGCACACGTACACCGACCCGCAGTCGGGCAAGCAGTTCCCGGTGTGGGAGGGCCACTACACCTATCCGGGCACCTCGCTGACGTTCGTGCCGACGTTCGCCGGCGGGATGTTCGAGGGGCTGATGGCGAACCTGGTCGTGCCCGAGACGACGTGGGGTCCCCATAGCTTCGGGCTCGACGACCTGCGCTGGGCGCAGGTCCAGATGAAGTACGCGACCCAGAAGTTGGGTTACCCGGTGTGGGGAATGTCCCCGTCTTCGACCGCGGATGACACCGGGGGTTACGGCGGCTTCGGAGCCGAGGGCCTGGCGTTTGGGTCCAGTGGGCCGCTCGCGTGGTGCACGACGTGCGCCACCGAGAGCACCGTTAGCCCGCACGCGTCGGCGATCGCGCTACCGGTGCTGGGGTCTGAGGCGCTCTCGAACCTCGAGAAGCTGCGGACCCTGTATCCGGGGATCTACACGTCCGACGGCGGGTTCTACGACGCGGTGAACCCGGTCACCGGCCAGGTCGGACACCGGCGGCTGGTGCTCGACCAGTCGATGATCATGGCCGCGATCGATGACGCCCTCAACGGTGGCGCGCTCCAGAAGCATTTCGCCGCCGACCCGGAGTCGTGGGCGGCGCGGGTGTACCTAGGCGCGGAGACGATGTCGATCCACTGATCGGCCCGCAAGGGTGCGTGCTCAAAGAACCACGTATAGCGTGGATTTTTGAGCACCGCCCCTTAGTCGGCCAGCGTGTTCAGGGCTCGACCAACGCGTCGACCTCCGACTCCGTGTTGTAGTGGATGAACCCGAGCCGAACGGCCTGGTCGGCGTACCCGAGGCGTTGGTATAGGTTCAGCGAGTACCAGGAGTCGTGGGCCCAGACGCCCATCCCCTGCTCGGCCAGTCGGGCCGCGACGTCGGCGGCGGCAACGCCGGCCACGTTGATCAGGAACGTCGGCACGCGGCCCTCCATCCCCGGTAGGCCGTAGATCGAGACGGCGTCGGAGACGCCGGAAACGAACCGCTCTCCCAACGCGCGCTCGTAGGGAACGATCAGCTCGAACCCGCCGATCGAATCGAGGTACTCGAAGGTGGCGACCAGGCCCGCGAGCAGCTCGTACGGCTGGGTCCCGGTCTCGAACCGCCGCCCCAAAGGCGTGCTCGGCGCCGGCCGGGCCTTGTACGGGCGCCACCGCTCGATCACCTCGGCCCGGCCGTAGGCCATCCCCAGGTGCGGGCCGCAGAACTTGTACGGCGAGCAGATCAGAACATCTGCGTCGACCTGGTGGACATCGATCGGCTCGTGCGCGGCGTAGTGGACGGCATCGATCCACGCGAGCGCGCCCGCGTCGTGGGCCATCCGGCAAACCCGGGCGGCGTCGACGACCGTGCCGATCGCGTTCGACGCCCACGCGAACGCCACCACCCGCGTCCGCGGCCCGAGCTTCGAGGCGAGGTCGTCGTAGTCGAGCCCGGTGTCCTCGTGCAACTCGATGTGCCGCACGACCAGGTCCCGGTCGTAGGCGAGCTCGAGCCACGGCGCGACGCCGCCGTCATGATCCAGAGACGACACGAGGATCTCGTCGCCCGCGGCGAACTCGCGCCCCGCCGTGCGCGACAGCGTGAAGTTCAGCGAGGTCATGTTCGACCCGAAGATCACCTCGTGCGGCTCGCACCCGAGGAACCGGGCCGCGCCCGCCTCGGCCTGCTCGAGTATCCGCCCCACCCGGCGGCTCGTCTCGTAGCCGGCGCCGAGGTTCGCGCTCGCTTCGCGGAGCGTCCGGGCGATCGCATCGCCGACCTCGTCGGGGACCTGCGAGCCGCCAGGGGCGTCGAAGAACATGAACCCCTCCTGGAGGGAGGAGAAGCGCTCGCGTGCGGCGTCGACGTCGAGCTTGTCGGCGATCTGAGCCATGTGTAGGCTCTCCCTTCCTGTTGGGGTTCTGGATGACCCCGGGTAGGACGGGGCCTAACGCATAACGCAATCGCAAGGTTAGTTTGCTTACTCTCACCCGGCCATGAGCGTCCGCGTCACACGCACCGCCCAGGCGAGCTGGCAAGGCGACCTTGCCGATGGCGGAGGCCGGATCGGCGTGGGCAGCGGCGCCTACGAGGGGCCGTTCACGCTCCGCGCGCGGGTCGACGACGTCGAGCGCTCGACCAATCCGGAGGAGCTGATCGGGGCCGCGCATGCGGGCTGCTTCACGATGTCGCTGGCCAACCTGCTGACCGAGTCCGGCCATCCGCCGGCCGATCTGAGGACGACGGCCAAGGTCCGACTCGAGCAACTCGAGACCGGGTTTGCGATTACGAACATCGCTCTCCAAACGGTGGGCGACGTCCCCGGGGTCGACGCCGACGCGTTCGCGGAACTGGCCCAGCAGGCGAAGGACACGTGCCCGGTGTCGCGTGCGCTCGCGGGCACGGAGATCACGCTGGAGGCGAAGCTTGGCAGTGACTGACCCGGCGCCTGGACGCCGCCGGACCGGACTTGAACAGGCGGTCATCGAATGTGCCCCGCGCACGTCGATCAGCCGGGCCACGGGGGAGGCCGAGGAGGTTCTGTTCGTGCTCGAGGGCACCGGCGATCTCAGCCTGGACGGCGACCGCTACGGACTCGAGCCCGAGTCCGGCGCCTATCTCGCGCCCGGCGAGGAGTACGAGCTCGACAACCCGGGGTCAGAGCCGTTGCGCGTTGTGTCGGTGCGGATCTCCGACCCGGTGGCGCCCGACGCCGACGCCGAGGGCGGCGAGGCCAACCGCGCCGTCGTCCGCCGGCTCGCCGACCAGGAAGAGCGGGCGGCCACGACCTCGCGCACGTTCCGGATCGTGGCCGACCCCAGCACGGGCCTGCAATCGGCGACCCAGTTCGTCGGCTACGTCCCGACGGACCGGGCGCCCGACCATTTCCACACCTACGACGAAGTTATCTACGTGCTTGAGGGAGAGGGAACACTGCACGCCGGCGGCGACCGGACCCCGGTCGCCGCCGGTTCGTGCCTCGAGCTGCCGGCAGGGACTGTGCACTGCCTGGAGAACACCGGCGAGGACGTCATGCGACTCGTCGCGGTGTTTCGGCCGGCCGGCTCGCCGGCGGCCGCGTATTACCCCGACGGCACCCCCGCGTATCCGGGGACGCCGCCGGTCATGTCCGCATGACGCATGTTGTTATGGACCCACTAGGAGGAGTTCGAGCGCCAATGAAGGTACGTATCAGCCTTGCCGCCATGGCCCTGACCGCTTTGGTCGCGGCCGGCTGCGGGAGCAGCAACAGCAGCAGCACTAGTAGCGCCGCTGCCAGCAGTAGCGGGAGTTCGACTCAGGCCGCCGCCAGTTCCGGCGGTTCGAAGACGTGCACCGCGTCGATCGCGATCGAAGGACCGTTCACCGGTCCGGTAGCGCAGGTCGGCCTCGAGCAGCTGCACTTCGCGCAGCTGGCCGTCGCTGACGACAACGCCGCAAACCACACCAACGTGACGCTGGCCCAGGACGACACCCAGCTCACGCCTTCGCTGGCGGTGCAGAAGACCCAATCGATCGTCGCCTCGAACGCGGTCGCGTCGATCGGACCCGCAGGTAGCCAGGAGGTCGAGGCCGTTGGTCCGATCTTCGGCAAGGCCGGGATGGCGTTCGTCTCGGGCTCGGCGACGTTGCCGGCGCTCGCGACCAGCGGCAAGAACCCGACCTTCTTCCGCGTTGTCCCCGACGATGACGTTCAGGGACCGCAGGACGCCAACTACGTCGTCAACCACCTCCACACCAAGGGCGTGCTGATCATCGACGACGATGAGGCGTACTCGCAGGGTCTGGTTAACGTGATGATCCCGATCCTGAAGAAGGCCGGGATCGCGGTCGACCACCAGACGCTCAACGGCACCGACACCGGCGCGACGCTGGCGGCGGCGATCAAGTCGCTCGTGACCTCGCACCTGAGCGCCCAGGATGGCGTGGCGATGCTGCCGTGGCAGACCGCCACGAGCGCGCAGATGTTCGGCCAGGACGCCAAGCAAGCCGGCAAGACCGTGGTCCTGTTCGGAACCGACGGCACGAACTCGCCGTCGCAGTTCAACATCCCGGGCACCTACGTGTCGTCGTTCGGGCCCGACATCGCCGGCAATCACGAACCCGCTCGATCAAGGCGATCGTCAAGGGCGTGGCGAAGTACGGTCCGTACGGGCCGTTCGGCGTCCCGACGTACGAGGCCGCCGACGTCGTCATGAAGGCGATCGCGTCGGTGTGCAAGTCCGGTCAGACGCCGAGCCGTTCGAACGTGCTGGCGGCACTCAAGACGACGAACATCCCCGCTAACGCCAATCCGCTTGGCGTTCCCGTGTCGTTCGCCTCCAACGGCGACCTCGCGGGCAACAACGGCTACCTGTTCAAGATCAACAGCGCGGGCAAGTACATCGAGATCCCGCCCAAGTGAGCAAGTGACGGATCACTGACAGTGGTTCTGGACGGCGCCGCCTGCGATGCTCCGCAGGCGGCGCCGCCGGGCGTCTAGGACTCAGAACGGCACAGGAACGTGCAGGTCTTCATCCAAACACTCGTCAACGGGCTCGTCACCGGCTGCCTGTACGCACTGATCGCGCTCGGCTACACGATGGTCTACGGCGTGCTCAAGCTGCTCAACTTCGCCCACGGCGACGTCTACATGGTCGGGGCATACATCGGCTACTTCGTGATCCAGTGGTTCGGCGGCCCGAACCACCTGGCGATCCCGGTGCCGCTCCTGATCGTGTTCATGCTGCTGATCGCCGGACTCGGCACCGGCCTGCTCGGGGTGGCGATCGAGCGATTCGCCTACCGACCGCTCCGCGACGCGCCGCGAATAGCGCCGCTGATCACCGCGCTCGGCGTCTCGTTCGTGCTCGAGAACACGGTGCTGCTGCTGTTCGGCGGCTTCCAGCGCAGCTACAACACCACCGATTTCATCTCCGACACGAACGGAATCCACATCGCCGGCGCTCACATCGACAGCGTCGAGATCATGATCGTCGTCCTGACCGCCCTGCTCTGCTACGGGCTGGTGCAACTCGTCGACCGGACGACGCTCGGCAAGTCGATGCGCGCGGTCGCGTCCGATCGCGAGGCCGCCGAGATGCTCGGCATCAACGTCGACCGGACGATCGCGCTGACGTTCTTCATCGGGTCGGTGCTGGCCGGCTTCGCCGGCGTCATGTCCGGGCTCGAATTCCAAACGATCTCCGCCACGATCGGCTTCCTGGCCGGGCTCAAGGCATTCACCGCCGCCGTCGTCGGCGGCATCGGCAGCATCACCGGCGCGGTCGTCGGCGGCATCCTCATCGGCATGTGCGAGGCGTTCAGCCTCAGCTACATCTCGGAGAAGTACTCAGACCTGATCGTGTTCGGGATCCTGATCGTCACGATGCTCGTCCGCCCGACCGGGCTCTTCGGCCGGCGAGCGCTCCAGAAGGTCTGACGCCCCAGATGCCCCAGATCGGCGTCGACGAATGGGTCGCCCAGTCCGGCGAGCGCCGCGACGAGGGCACCGGGCTGCGCCGCGTCCTGTACGAACTCGACACGCGCGTCGCGTGGTGGCAGCGGCTGGCGCTGGCGGCGCTCGTCGGCGTCGCATTCGGGCTGACGACCAACAACGTCAATCTGCTCACGGTCGGCTTCACGTGCCTGCTGTACGCGGTCCTGTCGCTCGGGCTGAACGTCGCGGCCGGGTGGTCGGGCCTGCTCGACCTCGGGTACATCGCGTTCGTCGGGTTCGGCGCGTACGGGTACGCGATCTTCTCGTCCACGGCGCTGGGGAGTGGCGGGTCGGGCGGGGCGCACCTGGCGGCGTTCTTCTCGCTCCCGATCGTGATGATCGCCGGCGGCCTCGTCGGCGTGCTGATCGGCCTGGTCGCGCTCCGCCTCGAAGGTGACTACCTCGCGATCGTCACGTTGTTCGTGGGGCAGGCGTTCGTCGAGATCGTCAACAACGTCGACCCCGGAACGCTGGGGGGTGTCAACGGCATCTACTCACTCGATTCGCTCCACGGCCTCAGCGGCAACGTCTCGACTCCCCGCGGCTATTACTTCGTGGCGCTGATCGTGGTCGTGCTCTTAGCCTGGCTCCTGCACCTGCTCGACACTTCGCGAACCGGGCGCGCGTGGCGCGCGCTGCGCGACGATCCGCTGGCCGCGTCCGCGATGACGATCCCGGTCAACAAGCTGAAAGTGATGGCGTTCAGCTTCAGCGCCGCAATTGGCGCCCTCGGGGGCGCGCTGTTCGCCGCGCAGCAGGGGAGCGTCTTCCCGACGAACTTCACCGAGAGCATCCTGATCCTGATCTTCGCGTGCCTCGTGCTCGGCGGAGCCGGGAGCATCGCCGGCGCGATCGCGGGCGGGATCATCGTGTGGGCGCTCGAGCAGATGCTCTCCAGCCCGACCGATGCCGGCTACCTGTTCTACGGCCTGATCCTGCTCGCGCTGTTTCTCCGGATCAGGCCGCTGTGGAAGTTCTTCGCGGTGCTCGCCGCGATCGTCGTGTTCGGTTTCGTCGCGCACGCGATCGTCGGCGCGATCTCGAGCTCGGCCACCGCCGGCCATCCGGGCAGCTTCGGGTGGATCGGCTCCGCGGTCAAGAACTGGGTGATCGTCCCGAGCGACCCGATCAGCTACGGGAACATCCTGTTCGTCCTGGTGATCGTTCTCGTCCTCGTGCTGATCAGGGTGCAGGGGACCCTGCGGTTGCTGCTCGTGGTACCGACCGTGTACCTGGCGGCGTGCTGCTGGGAGTCGCGGCTGATCGTCAACCCGGCGATCACCACCCAGATCATGCTCGGCGTGATCCTGATCGTCACGATGGCGGCGAGACCGAACGGACTGCTCGGGACGCGACGCGTCGAGGTGGTGTGACGCGATGACCGACGACGAGCCGCGCGCAACGCTACTCGAGCTCCAGAAGCTGACGCTGGCGTTCGGCGGGCTCAAAGCGCTCAGCGAAGTCGACCTGGAGGTCCACGAGCGCGAGATCGTCAGCGTGATCGGACCCAACGGCGCCGGCAAGACGTCGATCTTCAACGTGATCACGGGCGTCTACAAGCCGACCGCGGGCGACGTGCGGTTCGCCGGCGAGAGCATCGCCGGCAAGCGCCAGCACGCGATCACCAAGCTCGGCATCGCGCGCACGTTCCAAAGCCTCAGGCTGTTCCTCAACATGTCGGTCAAGGAGAACGTCAAGGCCGCCACCTACGGGAACACGAAGGCCTCGCCGGCCGAGTCGATCCTGCGGCTGCCCCGCGCCCGCCGCGAGGAGAAGGAGGTCGAGGCGCTGGCCACCAAGGCGCTGGGGTTCTTCGGCGAGCGGCTCAAGGGATACCGGTGGGAGCAGCCCGCTTACGTGCTCTCCTATGCCAACCGGCGTCGGCTCGAGATCGCCCGCGCGCTCGCGACACAGCCCCGGCTGCTGCTGCTCGACGAGCCGGCCGCCGGAATGAACCCGAGCGAGACGCACGAGGTGACCGAGGTGATCGGCCGGCTCCGCGACGAGCTTGGTCTGGCGATCCTCGTGATCGAGCACGACATGCACGTCGTCGAAGGAATCTCCGACCGCGTGGTCGCGCTCGACCACGGCGTCAAGATCACCGAGGGCTCGTTCGAGGCGGTCGCCAGCCATCCCGCCGTGGTCGAGGCGTACCTGGGCCGCGATCCCGAGGCGCTGGCCGAGGCCTGATGCTGCTCGAGCTCGACAACGTCACGACCTACTACGGCCAGATGCGCATCCTCGAGGGGGTGCAGCTCGCGGTCGGCGCCGGCGAGCTCGTGTGCCTGCTCGGCGGCAACGCCTCGGGGAAGTCGACCACGCTGAAGACGATCCTTGGCATCGTGCGTCCCCGGTCCGGGCGCGTGATGATCGAGGGCGAGGACGTCACCCGCTGGCCGGTGGCGCAGCGGATCGCGAACGGGCTCGCGATCGTGCCCGAGAACCGGAGGCTGTTCGGGCAGATGACCGTGCGCGAGAACCTCGAGCTCGGCGCCGTGCTCCAGGACGGGTCGACGTTCGACGATGACCTCGCGCGGGTCCACGGCCTGTTCCCCCGCCTGGAGGAACGCAAGGACCAGCTCGCGGGCACGCTGTCCGGAGGCGAGCAGCAGATGGTCGCGATGGGTCGGGCGCTGATGTCGCGGCCGCGGCTGCTGCTGATGGACGAGCCGTCGATGGGTCTGTCGCCCGCGCTCGTGCAGCAGAACTTCCGGATCATCAAGGAGGTCCACGAGTCGGGCGTGGCGGTCCTGATGGTCGAGCAGAACGCGAATATGGCGCTGTCGATCGCCGACCGCGGGTACGTGCTCGCGACCGGCAACGTGGTGCTCAAGGGCTCCGCGTCCGAGCTCCTGCACCACGAGGACCTCAAGCGCGCGTACCTCGGGCGCTGAGCTCGCGATCGTTTCTACTCGACAGCGGGGACGCGGACGGTGGCGCGGGTGCCGGCCCGGCTCGACTTGACGACCAGCGCTCCGCCCAGCCCCTCGGCTCTGCTCCGAAGTGAAGCCAGACCGACGCTGCCCGCGCGGAGTGCGCGCGGCAGATCTTCGAGATCGAAACCGGCGCCGTCATCGCTCACGCACAGCTCGAGCGTGTCTCCGACCTGTTCCAGGGTCACGGTGACGTTGCGCGCTCGCGTGTGCTTCGAGACGTTGGCGAGAAGCTCGCGCGCGGCGCGGACGAGGAACTGGCCGTGCACCGGGCGGATGCCCTCGCCCAGTTGCGTGAGCACGCTGAAGTCGCGACCGTCGGTGTAGGTCTGCACAACAGCGGCGATCAACTCGCCGAGGCTCGACGACTGCAGGCTGACGGGCGAGAGCTCCGCCACCAGGGTGCGGAGGCTGCGATGGGCCGCGTCGAGGTCAGAGCCGGCGCGGTCGAGCGCGCCGGCGCGTCCCTTGGCGGCGTCGGCCAGCTCCTGCCGCGCCGCCAGGACGTACTGCAGCGCGTCGTCGTGGATGATCTCGGACAGGAGCGTCCGTTCCCGCTCCTCGGCGTGCATCGCCTCCCGCGCGAGCAGCCTCCGCTCGCGCGCGCACACCTGGAGCTGAGCCAGCCGCCGGGACAGAGCCCTCGTGCGTTCCGCGACGCGCCGCTCGAGGTCGGCTAAGAGATGAACATGTTCGATCGCGATCGCGGTCGAGTCCGCGAGCGCGCGCACGAGGTCGACGATCGCCGGCGAGGGCCTGATCTGCTTGGCCCAATAGGTGCCGATCGCGCCGAGCGGCTCCTCCGGCCGGATCGGCACCATGACCAGGCTGCGAACGAACGTCGGTCGGTACGCGTCCTGGGGCACGCGGTCGTCGAGGCGCACATCCTCGATCACGACCGGGGAACCGTTGGTCATCGACCAGCCGCTCACGCACTCCTCGGTCGGGAACCGCCGGCCCTTCCACAGCGGCGCGATCGCGTCCTCGTCGGCGTAGTGCACGTGGTCGCCGTCGCGCAGCACGAACGTGGCGCCGTCGGCATCCGCGAGGTCGCGGGCTGCGGTGCTGACGACCTGGTGCACGTCGGGCAGCGACTGGGCGCGCGAGAGCTCCTGCACGGCGCGAACCAGGCGCGCCAGCTGTGGGGCCGAAGGGGCGTTCTCGGAAACGGTCATCCGCTCAGCTCACTCGAGAATCCCCTGCCGCATCGCGACCGCGACCGCCGACGCCCGGTCGGACACGCCGAGCTTTTCGTAGAGGCTCTGGAGGTGGCTCTTGATCGTCGCCGTGCCCAGCACCAGCTGGTCGGCGATCTGTGGCGTGGTGAGACCCTCGGCGACCATGCGGAGCACCTCGAACTCCCGAGATGTGAGGCGCGGACGGTTACTGGTCGCATGCCGGCGCAGCTCGGACACCAGCTCGGTCTGAACGTCCGCGGGCATCTGCACCTCGCCGCGGGCAGCGGCCGCGAGCGCGTCGAGGATCGCGTCGCGATCGGCTCCCTTCGTCAGGTACCCGGACGCTCCGCCCAACATCGACCGGAAGATCACGTGCGCGGACAGGTGCGCGGAGAGCAGGACCACGGCCGTCGGCAGTTCCTCGCGGACGATCGCGCCGAGCACCTCGACGCCGTCGAGCTTCGGCATGCTCACATCGAGCAGGGCGACACGCGGCGCGAGCGCGCGGATCTCCTCGAGCGCGGCTGCGCCGTCGCCTGCTTCCCCGACCAACTGGAAATCGGGGTGGTGGTGAACCGCTCGGGTCAAGCCTTCCCGGAACACCGGATGATCGTCGGCGATGTAGACCGAAACGGTCGCGGGCATCAAATTCCGTCCATCGCCCCCGGTCGGGCGAGCGGACCGAGGCTACCCGCGATCCACCTGCGCCAAGCCCGGCCCGGCAGGGCTCCACCAAACGGTGGAGGACAGCTTCCTCCCCTCAATCCCCCGGCGGCGCATGAAGCCGAGAGCCTCGCCGGCCGATCACCGAGACGTAGGACTGATGCGCAGGCCGGACCCGCGCCGATCGAAGGATCACTAAGGAGTCGCTTGCCGTGAACAGACTGCTCGTTGAACCCGTTGCCTGCCAGGCGCGGCTCGAGCGGATCGTCGAGTTCGCCCACCGTCAGCTCTCACTCGACGTTGCCTACGTCGGGGAGTTTCGAGACGGGATGCAGCTTTACCGCGCCGTCTCCGGAGACGCCGCCTCGTTCAACATGACGTACGCCGACGGGCTCCCGGCGGTCGCGACCTACGACCAGCGGATGGCGGCCGGGAGCATTCCGAACATGATCTGCGACGCTTCGGCCGACGAGCGCGTTGCCGGGCTGGTCGTGACCCGGTACGCGCGGATCGGCGCGTACGTGGGCGTCCCGATCGTCCTTTCCGACGGGACCCTGTACGGGACGCTGTCGTGCGTCAGCCACGAGCCGGATTACACGCTTGACGACCGCGCCGTGAGCTTGCTCTCGTTGCTGGGCGAGCTGATCGTCGACGACCTCGAGGCTCAGCGCCGTCGCGAAGATGTCCGCGACAGGATCGCGAAGGTGATCGAGAACGGCGAGTTCGACGTCGCTTATCAGCCGGTGTTCGAGCTGGCCGGCGACCGGTGCGTGGCACTCGAGGCACTGGCACGCTTTCGCGCGCCGTTCGGTCCCCCGGCCCACACGATCGCCGCCGCAGAAGCGGCCGGGCTCGGCGTGGAACTCGAGCGCGCCGTGATGCGTCGCGCGTACCGAATCCTCCCGCGACTTGCCCCGGGACAGTTCCTGGCGTTGAACGCGAGTCCGGCCGCGCTTCTTGACATCGCCCGAGGCGCGGGCTGCGGTGAGGACGTGCCCTGGTCCAGGATCGTGGTTGAGGTGACCGAGCACTCGGCCATCGAGGCTTACGCTGTCCTGGAGGAGGAGCTCGCGCCTCTGCGCCGCCGCGGCCTGCGGATCGCGGTCGATGACGCCGGCGCCGGCTATGCGTCGCTGCGCCACGTGCTCGAGCTGCGGCCGGATTTCATCAAGCTGGACCGTTGGCTGATCGACGGGGTCGCCGACGATGGCGGCCGGCGCGCCGCGGTCAGCGCGTTCGTGGACCTCGCCCGCGAGCTGGGGTCGACCGTGATCGGGGAGGGGGTCGAGCGCCAGGAGGACCTCGAGGCGCTGCGCGAGCTGGGTCTTCACGCCGCTCAGGGATACCTGCTCGGAGGCCCGACGTGCGATCGGGACGCGGTCCTGCGGTGGTGCTCAGACGAATCCCCGAGCGCGCCCACGCTGCGCGCCACCCATGTCGTGAAGCGGACGTCCGCCGCCGAGCTCAGCGACCGTGAGGCGCTCGAGCAGGACCGCCAGCGCCTCGAACTCGACCGTCGCGTCTCGCATCGGCTGGAGGCGGTGGGACAGCTGTCGGCGGGCATCGCTCATGAGATCAACACCCCGCTCCAGTTCGTGGGCGACTCGGTGACGTTCCTCGAGGATGCGGTCGATGAGCTGTTGCGACTGGCCTGGCGATATCGCGAGACGCTCTACGGGGAGGAGGCGATTCCGCTCGAGGAGCGACGCCGGATCATGCGGGAAGCCGAGGAGCACGCCGACGTCGAGTACCTGTGCGAGCGGATCCCGGTCGCCTTCGCGAGAACCACCGACGGGATCGCTCGCGTAAGGTCGATCGTGCAGGCGATGAAGCGCTTCTCGCACGCCTCGATCACCGAGTCGGCCCCGGCGGACATCAACGAGGCGATCGAGACCACGCTCGCGGTGTGTCGAAACGAATACAAGTACGTGGCCAGCGTGTCGCTCGCGCTGGCCGACCTGCCGCCGGTCACCTGCAACATCGGCGAGCTCAACCAGGTGTTCCTGAACCTGATCATCAATGCCGCCCAGGCGCTCGAGGAGCAGGTGTCCGACAGTGGCGAGCTGGGCGTGATCAGCATCTCCACGCACGTGGTCGAGTCAGAGGTACAGATCGAGATCGCCGACGACGGCCCCGGCATCCCGCACGAGCTCCAGGAGCGCATCTACGAGCCGTTCTTCACGACCAAGAGGGTCGGCCAGGGCACCGGCCAGGGGTTGGCGCTGGCCCGAAGCACGATCGAGGGACACGGCGGCTCGCTGGAGTGCGTCAGCGAGCCCGGCCAGGGCGCGCGCTTCACGATCCGCCTGCCGCTCGACGAGCCGCGCTCGGACATGGTGCGAGCCGCGTGATCGCGCAAGCGGAGCTGCCGGGCGGGAGGTCGAGGTCGCGACCGCGGGTGCTGTGCGTCGACGACGAGCCGATGGTGCTCGAGGGCCTCAAAGACATCCTCGGTCGGAGCTTCGACGTGAGCATGGCCACCAGCGCACCCGACGCGCTCGAGATCCTTCGCTGCGAGCCGGACGCGTTCTCGATCGTGATCTCGGACATGCGCATGCCCGTGATGGGGGGCGCCGACTTCCTACGTGCGGCGCGGACGATCGCGCCCGATGCGGTTCGGTTGCTGCTGACCGGTCACGCCGATCTGCAGGCTGCGATCAAGGCCGTCAACGGCGCGCGGCTGTTCCGGTTTCTGACCAAGCCATGTGAGTCGCAGGAGCTGCTCGGCGCATGCGTCGCGGCGCTCGGCCAGCATCGCCTGCAGACGTCCGAGCGGGTGCTGCTCGAGGAAACGCTGCGCGGCAGCGTCGACGCGCTGGCCGAGGTGCTGGCGCTCGCGAACCCCGCGGCGTTCGGACGCGCCGGCCGGGTGAAGGAGCTCGCGGGCAAGCTGGGGCGGGCCGCCGAGGTTCGAAACGATTGGGAGATCGAGGTGGCGGCGATGCTGGCCGACATCGGCGCCGTCACGTTGCCGCAGGCGACCGCGGAGAAGGTGTACGCCGGCGCCCAGTTGACGGCGACCGAGGCGGCGATGGTCGAGCGCGTGCCCGCCGTCACGCGCCAGTTGCTCGGCAAGATCCCGCGGCTGGAAGGGGTGCTCGAGATCCTCGGTACGTATCGCGCCAAAGCGCGCGGCGAAGCCGGTGGGGAATCGTCGGGCGTCCCGGCCGGCGCACGCGTGCTGCGAATCGCGGTCGACTACGTCGAGCTCGAGTCCCAAGGGGCCTCGCGCACCGTCGCGGTCGGCGCGATGCGGAGCCGCAAGCTGTACGACCCGGGGCTGCTGAACGCGTTCGCCGCCGTGATCGGCGTCGAGCCGGCTGCCGTCCGCGAGCTGAGGGTGCACGAGCTGCGCGTCGGGATGACCCTCGCCGACGACGCGCGTAGCGTTCGCGGCGAGCTGTTGCTCGCGCGGGGTCAGCGCGTCACCGAGCGTCTGGTCGAGCGCATCAGGAACATCGGCGCGGAGGGCGTGCGGGAGCCGCTGCGCGCGTTCGACGCCGACAGCGAGGCGTAGCGCCGTGAAGTCCGCCGGCGCCCTCGCCGACTCGCCTGTCCCGGCGAAGCGGATCGTGTTCGTCGACGACGACGAGTTCCTGCTGGACGGTCTGCGGGACGGGCTCCGGGCCCGTCGCCACCACTGGGCGATGAGCTTCATGTCCAGCGGCGAAGAGGCGCTCGCCTCGCTCGAGGACGAGCCGCCCGACGTCTTGATCTCCGACCTGCGGATGCCCGGCATGGACGGTGCCACGTTGCTCGAGCTCGCCCGCGACCGGTGTCCGGCCGCGATTCGCATCGTCCTCTCGGGACACGCCGATATCAAGATGGTGGCCCGCGCGGCGGGCGCGGCGCACAGGTTGATCGCCAAGCCCTGCGAGACCAGTGAGCTCGTGCGGGTGATCGAGCGCTCGTGCGCGCTTCAGGATCTGGCCACTCGGGTCGAGCTCGACCGTCGCCCGATTGGAGCCTCGGCGCTGCCGTCGGTCCCCCGTCTTTACGTGCAGTTGACCGAGCTCCTGACCTCGGGCAACGCCGGCGCCGCGGACATCGCTCGCGTCGTCGAGACCGACATCGCGATGGCGGCCAAAGTGCTCCAGCTCGCGAACTCCGCCTATTTCGGGCGGCGGTCGCCGATCTCCAAAGTGTCTGAAGCGGTGGCCTACCTCGGGTTCGAGACGCTCCGCGCTCTGGTGCTTCACACCGAGGCGGTCAGCGAGTTCCGGGTCGACCCGCCGATCCCGGGATTCGAGCTCGAGACGCTGCAGCGACACTGCACGCGGGTCGCGCGGGTGGCGGCCGCGCTGGCAGCGCAGACAGGCGCCGGCCCGAGCTCGTTCACCGCGGGCCTGCTCCAACATACGTGGCGAATATCCTGGTCGAGGAGGTCGAAGCCGAGCTCCTGCCCGGCGCGCCGCCGCCGTCCGAGCTCGACCTCGATTACCTCGACCGGGCCGGTGTGAGCGACCGGCTGGCCGGCTGGCGTCAGCTCGCCGTGCAACAGTGCCTCGAAGCCAAGGCATGACCGCCCCCAGGACGCCCTTTTGATCGACGAGCTCAGCCGCGCCGCCGCGGCCGAGCTTGACGCGCGCGACCCGCTCCGCGAGCTCCGCGCGCGGTTCGTCATCGATCCCGACGTCGTCTACCTCGACGGCAACTCGCTCGGATGCCTGCCTCGGGCGACCGTTGGGCGGCTCGAGCGGTTGGTGACGCAATGGGGCGAGCACGGCGTCCGTGGCTGGGACGAGGGCTGGCTCGACCTTCCGATCGACGTCGGCGACCGCCTGGGCGAGGCCGTGTTCGGAGCCGCCCCGGCCAGACCGTGATCGGCGACTCGACGACGGTCTGCTTCTACAAGCTTGTGTGCGCGGCGCTCGACGCCCGTCCCGGCCGGTCGGAAATCGTCACCGACGTCGACAACTTCCCCACCGATCGATACGTCCTCGAGGGTGTGGCGCGGGCACGCGGTCTTCGGCTCGTGTGGCTCGACGGCGATCCGGAGACGGTGGCGTCCCTGATCGGCCCGCAGACCGCGCTGGTCACGTTCTCCCATGTCAACTACCGCTCCGCCCGTATCGCCGACATGGCTGCGGTGAATCAGATCGCGCAGGACGCGGGAGCGCTGATGCTGTGGGACCTGAGTCACAGCGCCGGCAGCGTTCACCTCTCGCTCGATGGCGATCACGCCCCGCTCGCGGTCGGCTGCACTTATAAGTATCTAAATGGCGGTCCTGGCGCGCCCGCCTACATGTATGTGCGCCACGATTTGCAGCGCGAGCTCCGCCAGCCGATCTGGGGGTGGCTCGGCCGGCGCGACCCGTTCGAGATGGCGCCGGGGTACCAGGCGGCCGACGGCATGCGGGCGTTCCTGTCGGGCACGCCGCCGGTGCTCGCGCTAGCGGCGGTCGATGAAGGCGTGCGGCTCGTAGCCGAGGCCGGGATCGACGCGATCCGGGCCAAAGGGATCGCGCTGACGGAATTCGCAATCAGGCTCGCGGACACACGGCTCCCGGGTGTGCGCATCGCCTCCCCGCGCGACCCGGCGCGGCGAGGCGCGCACGTCGCGCTCGCCCACCCCGACGCTCGCGGGCTCTGTGCGGGGCTGATTGAGCGCGGCGTGATCCCAGACTTCCGGCGCCCGGATGTGATCCGCTTCGGGTTCTCGCCGCTGACGACGAGGTTCGTCGACGTCTGGGATGGCGTGCAGGCGCTGCGCGAGCTGCTCCGGGTCCGCGACTGAGTCGCGGACCCTCAGCCCGCCGGAGTAGCCGGCAGCGTCAGCATCGCCGCGCTCGCCGGCGGCATCTTCACGACGTACGCGCCGTGCGCCGCGGTCACCGGGACGGCCGCCGGGCGCCCGCTGAGCAGGCCCGTCGTGGTGGCGGTGCCGAAGCCCTGGCCGCCAATCGTGACCCCGGTCTCCGCGGTGACGCCCGGGGCGCGGAGGTACTCGAGCGTGGCGGACCCGGTCGCGCCGGCGACCCCAACGTCGATCGTGCGTGACTGGGCGGTGTAGTCGTTGATCAGCACGACGCGAACCGTTCCGTCGGGTGCCCGCGTCGCCCACGAGCGGACGTTGCCGAGCGATCCCGAGGTGTGGAGCAGGCGGGCGCCGGCCGGAGCCGCCTGGGCGAACATCAGCAGGCCGTAGTACTCGGGCGCGACCGACCCGGTCCACTTCCCGTGCTTGCGGTCGAAGGTGAACAGCTCGTACGGCGCGCCCGGGTAGGTGTGGAAGTTGACCCCGTCGACGCCGACGCGCGCCATCTGGAACGTCGCGTCGAGCGCCCACAGCGCCGACACGAACGAGTTGCCGACTCCAGGGGCGCCGCCGCACGAGACCGAGTTCATCTCGTCGATCCGCAACGCGACGCGACGGGCATGGGCAACTCCCGCCAGCGGGGCGACGCTATCCGCGAGTCCCTGCGATGCCGACGGCGCGAGGATGTGCGCGACCGACGGGTACTGGGGCGCGGCCGCCGGTATGAAGCACTGCTGGAGCGGATAGCGGTGCAGGGTCGCGACCTTCACGCGCGGCTCGGCGGGCAGGAAGCTGCCGAGCTCCGGGATCCACTTCGGCGCTCCGGTGGCGGGCCCGGCCAGGGCGATGTCGCTCGGCAGCGAGCGCGCGACGTTGGCGAAGTCCGGGAGGTAGCTCGTGAAGTCGTAGCCCGAGGCCCGGCCGTTCACGTGCTGGCCCTGCGCGTTCTTGTACCACGAGAAGCTCCCGTACAGCTCGGGCTCGTTGCCGAGCTCGAGCGCCTCGATCGAGCTAGCCCCGATTCCGTTGATGAGCTCCCGCGCCTCGGTCGCGGCGTCGGTCTTGCTGTCGAGCTCGAAGTTGATCCCGAGGATCACGCGGGCGCCGACCGCGTGCACGAGCGCGGCGGTGACTCCGACCCAGTTCTTGTTGAGCGAGTAGCGGATGCCGCCGGGCTTGGCGACGCCGGCGACCGGCCACCATGTCCAGTCGGTCGTGTCGCCGCCGATCCGCAGGTCCGGCGCCGCGCCCGGTGCGAGGTTGCGGATCAGCTGCTCGAACACCGGGTCGACCGCCTTCGGGTCCTTGCCGGCGTACGCCGGGAGCGCCGTGTACTCGAGCGACAGCCCGAGGAAGCCGGGCGCGATGGCGCGGCCCGTGGGCGTGGCGCTGACGGTGAGCGCTTGCGCAGACGCCGACGCGGACGCGGGGTGCTGCACGTGCGCGCTCGTCTGGCGGGAGACGATCAACCCCGCCACGACGGCGGCGACGAGGATAGCCGCGAGCGTGATCGCGGTAAGACTTCGACGCGACCGGGAACGCACCGTTCACAACACTGTCACACGGGGCGGATTCGTGCCAGCCCCGGCGGTACTGCGATGGTGTCAGCCCGTCGGCGCGGCCATGCCCGTCAGCCGGGCACCACTGCCACGCCCATCAGCTCCACGAGGGCGTCGGGCTCGAACAGCTCGGTCACCCCGAACAGGCCCATCGCCGGATAGTGGCGGCCGAAGTGCTTGCGCCAGGCCTGACCGATGTCCGCGCGCGAGGCCTTGTAGGCGGCCACGTCGGTCACGAACACCTGAAGCGAGACGAGATCTTCCGGTTTTCCGCCCGCGGCCTGTAGCGCGACCATCAGGTTCGCCGCGGCCCCGTCGAACTGCTCGGCGATGCTCGCGCCGGTGCCAAGCTGGCCGGCGAGATGGACGATCGCGCCGGTCGAGACGATCGCGTGCGAGAAGCCGCTCGGCTTGCCCAGCTCGGGGGGGTTGACGATCCTGTGTGAGCTCATCCCCAGTCGCGGCGCCGACGATACCCGGTCCCCGGCGCCGCAAATACGACGATACTTGACATAGAACTCCGGAGCAATGTCAGGTATTCTCGCGCCGACGCCGGTGGCGACGGAGAGCCCGTACTGGAACCCCAAGACCGAGACCCTCGATCGGGAGCGGATCGAGGCGCTCCAGCTCGCCAAGCTGCGCCGCCACTGCGAGTGGGCGGCCGCCCGTAGCCCCTGGTACCAGCGCAGCTTCGCCGCCGAGGGCTTCGGTCCGGCGCAGTTGACGACGCTCGACGACCTGCGCCGCATCCCGCTCCTGACCCGCGACGACTGGATGGCCTCGCAGGAGGCGAACCCGCCGTACGGCGAGATCCCCACCGTCGGGGGTTCGGGGGCGATTCGTGTCCACACGACGTCCGGCACGACCGGCCGAGGCCCGCTGCGGGCGCTCGACTCGCGCAAGGACTGGGCATGGATCGCCGAGATGTGGTGCTACGGGATCTGGGGCTGCGGCGTCCGGTCGGTCGACACGGCCTACATCGCGTTCGGCTACGGCTCGTTCATCGGCTTCTGGGGACTGCACTACGGCATGGAGAAGGTCGGCGTCCTCAACGTCCCGGGCGGCGCCCAGAGCACCGAGGCTCGAGTGCTCCAGATCGTCGACTTCGGCGCGACGGTCGTCGCGGCCACGCCCACGTACGCGCTGCGGCTGGCACAGGAGGCCGACCAGCTCGGCGTCGACCTGCGAGGTTCGAGCGTCAGCCGGCTGATCCTGTCGGGCGAGCCGGCGGGATCGATCCCGCAGACCAAGTCGCTGATCGAAGAGCAATGGGGCGCGAAGGCGTTCGACACCGCGGGGATGACCGAGATCGGCACGATCATGGTGTTCGAGTGCTCGCACCAGCCCGGCGGGACGCACATCATCGAGGACCACGTGATCGAGGAGGTGCTCGATCCCTTGACGTTGGAGCCGGTCGGGTACGGCGAGCGCGGCGAGCGTGTCGTGACCTCGTTCGGGCGTGGGACGACCCCGTTGCTGCGCTACCGGACCGGCGACCTCGTTTGCCGCGTCCCGGCGTCCACGTGCTCGTGCGGCCGCGGCTTCGACATTTACGAGGGCGGCATCCAGGGCCGGGTCGACGACATGAAGCTGATCCGCGGCACCAACGTGTACCCGCGCGCGATCGAGGCGATCGTCCGCGAGTTCCCCGAGGTCGACGAGTTCCAGGCGGTGATCTTCCACGAGGGCATCCGCGACGAGATCAAGCTTCGCATCGAGATGAAGCCCGACTGGCCCTCGGATTCGTGGGATCAGTTGAGCGACGCGCTGCACCGCCGCCTGGGGCACGCCCACGAGGGGCTGAACTTCCAGATCGAGCGGGCCCCCGCGGGCGAGCTGCCGCGGTTTGAGCTCAAGGCCAAGCGGATGGTCGACCTCCGCGAGTCGCCGATGGCGGTGCCAAAGTGACCGTCGATCTGCTCGGGGCAGAGCTGAGCCCGTCGGAGGAGCGGCTGCTGTCCGTCTACGAAGAGCTGAAGGCGTTGTGCGCAGAGGACCTGCCGCCGAACGCCCACTGCGGCGTGCGTGCGTCGCTGGCGTTGATGCACAACGTGGTCAACGGGCTCGCGCTGGAATACGAGCACCTCAACGACGTCGGGGTGTGAGAGGCTCGGCATGAGGATCGCTGTCGTCGGCGGCGGGCCCGGCGGGCTCTACTTCTCGATCCTGATGCGGAAGATCCGGCCGGACTGCGAGGTCACGGTCTACGATCGGCGCGCGCCGACCGACGCGTTCGGCTTCGGGGTCGTGTTCTCCGACGAGACGCTGACCGTGTTCGAGCACGCCGACCCCGAGACGTACTCGCAGATCGCCGAGCGGTTCACGCGCTGGACCGACATCGACATCCACCATCGCGGTGAGATGACGAAGTCCGGGGGCCACGGGTTCTCCGCGCTCGGCCGGCGCGAGTTGTTGCGGATTCTGCAGGAGCGGGCGTTGTCGCTTGGTGCTGATGTGCGGTTTTGGTTGTGAGGCTCCGGCCGTCTCGGAGTTGGGGTGGGCTGATCTTGTGGTCGGCGCGGACGGGGCCTCGAGCGCGGTCCGCACCGCGCTGTCGCGCGACTTCCTTCCGACGCTCGACCGCAGGCATTGCCGGTACATGTGGCTCGGCACCGACGTCGTGTACGACGCGTTCAAGTTCTTCATTGCCGAGACCGAGCACGGCGTGGTCCAGGCGCACGCGTATCCGTACGACGAGCGGATGAGCACGTTCATCGTCGAGATGCACGAGCGAACGTGGAAACGGCTCGGCCTCGGCGATCGTTCGCTCGAGGACGGTGTCGCGTGGTCGTCCGAGTTGTTCGCCGATGCGCTCGACGGCCGCCAGTTGTTCGCGAACAAGTCGCGGTGGATCAACTTCGTGACCGTCCGCAACCGGCGCTGGTGCACCGACAATGTAGTGCTGCTCGGTGACGCGGCGCACACCGCGCACTTCTCGATCGGCTCGGGGACGAAGCTCGCGATGGAGGACGCCGTGTCGCTGGCGTGGGCCTTCCGGTTCGCTCGGCGACGATGTGGCGGCCGCGACTGCTTCGTATGAGGCGGAGCGTCGTCCGATCGTCGAGAGCACGCAGCGTGCTGCCCAGGCCTCGCTCGAATGGTTTGAGGGGATCAAGCGGTATGTGGGGCAGGAGCGATTCCAGTTCGCCTTCAACCTGTTGACGCGGTCGCGGCGTGTGACTTATGAGAACTTGCAGCTGCGGGATCCGGCGTTCGTGGCCGCGGTCCACCCCGACCCTCGCCCGCCGATGTTCACGCCTTTGCGCTTGCGGGGGTTGGAGCTGTCGAACCGGGTCGTGGTGTCACCCATGGACATGTACTCGGCTGTGGATGGGTTACCGGGCGACTTCCATCTGGTCCACCTCGGCGCGCGCGCTCTGGGCGGTGCCGGCCTGGTCATGACCGAGATGATCTGCGTGTCCGATGTGGGGCGGATCACGCCCGGGTGCGCCGGCATGTACCGGTCTGAGCACGTTGCCGCGTGGAAGCGAATCGTTGACTTTGCGCATTCGCACGGGGGGAGCGCGATGGGTGCGCAGATCGGCCATTCCGGACGGAAGGGGTCGACGCGGCTGATGTGGGAGGGAATGGACTCGCCTTTGGAGTCTGGGAACTGGTCGTTGCTCGCGCCTTCGGCGATCGCCTACAGCTCGCGCAATCAGGTGCCGCGGGCGATGACGCGCGACGACATGAACGTTGTTCTGGATCAGTTCGTGTCGGCTTCTCGCGGGGCGTTGCAGGCCGGGTTCGATCTGCTGGAACTCCACATGGCGCACGGGTATCTGCTGTCGAGCTTCCTCTCGCCGGTGTCGAATTTGCGAGACGACGAGTACGGCGGGTCGTTGGCCGGGCGGGCTCGGTTCCCGCTTGAAGTATTCGACGCCTGTCGTGCGGTCTGGCCGTCGGATAAGCCTCTTTCGGTCCGGATATCGGCGACGGACTGGGTGGCCGGCGGCTTCGGCGTTGACGACGCGGTGACGCTGGCTCGGATGTTGGCCGAGCACGGATGCGACATCGTGGACGTGTCCTCCGGGCAGGTGACGCCGCTGGAGAAGCCCGCGTTCGGGCGCAGCTACCAGACCCCGTTCGCCGACCGCATCCGCAGCGAGGCCGGCATCCCGACGATCGCGGTCGGCGCCATCTCGAGCTACGACGACGTCAACACGATCATCTGCGCGGGGCGTGCCGATCTGTGCGCGCTCGCGCGCCCGCACCTGTACGACCCGGCGTGGACGCTGCACGCCGCGGCCGAGCAGGAGTATCAGTTGGATGCCTGGGTTCCCCAATATCAGGCCGGATCGCGCAAGCCGCCGGCCGGGCGCGACCGCGTCCGGGCCGAGCTCGAGCGGACGTTTGACGAGAGCGCGCTGATCTCGTCGGACGCACGCGCGTGACCGGCGGCGACCCCCTCCAGCCTCAGGATCTCGTCGTAACGCTGCTCGGGACGTACGTGCGCCCGTTCGGGCGAGCGGTGTGGTCGGGTGGGTTGGTGATGCTGTTGCGCGAGTTCGGGTTCTCCGACGGCGCCGCCCGCGCCGCGTTGACCCGGCTCGTTCGCCGCGACCTGATCGCGCGCGTGAGGTCCGGGCGACTCGTGCACTACAGCCTGACCCCGCGGTGCGAGCGGCTGCTGATCGAGGGTGACGGCCGGATCTTCACGCTGGGCCGGCTGCCCGCGAACATCGGCCCGTGGACGGTGCTGTGGCATCAGATCCCGGAGGACCGCCGGCTCGAGCGGGGCCGGCTCGGCCGGCGCCTGCGCTTCCTGGGGTTCGGCTCGGTGCAGGACAGCGTCTGGGTCTCGCCGCACGATCACCGCGACGAGGTCGCGCACCTGCTCGGCGAGCTGGGTGTGGCCGAGCACGCGATCGTGTTCATCTCACTGCTCGGGAGCGGCTCCGGCGGCGGCCTGCCGGCGCTGGTGGCGCGGGCGTGGGACCTGAGCGGGCTCGAGGAGCGCTACGGCTCGTTCTGCTCGGGGTTCGAGCGCTATCTGGCGCCGGATGCGCCTCTGGTTTCGGATCGGGAGGCGTTTCTGGTCCGCACGCGGCTGATGCACACGTTCCGCGGCTTCGCCCAGCTCGACCCCGAGCTGCCCGAGGAGCTCGCGCCGCTGTCGGGGCCACGCACGCGCGCGGCGGAGATCTTCGAGGCGCTGTACACGGGGCTGTCGGCGTCGTCGCAGCGTCACTTCGACGCGGTGACGTCCGCGCCGGCGCTGAGCCCCACCGGATAGCGGCCTGCTCGGGTTTGTTCGCGACCACGACCGCCCCGCGTCCGCGCCCGGTGGGGTGGTCGCGTTGGTGTGTCCGGGCATGGACACGCGGGGGATAACGACGGGCGCTGAGGTGGGGTGCTGGTTTCCCCGGGGGCGGTGCAGCGGCGTCCGGGGGTTTAACGGCGGGGCATCTGAGGTGGGGTGCTGGTTTCCCCGGGGGCGGGTCGCGGCGCGCGGGGCATGCATAGCACGACAACGGAGCCAATCCGGCGAGGCCGTGCCGTACTACGCATGTATGGCATGCGTAGCACGGCACGGCCGACGCGAACTGCCCTCAATTGCCGTGTTATGCCTCCGGCACCGCGGCCGCTCCCGACGGGAACGCCACACCACCTGCAGGTGGGACCGGGCCGTTCCATCCGGACTGCTCACGGGCCATTTGATGCGCGCCGGCGACGCCGTGGCCTCTCGCGCATCCCGCACATGCCTGACGGGCCACGGCCGGCGGGATCGCGTCAATTGGCGCGTCATGCAGGTCGCTCGCACGGGTCGATCCGCGCGGACCCTGACGCACCTCCCTCCAGATGCCCGCCGTTAAACCCAACCCGCCCCCACACCGCCAGGGCACCGCGGACGCCCGGCGGAACTGGCATTTGCGGCGACGGCCCGCTCGGCATCCTTGCCTCGCCTGACGGGCCTGCCGCAATTCCATCCGGAGGACGCCGGGCGCAGCGAGGCCCAGAACCTATCCCTTAGGCACGAACGCGAATACGCGGCTCGGGCTGCCGGTGCCGCCGACCAGCCGAAGCGGCGAGACGACGAGCAGCGCGCCGGTCAGCGGGAGCTTGTCGAGGTTCGCGAGCTGCGTGAGGCCCAGCCGGCCGGCGCCGAGCAGGAAGTTGTGGAGCGGGAACGGCGGATCGAAGCTGTGAGCGGCGCCGGCGTCGATGCCGACGGTCTCGGTGCCGAACCCGAGGATATGTCGGTCTTCGCTCGCGAGCCAGCGCGACGCCTCGACGTCGGGTCCCGGGGTCTGGGGGCCGGTGTCGCCGACGTTCAGGAACGCGGTCTGGTCCTGCGCGCGCGACTGCCACCCGGTGCGGAGCAGCACCCAGGCGCCGTCCGGGATCCGGCCGTTGTCGGATTCCCACGCCTCGAGGTCGGCGACGGTCAGCAGGTAGCCGTTGTCGGCCTCGGTCTCGGCGGTCTTGTCGATTACGCACGCCGGCCCGATCAGCTGGCTCGGGCCGAGCGAGCCGACGTCCGCGCCGTCCTTGCCCGTGACCCAGTGGATCGGCGCGTCGAGGTGGGTGCCGACGTGCTCGCCGATTGTGAGCGTGTACCAGGCCCAGGCCGGACCGCGGTCGTCGTACCGGCTGATCTCCTCGCGGGACAGCCCGGGAGTGTTGGCGAACGGCGGCGGGAGCTGGATCACCGGCGTCGTCTCGCTGAGCGGCTGCGTGCAGTCGACGATCTCGACGCTGCCGTTGCCTATCGCTTCGAGCAGGGCGGTCGCGGGGTGGGTCGTGGACATTGGCTCTCTCCTAGGTCATCCCGCGCGGAACGCTTCCTCGAGCCATTCGGCGCAGATCGTTGGGTTCACTTTCACGTCGAGGACGAGCGGGCCGTGCGGGTTCGCAAGCCACTCGGTGACGACGGCGAGGTCGTCGACGCGGCGGACGGTGGCGGCCTTCGCGCCGGCGGCGCGCGCGATCCCGGCCAGGTCGGCGTCGGGGAACCGCACGAGCGAGACGTCGTGGCCCATCGGCGCGAAGTGGTGGACCTCGGCGCCGTACGCCGCGTCGTCGTAGATCACCACGAGCAGCGTGAGCTTCAGCCGCGCCGCGGTCTCGAGTTCGGCGAGCGCCATGAACGCGCCACCGTCACCGATCGCGGCGACCGTCGGGCGGTCCGGCTGCGCGATCGCGGCGCCGATCGCGTTGCCGAGCCCAAGCCCGACCGCCTGGAATCCGTTCGGGAACAGCCACGAGCGCGCGTCGGGTACCTCGAGGAACATCGACGGGTATCCGAGGAAGTGCCCCGAGTCGACCGCGACGGCTTTGTTGTCCGGGAGGAGGTCGTTAAGCGCGATGCTCGCCGTTCGAGGGTCGATCCACTCGTCGGTCGAGGCGTCGTCGTAGGGGTCGTCGCGCCACGTGTTGCTGGCGATCTCGTCGGCCAGCTCGGGCGTGCGAAAGCCTGTGTTGTGGTGGGCGCCCAACGCGGCCCGCAGGGTCCGGGTGGCAGCATCGACGTCGGCGATCAGGGCTGCGTCGACTGGGCGGTTGCGGCCGATCGCCCGCGGGTCGACGTCAATCTGGATGATCTTGGCGTCAGGGGCGATCATCGCGCCGTGCTTGGTCGTCCAGTGGTTGACCGATGCGCCGGCCACGAGCACGAGGTCAGCCCGGGGGAGGGTCTTTGCGGCAAACGGGCTGGCGAACCCGCCCGAGATCCCGAGCGCATAGGGGCGACCGGCGAACAGGCCGTTGGCGGGTGCCGAAGTCGCGAGGACCGCGCCGATCGTCGCGGCGAGGTCCTCGAGCGCCGGACCCGCGCCGGCCAGCACCGCACCGCGGCCGGCGATGATGGCGGGGCGCTTCGCTGCCATGAGGAGATCGGCGGCTTGGCGGGTCGCTTCGGCTGCCGGCTCGGGGGGTTGCAGCGGTGGGAGCGACGGGCGGGATGGCTGGGTCTGGACGGCCGGCTGCGGCTGGATGTCGATCGGCAGCATCAGCACGACCGGCCGGCGCTCGATGATTGCACGCTGATAGGCGCGAGCGGCGTCGTCGGCCGCGGTGCTAGCGCTGTGGACGCGGTCGGCGATCGCGCCGACCGACTCGACCAGGCCGTGCTGGTCGATCCGGAAGTTCGAGGTCAATGCCGCCGCCGGCGTCTCGCCGGCGAGCACAAGGATCGGGGTCCGGCTCTTCGCCGCCTCGGCCAGCCCGGTCATCGTGTTGGTCAGACCCGGGCCCTGGTGGACGCTGACCACGCCGACCCGGCCGGTGACACGGGCATAGCCGTCGGCCATGCAGGTCGCGCTCATTTCGTGGCGGGCGTGGTGGAACTGGGCCCCGTGCCGGCACAGCGCGTTGGTGACGACCAGGTTGCCGCTTCCGAGCACTCCGAAGGCGTCTCTGACTCCCAGGGCGGCCAGTGTCGCGCCGACGACGTCGGCGACCGATGAGTGTTGGGGGCTCGGGGAGTCGTTAGCGTCGTGCCCGCTCAGACTCGGCTCCGGCCCGTTCGCGCCCTGCTCCGGCCCGTTAGCGCCCTGCTTCGGGGAAACCTCGACCTCGCTCACCAGGGGCCCCATGCTAACTCCCGCCGAGGGCCGGGGTCTGGTCAATCTCGTAGTGTGGGGCGATGACCTCCGATGCCCCCGCGATCACCGTCCGCGGCCTCGTCAAGTCGTTCGGCGACGTGAAAGCGCTCGCCGGCGTCGATCTTGACGTCACCCGCGGAACGATCCTCGGCCTGCTCGGACCGAACGGCGCCGGCAAGACCACGTTCGTCCGCGTGCTCACGACGCTGCTCCAAGCAGACGCCGGCACCGCGTGCGTGCTCGGCCTTGACGTCGTCGAGGATGCCGCCGAGCTTCGCCAGCAGATCGGCCTCGCCGGCCAGTATGCGGCCGTCGACGAAAACCTGACCGGGCTCGAGAACCTCGTCATGGTCGGACGGCTTTACGGGATGAGCCGGCGCAACGCGACCGCCAGGGGCAAGGAGCTGCTCACGAGCTTCGACCTCGAAGATGCGGCCAAGCGCCCCGTCAAGACCTACTCGGGCGGGATGCGCCGCCGTCTCGACCTCGGGGCCGCCCTCGTCGCCAAGCCGCCTGTGCTGTTCCTCGACGAGCCGACGACCGGACTCGACCCGCGCAGCCGACTCGGCGATGTGGGGGTGATCGAGGACCTGGTCTCCGACGAGGGAACGACCGTGCTGCTCACCACGCAGTACCTCGAGGAAGCCGACCGCCTC
Organism: uncultured Solirubrobacterales bacterium; assembly: GCA_963755525.1. Classification (GTDB taxonomy): domain Bacteria; phylum Actinomycetota; class Thermoleophilia; order Solirubrobacterales; family Solirubrobacteraceae; genus Palsa-465. The sequence continues at coordinate 62,454 of CAVWKC010000026.1, read as the reverse complement.
GCCGACACGATCGTGGTCATCGACCACGGCCTGATCATCGCCGAGGGTACCTCGGATGAGCTGAAGGACCGCGTCGGCGGCGAGCGGCTCGAGGTCCGGCTCGAAGATGGCGCCTCGTTCGACGACGCTGTTCGCGCCCTGGCGCCGATGGCCGACGAGCCGCCGTCATGCGAGGACGGACTGGTCACGATGAACGTCCGCCAGCGCCACGGCACGATCGTCGAAGCGGTGCGCCGGTTGGGTGACGCCGGCGTCGACGTCGACGATCTTGCGCTCCGGCGCCCGACGCTCGACGACGTGTTCCTGACGCTGACCGGACACGCCGCCGAGGAGCGGGCGGAGGCTGAGGAGGCGGCGGCGTGAGACGGCTGATCTCGGACACGCTCGTGATCGCCGAGCGGAACCTGATCCGGCTCCCGCGCGCCCCCGAGCTGCTGCTCGCGTTCACCGTGCAGCCGATCATGTTCCTGTTGCTATTCCGGTACGTGTTCGGTGGCGCGATCGACACGGGAGGCATCGCCTACGTCGAGTTCCTGATCCCGGGGATCATCGTGCAGAACATCGCGTTCGGCGGGTTCGTCACCGCGCTCGGGCTGAACGAGGACGTCCACAAGGGCATCATCGACCGCTTCCGGTCGCTGCCGATGGCTCGGGCCGCCGTGCTCGCCGGTCGCACGTTCTCCGACGTGGTGACGAACACCATCTCGATCGTGATTCTGCTCATCACCGGCGTGATCATCGGGTTCGAGTTTCATGCCGACGTGTTGCATGTCGTCGCCGGGATCGTGCTGCTACTGATGTTCGGCTACGCGTTCTCGTGGGTGTTCGCGTTCGTCGGCCTGATCGCGTCCTCGCCTGAGTCGGCCAACTCCGTCGGGTTCATCGCGATCTTCCCGCTCACGTTCATCTCCTCGGCGTTCGTCCCGGTCGCCACGATGCCGCCGGTCCTTCAGGACTTCGCCCGGATCAACCCGTTCACGATCGTCGTCAACGCGATGCGCTCGCTGTGGCTCGGCCTGCCCGCCGGCAACTATGTCTGGGGTGCGGTGGCGTGGACAATCGGGATCACGGCCGTGTTCGCGCCGCTGGCGGTGTCGCGGTATCGCAAGCAGGGGCGTAGCTGAAGCGACCCGCACCCGATGGCGGAGGCGACCCCTCGCCATCGGCGGGCGGTGTGCGACGATGGAGTGATGGCGGGCGCCACCGTCGCACTGGAGCACGTCGGTAAGCGATATGGCGTCGCGCGGCCGTGGGTGTTCAAGGACGTGGGCCTCGCGCTCGATGGCGGCAGCGTCGTCGAGCTGGCGGGGGTGAACGGCGCCGGGAAGTCCACGCTGCTGCGCATCCTCGCGGGCGCGACGCTGCCGAGCGCAGGACGCAGGCTTGTCGCACGCGACGTCGGGCCCGGGCTCGGATATATGCCCGAGCGGCTGACCGCGTCGGCGTTCTCGGCGGGGGCCTATCTGCGCCATCACGTGCGCTTGAGGGGGCTCGAGCCGCATGCGGGCGCTGAACAGGTGTCCGATCTGGCCGACAGCCTCGAGGCTCGCCAGTTGCTCGCGCAGCCGATGGCGGCCCTGTCCAAGGGTTCGCTCCAGAAGGTCGTGGCGATCCAGTGCCTGCTCGGAAGCCCGCGCGTGCTGGTCCTCGACGAGCCGTTTGCAAGCCTCGACGCGCGGGCTCGCCAGACGCTGTGGAGGCTCATCGCCACGCGCGCGCACGACGGGGCGGCGGTGATGTTCTGCGACCACCACGACTGGGCCGGCCGGCAGGCGGACCGCCGCCTTGTGCTGTCTGATGGCGTCCTCGCTGAGGAGGCCTCAGCTATACCTCCGGCGTCGTCCGGTCGTGAATCTTCCGAGCGCCGGCTACGGCGGCTTGTTGGGCGCGGGGAGAGCGACCGGGAGATCTCGCGCCTGATAGAGGACGGCTGGCACGTCATCGGGGTCAGCGAGCGGCCATCCGGCGGGATCGAGATCGAAGCGGTCCGGGCGGATCCGCCGCGATGATCGCCGTCGGGCGCTACCTCTTGGTGCTCTACCTGGCCTCGCGTCGCTGGGTGGCGCCATTCCTGCTGCTGGCCGTCGGCGTGGTCGTGCTCTACGCCGAGCCGCCCAACCCCGTGCTCGAGACCGCCGGGGGCGCGGCGGGATTCCTGCTGCTGGCGCAGTGCTGGTGCGCGCTGGCGTTTCTCAATAGCCAGCCGGACGACGATCGTCAGGTGCTCGTCGCCACCGTCGGGGGTCGCGGGTTCGTGCTCGGGCGTATCGCCGGGCTCGGCGCTCTGATCCTCATCAGCTCGTTGCTCGCGGTCGCCTACCCGACGCTCGCCGGGCGTTTCGAGCGCGCGCCGCATCCGGCCGAGCTGGGACTCATCCTGCTGGCAAACCTCGTCTGCGCTGCGGCGGGAAGCGCGCTGGCGGCGCTGTTCGCACGTCCGGCAACGCGCAGCCGTACGGTCGCGCTGCTCGCGCTGGCCACGTGCCTCGTGGTCACCGTGCCGCTCGGCCTGTCCCCCGCCGTGGCAACTGCGAGCGCGTTCAACACCACCGCCGCATCGCAGGTACCGCACCGCTTCGCCGTGACGTTCGGCTCAGTGGTCGCGTTCGTGCTCGCGGCCACGTTCATAAGTGCGCTGCTCTGGCGCCACCGGGAGTAACTCGTGCGACGTCACGACCCGCTGACCAAACGAAAGGAGCGCTCATGGGCATAACACGCGTCGCGGCCGCACCAGGGCTGCCGACCACCTTCCCGTTCAGCCTCGCCGGCGGCTCGGACGGCATCTGCTTCATCAGCGGCATGCCCTCCGTCGACGCTTCCGGGGCGTTCGTCCCGGGCACGTTTGCAGAGGAGACCGAGCGCGCGTGGCGGAATGTCGTCGCGATCGCCGGTGCGGCCGGTTACTCCGGCGAGGAGATCCTTTACGTCCAGTGCGTGCTCGCCGACATGGAGAACTACTCGGAGCTCAACGACTGGTGGCGCCGTCAGTTCCCCGACGCATCGACCGCGCCGGCGCGCTTCACCTTCCAGGCCGGAGCGCTCCCATTCGGCGCGAAGATCGAGCTCCAGGCGGTCGCCGGGCATTGAGTGGCGTTTTTCGCTGAGCGCGTTCATGGCGGCGGTAACCTGGACGGGTGAGCTCCGCTCCCAGGATCGAATACCGGAACGTGACCGTCGAGCTGGACGGGGCGGCGGCGACGGTCACGCTCAACCGCCCCGACAAGCGCAACGCGCTCTCGCTCGAGCTGATGGAGGAGCTGATCGCGGCGCTCCGGGAGGCGTCTGCGTGTGAGTCTGTGCGGGCGATCGTGATCGCCGGCGCCGGGCCGGCGTTCTCGGCCGGCCATGACCTGTCGGAGATGATCGACCGCGACGAGGCGTTCTACACGCATCTGTTCGACGTGTGCACGGTGATGATGGAGACGATCCAGGACCTGCCCCAGCCGGTGATCGCCAAGGTCCACGGGATCGCGACCGCCGCCGGCTGCCAGCTCGTCGCGGCGTGCGACCTGGCGGTGGCCGTCGACGGACGCGCGGTTCGGCACGCCGGGGGTCAAGATCGGGCTGTTCTGCTCGACGCCGATGGTTCCGGTGTCGCGGGCGGTCGGGCGCAAGCGCGCCATGCAGATGCTCCTGACCGGCGAGACGATCGACGCTTTGACGGCGCTCGACTGGGGTCTGGTCAATCGCGTCGTCCCGGCTTCTGAGCTGGACGGCGCCGTGGCTTCGTTCGTGGACGCGATCGCGCGGTCGAGCTCGTACACGGTCGCGGTCGGCAAGCACGCCTTCTACGACCAGGTCGACCGGGCCGAGCACGACGCCTACGAGCACACCAAGACCGTGATGACCGAGAACGCGCTCGCCGCCGACGCGCAAGAGGGCATGACCGCGTTCCTCCAGAAGCGCGCCCCCACCTGGACGGGCAGATAACGGCGGTACGATGGCGCCGTGGCCGAACGCGAGCCGCACGTCCTGGTTGTTGCGCACCGAACCGCGGCGACGCCGCGGCTACTCCAAGAGGTGAGCAGCCGAGCACGAGCGGGTCGGTGCCGGATGACGCTGCTCGTCCCGAGGCCCTACTGGGACCCGGACACCGACGAAGCTCAGGTGGTCGTCGAGCTGGCGGTGCCGCTGCTCGAGCGGGCAGCCCAGGGACATGTCGACGCCATGATCGGCGACTCTGATCCGGTGGAGGCGGTCCGTCACGTGATGGAGACCACGCAGGTCGACGAGGTGATCATCTCGACCCTGCCGCAGCGCGTGTCCAAGTGGCTCCATCGAGACGTCCCCTCGCGCGTGCAAGCGCTTGGGGTTCCGGTGACGGTGGTGACCGCCGAGCAGTCCGCTCGTGCGTTACTGGGACACGGCTAAGACGGTTTGCAGCCGTCCAACAGGGCAGAGGTTGACGGGAGCGGCACTAGCTGCCGAACGCGCCGGCGATCGTGCCGCCGTCCGTCCGCTTCGTGTGACTTGCGACGTGGACGTACTCGAACCGGGGCGTGAGCGAGAACCCGTTGGCCGACCCGGGGCGGACGCCCACGTGGCGGCACCGTGAGCTTGTTGTTAGCTGGTAGTCATAGTCCCGAGCGTTTTTGAACCCCGGATGGCTCGTGATGCAGTCGTGGGGCGTGCGCGCGCCCGGCTGGGAGACGAACGCGGTGCTCCCCGTGCTGATGTCGTTCTCGGCGAACACGGGGTCGGCCGCCTGCGATCCGACGAAGATCGCGTCGCCACGGTGCAGATCGTTGACGAACGTGTCGTTGACCGCGTACAGGCGCGAGTCGGGGTTCAAGTTGCCTTCCTCGCCATAGGCGAGCATGTTCGGGTTCTGGGTGTAACTGCCCTGTTCGATGATGGTTCCGATCACATAGGACAGGCCGCCGTTCGGGAGGTCGAGCTCGTAACTGTCGGTCCCGTGCTCGCCGGTGAGCCGGTCGTACAGGATGTAGTTGCGCAGCGCGCGCGATTTGACCAGGTGCCCGACCCGCGCGTCGGTCGAGTAGCTGTAGCGGAGCGTGAAGCTGTGGACGTGGTTGATGTAGATGTTGTGCGAGTAGCCGTCGCCGGCGCCGTTCCGCGTGAACACCGAGGAGTCGATCACGATGCTGCTCGCCGGGTTGTCGGCGGCGAGGATCCCCTCCTGGTTGTCGTGGAAGTAGCAGTGCTCGAGCAGCAGGTTCGCGCCCTCCTGCCGGATCCCCGCGCCGTTCTGGTCGGGCACGCGCGCGCCCGAGAACTCGATGTTGTCGACCGTCGTGTCGTTGCCGGCGATCACCCAGATCGCCTTGCCCTCGCTGCTCTGGCCCGCCGCCTCGAGGTGCGCGCGACCGTGGACGCCGACGATCGTCAGGTGGTTGGTCGACCACGCGCACACGTCCCCGCGGTACGGGTTGCCGCGCGCGTCGATCTCGATCAGATCACCGGGGCGGGCGGCGGCGATCGCCTGGCAGGGCTTGTGGTATCGCTGTCCGGGCCCAACGCGGAGAGTGCGTGCCTGCGCCGCCGACGCCGTGCCGACCGCCAGCACGAGCAGCGCGGCGATCGCCGTGCGGACGATCCTCACAGCGAGATCGCGGTGCCGTCCGCCGCCATCTCGAACTCCACCTCGCCGGCGCGAGCGAGCATGCCCTCGCTCATGTGCGTGAGCACGAGCCGGGTGCAGTTGATGTTCGGTCGCTGTTGGCGCAGCGTCATGAGGTCCATGTGACCGGGACCCTTTCGCTCGAAGAAGTTGCACTCGCATACGAACAGGTCGGCGCCGTCGGCGACCTGATCAGCGCGTCGGTCCACTCCGTGTCTCCCGAATACGCGATCACCTTGCCGCCATACTCGACCCGCAGCGCATACGACGGGGCGCCGCTCGAGTGGCGGACCTCGAACGGGGTTATTCGCGCCGGCCCAAGCTCGCATTCGGTTTGCTTCGGCGAGCTCTATGAAGGTTGTGGGGAACGCGCGCTCGACCGTGGCGGCACCGGGGTAGAGCGCCTCGAACGTGCGCTGCACGCGCTCGCCGACGCCGGCCGGGCCGGCGATCCGAAGCGGCTTGGTCCGCTTGCCGAACTGCCCGTCGAGAATCAGCCAGGGCAGCCCGGCGAAGTGGTCGCCGTGGAGATGGCTGAGCGCGACGAACCCGATCGAGTTCGGGTCGATCTCCGCTCGCTTAAGCGCGACCAGCGCGGTCGCGCCGCAGTCGAGCAGCATCGGCTCGGCGCCATCGTCCAGGTGGAGGCAGGCCTGGAAGCGTCCGCCGCCGGCGAATGCGTCGCCTGAGCCGAGGAACGTCAGTTGCACCGCTTGGAGGTTGTCAGGATTGGCCGTGGAGAGGCAGGCGCTTCTCGAACCAGTGGTCCGCGAACGGCTCGTCGTTGAACGCGGGCACCTCGACATATCCGGCCGAGCGGTATAGCGCGATCGCCTCGACGAGCGTCTTGTTCGTCTCGAGGTGGGCCGTGCTGGCACCGCTCGCGACTGCTTCTTTTTCAAGCTCGGCGAGGAGTCGGCGGGCGATCCCGAGGCCACGCGCGGACTCCGCCACCCACATCCGCTTGATCTCCGACGCGTCGCCCGGATGGTGCTTGACCGCGCCGCACCCGACCGGTTCGCCCCGGAGGTAGGCGACCAGGAACAGCCCGCGGGGAGGAGTGACTTCGTCCGGCTCGGCCGAGATTCCCGCGGCCTCGTCGAACCCGGACTCCGAGCGCCGATCGAGCTCGGCGAAGTAGGCGCGCACGCAGTTCCTGGCGTCGGCGCCGTCCGGATCTGCGCGTCGGATCTCGATCACTGCGGTCGCCGGCAGGCTAGTCCGACGTCAGTACATCCTCGTGTTCGAGCGGCTTCGTGAGGCGGCGCGGTCGCTCTTGGAATCCCGAGGCGACATAGAACGCCAACGCCTCGGCGCGGTCGGGCCGCGTCGTGACCTCGAGCCTGAAGCAGCCGAAGTCGCGGGCGGTCTCCTCGATCGTGTGGAGCAGCGCGTAGGCGACGCCGCGGCGCCGGAAGCGATCGTCGACGACAAGCGAGGTGATCCGGCACTGGGGATCGGGCCGTTCGAGCACGTCGATCAGCTGGTAGGCGGCAAGCCCGACGACGTCGCCGTCGAGTTCCGCGATCAGCACCTCGCCGTCCGGGCGATCCGTCAGCCGCTCGATCCGCTCGCCCAGCTGGTCCGCGGAAGCCGGGTACCCGAGCTGGCCGAGCAGCGGGGCGATCGCTGCGGTGTCGCGCTGGGTGGCGAGCCTGATCGTCACGCGGTGCTCGGGTGCCGAGGTCATGCGAGCCGCTTCTCGAACCAGTACGCGGCAACCGGGTTGCCGTTGTAGTCGGCGATCTGCTCGTAGCCGACCGAGCCGAACAGCGCCACCGAGGCGGGTTGTCGTGCGCCGGTGTCCATGCGCAGCGTGGTGTATCCGATCGCTCCGGCAATCGTCTCCAGGCGCGCGAGGAGCGCGCGCGCGACGCCGATGCCCCGCGCCTCGGGCGCGACGTAGACCCGCTTGATCTCGGCGGTGTCGTCGTCGAGGCGCTTGAGCGCGGCGCAGCCGACCGGCTGTCGGTTGCGGTACGCGACGAGCCAGCGCCCAAACGGCGGCTCGACGTCCTGGGGGGTTAGGCGGGGCGGGACGTCCGGAGTCCAATCCGGATACATCGTGCGGATCTCGGCGACGTAGGCGGGGACGAGGACCTCCGCAGCCGGGCCGTCGTATGGCTCCTCCGCGAGGCTGACGAGCCCGTTTGTGAAGTCGGCGATTGCAGCCACCGTCTCGTCCGGCAGTTCGGTCGGCGGCGAGTGCTCGCAATCGAGGTGAAGTCTCGCGACCGTGGTTCTGGCCCGTTGCTCGATCGCGTCGAGTTGGGCCATCGTCCCGTACTGGTCGCGCTCACCCTGGATCAGCAGCAGCGGGCAGTCGATGTGGTTGACGACGTCGGTGATGTCCCAGCTTGGGAAGTCGGGATCGAGCCAGACATCGTTCCAGCCGAAGAACGCGGCGTCGGGATCGCGGTGGTGGCGCGCCATCCGCTCGCGGAGATCGCCGGTCTTGTACGTGTCGCGTGCGACGCGGATCTCCGCGACGCACATTTCCTCGACGAAGACGTGCGGCGCGATGGCGACGACCGCGTGGGCGGGGTGATGCGCGGCGTAGATCAGCGCGATCGAGGCGCCGTCGCTGTGGCCAACGAGGATCGGCTCTTCGATGCCGAGGCCGGTTAGGAGGACAGGGAGGACCTCGAGCGCCTCTTCGTGCATGAACGACGGGGTCCGCGGCCTGGGCGGCGGGTCCGATTGCCCATGCCCGAAGCGCGAAAACGCCACCGTCCGCCGGCCGGTGGCGGCGGCCAGTCGCTCCGGAAAGCCGCGCCACAACCCGACCGACCCGAGCCCCTCGTGCAGCAGGACGAGCGGCGGTTCGTCGGGATCGCCTGGGATGTCGAGGACTTCGAGCGTTCCGCCGGCGAGAGTGAGATCGGTCGTTGGCACGGCGTTCCGGTTCCGAGCCTACCGACCATGCAGACGCAAACGGCGCCGGGGGGTGGCCCGGCGCCGCTTGGGTGTGCGTGGGGGTTTGTTCAGTCGCCGCCCCCGTCGCCGCCACCGGCATCGCCACCGTCGAACCCGCCACTGTCGAGGCCGCCGGAGTCAAGGCTGCCGGAGTCGAGGCTGCCCGAGTCGAGGGACCCGGAGTCGAGGCTGCCCGAGTCGAGGCTGCCGCTGTCGTCGAGCGACGGTGTGTCGATCGGGGCGATCGGGGTGGTGTCGATGGGGGCGATCGGGGTGGTGTCGATCGGGGCGATCGGGGTGGTATCGATGGGTGCTGGGGTGGTGTCGATGGGTGCTGGGGTGGTGTCGATCGGTGCGGGGGTCGTGTCGACCGGAGCAGGGGTCGTGTCGACGGGCGCCGGTGCCGGCGTCGTGTCCACCGGTGCGGGCGCCGGCGTGCTGTCGGTGGGCGCAGGCGCCGGGGTGGTGTCGGTGGGTGTCGGCGCCGGGGTGGTGTCGGTGGGTGCCGGCGCCGGGGTGGTGTCGGTGGGTGCTGGTGCCGGTGTGCTGTCGGTGGGTGCCGGCGCCGGTGTGGTGTCGGTGGGTGCCGGCGCGGGCGCGGTGTTGCTGACGTCGGTGTTGGTGGTGTCGGTGTTCGACGACTGGTTGTTCGACGCCGGCGCGCTCGGGTTGTGCGGCAGCGAGATCCCGTTCGGAATTGCCGGCGCGGTCGGCGCCGGCTCCGAGGTCGAGATCGGGAATCCGGGCCCGTCGAGCGAATTCGGGATCATCGTGCCGGCGCCCGACGAATCCCACATCGTCGTGCCGGCTGGGCTCGTCTGACTCACCGATCCGTCCGGGTAGAACGTCGTGGACGTGCCGAACCAGTGACCGTCGCTTGAGGTGATGTTCCCCGTGCTCGGGTCGTAGCTCACGGTGCTGCCATCGGAGTTCGTCTGCGTGACCACGCCCGAGTTGGATTGCTGGATCGTGGTGCCGTTCGGATTGGTCTGTGTCAGCGTCCCGGACGGGGTCTGGGTCACCGTCGTGCCGTCGTTGCCCTTCCAGGTCCATTGGTCGGTCTGCTGTCCCATCGTGTCGATCAGCTGGTGGGTCAGCGAGCCGCCCTGGCTCGAGTCGAGCCCGTTTTGCTGCGCGTAGTTCGGCCCGAAGTTGGTGACGTCACTCGTCGGGGTGTGCAGCGTGTACGACCCGTCCGGGTTGAGCGTCACCGTGTCGCCCTGCCCGTCGGGGTAGCCGAGATTCGAGACGTCGCGCGTGGCAATGACCGACGGCGGACCCTCACCAGTCGGCGTGATCAGCTCAGAGACGCCGTTCGAGTCCGGCGGAGTCGTCTGGGTCAGGTTCGGCAGCGGAATCGGCACCCGCACGGCCAGCTTCACCTGGTCGCCAACGTCGAACAGCTGGTTGGTGCCGGAATACTGGAAGCCACCGGTCAGGCCCGCAGCCGGACTGTAGTTACCCGACACCCGGAGGTTCGTCAGCGGGATGTTCGTCCCGGGGATGTTCTGGAGCGACGGACTCCCGGGAACGTTGAACCCGAAGTTGCCGCCGACGTTGGTGTTGTTCAGGCTCGGGTCGTTGAGCGGCACGGTCACGGAACCCGATCCGCGATAGCCGATGTCTCCGATCTGATCGCCACCGGTGAACCCGAGTTGGAGCTGCGGCGCGTTCGGGACGTTCACGTTCGACCCCGCATTGGCCGACACCGAGGGCCCGAACCCGATCCCGAACTCGGGCACGATGTACGTCCCCGTCGGGGTGGCGACCAGGGTCGCGCCGCCGCCGACGCCGTCGTAGTAGCTCGCCCCGACCGAGACGCCGCCGGTGCCGGTGCTCGGCGTCGGGTTAGGCGCCTCGGGCGGCGCATCGGAGTTGGCGGGCGGCGTCGGCGGACCGAGCCCGTCCTGTGTGGCCGGCGCGGGGGTCGCCGGCGCGGCCTGGGTCGTCTGTGCGGGGGCGATCGCGGCGCCAGCGTCCGCGGCCGTAGGTGCGGGCGGCGGTGCCGGTGCGATGGCGGCGCCGGCGTCAGCGGGGGTGGGGGCTGGCGCGGGGGCCGGTGCCGGCGCGATCGCGGCTCCGGCGTCGGCGGGAGTCGGTGTCGGCGCGGGCGCGGGCGTGGCGGCGTGCTGGCGTCCGGGGTCGCCGGTGCCGGCGACGAGACGGGCGCGATCGAGCTGCCGGCCTCCGGGCCGCCGGGGGTCACGGGCACACCGATCGCGACGTCAGGGTCGTGGGGGTCGCGGTGGCGTCAGGGGTTGCGGTGGCGCCAGGGGTTGCCGGCGCCGCTGTCGCGGCCGGGGTTGCGGGCGCCGCCGAGGCATCAGAGGTTCCGGGTGCAGCAGCGGCGGGCGCCGGCGCGGTGGCGCCGGAGCCCTGAGCCGGGGTGGCAGCCGGGATGGGGGCGACCTGGATCTCGACCGGCGTCGGGGCCGGCGCCATCACCGTCGGCGACAGGGCGACAGGCTTTGCCGGCGCCACCGGCCGCCGCGGCCGGCCCGGTCGAGGACGGAACAGGCCGGTCTGGGTGGCGTTCGCGATCGCCTTGGCGGCGGACTTGTTGTCGCGGCGCAGCCCGTGCTCGGCGCGGGCCATCGCATCGACGTGGTGGAAGGCGAGCCCGGTGAGTACCGACCCGTTGAGGCGGACGACGTGGGGCGACGCCTGGGCGGCGGGTGCCGCGATTGCCGGCGCGGCAACGGCGGCCACCGCGAGCGGAAGGACGGTTCTTCGCCTCGAGTGCTGCATGTGAACACTGCGACGCTCGGTCACGCGACGACGCTGACGCTTGCTCATCGTTCCGCCTCCTGGAACTCTGTGACGGGGCCTTGCACCCACGTTTGTTCTTTTGCCAACAGCCGGCGGGGTTAGCGCCGGCGCTGCCTATCGCCGTCCGCGTCTGAGTCCTGCTGCACTCACGCGCCGGTTTTCATTGAAAGGGCGATAGTGGCTTTCCCACGTGCCGCAAACCGAAAACGGAAACCTTGCGGTCATCTCCAGATGTTCACAACCGCTTGGGAAGAAACTTCGGAATAGGAGCAGTTTCTTCCCACACGGTGGCGGAACCGTTTGGGAAGAAGCGGTGAACTATTCATACTTTCTTCCCAAGAGCCCCGCCGGCGGGGAAGGCTTGTTGGTCGCGCGCGGTTGCCGGCGGCCGACGACTTACGCAGCTTGCGCGCCCCGGCCGGCCTCGAGCTCCTCGAAGTACGACCGCGCCGCGCCCTGCCATCGAGAATGGCGACCCGTGAACAGCTCGTACGCCTGCCGGCGCGGCCAGCCTACGGGCAGTAGCTCGCCGGGCAGGTCCGGGTCGAGGAACGGGAACTTCCGCCAGGCGTGGACCAGCAGGGTCTGCATCCGGAAGAACGACTCCGCCGAAGTGGGTCGAACCGCGGCAAAGTCTTCGATGAACGCCGAGTACGCATCCCGCACCGAGTCGAGATCCCAGGCCGTGGCGGCGACGTCGGACGGCGCGCCACCGAGCGCTCCCAGCGAAGCCACGAACGACGTGGCTTCCGCTGCCGGCGCCTCCAGCACCACCTCGCGGAGCTCGGCCTCGCGCTCGACGTGCGGCGTGAGCCACACGCCGGCGCCCATCGAGCCGAGCCCGGCCCACGCCAGGCGGGTGCGGAGCTGATGCCGAACCTCGCGCCGCTCCTCGGGGACGCGGAGGACGAGCACGAGCCAGCGGCCGTCCCACTCCCACGGCCGAGCGAACGAGTAGATCCGATCCGCGCCCGTCCGGAGCAAGTCCGCGGTGGCGGCGCTCAAAGACACGCGCGCGCGCCGACCGTGGCGCGAGGTCTCAAGCCAGCCGTGCCGCACGCTCCGGGCGAGTGCCTGCCGCGCCGCCTGCTGCGTGTATCCAACCGAGACCAAGGCGCCGACCAGCGTCTCCTGCCACACCGGCTCGCCGAGCGGCAGCACGTACTCACCGAGGATCGTGAGGAGGAGCGACCGGGCGGCCGGCGCGCCTACCGACCGTCTGCGGAGCTGGTCATCCATGAAGGCGTCGCCTCAAAATCGTCCGGGGCTCCGTCGAACGCCTCGCGGATCGCCTCGAAGTAGGTATTGCAACCCCGGCAGCGCATCTGGCTGGTGATCATCTGCCCGCCCCATGGGGCCACGACCTCGATGTCCTCAGACGAGCAGAACGGGCAGGTCATCGGCGGTACTGCGCGTCCCAATCCGACCAGTCCGTCGGCTCGTCGAGCGACACCCCGGCGACCTGAGGGGCGAGCCAGTCGCGCACCCGGGAGCGGATCGCAGCCGGGCCCGAGTCGACCATGCCCAAACCCACGGCCTCGGCGTAGCCCGCGTCGGAATCCGGCCCCGGCCAGCGCGCGGCCTGGGCCCACATCTCCTCGATCCGCTGCACGAGCAGCGCCAGATCCGATCCGCCGACGCCGACGATCCGCCGGGCCCACGCCTCCGCGTGCACCCGGTGCGCGCCCTCCTCCTGGAGAATCTTGCGGGCGCGCTGGGCGAGTGGCTCGATCGAGCTGTTCCGGGCCGAAGCGACGAACGTGGTCAACACGCCGTCGACGACCAGGTTGGCGGCGATCACCGACGCCCAGTCGGGAAGCTCTTGCGAAATCACGAACATCGGATGGCCGGCGTCAAGGCCAGGCTCGTCAGGGCGGTCCGCACCGAGCTTGGCGAGCACGGGATACGTCGCCCGGGCGTGGCCGAGCTCGTCCTGGGCCATCGCGGCGGCCGCCACCGCCGACTCGATCGTCGGCGCGCTCACCGCCCACTCGCCGTAGCGGCGCCCGAGCGCGCTCTTGTTGTCCGCGAGCGACCCGATCAAAGAGATCATCGTCGCGGTCGCTGCATCGACCGCTCCCGCAGCAGAAGCGCTCACGCCCGGATCGCCTCCCGGATCGCAACCCTCGGCACGATGATCATCTCGATCCACGGCTGTTCGTCATAGATCGCGCGTGCTGACACGACGGCCAGCTCCTCGTCGCCCTCGGTCACGGTGCCGACGTGATGCAGCGGCTCGGAATACTCCTTGCGCGCGAACACCTCCCACACGGTCTCGCCGGCCCGGCTCACACCGCGATCCCCAACGAACGCATCTTCACTCGCGCGTCGTCCCGTAGCCGCGCCTTGGTCCACACCGGATCCCACACGACCTCGATATTGACCACGTCCACGTCCGGATCCGCAAGCAACGCAGAACGGATGTCCTCCTCGATGAAGTCCATCGCCGGGCAGCCCATGCTCGTGTACGTGATCTGCAAATCCGCGGTCCGCGACTGCGCAACGTAGGAGAGCGACACGATCAGACCCATCCCGAGCACCGACACGGGAATCTCCGGGTCCTCGACCCCGCGCAAGGCCTCCCACAACCGGGCCTCGACCGCCGCGCTCATGCCGCCCGACGCAGCGACGTCGTCTGATACCCCCGCTGCAAGGTCCGCACGTAATCCTCGTTCATGGGACCCCGCGCGCGCCACCGCACGATCACGTCGTCCCACGAGATAGCGCCGTCGTCGAGCAACCACGAGCGCTTCTCTTCGTCGAACGCCGCCGGGAACGGGCAGTCGATCACGTACGCATCGCGCTCGGCGTCGAGGTGCGCCGGCACCCGCACACCAATCTCCTCCATAAACGGAACAACCTCGGACATCCACCACTGCCGGAGCTGATCGTTCGATTTGCCCTTGAAGCCGTAATCCAGTTGCTCGGAATGCTGCTTCAACGAATCCGGGAGACCGAACCACTCGAGCGTCAAGATGAACATCCAGTCGACCGCCTCCTGAACCGAAGCTCGTCCGGCCGGGTCCTTGCACAACTTGCGAAGCCACGTCCGGCCGTGACGCAGGTGGAACGTCTCCTCCTTGTCGACCTTGGCGAGCGCGCGCTTCCATGGTCCGAACGTGCTCGACTGGTACACGTCCGACAGCAGCACGAATCCGGCCTGGTCGTACAAGGCGTTCGCGCACACGAGCTCGACCCACGAGTTCAAAGGCACGTCGAACGCGTACGGGTACTTGAACGAACCGCGCCGGCCGCTCATAAATCAATTCATCCATGTCGACCCCGAGGTCGCCGAGCAGCCGGTAGCCGATGTGGGCGTGGGCGAGCTCGTCCTGGATGATCGACATCGCGGACCCGAAGTTGTTCAAGGCGGGAGCGTGCTGGGCCGCCCGCAGGTAGGCCGGCGCGCTGACGAACTCGGTATCTGCCGAGACCGTGAGGATCCGCCGCATCCCCTCGAGGTACTTCGGCGACATGTGCTGGATGCCCTCGACGAGCTTGCCGGCCGCAAGATGCTCTTGGACGCGCTCCTCGGTCCAGGGCGCTAGTTCTTCGGTGGCGGTCATGGAATGTGTGACACTTGACTAACGCCCGCAATCGTATAGTCTCTCGACAGTGAGGTCAAGTGGCCACGATCGTTGAGCTCGACGGCGTCGCGCCCACGATCGGCGAGGACGTCTTCCTGGCCCCGACCGCCGTCCTGGTCGGCGACGTCCGCGTCGGCGACCGGTGCAACATCTGGTTCGGCACCGTGCTGCGCGGCGACGTCTCGCACATCCAGATCGGTGCCGGCTGCTCGATCCAGGACACCGCGGTCATCCACTGCGCCGACGATCTGCCGACCGTGATCGGCGCCGACGTGGTCGTCGGCCACGGCGCGATGCTCGAGGGGTGCACGATCGGCGACGGCGCCCTGATCGGGATGGGCGCGGTCGTCCTGCAGCACGCCCACGTCGGGGCGGGCGCGATGGTCGCCGCCGGCGCGGTCGTGTCCGAGCGCACCGAGATCCCACCAGGGGTCCTTTCGGCCGGCGTCCCGGCGCAGATCAAGAAAGAGCTGTCCGGCTCGGCGCTGGCTTGGACGGGCCGCGCCGCGCAGCACTACCAGCAGTTGCGAGAGCATTATCTGACAACGAGCCGCGTTCGCCCGCACGACGACGAGCGCGTCCCCTGAAACTGACACAGGAGGCAACGTGCCCGAGATGCTGATCGGAGGTGAGTGGCGACACGCCGCCGCTCACGAGGAGCTCGAGGTCGTAAATCCGGCCACGGAAGACACCGTGGCCAGCGTCCCCGCCGGCAAGCCCGAGGACGTCGAACTCGCCGTCGCGACCGCCAAGCGCGCGTTCGCCGAATGGTCGAAGACCGACGTCGAGAAGCGCGCGGCGATTCTGACCAAGGCCGCGGAGCTGATCCAGCAGAACGCCAAGGAGCTCGCGGCGACGCTGACCTCCGAGCAGGGCAAGCCGATCGCGGAGGCGATGGGAGAGGTGACGCACCTCGCGCACGGCGTCCACTTCTTCGCCGAGGCCGCGACGAAGGTGCGCGGCGCCTACCAGGACCTGCCGTCGACGCTGGGGCAGGCCTACGGGATGGTGATCCGCCGGCCGATCGGCGTGTGCGCGGCGATCACGCCGTACAACTTCCCTCTGACGCTGCTCGGGACAAAGGTCGCTCCGGCGCTGGCGAGCGGCAACACGGTCGTGGCCAAGCCGGCGGCAACGACGCCGCTGGCCACCCTGCAGGCGGCACGCCTGTTCTCCGAGGCCGGCGTGCCCGACGGCGTGCTCAACGTCGTCACCGGGCGGGGCAAGGACATCGGCGACGCGCTCGTCACCCACCCGGACGTCAAGCGCGTCGCGTTCACGGGCTCGACCGCAGTTGGACGGCACGTGGCGCAGATCGCCGCGCAACGCCTCAAGCACGTGACGCTCGAGCTGGGTGGCTCGGACCCCGTCATCATCTGCGAAGACGCCGACGTCGACGCCGCGGTCAAGGCGGTGATCATCGGGCGCTACTGGAACGCCGGCCAGGCCTGCCTCGGATGTAAGCGCGTGTTCGTCCACGACTCGGTGTACGACGGATTCGTCTCGCAGCTCGTCGAGCGGGTCGGGCGGTACGAGCCGGGCGACGGGACCGTCAAGGCCGAGAAGCCGAAGCTCCGCATGGGGCCGATCCACACGCGCCAAGGGCGCGACGAGTTGCTCGAGCAGATCGAGGACGGCGTGGCGAAGGGTGGCGAGCTCCTCATCGGTGGCGGCACCGGTTCGAGCGACAAGGGCTGGTTCCTCGAGCCGGCGGTGATCGCCGAGCCCGCCAACGACTCCCGTCTCACAAGCGAAGAGGTGTTCGGCCCGGTGCTCCCGGTGTTCCGCTTCACCGACTTCGACGACGCGATCGCGCGCGCCAACGACACCCAATACGGCCTTGGGTCTTCGATCTGGACCCACGACGCTCGAAAGATCCACCGGGCGGCGCAGGAGATCGAGTCGGGCATGACGTGGGTCAACCAGATCCACTACGGCTACGACGAGCTGCCGTTCGGCGGCGTCAAGGCCTCGGGCTACGGCAAGGAGCACGGGATCGAGTCGCTCGACTCGTACGTGGAGATCAAGTCAGTCGTCGTCGGAGGGCTCGCATAACCATGGGTGTCACCTTCACAACCGACGGTCCGCTCGGGTTCATCACGCTCGACAAGCCGCCCGCCAACTCGTACGACCTAGCGTTCATGACCGAGTTCTCCGAAGCGGTCGATCAGGCCGTCGTCGGCGCGACCCACGTCGTGATCGTGCAGAGCGCGAGCGAGAAGTTCTTCAGCGCCGGCGCCGACATCAAGAAGTTCCTCGAAGGCGACGTCGGCGAGAACATGGAGATGATCAAGGTCAGCCAGTCTGCGTTCCGGCGGATGGCGGCCGCGCCGCAAGTGTTCATCGCTCACGTCTCCGGTCACGCGCTCGGCGGCGGCCTCGAGATCGCGCTCGCCTGCGACATCCGCCTCGCCGCCGCGGGCCTGTACAAGCTGGGCCTGCCCGAGGTGACGCTCGGCCTGCTCCCCGGCAACGGCGGCACCCAACGGCTCACCCGCCTGATCGGGCCGTCCAGGGCGCTCGAGCTGCTCGTGACCGGGCGCACCTACACGGTCGAGGAGGCGCGCGAGATGGGGCTGGTGGCGGACGTGTACAACACTGACGAAGCGCAGGACAAGGTCCGCGAGTACGCGGATCGGCTCGCCGGCGGCGCCGGACTCGCGATCGCCGCGATCAAGCGGTGCGTGCACGAGGGCGGCGAGCTCGCGCTCGCCAACGGGCTTGCGCTCGAGGCCGAGCTAATGGAGCAGCTGTTCAAATCCAAAGACGCCGACGAGGGGCTGCACGCATTCGTCGAGAAGCGCAAGCCGGAGTTCGTGGGCGCATGAGCACGCTGACCACCCACCCCGGCTCGTTCATCGCCGGCGCCGAGCACCGCAACTCGGGCGACCCGCTCGAGGTGGTCAACCCGGCCGATGGCCGCGCGTTCACCGAGGTCGCGACCGCCACCGAGGCCGACGTCGACGCGGCCGTGGAGGCAGCCGCTGAAGCACAGAAGGCGTGGTCCGAGCTGGCCGTGTCCAAGCGCGGCGAGATCCTCGGGCGCGCCGCGCACCATGTCGAGGAGCACATCGAAGAGCTGATCCCGTTGCTCACGCGCGAGCAGGGCAAGACCCTCCGAGACTCGAAGATCGAGATCACAAAGGCGATCGACACGCTCATCCATTACGTCGGCCTGTCGAAGGCTTTGCGCGGCGCCCACACGCCGAACCTCGACCCGGGCGTCGACGGCATCGTCCTCAGGCGACCCCTCGGGGTGGTCGGCGCGATCGTGCCGTGGAACTTCCCGACGACGCTGCTCTCCAACAAGCTCGCGCCGGCGCTGGTGGCGGGCAACACCGTCGTGGCCAAGCCGGCGGCGACGACGCCGCTGACCACGCTGCGGTTCGCCGAGCTGCTGTCCGAAGGCGGCCTCCCAACCGGTGTCTTCAACGTGATCACGGGTCGCGGCTCCGTAGCGGGCGAGGCCCTCGTCACGCACCCGCTGACAAGGAAGATCGCGTTCACCGGCTCGACCCCTGTCGGCGAGCGGATCATGGCCCAGTGCGCCCACGGCATCAAGCGCGTCACGCTCGAGCTGGGCGGCTCTGACCCGATGATCATCTGCGACGACGCCGACCTCGCCGCCGCCGCGAGCGCCGCGAGCATGGGTCGTTTCTACAACTGCGGCCAGGCGTGCCTGGCGATCAAGCGCGTGTACGTATTCGAGTCGGTCGCCGACGAGGTGATCGAGGCGATCACCGCCAAAGCCAAGCGACTCAAGGTCGGCCGCGGCGACGTTAAAGAGACCCAGATGGGTCCCATGCACACGGCCACGGGGCGCGACGAGATGGCGGCTCAGGTGTCCGACACCCTGAAGGCGGGCGGCGACCTACTCGCCGGTGGCGGCCCGCCCGACGATCCCGACCTCGCCGACGGGTTCTTCTACGCCCCGACCGTCGTCGTCGACCCGCCCCACGACTCGCCGATGGCGACCGAGGAGGTGTTCGGTCCCGCGCTCCCGATCTGGCGCGTAGGAGACCTCGACGAGGCGATCGCTCGCGCCAACGACTCCCCGTTTGGGCTCGGCTCCTCGGTCTGGACGAAGGACCTCCAGAGAGCTCGCGAGGCCGCCGCCCGCATCGAGGCCGGCTACACCTGGATCAACTCGCGCACGAAGGTCTACGACGAGCTCCCGTTCGGCGGCTGGAAGTCGAGCGGCTACGGCAAGGAGCACGGCGAGGAGGCGTTCGACTTCTACACCGAGACGAAGTCGGTCGTTCTGGGGGCGGGGTGAGCGCGGCGTCGGTCGTGACCCCGCGACGCACGTGAGCGCCGAGTCCGAGCAGCCCGTGCCGTGGGATCGCGCGACGCTGCCGTCGCCGCTGATCCCGCTCGAGAACACGTTCGAGGGCTTCCTCGGGCTCGAGTGGCTCGGGCTCAC
The DNA here is from genome assembly GCA_963755525.1 of uncultured Solirubrobacterales bacterium. Lineage (GTDB taxonomy): Bacteria > Actinomycetota > Thermoleophilia > Solirubrobacterales > Solirubrobacteraceae > Palsa-465. The sequence goes on along the minus strand of CAVWKC010000026.1, from coordinate 43,178 downwards.
GCTGGAGTCCGCTCACGTCCGCTTCGAGGTCCGCGAGAACCTCAAGCAGCCGCTCGGGCTGATGCACGGCGGCATCTACTCCGCGGTCGCCGAGACAGTCGCGTCGGTTGCCACCGTCAACAACGTGTGGCGGGACGGCTACGTCGGGTCGGGGCTCAGTAACTACGCGAGCTTCCTGCGCCCGATCACCGGCGGAACCGTCGATGTCGTCGCGAAGCTACGTGGCCACGACGAGCGCGAGTGGACCTGGGGCCACGAGTTCCGAGACGAGGCCGAGAAGCTGTGCGCGCTCGTCGACGTGACGATCGCGGTCCGGCCGGCCCCCGGTCGCTGAGCCCCGCTCGGTCGCTCAGCCCCGCCCGGTCGCTAAGCCCCGCCGACCCGCTAAGCCCCACGCGGCCACTCTGCTATTTCTGAAGGGAATGCTTGTCGAGCGGCAAACGATCCGGCCGGGGCGGTTGGCCGGTCGCTACCCGGCCGCGGCCGCGATGGTCGTGTTCGCGCTCGTGCCCTTTCTCGCGCTGTCGGCCGCGCTCCAGCCGTTGACGCCGATCATCGCGAAAGACCTGCACACGAGCCTCCAGACGATGAGCCTGGGCGCGGGCCTGGCCAACGCCGGCTACGCGGTCGGGACGGTGCTGGCGGTTCAGTTGGCGCAGCATCTGCCCCAGCGGCGGATGATGGTCCTGTACGCGGCCGTGCTCGTGCTCGGCTCGATCCTGACCGCGGCGGCGACGGGTCCCGCGATGTTCATCACCGGGCGAGTGCTGCAGGGTCTGTGCACGAGCCTGCTTCTGATCGCGGCCGTGCCGCCGCTGGTGCTCAGTTTCGGACTCGATCGGCTCCGCGAGACGGCCGTAATCATGAGCCTGTGCATCTTCGGCGCCGTCGCGCTCGGCCCCACGATCGGAGGCCTCCAGGCGAGTGCGGACGCATGGCGGCCGCTGTTCTGGATCGTCGCGACGATCTCGCTCACCGCGTTCGTGCTGTCGATTCTGACCTTCGAGGATTCGCCCCCGATGGATCGCAGCGCTCCATGGGCCCCCAACGTGATCGCCCTCGCGGCCGTGGGCTGCGTGGCCGCGTTCTACGGCACGTCGCAGCTGCTCACGTATCCATTTCTCAACGTCCACACGGTTGTGCCGCTGATCGTCGGACTGGGGCTGATCGTCGTGCTGATCGTCAACCAGTACCGCTCGAAGCGCCCGCTCCTGACCATCCGCACGATGTTCTCGAGCACGATCCCCGTGGCCGCCGTCACCCTTGCCTTGTTCGCCGCCGCCGCGTCGGTGGCGGCGACCGATCTGACCGCGGCGCTGCTCGCGCCCCACTACTCCGCGCTGCATGTGGGTTTGCTGTTCCTCCCGGAGCTGGCCGGGGCCGTGCTCACTGCGTTCGCCCTCGGCGTCGTGATGAAGAGCCGCGCGATGCACTACCTCCCGCTGGTCGGCATGGCGTTCCTGGCCGCCGGCATCGCGGTCTTCCGGATCGAGCTCCCACCCAGTCAGGCGCTGACGCTCATCGGGGCAGGACTCACCGGCGTTGGACTCGGCGCGAGCGTCGCGCCGGCGCTGTTCGTCGCCGGCTTTTCGCTGCCGTCCAACAACCTGCAGCGCGTATTCGCGATCGTCGAGCTGATGCGCGCGGTCGCGGCGTTCATGATCGCGCCTCTGTTCGTGCACTTCGCGGTCACGGTCGGGGGCAACGTGACCACCGGTACCGGTATCGCGTTGTGGATCGGGTTCGGACTCGCCGTCGCCGGCGGGCTGATCGCCGTCCTCCTCTACGCGCTCGGGGGCGCACGGCCGCAGACCCCGAATCTAAGGCGTTTCGTCGATATGGAGGGTCCCGCCTGGTACTCACCGCCGCTGCTCGCCCGCGTCCGTCAGCGCGCCAGGGGACGAGCGCCCGTCGAGGACGCCTACAGTCCATGAGCACCGGCACGTCCCTCGGCCCCGTCATCTTCGCCTACGACGGGTCCGAGCTGGCCAAGCTTGCGATCGACGAGGCCGCTCGCCAGCTGGCGACCGGCCGCGACGCGCTCGTCGTCACCGTGTGGCAGCAATTCGAGGTCGGCTTCGTGCCGAGCGACGGCGTGCGGCTCGACGCCGGGCAGACGGCCGAGGTCAGGAAGGCGGCCGAGCGAACCGCGGCCGACGGCGCCGCGCTCGCCGAACGGGCGGGGTTCCGCGCCCGCAGCGCGGCGATCGAGGCGGCGCCAGCCTGGAAGGCGATCGTCGACGTGGCCGCGGAGCACGGCAGCAGCCTGATCGTGCTCGGCTCACACGGACGTAAGGGTCTCGGGAGCATCCTGATCGGGAGCGTGGCCGAGGCGGTAGCGGCACATTCGCCGCTACCGGTGCTGATCGTGCACCGTCCCCCTAAGCCGGCCTGATCACCTCGGGCCCGAGCGCGGCCGCGTACAGCCGGGCGACGTCAGCGGCGCGGCGCTCCAGGCAAGCGCGCTGGTTCAGATAGCCCTTGTCGGTGATCTCGCCGGCGTCGAGGCTCGGCGGTGTCTCGAGCAGCAGTAGCCGCTCGATCCGAGACGCCGAGCCGGCGCCTGCGTTCAACCGCGCCAGGGCGTCCGCCAGATGGTCGCGCAGGCGCCCATCGTCGAGGGGAAGATCGCCCTCGCCGCCGAATCGCTTCCGCGCCTCGGCCTGGTTGACCCACGCCATCGCCGAGACGAACTCCGTGTCGTGGCCGCAGATCACGGCGTCGCCGATCACGTCGGCGACGCTGATGAGCCGAGTACGAAGGGTTCCGGCCGCGACCCAGGTCCCGGTCACCAGCTTGAAGTTCTCCGCGATCCGACCGTCGAACAGCATGCCCTTGTTCGGGTCGTGCTCGTCGATCAACTTGACCGCGTCGCCGGACCGGTAGAAACCCTCCTCGTCGAACGTGGCTTCCGTGAGCTCGGGGTGCCGGTAATACCCGGGGGTGACGATCGGGCCGCTGACCCGGATCTCGAGCTTGTCCTGAACGGGAGCGAGCTTGATCGTGGTTCCCGGGTACGGCACGCCGATGCAGCCGGTGGGCGGGTCGGGGAAGTGCGCGGTGGTCGCCGCGGGGGCGGTCTCGGTCGTGCCCCAGCTCGAGGTCAACGGCACGTCGTGGTCGGCGTGCTTGACGGCGAGTGCGCGCAGGCGTATGGCGAGTGCGTCCGGCAGCGCGGCGGCGGCGTAGAACATGAACTGCAGGCGGCTGAAGAACCGCTCAGCCAGGGCCGTGTCGTGCTCGAGGGCGGGCGCGAGCAGCGCGTACCCCGCCGGTACGTTGAAGTAGAGCGTCGGCGGTACGTCGCGCAGCGCTGCGAGCGTCCGGGGGAACAGTGGCGGCGTGGGCCTGCCGTCGTCGATGTAGATCGTGCCCCCGTTGAACAGGGCCAGGTTCAGGTTGTGGTTGCCACCGAAGGTGTGACTCCAGGGCAGCCAGTCGACCAGCACCGGGGGCTGGTCGGACAGGAACGGCCAGTTCGCCTTGAGCATTGCCTGGTTCGAACACAACATCCGGTGGGTGTTGATGACCCCCTTGGGAACGCCGGTCGATCCTGATGTGAATAGGAGTTTGGCGACCGTCTCCCCGACCGGGTCGCCATCGAGCGGACTGTCCCGGTGAGCCCCGGTTCCCACAACTTCCTCGAGTCGGAGCGCACCCTCCCGCTCGCCCCGGGCCACGAGCACCGACGGCACAAGGCCGGAAAGTGCATCCAGAGCACCGGCGAACTGCCCAGCGTCGTCGGCGAACACCAGGCCCGGCTCGGTCAGCTCCGCGATCGCCTTGATCCGCGCGTGGTCTTTGCTCATCAGCGAGTAGGCGACGCTGATCGGCATCGCCGGCGCGCGCGCGGCGTAGGCGCCGAGACTCACCAGCAGGTGCTCCAGCGAATTGCCCGACAGGATCATCACCGGCTTCTCAGGGCCGAGCCCCAGCTCGACGAATGCACGCGCGAGCGCGTCGCTGCGACGTCGGGCTTCGCCGTAAGTGAGCGTGACCCAGCGATCCCGATCGTCGCGCTTCGCGGCCAGCGGCCGATCCGGATGTTCCGCGGCCCGCCTGCGCAGGACGGCGGTGATCGACTCCTCGCACTCAGGCAGCGCCAGCTGCGACCGCAGGATGATCGCGCCGTCAGGGCGGCGGTGCATCGAGACGTCCGGCCTCGCGAAGATCTCGGTCATGGACGGTCCAGTAGGGTCGAGAGCACGATCAGCGTCCTGGTCCTGACGATGTTAGGGTCGCGGCGCAGGCGCTCGACCAGCCGCTCGAGGTGCTCGATGCTGTCCACGCGCACTCGGATGACGGCGTCGGCCTCGCCCGACACCGTGAACGCCGAAACGATCTCGTCGACCTTGGCCAGCGAGCGCCCGACGTCCGCCGGCGAGGTCCGGTCGGCGCAGTAGATCTCGATCAGCGACTCGATCGCCTCGCCGAGTGCGCGCCAGTTGATCCGCGCGCCGTAGCCGGTGATCACGCCGTCGCCCTCGAGGCGGTCGACGCGACGCTTGACCGCGGTCGCCGAGAGGCCGACGTCTGCGCCGATGTCGGCGAAGGTCCGCTTTCCGTTCGCTTGCAACAGCGCAACAATCCTGCGGTCAATGCTGTCCAAAGGGCGACTGAGCTGCATCTGAGTACCGATCGAGTGCGTGTTAGTTGCGTCGAGCCTATCATCGCGGAAGAGTGTCTTGATGGCCGTCACCACTCCGACGACGCAGGGACGCTCCGGTCGGACGGCGCTCGAGCTCGATGGCGCGTCGCTCAGGGTCCGCGACGTCCTCGAGGTCTCCCGCCGGGGCTGCACGGTGCGGCTCTCCGAAACGGCAGCCCGGGCCGTCGATGCGAGCAAGCGGCTCAAGGATGAGCTGATCGCCAAGGAGATACCGATCTACGGCGTGACGACCGGTTTTGGCGACAGCGCGCACCGCCAGATCTCCCCTGGCAAGGCGGCCCGGCTGCAGCAGAACATCATGCGCTTCATGGGCGTCGGCACCGGCCCGATCGCCCCGCCCGAGGTCGCGCGCGCGACGATGGTGCTGCGCGCCAACTGCCTGTCGAAGGGCAACTCTGGCGTCCGCGTCGAGCTGATCGAGCGAGTGCTCGATCTCTTGAACAACGACGTCGTGCCGTTCATCCCCGAGCGTGGTTCGGTCGGGGCGAGCGGCGACCTGGCGCCGCTTTCTTATGTCGGGCGGGCGCTCGCCGGCGACGGCGTCGTCGCGTTCGACGGCGACGAGCGCGAGGCCTCAGACGTGCTCGCCGAGCTCGGCTTGGAGCCGTTCCTGCTCGAGGCCAAGGAGGGACTGGCGCTCACCAATGGCACGTCGTTCATGAGCGCGTTCGCGTGCATTGCCATTGCGGCGTCCCAGGAGCTCGCCGATCTCGCCGATCTGCTGACCGCGATGGCCTCCGAGGCGATGCTCGGCAACCGCGGTCACTTCAACGCGTTCCTGTTCGACGACGCCAAACCGCATCCCGGGATGGTCACGAGCGCGCGCCACATCCGCGAGCTGCTCGCCGAATCGCAGTTGGCCGCCGACAGCGATGAGCTGTTCGAGGGCGGCCTCGACGGCGCCGAGTTCGTCGAGCTCGACCGCCAGGTGCAGGACAAGTATTCGATCCGCTGCGCCCCGCACGTCACCGGCGTGCTGCGCGACGTGCTCGAGTGGGCCGAGCGGTGGATGTCGGTCGAGATCAACTCCTCCGACGACAACCCGCTGTTCAACGTCGCCGGCGGCCGCGTCGAGAGCGGGGGCAACTTCTATGGGGGCCACGTTGGACAGGCGATGGACTCGCTCAAGGTCGCGCTCGCGAACCTGTGCGACCTGATGGACCGCCAGGTTGAGCTGATCGTCGACGAGAAGTTCAACCGCGGCCTCACCCCGAACCTGATCCCGCGCTTCGAGCCGAGCCATCCCGAGGCCGGGCTCCACCATGGCTTCAAGGGAATGCAGCTCTGCGCGTCGGCGATGACCGCCGAGGCGCTCAAGCTCTGCAACCCGGCGACGATCCATTCGCGCTCGACCGAGTGCCACAACCAGGACAAGGTTTCGATGGGGACGATCGCCGCGCGCGACGCGCGCTCGATCGTCGAGCTCGCCCAGAACGTCGCGGCGATCCATCTGCTCGCGTGCTGCCAGGCGCTCGAGCTCCGGGGAGTGGAGAAGTGCAGCCCGCGCACGCAGGAGGCGTTCCGGCTCGTGCGCGAGCACGTCCCGTTCCTCGACCGCGACCGCTACCTCGACGTCGACATCGCGACGACCGTCGAGCTGATCCAGTCTGGCGCGGTGTCGGCGCTCGTCGGATAACCGGTTTCGGACACCTGGGGTAGGTGCTGCTCGGGGCCGGAGGCGTGACTCGCCTCCGGCCCCGCGCTCCTTTCGGTACTCGCGTCAGATGCGGTAGCGGGCGAGCGCTTCGCGCCGGGCCTGGGCGTGGTCGACGATCGGCCTCGGGTAGTCGTTCGGGGTGTCGCGTAGTTCCGGGACGTAGCGGTGCACATACGTCCCGTCCGGGTCGTGCTTGGCCTGCTGGAGCGCCGGGTTGAGGATCCGGCGTGAGACAGGCTGCGGGTCGACGCCGACCGACGCGATCCATTGCCAGTTGCCGTTGTTGCTGGCCTCGTCGCCGTCGAGCAGCAGGCGCATGAACCAGCGCTCGCCCCAGCGCCAGTCGATCCCGAGGTCCTTGGTCAAGAACGAGCCGACGACGAGGCGTGCCCGGTTGTCCATATAACCCTCGCGCTTGAGCTGGCGCATGCCGGCGTCGACCATCGGATAGCCGGTGCGTCCCTCGCACCACGCGTCAAAGAGATTGTGCGCGCGGCTCCAGCGGATCGTGCCGCGGTACCGGGGCTGGTGCTCGGAGTGCGCGTTCTGGGGATGGTGCAGGAGCACGTGAGCGAAGAAGTCGCGCCAGCACAATTGGCGTCTCACCTCGGCAGCGACGCGCTCCTCGATCTCTCGTGGCGATAGGCAGCCGAAGTGGAGGTAAGGCGACAGGGGCGCCGAGCCGTCGCGGATCGCTGTGCGCCCGTTGCTCTCGCCGCCGCGGCAGCGCGGCTCCTCGATCTCCTGGGCGAGTTCGAGATCGGCGAGCGACGGGAGAGACCCGGTCTGCAGGCCTTTTGGAACCGGCGGGAGCTTGCGTGGCGCGCCATGCTTTGCGCGTCGCGGCAGGGTCGTCCACCTCCGGTAGAACGGCGTGAACACCGTGTACGGCTTCCCGGTCGTGGTGCGGATCGCGTCGAGATCGTCGACCACGAACGTCCCGGGGTGCTCGCGTACCGGGATGCTCAGAGCGCGCTTGACTCGCTCGTCGCGGGCGCAGGCGAACGGCCCCACGTCCGCGCTGAAATGCACGGCACGCGCATCGCATTCACGCGCGAGCGCCGGCAACTCATCCTCCGGCCGTCCGTGGCGCACGACCAGACGGCTCCCGCGCTTACGCAGCGACTCGTCGAGGTCGGCGAGGCATTCGAGCATGAACTGCGTCCGCGGACCTGAGGCGTGGCGACCGTGCAGCAGACGGTCGTCGAAGCAGAACACGGGCACGAGATGGTCGGCGCCGCGCCGCGCCGCCTCGAGCGCCGGGTGGTCGTGGATCCGCAGGTCCCGCCGGAGCCACAGGAGCGCGGTGTGTCCGCCGCTATTCAACAACACGTTGCGTACTATCTAAACAGAATGTCGACTCCAACGGCCATCGACAACGCGCTGGATCGGACCATCGTGCTCGGTTACGGGCGGATCGGCTTGCTCGCGCGCCGGCGACTTCCGGGCTGGCCTACCGATCCGCCGCGATCGACGGCGCCGCGGATGCACGCGGAGCGGTTGCGCGACCGCGGCGTGGTCGTCCACGCGATGCATCCGGGGTGGGCCGACACCGAGGGTCTCAAGCGAGCGATGCCCTCGTTCCGCAAGGCGATCCGGCCGATCATCCGCAGCGCCGAGGAAGGAGCGGACACGATCGTCTGGCTCGGCGCGGCGCCCGAGCCGGCGCGGACGACCGGGTTGTTCTGGCACGACCGGCGTCCCCGCCCGACCCACTACCGCTTCGGCCCGGGTGGTGAGAGCCAGGGCGACCGCAAGCGGCTGTGGGATTACTGCGAGGCCGCGCTCGCGCGCGCCGGAATCGAGCCGTTATGAAGCACGCCCGGCTGCGTACCCCACCATCCGGGTGCTGAGCTGGATTGCCGAGCGCAGCTCGTGCTCGCGGGCGACCGGCGTCGAGTCGAGCCGCTGCCCGAGGTCGGCGACGAGTTCCGGCGCGCTCGCCGAGGCGAGCCGCAGGCACACCTGAGCGGCGAGGCGGACCGCCGGCGCCTCCACCGTCCACGTCGCCTCGAACAAGCGCTCGCCGGAGCCCTCCCGGGGTCGTTCCCACCCGGTCAGGCACGCGCCGAAGCTCGGCGACTCGCACACGATCGCCCACTCCCGGGCGACGGGGTCGGTTCCCTCGATCGGGACCTCGACGGGCCCGCGTTTGGGGCCGCGCGCGCGCTTGAAATCGGCCAGCACGACCGCCCCTTCGGCGGTCCGCGAGAGTTCGCGCCACCGGCTCTCGGATGCGCGGTAGAAGCGTTCGCGCTGGAAGCAGCCGAACAGGAGCGGGCGCTCGGCGCGCGCGAGGCACTCGTCCTCGAGCGCGTGGGACATCCACAGCATCGCTCGCTTGGACAAGAGCTGCGGCTCGAGCGCCGGGAAGCGCGAGCGCAACGACGCGTACACCGAGGGCGGCTGCTCTTCGACGGCGTCGTGGGCAAGCTCGATCGCCGCCTGAAGAGACAGGCCGCGCTCTCGGGCTCGGACCACCGCACGCACGCGGGCGACGTCGCCCTCCGAGTAGCGCCGGTGCCCGCTCGACACCCGGTGCGGCTGGGGGAACCCGTGCCGCACTTCCCACATCCGCAGCGTCGCCTCGTTGACCCCGCTGCGTGCGGACATCTCGCGCATCGTCAGGCCGGGCTCGGGAGGTGAGGACGGCACGGATTTGGACCGTAGCGCAGCTCGCCGTCGCAAACAAGGTGTAGAGATTTATTTCAACAGATTGTGTTATCGTGTCGTCACGATGAACTTCCCTCGAGTCGCCGCGGGCACGGTCCTCGTCCTGCGCATCGCGTACGGCGTTGCCCTGATCGCGGCGCCGACGAGCCTCGCGCTTAGGTGGCTCGGCGCCGACGCCGAACGCGCTCCGGTCAAGGTGGCGCTGCGCGGCCTGGGTGCGCGGGAGGCGATTCTGCACGCCGGCGCGCTGCTCGCACTGTCGCGTGGCGCATCCGTCCGCCCGTGGCTCGCCGCCAGCGCCGCCGGCGACCTCACCGATGTCGTCGCGACCGCGGCAGCGCGCCACCAGCTGCCGCCGGGCTCAGCACCGGCCACGCTCGCCGTCGGCGGGGGCGCCGCACTGGTGAGCCTCGCGGTGGCGATCGCGGTCGACTCGTGATCCGACTGGAGACGCGATGCGAATCCTCTACATGGACATGGACTCACTGGGACGGGCGCGATGAGGATCGCGATCGTCGGCGCCGGGGTGTCCGGGCTCGTGGTCGCGCACCTGCTCCACGAGCGGCACGACGTCACGGTGTTCGAAGCGGCCGACTACGCCGGCGGCCACACCAACACGATCCGGGTCGACACGCCGAACGAGACCCATCAGATCGACACCGGCTTCATCGTGTTCAACGATCGCAACTACCCGAGCTTTGAGCGGCTGCTCGCGCGCCTCGGCGTCGCCTGGCAGCCGTCGACGATGAGCTTCAGCGTGAGCGACGGCGTCGGCGACTTCGAGTACTCGGGGGCGTCGCCCAACGGGTTGTTCGCCAACCGCCGGCACCTGGTGACGCCCTGGTTTCACCGGATGGTCACGGACCTTGCGCGGTTCAACCGGGCCGCGCGCGAGTTGCTGGCGCTCGAGGACTCAGGGCGAGACCTCCCACTCGCCGAGTGGCTCGAGCGCCAGCGCTTCTCCCGCGCGTTCATCGAACGGCTGATCGTCCCCCAGGCCTCAGCGGTGTGGTCGGCCGATCCGCGCCAGATGTGGACCTTCCCGGCGCGCTTCCTTGTCGAGTTCTTCGATCACCCCAGCCCTGCGGTCGTTCGGGCACTGCTTCAACCCGGTCAGCTTCTACTACTGCCTCGACCGGTCGGGCGAGCGGCTCGAAGCGGTCGTCGCCGAGGTCACGAACACGCCGTGGGGCGAGCGGCACGCGTACGTCCTGGCCGGCGGGACGGCCGAGTTCGACAAGGCGCTCCACGTATCGCCGTTCATGGGGATGGATCACCGGTACACCGCCCGCGCCGGCACCCCGGGCGAGCGCCTGGCGGTACGCGTCGAGAGCCGCCGGCACGGCGAGCTCGCGTTCGACGCCACCCTCGCGCTGCGCCGCCACGAGCTCACGCCGGCGCTCGGCGGCGCAGCTCGCGCTCCGCTATCCGCTCGCGACGATCCGCGTGCTCGCGCTGATCTACGGACACGCAGTCGGGACGGCGCTCGCCGGGCGCACAGATTCACCGCCATCCAATTAGCGGTGCCGCGTGATCGACCGCGTTGCGAGATGGCTTGTCTCGCTGCTGCTCCGCCGGATCCGGACCGGCACGCTGACCGTGATCGAGCACGGCGCGCGCCGCGTGTACGGGTCGGGGCCGCCGGCGGCGACGATCCACGTGCGCTCGGCGACGATGTGGCGGATGGCGCTCCGCGGTAGCCGTGGCCTCGCCGACGCCTACGCCGATGGGCTGTGGGACTCGCCGGACCTCGCCGCGCTCGTCCGCCTGGCGCGCGCGCAACGCGGCCGGACTCGATCGCCTGCGAGCGTTGATTGCCATCGTGAGGGTTCCGGCCCAGCGCGCCCGGTCATACATCCGCCGCAGCACCCGGAGCCGCAGCCGGCGCGACATCGCCGCCCACTACGACCTTGGCAACGAGCTGTTCTCGCGGATGCTCGACCGGACCATGAGTTACTCGTGCGCGGTGTTTGGCGAGGGCGCGGCGACGCTCGAGGATGCCCAGGTGGCCAAGCTCGAGCTGATCTGCGACAAGCTCGACCTCGGCCCGAGCGACCACCTGCTGGAGATCGGGACCGGGTGGGGAGCGCTTGCCGTCCACGCCGCGGCGACGCGCGGGTGCCGGGTCACGACGACCACGATCTCACGCGAGCAGCACGACCACGCGGTCGCCACGGTCCGGCGGGCCGGGCTTCAGGACCGGGTCGCGGTCCTGCTGAGCGATTACCGCGACCTGACCGGGCGCTACGACAAGCTCGTCTCGATCGAGATGATCGAGGCCGTCGGCTGGCGGCACATCGGCGCGTTCTTCGCCAAGTGCTCGGAGCTGCTCGCCGACGACGGCGCGATGCTGCTTCAGGCGATCACGATCGACGACCGCGCGTACGAGATCGAAAAGGCGTCGAGGTCGTTCATCAACACGCACATCTTCCCGGGCGGCTGCCTGCCCTCGCTCGAGGTGATCGTGCGCAACGTCGCCCACCGCACCGACATGCAGGCGGTCGGGCTCGACGACCTGACCCCGCATTACGTCGAGACGCTCCGCTGTTGGGAGCGGAACTTCGCCGTGCACGCCAGCGCGCTCGCCGACCTCGGATACGACGACCGCTTCCGTCGGCTGTGGACGCTCTACCTCAAGTACTGCGAGGCGGGCTTCGCCGAGCGCCGCATCTGCGACATCCAGCTCACGCTCGCCAAGCCGCGCCGCTCCCCGGCGCGACTGTGTAGATTTGAACCGGGCCGTTTCACAACGGAACGAACGATGGGGCTGGACAGGGAGAGAGCATGGCCAAACGAGGCTTCCGCCCGGAGGATGGCCTCCGGCTGAGGACGGCGACGGACCCGGACCTGTCTCCGGACGGCCGCCGGGTCGCGTTCGTGGTCACCGACACCGACGTCGACCGTGATCGTCCGCGCGCGTCGGTGTGGGTCGCGCCCGCCGACGGCTCCGCGCCGGCGCGCCGGTTTACCGAGGGGCCGGCGGACAACAGTCCGCACTGGTCCCCGGACGGGCGCTGGCTCGCCTACATCTCGACCGGCGACGAAGGAGCCGGCCGCGCCCACGTTCGCCTGGCGCCGCTCGACGGCGGCGTGCCGGCGCGGCTCGGCGACCTGCCGGGCCCGGTCAGCGAACTCGCGTGGTCGCCGGACTCGACGCGGATCGTCGTCGTGTGCCGCGTTGGAGTGCCCGACCGTGCCAAGGCGAGTGCCGCCGAGCGCAGCGCGCCGCGCGTCGTCCGAGGGCTCGCGGCGCGCCTCGACGGGGTCGGATGGCAGGACGGCCGCCGCCATCTGTTCGTCGTCGATGTGCCGGGCGGGTCGGCCAGGCAGCTGACCCGCGGGGACTACGACCATGGAAACCCCTCGTTCTCCCCGGACGGCGTCACGATCGTGTTCGCGTCGGACCGAAGCGCACGCCGCGACGATCGCCAGTTCCGCGACGACGCGTGGGTGCTGCCCGCTACCGGCGGCCGGCCGCGACGCCTCACGAACGGCAAAGGCCGGGCTGCGTTCCCGGTGTTCTCTCCCGACGGGAAGTCGATCGCGTTCGCCGGCCAGCTCACCGACGCTTGGAATGCAGACACACATGTGTTCGTCCTCGCCGCCGACGGGAGCGGCGAGCCCGAACTGCTCGCGCCGGAGCTCGATCGACCGGTCGTCCTGTTTCCGGGCCTGCCCGCCCCGATCTGCTGGACGAGCGACCGCGAGCTGCTGATGCTGGTAGCCGACCACGGCGCGGTCGCGCTCCACCGGGCGCGGGTCGGCGAGCGGCGGAGCCGCGAGGTCGTCGGCGGCGATCTGGTCATGGACGGCCTTGCCGCTCGGCCCGGCCGGCGCGAGGTCGCGTTCACCGGCTCGTGGCCCGATCGCCCGAGCGAGCTGTACGCGAGCAGCACCGCTGGCGCCGAGCCGGTGCCGCTCACCGAGCTAAACCGCGACATCGTGGCCGAGATCGAGTTCGCCGAGGTCAGGCGGCAGACGGTCGCGCGCCCCGACGGCACCGAGGTCGAGTACTTCGTGCTGCTGCCTCCCGGCCGCAAGCCCGAGCGGCTGCCGCTCCACGTCGAAATCCACGGCGGCCCGCACGCGTCGTGGCCGTCCGGCCGGTGGCTGCACCTGCACCAGGCGCTGGCCGCCGCCGGGTACGTCGTGGTCCTGCCCAACCCGCGTGGCAGCACGAGCTACGGCCAGGCGTTCACGAGCGCGTGCACCGGCGACTGGGGAGGAGGCGACGCCGACGACATCGTCGCGTGCTGCGACGATCTGATCGAGCGCGGCGTCGTCGACGGCGGTCGCATGTTCCTGAGCGGCGGCTCGTACGGCGGGTTCATGGCGACCTGGCTCGTCGGCCACACGGACCGGTTCCGCGCCGCGACCGCCTCGGCCGCGGTGATCGACCAGACGAGCATGGTGCTCACCACCGAGATAACCGACTTCGACGTGTTCAACATGGGCGGCTTGCCCTGGTCGCGCCGGCACGAATACGAGCTGCGCTCGCCGCTCACGTACCTGCCGAACGTCGTGGCGCCGGTGCTCGTCGTCCACTGGGAGGGCGACCTGCGCGTGCCGATCAGCCAGGGCGAGGAGCTCTACAGCGGCCTGCGCCTGCTCGGCAAGGAGACCGAGCTCGTGCGCTATCCGGGCGGCTTCCACATCCAGCGCACCCCGTCCCAGGCGGTGGATTACGACGAGCGGATCCTGGCGTGGAACCGCCGGCACGACGTCCGCCGGGGCACCAAAAAGCGGGCGGCCTCCGGTTAGACTCGATCGCACCGTGAGCGGAGCGGAGCGACTGAACGCGGCCACGCTGCTAGACCGCAGCCTGGACGCGGGCCGCGCTGAGGAGCCGGCGTTCCTGACCGCCGACGGATCGGTCACCTACGGCGAGCTGGCCTCGTTGACGGCCGCGGTTTCCTCGTATCTCACCGACCTCGGCGTCCAGCGCGAGCAGCGTGTGCTGATGATCCTCGACGACTCGCCGGCATTCCCGGCGACCTTCCTCGGGGCGATGCGGATCGGCGCCGTCCCGGTGCCGGTCAACCCGATGGACCGGGTCGACAACTACGTCTACTACCTCGACGACAGCTACGCGACCGTGCTCGTCGTCGAGGCGTCGCTGCTCCCCGGGCTCGAGGCGCAGCTCGAGTCGCGACTCGGCCTGCACGTGCTCGTGGTCGACGGCGACCCGGGGCCGCACGCGAGCTTCGACACCGTCGCGCGGGAGCGCGGGGGCACCGGGGGGTTGCCACCGCCGACCGACACGCACCGCGAGGACATGGCGTTCTGGCTGTACAGCTCCGGCTCGACCGGGCGGCCGAAGGGCGTCGTCCACGCGCACGGTGACATCGGCGCGACCGTCGATCAGTACGCCCGGAACATCCTTGAGATCTCCGCCGACGACACGTGCTATTCGACCACCAAGCTGTTCCACGCCTACGGCCTCGGGAACGGTTTGACGTTCCCGCTGTCGGTTGGGGCGTGCGCGGGGCTGGTCAAGGGCCGATCCACGCCCGAGCGCATCTTCGACGCCGTCCGCCGCTATCGCCCGACGCTGTTCTTCTCGGTGCCGGCGCTGTACGCGGCGATGGTGAAGGCGGCGGGCGCGGGCGAGGTCGACTTCTCGAGCGTGCGCGCGTGTGTGTCGGCGGCCGAGGCGCTTCCGGCCGCGGTGCTCGCGCGCTGGCAGGCGCTCGCCGGCGTCCCGATCCTCGACGGGATCGGCTCGACCGAGATGCTCCACATCTACTGCTCGAACACGCTCGACGATCTCGCGCCCGGGACGTCCGGACGACCCGTGCCGGGATACGAGTTGCGACTCGTCGACGAGCGTGGGCTCGACGTCCCGTCCGGCGACGCCGGCGACCTGATGGTCTGGGGCGACAGCTGCGCCGGCTATTACTGGCACCAGCGCGACAAGACGCGCAACTGCATGCGCGGCGAGTGGTTCCACACCGGCGACCGCTACATCGTCGACACCGAGGGCCACTACGTGTACCAGGGCCGCTCTGACGACATGATCAAGGTCGGCGGCCTGTGGGTCTCGCCGGCCGACGTCGAGGGTTGCCTCGTGAAACATCCCGCCGTCTCCGAGGCCGCGGTGATCGGCGCCCACGTCGACGACCTGAGCCGGATCAAGGCGTTCGTGATCTGTGCGACTGCTCCGCAAGATCCCGACGCGCTCGCCGACGAGCTGCGGGCGTGGTGCAAGGAACACCTGCGCCGCTACGAGTACCCGCACGTGGTCGAGTTCGTCGAGGACCTGCCGCGCACGCCGACCGGCAAGGTTCAGCGCTACAAGCTGCGCGAGGCCGAACAGGTCCGCACCACGCTGGCGGGCGCCCGAGCAATCACATAATGTATTCATGCGCGTATGACCCGCCCTCGCATCCTCGTCACTTGCTGGCGCCGGCCGCTCCCTACCTACCTCGGCGAGCGCACGATCCTCGACACGCTTGACCCCGCGTACGCCGCGCGCATCGGTGACGCCGGCGGCCTTCCGCTGGTGGTGTCTCGTCCCGCAGATCACGCGCTCGACGACCTGCTGTCCCTCGCCGACGGGCTGCTCCTAACCGGCGGCGGAGACGTCGACCCCGCGTCGTACGGAGCCGAGCCCGAGAACGTCGACGATCCGGACGCCGGCGCCGACGAGTGGGAGCTCGCGCTGATCGCGGCTGCGCGCGAGCTCGGGCTGCCGACGCTCGCGATCTGCCGTGGCGCGCAATTGCTCGCCGTCGCGCACGGCGGGCGGCTTGCGCAGCGGCTGTCCGCCGCCGACGGGCACCGCGAGCTGGACGGCGTCGCCCCGGAGCAGATCCTCGCGGCCCGCCACGACGTCTCGGTCCTCGCGGGCTCGCGCGTGCACCGCGCACTCGGCGGCGACCGTGATCGGGTCGCTGTCAACACCATCCATCACCACGAGATCGCCGACGCCGGCGAGCTACAGGTGACCGGTACTGCGCCCGGCGGTGTGATCGAGGCCGTCGAGCCGCGGACGGACTGGGCCTGCGTCGGGGTCCAGTGGCACCCCGAGAAGATGCGCGAGCCCGAGCAGGGCGGCCTGTTCGCCCAGCTCGTCGACGCCTGTCGCGACCGCGCCAAGGCAGGGGTCGCGTGACGCTCCGCGGGTACACGGCGCCGCTGTCCCCCGACGGGCGCGCCGGCATCGTCCCGCCGCCACCGTGGCACTACTCGGGTGACTTCCTGATCGCCGAGTACCGCACCGATCCCGACGCGGTCGCGGCGCTGCTTCCGCCCGAGCTCGAGCCCGCTGAGGACCCGGGCGCGGTCGCAGCGATCTTCGCCGACTGGCAGTCCTGCTCGCTCGACATGCACGAGCTCGAGGACCCGATCCAGTCCCAGTACCGCGAGTTCTTCCTCGTCGTCGGAGCGAAGTACAACGGCCAGCCGGTGAGCCGCTGCGTGTACATCTGGGTCGACAAGGACTTCGCGATGTACCGCGGCTGGATCCAGGGCTTCCCCAAGAAGCTCGGCTCGATCCACATGACGCGGCTGTTCGCGGCCGGCAAGGCGACGCCGCGACTCGAGGCGGGCGCGCGCTTCGGCGCCACCTGCACCGCGAACGATCGGCAGATCGCGCGCATGGTGGTCACGCTCGAGCATGTCTCGGAGAGCGGCCCGACGGTCAACGACCCGCCGATGCACAACACGCGGCACTTCCCGGCCGCCGCCGGGGACCGACCCGACGTGTTCGAGCTGGTTCGCGCCGGCGGCTACGACCGCGACGCCACCGAGATCTGGGAGGGGAGCGCGGAGCTCCGCCTGTACGACGACACGCTCGAGGACCTGCAGGCGATCGCGCCCCGCGAGATGCTCCGCGGCTACCGCTTCTCCTTCGGATACACCGTCGACGGGGTCGAGGTCGTCGCCCAGCACCAACAGGAGGCGTTGATCACATGAAACGGGTTCGGATAGCGCACGACGGCCGCGCGATCGACGCCACGCTCGATGGCGACACGGTCACGGCCGACGGAACTGACATAAAAATCAATCAAATCAAGCGCTGGCTCCCACCGGTGACGCCGAGCAAGATCCTCGCCACTCACCTGACCTACCGATCGCGCGCCGAGGAATACAAGATGGCGCGCATGCCGAGCGAGCCCTCGTATTTCATGAAGCCGCCGTCGTCGCTGTCGGGGCATCTAGCCGAGGTCGTGCGGCCCGCCGGTTGCCGGTTCCTCAACTACGAGGGTGAGGTCGCGGTCGTGATCGGGCGAACGTGTCACCGGGTGACCCTCGACGAGGCGCTCGACTACGTTGGCGGCTACACGGTCGCCAACGACTGGGGTGTCCACGACTTCCGCCACGCCGACCGCGGCTCGATGCTCCGCGTCAAGGGCCAGGACGGGTTCTGCCCGCTCGGCCCGGTGATGGTCGACGCCGCCGACGTCGACCCCGAGGATCTGACGCTCCGGACGTTCGTCAACGGCGAGCAGGTCCAGGAAGGCCATACCGGCACCGACCTGATGTTCTCGTTCGCGTACCAGATCGCCGACCTGGCGAGGCTGATCACGCTCGAGCCCGGCGACGTGCTGCTCACGGGGACGCCTGCCCACTCGCGGCCGGTCGAGCCCGGCGACGTGGTCGCGGTCGAGGTCGAGGGCATCGGCCGGCTCGAGAACACCGTGGTCCAGTCCGAGGAAGCGCTCCCGGAGGTCGGCGAGCAGCCGGCGGTGACCGCGCAGACGCTGCACGTCGCGCTGACGATTCCTGAAGATGAAGCCGAACGACAAGTGGGGGTGACGTCATGACTGTTCCGCAGGTTCTGCATCCGTTTGCTGCACCGGCCAAGCCCGCCGAGGAGTACCTCGAGATCGTGCGCGGCGAGGGCTGCCGGGTTTGGGACGTGTACGGCAAGAGCTACCTCGACGGCACCGCGTCGCTGTGGTACTGCGCCGCCGGGCACGGCCGGCAGGAGATCAACGACGCCGTCACGGCGCAGATGGCGAAGCTCGAGGCGTTCCACACGTTCGCCCGGTTCACCAACGCGCCCGAGGACGAGCTCGCGGGGCTGCTGCTCGAACTCGAGCCGATCCCCGACGCTCGGGTGTTCCTCACCTGCGGCGGGTCGGAGGCGATCGACTCGGCGCTGAAGCTCGCCCGCGCCGGTCACAAGGCCGCCGGCGACGGCGGCCGCACGGTCGTACTGAGCCGCCACTACGCCTACCACGGCGTGATGCTCGGCGGCACCTCGGCCGGCGGCCTGCCCGCCAACCGCGATCCGTTCGGCACGCTGCTCCCCGACTTCTTCCAGGTCGACCGCGACAGCGTGGATGCGATGCGCGCCGCGGTCGCCTACCACGGCCCCGAGCGGGTCGCGGCGATCGTCACCGAGCCGGTGATCGGCGCCGGCGGCGTGTTCCCGCCACCCGACGGCTATCTGGCGGGGCTGCGCGAGGTGTGCGACGAGAGCGGCGCGCTGCTGATCTTCGACGAGGTCATCACCGGGTTCGGGCGGCTCGGGTCGTGGTTCGGTTCTCACCACTACGGCGTCACGCCCGACATGATCACGTTCGCGAAGGCGATCACGAGTGGCTATCTGCCCCTCGGTGGCGTGATCGTCGGTCAGAAGCTCCGCCGCTGGTTCGAGGACGATCCCGACTACATGCTCACACACGGCGGGACCTATGGCGGCCACCCTACGTGCTGCGCCGCCGGGATCGCGAACCTCAAGCTCATGCGGGCCGAGGACCTTCCCGCTCGGGCCGCGGCTGCGGGGGCCCGGCTGCGCGCCGGGCTCGACGGGCTTTCCGGTCACGCCGGCGTCGTCGATGTCCGGGGCGAAGGACTGATGCAGGCGGTCGGACTCGATCCGTCGCTCGCCGCGGGCGCGTTCAGCGAGGCGCTGCTCGTGCGCGGCGTGATCGGCCGCGCCCTTCCGTACGCCAACTCGGTCGCGTTCTCGCCGCCGCTGATCATCTCCGACGACGAGGTAGATGAGCTGGTCGCGGCCACCGCGGCGGTCCTGGATGAGCTGGCCTGAGCCCGCAGCGGCGCCCGACCGGCTGAACATCGCGAGCGTCGTCGATCAGGTCTACACGGCGATCCGCGAGCGGATCACGAGTGGATCGCTTCCGCGCGGGGCGCGGGTCCACCAGGAGGACCTCGCCGAGGAACTCGGCGTGTCGCGGACGCCGGTGCGCGAGGCTTTGCGGAGGCTGGCCGCCGAGGGGCTCGTCGAGATGCGAACCAACCGGGGCGCGCGCGTCGCGGACGTCGATCAGCACGGGATGCGGGTTTCGTACGAGGCGCGGACCGTGATCGAGCCGGGCGCCGCGCGGCTGGCGGCGGGGCAACAGCTGGAGGAGCCGCTCGCGAGGATGCGCGCGGCGGTGGCGGCGCAGCGTCGTTCGCTGCGCAATGTTCAGCGCAGCTTCGAGGCCAACCGCGAGTTTCATCTGGCGCTGGCGGCAGCGTCGGGCAACGAGTTCCTGTCGCAATTCGCCGAGCGCCTATGGGTGGCGCGGATCGGCGAAACGATCTATGAGCGCCAGGTGCAGACGCAGGAGCGGATGCTGCTCGACGTCCGCGAGCATGAGCAGATCCTCGAGGCGATCGAGGCCGGCGACGGCCGACGCGCCGAGTCGCTCACGCGCCGGCACCTCGCGGACGCGATGAAACGCTCGCTTGACATCCTGGGGGAGTGAGCCCGGCGGTGGCAACCCCGGTGGCGTCATCGGGGCGGACGCGCCGGACGTGGCATGCGCTGAGCGACGTCAAAGATCATCTGCGCAAGTCCGCGCTGAAGCTCGTCGGCTATCTGGTCGTCGCGTATCTCATCCTTAGGCTGATCCCGACCTTGAACGAAGCCCTCCATAGCCTCAAGCGGGTTTCGTGGGAGTGGATCGTCGGGGCGATCCTGCTCGAGGTGATATCCGAGACCGGCTTCGTCCTCGCGTGGCGCGAGATCGTCGACCCGGACAGAGTGCTCGACGCGGACGGCCGCGGCTGGCGAATGGATCAGCGCGTTGCCTGGGCACAGCTTGGAGGAGGGCTGGTCGTTCCCGGCGGTTCGCTCGGCGGAATGGGCGTTGGCGGCTGGATCCTTCACCGCTTCGGAATGACGACGAAGGTCATCGCCGAGCGGCAGTTCAATCTCAGCTTCTTGAACACCGCGGTGGACGCGCTCGCTCTGATCGTGGTCGGGGTGGGACTTGCTGCCGGCATCTTCGCCGGCGAGGACAACCTCCTGCTGACGCTCCTGCCGGCAGCGCTCGCCGCGGGTGGGGTCGCGCTGGCGTTGGTCATCGCCGGTCGCGCCAAGCGCCGCGGCGATCCGGCGCAGGCCAAGCACCCCAAGGTCGCCCGCACGATCAGCACGCTTGCCGACGCCGTGAACGACACAAAACGGCTTGTGACGAGCCGCGCCAGCCTGGTGACCGTGCTCGGCGCGGTGGCCTACCTCGGGTTCGACCTGCTGATCCTGTTCCTCGCCCTGCATGCGGTTCACGCCCAACCCGCTCCTACGTTCGCGGTCGTGCTCATGGCGTACATAATCGGCGCGCTCGGAGGCTCGATTCCGCTCCCGGCCAGCGTGGGGACGATCGGCGGGATCGCCGGCATGCTGATCGTGTACGGCGTTCACCACAACCCCGCGGTCGCCGCGGTGCTGCTTCACCAGGCGATCGGCCTGGTCGTGCCGCTGGTGGGCGGCACCATCGCCTATTTCGTTATCCGCCGGAAGCTCGGGCCGGTGCCCAAGCCCTAGAGCTCGCTGCGGACGCTATCCCTCGTCCTTCCCCGGCGGGCCGCCGAGGGCGGCGATCAGCGCCGAGAAGCTCTTCCCCGCGGCGGTCGCGATGTTGTCCTCATCGTCGGTGGGGTCCCACTGCCCAGCTATCTTCGCGTACGCCTTCGTGCGGACTCCGGCGCCCCATCCAATCTCGATGCCGGTCGGGTACACAGGGATGATCGTGGCGAGCGGCTCGCCGGCGCGGATCGTGTCGCCGACCCGCAGACCGTCCGCAGGCGTGACTCCCTCGGCGTAGTAGACGTAGCAACCGGCGTCGGCGCCGTTCAGGAGTTGGTACTCGATGAATGCTCCCGGCCATCCGCTGTTGTCCGAGGCGATTTCGCTGATCCGCCCGGCGCCGATCGCCACGAGCTTGCCGATGCCGGCGTAGTCGACGCCCTGGTCGATCCGCTCGGGTTCCACGATCGCCGCCTCCAGCGGATCCGTATAGCCGGACGGCGCGACCGCGAGGGGACAGCTACGCCACCCGGTCCGTGGAGGGTGGGCCTTGGCGGGTCGGGCTGCCGTCGCGCGGGGCCGAGCGTCTGCCCGAGCCGCAGTCGGAGAGGCTCCCTTGCCACCGCCGGCGAGTGCAGCGACGAGAATCACCCCCGCCAAGACGAGCGCCGGGACGCTACGGACGAGCCGGGTCCTGGACCGCCTCGGCCGGCCTCGGCGCGCGCGACAGCGCGCCAGCGACTCCTGCCAAGGATCACCGTCCTGCCACCGCTCAGCCTCTGGCCAGGCGTCAACCGGGGCGCGATCACGCGAGCTCTCCACAAACCTCCCTTGTTGCGAGCCTGCGGGGTTAGCTGACGGGCTCGCGCAGTGCGCTACGCCGAACTGCTCGGCGATTCGCCCCCACGATCGTGTGGATCGCTGTGGGTCCCCCGTTCACCGCCCACGGATGGTCCGGTGATTCGGCTTGATTATGTGCCCGGCAACCTATCACTGGGACCAGCGGAAACCCCGGTTCTCAAGGGATTCCGGCGACGGATACGGCCTCGAGCTGGTCGGATTCGAAGTCCCCGACCAGCAGCGTGCTGCCATCCGGTTCGAGCGCCATCTCACGTGGGAAGGCGCCGGTCGCGATCGTGCCCACGACCGCCGGGCGGTGCGCGAGTGCGGCGCTCGCGTCGACGACGGTAAGGCCGCTTCGGGCGCCGCGGGCATCGAACCGGTTCGAGTCGGCGGTGACGACGTCGCGCCCGCCGTCGACGATCGCGAGCCCCACCGGCGCCTCGCCGACACGAACGGCCGCGATCAGCGCGTGCGACGGGTCGTGCAGCAGCGCGCTCGCCGAGAACGCGAGCAGCTCATCGCTCTCCCGCGCGGTCACCCAGACGACCGAGCCGTCGGCGGACACCGCCACGCGGACCGGGGAGCAGCGACCGGGAGCGTTCGCGACGACGCTCCGAGCCGGATCCCGCGCCGCGGTCGCGATGTTGATCACGCTCAACGTGCCTCCGGCCGGCCCTCCGGCGGCCGCGCCCTCGCTCGTCGCGTACAGCCATCGTCCGTCCGGGGAGACCGCCATTCCGACGACGGCCTGTCCCAGGCGTACCAGTCCGAGGTAGCCCGACTGGCGGAAGTGATCGGCCAGCGCCGCCCGCAGGTCGTACACGGCGACGCCGCCGCCGTACTCGATCGAAACGAACGCGTAGTGGCCGTCCGGGGAGCTCGTGACTTCGATCGACCCCTGGCCGACGTTGACGCCCGCGGGCGGCGCCAGCGTCCCGAGTACGGCGTTCCCGCCGCTCATCTCGGCGCGGCGAACGCTGATCACCGTGGCTCCGCGATCTCCGTCGGTGACCAGCAGGTAGCGACCGTCCCGCGTCAGCGAACTCCCGACGGCGTCGCCGTCTGAGATATTGATCGTGCGGACCAGGCGTGGGGCGAATCCCGCGTCCGAGAACACCGCGACTTGCCCGCTCACGAGATCGAGGAACGACCAGCGTCCATCCGGCGTCACGGTGATCCCGAACGGCGAATACCCGACCTGCTCGAGCGCCGTGTGGACCGACAGCGTTGGAGCGGCGGTAACCGCCGTGCTGCAGCCGGGGCCGGCCGCCGCCACACCGTAGCGTCGGAGCGTCGACTTCCGCGAGGCGCCACCGCAGCCGGCTGCCACCAGCAACCCGGCCGCGAGCACCGGCGCCAAACGACGCGCGCGCATACGCGGACCGTAGCGCGCGCAGGGCCTAATGCCCAGAAATTCAGAGTTCGCTGCGGACCGGGTTCGAGAGCGTGCCCACGCCCTCGACGTAGATCTCGACCGTGTCGCCTTCACGCAGATAGCGCTTGGGCGAGCGCGAGTCGCCGACGCCGCTCGGCGTCCCGGTGGCGATCACGTCGCCGGGCTCGAGCGTGACGCCGGCCGAGATGTACTCGATCAGCTCGACGACCGAGAAGATCAGGTCGCGCGTGTTCGCGTCCTGCATGACCTCGCCCGACACCGTCGTGCGCAGGTCGATGTCGGCGAGGTCGACGCCGTCGGCCGACGCGATGCACGGCCCGAGCGGCGAGAACGTGTCGAAGCTCTTGCCGAGCGTGAACTGGCGAAGCGGCGTCTCGAGCTGCGCGCGCCGGCCCGACACGTCGTTGATCGCGGCGATGCCGCCGACCGCGGCCCGCGCCTCGTCCTGATCGGCCCGGTAGACGCCCTGCCCGATCACGACCGCGACCTCGCCCTCGTAGTCGGGGCGAGTCTCCTCGCGCGGGATCACGATCTGGGCGCCGTGCCCGACGAGCGACGAGCCGAATTTCGCGAAGATCACCGGCACGCTAGGGATGTCGAGTTGCGATTCCTCGGCGTGCGAGCGGTAGTTGAGCCCGATCCCGATCAGCTTGCCCGGCACGACGGGGTGGAGCAGCTTGACGTCGCCGGCGTTGTGGGTCGCGCCGTCTGCTTGCGCCAGCGTGTCCCACCCGATGGTTGTGGGGACGAAGCCCTGCGGGCCAGCGGGGCCGGCATCGGTGATCGTCCCGTCCTCGCCCAGCGCCCCGATCCGGGTTTCGCCCTCCGGGTTCACGAACCGCACCGCCTTCACTGATCGGCCTCCTGTTCCTCGCGGAGCACTTTCATCGCGTTGACCGCACGCGGAATTCCAGCGTACGGAGTCGTCTGGAGAATCGTCTCCTCGATCTCGGTCCACGGGACATCGATCGCGCGCAGCGCCCGGATGTGCGCCCGCACCTGCGGATCGCTCGACCCGAGCGCGGTCAGCACGGCGACGATGATCAGCTCGCGCTCACGCGCCGGCAGGCCGGGGCGGGTGTGGACGTCGCCGAACGCCCAGTCGACGATCCAGTCTCCGAGCACGCCCATGCGGGCGAGAAACTGCTCCCCGCCGGGCTCGTCGTTCAGCTCGGCAAGGCGCCTCAGGGCGCGGGCGCGACGGTCGTCCTCGTTCTCTTGACCAGGTCCCAAAGCGCGGATACTGTATCCAAAATTGCTCCGCCGAATCCACCACGTTTGCCTGCGGACCCGCAATCTCGCCGAGGCCACGCAGCGCTGGTCGATCCAGTTCGGCCTGTCGGTGCGCGAGCTGACACCGGAGCGCGCCCGGCTGGCATGCGCGTATGAACCCTACTCGCTGGAGCTCGTCGCCTCAGACGTCCCCGGAGCCGACCACACCGGGTTCGAGCTCGCGCGCGGCGTGTCGCTCGACGACGCCGCGTCGCATCTCGAGCGAGCTTGGGGTCTCCTGGGAGTCGATTTCAGGCGGGCTCTTTCTTCGCGATCCCGACGGGTTCGGGGTCGAGCTAGTTCCCTACGCGCCGCCCGACGATCCGCGGCCGGCGATCGCGCGCTCGAGTACGACGCTCGGCGGGTTTCATCCGCGCAAGCTCGGCCACATCAACTCGCTTACCGGGGACCTCGCCGGCCTGACCGAGTTCTACTGCGACGCGCTCGGGATGCGGGTCACCGACCGGCTGGGCGACGAGGGCGCGTGGCTGCACCTGGGCGCCGACCACCACACGGTTGCGCTGGTCGGCAAGGGCTACCACCACTTCCATCACCTCGCGTTCGAGCTGACCGACTGGGGCGAGCTGCGGGTCGCGCTCGACCATCTCGCCCAGCACGGGCGGTGGCTCGCGTGGGGTCCCGTGCGCCACGCGCTCGGTCAGAACCTGGCCGCGTACGTGCGGATCCCCGAGGAGGAATGCATGGTCGAGCTCTACAGCGACATGGAGCAACTGACCGCAGATCACGAGCCGCGCACGTGGCCCGACGACGCCCACTCGTCGAACACGTGGGGCATCCTTCCGCCGCGCTCGTACTTCCGGTTCGACGCCGAGGCGGTCGATTGGGAGCGCCAGGGGCTCGAGGCGCTTGGGCATCCGCTGCCGGCGTTGCAGGATCCGGTTTCGGCGGGAGGCGAGTGATGGCTCTGTCCGCGACCGCCCCAGCCACCGGCGCGCGCACCGGCGAGCAGTTCCTGGATGGGCTGCGGCAAGGCGGTCGCGAGATCTGGCTGCGGGGCGAGCGGATCAGCCACCCGCTCGATCATCCGGAGCTGCGCGACGCCGCGCTGTCGCTGGCGCGGGTATTCGACCTTCAGCACGAGCACGCGTCCGAGATGCTGGTGCCGTCGCCTTCGCTCGATCAGGGGCGGCTGGTCAACGTGACCCATGTGATTCCGCGGACGTCTGAGGACCTCTTGCGGCGCCGGCGGGCGTTCGAGCTGGTGGCGGCGCTGTCGGGCGGGGTGATGGGGCGGACGCCCGACTACCTGAACGTCACGTTCGCGTGCTTCTCCGGTCGGTCTGAGGTCTGGGCACGTCGCTGGAACCAGGCCGGCGCGGCCAACCTCGTCGCGTATCAGGAGTTCATGCGCGACCACGACCTGTCGACGACCCACGCGCTGATGAACCCGCAGGTCGACCGCACCAAAGCGGAGGCCGAGCAGGCGATGGGGCAGGTCTCGCTCCATAAGCTCGCCGATACCGCTGACGGGATCGTCGTGCGCGGCGCGCGGATGCTGGCGACGCTCGCGCCGTTCGCCGACGAGCTGCTCGTCTACCCGGGGTCCGACATCCGGCCGCAGGACGGGCGCTACGCGCTGTCGTTCGCGATCCCGATCGCGACGCCGGGGCTTCGCTTCATCTGCAGGGACAGCTACTCGAAGCAGCGCGACGTCTACGACTATCCGCTGTCGGCACGGTTCGATGAGATGGACGCGGTGGTGATCTTCGACGACGTCGAGATCCCCGGCGAGCGCGTCTTCCTCGATGGCGACACCGTTGGCTACAGCGAGGTCATCACCGACACCGGCTGGCGCAGCCACATCATGCACCAGGCGTTCACGCGCGCGTGGGTCAAGCTGTCGTTCGCGCTGGGACTGGGGCACGCTGATCGCCACGACCACGGGCGTGGCTCGCTTTGACCACATCCAGGAGAAGCTCGGGCAGATCTGGTCGATGAGCGAGCTCGCGCGATCGGCGATCGTCGCCGCCGAGGCGGGGGCGTCGCTGGATGCGGGCGGGGTGATGACGCCGGACGAGCGGCCGTTCGTCGCGCTGCGTGCCGAGATGCCTAAGTGGCTGCCGCGGGTCAACGAGCTGCTCCAGCTGATCGGGGGCGGCGGGTTCATGGCGACGCCGTCGCGCGCGGATTTGGATGGGCCTTTGCGAGGAGAGATCGAGCAGTACTTCCAGGCCGCCGGCGCCGACGCCGAGCGGCGGATCCGTTTGTTCCGATTGGCGTGGGACTTCCTCGGGTCGGAGCTCGGCGGCCGGGGCGAGCTGTACGAGCGGTTCTATCTGAGCGATTCCTGGCGGATGACGGCGCTCGCCTACAACATCGCCGACAAGTCGTTCCCCGAGTCGCTGGTCGAGCAGTTCCTGCGGGACTGACTTTGACTCCGAGCGTCCTGATCATCGGGGGTGGGACCGGGATCGGGGCCGCGGTCGCTCGGCGGATGGCGTCCGGAGGGTGGGACGTGTGCGTGAGCGGGCGGCGGGTTGACCCGTTGCGTGCGGTCGCCTCTGCGGTCTCCGGTCTGGCTGTCAGCGCCGATGCTTCGACTCCTTCGGGCGCGTCGCACGCGGTGGACGCGTGCGTCGAGCGGTTCGGCCGGCTCGACGCGCTCGTCGTCAGCGCGGGCGCCGGCGCGGGTGCGATGGTCGCCGAGCAGACGCTCGAGCGCTGGAACCTCGTGATCGCCACGAACCTGACCGCGCCGTTCCTGGTGTCCCGCGCCGCGCTCCCGCACCTGATCGAGGCGCGCGGGACGATCGTGACGATCTCCTCGCTCGCGGGGCTGCGCGCCGACCCCGCCTCCGCGGCCTATTGCAGCTCGAAGGCCGGACTCGTGATGCTCACGCAGTGCATCGCGCTCGACTACGGGCCGCTCGGGGTGCGCGCCAACACCGTGTGCCCCGGCTGGATCCGGACGGCGATGGCCGACGAGGAGATCGACGTGCTCGCGGAGCGGCGGGGCGTCTCCCGTGACGAGGCTTACGCCGTGTCGTGTGCCCATGTGCCCACGCGGCGCGCCGGGAGCCCCGAAGAGGTGGCCGAGGCGGTCGCCTGGCTGGCCTCGCCGGCGTCCTCGTACGTCAACGGCGCGGTGCTCACGGTCGACGGTGGCGCCGCGATCGTCGACGCCGGTACGCTCGCGTTCACGCCCAATGCCTAGCCCTCCGCGCCCCAGCCGCAGATCCAGAAGGCCGGTACCCCCTGGTCCACCGGTGCCCCCTGGTTCACGAGAGGAGATTGAGATGGCCCAAGATCTCGGCGATCGCCCCGCCGCCGCGAGGCCTCGCGTGCGCAAGGAGCGCGACGCCGCGGAACGCGCGCGACTGGTCGGCAGCCTCTCGGAGCTGGCCGACGTCGGC
This sequence comes from uncultured Solirubrobacterales bacterium, assembly GCA_963755525.1. Taxonomy (GTDB): domain Bacteria; phylum Actinomycetota; class Thermoleophilia; order Solirubrobacterales; family Solirubrobacteraceae; genus Palsa-465. Next base: position 15,587 of record CAVWKC010000026.1, on the reverse strand, counting down.
GTCCGCGCGGTGCGCCTCCAGTACGCCGACCTTCACGGCATCTGCCGCGGCAAGCTGATCCCGATCTCGGCCTTTCCGCACGTCGCCGAGGAGGGGATGGGGTTCGTCGAGGCGATCATGACCGTCGACCTGCGCCACAACGTGGTCGCGGGGTTCGAGGGCGGCTTCCCCGATTTGCTCGCGCGCCCGGACCTGGACACGCTCGTGCCCCTGCCGTGGGAGGAGGACGTCGTCGCCTGCCTGGTCGATCTCGAGGACCCGGTCACGCACGAGCCCCACCCGCTCGATTGCCGCGGCGCGCTGAAGCGCGTACTCGCCCAGTTCACTGAGTTCGGCGTCTCGCCGGTGGTCGGCCCCGAGCTCGAGTTCTACCTGATGGAGCCGGATGCCTCGGATCCGCGCGGCTGGCGTCCATACGCGGGCCAGGACAGCGCGGTGTACACGGTCGGCGAAATGGCCGACCCGAAGGGGACGCTCGCGAACATGCTTGACGCCGCGGTCGAGCTAGAGCTCGGCGCGATCGCCGCCGCCCACGAATACGGCCGCAGCCAGTTCGAGATCAACCTGCGGCACTCCGCCGCGCTCGACTCGTGCGACCGCGCGTTCCGCTTCCGCGCGATGGTCAAGGAGATGGCGGCGCGCGACGGGCTGCTCGCGACGTTCATGGGCAAGCCGTTCAACGACGACGAGGGGTCGGGCTTCCACCTCCACGTGTCGCTGGTCGATTCTGCTGGGTCGAACGCGGGCGAGGCGTCGGACGGTGACCACGGTCTGACGCCGGTGATGCGTCACTTCATCGCCGGCGTGATGGAGCACGCGCCCGCGATGATGGTGTTCTTCAACCCGACCGTGAACGCCTACCGGCGGATCAGCGCCGAGGCGCTCGTCCCGACCCGCGTGTGCTGGGGCCACGACCACCGGATGACGCTCGTCCGCGTCCCCAAGGAGCGAGGGTCCTCGACGCGCCTCGAGCTGCGCCTCGGCGACGGCACCGCCAACCCGTACCTCGCCTACGCGGCCGCGCTCGCCGCCGGGCTCGACGGCGTGCAGGCGCGAGCTCGAGCTCCCCGAGCCGGTCGAGGGGATGATCTACGACCTGCCCGACGAGGCGCTCGGCGCGACGCTCCCGACGACGTTCGCCGAGGCGCTCGCGGCGCTCAAGGAAGATCAGGTGATGATCGACGCACTCGGCTCGCCGCTCGTCGACACGTTCGAGACGATCAAGATGGCCGAGCTCGAGCGCTTCAGGGCGTGGGTCACCGACTGGGAGTTCGCCGAGTACTCGAGGCTGCTGTAGGGCACTAGCCGGCGGTACCCGCCGACGGTTCCGGGATCGGCTCGTCGAGCGCTGGTACGCCCTCGTGCTCGACCGCGTGCCGCGCCGCATCGCGCACCTGCTCGGGGCGGGTGAAGTGGAGGATCCCGTACCACACCGCCGCGATCACGATGCACGCGATCGCGATGAACACGCCGCGATCGTTCGGGAACGTCGGGAACGGGTCGAGCGCGCCCTTGAACGCGAGCATCGGCGTGACCAATCCGAGCACGACCAGGATCACCTTCCACCAGATCCCGCCCTCGGTATGTCGGTCGCGCCACAGCAGTCGAAGCGCGAACAGGGCGAGGAAGATGTAGATCAGCTCGACCAGGTAGCTCCCCGCGCCCGGTCGTGATGTTGAACGCCTCGATCGGATTGGGCAGCTTGACCGGGACCCCGTAGTTCGTGACGCCGGCCCAGATCAGGAGCAGGATGCTCCAGATCGCGATCGCGATGTTGCCGACGACCGGCGTGTCGTAGCGCGAGGTCATCGCGGCGGCCTTCGGCAGCAGCCCGTCGCGGCCGAACGCGAAGATGATCCGCGATGCGGTCACCATGATCGCGATGCTCAGTGACAGCGCGTCGAGAATGATCACGAGGTCGATCACGAAGCTCAGCCAGTTGCCCACGTAGATGGTGGCGAGCGTGCCCAGCGGACTCGGGGACGCGAACCACGCGCCCTTCTCCAGCGCCACCTTGCCGAACCCGATCGTCGCCGCGTAACAGACGAAGATGTACAAGCGCCGCGCTCAGCGCGACCGCGCCGACGACCGCGATCGGAATCGACCTGCGCGGGTTCTCGGTCTCCTCGGCGATCGAGGCCGCCGCCTCGAACCCGATGAAGAGCGTCACCGCGAACAGAATCCCGTTGAACACGGCGTTCCACGAGGTCTCGTTCGGGTTGAACACCGCGAGCGTGTTGCCGCCGACGCCGCCCTTGGCGATGATCACGACCGACAGGAACAGCAACGGGATCGCCGAGATCGAGGCCAGGAGGAGGACGCCCCGGATCGCGAGCCTGACGCCGAGGTGATTGAGGGTGAACGCGATCGCGAGCCCGGCGGCGCCACCGACCCACCACGGGATCGAGGTGTGGATGTGGCTCTGGAAGAACCCCTGGACCAGGAACCCGAGACCGATGTAGATGCCGCCGGCGCCGAGGAACAGCGTGCCGAGCAGGTATACCGAGCCGCAGAAGATCCCGAACGAGTTGTGCACCGCCTGCGCCAGGTACTCGAAGATGGCGCCGGCGCCGGCATATCGCCGGGCGTAGATCGCGATCACGTACGCGAGCCCGATCGAGCCGATCGAGCCGAGCACGATCGACGCCGGGGTGGAGAAGCCGGCCACGTTCGCGACCAGGCCGCTGACGAGCCCGACGCGTGAAGATCGGGCCGATCGCCAGCGCCTGCCCGATCGCGTGCAGCGTGGTCAGGTGCTTCTTACCCAGGTGCGGCTGAGCGTCGTCGATCCTGCCGGCGCCGGTGACCGGTTGAGTTGCCATTGCCTCTCCTTACCCTCCGCGTCCCAACGGGGTGGATCTCCAAGTCGGGTGGGTCCCGAATTTCGGATACATTCGCAAGTGTTGTGTGCGGTGTCAAGAGCGCCGCGCAGGCCGTAACAGGAGCTCCTCGCCCTCCTCCCCGTCGGCAGCGACGAAGCCTGCTCGGCCGTAGAACGGCACCGATCGGGCGGTCGGCGCCAGAGTCAGCGAACGTAGCCACGCGGTGGGGCAATGGCGATCACCCTCGCCCGCAACCCTGACACAAAAATCATCATCCCCGCCTCCGGATCCTCTCAGAATCGCTGTGGATACATTACGCATAACGGTGGTATCCTCCGCGCCACGATGGAGTCGGTCGATCTGCTCGACTACGACCTGTTCGCCGACCACGAGCCCTGGGAGGTGTTCGACCTGCTCCAGCGCGAGGCGCCGGTCTACCGCCACCCCGAGCCTGACGGCCGCGGCTTCTGGGCGCTCACCAAGTACGACGACGTGCTCGCGGTGCTGCGCGATACGAAGACGTTCTCTTCGGAGCTCGGCGGCGCCGCGACGATCGACGATCTCCCCGAGGACGTGCTCGCCGCACGGCGGAACTTCCTCGAGTTCGACCCACCCAAGCACGGCCGCTACCGCCGGCTGATCTCGAGGCAGTTCACCCCGCCGGCGGTGGCGCGCTACGAGGAGTGGCTCCGCGAGCTCGTTCGCTACCGGCTCGACGCGGTCTTGCCTTTGGGCGAGTTTGACCTCGTTCATGAGCTCGCGGCGCCGATTCCGATCCGGGTGCTCGCGCGGGTGCTCGGTCTCCCGGAGGAGATCCTGCCCCACCTGATCGATCTCGGCGACCGGCTGCTCGTCGACACCGACCCCGAGTACGTCGGCGAGCATGCCTTCGCGGGCGAGCGCGAGGAGTATCGCTACAAGCCGTTCGGCTCCCCGTGGGCCGACGAGCTGTGCGCGATCGGGCGCGAGTACTACGCCGACCGCCGCGCCTGCCCGCGCGAAGACGTGCTCAGCCTTATCGCCAACGGCGAGATCGAGGGACGGCCGATGTCCGATCAGGACCTCGACAACACGTTCGCGCTCCTGATCGTGGCCGGGAACGAGACGACGCGCCAGGCGATCAGCCTCGGGACGCTCGCTTTGGCGGAGCATCCCGATCAGTGGGATCGCCTGCGCGAGGATCGCTCTTTGATTCCATCGGCTACGGAGGAGCTGCTGCGGTTCTCCTCGCCCGTGTGGTTCTTCCGCCGCACGGCCACGCGCGACGTGACCGTACGCGACGTCGACATCGCCGCCGGGGAGAAGGTGATCGTGTGGTTCGCCGCCGGCAACCGCGACCCCGACCACTACCCGGACCCGCACCGGCTCGACGTCGCGCGGAACCCGACCGACCATCTGACGTTCGGGCGCGGCGGACCCCATCAGTGCCTCGGCGCGCACCTCGCGCGGCTCGAGCTTCGCGTGTATCTGGAGGAGCTCGTGGCCCGAGTTTCGCGAGTGGAGCTCGCCGGGGCTCCGGTCCGGCAGCGGACGAACTTCACGAATGGCTTGAAGCGGCTCCCCGTCCGGGTCACGTTGGGCTGACGTGGGCGCTTCGCCGCGGTTTGTCCTGGTTCTCAGCGAGAACTGGACGATGACCTCGCCGCGGGATCTGCGGGCGCTCGTGCGGATGGCGGTCGAGGCGGAGGACGCCGGGATCGATGGAGTGATGCTGAGTGAGCACATCGTGCTCGGACCGTCGGCGGGTGCTCTCGGCCGTCCCCAGAATCCGCGCGACTACGCGGCGCCCGGAAACCAGGATCCGGATACGCCGTGGCCCGATTCGATCGTGCTGATGAGCGCGATCGCCGCGGTCACGACGCGGCTGCGGCTGATCGGCGCCGCGATCATCGCGCCGCTCCGGCATCCCGGTGCTGCTCGCGCATCAACTCGCGACGCTCGACCTGCTGTGCGAGGGAAGGCTCGTGGTCCAGCCGACGGTCAGCTGGCACCGCGAGGAATACGCGGCGCTCGGGGTCCCGTTCGAGCGGAGGGGTGAGCTGCTCGACGAGCACCTGGCGGCGTGGAAGGCGCTGTGGCGCTCGAGTCCGGCGTCGTTCTCCGGGCGTTGGTATTCGTTCGCCGACATCTATCTGGAGCCGAAGCCGTTTCGTGCCGAGGGGCCGCGGCTGTGGTTCGGCGGGATGTCGGTCGGGCCGTGGATCGTCCGCCGGCTCGTCGAGTACGGGCATGGCTTCCATCCGTTCGGGCAGCCCGGCGCTGACGAGCTGCAGCTGTTGGTTGACGCGATGGCGGCCGCCGGGCGGTCGTTTGGTGACCTCGAAGTCGTTGGCGGCATCCGGGGCCGGTTCCCTTCCGCGGGCGGGGTCGCGGACCTCGACGAGGCGATGGAGTCGATCCCGGCGCAGCTAGAGGCCGGCTACACGACGATCTGCTTCAAGCCCTCGCAGTACACCGACTCGGTGTCGGAGGTGGGGGGGTTGTGCCGGAGGTTGGTGCGGTCATTGGGGGGCTGAGAACAGCGCGGTTCGCTCGACGACGGTCTTGACGTCCGAGTAGAAGTCGAACGAGTGGTGGCCGCCCTCGCGCCCGATCCCCGAGTCGCGGGCGCCGCCGAACGGCGTCTCGAGGTCGCGCACGTAGAAGCAGTTGACCCACACGGTTCCGGCCACAACCGCGGCACTGACCCGGTCGGCGCGCTGCTCGTCGCCCGTGTAGATCGTGGCCGCGAGCCCGTAGTCGGTGGCGTTGGCTTTGGCTATCGCCTCGGCCTCGTTGTTAAAGGTCTGCAGCGTAAGGACCGGGCCGAAGACCTCGTGGTGGAGGATCTCGGCTTGTTCGGGGACATCCGTGAACAGCGTCGGGGGGTAATAGAGACCTTCGATCGGGCGGCCACCGAACTCGAGGTGGGCGCCCGCTTCGAACGCCCGCTCGACGTAGCCGGTGACGCGCTCGAGCGCGACCGGGTGGATCAGCGGGCCGTACGTCGTGTCCGGGTCGCGCGGGTCGCCTACCTTGATTTCGCCGACGCGTTCTTCAAACCTAGTCAGGAAGTCGCCGACGACGTCGCGCTGGACGAGCAGGCGAGTGCCGGCGAGGCAGACCTGCCCCGAGTTGTCGTACTGGTAGGCCGCGGTCGCCGTCGCGGCGTCGAGGTCCGCGTCCTCGAACACGATGAACGGCGACTTGCCGCCGAGCTCGAACGACACCGGAGTCAGATTCGCGGCGGCGTCGCGATACACGGTGTGGGCGGTGGCGGGAGAGCCGGTGAACGCGACCCGGTCGACGCCCTTGTGTCCCGTGAGCGGGGCGCCCGCGCCGGCGCCCGTGCCGTGGACGACGTTGAGCACGCCGGGCGGGAGGCCGGCCTCGGCGGCGAGATCGCCCAGCATCGAGCACGTGAGCGGCGCCCACTCGGGCGGTTTCAGCACGACGGTGTCGCCGGCGGCGAGGGCCGGGCCGACGCGCCAGGTGGCGAGCATGAACGGCGCGTTCCAGGGCGTCGAGACCGCGGCGACGCCGGCCGGGTCGTAGCGGACCCGGTTGCGCTCGCCGCCATCGAGCGTGCGGATTTGTTGTGTGAGGCCGTCGCGCGCGAAGTCGGCAAAGAAGCGGATGTTGTTGGCCGCGCGGGGAAGGACGCGCAGGCTCATGGCCTCGTACAGCGAGCCGTTGTCGGCGCTCTCGACCTTGGCCAGGTCGGGGACGGCGGCGTCGATCGCCTCCGCAAGTCGGGTCAGGTGGGCGTGTCGTTTCTCGGGTCCAAGGCTCGCCCACGCCGGGAAGGCGTTACGGGCGGCCTGGACCGCCGCGTCGACCTCTTTCTGGCCTCCGTTGGCGACCTCGGCGAGCTTCCAGTTGTCCCAGTCGATCGGGCTCCGGACCTCGAACGTCGTCTCGCTGCTGACGCGGCGGCCGTCGATGTAGTGGTCTGTCGGGACCCTGACCCCCTCGACCTCGACCGCGTTCGTCATCCTGCGGTGCGGGTCGCGAGGTCGGCGACCACGGTGACGATCGCGCGCACGTCGTCCTCGGTGGTCCGGTGGTTGACGAAGCATGCCCGCAGGCACGCGGTCCCGTCGACCTCGGCCGGCGCGAGCAGGATGCGGCCATCGGCGGCGATCGCGCGGGCGAGCGCCGTGTTGTGGGCGTCGGGATCTGCATTTGCGGGCGGGAGGTGGCGGAAGCAGACGGCGGAAAGCTGGGGCGCTGTTAGCAACTCGAAGCGGCGGTCGTCTGTTATGAGGGTCGCGAGCAGCTCGGCTTGTTGGAGGTTCCGCTCGATCGCGGCGCGGATCGCGTCGGCCCCATGGACGGTGAACGCGAGCCACAGTTTTAGGCCGCGCAGCGGCCGCGAGTACTCGAGCGAGCGGTCGACCGCGTGCAGTTGCTCACCGTGCGGCATGTAGCCCTCGTAGTGGGAGAACGCGTCCTCGAGCGCGTCGACATCGTGCATGAGCAGGATGCTGCACGCCTTCGGGACGTACAGCCACTTGTGCGCGTCGACCGTCGCGGAGAAGGCCTTCGGGAGGCCGTTGAAGAGATGGCGCGCCTGATTCGTGGACGCGGCGGGGAGGCCGTACGCGCCGTCGACGTGGAGCCAGATGTCGTCGCCGCAGACGTCGGCCAGGGCGTCGATGTCGTCGACCGCGCCGGTCAGCGTCGTGCCCGCGGTGGCGACGACCGCGACCGGGATGACGCCGGTTCGTCTGTCGTGCTCGATCGCTTCGGCGCATGCCGGTGACGTCCATGCGTCTGTCGCCGTCGATCGGAATTGCGCGGACGTTCCGGCCGCCGATACCGAGGATCTCGGCGGCGCGGCGGACCGAGTAGTGCGCCTCGGCCGAGCAGTAGAGCGCCATCTTCCGGCCGCCGGCACCCTCGTGGCGGACGCCCGGCAGCGCGCGCTCGCGCGCCGCCGTCAGCGCGGTCAGGTTGGCGATCGTGCCGCCGGCCGCCAGCAACCCGCTCGCGTTGTCGTCGAACCCGATGAACTGCCCGACCCAGCGGATCGTCTGCGCCTCGAGCAGGTCGGCCGCGCCGGCGCTGTTGGCGACGTTGACGTCGTGTGAGGCCATCAACGCGTCCGCGAGCACGCCGATCTCAAGACCCGAGGATCCGATATACGCGAACCACCGCGGGCGCGCCTGCGCGAGCGAGCGGTCGAGCACGTCGGCGGCTTGGTCGAGTGCCGTGTTGGCATCCGACGGCTCGGTTGGGATGGGGCGGCTGAGCAGCTCGTGCGTGTTTTGGTCGGGCAGGGGCTGGCCGGGGCGCGGGTGGTCGAAGCTCCGCCACGCGTCCGCGATCAGCTCGGCCGCGTGCTCGAGCACGTGCTCGCGATCGGCAAGCGGGAGGGCGGGGCCTTCGGCTGTCGTCGGGTCGGTCGTCGATGTCACCGAGCGCCAGCCTAGCGCCGGGGCGGAATCTCTCAGAGCTACAGTCATCCCGACGTGAATCCAAAGCCTGCCCTGATCCTTCAGCACGGCCGACTCGGGCCGCCGACGCGCGTAGCCGAGTGGCTCGAGGAGCGCGGGGTGCCGTACGTCGTGCACCACGCCGGCTCGGATGGCGCGGCCAGGCCTGAGGATTTCGAGGTCGTGATCTCGCTCGGCTCACAGCACTCAGCCACGGCTAGCGAGCCGGGGTGGGTCCCCGAGGAGATCGCGGTCCTGCGCGCCGCCGTCGACGCCGACGTGCCGGTGCTGGGGCTGTGCTTCGGCGGGCAGGCACTGTCGCTCGCGCTCGATGGCGGCGTCGACGTGCTCGACCAGCCCGAGATCGGGTGGTTCCCGGTCGAGACGGCCGACCCCGGCCTGGTTCCGGGCGGCCCGTGGCTGATGTGGCACACCGAGCAGATGCGCGTCCCGCCCGGCGCGACCGAGCTCGCGCGATCGCCCGCCGGTCCCGCTGCGTTCAGCCTCGGCCCGCACCTCGCCGTGCAGTTCCATCCCGAGGTCGACGTCGAGCGGGTCGCGGCGTGGGCCGAGCGCGACGAGCACCTCGCGACCGTCGGGCTCACCGCTGAGGATGTCGTGGCGCAGTCTCAGCGGTATGCGGCGGCGGCGCGCGAGCAGGCGTTTGCACTGTTCGATCGCTGGCTTGCTGGCGCGGTCAACGGCTCCGGTTGACTCGACGGTTTAGCCGGTGATATAAGCCCCGTGCCGCTGGAGGCGTGCCTCGGGGAGTCGGGCGGTTCGTGTTCGGTACCCAACTCTGGAGGCTGTCATCGTGGCGAAGGGATTCAATCGAGCGGCCGTGGTGGCTGTGCTGGTCGCGTTGCCGGTGGCGATCCTGTCCGGGTCCGCAGCGGCGAGTTCCGCAACGCTCGTGCGGGTCGGCGCGACTCCGCGGATTCCGACCGGCGCGCAGTCGCTCGGCGCGGTGTCGTCGTCCGCCTCGTTGTCGGGCACGGTCGTGCTGAAGCCTCGGGACAACGCGGCGTTGGTGCAGTTCATCGACGGGGTCAGCGATCCGAGCTCACCGCTGTTTCACCAGTATCTGCCGGCGGGCGCGTTCGCCGGCCGGTTCGGTCCGACCGCGGCGACGGTCGCCGCCGTGCGCTCGCAGCTCACGGCGGACGGTCTCCACGTCAGCGGCGTCTCGAGCGATGGGCTGCTGGTCGACTTCTCCGGAACCGCCGATCAGATCGAACACGCCTTCCAGACCGGGGTCGAGCGCTACCGGCTGTCCAGCGGCTTGGTTGGCCAGACGACGACATCCGCCGCCGCGGTGCCGTCCGCGCTCGCCGGGTCGGTGGCGGGGATCGTCGGCCTCAACGACCTGGCCCGCGCGCAGCCGGCGCTCATTCGGCGGCCGCGTGGATCGGACCGCGCGAAGATCCGGCCTGCCTTGGCGACCACCTTCGCTCACCCGTCCGGGTCGCCCACGCCGTGCTCCGCCGCGAGCGCGGATGCCCAGGAGAACGACGGACTGACCGACGATCAGATCGCGCGGTCCTACGGGGCCTTCGGCCTGTACGAAAACGGCGACCTCGGCCAGGGTCAGCACATCGCGCTGTACGAACTCGAGCCGTTCGCCTACTCCGACGTGCGCACGTTCGACACCTGTTTCTTCGGCGCCGGTCAGGCGGCGTCCATGCTCAGCCGCCTGAACGTGATCCCGATCGACGGCGGCCAGCCGATCGGACCGGGCAGCGGTGAGGCGAACCTCGACGTCGAGGACCTGTCGGCGATGGCGCCGGACGCCACGATCGACGTCTATGAGAGCCCCAGCCCAGGGGCCAACGGGCTGATCTACGACCCGGTCGACAACTACGCCGCGATGATCGACGCCGATCGCGACCAGATCATCAGCACAAGCTGGGGGCTGTGCGAGCAGGCGATCCAGGCCGGCCAGCCCGGCCTCCAGCAGGCCGAGAACTTCCTGTTCGAACAGGCCGCCGCCCAGGGCCAGTCGATCTTCAGCTCCGCCGGCGACAACGGCTCGGACGACTGCGACACGTTCGAGGACCCCACGGTGGACTCGGGTCAGAACCCGGTGTCGGTCGATGACCCTTCCAGCCAGCCGTACGTCGTCTCGGTCGGCGGCACGACGATCACGGATGCCTCCGCAGCCGCCCGTCGAGCAGGTCTGGAACGACGGCGGGACCGGCGGCGCCGGCGGTGGCGGGATCTCCGAGTCGTGGACGATGCCGACCTGGCAGCGGGCCGCGACCGTGCCCGGGATCGACCTTCCCGGCAGCCCCGACTACACGAACGCCAACGCCGTCGAGCGGGCGTTCGGCTATCCGACGAACTTCTGCCAGTCGACCGTGGCCGGCGCCGGCGCCTCGACGCCGTGCCGTCTCCTTCCCGACGTCTCCTCCCAGGGCGACGAGTTCACCGGAGCGGTCACGGTTTACGACGCCTCGGAGGGCGGTTGGACGACGATCGGCGGCACTTCCTCCTCGGCGCCGATCTGGGCGGCGATGCTGGCGGTGACCAACGCCTCGCAGACGTGCATCTCGCAGCCGGCCACGCGCGCCGGCGTCGGGTTCGTCAGCCCGCTGCTGTACGCCGTCGCGTCGAACCCGGCGCATGACGCGGCCTCGTTCACTGACGTCACGCAGGGCAACAATGACATCTACGACCTCGCGGGCGGCAACGTGTTCCCGGCGAGAACCGGATACGACCTGGCGACCGGTCTGGGCTCGCCGCAGCTGACCGCGCCGGACGGGGGCCCGGGGCTCGCCTACTACCTGTGCAGCTTCGCGGCCACGGCGACGCGGCCGGTGGTGACCGGCCTGAGCCCCGCCTACGGCAGCACCGCCGGCGGGGAGCGGGTCACGATCACGGGCACCAGGTTCGAGTCGGGCGGGGTGTCCGACGTGGCCGGCGTTCAGGTCGGCACCGCGCAGCTGGCTCCGAGCCACTTCACGGTTGTGAGTCCGACGTCGATCACAGCGACGTTGCCGCCGGCAAGCCAGACGCTTCCGCCGGACGCGCCCGCCCCGCAAGACGGCGCCGGCCCGGCCGATGTGATCGTCACGCTGAACGGCGGTGAATCGAGCGCGCCCGGCGCGAGCTCCACGTTCGAGTACGTAGACACCAGTGGCGGCAGCGTCGTCCCGAGCATCACCGCCGTGATCCCGTTCGGCGGGTCGGAGTACGCGCCGCGGACGGCGACGATTCTCGGCTCGGGCTTCACCGGCGCGACGTCGGTCACGTTCGGCGGCGTGCCCGCCCGCCTGGTGGCCGTGAACAGCGCCAACGAGGTCACGGCCGTCCCGCCGCCGTTCTCGTCGCGGACAGCATGCTCGCCGCTGCCGTCGACCGGCGTGTACCGCGGCGAGAACGCGTTCAACGACATCTGCCAGGTGCAGGTCCGGGTGACGAACGCCCACGGCACGAGCCCCACCGGGACGATTCTCCCGCCGATCGAGGGTTCGATCGAGGTCAACAATCTGGGCGTGCTCGTGGCGCCGAAGCATTGCGGCTGTGAGACGCAGCTGGCCCCCACCGAGTACGACTACCTGCCGGCGCCGCAGGTCACCTCGGTCTCGACTTCGGCCCGCCCCAAGAGCTGGCTCGACGAGGACGGCACCTCGGTGCTCACGGCACACGGAATCGGCTTCAACCCGCTGGACATCAACTGGGCCGACTTCGGCAACCCGCTGCTCGGCTCCTCGATGGACATCAACTACGTGTACCTGACCGGCACCGAGATGCAGATCCTGGCCCCGCCGGAGCCGGCTACCACCTCGCCGTTCACCGTTCCGTTCAGCGTCAACACGCTCGCCGGCCAGTCCAACTCCGTTCCGGTCACGTACGCGCCCACGCCACCCTCATGATGAGTCCGGCGGGCGTCGCGAAGCCCGCCGATCTTGTCCACGGTGCTACGATTCTTGGTCCGCCGCGGGGTGGAGCAGTCTGGTAGCTCGTCGGGCTCATAACCCGAAGGTCGCGGGTTCGAATCCCGCCCCCGCTACTAAGAGGTCTTCACGTTTGAAGGCCTGTGATGTTCACGTTTGTGTCGGATGGATCCGGCGCGAGTGTGCGTGGGGTGGCGCGGGCTCGCGGTGTGTGCGGCGAGGGGGCGGACGGCGGTTGTGTGGGGTGGTGGGCGCGGCGCTGGTTTGATCGGCGCCTGGCTGGCGGATGTGTTCGGCTGGTCCTCGGTGGCGGCCGGCGGGGTTAGGGGGCGTGTGCGGTCGCGGTGAGGTCGTGGATCGTGGTGCGGCGGTGTGCGCGTGTTCTGGGCGGGAGCCCGTGGGAGGCTCGGCGCTGATTCTCGGCTTGGCGGGCGGTGAACGCGTCGGTCACGCGGATGTTGCGGGCGATCAGCGCGGTGGCGATGTGCAGCGCGATTGGTGTGAGGCCGGTCTGTCGGCACCAGCCGCGGGAGAGGTCGTTGGTCGCGCGGTCGGTGAGGGTGGCGAAGGTGCGCTCGGCGGCGGTGCGCCGGTTGTAGCTGGCACGGTGCGCTGGTGAGGGATAGTCGTGCTTCTGCGCGGTTTTGGCGTTCACCGTGGGCGGCACGGTGATCGTTTGCTGGGTGCAGCAGACGGGTGGGTGCTCGGGCGCTTTGAGTACGGTGGGCCGGTCGTTGGGGAGCGTGAGCGAGGCGGGTTTGTGGGGGCAGCGGAGTTTGCCTTGGGCGGCGGGGCAGCTCACGCGGTGATAGCCGTCGGGGTCGGGGCGGGTGATCGGTGAGAGCTTGTGTCTGGCGAGCTCGTCTGAGCGGGTGTCGTGCGTGGCGGTCTGCTCGGCGCTGGCGCCGCGCGGGAGCGGTCCGAGGGCGAGCAGGGTGGTGGGGGTGGCGGGGCAGTAGAGGTTCCCGTTTGCGCAGTTCGCGCCCATGTGGGTGCCGTGCGGGCCGCGGTCGTTGGGGTGCAGATCGTGGATCAGGTCGATCCCGAGCGCTCGGATGGGGAGCGCCCATGTCTCTGGGATGCGGTAGCTGTAGCCGGAGTCGACGAGCACGTCGGTGATCGGGATCCCGGCCTGGTGCATGCGCTCAAGGACGGGCACGAACGCGGCGGGCGGGTCGACATGGCAGGAGGAGAAGTGGATGCGGCGCGCGAGTTCTGGGACCGGGGGGCCGTGTTCGTCGTTGACGGTCGTGGCGGCTTGGAGGTAGTAGCCGTAGAACAGCTCGTCGTGTTGGCCGGGAGCGTCGCCGCGGCGGTGGCCCCAGGATGCCTCGGGATCGGCGCAGTCGGGTGTGGGCGGCGCTGTGGCGGTGCTCTCGGCGGCCTGGCTGCCGTCGTGATCGTTGGGTGTGGCGTAGTCGTTGGCGGCGGCGGGCGCGGGGGTGCTGGGCTTCTTGGGTGGTGGCAGCGACCAGGTTGCCTGGTCGGTCCAGTCGACCGCGTAGCTGCTGCAGGCCGGCTCGCCGAGCACCTGGACCGAGGCTTCGAGCAGCCGGTCCAGGACGTCTTGGAGTTGCTCGGACGGGGTGCCGTCCGGCGTGTCTTTCGCGAGCGCGTTGGTGAGGCGATCGAAGGTGTACTCGGTCTGGCGGTAGGTGAGCTGGTGCTCGCCGTGCGGCCAGCGGGCGATCACCCCGAGCCGCCGCTGCACCGGCTCGGGCAGTGCTGTGAGTGTTGTGTGCACGTCGGTCAGGAACGCGGGGCGGCCGGCGCGCATCGCGAGCGTCATCCCGATCAACAGCGTCGTGACCTTCAGCTGTCGTGGCCGGACGCCGGTCGGGAGCAGCAGCTCGATATCGGCGACCCCGGAAGCGTCGATGATCTCCTCGATCCGGTCCAGATCATCGCTCACGGGCTGTCGCCTCCCAGCAGCGCGACGAGCTCGGCCTCGGTCGCGGACGGCAGACCGGCGGCGAGGTCCCCGAGCCGCTGGCTGCACGTGATCCCGGCCGCCTGCATGAACACACCCAGCCCGATCCGCCGCGCGCACTGCACCAGCCACGTCGACCGCAACCTGCCGGCCTGCAAGCGCGGCAGCGCCAGATCGGTCGACAGCGCGGCGCACAAGCTGTCGGTGACGTTCCGCCGGTCCGGATTGCGGCCACCGATCACGTAGCGATCGCCGGCGAACGCGGCCGCCTCTGACAGTCGCTCGTGGTAGCGCTCAAGGACCGGCACCGCGCGCGCCCGCGCGCCGCCGACCTGCACGATCACCCCGCCCGAGCGCTCAACGATGTCGCTCCCGCGGACGTGCCGCAGCTCCCCCGTGATGATCCCCGCCCCAGCTCCCAGACACACCAGCGCGCTCGCGCGCAGCCCGCGCGCCCGGGTGCTCTGCGCCGCCGCGAGCCGCAGGAACCCGTCGATCTCCCCCGGCGAGTACGGCTGCTTCGCGCGCTCGCGTGCCAGCGGCACCGGATCGGGCTCGGGATAGCGCCTCGAGCGCGTGCGCGAGCGCCCGCAGGTTCGTGCGCAACGTCCGCCGCGTCGCCGGCGACACCGACCGGCAGCCCTCGATTACGAACCGCTCGATCACCGAGGTGTGCAACACCAACCCGGCCTCGAGCTCCAGCCCCAGGCGCTCCGCGAACGCCGCCAGCCTACCGGCCGCGAACAACAGCGCCTTCGCCCGCCCGGGCGTCCCCGGCTCCGCGCGAGTGACCACCCCGCGTGCGAACACGGCCGCCGCCTCGGACAGCGAACAGGGAGCCCAGCCGCCGATCACCGCTGCCGCCCGCACGCGTGTGACAGCCCGCTCGCTCGGTGTCCGGTCGCTGGCCAACACGAGAACGATCCGAGAGTAGAGCTACTATCGGACGGACGGACGTAGCATCCCAACCACCCGCCCAGATGCCATCCAACCCCTCAGCGCCCGAACCCCGCCTCGCAGAACTGCACGCACAGCTCGCCGCGATCGGCCCCGTCCTCCCGGGCACGATCAACATCGCGACCAACCGCTGCGGCAAACCCAACTGCGCCTGCCACGCCGACCCGCCACGCCTGCACGGCCCCTATGTCACCTGGACACGGAAGGTCAACGGCAAGACCGTCACCCGCCGACTCACCCCCGAACAACTCGAGCGCTACCAACCCTGGTTCGAGAACAACCGCCGCCTACGCCGGCTCATCTCAGAGCTCGAAGCGCTCTCCCTCCACACCGCCGAGCAAGCCGAGGGCTGGCAACCCACGCCAGCACCCGACCACCACGACCAACGCAGCCGCTGACCACAGCCGCCGCGCTCGCCAGACGCGGACTCCTCCCGCGCCCACGCTCGACACCCATAACGCCACACCGAAAACCGGTGCAGAACGTGGACGACAACCACCTAACCCGTGATCAGCACCGACACAACCAGCAAAACTCCCGGCAAAACCCCAAACGTGAAGACCTC
>CAVWKC010000025.1:0-11377 GCA_963755525.1 uncultured Solirubrobacterales bacterium | reverse complement strand
GTGCGCCTGGACCGCGCCGGGCTGCCCCACCCCGACGATGTGCGCCCGGATCGTGTTCTCGAGTTGCGTTGCTCGCTGGTCGACGAGGTTCGCGACGACGTCGGCGGGATCCGTGGTGGCCAGCGCGGACGGCGCGATGCCGGCCAGCGCCGCCCGGTACAGGTTGACCACCTGGTCGGGGACGTCGTTGGCCGGCGCGGTCCCGGGCAGAGCGTCCGACGCGGGGTCGAACGTGTCCGCGTTCACGCCGGCGACGAGACTCTCGAGAGCGTCGTCGCCGGCCAGCGCCTGCGGCAACCCGAGCGAGATGTAGCCCTCGAGCAGCGCGTTCGCGCCGCCCAGCCGCGTGGCTGCCGACTCGACGTCAGTGCCGGGCGTGGAGCCCGACGTCAGCGTCGAACCGTTCGACAGGATCTGGTCGTAGATGCCCTGCTGCAACGTGTCGTGGGCGCTCTCGATCTGCTCGACCGTGTACGCCTCGACGTCGCCCGGCAGCGTGGCGGACTGGTTCGGTGCGAGTCCGAGCCAGGGCGAGATGTCCGTGCAGTTGACGTTCCGGTTGGCAACGCCAGGCCAGCTCGCCGCCACGTCCTCCACACCGTCGATCAGCGCGTCGGCGCTGTCGCCGCAGTTCGTGATCGTCTGGATCGTGGCGCTGGCCTGTCCGACTTGCTCGTTGATCGACCCGTCGCCCGAGACGTAGTTGTAGGTGATCGTCGTGGTCAGGTCGTAGGTCTGGTCGGTCTGATTGAGCGGCGTGGTATCGACCGTCCAGCACGCCTGGATAGTCCCGGCGCCCAGCCGCACCGCGTTCAGGACGGCCGCCGGCAGGAAGTTGATCGTGCCCGGCGTCAGCTGCGGGATCACGGCCGACTGGTTGACGATCGGAAGCCGGTTCGCGAAGTCCGAGCAGAGCGGGATGTTGAACGTCCAGCCCATGTTGTCGACGGCGGCGTCTGGGGTGTCGTCGAAGGCGCCCCACGGGTTCACACCGGCGTAGGTCAGCTCATGCGCAGTCGGCTGATTGGGGACCTGATGCGTCGACAGGTAAGCCTGCTCGACGTTCTTGAGGGTCTGCCACAGGCTCGGCGCGGTGCCGGCGGCATGGCTGGTGCGGTCGCCCCAATACCGGAAGTAGTTGAGCGCGGCGTCGAGCGTCTGGTTGCCGGAGTACGAGAGCGACGAGCCCTGCGATGACGATCCTGATTGGAGTACGCATCTGCCCTACCTCCGGTCGAGTGTGTGAGAAGAGGTGGAGGGGCCTTCCGGCCAGGGGGAACGGAAGGCCCCTCCTTGGGGGTGGGTGTTGTGCGGGTTAGCCGAGGAATCCGGTGTAGCCGGCGAAGCAGTCGTGCGCGGCGCTGCCGTTGCCCGAGGGCCAGTTGACGCCGTCGTTGTAGAACACGTCCACTTCCTGACCGTCAGCGGCGATCTCGGTCGAGCTGCTCGCGCTCCCGACCTGTGTGAAGTCGCCCGCGTTCAGCGGGTTGGCCATGGTCGAGTTCATCGCATCGCTGTCGGTGTGGATGTTGATCTTGGTACCGGCGGGCATCGGGCCGTTGCCATCGAGGTCAGCGGTCGTGTTGGCGGTCACGTCGAACGTCACCTGCTGCGCGCCCTGCTGACCGCTCGGGTCAGAGCACGTCGAGCTGAACGTGTAGTGGCCGGCGTGACCGAGAACCTTGGTCTGGCCGACGCGCAGGAACTTGTCACCGCCCGAGCTGACGAAGTGCTTGGCGGCCAGGTAGTAGCTCGGCGGCTGACCGCCGAGTCGCTGCGAGTTATTGGCGATCTGCGACGCGGCGAACGCGGCGCCGCCGCCGAGCGCGACGAACAGCGCAACCAGCGCGAGCACGAACGACGGTGAGGGAAGACGAAACTTCATTGCGAACCTCCGATCTGGGAACTTGGTCTGACGGGCTCCCGGGAGGGGATTCGCCGTCGCGAAAGATCCTGCGCCTAAATCGGGGTACGCACATCGGGCAGTTACCCGGTGTTTATGAGGATCCGCTTACGAGACGTACACGTGCGTTTAGATGCTGGTGTCTGGCCTTTAGACCGGCCGCACCGGTCTTTAGAATTTGGGGCCAGAGCGCGCGCCATGGGGAGTCGAGCGTGCGGCAGCAGAATCACGACGGCAAGGTGCCCTGACTGATCGAGGAGACCGCAACCCAGACGAATGAGCGCGCGCACGAGGGGGCGCTTGGCAACCTGCCGGTCCAGCTCACGAGGCTCGTCGGTCGGGACGCCGCACTGGCCGAATTGCGGTCGCTGGTTTGGCGCGGCCGCGTCCTGACCCTGTGCGGTCCCGGCGGCGCGGGAAAGACACGACTCGCGATCGCGCTCGCCGATGCAATGCGGCCGGACTTCGTCGGCGGCGCCTGGTGGGTCGACTTGTCCGGGACGCTCGACTCCGATCTGGTCCCGCAGGTCGTCGCGGCCACCGTGCTCAAGCAGGATCTGACCAACGATCCCGCTCCAGCGGCCCTCGCGCATCGCTTCCCCGAATCGACGCTGCTGACGCTGGACAACTGTGAGCAGGTCGTTGACGGTTGCGCGGACCTGATCGTGGCCCTGCTTGCGCGCTCTCAGTCGCTCCGGGTGATCGCGACTAGCCGCCAGCCGCTCGGCGTCCCCGGCGAGCAGGTGTGGCGCGTCGGCGGCCTCGCGATCACCGAGGCCGATCCCGCCGACGAGGACGCACACGGGGATGACGCCATCGAGCGGGGGCGCGACGACCCCGACGACGGCGCGGTGTCGCTGTTCATCGAACGTGCCGCCGAGGCATCGAACCGGTTCGATCCCGATGCCCCTGGAGTGCGCGACACAATCCGCCGGATCTGCCGGTGGCTCGACGGGTTGCCGCTGCCGATCGAACTCGCCGCGGCGCGGGTGCCCGTGCTGTCGCTGAGCCAGATCGCCGAACGGCTCGAGCGGGACGCCAGCGTGCTGCGCCACACCAACCGGACGGCGCCAGAGCGCCACCGCACCCTCGACGCGACGCTCGAGTGGAGTCACCGTATGCTCGAACCGGGCGAGCAACGGCTGTTCCGCCGGCTGGGCGCTTTCCGCGGGACGTTCTCGCTGACGGCAGCCGAGTACGTCTGCGGCGGCTACCAGCTCGACGCCGCCGAGGTACTCGATCTGCTCGCGGTGCTGATCGACCGCTCGCTCGTCCAGGTCGTCGACGACCCCGAGGATCCGCGCTACCGGCTGCTCTCCACCGTGCGCCAGTACGCGGCCGCCAAGCTGTGGGACACCTCGGAGGGCCCGACCGTCCGCTGGCGGCACGCGGAATTCTTCGCGGCGATGGCCGCCGAGGCGCACGCCGGCTTTGCCGGGGGCGAGGAGCTCCTTTGGCTCCAGCGTCTCGCCGTCGAACACGACAACCTGGTCGAAGCGCTTCAGTGGCTGCTTGACGAGTCGATCGAGACGGGCGCGCAGATGGCCTCGATGCTGTGGCCGTTCTGGTACCAGCGCGGTTTCTACCGCGAGGCACGCATGTGGTTCGAGCAGATCCTCGCGCGGGCGGACGAGATCTCACCCGCGCGGCGGGCGGACATCCAGGTCAACGTGGGCGAGGTCGCGTTCCTGCAGTGCGACTACGAGGTCGCGAGCGGACACCTGAACAGCGCGCTCGATCTCGTCCACGAGCTCGGCGACCAGCGTGCCGCCGCCGCCGCGCTGCAGCGCCTCGGGTCGATCGCACGCGAGCAGGGCCGCTACGACGAGGCCCGCGACCTGCACGACCGGAGCCTGTCGATCTGGAGACAGCTCGGGGACGCCGACGGCGTAGCCGCCTCGCAGGACTACCTCGGGTTCGTCGCTTGGTTGCGTGGCGACAGCGAGACCGCCGAGGAGGTAGGCAATACCGCGCTCGCGGAGTTCCAGCGGACCGGCAACCTCCAGGCGACCGCCACCGCCCTGGTGAACCTGGGCGCGTGCGCGCTGTATCGCGGCGCGCTCTCGATTGCACAGCAACGGCTCGAGAAGGCGTTGTCGATCGCGCGGGAGCTCGGTTTTCAGGAGGGCATCGCGTGGTCACTCCACGAGCTCTCGATCGTCGCGCGCCTCGCGCGGCGCCCCGCCGGCGAGACCGCCCCGATGTTGTGCGAGGCGCTGCTCATCCACCGGCGCCTCGGCGACCGCTGGCGGGTCGCGAGCGTGCTCGAGGAGATCGCCGGCGCGGTTCTGGCCCGCAACGATCCGCGTCGTGCGATCGAGGTCCTGGCCGCCGCTGAGGCGATTCGTGAGCGGCTTGGTACGCCGGTTCCGCCGGTCGAGTCGCTCGACCGAGACGCGGTCGTGGACCAGCTCGTTCGTAAGTTGAACGTGTCGGTGTTCGGGGCGGCCTGGTCGGACGGCCGTGCCCGCGGCCTCGACGCCACGATCGAGATCGTGGTCGAGGCAATCGACTCTCCCGCCGGCTCCGCCACCAGCCGCGAGTCGCTCGAGGCTCCGCTCCTGACCCCGCGCGAGCTAGCGGTGCTCGAGCTCCTGGCCGAGGGTCACACCAACCGGGAGATCGCCGCCGCCTTGTACATCAGCGCCAGTACCGCCGGTGTCCACGTTTCGAACATCCTGCGCAAGCTCGGCGCCAAGCGACGGGTCGACGCCGCTGGCATCGCTCACAAGATGGGGCTGGTTTCGGTCCGCTGATTACGCGGGCGAGAGGCTGACCGGCAGCGACTTCAGCTGGTTGACGAACGTCGACGCCACCCACGTCGGCTCGCCGACGAGCGCCATGTTCGGGTAGCGCGGGAGCGTCTCCTCGAACAGGACCCGGAGCTCCAGGCGCGCCAGCGCCGTGCCGAGGCAGAAGTGCCGGCCGCCGGCGCCGAAGGCCTGATGCTCGGGGTTGCGGCACGCGTCGAACCGGTCCGGCTCCTCGTAGCGGTCGCAGTCGCGACCTGAGGACACGTACCACATGACGACCTTCTCGCCCTCCCGGATCGTCTGGCCCGCTAGGTCGGTGTCGCACGTCGCCGTACGCCGGAAGTGCGCGAACGCCGGAAACATGCGCAACGACTCCTCGACCGCGCTCGGGATCAGCGCGGGATCGTCGAGCAGCAGCCGGCGCTGATCGGGATGCTCGAGCAGAGCGCGCATCCCGCTGCAGAACGTCGCCTTCGTGCTGTCGTTGCCGGCGGCCATCAGCAGGAAGAACCCCATTACGATCTCCGGCTCTTCGAGCTTCTCTCCCTCGATCTCGGCGTGGACGAGCACGCTCGTCAGATCGTCGGTCGGCCGCTCCCGACGTTCGTCGATCAGCCGCCGGCACCGCTCGAAGATCTCGGGGATGTTCTCGTCAAGCAGCGAGTCGACGCCGTTAGGGCTGATGTCCGGGTCGGCGACCGCGAGCGTCGAGTTCATCAGCCTGGCCCAGATCGCGTCGTCCTCGGGCGGGATCCCCATGAAGCTCCCGATTACGCGCGAGACGACGGGCTGCGCGACGTCGGACACCAGATCACACTCCGTGCGGCCGTCGAGGCGGTCGAGCACGCCCGTCACGATCGCCCTGATAGCGGGTTCGTGCGCGGCGATCCGCTTCGGCGTGAAGCCCGCCTGGAACAGCATCTTGAGGCGGTCGTGCCGGGGCGGATCCATCCCGATGAACATCGAACGGATCAGCTTGAGCGGGAATACGCCGGTCGACGTGATCCCACCGAGCTCCGAGGAGTAAGTGCGCCAGTCGCGGCTCACCGTGTGGATATCGTCGGGGCGCGTGACCGACCAGAACCCGGACTCGTCAGGGAACCCGCTGATCTGGTCGGTCCAGTGGACCGGGCATTCGTCGCGCAGCCGGCTGAAGACCTCGTGGGGCGGCCCCGCGTGCCAGAGCTCGAGGTCTCCGACCCGAACCCGCTCGAGATCACCGCGTGTCGATGTCACGGCGGCTCGATCCTACTGGCTGGCGGACCAGCCGGTCTAGCCCGAGGTTCTCGCGCTTCCCTGCGCCGGAGCCGCGGACGGGACCGGCGCTGAGACGGGCGTCGCGGCCGGGCGGTCGCCGTTGCCCGCGACCGCATCGTGCGCAGCAACGTCGCCGTCGACGTAGCGCCGTCCCCGCGACCACGACGCGACCGCGGCGACCAGACACGCGACGATTGCGAACGCGAACGCCTCGTGCAGGCCGTTGCGGAACGGCTCCGAGATCAGCTGCGGGAAGAACGAGCGTCCGGTGATGACGGCCTGCGTGTGGGCCGGCAACTGGCTGACGACGGAGGAGCCGAGCAGATGCTGGATCGGGTTGTACCCGAGGAACGCCGCGAACAGGATCGAGACCGGGGGTAGGTTGGCGGCGTGCTGCGCGTCGTGCACCGAGACGCCGTGTGCCTCGAGCCCGCTCGCCATGGTGTGCGGCAGCGTCGCCGACAGCCCGAGGATCATCAGCGTGAAGAAGATGCCGACCGACAGCACCTGGGCGGAGTTCTGGAACGTCTGATTCATTCCGCCGCCGGCGCCGCGGTCGCCCGGCGGCAGGCTGTTCATCACGCCCGCGCGATTGGGCGAGGCGAACATCCCCATCGAGACGCCGTTCAGGAACAGGAACAGCGCGAACACGGGATAGGAGAAGTCGATCGGGAGCAGCGCAAGCAGGAGGAAGCTGAATGCGGCGCCGATCATCCCGCCGGTCGCGAAGCCCCTCGCCCCAAACCGGTCCGACAGATATCCCGACGTTGGACCGGCGATCAACATCCCGAACGTCAGCGGGAGGATGTAGATCCCCGCGTAAAACGGCGTGTCGCTGAAGTCGTACCCGTGGAGCGGCAGCCAGATCCCCTGGAGCCAGATGATCAGCATGAACATCAGGCCGCCCCGCGCCACCGCCGAGAGGAACGTCGACAGCGTCCCGAACGTGAACGCGCGGATCTTGAACAGCGGCAGCCGGAACATCGGATCGGCGACGCGCCGCTCGATCGCCACGAACGCGACCAGCGACAGGATGCCGGACGCGACCAGAATCAGCACGCGCGGGCTCCCCCACCCGGTCGCCGAGTCCCCGTACGGACGGATGCCGTACGTGACCGCGATCATGATCAGGATCAGCCCGACGGCGAACGTGATGTTGCCCCCCCAGTCGACCTTGGCGCGCTTCGGCGTGGAGATCTCCTGGAGCTTGAGGTAGGCCCACACGGTCCCGAACAGCCCGACCGGAACCGAGATCAGGAACACAAGTCGCCAGTCGATCGGCGCAAGGATGCCGCCGAGCACCAGGCCCACGAACATGCCGCTGACGCCGACGATGTTGTTGATCCCAAGCGCCATACCCCGCTGGTTGGCCGGAAACGCGTCGGTGATGATCGCGGCCGAGTTGGCCAGCAGGCAGGCCGCACCCACTCCCTGCACGATCCTGAACCCGATCAGATACGCGGCGCCTTCCTGTCCGTTGAGCCAGTCAATGGTGAGGACCAACGACGCCGCCGTGTAGATCACGAACCCGAGGTTGTAGATCCGCACGCGTCCGTACATGTCGCCGAGCCGCCCGAGGCTGACGATCAGCACGCTCGTCACGATCAGGAACCCGAAGATCATCCACAGCAGGTAGAAGCTGTTGGAGGGGACGAGCGGGTCGAGATGGATGCCGCGGAAGATGTCCGGCATCGCGATCAGCGTGATCGACGCGTCGAGCGTGGCCAGCAGCACCCCGAGTGTGCAGTTCGAGAGCGCGATCCACTTGTAGTTCTCGCCTCGAGGGTCCGGGCGGCGCAGGGCGATGCTGCTCGCGCGCCGTCCGTTGCGTATCGAGGCCATATCTCAACTGTACGCACACCGGATTCTGGAGCAACGGCCGATTCATTGGCGGCGAACGACCCGGCCGGGTGGCCCGGCCGGGTCGTGCCGTGTGGGGCGCCGTCACGGTCTGTACAGCGTTCAGCTGTCGCGACTCACATGTTGGGGCACTTGTGAGAGGAGCCGCTGCCGCCGGATCGGGCCCGTGGGGCGTGGCTGCCCGGCGTGGGCGCCGTCGGGGCGGTCCGCGCCGGCGCGGTGCTGGTCGTGGTGGCGCTGCCCGTGGTCGAACTCGTCGACGTGGCCGCGTTCGCGATCGCCGCGCCGCCGCCCGCGATCGCCGCCGTGGCAGCGACCGTCACCAGTAGCGGCTTGAGCCTTCGCATCTGCTCACCTCCTTTCTGTTGGTCCACCGCGGACGTTCCTCGCCCGGCGTCGGACCTCGGTAGGAGGCGCGTAAGAGTTAGCGAGGAACGGGGCGTGACGGCCGGCGCCCGCCGGATTCTTCGCCCGATCTTCAGGATCCGCGTCATCTATAGGTGCCGAGCGGCGACGGTGTTCTCCAGGCCCGAACCGGCCTTCAGCCCGGAGATGCTGTCCCGTCGACCGCTCCCTAATTCTTTTAAGAGCGCGCGTTCGGAGCGCGCGTGAACGTCTCCGGCTGCGGCGTCGTCAGCGGCGCGTCCTCGCCTCGAGCGATCTCGAGCACGTCCCCGATCGACGAGCGCGTAGCCAGCTCGATCACCCGCTGCGCGAGCATTCTCGTCTGCAGCACGGGCGCCACCCACCGCGGGGCCACCACCCGGCGCGAGCGACGGGCGACCCCACGCTCGATCGCGTCGACCCCGGCCTGGAGCGGCGCCACGCGCGGACCGGCGCGGCGAGCGTCGGCCATCCGCTGCGCAGCGGCGGTGCCGAAGCCCTGGCGGACCATGTCGGTGTCGAGCTCGGCGAAGTACGCGACCCCCACACGCGCGCCGGTCGGGGCGAGCTCGATCCGGAGCGAGTTGGCGAGCGCTTCGACGCCGGCCTTGGACGCCGAGTACGCGCCGAGCAGCGGCGGGTGCACCGCGGCTGCGAGCGATGCGATCGCCAGCGCATAGCCACGCTCGTGGGCGATGTGCTCGCCGGCGGCGCGGAGCGTGTAGTAGACCCCGAGCAGATTCACCTCGATCGTGCGCTCGAACACTTCGGGATCGCCGCCGACCAGCGGCAGTTGCGCGGCCACGCCGGCGTTGGCGATCACGACGTCGAGCCCCCGGAGGTGCTCGACGGCCGCCTCGACGGCGGCCTCGACCTGCTCGCGATCGCGGACGTCGCACACGACCGCGAGCGCATCGCCACACTCCGCCGCGGTCCGCGCGAGCACGTCGGGCTCGATCCCAGCCAGTACGACCCGCGCACCGCGCTCGTGCAGGCGCCGGGCGGTGGCGGCGCCGATCCCGCGCGCCGCGCCGGTGATCAGCACTCGGCGACCGGACAGATCAGAGGTCATCGCGTGGCGGACGATACCCCGCCGCGCCGGCACCGGAGCCGGTCGACGATACGAACCGGGCTTCCTACGCGAACTCGTCGGGGCGCTGGAACATGATCTCCGGCACGATGCAGTTCGGCGACAGGCGAAGCAGGAAGCGCAATCCCTCCGCGATGTCGCTCGGGCGCAGCATCCGCTCGGCCGGAACCTTCTGCTTGACGTAGTCGGTCATGTCGGTGTCGACGAACCCTGGCACGAACGCGACCGACTTGACGCCGTCTCGTGCGAGAGCTCTGTTCATCGCCAGCGAATAAGCGGCCACCGCGGCTTTCGTCGCCGAATACACGGACAGCCAGCGGTCCGGCATCTTCCCCGCGATCGACGCCATGTTGACGACGAGCGCATTGCCGTGCTCGGCACCGGCGATCCGAAGGAGCTCCGCGCACTCGCGGTAGAACAGGATGATCGCGCGCACGTTGACGTCGAGTTGGAGGTCGACGTACTTCGCCTGGTTCTCGGTGGCGACCGCACCGACCCCGACGCCGGCGTTGTTGACCAGCACGTCGAGACGGTCGTAACGCGCGCGGTGGCGCCGGACGACCTCGCAAATCGACTCCTCGTCCGCGAGGTTGGCGGCGACCTCTTCGACCTCGAAGCCGCGGTCCCGCAGCTCGGCGGCGGCACGCTCGAGCGTGTCGGGCTTGCGCGCGGTGATCGTCAGGCCGTAGCCCTCCTCGCCGAGAGTCTCGGCGAGAGCGCGGCCGATCCCGCGCGAGGCCCCGGTGACGATGGCGGCGCGGTCTGGCATCGGCGGAACCCTAGCGGCTAGGCGATCGGGTCAAGTATCACCGCGTGTGGTCGATCATCTACATAACGGGTCCCCTCGTGACAGTCGGCACACATAGCGCTTCTTAAGCGACTGGTTAGCGTTTGTGCGGCCGCCACCGGGTACCGTCACCTCGAACCCGCTATTGATGCTTCCCTTGAAGGAGGGAGCAAATGCTCGAACGTTGCCCAACATGCGGAAAGACCACCGGCACGCTGATGGAGACCCATCCTGACCGGCCAGGCCTGATGCAGATCCTCTCGGGCGAGAACGGCGAAGCGCAGCGGATCGTCGTGACGATCGCGCTGTGCGTGATCGTCGCCTTGGCGATCGTCGCGACCGAAGCCCTCTTCTTCCACTAGAACCCGCACCCCAGGGGCATCGCCCTCGGAGCGCGACGCACCTCGAATCTTGCCGCGTAAGCTACGGGCGGCGTACGCACGCGTGCGCAAACCGAACGGCAGCGGACACGGCACGAGAGGAGCGTTATGCGCGTTGATTGGTATGGCCAGGCCGCGTTCCGCCTAAGCGGACAGGACGGCACGGTGTTTATCGACCCATTTGGCGATATGTCGGCGGCGGCGGCTCATGGCATGCAGTTCGACTACCCGCCGATCGAGGCCGTCGAGGCCGATCTGCTGCTCGTCACGCACGAGCACGGCGATCACAACGGCGTCGAGGTCATCGCCGGAAACCCGACGGTTATTCGCTGGAGCGCGGGGCGGCACGAGTCGCCCGTCGGCGAGGTCGTCGCCATCTCGTCCGAGCACGACGAGGCCGCCGGCACCGAGCGGGGACACAACCTGATCTTCGCGTTCAAGCTCGACGGGCTCCGCGTCGCCCATTTCGGCGACTTTGGCCAGCGCTCCCTGCGCGACGAGCAGGCCGACGCGATCGGTGATGTCGATCTGCTGTTCCTGCCCGTGGGCGGCGGGCTGACGATCGGCGCCGAGCAGGCCGCGGCGATCACGCACCGCCTCGGGCCGAAGTGGGTCGTGCCGATGCACTACCGCACTGCCCGGATCAACTTCCTCGAGCCGGCCGACGCCTTCCTCGAGAAGATGCCCGCCGTCGAACGCCTGTCGGAGACCGGCTTCGACACGGACTCGCTCTCCGGGGACAACGGCCCGTGCGCGGTGGTTCCCGCGGCGCCCTAGCTCGCGGACCCGCCCAAATCTTGAGTTGGTCCTACGCGCTCGCGCTCGACCCGTGCGCCAGCGCCTCGCGTCCGACTCGCTGCAGGTCCCGCAGATAGTCGAGGTGCGCAGCCCAGACCGGATCGTCGTCAAGCTCGCACGCGATTCGCATCGTGTCGATGTGCGCGTCGAGCAGCTCGTACAAGA
>CAVWKC010000024.1:0-392582 GCA_963755525.1 uncultured Solirubrobacterales bacterium | reverse complement strand
GGAGACGGCGGGAATTGAACCCGCGTCCGCAGTCGCGCAAAAGGTGGCGTCTACGAGCGTAGCCGGCTCTCTGTTCTCGCCCTCTACTCGCCTAGCCGGCGGGGTTGTCGGGGGCCAGCTCCGAAGATGTCCCCGGCGGGGCTGGAGCGGGCCTCACCGAGTAAGCCCGCTGGTTGAACCGGACCGCCACCGCGGGCGAATGGTGGCCGGCTAACGCTCAACTGTGGTTAGACAGCGAGGTTATAGGTGTGGGAATCTGAATGATTCGCACGTATTTTTTCCCGGGTGTTTAACGAGGCCTCCCGGGACCTCGACTCGCAACCACCCCCACGAACCGACCACGTCGAAGCCTGTCGTCCCCGGGGGATATCTGTCCGTCGGAGTATAGCTTCGGCTAGTACCAGGCACCGCACGAGCCGATCAAGCGAAGGACGGCGTAAGAATCGTCGGGAACGACTCCCGGGGATTCATACAATCTTGTAGGAATGGATACGAATACGCAGTGGCCGTTCGCCCCCGTCGGGGCGCCCGAGGCACCCCCGCTAGAGCCCGAGCCGCAGCCCGCGCTCGGGCCCGAGCCCAAACGCCAGGGCCCGATCCGCCGGCGGTTGTCGGCGATCGGCGCGGCGATCGTCGCCGCGCTCGCGAAGCTCAAGGCAATCCTGCTCCTGCTTCCGAAGGTGAAGTTGCTCGCCTCCAGCGGCACGATCCTGGTTTCGCTCGCCGCGTACGCCCTGATCTGGGGCTTCCCATTCGCCGCCGGGTTCATCGCGCTGCTGTTCGTGCATGAGATGGGACACGCGATCGCGCTCCGGCGCGAGGGCATCAAGGCCAGCTGGCCGATGTTCATCCCGTTCCTCGGGGCGGTGATCGCAGCTCGGTCGCTCGGCAACAACGCGACAGCGGAGGCGCGCGTCGGACTGGCGGGTCCGATCCTCGGCAGCATCGGCGCGGCGGCCTGTGTTCTCGTCTGGCACGCCACCGGGAACGATCTGTGGCGCGCGCTGGCGTTCACCGGTTTCTTCCTGAACCTGTTCAACCTGCTGCCTGTCGTTCCGCTCGACGGCGGGCGGGCGATGGCGGCGATGGCCCCGTGGATGTGGTTCGTCGGATTCGCCGCGATGATCCCGCTCGCGATCATCTTCCCGAACCCGGTCATCTTGCTGATACTGATCTTCGCCGGGTTCGAGACGTACAAGCGCTGGCAGCAGCGCCGCGCCGGCGGACTTGCGCAGGAGGCGTACTACCGGGTCAGGCCGCTCGACCGCGCACTCGTCGCCGCGGTCTACCTGAGCCTCGTGGCGCTACTGGTCGTGGGCATGCACGCCACGCTGGTGGCGCGCACGATCAGCTAAGACCGCACGCGCCCCCGCTCCACCCTCAGGCAACCGGCGAATCGCTCAGGCGACCGGCGGATCGCGCCGGTAGACCCGCGTCTCGTTGTAATCGCGCCGCGCCCACCAAAAGGTGTAGATCAGCGACAGCACGAGGCCTACGAGACCGACCACGAACAACACGGTGCCGGCCGTCTGGATGTTGAATCCCTTCACCTGCGCGGTGACGGCCCACTTCAGGATCGCGCCAACCGCGATCAGGAGAATGCTCGAACCAATCGTCATAGGTTGGGGCTACCCAACGTTTCGTGTCGCTACGCAGCTGGGGCTTCGGCCGCGCAGACAGTTGCGCGCTCAACAACCATGACGGCGCCCGGGGCCGAGGGTCAGTACCGCGCCTCGCGCAGCTCGCGCTGCACGTCCCGGGCCATGTCGCGCGTCTTGATCGCGTCGCGCTTGTCGTACAGGTCCTTACCGCGCGCCAGCGCGATCTCGACCTTCGCCCGCGACCGCGGCCCCGCGAAGTAGATCCGCGTCGGCACGAGCGTCAGCCCCCGCTCTCGGGTGAGGCCGATAAGGCGCTCGATCTCGGATCGGTGCAGCAACAGCTTGCGTGGCCGTTCGGGATCGTGGTTCTCCCGCGCCGCGGGACCGTACGGCGCGATGTAGAGCCCGATCAACCACACCTCGCCGTCGCGCACGACCGCGTAGGAGTCCTTGAGCTGGGCGCCCGACTCACGGAGCGACTTGACCTCCGTGCCTGTGAGCACGAGGCCGCACTCGAACCGGTCGAGCAGGTTGAAGCGGTACGAAGCCTGCCGGTTGGTGGCCACATCGCCGGCGGACGCCTTTCGCTTTCGTCCCTTGGCCATCGCCTCACTCCACCTCCCAGCCCGGGAGCAGGTCGACCCGGCCGCGCGGGGCGTCGATCTTCCCCACCCGCACCTTCACCGGGTCCCCCAGGCGGATCGTGGCGCCACCGCGCGTCCCGACCAGCATCGTGCCCTGCTCGTTGAGCTCCCACCAGTCGCCACGCAGCAGCCGTACCGGGAGCAGGCCTTCGAACTCGCCGCGGGCGCCGAAGGCCACGAACGCGCCGGCACCCGCGAGTCCGACGACCTCGCCGTCGAACGTTTCCCCGGGATGCGCGTCCCGCAGCGACCGTTCGAGCAGGAAGCAACGGGCGATGTCGTCGGCGTCGCGCTCGATCGACATCGCCTCGCGCTCGCGCGCCGAGCACCAGGGTCCGGCCTCTCCCACCCACGCGGCATTGGGCGCCGGCTGGTCCCCGGTCACCGCGGACAGCAGCGCTCGGTGGCAGATCAGATCGGGGTAGCGCCGGATCGGCGAGGTGAAGTGGCAGTAGCTCGCGAGCTGGAGGCCAGCGTGGCCGCGATTGCGCTGGTCGTAGTAAGCCTGCTTCAAAGACCGCAGCACGAGGCTCGTGAGCGCCCGGCGGCCCCGCCCACCGTGAGACCCCGTCCACTGCTCGACAAGCTGCGAGGCCTCGCCGATCAGATCAGCGGCCTGCTGCGGCGCGATGTGACCTCTCGGAACCGGCGGCGTCGGCACCCCGAGCGACGCGAGCTGGTCGATCAGCCGCTCGGCCGCCATCCCGTCGGGCCGCTCGTGCACCCGATACAACGCCGGCACCCGCCGCGACACCAGCAGCCGCGCCACCTGCTCGTTCGCCGCGATCATCAGGTGCTCGATCAGCCGATGCGATTCGGTCTGAGCCACCGGGTCGGCCGAGGCGACGTTGCCGCGTGCGTCGAACTCGAACTCGGGTTCGGAGGACTCGAGCGAGAGCGCCGCCTGGGAGGCCCGCCGCTCCTCGAGCGCCGCCGCCGCCGCCCGCGCCACCTCGAGCGCCGCTCCCCAGCCCCCCGACGCTCGCTCGCGGCCGTCGAAGATGCGATCGACGCGCCCATAGTCGAGGCGCTCGTCGGAGCGGATCACCGACCGGTAGAACGAGCTGCTGCGAACGCGAGCGCCGTCGAGCACGAGCTCGGTCGTGACCGCCAGGCGATCCTGCCCGGGCACGAGCGAGCAAGCGCGCCCGGAGAGCGCCTCGGGAAGCATCGGCTCGACCGCGCCGGGGACGTAGACGCTCGTCCCGCGCCGGTAGGCCTCGCGGTCGAGTGGCGAGCCCGGCCGGACGTACGCCGACACGTCGGCGATGTGCACCCATACACGCCGGGCTCCGTCGTCCTCGACCGCGGCCGAGATCGCGTCGTCGAAGTCGCGCGCGGTCGCCGGGTCGACGGTGAATGTCGGCAGCGAGCGCAAATCGCGGCGATCGGCCGGCCACTCGGCGCCGTCCGCGGGCGCGAGCGCGGCCGCGGAAACCTCGCGCGCTTCGTGCTCGACCGCCGGATCGAATCTGCGCCGCAGGCCCCGGTCGACCATCAGTGCCTCGATCACGTCACGGGCGACATCGGACCGGCCGATCCGCCGCACGACCGTGGCCCTCCCCCCTCCCCGGCCGTTGCGGCGCGAGCCGGCGCGAACGACGATCAGGTCCCCGACCGCCACATCGCGATCGCGGCTGACCACCGGCCGGGGCCCGGCGCGGAAGAACGGCTCGGCGACGAGGAACTTGCCGTGCCGGGCCAGCACCGCCACCCGCGAGCTGCCGCTCGCGTCCTTGACGGCGCTCACTGCACCTCGGCCGCCACCGTCCGCTCGGCGGCCGTGAACTGCGTGTCGGTCTTGGCTCCTGGCGCGATCGCGGCGTAGTCGTTGGGCGGGATGCCCTTCCCCTCCTTCACTCCGCCGCCCCCGAGGTTTGTCCCATTCGGCGTGAAGTACTCGCCGACCGTGAAGTCGAGCGCGCCGCCGTTCGGAAGCGGCTCGATCTCCTGGAACACGCCCTTGCCGTAAGTGTTCGTGCCGACGACCTTGGCGCGCCCGCGATCCTTCAGCGCGCCCGTGACGATCTCGGCGGCCGACGCCGTGTCGCGGTTGACGAGCACGACCATCGGGATGCTCGTCGGGATCGCGCCACCTCGGGCCACGTAGACATCGGTCGGCTGGGCGCGACCTCTGGTCGAGACGATCGTGCCATCGGGGATGAAGATGCTGGCGACGTTGACGGCCTCGTTGAGTAGCCCGCCCGGGTTGTCGCGCAGGTCGAGGATCAGCCCCTTCGCGCCCCGGTGCAGAACCTTCTCGACCTGGGCGCGCAACTCGGCGCCAGCCCCATCCACGAACTGCGTCAGCGTGACCGCGCCGAGCTTGACCCCGTGGTAGGTGACGATCTGCCCGGCCGCGACCGGGACGACGATGTCGGCGCGCACGAGCGTGACTGGGTGCTTTTGCTTCCCCTGCAGGATTGTGAGCGTGACCCGCGTTCCCGCGCGTCCCTTGATCAGCTGGGAGCCGAAGTTCGCGGACCGGCTCGCCAGCGAGGTGGGTCCCACCGCCACGATTACGTCCCCGCGCTGGAGTCCGGCCTTGGCGGCCGGCGATCCCGGAAACACGTCGTCGACGAGCAGTCCGCGCGACTCGGCCTGCACGTCGACCCCGATCCCGCTCAGGTGCGGGTTGTCCTCGTTGAGAAAGCCCTGGTAGTTGGTCGGGTCGTAGTAGTGCGAGTACGGGTCATCGAGGCTCGCGACCATGCCGGCGAGGCCCTTGTTGATCAGCTGATTGCGGTTCAGCGGCCGGTAGTAGTCGGTCTGGAGCATGTTGAGCACCTGATTGACGAGCGGATCGTCGTTCTGGCTCACGAACGCGCTGCGCAGCGGCGACGGCAGCCAGCTTGGGTGCCCGCCGAGCAAAATGCCGATCAGCAGCACGACCACGCCGGCAAGGACCAAGACGGCGATGCGGGGACCACGGGATCGGCGGGCGTACATGCGCCTATGAGGTTACGACGCCGCGATCGTTTGCGGCCCCAAATGCAGTAGCCGGCCCGCGGGCTCGCGACTCGGGTCCGGCCCGCACCCGGCCGAACGCCAGATCGCGAGCAATGCCGCACCCGGCCGAACGCCAGATCGCGAGCAATGCCGCACCCGGCCGAACGCCAGATCGCGAGCAATGCCGCACCCGGCCGGCCGGGCCACCCGCATGGCCCGACCGGACAGGTCGACGGGTCCTAGAAGTTGTGCCGGAACCCCGGTCCGGCCGTCGTGAACTTGTAGGTCGTCTTGGAGTTGAACGTCTGGCCCGGATTCAGCACCACCGACGGCCACTTCGGGTCGCCGATGTGGTGCGGCGTGTCCGGGTAGTGCTGGGTCTCGAGCGTGAACGCGTCGCCCTGGCGGTACGCATGCCCGCTGGTCCCCACGAGGTCGCCGACCAGGAAGTTCCCGGTGTAAAGCTGAACGCCGGGCTGGTCGGTGTATGTCCACAGGGCGATCCCGTCGCCCGGATCCTGAGCGACGGCGGCGAGCCTGAAGCCGGACCCGCGAAGCACCCAGTTGTGGTCGTATCCGTGGGCGACGACCAGCTGGTTGCCCTGCGGAGCGCTCGCGTCGGCGATGTTCTGGCCGATCGGCTTCATCGCTCGGAAGTCGAACGGCGTGCCCGCCACCGATGCGAACCCTGTCGGGATCTGCACGGAGTTGGTCGGCTGGAACGTGTTCGACTTGATCGCCAGCTTCTGGTCGTAGACGGTCCCGGAGCCTTCGCCGGCCAGGTTGAAGTACGTGTGGTTGGTGTAGTTGATGACCGTCGGCGCAGTCGTGGTCGCCCGGTAGGAGATCTCGAGCGCGTTGTCCTGCGTGAGCGTGTACGTCACCTCGGTCGTGACCGTCCCCGGGAATCCGTTCTTGCCGCTCGGGTCGGTGTAGGTCAGCTTCAGCGCGACTCCGTCGCCGAGCTTCTCCGGCGTCGCCGCCCAGATCTGCGTGTTGTACGAGTCCGGCCCGCCGTGCAGCGTGTTCACGTTGTTCGGACCGTTGTTGCCGGTGAGCTGATACGTGGTGCCGTTCAGCGTGAACGAGTGGTTGGCGATCCGGTTGGCGTAGCGCCCGATGATCCCGCCGAAGTACGTCTCACCGGATCCACCGGCGGCCGGCCACGGCTGGTTCTCGAAGTCGTTGACGTAGTCGCTCAGTTTCGGGAACCCGAGCGCGACATTCTTGAGCTGGCCGGTGCGGTCGGGCACCCAGATCGACTGCACGACGCCGCCGTAGTTGGTGATCTTCACGATCATCCCGTTCCGGTTGCGGAGCGAGTAGAGATCGACGGCCTGGCCGTGCGCCGAGCCCCAGGTCTGCTTGGAGATGCCAGACGACCCGTTGGGCTTGGGCTTGTGGCCGTGCTTGGCAGCGAGCGCAATCCCGCCGGTGCCGAGCAGGACTACCGCAGTCGCGAGCACGATGCGTGCCCAGCCGAAAGTGCGCAGCCCCCTGAGGCTGCCTGAAACAGTCCGCATTGATCCTCCCATCGGTTGTGCGCTTGCACCCGGCCGACTTCCCACGCAAGCGGAGCTATGTGAAGCAGTTGTTATACCCACGAATGTGAACGCTCACACGCGCGGGCGTGGAAGCTCACATGCCCTTGGCGACCCGATGGGTCACAACCGCGCACTCGACGACGCTCACAACTCGAGAGCGCCGAACGCCACGCTATAGGGGTCATTTCGGCGCACTCGGCACGAAGGAGTCGTCGAGTGCGCGGTTATCCGCCCTGAATTCCGGTGTATCGAGGGCCACAGGCGGGGATCCGGTGACGCCGACCCGCGCCGACGCCGACCCACGCCGACGCCGACCCCCGACCCACGCCGGTGCCGCGAGTCCCGGCGGGCGCGTCTCGCAGATCCGCAGGTCCGCAGACCCTCAGACCCGGAGACCCGCAGACCCGCAGACCCGCAGGCCCACAGACCCTCAGACCCTCAAGAACCGCCGCAGCGACAACCCGGAGCCGAGCGCCGACACGAGCGTCCCGGCCGCGAGCAGCACGATCACGAGCCCCACGAACCCGATCGTCCGTGGCGCGGCGATCAGCCCCCAGCTACTCGCGAGCGGGTCGAGCACCGCGACCTTGGTCACGCCCAGCACCGCGACCGCCAGCAACGCGCCCGCCGCGCCGACGATCACGCCCTCGATCACGAACGGCAGGCGGATGAACCAGTCGGTCGCGCCGACCAGTTTCATCACCTCGACCTCGCGCCGTCGTGCGTACAGCGACAGGCGGATTGTGTTCGCGATCAGCAGGATCGACGCGAGTGCGAGCAGCACCGTCAGCACCGCGGCCGTGATCGTGACCAGGTTCGTGACCTCGAGGATCTTCTGGGTATCCGACTGCTTGTTCGAGACGGTCGCGATCGAGGAATCGATCGGGCCGTTTCCGCCCGAGCCCGAGCCCGATCCCGTGATCTCGCTGTGGACGGCCAGAACGTTGCTCGGGTTGTCGGGAGTGACGTGGAACGTGTCGGGCAGCGGGTTGGATCCCAGCAGCTGGTAGGCCTGCTCGTTCTGGGCGGACTGCTGCTGGTAGGCCTGTTGCTTCGAGACGAACTGGACGGACTTGACGTGCGCCAGGCCGAGCAGTTCGTGCTGGACGCGCTGATCGTCGGCGGCCGTCGCGCTCGTGTTCATGTACACGTCGACCTCGACACGGCCGCGGACGCTGTCGGCCGCGCCGTTGGTGGCCTGCACGATCGGGATGAACACCCCGAGCACGAGCATCGTCACGAGCACGGTGGCGAGCGCTGCGAAGCTCGGGGCGGCGCTCCGCCGCATTGACCGCAACGCCTCTCGGAGGAAGAACCCAACCTTCATCCGCTACACCGCCGGCGGGCGCGTCGGGGGCTGGCGCATGCGGCGGGCGAATTCGCGCGTGGTCTCGTCGCGCGTGTACCGGCCGGTGGCCTCGTCGCGGACGATCCGTCCCTCGGACAACTCGATCACGCGCCGGCGCATCTTGTCCACCATCGCCTGGTCGTGGGTCGCCACGAGCACGGTGGTGCCGGTCCGGTTGATCCGGTAGAGCAACCGCATGATGTCGACGCTCGTCTCGGGGTCGAGGTTCCCGGTCGGCTCGTCCGCGAGCAGCAGCGGCGGATGGTTGACGAACGCGCGCGCGATCGACACGCGCTGCTGCTCACCGCCCGACAGCTGGTCCGGGTAGTTGTGCAGCTTCGTCGACAGCCCGGTCAGGCGCAGGATGTCCGGCACCTTGTCGCGGATGTCGCGACGGGTGCCGCCGGTGACCTGCAGCGCGTACGCGACGTTCTCGTACACGGTCCGGCCCGGGAGCAGCTTGAAGTCCTGGAACACCACGCCGAGATTGCGGCGGTAGTAGGCGATCCGCTTGCGCTTGATCACGCCGAGGTCGTGACCGGCCACGCGGATCGTTCCGCCGGTCGGCTCGAGCTCCTTGATCAGCAGGCGCATCACGGTCGACTTGCCCGAGCCGGTGGAGCCGACGAGGAACACGAAGTCGCCGCGGTCGATCGAGAACGTGACGCCGTCAAGACCGATGTCGCCGCTCGAATAGCGCTTGGACACGCCGCGGAAATCGATCACCGACCGGGCGGTCGGAACCGGCCCGACGGCCTGAGCCTCGCGGGGCGCGATCATCGCCGAAGCGGCGCTGTCGCGCCGCCGGCGGGTTCGATGCTGTGATTCAGTTCTAGCCATAGGTTCGGGGCAGCCTACCGAGGCCCATCTCGGAACGTCCCCTGATCCTCCCCCTGCAAGGGGACTTGCACGAGCAGCTATTTTCTGTTTCGGTGCCGTCGATCACGCAGACCTCGTTACCCAATGGGCTCCCTCTGTACCGGATCTCGGTCGAGGGAACTCGGTCCGTGACGATCCTCGTCGCGTTCGATGCCGGCGCCCGGACCGAGCGCACTGAGGAGAACGGGATGGCCCACTTTCTCGAGCATCTCGTGTTCAAGGGCGGTGAGAAGTACCCGACCTACCGGGACGTCAACGAGGCCGCGGAGCGGATCGGCGCCGTCCTGAACGCGTACACGAGCCATGATCTGGTCGCATTCCACATCACCGCCCGGGCCAGCAAGGCGCTCGAGGCCGCCGACCTGCTGACCGACTTCGTCGGTCGTTCGAGGATCGACGAGGACGAGCTGAATCGCGAGCGCGGGGTGGTCGTGCAGGAGATCGCGCGCGCCAACGATCAGCCGGCGGTGATGGCCGGGCATCTGATCGACGAGGCGGCGTTCGGCAATCACCCGCTGGGCCGTCCGGTGCTCGGACCGGCCGAGCACATCCGCGACACGTTCACCCGCGAGGGCATCGTCGAGTTCCGCAACCGCCGCTGGGCGCCCGACCGCGGTGGCGCGTTCCTGGTCGGCAACCTCGAGGGGCTGCCGCAGAACGGCGCCGTCGATGAGCTGTTCACGCGTTTTCCGACCCGGCCCGAACCCGCCCCGTACGAGCCGGCGCCGGCGCAACACCCCCGCATCCTTGTCAAAGAGCGTGACTCGAATCAATCGCACCTCCGGATGTCCTACCAGCCGGGGATCGAGCCCGGCAACCCCAAGCAGCGCGCGGTGCTCACGATCTACTCGACGCTGCTCGGCGGCTCGATGGGCTCGCGGCTGTTCGACGAGATCCGAGAGCAGCGCGGCCTCGCGTACTCGGTGCATTCCGTCGCGCACTCCTACTCCGACGTGCCGGTGCTCCAGCTGGCCGCGGGACTCGACTCGACCAAGATGCTCGAGGCGTACCGGCGGATGCGCGACATCGTCACCGAGCTCC
This sequence comes from uncultured Solirubrobacterales bacterium, assembly GCA_963755525.1. Lineage (GTDB taxonomy): Bacteria > Actinomycetota > Thermoleophilia > Solirubrobacterales > Solirubrobacteraceae > Palsa-465. The sequence goes on along the minus strand of CAVWKC010000024.1, from coordinate 382,576 downwards.
GCGAGGACGGCCCGACCGAGGCAGAGGTCGAGCGGGCCCGCGCATACGCCGCCGGCGCCCGCGCGATCGCGTTCGAGAACACCGGCGCGATCGCCCGCCACGCCGCACAGCAGACGATCGTGTACGGCGAGGACGTCGACCCCGATCAGACGATCGCGCTGCTCGACGAAGTAACGTTCGACGAGGTGAGAGATGTTGCCGAGCGCGTAGCCGACGAGCTGTCGGTGGCGTGCGTCGGCCCGCACACGGTGGAGGAGCTCGAGTCAGCCTGACACGCCGGATTCTGGGGGGCATCGCCGTGACGGCGGTGATCGCGGGATGTGGCGGCGGGGGCCACGCCCAAAAGCCGAGCTCGGATGCGTCGGTCGGCACGCCGATCGCGCACACGGCCACGACGGCCACCGCGACCACCCCGCTCCATGCCGCGCCGGAGCCGCCGCAGACCCCGTCGCCGCAGCTGACCGCGTTGCGGGCCGCGCTGTCGAGCGCGCTGGCCAAGGGAGGTCCTCAGACCGGTGCGTTCGTCTACGACCTGACCGACAAGACGCCGCTGTTCTCGCTCCGGTCGGGCGTCGGCCGCTCGCCGGCGTCGGTCGAGAAGCTCTACACGTCGGTGGCGGCGCTCAGCGAGCTCGGACCGAGCGCGCACCTGCAGACCACGATCGTCGGCACCGGCCATCTCGGACCGGGAGGCGTGTGGCACGGAAACCTGTATCTCGTCGGCGGCGGCGACCCGACGTTCGGGGACGGCGCCTTCAACCGCAACTGGGAGCAGGGGTACGGCCCCACCGCCAACCAGCTCGTGGGCCAACTCGGCCGCGACGGGATCAAGCGAGTGACGGGCTGGGTGATCGGTGACGCCGCGCTGTTCGACGAGCTTCGAGGCGGACCCGCCACCGGGTACGCGCCGGACGTTCCCGACTTCGGCGGCCAGTTGTCGGCGCTGAGCTACGACCACGGCTCGACCTTCAAGAAGCTCAACCCGGGCGCGTTCGCGGCCAAGACAGCTGGTCCTGACGATGCACGGCGCCGGAATCGGCGCGCGCCCGCTCAACCGGACCCTCCCGGCGCCCGACGGCGCGCAAACGCTCGCCACCGTCACCTCCCCTCCGCTCAACGTGATGCTGAAACTGATGGACGTGCCCTCGGATGATTTCTTCGCCGAGATGCTGACCAAGCAGCTCGGCGTCCGGTTCGGAACCGGTGGGAGCATCACCGCCGGCGCTCACGTGATCTCGACCGTGATCGACTCGCTCGGCGTGCACCCGCGGATCGTCGACGGCTCGGGTCTCTCGCGCTCTGACCGCTCATCGCCGGTCGAGATCGTGGACCTCCTAAAAACCATCCGGAACACGCCGAACGGCCGCATCCTGACCGCGTCGCTCCCGATCGTCGGAATGACCGGCACCGTCCAAAACATCGCGGCCCACACCGCCGCCCAGGGCCAGTGCGTCGCGAAGACGGGCACGCTCGACTACGTGACGAACCTCGCCGGCTACTGCAACACGCCCGACCACCACGTGCTCGCATTCGCGCTGATGATCGATGGGCCGGGCAATTGGACCGCGATCCAGCTGTTCGATCAGATGGTCCCCGCCATCGCTAAATACTGAAATCGTTGCGCCCGCAGCCCGCTACCGGGACAATCGCCCCGTGGAGGTGACCACCGCCGTCAACCGGCGCGAGCTCCAGCGATACCTGGAGCGCGTCGGAGACCGCTGGCAGATCGACGTCGCCGTGCTCGGCGGCGCGCGCGTCGCCGACGAGCGGGGGGCGCCGCCGCAGCGCGAGCGCGGCCCTGAATTCATCGTGATCCTCGTCTCGCACGCGTTCGAGGGCATGCCGTGGCTTGAGCGCGTCTACCACGCAGGCTCGCTTTGGGACGGTCTCGAGATGGGCGACGCCGCAGACGTCCACTGCTACACGCCCGACGAGTTCGAGCGCAAGCGCGTCACGCTCCGGCGCGTCAGGGACGCCGTGGACAACGGAATCGACCTGCTGGCCGATTCCGGGTAAACGCCTAAGAGATCGCCACCATCCGCTCGATCGGCAGCCGCGCCCGGTCGGCGATCTCGGACGGGACCTTCACTTCGAAAACCCCGTCTCGCAAAGCGTCGCGAAGCTTCGGGAGCGTGATCATCTTCATGAAGCGGCAGTGAGCCGCCTCGTTGGCCGCGATGAACTCGATGTCCGGCGCCGTCTCCCGGAGCGGGTACAGCATGCCGGTCTCGGTGGCGACGATCGCGGTGGCAGGCGGCCCGCCCGCATGCGAGCGCGCGTACCCGAGCATCCCGCCGGTCGAGAGCATGTAAACGCCGTCGCTGTCGACGTCGCCGGCCGCGACGTACTCCATCACGCTGGTCGAGCACCCGCACTCGGGGTGGATCAGGAAGTCGGCCCCGGGATGCGCGGCACGCACGGACGCGATGTCGGACGGCCTAATACCGGCGTGGACGTGGCACTCGCCGTCCCACACGTGCATCGGCCGTCCGAGCGTCTTCTCGACGTAGGCGCCGAGGAACATGTCGGGTCCGAACAGAATCTCCACGTCGGAACCGTGCTCGTCATAGATGTGCTGCACGACCTTGACCGCGTTCGCCGAGGTGCAGCAGTAGTCGGTCTGCGCCTTGACCTCGGCGGTCGTGTTCACGTACATGACGACGATCGCACCGGGGTGCTTCGCCTTCCAGTCGTGTAGCTGCGCCGCGGTGATCGAGTCCGCCAGCGAGCAGCCCGCATCGAGGTCGGGGATCAGCACGCGCTTGTCGGGGCACAGGATCGAGGCGGTCTCGGCCATGAAGTGCACGCCGCAGAACGCGATCGTGTCCGCGTCGGCGCCGGCCGCCTGCTGGGAGAGCCCGAGCGAGTCGCCCACGTAATCGGCGACATCCTGGATTTCGGGCAATTGGTAGTTGTGGGCGAGGATCACCGCCCCGCGCTCGCGCGCGAGCGCGCGGACTTCATCCTGCAGGGCGGGGATGTTCTCCAGTAGCAAGGGTGCGTCTGTCGCACCGAACATCGGCAAGTTCATGAAATCGGTTCGAGGAGGAGGGACAGGTCTAGCGCCGGGGCGCTGTGGGTGATCGCACCCACTGATACGAAGTCTACGCCGGTCTCCGCGACCGCCCGGATCGTCTCGAGTGTGAACCCGCCGCTGGCCTCGAGCTTCGCCCGGCGGGCCACGCGATCCACGGCGGCTTTCAGCTCGTCGACCGACATGTTGTCGAGGAGCAAGAACCCAGCGCCCGCGGCAAGCGCCTCGTCCACTTCGTCGAGGGTCTGGCACTCGACCTCGAGCTGCAGATCGGGGAATAGACCCGCAGCGCGGCGGACCGCCTCCCCTACCCCGCCGGCGAGCGCCGCGTGGTTCTCCTTGATCAGGATCGCGTCGTACAGGCCTACGCGGTGGTTGGTGGCGCCGCCGGCGGCGACCGCTGCCTTCTCGAGCGCGCGCAGGCCGGGCGTGGTCTTGCGGGTGTCGAGGATCACCGCACCGGTGCCGGCGACCGCCTGCACGCAGCGCGCGGCCAGCGTCGCCACACCCGAGAGCCGCTGGAGGAAATTCAGAGCCGTCCGCTCGCCGGTCAGAATCGCTCGCGCCGAGCCCTCGAAGGCGCAAGCACCGGTCCGCTCTCGCGCCACAAACCCTCCTGGACGAGCCGGTCGACCGCGATGTCCGCGTCCAGTGCGCGGAACGTCTGGGTCGCCACGTCGAGCCCGTAAATAACGCCCGCGGCCTTCTGAGAAATCAAAGCGCCCGCCCGCGCCGTAACAGCAACGGTGGCCGCGGTCGTGACGTCACCGCTGCCCACATCCTCGGCGAGTGCCCGAGAAACGACTTGATTGATGGTCAGTTCGGGTATGGGGCGAGCATAGATGTTGCATCTCGTGGTCGGCCTTCTCTCCCTGGTGGCGCTCGCGTTCCTCCTGGCGGAGTTCTTCATCGTGTTCCTGCTCCCGCGCCGGGTGAACCGGGATCCCGCGATCGCGCGCGCGATCCTCCGCACGTTCTGGATTCCCTGGCGGGCTGGCGCGAGGCGGCTGCACCGAAAGGCGGCCGACACGATGCTCGGCATCTTCGGTCCGCTCGGGCTGGTGGCGATTCTCGGGCTGCTCAGCGCCGGCGTGATCCTCAGCTACTCCGGGCTGCAGTGGGCGGTCTCGACCCACCTCGGCGGTCCCCGTACAGCCAACTTCGGGAGCGATCTGTACTTCAGCGCAGGCGCGTTCTTCAGCGCCTCAACGCCGTCGGACCCGGTCGGGGGGCTCGGCAAGACGCTCCAGATCGCCGAGGCCGCCAACGGGCTCTCGGGGACCTCGCGTACACGCTCAGCACGCGCCGGGTGGAGCGCGACCCCGAGGTCGACAAGGAGGCGTGCGCGAAGCGGCTCGCGGACCTGCGCTCGAGCTACGAGCCGTTCGCGATCGCAATCTCGCGTCATCTGGCGCTCGACCTGCCCGACTGGCTGCCCCGGGGCGAGGTGCGCGAGGAATGGCGCGCGGTCGCCGAACCGCACTAATACAGCGCGGCTACTTCGCCGACTTCAATAGATACGCACGGGCGAACCCGTCGAGGTCGCCGTCGAGCACCCGCGCGGTGTCGCCCATCTCGTAGTCGGTCCGGTGGTCCTTGACCATCGAGTACGGGTGCAGGACGTAGGATCGGATCTGCGAGCCGAAGTTGACGTCCTGGGCCTCGCCCTTCTCCTTGGCGATCTCCTCGCGCCGCTTCCGCTCCTCGAGCTCGAGCAGCTTGGACCGCAGCATCGTCATAGCCTCGGCCTTGTTCGAGGACTGCGAGCGCTCGTTTTGGCACTGGACAACGATCCCGCTGGGCTTGTGCGTGATCCGCACCGCGGAGTCGGTCTTGTTCACGTGCTGACCGCCGGCGCCGCTCGCCCGGTACGTGTCGATCTGGAGGTCGTCGTCGTCGATCTCGACGTCCCCGATGTCCTCGACCACCGGCGAGACCTCGACTCCGGCGAAGCTCGTCTGGCGGCGGTGGGCCGCGTCGAACGGCGACAGGCGCACCAGCCGGTGCACGCCCTTCTCGGCGCCGAACAGACCGTAGGCGTTCTCGCCCCTGACGAGGAACGTCGCCGACTTGATCCCGGCCTCCTCCCCCGGAGAGGCCTCGAGCAACTCGACCTCGAACCCGCGCCGCTCGGCCCAGCGCATCTCCATCCGTAGCAGCATCTCGGCCCAGTCCTGAGCGTCGGTGCCGCCGGCGCCGGCGTTGACCGTCACGAGCGCATCGCCGGTGTCGTAGCGGCCCGAGAACAGGCGTTGCTCCTCGAGCTGCGCCAAGCGGTCGGTCACGCTCCGGATCTGCTCCTCGAGCTCAGCCGCGATCTCCGGGTCCTCCTCCGCGAGCTCGGCGAGCGGTTCGAGATCGTCGACGTCGCGCTCGAGGTCGCGGTAGACCGACAGCCTGCGGCTCGTGCGCGAGTGCTCGGCGCTGACCTTCGCCGCCCTCTCCTGGTCCTCCCAGAAGCCCGGCGCGCCCATCTCGTGTTCGAGCGCGTCGATGCGCTCGCTCAGCTGAGCGGGGTCAAAGGTAGTCCGCAAGCAGCTTTAGCTGCTCGCGGATGGTCGCGAGGCGCTGGGAAAGAGGCTCTGAGGGCGCCGTCGTCATGTGCGTTCACAGTAGCAGCGGTACATTCCGGAACATGGCAACGCTCAACGATTCAGAAGTCCAGAAGCTCCTCACGGAGCCCAATTACGCGGTCGTCTCGACGCTCAATCCCGACGGGTCGATCCTGAGCACGATCGTCTGGATCAGCGACGACGACGGCACCGTCGCGGTCAACAGCGCCGAGGGCCGGAAATGGCCAACCAACCTCGAGCGCGATCCCCACATCACCGCGCTCGTCTACGAGGCCGGCAACCCCTACAACTATGTCGAGATTCGCGGGACGGTCACCGCGACCACCGACGGGGCCGACGAGCACATCAACGCGCTGACCAAGAAGTACATCGGCCAGGACGAGTACCCGTTCCGCCAGCCCGGTGAGCAGCGGATCAAGTTCGTGATCGCGCCGGATCACATCCGGCACCAGAAGCAGGGCTAGGCACCGCTCCAGCTACTCACGTTCGCCGTGCCGCCCCGAGCGCCGGGCGGCACGGTGGTGGGCGGCCCCCCGGGCCTTATGACCGAGCTCGACCTTGCGCCGGCGCGCATCGAGGTCGCGCTCGACCTGATCGAAATCGGGGGCGGGCCCGTACAGCCGCCAGCCGTTGCTCAGCACCGGCAGCAGGCACGCGACCAGGACGATGATCGGCCAGAAGAAGCCGCTCGCCCCCGTCACGGCCCAGATCGCCGTGCACAGCGCGAACGTGCCGAGCCCGCCACCGGCCTCCTGAAACATCCGGCGCTGGAGCGCGCTGCGGCGCGCCGCCAGCTCAGCCTTCTGCTGCGCGGGCGTGGCGGGCAGCTGGGGCAGGTCGGCGAGCGCGGCGCGTAACTGCTGCTCGGTGCGGGCGTCGTAGGCGGCCTGGACCCGCTCTGACAGCTCGTCGTCGGTCAGCCGGCCGGCGGCGAAGTGCTCGCGGATGTCCTGCGCCGCGCGCTCGCGCTGCTCATCGGAAACGCGCAGGTCTTCCGGGCCGGCCACTTGCGGCCACTACGCCCCGTGGCACTTCTTGTACTTCTTGCCCGACCCGCACCAGCACGGATCGTTGCGGCCGATCTGCTCGCCCGGATCGACGCGGCGCTGCTCGACGTGCGCCATCTCCGGCACCTCGGCAGCCGCTCCGTTCTCGACCACGCCACCGGCCGCGGCGGCGATCGCCATCGCGCCCTGGGCTGCTCCGCCACCGCCCGAATACGTGACCCGTCCGCCGCCGGTGGACGAGCTCGCGGCGCGGCTCGGGCTCCGCGTCGGCGGCGGCGCCGGGGCGCCGCCGTTGGTCGGGTCGACGGGCGTGACCTGGACGTGGAAGATCAGCCGGGCGTAGTCCTCCCAGACGCTGTTCATCAGGTCTCGGAACAGCTCGAAGGCCTCGTTCTTATACGCGACCAGCGGCTCGATCTGGGCGAACCCGCGGAGGTGGATGCCCTCGCGCAGGTAGTCCATGTCGTACAGGTGCTCGCGCCAGCGCTGGTCGATGATCTGGAGCAGCAGGAACCGCTCGATGTCCCGCATCAGCTCGGGGCCGAACTCCTCCTCGCGGCGGTCGTACTCCTCCTCCGCCTGCTCCTTGAGCACGTCGACTAGCTCCTCGCGATCGACCCGGTGCGGATCGACGTCGATGACATCTGCGTCGGGCGGGAGCATCTCGTCCATCCGCCGGAGCAGCCCGAGGACGTCCCACTCCTCGACGAAGTCGCCGGCGGTGTAGTCCGCCACCTGGCGCTCGATCAAGTTCCCGATCTCCTGGCGGGCGGCCTCGCTCATGTCGCGGCCCTCGAGGATCTCGTCGCGGTACCTGTAGACCACCTCGCGCTGCTGGTTGAGCACGTCGTCGTACTCGAGCGTGTGCTTGCGCTGGAGGAAGTGCTGCTCCTCGACCTTGCGCTGGGCCTTCTCGATCTGCTTCGAGAGCATCCCGTGCTCGATCGGCTCCTCGTTGCCCTCCTCGTCGACGCTGCCGAGCTTGTCGAGGATCTTGTAGATCCGCTCGCCCGCGAACAGGCGCACCAGGTCATCCTGGGCCGAGAGGAAGAAGCGCGATTCGCCGGGGTCGCCCTGGCGGCCGGAGCGGCCGCGCAGCTGATTGTCGATCCGCCGCGACTCGTGGCGCTCGGTGCCGAGGATGAACAGGCCGCCGAGCTCGAGCACCTGGTCGCGGGCGGCGTCGACGCGCGCCTCGATCGCCGGGAACACCTTCTTGTAGTGCTCGTCGTAATCGGGCTCGCCGGGCTGGAGCCCGAGCTTGGCCATCTCGAGCTGGGTCAGGTGCTCGGCGTTGCCGCCGAGTTTGATGTCGACGCCGCGACCGGCCATGTTGGTGGCGATCGTGACCGCGCCCGGCGCGCCCGCCTCGGCGATCGTCTCGCCCTCCCGCTCAGCGTGCTCGGGCTTGGCGTTCAGCACCGAGTGCTGGATGCCCTTGCGCTTGAGGTCGGCCGACAGCTGCTCGGACATCTCGACCGAGATCGTCCCGACGAGCACCGGCTGGCCGGAGGCGTGGCGCTTCTCGATCTCGCGGGCGATCGCGCTGGCCTTGCCCTCTTTGGTCTTGTAGACCTGGTCGTTCTTGTCTCCGCGGACCATCGGGCGATTCGTCGGGACCTCGACGACCGGAAGGTTGTAAATCTTCATGAACTCGGTCGCCTCGGTCAGCGCCGTACCGGTCATGCCCGCGAGCTTGTCGTACATGCGGAAGTAGTTCTGCAGCGTGACCGTCGCGAGCGTCTGGTTCTCCTCCTGGACCCGCACGCCCTCCTTGGCCTCGACCGCCTGGTGGAGGCCTTCCGACCACCGCCGGCCCTCGAGGATGCGCCCCGTGAACTCGTCGATGATCTTGACCTCGCCGTCGATCACCGCGTAGTCGACGTCGCGCTTATACAGCGACTCGGCCTTGAGCGACTGCATCAGGTGGTTGACGAGGTGGCCGTTCTCGGCGCGGTACATGTGGTCGATCCCGAGGAACCGCTCGGCCTTGGCGACGCCGCGCTCGGTGACCGAGACCGTCTTGTGCTTCTCCTCGAACTCGTAGTCGAAGTCCGCGACGAACTCCTTCTTCATCCGCGGGTCCATGCCCTCGGGCGTCTTGCCGGGCACCATCTGCGGCGCCAGCTTCGCGAACCGGCCGTACAGCTCGGCGGCCTGCTCGGGGGCGCCCGAGATGATCAGCGGCGTCCGCGCCTCGTCGATCAGGATGTTGTCGACCTCGTCGATGATCCCGAACGTGTGGTACTGGGACTTGCCCTCCTCGGGCTTGGCCCGCCCGCCGTGCTGGACCTTCTCGTCGAGCGTGGTGGCCATGTTGTCGCGGAGGTAGTCGAAGCCGAACTCGGAGTTCGTGCCGTACGTCACATCCGCGGCGTAGGCGGCGCGCTTGTCCTCGTAGGGCTGCATGTTCTGGAGGATCCCGACGGTGACGCCGAGCGCGTCGTAGATCGGCTTCATCCACATCGCGTCGCGGCGCGCCAGGTAGTCGTTGACGGTGACGACGTGGACGCCGCGGCCGGCGAGCGAGTTGAGCACGACGGCCAGCGTGGCCGTGAGCGTCTTGCCCTCGCCGGTCCGCATCTCGGCGATCGCGCCGTCGTGGAGCACCATGCCGCCGATCAGCTGAACATCGAAGTGGCGCATCCCCATCGTGCGCTTACCGGCTTCGCGAACGAGCGCGAAGCATTCGAACAGCAGATCGTCCAGGCTCTCGCCGCCGGCGGCGCGTTCGCGCAGCTCGTCGGCGGCCTCTCTCAGCTCGGCGTCGGTGGAGTGCTCGAGCTCAGGCTCGAAGCCATTTATCCGTCCAACCCGCTGTTCGTAGACCTTGAACTTCTTGCCTTCGCCCATGCGAAGAGCGCGGTCCAGAATGGACATGGGCCTAGCGTAGCAGTGGGTCCAGGGCGGTTCTACGCCGCGGAAGACACTCCTGGCGGACCGGCTTCACGTGCTCCGGCGGGCTCCCCGAAGAACGACTCGTCCTCGTCCTCGGGCGATTCCGGAACGGTCGCGACTCCCTGGGCGGCAGCGCGCGCCTCACGACGCTTACGCCGCTTGTCACGGTGTCGCTTGACCTGAACCGCGAGCTCATCGGCGCACAGGTTGACCGAGTGCACGATGTCCGGGGAGGCGTCACGCGCCCTCAGCGTCACCCCCTTCAAGTGGAGCGTCACCTCCGCCACCTGGTTGTCGGCGATCGCGGGGTTGCGCTCTTCAAACACCTCCACCTCGAGCTCGGCGAATTCGGAAACCTGCCGCTCGACCTTGCGGAAGCGCTTGGCGACGTGCTCCCTCAGGTCGTCCGAAACGGGCAGGTTGCGGCCCTTGACCTCGATGCGCATCGAACCTACCTCCTTGCTGGAAGGATGGATGTGCGTTGAACCCCCAAGCCTAGTCCTCGGTGGGGCGTTTGTCGATTGGGCATCGGCCGCTGCGTGCGCGCATAATCCCGGGGGTGAGTCCGCAGACGTCGTGGACGTTCGACTGGACCGCGCTGCTCTCGGTCGTGGTGTTGGTGTCGCTGTACGCGGCCGCCTGGCGCCGGGCACGCCGGGCTGAGCGCCACCGGCCTCCCCTGTGGCGCTTGGCGCTGTTCGCCGGCGGGATCTTCACGATCCTGGTGGCGCTCGTCTCCCCGCTCGATTCGCTCGGGGACCAGATGATGGTGATGCACATGGTCCAGCACATGCTGCTGCTCGACATCGCGCCGATCCTGCTGATCCTGGGCCTCACCAAGGTGCTGCTGCGACCGGTGACCCGGCGCCTGACGACGATCGAGCGCCGCGCCGGCTTCATCGCGCACCCCGCGTTCGCGGTGATCTTCTACGCAGGCGTGCTGTGGCTGTGGCACGTGCCGGCGCTGTACGACAAGGCCCAGGGCAACGGCTTCATCCACGCGTGCGAGCACATGACGTTCTTCCTCGCGGGCTCGCTCTACTGGTGGCACGTGCTCTCGCCGATCCGCAACCGCCGGCGCCTGGCCGGCCTCGGGCCGGTCGCCTACATGGCCGGCGGCAAGCTGCTCGTCGGGTTGCTCGGCGTCGCGCTCGCGTTCGCGCCGACCGTGATCTATTCGTTCTACGCCCACCAGCCGTCCTACTGGGGGCTGTCGCCGCTCGAGGACCAGATGATGGCGGGCCTCGTGATGGCGCTCGAGCAGTCGATCGTGATGGGGATCGCGCTCGTCGTGCTGTTCTTCCAGATGCTCAACGAGTCCGAGCGCACCGCCCAGCGGGCAGAGCGCCTCGAAGTCGCCTGACGGGTTTTTACGGGGCCTCGCTGCGCTCGGCGTCCATGGGTCCGGTTCCGCCCGGCTTCCGTGCCGGGCGGGCGGTCGCTGATTCCGTGGCGGTCGCGGGGCTTTGGCCCGGCGGTTAACGGCGGGCATCTGGAGGGGGGTGCTGTGGTCCCGTCGGGGCCGCCGCGGGTTCCGGAGCATGCATAACACGGCAATTCGAGGGCATTTGCGTCGAGCCGTGCCGTCTCAGGCATGCGGGGCATGCCTAGTACGGCACGGCCTCGCCGGATCGGCTCAGTTGTCGCGCTCATGCATGCCCCGCGCGCCGCGTCCCGTCCCCGGGACGCCCGCACCCACCCTCAGCCGCCCGCCGTTTCCATCCGCTGACTCTCAGCCATTCAAAGGACCGCGCCCGCCGGGCACGGACGCCCGGCGGAACCGGCATTGCGGCGACGGCCCGCTCGGCATCCTTGCCTCGCCTAACGGGCCTGCCGCAATTCCATCCGGAGGACGCCACCGAAGGCGGCCCATTAAACGACCGGCGCCCCCGCGAGCTTCGCCGGGGCGCCGGGGACGACTAACAGCAGCGACTAGATCAGCTGCACTTCTGGGTGCCGGTCACGACCGACGTCGACGGCGTGCCGCCGGCATTGGGGACCGCGGTGAACGTCTCGCTGTAGGGACGCTTGCCGCTCTTGCAGGCAACCGACACGCCGTAATGCGCGGTCTTGCCGTTCTTGAGCTTCTTGCTCAGGTTCTTCCAGCTGAGGTTCAGGCTGGTGAGCGAGCCCTCGAGCCCGGTCGGGAACGAGACGTAGCCCGGGATCGGAGTGTCCATCACGAGCGTCTTGCCGACCGTCTTGACCGTGGCCGGGTACGGTCCGACCTCGCCGGTGGTGATGCCACCGTTCAGGCAGAGGTGATTCGGCGCCTGGTCGACGAAGAAGAACACGATCTTCCCTTGCCCCGCGTTCCAGACGTGGAGGAGCGGGTCGCACGTTCCAAGCGCTCCCGCCGTGCTCTGATCCGTCTGGGAACCGATCAGCGCCGTGATCGAACCCGAAGCGACGAGCGCGCCCGACGGGCAGCCCTTGTCACTACCGGCCTGCGCGATCTTGTTCAGGCTGCAGGTCGGAAAGTCCTTCCCGTCCGAGACCACGCCGTAGATCTTGGTCGTGATGTCGGTCAGCGGGGCGGTGCGGTTTCCGTTGGTGCCGCCGGCGGCGTACTTCTGGGTGAATCCCAGCGCCGATGGGCTCTTGCTCGAGCCCGCCTTGTTCGGCGAGAACTTCAGCGTCGCCGAGTAAGTGTTGAGGCCGCCGCTGGCGGCAAACGCCGACGCTGCGGCGATAAGCACGGCGAGTGCCGTGGCAACTACGACGATTCGTCGCAATTGACTCCTCCTTTGATCTGTGTGTGTGTCGAAGCAGAGCCGGCCATGCTCATGGGATTGGTTGTAGTTGGGGAAAGGCCCTTGCTTGTCCTGTCGTTGCCTCGCCGAGCGGCTGCTGAGCCTTGCACGGCGGCCCGTTTGGGTTCGCGGTGTAGTAGACGGAGCTCAGGACCGCGGCGAGAGAGGCCGGGATAGTAGGGCCAATCGTCGGTTGAGGGCTACTCGTGCACAAATAACTTCCGAACACCGGAAGTTGCGATACGAGGCTGGAGTAACCGTTAGGGATCAGATACGGGTTGCCGCGGTTGCTCTGAAGACGGTGCGCATAGTCCGTGAGCGTTTCCGGATTGAGCGGGCTCGACACCCGAACGTAGTGAAGTACGCCGTTGCCGGAAGCCGCGGGCGACGTGGCCTGTGAGGCGGCGGTCCCGTTGGCGAAGAACGCGGCGACCTCGCGTCGGTAGGTGTTGATGTAGTCGACGACGGGGATGACGCCACCGAGGTACGGCGTCAGGCGGGTGAGCAGCGGGACGCTTTCGTTCAGGAACTGGTCGACCGCCGGCACGCCGGCCTTCGAGGCGCTCGTGAGTGGACCGATGTTGACGAGCAGGCTGTTCAACTCGGGCGCGAGCACGGCGAGCTGCTCGAGCGCCGGGCTCAACTGGACGGCCGCGGGGCGAAGCTGGTCGACGAGCGGCTTGGTCATCGCCGCGAATCGCGAGACGCGGTCGATCGTCGTCTTCGTCGCGTCCAGGAACGGCGGGAACGCCTTGATCGTGGCCGCGAGCGCGGCCGCCTGCGCGGCGGTGGCGGAGAACGTGGTGTTGGCGTTGTTCACCAATTGCTGGAGCGCCGTAGGCGACCGCGTGACCGCGGCCAGGACCTGCCCGCCGTCGTTCAGCAGCGTGCTCGTGGCCGCGCTGTCGCGGTTCAGCACCGCGAGCACCGCGTCGACGTTGGTCGCGAACGGGTACAGCTCGGCCAGCGCGGCGTTCAGGTCCTGACCACGGCCCGTGAGCGCGGTCCCCTGCTGCTGCATCCAGGTCTCGAACGCCTGCCGTGTCGCGGGGTCGAACGCGGACAGGATCTGGTCGAGCTGGACGGTCGGGGCGATCTGTCCCTTCGGCAGCATCGCGCCGTCCGCGAGCTTGGGCCCCGTCGGCGAGCCGGGCGACAGCTCGACGTAAGTCTCCCCCAGCAGCGTCTTCTGGCGGAGGATCGCTCGCGTGTCGGCGGGCCGCGGCGCGAACTGCGGGTCGATCTCCATGACCGCGCGGGTCAGGCCGGTGCGACGGTCGAGACCGACGCTGATCACCTTCCCGACGTTGACCCCCGAGATCCGCACGTCGGCCTGGCTGCCGAGGTTCTCGGCCTGATTGAACTCCGCGCTGATCTCGTACCCCTTCGGACTCAGCGAGGTCGTGCCGCCGAACGACACCCACAGGTACAGCAGCAGCCCGATGCACGAGGCCGCGAACGCGACCATCGTCAGGATCCTGGCGGGGCTCGGTGCCTGTCGGTTCATCCGGAAGACCCCTGTCCAGTCCCCGCGCGCCGGGTCGCACTGGGGAGCGCGGCCGGGCAATACGGCGAGTTGATCTTGCTCCAGTCGGGAGCGTTCAGCAGGTCGAGTAGGGGCGCAATCGACGGACTGCCTTGCTGGATCGTCGTCTCGAGCAGGTTGAGTTGCCGGCAGCTCGCCATGAAGATCCCGCGCACGGTCGGGCCCTGTGCGTCCTGAAGATCGGTCAGGCTCGCCGCGATGTGGGCGAGCCAGGAGCCCCAGAACAAGTAGCCCTGCTCGCTGCTCGGCGGGCTGGTAGGCGAGCGTGTTGAACAGCGTGTTGATCACGGCCACCGACCGCGACAGCGGCGGCACCGCCTTGGACAGCTCGGTCGCGGCGGGCTTCAGCGCCTTCGCGAGCGGTTGTACCGCGATCGAGAACGGCCGCAGCTGATTCTGGATCACAGGCGTCGTGTCGTGGAACAGCGGCCGCGAGGCTTTGAGCGCGGGGGCGAGCGCCTGAGCGAACGGCTGCAGTTTCGTGAGCGCCGGGCCGAGCTGGTCGGTGAAGCCCGTCACCTTTCCGAGCGTCTGGTTCGTCTGGTTGAGCGTCCCCGGCAGCAGCGCCAGTCCCGCCTCGAGGTTGGCCTCCTGGGAGGAGATCGCGGCGAAGTTCGTGTTCGAGGACTCGATCAGCGACGCCAGCTGGCCGTCGACGCCGCCGAGCGCGGTGGCCACCCGCTGGAGATTGTGGATCGAGAGGCTGAGGTTGTGGCTCCGCGCGGCGAGCAGGGTGGCGAACGTCCGCGCGTCGCGGCCGAGCGGCGCGAACCGCTTGAGCGTGCCCTGGAGCGCGGGGACCGCGGTGGCGGGATTCTGGAACGCTCCCGCGCCTCCGCTCAGGAGCAGCAGCAGGTAGCTGCGCGTGTCTGAGTCGAGCGAGGCCAGGATCTGGTCAAGGTCGATGTCGGGCGCGGTGCTCCCCGCCCCGAGCGTCCCGCCGTCCGGGACCGCGCCGGTCCGTCTGGTGCCGGGATCGACCGCCAGGTACATGTCCTTCAGCGGCGTCCGCGGGCGGAGCAGTACGGTCGCGTCCCGGTAGATCGGCGCGTACTTCTTGAAGATGTTCATGGTCACGACCGCCCGCCCGTTCTCGAGCTGGACGCCACCGACCAGCCCGACCTGCACGCCGGCGATCGTGATCGCCTGCCCTTGCCCCGGGGTGACCGCCGCGCTGGTCGCGAACTCGGCCCGCACCGTGTAGTAGCTCTGGCCGAACGTGAACGACGGCTGGTGGTAGAGCACGTACGCGGCGACCGCGAGCGCGCCGGCGACAAGCGCGACGATCGCGATGAAGTCCTTGCGATGGGCCGTGAGTGCGCGCCTCATGGCCCCACCCCGGTCGTGACCTGATTCAGGTTCGGCGCGGCGTTCTGGAAGCACGGCGTGCTGCTCTTGACCGGTGGCGCCTTCCCGGGGAACGCGGGCCGCGTGCCGAGCGGCGCGAGCACGGCGTTGCCGAACAGCGGTCCCTGGGAGCCGAGGTTGCCCGTCTCCACCGCGTCCGAGCCGCCGGCCGGCGTGGAGCGCAGGTAGCGCCCATTGCCGTCGAAGTTCTGACCGGCGCCGGCGATCCCCACCGCCGACTCGAGCAATTCCTGCCACACCGACACCCCGGTCGTGTTCGGCGGATCCTGGATCACGGTATTCCCGGTCGGGACCAGGTTGTGCGTGACGCACCGCGCGAGCGTGTTGCTCTGCGACACGAGCGTCGTGGTCGAGTGGATCGTGCTCGCGGTCGCCTGGACCGCCGGCGTCAGGTCCGAGACGAGCCCGCCGAGCTCGTTCGGGCCGAGCAGCGCGGTCGCTTGGGAGAGCCACGGCAGCGCCGCGCCGATCGTCGGATCGACCTGCTCGACCCCCGGGAGGATCTCCTTCGCGAACGCCTTCGTCGGCCCGAACGAGGCGTTCAGCGACGTCAGCGCGCTGTTGGTCGTGCGGAGCAGCGGCGGGAGCGCCGCGATGCTCGCGCTCAGGTCGTTCTGGCGAGCCGCGAACGCGGCCAGCGTCCTGTCGAACGTGGTGACGAGACTCGCGAGCTGCCCTTGCCGCGACGCGAGCGCCCGGAAGACCTCCTCGTTGCCATGGACGGCCTGGCTCAGGTCGTGCGGCTGGGTGCCGAGCAGCGCCTCGTTCACGATCGCGTTCGCCTTGAACGCGCCGGCGGAGTAGCGCAGTGACTGGTTCAGCGCCTGCGCGGCGGTCAACCCGCGGACACTGGGGTCCTGGTTCTGGGCGGCGTCCTGGGCCGCGCTTGGCTGGCCGCTGAGCGAGGCGCCGAGCCCCTGCACAAGCGCCTCGAGGTTCGAGCGGGAGTCGGAGGTCAGCGCCGCCAGCACGCGATCGAGCTGGACTGGCCCCGACGTCTGGGCGGCGGGCAGCGTCGCGCCCGAACCCAGCACAGGAGCGTTCGGCGTGCCGGGGTGCAGGTCGACGTAGAAGTTCCCCTCGAGGAAGATCCGGGTCAGGATCCCGGCGGTCGCATCGGCGTGGATCGGCAGCCCGTTGCTGTTGATGTCCATCGTGATGACCGCCGCCCGCGTGTTGCCGCCGAGCGGCTTGACCGAGGTCACCTCGCCGACGTCGACGCCGGCGATCCGCACCGGCGACGGGATGTGCAGCTCGGTCTCGGTCGTGAACACGGCCTTGAGCACGAACGGCGAGGCGGAGAACGGGGTCGGCCCGCCGAATACCAGGTAGACCGCCGCCACGATCACGAGCGCGGCGACGATCCCGGCCACGAAGCTGGACACGCGCGGTTTGTGGCGCCTCACTTGGAGCCCCCGCTCTTGTTGCCGGACGTGCCGGTTCCCGTCTTGCCGGTCTTGCGGGTCGTGCCGGGCTGGCTCGTCTTCTCGGTCTGGAGGCCCTGGTTGCCCGGCGCGTTGCCGATGTCCGCCGCCGCGCCCGAGTACGGCTCGTTCCCCGCCTCGCATTCGGGGGTCTGGCCCGGCGAATCCGTATTCGGATACGGATTGACGTGGAGCGGTCCGTGCTCGGTGGTCGGGATGGTCTGGGGCGTTGTGTACGGCTGTTGCGACGGGACCGACTCGGCGCCAAGAACGTCGTCGATCGCCACCAGCGAGAACCGCAGCGACGTGCCCGAGGTCGTGCTCTCCGACAGCGCGCTGCCGACGTTGCGCAGGAACAGCGTCACGTAGTTGCACGAGGACTGGACCGGGGTCAGGAACGCCAGCGGCGAGCGCAGGCTCGAGGCGAATAGCGTCAGGCGGTCGAGCCCCTGCTGAACTGCCGGCGTCTGCCCGAAGGTCGCGAGCGAGTTCGACAGGGTCACGAGGCGCGTGTCGAGGTCCGCGGTCCCTGGGAGGTTCTTGGTTCCGGCGGCGAATGCGTCGGCGAGGACCGGGGCGCTGGTCGGCAGCGTCGCGATCCCGGGACGCAGCTCGCTGAACAGCGTCGCGGTGTCGGTCAGGAACGGCCGGATCGTCGGGCTTTGCGCGATCACGGCACCGAACGCCGGTGGCGTGGCGCTGATCGCGTCCTGGAGGTAAGGCGTCGACACGCTCGCGAGCGCCCGGAACGTGCTGTCGAGGTTGACGAACAACGCGGCCTGGGTGTTCGCGACCGGCGCCAGCGTCCCGGAGAGCGACTCGAGTCCGTGCAGGAACCCGGCCAGGTCCGTGTTCGGCGAGGCGAGGTTGCGCGCCACCGGCTTCAGGTCCCCGAGCAGCGGGACGAACGCCACGATCGCATCGTTGAGGCCGACGCCTCGGCCGGCGAACCCGTCGCTGTAGCCGACGGTCGAGGCGACGACCCCCTGGCGTGTCGCCGGGCTGAACATCGACAGCACCTGGTCGAGGTCGACGGCGGCGCCGGTCTGACGGATCGGCACGGTGGCGCCGCTCGCGAACATCCGCCTCGACCTGCCCAGGTTGATCGCGAGGTACTTCTGGCCGATCGCGCCCTTCAGCCGGATCGCGAACGTCGAGTCGACCGGCAGCTTCCCGATGCTCTTGTTGAGCTTCAGTCCGAGTACCGCGATCGGCTGGCCTTGGGCGGAGCGCTCCGGCTGCACGCTGTCGACGAACCCGACGAGCGCGCCGCCCATGTGGACCTCGGCACCATGGGTCAACTCGCTCGCGTCCGCGACCTGGACGTGGAGCGTGTAGCTCGGGACGAACGGGAGGCCGTTGTTCGCGTTGTAGGCAAGGAACACGGCGACGATCACGGCGAGCACGGTGATCGCGCCGATCAGGATCGGATTGGCGAGCCCGCCGCGGTTCGGACGGTTGCTCATCCGCCGGGTCCGATCAGGTAGTCGAGCAGGCTCGTGAGCGGCGCCGCGGTGGCGCGCGCGACCGACGCGCCCGCCTCGGCGGCCGCCCTGCTCAGAACCGCGCGGTTCGCGGGGCTGCTCGCCATGTCGCTTGCGGCTGCGGCGGTTGCGTCTGCCGCCGCGCTCCCCTTGGCGAACTTCGCGGAGCAGCCCGGGACAGGGATGATCGCGTAGCCGGTGCAGTCGCTGACCTGCAACTCGTCGCGGACGTAGTGCCCGAGGCTGTCGAACCCATTGCCCGCGTTCGTGCCGTTGAACAGAACGGCCATCAACTGCTGGATCGCGCCGGTGTTCTCGAGGCTCGCGGTGAGCGTGTCGAGTTCGGTTGAGGACGGGAGCGCCTGCGTGCCAAGTTGGTTCAGCTGCTTGGCAAGCGGGATCGTCGCGACCAACGGACCCTGAGACTGCTGTGCGCTGGCGCCGAGGTTGATCAGCGCGGTCCGCGCTGCGCCCGCGAACGGCGTCAACTCCTTGAACTCGCGCCCGAGCGCCGCGGCGCTCTGTCCGAGGTCGCTCGCCAGCGGCGTGCCCTGATCGGACAGCGTCCCGAGGTCGACCATCAACGGCTTCAGCTGGCTGAGGAAGCCCGGGAGCAGCTGGATCGACTTCGATATGTCCGCGGCGCGGGCGGCGCTCGCTTGCGAGGTCGTGTTCGCCTGGATGATGAAGTCGGCCAGCGCCCGTCGCTGCTTGGCCAGCGGAGCGAGCACCGCGTTCGAGTCGGTCGCGAGCTTGGCCAGCTCCCGGTTCTGGCTGGCCAGGATCTTCAGGACCTGATCGGTGTTGCCGAGCGCCGGGTCGGCGCGGCGGATGACCGCGTTGAGGTCAGATCCGCGGGCGGCCAGGCCGGTGCCGAGCTCGTTGAGGATGATCGCGAGCCGTTGCGCCACCGGCTCCTGATAGATGTCCTGGACGATGTCGAAGTCGACCGGCGAGCTCGTGCTCGTGACCGGCAGGAAGTAGTCGCCCTCGCCGGGGCCGGACTTGATTTGGTGGAGGGCGGGCGCCGCCGCGGTACCCGGGTTGCAGTCGACGTACATCTCGCCGATCAGCGACTGCGGCCGGATCGCGCAGGTGGCGTTCGTGTGGAACGGGGCGAACCGCGAGTCGTCGATCTCGAGCGTGACCGCGGCCCTGTTCTGCGTGCCGGGCGCGCACGGGGTGCTGTGCGCGACGCACACGTCGAGCGACGCGATCGACCCGACGGGGGCGCCGGCAACCCGCACCTGCTCGCCCTGCACCGCGAACGAGGCGTCGTCGAAGATCGCGCGCACGTAGTAGGGGTCGCTGCCGGCGCCTCCCGAGGCGCTCGCCACGCCGACGATGGCCGCTGCCGCGACCAGCACGAGTGCGATCAGCGCGAGCCGTCTCATGGCTTCATGGGTGTCATGGGCTTCATGGGTTTCATGGCCCGGGCGGGGTCGAGCTGGGGTCGCAGCCGCTGACGGCTTGTGGCGAGGAGCCATCGGGCGAGGGTTGAACGGCGCCACCGGGGCAGCGCGAGGTGACCTTCTGCAGCCCCTGGTAGCGGTCGGCGGGATTGCGGGAGACGAGCTCGTTCGAGCTGTCGGTGCCGAACGCGAAGAACGTCGGCTGGACCCGGACGTAGTGCCCGTTGGCGTCGTAATAGGCGCTGGCCTGGCCGACGTTCGTGAGCGCGGCGGCGACGTCCGGTGTGTACTCGCGCAGCAGGTCCAGCTGCGTCTGCGACGCGTTCATCGAGTTGATCAGATTCGGGAACGCGGTGGCGGCGAGCTTCGCGAGCCCGGGCGTTTGTTCGAACAGGCTGGTGAGGTCGCCCGTGCCCCCTGGGTTGTGGATCAGGTCGCTGAGCGCGGTGACGGTCGGAATCGCGACCTTCGTGAAGGTGTTGAGGCTCGCGGCGAACGGCTCGAGCCGGCGCGACGCGATCTTCGATTGGGCCACCAGTGGATCGAGCGCGTCGAGCGTGCTGTCGAGCCCGGCGAAGGTGGCCGTCGAGCGGTTGAGCGTGTTCGGAAGGAGCCGGAGGGCCTGCTGGAGCGCGACGCTCTGGCGCGCCACCGCGCCGGTCGTCGTGTTGGCCTGCACGATCAGGTCGCTCAGCTGCTGCGCCCGCGACGCGAGCGCCTGCATCGTCTGCGCCCCCTCGACGAGGAGGCCGTCGAACGCCGGCTCGTTACGGTCGAGCTCGGCGGTCAGGTTGCTGGTGCTGGCGAGCCCGGGAGCGAGGTATTTGAGCGTCCGGTTCGCCTGCGCGGAGCGGCCCTGGATACTCGCCGCCTCGCCCTTGATGACGCCCCGCAGCCCGAGCAGGGTGAGCGGATTCAGCGAGTCGAACACCTGGTCGAGGCTCACGAACGAGTACGTGTGGTCCGCGCCGATCGTCCCGCCGTTCGGGATGACGGGCGCGTCGCTCGGGGCCGGCTCGAGCACGATGTACCGCGTCGCGACCCCCGACAGCGAGTTCTCGTAGATCCGCGCCACCGTGCCCTCGTGCAGCGGCGCCGCGACCGAGTCGATGCTCATCGTGACCTGCGCTTGCCCGTTGTGCGTCAGCGAGATCGATTGGATCGTCCCGACCTTGCCCGGGCCCATCAGCACGTCATTGCCCGTGACGAGTCCGCCGGCGTCCTGGAAGTCCGCGTGCAGCGTGTACGGCGTGCTCCCGCCGAGCACGACGAGCACCACGACGACGATCGCCACCACCAGCGCGGCGACCGCGGCGACGCGCGCGATCATGACCTCCTCAGCATCCGTGTGGGCATTCGTGCCGTTGTCGCGGAAGGCATGTGTGGCAAGGCTCTCTCTCCCCCCGCTACCGCTAGTTCGTTTCAGCGGCGCGCCCATCCTGCCAGAGAGGGCGGCTGACCACCATAGTGCGGATGTTTAGGCGGCGTTAATCGCGCTGGTGGCGGGCCGGGCGCGGTGGCGCCACCGTCCCACCCGAACTAGTGCCGCCAACCCGGGCCCGCCACCGATCGGGCAGGCCGCCGACCCGCCTGTATCAAAGCCCGAAACTTCTCGATTCCTCCGCGAGCCCGGTGCATAAACATGCGGGAGATGAACAAAGCCCGCTCCCGCCGGCCACGCGGGTGCATTCAGCGCCCTGCGGGCATTGATATGGCACGGCGGCGCGGCGCGGGGCGAGCGCGGGCTTGGCGGCTTTTGCACCGCACCCGCCGGCAGCCGGCGCGCGACCAAGCGGGCGTCGCGCAGACAACCCTCAGTTCCCGGCGGCCGCCGTTCGGGGCCGGCGCGCCGGCGCCCGCCGTGCGGCCGGCGGCTTGACGAGCAGCGCAGCCCCGATCGAGCCGCCGAGGTCGCCGAGACCGGCCAGCAGGACGTCCGGAGGGTTTTGGTCGTTGAACAGGTGCGGCTGCATCGCCTTGCGGATCCGCTTCACGTAGGGCTCGCCGAGCCGCACACCAAGGCCGCCACCGATGATCACCGCCGGCACGTCGAGCAGGTTGATCGCGGACGCGATGCCGGCGCCGAGCGCCTCGACGGCCTCGTTGATCAGCTCGGTGGCGAGCTTGTCCTTCCGCTCGAGCGCGCGGGCCCAGACCGAGCTAGTGAGCTTCGTGCGGCCGCGCTCCTTCATGATCTTGAAGAGGTCGGTGGCCTGGTCCTTCTGTCGTTTGCGCGCCCGGGCCTCCATCGCCGCGCGACCGGCGTACGCCTCCATGCAGCCGCGGCGACCGCAGGGGCAGCGGGCGCCACCCATCTCGACGACCATGTGCCCGATCTCGCCGGCGCCACCACGCCCGACCCACGGTTTGCCGGCGAGGATGATGCCGCCGCCGACGCCCGTCCCCCACATCACCCCGAGCAGCGACGGGTACGGCTTGCCCGCCCCCAGCGCGAACTCGGCGTCGGTGGCGACCTGCACGTCGTTGCCGATCACGACCTTGGTTCTCAGGTGCGATTCGAGCTCTGACCCGAGCGGGTACGACCCCTCCCAACCGGGAAGGTTGCGCGCGGTCGAGACCGTCCCGGTGGCCGCATCGACCACGCCGGGGGAGCCGACGCCGACGCCGAGGAGCGCGGACGACTCGATCGCGGCCGCCTGGCACGCGCCCGTCATGGCCTTGATCATCTCGGCCGTCACGTCCGCGGGTCCGCCGCTCGACGGGGTCGGGTGTCTCGAGGAGCCGAGCACCGTATTCGAGTCGTCGACGACGATCGCCTCGATCTTCGTCCCGCCGAGGTCGATCCCGCCGCGGAGGGCCGGGCGGGCGGTGGACCGGCGGGAGGCAGTCTTGCGCGGTTTGCTGGCGCCTTCCATCAGCGGGGATCTTCTCAGAAGACTCGCGGCGACCCGGGTCTACCCCCACGACTCCTTGTAATGCAGCTGCTCGTCGGTCGGCTCGTCGATCGACACCCCGAGCGCCGCGAGCTTCAGCGTCGCGACCTCCTGATCGATCGCTTCGGGCACCTGGAGAACGCCCGGCGTGAGCTCCGCCCTTCGGCGCACGAGGTCCTCGACGCAGAGCGCTTGGAGCGCGAACGACACATCCATCACGGCCGCCGGATGTCCCTCGCCGGCGGCCAGGTTGACGACCCGGCCGCGCGCCAGCAGGTTCAGCCGGCGCCCGTCCGCGAGCTCGTACTGCTCGATCAGCGGACGCACCTCGCGCACGTCGACGGCGAGGTCGGCCAGCTCGGTGAGATCGATCTCGACGTCGAAATGCCCGGCGTTGGCGAGCACCGCGCCGTCCTTCATGCGGGCGAAGTGCTCGCCGTGCAGCACCCGCCGCGAGCCGGTGACGGTCACGAACACATCGCCTCGCTCGGCCGCCTCGAGCGCCGGCATCACCTGGTAGCCGGCCATCCGCGCCTCGAGCGCACGCAGCGGGTCGACCTCGCAGACGACCACCGCGGCGCCGGCGCCGCGGGCGCGCTCGGCGATCCCCTGGCCGGCCCACCCATAGCCGACGATCACCAGCGTGTTGCCGGCGAGGAGGACGTTGCTGGCGCGGACGATCCCGTCGAGCGCGGACTGCCCGGTACCGTGGCGATCGTTCAACGCCCTCTCGGTGCGGGCCTCGTTGACCGCCACCACCGCGCAGGCCAGCTTTCCCTCGGCCTCGAGCCGCCGCAGCCGCACGAGGCCCGTGGTCGTCTCCTCGGTGCCGCCGATCAGCTGCTCGAGCGTCTCGCCGCCGCGCGCGTGCGCGGTCATCAGCAGGTCGGCCCCATCGTCGACGGTCACCTCCGGCCCTCCGTCGAGCAGCTCGCGGACGTGGCGCGCGTAGGTGTCGACGTCCTCTCCACGCAGCGCCCGTACCTCGACGCCGTGCTCGTACACGAGCGCGGCGGCCACGTCGTCCTGGGTCGACAGCGGGTTAGCCGAGCACAGCGCGACCCTGGCGCCCGCGGCGGTCAGCGCGAGCGCCAGCTGAGCCGTCTCCGCGGTGACGTGCAGGCAGGCGCTTACCCGGATCCCGTCGAGGGGCCGCTCCGCAACGAAGCGCTCGCGGATCTGCGCCAGGACGGGCATCTGCCCGCCCGCCCAGGCGATCCGGGCGACACCTGCCGGCGCCAGGCCGAGATCGGCGACCTCGTGCTCCGGCAGCCGCGTGCGCGCCATCGCTACGTCCCAGTCCTGGCCCGCGGACGCCCCGGAGCCGCCGCGCCGGCGCGGCTAGTACCGGTAGTGGTCCGGCTTGTACGGTCCGTCGACGGGCACGCCGAGATACGCGGCCTGGCCGGAGCTCAGCTCGGTCAGCTTGACCCCGAGCGCCGCCAGATGCAGCCGCGCGACCTTCTCGTCGAGGTGCTTAGCGAGCGTGTACACGCGCTTGTCGTAGGAGTCGGTGTGCCCGAACAGCTCGAGCTGCGCGATCACCTGGTTCGTGAACGAGTTCGACATCACGAAGCTCGGATGGCCGGTCGCGTTGCCGAGGTTCAGCAGGCGGCCCTCGGACAGGAGGATCACGGAATGCCCGTCCGGGAACACCCACTCATCAACCTGCGGCTTGATGCCGATCTTGGTAATGCCCGGAGTCCTCGACAGCCCGGCTATGTCGATCTCGTTGTCGAAGTGGCCGATGTTTCCGACGATCGCTTGATGCTTCATTCGCGCCATGTGCTCGGCCGTGATCACGTCGCGGTTGCCCGTGGCCGTGATGAAGATGTCACCGGTCGAAATCACGTCCTCGAGCGTGAGCACCTGGTAGCCGTCCATCGCCGCCTGCAGCGCGCAAATCGGGTCGATCTCGGTGACGACCACTCGCGCCCGCTGGCCACGCAGGGACTCCGCGCAGCCCTTGCCGACGTCGCCGTAGCCGCACACGACCGCGAGCTTGCCGCCGATCATCACGTCGGTGGCACGGTTGATTCCGTCGATCAGCGAATGGCGGCAGCCGTACTTGTTGTCGAACTTGCTCTTGGTTACCGAGTCGTTGACGTTGATCGCCGGGAACAACAGCTTGCCCTCCTCGGCGAACTGGTACAGGCGGTGGACGCCGGTGGTGGTCTCCTCGGTCACGCCGCGAATCTCGGACGCCATCCGCGTGAAGCGCTGCGGGTCGTCCTCGAGCGAGCGCTGGAGCAGCCCGAGCACGATCGCGAACTCCTCGGACTCAGCGGTCGAGGGATCCGGGACCGCCCCGGCGCGCTCGAACTCGGCGCCCTTGTGGACGAGCAGGGTGGCGTCGCCGCCGTCGTCGAGGATCATGTTCGGGCTCTGCCCGTCGGGCCACGAGAGCGCCTGCTGGGTGCACCACCAGTAGTCGTCGAGCGTCTCGCCCTTCCACGCGTACACGGGCACGCCACGCGGGTCTTCCGCGGTTCCTTCGGGCCCGACGACGACCGCTGCGGCGGCGTGGTCCTGAGTCGAGAAGATGTTGCACGACGCCCAGCGGACCTCGGCACCGAGCGCCACCAGGGTCTCGATCAGAACTGCGGTCTGGATCGTCATATGGAGCGACCCCGTGATCCGCGCGCCGGCGAGCGGCCGGGCTTCGGAGTACTCGCGCCGAACCGCCATCAGCCCAGGCATCTCATGCTCGGCCAGGCGGATCTCGTTCCGCCCGAACTCGGCCAACCCCAGGTCGGCCACCTTGAAATCCGCCTTGGCAGCGGTCGTACTCATATTTCCTCCACGTTCGGGGTCATCGGGCAGTCGCCGTCAGGCGACCACCAGCAGCTTCTGGTGCTTCTCTTGCTCGAATCGGAGCCAGTCCTCGAGACCGACGTCCTCCGGCCGGCGCGCCTCGGCTTCGAGCCAGGTCTGCACCGACTCGCTCAGATCCGGGCTCTCGGCCATCCGCGCGGCGAATGCGACGTCGGACAGGCCGACGTCGAATCGCGCGAGAAGTTCCTTGAGCGTTCGCAACCGCTGGAGCTGAGCCGGTCCGTACAGGCGGTAGCCCGAAGCCGAACGGGCCGGGGAAACCAGGCCCGTCTGCTCGACGTATCGGAGCATCCGCGGCGACCAACCGGTCGTCCGCGCCGCCTCGTTGATGGTCAAACCTTCCATCGGCTCTCAACCTTACCACGATGTTGTCAAGGTTTCGAGCGCGCCCAGAAGATTTTTCTCAGAGGGCTCAAGTCCGCTCGGACATTTGTCGAAATACGTCCTGAGAAGTGAAGTCATGCCTAGCATGCACACCAACCTCGAACAAGGAAGCTGGAGGCCGGGCATGGAGCGGTCCCGAAAGAGGATGCCAATGAATCAGCGCAGCAAGGGAGCCTGCACGATCGCGGCACTCGCCGTCGGGTTCGGCTGCGCGGTCTTCGGAGTTGGCGGCGCCGACGGCGGCACGCGCGCGTACGCCCGTCACGTCCGTGAAGCGCGGATCGAGGCCAGGCTCGCCGGACTCGCGCTCGACCATCGCTCGCCCGAGCAGCTCGTGCTGGCGATCCGGCCCAAGACGCACGCCGCCCACACCGCGACCACGTCGACCGCCGTGACCGAGGCGCCGATCGCTACGACGCCCGCGGCAACGACTTCCACCACGCCGGCGGCCACGACGACGACCACCACGTCGACGACGCCGAGCACCTCGACATCTTCGACCGCGTCGGCAGCCGAAGGCGCCGGCGAGAGCGTCGCCCCGTCCAACCCGGTCAGCACGGTCACGACGACCACGGGAACCACGACAACCGGAACCACCACGACCGCCGGAACGACGACCACCGGAACCACGACCACCGGAACCACCACGACCGCCGGAACGACGACCACCGGAACCACCACGACCGCCGGAACGACCACCACCGGAACCACAACAACCGGCACGACGACCACCGGAACCACGACCACCGGAACCACCACGACCGCCGGAACGACCACGACCGGAACCACCACGACCGCCGGAACTACGACCACCGGAACCACGACGACCGGCACGACCGCGACGAGCACCGCGACCAACGCGAGCACGACCGTGAACGGGCGCGACCCCAGCGGCGCGACGACCAGCACGATCACCGGGTGCCACGGCCGCTGCGAAGGCCTCACCGGTAACTCCGGAGCGGTTCCGGCCACGTTGCCCTCGACGACCTCGTCGTCGACCACGAACAACTTCTCCTTCAGCGAGACGCCCGTTACGGCGGCCACGCCGGCCACGTCGGCGACGAGCAGCGCCGTGAACGACGCCTCGAGCAGCGCGCTCAACCCGACCGTGACGACGACCACTCCCACGTCGACCACGCCGACCTCGAGCGGCAACTCGACGTCGTCGCCCGCTCTCGTCAACCTCAAGCCGATCACGCTCTCTGCGACGTCTGCGATCAACCGCCTGGCGGCCACGACCGGCTCTCATCGCTCGGGCGCGGCCCTCCCGACCACGGCCAACGGCACGGGCACCGTACCGGCGGGCGGTGGCACCGGGACCGGCCCCGCGGGCACGACGGGCAGCGGCACTGCGGTAGCCGTGCACAAGAAGGCTCCGGTGCACCGCGCCGTCAAGCATCCGGCATCGGGCGGCACGGGCTTTACCGGGTCGATCAACAACAGCGTCCGGGTGATCGACCACTTCGTGAACGTCATCCCGACTGCCGTGTGGGTCGCGCTTGGCGCCGCGTTCACTCTGATGCTTGCCTTCGCCGGCGTGGCGCTCCGGTCCAGCCGCCGGGCCCGCCGCCGCGAGAAGGAGTTTGCCGCCATCTCCGCCGCTGCCCTGACCGACTCACTTACCGGCATCCTCAACCGTCGTGGATTCACCGAAGCGGCCGAGCGCGAGCTCGCTCGCGCCAGCCGCTACGAGCGGCCGTTCGTCCTCGCCTACGTGGACGTGCGCGGGCTCAAGACCGTCAACGACACCGAGGGCCACCTGATGGGCGACGAGCTGATCAAGGCGGTGGCCGGACTGATGAAGGAATCGGCCCGTGCCGACGACGTCGTCGGGCGCATCGGCGGCGATGAGTTCGCCCTTCTGCTCGGCGAGCAGACGGTCGAGAGCGCCGAGCCCGTCATCCGCCGCATTCGAGCGCGCGTCGCCGAGGCTCGCGCCGAGATGGAGATTTCCGTTCCGTGGGAGCTGACGATCGGGGTGGCCTCATTCCCCGGCGACGGCGCCACGCTCGAGGAGCTTCTGGATCTGGCCGACCGGAGACTTTACGAGCAACGCGGTATTGCACTGAGGTAGTGGGCTGGGGCACAGCAGGGACTTGGGGGTTGGGCGCGCCGTTCGGGCCCCTCACATGGTGGTGAGGGGGACCCGAGCGGTGCGCATTCCCGCGCCTGATCTACAAGGTCAGCCGCGCGCGAGGGCGCTCTTCACGCGCTCGAGCATCGGCACCGGAGATGGATCTACCTCACGCAGCACGGCGAGGTAGAGCGACACTAGGTCGCCCAACAGCACGAGCGACATCAGCCGCTCGGTCCGGTTCTGTCCGACGCTCTCGACCCGATACGTGCCGGCGGCGTCCGCCTCGATCAGCCCGCGCGTCAGCTCGATCCGCTGGCGGATGCGGGGATGCAAGTCGGAGTCGTCGAGGAAAACGGCGCTGAAGCGCCCCAGGTGGCTCGCGTTCTGCCACCCGGCGATCTCGTTGTGGTCGAGCTCGGGAAGCTCGTTGGCGAAGCACGGCGTCTTGGCGTTCTCGTTGATCTGGGTCTTCCACCGGTACGCGATCGGGGAGGTGAGCCCGGAGCCCGCGATCTGCGGAATCGTGCCGTGAAGCCCGCGCGCCAGTTGCTTGGCCAGCGAGTCGTCAGACGAGTCCGGTCCCCACATCGAGACGATCTGCTCGAGATGGGCGGCGGCGACGTCGATCTCGGCGTGCAGCCGCTCCCCGGCGCCGCACAGCCAGGCCACCTCGAGCGCGACGACCAACGAGTACGCGACCGCCGCCCGCGGCTGAAACCCGCCCGGGAGCGGGATCACCGGGACGTCCTCGGCGCGCGCCTCCTCGGCGAGCTTGCCACC
Source organism: uncultured Solirubrobacterales bacterium (assembly GCA_963755525.1). Lineage (GTDB taxonomy): Bacteria > Actinomycetota > Thermoleophilia > Solirubrobacterales > Solirubrobacteraceae > Palsa-465. The sequence continues at coordinate 354,107 of CAVWKC010000024.1, read as the reverse complement.
GGTGGTCGCGACGATCCTGCGTGCGCCGAGCGCGCCCGCCGCCTCGTAGATCGCAAGCGTCTCCTCGGTGTTACCTGAGTAGCTCGCGCACAGCACGAGCGTGTCCGGCGTCGTCCACGCGGGGAGCGCGTAGCTCCGGGCGATCACGATCGGGCGCGAAGCGCGGTCCCCGAGCGCCGCCCGCGCCAGCGTTCCGCCGATCGCGGAGCCGCCCATGCCGGCGACGATCAGCCCGCCGGGAGCGTCATCGGGCTCGAGGTTTGCCGACTCGACCCGCCACAGCGCGTCGCGGAGGTGATCGGGCATCGCGAGGATGTCCTCGGTCATCCGCTCGGCGTCGATCGACGCGATCGTTTCCGGGGTGAGATCCACGGTCGTGCTCAAAACCTGATCGCTCCGTCGGGCAACTCCACGCCCGGGAAGATACGCGCGCCGGCCGCAAGCATGTTCCCCGACCCGATCTTCACCCCTTCGCCGAGCACGACGCCGCCCTCGATCCGGCAGTGATCGCCGATGTGGACGCCCGGCCCCACGATCGAGGCGCTGATCGTCGTGGCGACGCCCACGCTCACCCCTCCGAGCAGGACCGAGGACTCGACCCGGGCCCCCTCGCCGATGGTCACCCCCTCGCCGAGCACGCTGCGATCGCCGACGAGCGCCCGCCGGCCCACCGAGCAGCCTGAGGCCACTAGCACCGGCGCGACCAGCCGGCCCTCGACGGTCGCGCCGTCGACGAGCGTCAGCCCAGACTCGGCGAGCCGCCGCCCGACCTCGGTACTTACCTTGCCTTCGAGGATGTCGTAGGTGCCCTTCAGGTACCGCTCGGGGGTCCCGATGTCGAGCCAGTAGCCGCTGCACTCGTGCCCGTAAAGGCCGCGGCCGACGAGCGTAGGGAACACGTCGCGCTCGATCGAGACGTTCGTACCGGCCGGCGGCATCCCGTCGAGCACGCTCCGCTCGATGATGTACGCGCCGGCGTTGATCAGGTTGGTGTCGGCCTGGTCGGGGCTCGGCTTCTCGACGAACGCGGTCACCGCGCCGTCGTCATCCAGGCGCACGAGCCCGTACGCCGACGGGTCCGCGACCGGGACCAGCGCCAGCGTCACGCGTGCGCTCGTCCGTTCGTGCGCCTCGAGTTGTGCGGTCAGGTCGAGGTCGGTGAGGGTGTCGCCGTTGAGCATGAAGAAGCGCTCGTCGAGCAGGTCCTCGGCGAACTTGAGCGCCCCACCGGTGCCGAGCGGCCGCGGCTCCTCGAGGTAGCGGAGACGGATCCCGAACTCCGAACCGTCGCCGAGAACCGCTCGTACCCGATCGGCCATGAACCCGCACCCAAGGATCACGTCGTCGACGCCGTGTTCGCGAAGCCACATGAGCATGTACGAGATGAACGGCTGTCCCACAAGCGGGACGACCGGCTTGGGGATCGTCGAGGTCAGCGGCCGCAGACGGGTGCCTTCCCCGCCGGCGAGGATCAACGCCTGCAACTGAAACGGCCCCAGCGGCCCCAGCGGCCCGACATCAGCGCCCGATGCCCTCGTAGATGAAGCCCGCCGCCCTGACCGCGTCGGGATCGACAAAGTTGCGCCCGTCGATCACGAGGTTGCCCCGCATTCGCTCGGCGACCTTCCGCCAGTCGAGCGCGGCGAACTCGGGCCATTCGGTCACGATCACGCACGCGTCCGCGCCGGTGACGGCGTCGAGCGCCTTTTCCGCGAACTGGACGCCGACCATCATTTTCCGCGCCTCCTTCTCGGCGACCGGGTCGTACGCGCGCACGGTGGCGCCGTCGGCCTGGAGCCGGGCGGACAGCACAAGCGATGACGCCTCGCGCATGTCGTCGGTGTTGGCCTTGAACGCGAGCCCGAGCAACGTCACGCTCTTGCCGACGAGCGACCCCAGGTGCTTCTGCAGCTTGCCGATCACCCGCCGCTTCTGAAGCTCGTTGACCTCGATCACGGCGGTCAGCAGCTGGAAGTGGTAGCCGGAGTTGCCGGCGAGCTGCTTGAGGGCCGAAACATCTTTCGGGAAACATGACCCCCCGAAGCCGATACCCGGCTTGAGGAAATGCGTGCCGATCCGCCGGTCGAGCCCCATCCCGCGCGCCACCTCGAGCACGTCGGCGCCGGTCTCCTCGCACACGTTGGCGATCTCGTTGATGAACGAGATCTTCGTGGCCAGGAACGCGTTCGCCGCGAGCTTGATCATCTCGGCGCTCGCGATGTCGGTGCGCACGAGCGGCGCGTCGAGCGGGGCGTAGAGCTCGATCACCGCGTCGCCGGCCCAGTCGCCGTCATCGCCGACGACAACACGGTCGGGATGACGGAAGTCCTCGAGCGCCGAGCCCTCCTTCAGGAACTCCGGGCAGGAGACGTACGCGAAGCCCTCCTTCCCTCGCTCGGCCAGGCTGCGCCTGATCGCCGCCCCCGTCCCCACCGGCACGGTCGACTTCATCACCAGCGCATGACGATCCGAAACCGGCATCGCATCGACCACCGCATTCACCGCCGACAGGTCGGCATCCCCCGAATACGTGGGCGGCGTGCCGACGGCGACGAACAGCAGGCGGGCCTGCTCGAGCGCCGGCGCGAGCTCGGTCGAGAAGTGCAGCCGCTCGCGGTTGGCCGCCACCGACTCGGCAAGGCCGGGCTCGTAGATCGGGATCTCGCCGCGCTCGAGCCGGGCGATCTTGTCGGCATCGATGTCGACGCACCAGACATCGCTCCCGAGCTCGGCGAACCCGGCAGCCGTCACCAGCCCGACGTAGCCTGTCCCGATCACCGCGATCGGTTCGCGTGCTGAGGCCATCGGAGCGGAGGGTAGCGGGCTACTACCTGCCGCCGCCCCGCGTCAGCGAAGCGGCGATCGCAACCATCTGCCGATTACCGATGTTGTCGGTCAGCGTGTTCGAGATCCAGTAGACGCCGTGCGGGGTCTTCCATGCCACCAGGGTGATCTTGCCCGCGTCCGCGTACAACAGCAACTGCTTGCCGTTGACCGTCTTCGTCTCGGTCGGGCTTTGCAGGATCGGCGGGTTCTGCCAGGTCGTGCCCTGGACCCCGTAGTACTCGCCGAGCACCGGATTGATCGCGATAGTCATCCGATACGAGTAGTGGGAGATTCCCTGGCGGTCGTGGAGCAGGTAGGCCCGGGGGTAGTACCCGGATCCGGCGCCACCCTCCACGGGACACACGCTCGTGGCATTGGAGCAGTACTGCGAGCCACTCACGATCTGCTTCGGGTAGTAGATCGGAATACCGGTCGGTCCGAGCGCCTTCGACTGGGCTTGCCCGTCACTCACGTCCGTGGTGAGACCGGGGACCGCACCGCCTCCGCCGTGCCCGCCGTTGCCACCGGCGCCCGCAATGTGCGGCGTACTCGACGCAGCACGGCTCGCGGTCGGCGCCATGAACGCATGGAACGCCGCCATCTCGGCGCCCGGGTCGGCGGTGACGTAGCAGGGAGTCTGCTGCACCGCGGCGGTGGTGGTGGCCACCGGCGCGCACGGGAGGAGGATCGCCGGGAACGGGACCTGCTTGACCGCATGCCCGGCGGAGAACGCGACCAGGTCGAACAGGTTGATCAGCCCGTCGGTCGTGTGGAGGTCATGGTCGGTCTGCGCGTGTTTGCCGAAGATCTTCAGCAGCGTGCCCTCGTCCTGGATGATCTCGTCCTGGGAGAACTGGGATTTCGCCCACCGCACGAAGTCCTGCTGGCGCGCGTTGCGCACGATGTCGCTATCGGTGTGGCGGAAGCGCACGAATTCCAGCGCGTCGGTCCCGCACAGCTTCTGGTAGCCCGGTTCGATGTCGATGCTCGAGTAATCCGTGTAGGCGGTGTTGTTGTAATACCGGTGGTCGACGTCGGTGTAGACGCACCCAATCGCGTTGACGAGGGATTCGAATCCGCCGAAGTTGACGTCCATGATGTGGTTGATCTTCAGGCCGGGAAAGACCTGCTGCTCGAGGATCTTCACCAGCAGGTTGTCGCCACCGATCGAATAGGCGGCGTTCAGCTTGTCGGTCGCGACCACCCCACCCTCGGGAATCTGCACCTTGAGGTCGCGGGGCACCGACAGGAGGTTGATCGTCGAAGAGCTGGGGTCGATGTGGACGAGCATCATCGTATCGGTGTTCGAATACTTGAACGGCTCGCCGGCGCGGTGGTCCGAGCCGACCAGCAGGAGCGTCTGCGGGCTGCCGGGGTTGGGAACGCTTACCGCCTTTGACGACGTCTGCAACGCCGGCGTCGCGTCGAGGTAGTGAGTGATCTGCCTGACCTGGAGCAGTCCGGCGACCGCGGTAGCGCTGGCCGCGAACCCGATCACGAGCACGCAGGCGAGCGTGAAACGGACGAACGTCCCCGTCCGGGATTTGGGGATCAGCCGTCTCACCGGAGCCCCCCGTCGATCGCCGTCAGCCCGCCGCGGGAGTCGTTCCCCTCGCCCGAGGTGTCGAGCGTGTCCACCCCGATTGCGGAGCGGTCCTCGTCGGCCGCCGACCGCTCGAGCCAGATCGGGAGCGTGCGCACGAACCCGACCAGCGAACGGCGGTAGCGCGCCATCGACGACACCGACACGTACTCCTCGGGCCCATGGTGCCCCGCGCCGTCCGGGCCGAACTCGACCGCCGGGATCCCCGCGGCCATGAACGCGACCGCATCAGACGCTCCGTCGCGGCCGACGCTCAGCACTTCCTTGTCGGGGATCGAGCGCGTCACCGCGTCGCGCAGGGCCCGCACGTACGGATTGCCACGCGGCACGCTGACCGGCGGGAAGATGAACGTCCGGGTTACGTCGATCGACGGAATGCGCCCGATTTGCTCGAGGATCGCCTCTGGGTCCTGCCCGGGCAGGTAGCGAATGTCGACTGACATTCGGCACTCGTCGGGGACCTTGTTGATCGCGTCGCCGCCCTCGATCCGCCCCAGGTTGATCGACGGCCGGTCGAACACCTCCGAGGACTCCCTGGAGAACGGCAGCGACTCGATCGCGCGGAACACGTCGACCGCTTTCAGCACCGCGTTGTCCCCGAGCCACGGCGTCGACGAGTGCGCGGCGCGGCCGTGGACCTCGATCACCATCGCCAATACGCCCTTGGCCTCGACGCCGATGTGGAGGTTTGTCGGCTCGCCGGTGATCGCGAAGTTGCCGCCGAGCCCGCGGGCCACCACGGCGTCGGTCGAGCGGTCCTCGATCTCCTCGGACTCCTCGTCGGGGACGCACACGAGGCGGACGCGCACCTGCCCCTGGCGCTCGACGTCTTTGAGCGCGCACATCATCGACGCCAGGCCGCCCTTCATGTCATAGGCGCCGCGGCCGATCAGTCGATCTCCGTCGACCTGTGGATAGAACTGCTCGGGCCGGCCGGGCACGACGTCGAGATGGCCGTGGAATACGACGCAGGGATATTCCTGCCCGTCCTCTCCGGGCCCGACCTCCGCCACCAGCACAGGCAGCCCGTTGTGATCGTGGTGACGCACCTCGATGTCGCGGGATTCGAGCCATCCCTTCACGAATCCTGCCGCCGCGACGATCTCCTCAGGCCGGGACGTGTCGTAGGAGATCAGCCGCTCGGCGAGTACCAACTCGTCAAGCATGAACACGGGAGGATAAGCGCAGGACCGACGCGTGGCCGCCGGCCCGCCTAAACCGCCCTACCCCTCGGCAATCTTGAGGAACTGCTCCAGGCGAGCCTTGTCTCGCTCGGCAAAGCGCCGTTTTTCGGTGTCTTCACCGGCGGACTCGAGCTCGCGCTCTGCCTGCTGGAGGCGCTCGCGCAGGCTCCCCGCGTCGAGGTCACCCGGCGCCATCGCCTCCTCGACCAGGATCAGCACGTGGTTGTCGGCCATCTGCAGGTAGCCCTCGGCCTGGGCGAACCGCACGACCTCGTTCTCGGTCTTGTACAGGCGGAGCTCGGTCGGGTCGAGCATCGCGAGCACCGGCTCGTGGTGGGCGAGGATGCCGATCGATCCGACGGCGGTCTTGGTCGAGACCAGCTCGACCTCGTCGTTGAACACCTCGCCCTCGGGCGTGAGGACCTCGGCGCGGAACTTGCTGTGCGCCATTAGGCGCTACTCCTTGTCCTCGCCGGCGTCGGACTCGTCCTGGCCTTCGGAGTCGTCCTGGCCTTCGGAGTCGTCCTGGGATTCGCCCTTGGCTTCCGACGAATCGCTCTTGGTGTCGTCCTTGTCCTCGGAATCCTTGCCCTCAGAGGCTTTCTCCTCCTCGCCACCGGCGTCGCGCACGACGTCGTCGATCGTGCCCTTCAGGAAGAACGCACGCTCGGGGAGATCGTCGTGCTTGCCCTCGAGGATCTCTTTGAACCCTCGGATCGACTCGGCGATTGGCACGTAGACGCCCGGCGTGCCGGTGAACTGCTCGGCGACGTGGAACGGCTGAGACAGGAATCGCTCGATCTTGCGAGCGCGGTTCACCGTCAACCGGTCCTCGTCCGAGAGCTCGTCGATTCCGAGGATCGCGATGATGTCCTGAAGCTCGCGGTAGCGCTGGAGCACCTGCTTGACCTGGTTAGCGACCTGGAAGTGCTCGTCCCCCACGATCTCCGCCTTGAGGATCGTCGAGGTCGAATCGAGCGGGTCGACCGCGGGGTAGATCCCCTTCTCCGCGATCGAGCGCGACAGCGTGGTGGTGGCGTTCAGGTGCGCGAACACCGACGCCGGCGCCGGATCGGTGAGGTCGTCGGCGGGGACGTAGATCGCCTGGATCGAGGTGACCGAGCCCTCCTTGGTCGACGTGATCCGCTCCTGGAGCTCGCCCATTTCGGACTCGAGCGTCGGCTGGTAGCCGACCTGGGAAGGCATCCGGCCGAGCAGCGCGGATACCTCGGAGCCCGCCTGGACGAAGCGGAAGATGTTGTCGATGAACAGCAGCACGTCCTGGTGCTCTTCGTCGCGGAAGTATTCGGCCATCGTCAGGCCTGACAGCGCGACGCGCATCCGGGCGCCAGGCGGTTCGTTCATCTGGCCGAACACGAGCATCGTCTTCTCGAGCACGCCCGATTCCTTCATCTCGAGCCACAGGTCGTTGCCCTCGCGCGAGCGCTCGCCCACGCCGCAGAACGCTGAGAGGCCCTGATGCTCCTCAGCCAGGTTGCGGATCAGCTCCTGGATGATCACGGTCTTGCCGACGCCGGCGCCGCCGAACAGCCCGACCTTGCCGCCCTTGGCGTACGGGGCGAGCAGGTCGATGACCTTGATCCCGGTCTCGAACATCTCGGTCGTCGGCGTCAGGTCCTCGACCGTCGGCGCCACGCGGTGGATCGGCCAGCGCTTTACGTCGTCGGGGAGCGGCGCCCCGAGATCGATCGGGTCGCCGAGCAGGTTGAAGATCCGGCCGAGCGTGATGTCCCCGACCGGCACCGTGATCGGCGAGCCGCTGTCGACCACCTCGACACCGCGGGCCAGGCCGTCGGTGGTGTCCATCGCGACCGCGCGGACCCGGTCGTCGCCGAGGTGCTGCTGCACCTCGCAGACGAGCCAGGGGTCCTCCTCGGCCGCGATGTCGAGCGCCTCCTCCTCGAGCGCGACCTTGGGACGGCGGACCAGGATCGCGTGGTTGATCTCGGGCAGCCTGTCGGGGAACACGGCCTCGATTACGACGCCCTGAACTTCCTCGATACGCCCGGTGTTTCTCTTGTCGGGCTCGCCCTTTGAGGCCTCGCTGCGCTGTTCTTCTGCTACTGACATAGCTTCTCCAGTGTAGGTCTACCCGGACAGCCCTTCTGCTCCCGCCACCACTTCCAAGATCTCCTGGGTGATCTCGGCCTGGCGGGCCCGGTTCATCTCTAGCGTGAGGTTTTGGATCAGGTCGGCCGCGTTGTCGGACGCGCTGTGCATCGCGGTCATTCGCGCGCCGTGTTCCGATGCGGTCGACTCGAGCAGAGCGCGATATATGGATATCTCCACGTAGTCCGGGACGAGGCGCTTCAGGATCTCCTCCGGATCGGGCTCGTAATCGACGAGCGCGTGCGGCCCTGATTTCTCGGACCGGGACTCGGACTCGTCGTCGGGCTCCTCCTCTTCGAGCACAGTCGCCTCTCTGCAGCGGAAGCAGCGTCTCCCGCCGGACCACCTGCGACACCGGCGAGATATATCCGTTGTAGAAGATCTCGACCTGATCGACCTCGCCGTCGACGTACGCGGCGATCAGGCGGTCGGCGATCCGGCGCGCATCCGAGTACGCCGGTCGGTCGGTGAAGCCGGTGAAGCTCTCGGCCGGCTCCAGCCCTCGGAACGTGAGCGACGTCGTCGGGCGGCGCCCGGAGGCGAAGAACACCGGCGTGTGCCCTTGACCCTCGTGCTCGCGCCCGGCCGCGACGCCGGCGCGGACGATGTTCGAGTTGAACGCGCCGGCCAGGCCACGGTCGCCGGCGATCAGCAGCAGGCCGACCTTCGACACGCTCTCGTGCTCCTTGAGGATCGGGAGGTTCGGGACGTTTCCGGCCGCTTCGGCCGCTTGGCGCGTCATCCGGCGAATCGCGTTGGCGTACGGGCGCAGCGCCTCGATCCGCTGCTCGGCGCGTCGCAGACGAGCCGCGGCGACCAGCTCGAGCGCCCGAGCGATCTTCTGGATGTTCTTGACCGCGCCAATGCGGTTCCGTACCTCGCGCTGCGATTTCGGCATCGCTACAACCCAGGCCGCGGCTTACGCCGCGCGTGCCTGACCCTCCTCGCTGTCGTCGAGCGGATGGCCTTCCTCGTCGAGGTCGAACCCGAAGTCCTCGGCGAACTTGGAGACCGCCGACTCGACCTCGGCCTGCGTCTCGTCGCTCCAGTCCCCGCCGGCGATCTTCTCCAGCAGATCGGACTGGTTGGCGCGCACCGACTCGGTGAGCTCGGCCAGGAATCGGTCGACCCTGTCCACGACGATCCGGTCCAGATAGCCGTTGGTCGCCGCGTAGACCTGGACCACCTGGTCCTCGACCGGCATCGGGTGGCGCTCGGGCTGGTTGAGCGTCTTGACGAGCCGCTCGCCGCGGGCCAGCGTCCGCTGCGTCGCCGGATCGAGCTCGGAGCCGAACTGCGAGAACGCCTCGAGCTCGCGGTACTGCGAGAGCTCGAGCTTCAGCCGTCCCGCGACCTTTCGCATCGGCGGGATCTGGGCGTTGCCGCCGACCCGGGACACCGAGATCCCGACGTTGATCGCCGGGCGAACGCCGGAGTTGAACAGCCCCGGCTCGAGGTAGATCTGACCGTCGGTGATCGAGATGACGTTCGTCGGTACGTACGCGGACACGTCGCCCGCCTGGGTCTCGATCACAGGCAACGCCGTCAGCGACCCCGCTCCGAGGTCGTCGTTCAGCTTGACCGCGCGCTCGAGCAGCCGCGAGTGCAGGTAGAAGACGTCGCCCGGATACGCCTCGCGGCCCGGCGGGCGCCGCAGCAATAGGGACATCTGGCGGTAGGCGACCGCGTGCTTGGAGAGGTCGTCGTAGACGACGAGCGCCGCCTTCCCGTTGTATAGGAAGTGCTCGCCCATCGCGCAGCCCGCGTAGGGAGCGAGGAACTTGATCGGCGCGGCCTCGTCAGCAGCGGCCATCACGATGATCGTGTTATCGAGCGCGCCCGCGTCCTCGAGCGTCTTCGCCAGGCCGACGACCGTCGACTTGCGTTGCCCGATCGCCACGTACACACAGAACAGATCGCGGGCCTTGTTGTTGATGATCGCGTCGACTGCGATGGCGGTCTTGCCCGTCTGGCGGTCGCCGATGATGAGTTCTCGCTGGCCACGGCCGATCGGGATCATCGAATCGACGGCCTTGAGCCCAGTGAGCATCGGCTCCTTCACGGGCTGGCGCTGGACGACTCCCGGGGCCTTGAACTCGGACGGCCGGGTCTCCGTGGTTTCGATGTCGCCCTTGCCGTCGAGGGGGTTGCCGAGCGGGTCGACGATCCTTCCGAGCAGCGCCTCGCCGACCGGAATCTCGAGCAGGCGCTTGGTCCGCTTGACCGTGTCGCCCTCGACGATCTTCGCCCACTCGCCGAACAGCACCGCGCCGACGTTGTCGGATTCGAGATTCAGGGCCAGGCCCGTGACGTCGTGGGGAAGCTCGAGCATCTCGAACGACATGCAGTTCTCGAGCCCGTGGATACGGCAGATGCCGTCCGCCACCGACAGCACCGTGCCGACTTCGGTCAGGTCGGCGCTGGAGGTGTCGAGTCCTTCGATCCGCTCCTTGAGGATTGAGGTGATCTCGTCAGGCTTGATCTGCATTCGTGACTCCTTGGCGGGCGAGCGTAGCTAGCCCCGCGCGACTTGCTTTCGAAGTTGTTCCAGCCGGTTTCGGATTGATGCGTCGAGAATCACGTTGCCCACGCGGAGCACGATCCCGCCGAGTATGTCCGGATCGACGTTGCTCTTGAGCTCGACCGTGCGCTTGGTCTGCTCTCCGATCCGCTCACCGATGCTCGCGACGGTGGAGCTGTCGAGCTCGATCGCGCTCGTCAGCTGCACGGGGAGCAGCTCGCGCGCGTCCTCCCACATGTCCTGATAGCGGGCCTTGATCCGGAAGATCGCGGGCATCCGGTGGCGCTCGATCAGGGCTTCGAGGAAGTTCATGAACGCCGGGTCAGCGCCGGTGACCGCCTTCTTCAGACCCGCCTTCTTCTCCTCGGTCGAGAAGTACGGGGAGAAGAAGAACGTCTGCAGTTGGCGGTTCTCCGACAGCGCGTCGGAGAACTGCGTCAGCTCGTCGTGGATCGGGTCGAGGAGGTCGCGCTCCTCGGCCACCTCGAACAGCGCCCGGGCGTAGACGTCGGCGATCTCTTCCACTACCGATGACCCCCTGCACGCATCACGCTAGCTGCCGTCCCCTGGCGCGAGTGCGCTGAAGTCGAGTTCTGAGAGCGCATCCTCGACGAGCCGTCGCTGGTCCTCTTCGTCGAGCACCTTGCGGGTGACCTTCTCGGTCGCCATCACGGTCAGGTCGGCGACCTCGCGGCGGATCTCCTGAATCGCCCGACGCGTCTCGCCCTCGATGTCCTTGCGCGTCTGCTCCATCAGCTGCTCGCGCCGCTGCACGGCCTGCTCCTGGGCCTGGCGCTCGGTGGCCTCGCCCGTCTTGCGCGCGCGATCGAGGATCGCCTCGGACTGCGTGCGGGCCTCGCGAAGCCGCTCCTGGTATTCGGTTAACAGCTCGTCGGCTTCGCGCCGAATCTTCTCGGCGTGGTCGATCGACTCCTCGATCGCGTGCTGACGGCGATCAAGCGCTTCGGAGATGCGCGGGAAGGCGAGCTTCCACAGGATGTACATCGAGATCCCGAACAGCAGCAGGGTCCAGATCATCAGCCCGACATTCGGGGTGATCAGGAACGAGCCGCTCGAGGACGCGATGGGCATATGCGAAACGACGGCCATCTACTTGAGCACGTAAGAGAGCAAGCCGGCGACCAGGCCGTAGAAGAACACCGCTTCGGTGAGCGCGAATCCCAACCACTGGATGCTGGTGATTTCGTCTCGCATCTCCGGCTGGCGAGTCACCGCCTCGATCACCTTGCCGAAGATGATGCCGATGCCCACCCCGGCGCCGACCGCGCCGAGACCGCCACCGACCGCGATCCCGAAGCCGGCCGTGATCCCGGAGGCCGCCGCGATTGGAATGACGTGCAAAAGAAACATCAGGGGCTCCTTGTCGTGTTAGTGGTGAGTGGCGGCACCGGCGATGTAGATCGCCGCCAGGGTCGCGAAAATGAACGCCTGGAGTGTGGCCACCAGGCCCAGCTCGAACAGGTAGATGAGGATCCCGGCGGGGAGCGCGAACCACCCGAGCGCCTGAAGCCCGAGGATCACCGCGAGCCCGCCCGCCAAGAACAGCAGGATGATGTGCCCGGCGAAGATGTTCGCCCAGAGCCGGATGGTCAGCGACAGCAGCCGCATCAGGGTGGAGATCACCTCGATCGGGAAGATCAAGATCAGCATCGCCCCGTGCACGCCCGCCGGAATCAGGCTCTTCAGGTATCCGACGGGGCCCTGTGTCCTGATTCCCACGATGATGAACGCGAAGAAGACAACCAGTGCGAGCACCAGCGGGACCGAGATGTTCGCGGTCGCGGCGTAGAGCGCGAACGACGGGATGTGGGCGCCGAACAGGTTGAACTTTTCCTCGCTGTTCGTCGGCAGCGGCAGGTAGCCGATGAGATTGCAGAACCAGATGAACAGGAACAGCGTGCCGATGAACGGGAACCACCTGGCCGCCATCGAGTCGGGCATGTTCCCCCGGGTGATGTTGTTCCGCATCAGCGAATACAGCACCTCGACTGCGGTCTGGATCTTGTTCGGCCGCGCCTGCATCCGATCCGCAATCCACACCATCGTGAATATCGTCAGCAGCGTCGCGATGAACAGGTAGAGCACAGCGCGGTTGATGCTGAACACCCCGAGGCTCACCCAGTTGACGAGCTTGAACTCGTTCTGGATCTGGAACTCGTTGTTCTTGTGCTGGGTGAATCCATAGATGGCGATCAGCAGGATGAAAATGCCGATGTACGCGCCGAAGCACGCGAACAGGATCTTCCGCGTCTTACTCATCGGCGCGACCCTCTCGGGCGAGTCAGGAACGACAGCAGCATCTGCGTTGTGAACGCAAACACGATGACCAGCAGCGCGGTCAGACCGTCGTCGCGTCCGGAGCCGTTGCGGACCAGGATCACCGCGATCGCGAGCGTGAACAGCCGCCCGAGCAGGTACGCGAGGCGCAAGGTCACCTCGCTGCGGGGGTCGCGCAGCGATGGGACGACGCGATCGATGGCCACGCCGACCGCGCGCAGGACGATCCACGCGCCGGCGCCGACCAGGTAGCCGGCCGCGGGGACTCCGATCAGGAGCATGATCGGCGCCGCCACGACGAGGATCACCACGTCGAGGTAGGCGAGCAGCGCCGCGTGCCCGTCAGAGGTTGCGGGAGCGCTCAGTGACACTTCGGGTCCTGTGTTCGAGGTCGTCAAAACGGAATGGGTTGAGAGCGGTGGAGCCGGTCATCGGATGGTCAGAGGGCCGGAAGGGTAGCGGCGCTTCGAGGGAACCGTCGCGTTCAAAGTCGTTCGCCTGCGCGCGCGGACGGCCCCACCGTCGTGCTGGTCCGGAGGGGACTACGTTAGCGCTACGTTAGCGCCGCCGCATTCCCGTCGGCAACCCACGTTCGGGCTTCTAGAACGTCAGCGCGCGGCCGACGCCCGCCCGATTCGGGGCTTGGGCAGCTGCCCCTCGGCCCACAGCGCCGCGATCCCGGCCCGGGGCAGTCCGAAGGTCCCCTCGTACACCAGAAACCGGGGCTCCCAGCGCGGGAAGAACTTGGCGTTGAAGCGATACAGGCTTTCGATCTGGAAGAACGGGTTTCCGAGCGCGATCAGCTTGCCGAGCCACCGCTCGTGTGGCTTCTCCGGGCTGTGCATCCACTTGGCGAACGCCGCGAAGTTCAGCGACAGCTCCTCGACCCCGCGGTCGCGCAACAACTCGATCGCCTTGACGACCAGGAACTCGGTCAGCCCGTTCGGCGTCGACGGATCGCGCCGCATGAACGACAGCGACACCGCCGGACGGCCGTAGCAGGGGACGAAATGGAGGACGCCGCGAATCGCGCCGGCCTCGTCGCGCGCCAGCACGACAAGCGTCTCGTGGTCGTGCTCGCCTTGGAGCGAGTCCATCGCCATCGAGAAGCCGCGCTCGGGGGCACCCTGGCGCCCGAGCTCGACCACCTTTTCGGCCTCCTCGAGCGTGCGCTCGTCGAGCGCGGCGAGTTCGTGCACCTCGGCTTGGTATCCCGCCTTGCTCAGGCGGGTCACCGACTGCCGGACCTTGCGGATCGAACGGCCCTCGAGCGAGAAGCGACCGAGCTCGACGACCGCCTCATCCCCGACGTAGATCGTGTGGAGTCCGAGCCCCTCGTACAGCGGGCACAGGCTCTGGCTGGCGCCGAGCGCGCCGAGCTTCAGGCCGCGATCGTCGGCGAACTGCCGGACCTGCCCGAGCAGTCCGGGGATCGCGTCAGGCGGACCCACCGGGTCGCCCGACAGCAGCAACACGCCGTTCTCAATCGCGTACGCGACGAACGCCCGCCGGTCCTCGCTGAAGATGTAATGCCCGTCGGCGCGCAGCTTGAAGAACGCGAGCGTGTCGGCGCCGTGGGCACGCACGAGGTCTGAGGCGACCTGGCGCGCCGCCGGGCTCGGCGGAGTGCGCGGCACCGCGAGCGGCCGGAAGATCACGTACGCGATCATCAGCAACGTCCAGATCTCGAGCATGTGCACGCCGATCGGGATGTGGTGGTGGAAGTGCATGGGGCCCGGCTGATAGCGCAGTAGGTCGGACGTCTCGGTCGCGACATTGCCGAACGATGCATGGCTTCCGGTCCAGATCGCGACCATCGCGACGGCGAGTCCGATGAGAGCCAGCACCGGCACGCGCCAGACCGCCGAGCGAAGCGTGTTCGGATCGTGGCGGACGGTGAAGGCGTTCCGACTGACGATCAGCGCGATCGCGACGCCCCACGTGAGGATCGTCTCTTCGAAGTCGAGGCCCTTGAGCAGGTCGAACAAACCCAGCGCGAGCATCAGCGCGACCGCGGTCTGCATCGCGCGCCGGCGGCGCTTGGCCAGGTAGGGCGCCACCAGCAGCAGCGCGGCGCCGGCCGGCAGTGACAGCGCGTGGAACAGCCGGATTGCCTCGACGGGCTCGAATTCGAGCAGCAGATGCCCACGCCACCGGATGTTCGGCGTCAGCGTCGATGCGATGTTGACGAGACCGACGAGCGCCGCCGCGACCGCCGCGAACACGGGCACGCGCTTGGTGAGGGCTTGTATCGAAACGCTCATGAGAAGAGAAACGTCGGCTCCGCGCCTACCCGTTCTTGAGTTAGAAAACGCTCACAGGCCGACGACGCGCCGCAGACGCGCCTCCCGGTGAGAGTTACCGTGCCGGACGCTGTTGGTTACGTCGCTGCGCGCGACAATCCTGCCGATGCGGCCCGCGCAGCCACGTCGGTCGTCTCGCGCGGCGTGCGGCGCGGCAGCGCGAGCGTCAGCGCCAGCGCGAGGAGCGGCAGAACCGCGACCACTTCGAACACCGCGGTGAATCCCTGAGCCTCGGCCAGCAGTCCGAGCAGCGGCGCGCCGACGCCGCCCAGGCCGATCGACAGCCCGATCGTCACGCCCGCCGACACCCCGAGCCGGCCCGGGAGGTATTCCTGGCCCATCACGATCGTGACCGCGAAGGTGGCGATCGTCGCCGCGCCGGCGAGCGCCGTGAACCCGATCGCGACGATCGGCCCGGACAGCAGGAAGCCGACGACCAGCGGCGGGATCACGACCATCGAGCCGATCAGGACATTCCGCCGGCCGAACCGGTCGGCGAGCGGGCCGCCCGTGAGGGTGCCGACGGCGCCACCGAACAGCATCGCGCTGAGCGCCACGCTGCCGAGTGCCTTGCTCGTGTGCAAGGACGTTCTCGTAATACAGCGGGATGAACGTGACCATGCCGAAGTACACGAACGACCGGACCGCGATCACGGCGGCCAGCAGCGCGAACGGCCCCCACGCCTCGTGCTGCTCACCGCGCTGGACGCGTCCGCCGACGACGTCCTTGCGGAACGTCTTCAGGCGCGGCAGCTCGTGAGTCAGGACCGCGGCCATCACCCACGTGGGGATCAGGATGAACACGGTCCCGTGCAATCCGAACGCGATCACCAGCGGCGTCACGACGACCGGGCCGAGCGCGAAGCCGATGTTGCCGCCGACGCTGAACCGGCTCATCCCGCTCGCGCGCCGCGCGCCCGAGACGTAGTTGGCAAAGCGCGAGCCCTCAGGGTGGAACGCGGCCACGCCGAGACCGCTGACGAGCACCGCCGCAAACGTGAGCGCGTAGTTCGGGGCGAAGCCCACGAGCGCGACCCCGAGGCCGCCGAGCGCCGGCCCGAGCGGCATCAGCCACGGCAGCGACACGCGGTCCGACATGTATCCGAACGCGGGCTGGACGACCGAAGAGGAGATCGTGGCGGCGAGCACGAGCGCCGACGCGGCCGCAATACCGATGTGACGGTCGCTGATCAGGAACGGCAGCAGGGCGGGAATCGAGCCCTGCGCGATGTCGGTGAACATGTGGCCGAGCGAGAGCACGGTCATCGCCCGCCGGTCGACGCCGCTCACGGCGCTCACTCCTCGGGAAGCTCAGACAATCGCTTGTGGACCTTGCGCCGCTTGGCCACGAGCTCCTCCTCGAGCTGCCCGAGCGCCTCGCGCCGCATGCGCACGAGCTCGAGCTGGGTGCCGATGTGCCCGAGCGCCTGCTCGAGGAGTCCGCGGATCTTCGACGGATCGTCGGCGTGCTCGAGCTCGCGCCTCAGCTCCGCCCGCGCGGTCTCGGCGTCCAGCAGCACGGCGAGCTGGTCGAGCGACAGGCCGAGCAGGTCGCGGAGCCGGATGATCTCGCGCACGCGTTCGACGTCGGCCTCGCTGTAGATCCGGTGCTGGCCCTGGGCCCGGTCGTCAATGCCCGGCAGCAGGCCGATCTCCTCGTAGTAGCGAATCGTCCGAGGGGTCGTCCCGGTGAGCTCGGCCACCTCTCCGATTCGCAGCGGCTTGCTCGCGGTGGCGGTCATGCGGCCACCTCCTCCGCGTGGGGCGTCGCCTCCGCTGCCCGTCGGCGGTCGCTTTCGACCAGGTCAGCCTCGGACTGCATGTGGGACGGGCGGGCCGCGGAGATAGCTGCGCCGAGCAGCGAGATCCCCGCCAGGCACCACAGCGCGGTGTGCATGTTGGACATGAACGGCACGAGCTGCGCGTTCGTGATGTGGTCGGCCAGGCCCGAGAACACCTTGAACAGCGTGCTCTTCGGCACGCTCGAGGTGACGACCGCGAGCACGAACGCGATCGATATCACCGCTCCGGTGTTCTGGACGAGCACCCGAGCGCCGGCTGCGATGCCACGGCGGTGCGGGGGAACCGTGCCCATCATCGCCGCGGTGTTCGGGGAGTTGAACATGCCCGAACCGACCCCGACGATGAACATGTAGGTGCCGGGGGCCAGGTACGCGGTGTCTCGCTGAAGCGTGGTCATTAGGGCGAGCCCGGCTGCCTGGACGAGCATCCCCGCCACGGCCATCCCGCGCGAGCCCCGGCGATCCGCCCAGATCCCGGCCAGTGGCGAAGCGATCAGCATCCCGATCGCGAGCGGCGCGAGCTTCAGCCCGGCGAGAATCGGCGAGTTGCCCTGCACGCCCTGGAAGTAGAAGACGAACACGAACATCAGCGCGAACCGTGCCAGCCCGTTGGTGAACGCCGCGGCGGACGCCGCCGAGAACAGGCGGTTCTTGAAGATCGACAGGTCGAGCATCGGCGACTTGACGCGACTCTCGATCAGGACGAACCCGGGCAGGAAGATCGCCGCGGCGGCCAGGCTCGCGATCACCCCGGTGCTGCTCCAGCCGGACAGGCCGCCCTTTGAGATGCC
The DNA here is from genome assembly GCA_963755525.1 of uncultured Solirubrobacterales bacterium. Classification (GTDB taxonomy): domain Bacteria; phylum Actinomycetota; class Thermoleophilia; order Solirubrobacterales; family Solirubrobacteraceae; genus Palsa-465. Next base: position 336,649 of record CAVWKC010000024.1, on the reverse strand, counting down.
GTAGACGAGCCCTGTGAGGCCGATCAGGAATGTGATCGTGCCGAGGGCGTCGAAGCTCCTGTCTTCCGAGCGCCCCGTGACCTCATGGAGGATCAGCGCCGCCCACAGGCTCCCGCCGAGTGCGAACGGGACGTTGAACCAGAACACCCAGTGCCACGAGATGAGCACCAGGGCGCCACCGAGCACCGGACCGATCACGAGCCCGACCGCCGCCACCATCGTGTTCGTCCCCATCGCCATCCCGAGTTGCTCGCGCGGGAACGCGTCGGTCACGATCGCCGCCGCATTCGCGAACAGGAACGACCCGCCGATGCCCTGGAGGATCCGCCACAGGATCAGCTCCGTGCCGCTGCCGGCGAACCCGGCGCCCAGCGACGCGAACGCGAACAGCACGAACCCAGCGATATAAGCCTTCTTGCGCCCGAACTGATCAGACAGCCGGCCGGCGCTCAGCACCAGCACGGTCGAGGCGATCATGTACACCAAGATCACCCACACGAGCTCGAGCAGGCTCGTGTTCAAGCTCCGCTCGAGGTCGGGAAGCGCGATGATCAGCGTCCCCGAGTTGATCGTCGCCAGCAGCATTCCCAGGCTGGTACACGACAGCGCCCACCACTTGTACGAGTCGTGCCCGGCGTGGACGCCAATGCTCCAGGTGCGACGGCTCTCGACTGCTGACACGATCCTCCGAAAACTGATTCTTACGTTAAACGTAAGAATAGCACGGCCGGCGGGGTTGCCGGCCGCCGATTTGTTCGGGGTTCGTCACGCCTCGCAACAACTCGGTTCCAATCTCGGCTGGGGGTGGGTTCACCGGGGTCCGAAGCCCCGATACTGGGGCCCCGTGATCCCGAAACCACCTGCACAGCACGACAATCGGCGCGCTCCTCGGAAGCCGTGCCGTGGTACGCGCGATAGTCATGCACAGCTCGGCAAGGCCGGCGCTGGGACGCTCCGGTGACGAGCTATGCATGCCGTGGAGCGCGCAATTGCGAAGATCGCCGGCCGCCAGGACAACGTGATCACCCGTGACCAGCTGCTCGCCGCCGGCTTGACGCGTGGAGCGATCGCCCACCGAGTCCGCTCGGGCCGATGGCGGCAGCAGCACCGCGGCGTGTACCTCCTCGGCCCAGCGCCACCGACACCGATGGCCCGCGCCCGCGCCGCGGCCCTGGCCTGCGGCGACGACGCGGTGGTCAGCCACCGCTCAGCCGCCTGCCTTTTCGGTTTGCTTGCCCGACTTCGCCGGTGATGTCGAGATCACGGTCGCCGGCCGAAATCCGGGCGACCACCCGGGGATCAAACTCCATCGCGTGAAGACGTTCCCAAGACAGGACGTCACGAAGGTCAACGGCTTCAAGGTCACCTCGATCGCGCGCACGATCTGCGATCTCGCCGCCACCGAGTCCGCCCACGCCACCGAGCACGCCTTCCAGGAGGCCCTCTACCGCGAAATCGTCACGGTCAAGGCCCTTGCAGCGGTACTCGCCCGCGAGCCGACCCGCCGGGGTGCGCCCACGATCCGCGGACTAATCAGCGACCCCCGTCTCACCCGCTCCGAAAAGGAGCGACGACTGCTGAAGCTGATCGCAGCCGCCCAGCTGCCAAAACCGCTGACGAACGTCCCGCTCCACGGCTACAAGGCCGATATGTACTGGCCCTCACACGGCCTCGTGGTCGAGTTCGACGGCTGGCAGGCCCACGGCCACCGGCACGCGTTCGAGAGCAACCGCAAGCGCGACCAGGTCATGGTGGCGCACGGCATCCGCGTGCTTCGGGTCACCGATCGGCACCTCGGGGACGAGCCGATCGCGGTGGTGGCGAGAATCGCCCAAGCACTCCGGTAACCACACAGTCCTCCTCCCCTGGCATGCTTCCCCCACGGCATGCGTTACTGGGACGCGTTTTTCGCATTTCTGGTGGCGATGGCGGTCGCCACCGTGCTAACCCCGTTCGCCAACAAGCTGGCGCGGCGAGTCGGCGCTGTCGCGACCCCAAGCGACCGCGGCCTTGCCGAGCGCGAAACGCCCGCGCTGGGTGGCCTCGCGATCCTCGCGGGTGTGCTCGTCGCCGCGGCGTTCTGGCTGCCGCCGACGATCAACCTCCACCACACCGCGGGTACCGCGCCCGGCACCGGCGGCACCGTCCACACGTGGGCGATCCTCGCCGGCGCGTGCCTGATCACGCTCGTCGGCGCGATCGACGACGCCCACCCGCTGAGGCCACAGTGGAAGCTGCTCGGCCAGATCGCGGCAGCGGTGATCGCGGTGGTCGTCGGTGGCGCGGTGGTGACGGACGTCACGATTCCCTTCCTCGGCACGCTTCAGCTCCCGAACACCGGTGGCGTGCTGACGGTGATCTGGCTGGTGGGGCTGATGAACGTCGTGAACCTCTCGGACGGCGTCGACGGGCTCGCGGCAGGGCTGTGCACGATCGACGGGGTCGCGTTCGCGATCATCGCGTTCGACCTCGGCATCAGCGGCGCCGCCGTGCTCGCGGCGCTGACCGCAGGGGCCGCGCTCGGCTTCCTGTTCCACAACTTCCCGCCGGCTTCGTCGTTCATGGGCGACGCCGGGGCGAATCTGCTCGGCTACCTGCTCGGGGTGGTCGCGGTCATCGGTTCGGTGAAGACGGGCGCGGTCGTCGCCCTGATGGTGCCGCTGATCGTCCTGGCGGTGCCGTTCCTCGACACCGGCTTCGTCGTCGCCAAGCGGCTCAAGTACAGACGAAAGCCGTGGGCGGCGGACGCCAACCACTTCCACCATCGGATGGCGCGGATGGGATACAGCCAACGCCGGACGGTCGCCTACCTGTACGGCTGGACGCTGATGCTCGCGGGCGTCGCGGTGGCGCTGCGGTTCGTGCCGTACTCGAACCACCACGGCGTCTACCACCTGGGTTGGATACTGGTGATGGTGGCGATCGTGCTGGTGGCGCTCGCGGCCAGCGTCTACCTGATCTACGTGCTCGAGATCCTGAAGTTCAAGAACCGACGCGCGCGGGAGATCCGCACGACGGACCCGGACACCAGCGAGCACGAGATCGACGAGCGGGTGCGACGCGAGGTCGAGACCGGGGAGTTCGAGCGGGTGGGTTAGCTGGCGGCGGCGACTCGATCCACCGACGACCGGCTGAGCGGGCTGACCCGGATCGAACGGGTGCTGCTCGCCGCGGTCGCCGTGCTGATCGTCCTCGCCGGCTTGACCCGCTACGCCACCGGCGTCTCGCGGATCGTGGCGTTCGTGTTCGCCACGCTGGCGCTGGCCGGCACGGCCTGGGTCGTCTCGGTGTCGATCGAGCAGGTCGGGCGCCGGGCGGGGCCGGCCGTCACCGGCGTCATGCAGGCCTCGCTCGCGAACCTCCCCGAGTTCTTCGTGGTGATCTTCGCCCTCCAGGCGGGGCACACGGTCATCGCCCAGACCGCGATCCTCGGCTCGATCCTTGTCAACGCCCTGCTCGTGCTCGGGCTGGTGATCATTGCCGGCGCCCGGCGCTCGCACGACGGCATCATGCGCTTCAACCCCAGGCTGCCGAACGACACCGCGACGTTGCTGCTTGTCGCGTCATTCATCATCGTCCTGATCGGGCTGACCCACTCCGCCGGCGACGCCGCGAGCAAGCACTCCGAGGCGATCTCGATCATCGGGTCGTGCGTGATCCTCGTGGTTTACGCCACCTGGCTGCGTCAGTACCTGAGCTCGGAGTCGATCGTCGAGGAGGCGTCGGAGCCGCCGCGGCTCACCATGAGGACCAGCCTCATCCTCCTTGGCCTGGCCGGCGTCGCAGCCGCATTCGTGTCGGACTGGTTCGTGAACGCACTCGAGCCGACGATCACCCAGCTCCACATCTCACAGGCGTTCGCGGGCCTCGTGATCGTCGCGATCGCGGGTAACGCGGTCGAGAACGTCGCCGGGATCGTGCTCGCCGCCAAAGGGAGGTCCGAGCTCGCGATCTCCGTGGTCAAGAACTCGATGTCGCAGATCGCCGCATTCCTGTATCCGCTGCTCGTGCTGGTGTCGCTACTGACCGCGACTCGGCTGACGTTCACGCTCGCCCCGGTGTACATCGGGGCGCTGATCGGGACCGCGGTGATCGTCTGGCAGATCACCGGCGACGGCGAGGCGACCGTGTTCGAGGGGACGGCGCTGGTCGCGACGTTCGTGATCCTCGCGACAGTCGCGGCATTCGAATAGGGATTCATGGGCCTCGCTGCGCTCGGCATCCGTGGGGCCATACCCCGCCGGGCGTCCATGCCCGGCGGGCGTGGTCGCGTTTATGCCCGCCGGGGTTGGACAGCCAGCGGTTATGACGGCGGCACCTGAGGTGGGGTGCCGGTTTCCCCCGGAGCGTTGCCACGGCGCCGGGGGATAACGGCGGGCACCTGGAGGTGGGTGCGGTCGTCCCGGGGGCGGGTCGCAGCGTGCGGGCATGCATAGCTCGACAACGGAGCCGACCTGGGGAGGCCGTGCCGTACTACGCATGTATGGCATGCGTAACACGGCACGGCCGACGCAAATGCGCTCGATTGCCGAGTTATGCAGGTTCGCTCGCAGGATCGATCCCCGAGGAGCCCGCCACACCCCCCCTCCAGATGCCCGCCGTCAAAACCCAATCCGCCCCACGATCACCAGCGGGTTGCAGTGGCCCCCCGGGACCGCCCGCCGGACCCCGACCTGCATGACGCGACAATCGATGCCCGCCGGCGAAGCCGTGCCGTCTCACGCATGCCCCACATGCATCACACGGCACGGCCGACCGGGATCGCGCCAAATGTCGCACCACGCATGCTCCGGAACCCACGCGGCAGCTCCCGACGGGAACACCACACCCCCCTCCAGATGCCCGCCGTTCAAACCCCACCCGCCCCACGACCGCCGCGGAATCAGCGACCCCGACCGCGCGGCACGGACGCCGCGCGGAACCCGCCCCACGACCGCCGCGGAATCAGCGACCCCGACCGCGCGGCACGGACGCCGCGCGGAACCGGCCCCACGGACGCCGCCGAAGGCGGCCCAGAATCAGTTAAACGATCGCGGCCGCGCCGAGGCGCGCGTACAGCGGGTACCGGTCGGCGATCGCCGTGGTCCGTTCCACGAACTCGGGCTGCCGCTGCTCGAAATCGACCGCGGTCAGCGTCTCGGCGATGATCGATCCGACCTCGACGAAGTCCTCCACCTGAAGGCCGCGCGTCGCGAGCGCCGGCGTGCCGATCCGCAACCCGCTCGACACAGCCGGGGGACGCGGATCGAACGGCACAGCGTTCCGGTTCACCGTGATTCCGACGCTGTGGAGGCGATCCTCGGCCTGCTTGCCATCAAGCGCGGACTCCCGTAGATCGCACAACACCAGGTGCACGTCGGTCCCGCCGGTCAGCACGCTCACGCCGCCGCCGGCCCCGAGTAGCTCCTCGGCAACGACGCGCGCGCCCACGACAGTGCGCTCCTGGCGCTCGCGGAACGGCTCGCTCGCAGCGATCTTCAACGCCACCGCCTTGCCCGCGATGATGTGCTCCAAGGGCCCGCCCTGCTGCCCGGGGAACACCGCCGAGTCGATCCGCTTGCCGAACTCCTCGGTGCAAAGGATCAGGCCGCCGCGGCCGCCCCCAATCGTCTTGTGGATCGTGGTCGTGACCACGTCGGCATACGGGACCGGGCTCGGGTGCAGACCCGCCGCGACCAAACCCGCGAAGTGCGCCATATCCACCACCAGATACGCCCCGACCGCATCCGCGATCGCACGGAACCGCTCGAAATCCAAAAACCGCGGATACGCCGACCACCCCGCCATGATCATCTTCGGCTGGCGCTCGTGCGCGATCCGCTCGACCTCATCCATGTCGATCCGGCCGGTCTCGCGCGACACGTGATACGGCGCGATGTCGTACAACCGGCCCGACACATTGATCCGCATCCCGTGCGTCAAATGCCCGCCGTGGGACAGCTCGAGCCCCATCACGGTGTCGCCCGGATTCAGCAGCGCGTGGTACACGGCGATGTTCGCCTGCGCACCCGAGTGCGGCTGCACATTCGCGTACTCGGCGCCGAACAGGTCGATCGCCCGTTGGATCGCCAGACGCTCGGCCACATCGATGTACTCACAGCCGCCGTAGTAGCGCTTGCCCGGATACCCCTCGGCGTACTTGTTGGTGAGCACCGACCCCTGGCACTCGAGCACCGCCATCGGGACGAAGTTCTCCGACGCGATCATCTCAAGCGTCCGCTGCTGGCGCTCGAGTTCCAGCGCCAGCACCTCCGCGATCTCCGGATCGACCTCGGAAAGAGGCCGGTTGAAGAAGTCAGCTGGCAGATCGGAAGCGGCCATCGACGCTACGAGCCTAGCAATGGATCCGGCCGTCGTTGTTGCCACTCAGCGATCATTCGACGCTGAGATCCGGCGCGCCGCGACGACCGCCAGATCGCCGTGCTCCCACACGACCCGGGGCTCCAACCCCGCCTCGGCCAGCCACCGCAGCTGGTCGGCCAGCGGGCTCGGCCGGTCGTACCCGGGCGTCAGCGGCGTGGTCGCCAAGGCCGGGTCAACCGGCACGACCACGTCGGCCAGCACGAACAATCCATCGGGCACGAGCGCGTCGCGGACCCGCCCGAACAGCTCGGCCTTACCGAGGCCGTCGAGGTGGTGCACGCACAGCGCGGTCGCGACCAGGTCGAAGGGACCGTCTGGCAGCGGATCCTCGATCCGGCCGGCGCGCAGCGAGACGCGAGACTCCGGCAGCGACCGACCGGCCACGGCCAGCATCTCCTCGTTCTCGTCGATCCCGACCAACTCCGCCTCCGGGTGGCGCGCGAGCAGGCGGCGGGCCGTCTCCCCGGTGCCGGTACCGAGCTCGAGAATCCGCTTCGCGCCCGATCCGCTCGCGCTGGCAAGGGAATCCTGGAGCGCATCGTAAAAAGGCAGGTCCGCACGGATCTCGTCCGCATAACTCGAGGCGTCGAAGTGGTACTGCCAGTGGAGCGCCTCGGTCAGCTCGCGCTCCCCCACCGCTCCCTCGCGAACGACCCGCCACTCTCCGTCCACCTCATAGCGGCGCAGATCGACCACGGTCGACGGCGTCCCCGGCAGCGGACCCCCGTCGATCACGAGGTCGACCGCGGCCCGCAGCAGCGTTGGGACGTCCTCGAGCGTCCGAGGATCGGCACCGCCCGCCCGGTTCGCGCTCGACTGGAGCACGGGCCGTCGAACCCCGTCCAACGAAGGAACCACCGGTACGCGCAAACCGAGCGTCCCGACATCGGATCCACACGCCAGAGCAAACCGACCCGCCGGATTCGGCACAAGCACGCTGACCGCGCCGGGCAGGAGCCTCGCCATCGCGCCCCGTGTCCGCTCGCCGATCTCGGGCACCGCCGCGAACGCCCGTTCCAACGAAAAGAACATCACCGCCGACGGCTTGTCGAGGCTGCGCCGCTTCAGCAGGTACAGGCGCTCGACCGCGAACCGGTCGTCGGGATCGCACGCGAGCCCATACACGGTGTCGGCCGGGAACACGGCGACGCCCCCGGCCGCGATGCAGCGCTCAAACGCCTCGGCCTCGGTCACCGCCGGCCGACGACGACCCGCTCGTGGCCGGCGAGGTCGTAAAGGATCTCCACGGAGTCGAATCCCGCCGCGGATACGAGCCCCGCCACCGCCTCGGCCAGTCCGACCTCGAACGCGATCAGGGGCACGTCCGCGACCATCGGCAGCAACCGGCGGACAGGATCCATTCCGTCGGGACCGCCGAACAGCGCGAGGTCCGGCTCGTACAGCTCGATCTCGGGCGGCAACGCGGAGCCCTCGGCCACGTAGGGGAGGTTCGACACCACCGCGTCGAACGGCCCGGGGACCCCATCCAGGAGGTCCGCCTGTACGAACTCGACCTCCAGACCGAGTTCGGCCGCGTTGAGCCTGGCGACCTCGAGCGCGCAGGAGCTCACGTCGACGCCGACCACCGACAGATCGGGTCGCTCCTCCTTGAGTGCGAGCGCCACCGCCCCACTCCCAGTCCCGACATCGGCGACGCGGGCGCCGCGCCCCAGCGACAGCGCGACCTCGACGAGCAACTCGGTCTCCGGCCGCGGGATCAGCACGCGGCGGTCGACGATCAGCGAGATCCGCCGGAACGCCTTGCGCCCGACGATGTACGCGACCGGCTCGCGCGACTGCCGCCGGGCCAGCACGGCCGCGAACCGTTCGGCCGACCAGGCTTCGAGCTCGGCGCCGGCATCGATCACGAGCCGCTCGCGCCCGACCCCGAGCACGAACGCCAGCAGCAGTTCAGCGTCGAGCCGGGGCGTGTCGCAGCCGGCCGCCGTGAGCACCGCGGTCGCGTCCGATAGCGCCTGCGAGACCGTCTTCCCGGCCCCGACGGCGGTCTCAGGCAACGGCCTTCTCCTCCAGCCTCCGACGCTTCTCGTCGTCCTGCAGCGCCGCCGTGAGCTCGTCGAGCTCGCCCATCAAGATCGCGTCGAGGTTGTGGACGAGCAGGTTGATCCGGTGGTCCTTGACGCGGCGCTCGCCGTAGTTGTACGTGCGGATCTTCTCCGCGCGCTCGCCGGTCCCGACCTGCGCGGCGCGCGAGGCGGCGACCTCCGCCTGCTGCTCGGCCAGCGCGCGCTCGTACAGGCGCGCCCGGAGCACGCGCATCGCGCGCTCTCGGTTCTGAAGCTGGGACTTCTCGTCCTGCATCGAGACGACGATGCCCGACGGCTTGTGGGTGATGCGCACGGCGGAGTCGGTCGTGTTGACCGACTGGCCGCCGGGTCCGGAGCTGCGGTACACGTCGATCTGCAAGTCCCCGGGATCGATCTCGACCTCGACCTCCTCGGCCTCGGGGAGCACGGCCACCGTCGCCGTCGAGGTGTGGACGCGGCCCTGGGATTCGGTCTCCGGGACCCGCTGCACGCGGTGGGTCCCGCCCTCGAACTTGAACACCGAGTACGCGCTGTCGCCCTTGATCCCGAACGTGTACGTCCCGTCGCCGATCGACAGCGGCTTCGGTCTGGAACCCGAGCCGCTCCGCATAGCGGGTGAGCATCCGGTACAGGTCACCGGCCCACAACCCCGCCTCGTCGCCGCCGGCGCCCGGGCGGATCTCGACGATCACGTTCTTGTCGTCGTTCGGGTCCCGCTCGACCATCACCAGCCGGATCTCGTCCTCGAGCTCCTCCAGCCGCGTGCGCGAGGACTCGAGCAGCGCGCGTATCTCCGCATCGTCGCCGCCCTCGGCGATCAGCTCGCGGGCGCCCTCGATGTCGTCCGACACCCGGCGGTACTCCGCGGCCAGCTTCGCGGCCGGCTCGAGCTCGCGGTAGGCGCGGCTCGCGGCCGTGAACCGTTCGCGGTCGCCGATCACGATCCGGGTCGGCCAGGTCCTCCTGGAGCTCGCCGAACCGCGCGTCGATCTGTGAGACCAGATCGTCAATCATCCCCTCCGAGTGTAGGCGTGCCCACCGGCGGCGCAAACTCGTACTCACGAGGGTCCAACACGCGCAAGCGCTCGGCGTACTGGGTCATGTAGCCGGGCCAATTGGCGACGATCCGCCCGCGCTCGTCGCGGTACCAGGAGTCGCACTTGGTCCACGCCGTGCCGGCGAACGCCGCCTGCACCTCGCGGTCGCTGGCCGCCTCGACCTCGGGCCGGACGACGATCGCCGCCGCCCGCCGCGAGCGCAACTCCGAGAGCGCCTGGCGGATGTACGCGGCCTGGGTCTCCTCGTAGAACACGATCGAGCCCCCCGAGGTGTTCGTGTTCGGCCCGTACATCAGGAACAGCGACGGGAACCCGGGGACGCAGACGCCGAGATGAGCGTGTGCACCCTGAGACCACTCCTCGCGCAGCGACCGGCCGCCCGCACCCCTGATCTCCATCGGGAACATGAACTCGGTGGTCTTGAACCCTGTGCCCCAGATCACGCAGTCGACCTCGCGCTCGACCCCGTCGGTCGTGACCACGCCAGCGGCCGACAGCCGGGCAATCGGGTCGCTCACCAATTCGACGTTGGGCCGCTGCAGCGCCGGCAGGTAGTGCGAGCTGAACAGGACACGCTTGCACCCGAACGTGTAATCCGGCCATGCCTTGCGCCTGACCTCCGGGTCGCGGAGCTGCCAGCGCATGAACAGCGCTGAGCGCAGCCGCCCGACCCGCCCCACCGTCCGCGGGTTGCGGATCATCATCGTGAGCGTCTCGGCGTAGTAGAAGATGAACCGCCGGCGAAGTGCCTGGACTCCGGGGACGTACCTGATCAGCGACCGCACGAACGGCGGATACGCCCGGTTACGCCGCGGCAGGAACCAGTTGCCGGTCCGCTGGAACACATACAGGCGCCCCGCCTGCTGGGCGACCTCGGGCACGAACTGGACCGCGCTCGCCCCCGTCCCGATCACCGCCACCCGCTTGCCGTGCAAGTCGTATTCGTGATCCCAGCGGGCCGAGTGGAAGGTCACGCCCGCGAACTCGTCGACCCCCTCGACCCGCGGGATTGAAGGCTGATGCAGCTGCCCGGTGGCGATGATCACCGCGTCCGCTCGCCACGTCCGACCGTCGGCGGCGACGACGGTCCACCCGGCATCCCAGGTGCACGACACCACGTCGACGCCGCACCGCACCAGCCGATCGACGCCCTCCTCGCGCGCGACCTCCTCCAGATACCGGAGGATCTCAGCCTGCGGCGAGCACAGCCGCGACCAGTCGCGGCGCTGCGCGAACGAGAACGAGTAGAGATGGCTCGGGACGTCGCAGGCACACCCCGGGTAGTCGTTGTAGTGCCAGGTTCCGCCGATACCCGGGGCCCGCTCGAGCACGGTGACGTCGGTGAAGCCGTGCCGGCGCAGCTCGATCGCGGCCGCGAGCCCGCCGAAGCCGGCGCCGACGATCACGACGCTGAGCGCGCGTTCCCCGGGCATGAAGCCCGGAACCTACGCGACTACTTCGAGCCCGACAAGGTCCTCGGGCGAGACCTCGGTGCCGTCCTGCTGCGCGAGCACCGCCTTCAGCGACGCGATCGACACGGCAAGCTGGTCGAGGTCCGGCTCGGCCGTGGTGAGCCGCTGAAGCTGCATGCCCGGGTACATGATCGCGCGGACCCAGCCCCGCCGGCGATTGCGGCCGGCCCACTTGATCACCTCGAACGACAGTCCGGCGATCAGTGGCACGCCGACGATCCGCGTGATCACGAGGATCCACCACGCCGGCAGCCCGATGGGAGCGAACACGAAGATCGCCATGATCATCACGATCAGCAGGAAGCTCGTGCCGCACCGTGGGTGGAAGCGCGAATAGAGCCTCGCGCGCTCGGGGGTGAGCTCGTCCGACGCCTCGTAACAGGAGATCACCTTGTGCTCGGCGCCGTGGTACTCGAACACGCGCTTGAGGTCCTTCACCCGCGAGAGCAGGAGCAGGTACCCGAGGAAGATCGCGGTCCTGAGTACGCCCTCGACCGCCCAGAACGCCACCGAAGAGCCGAGCTGACCCTTGATGAGGCTGGTCACCCCGACCGGCACGACGAAGAACAGGCCGATCGCGAATACGGCGGCCACCGCCACCGTTCCGATCCAGGCTCCCCCGGAGATCTGCTGCTCCTCCTCCGGGAGCTGGGCGTTGGCCGAGATGCCGAGCGCGCGGATCCCGATCGCGAGCGACTCGACGAGCGCGACCACGCCACGGATCACCGGCCAGCGGTAGATCCGCCGGCGCCGGTTCCACGACTCGATCGGGAACGTCTCCACGCCGATGTCGCCGAGCTTCTCGTCCTCGGCGGGCGGCCTGCGAACCGCAACCGCCCATGTGGTGACGCCGCGCATCATCACGCCCTCGAGCACGGCCTGGCCCCCGACAGGAGCGTCGCGCGAAGCCGTCAGGCGTCCTTGCTCGACGGCCGCGCTCATCAATTCCTCAGGCTACGAGGCCGCAGCGGTTCCGCGAGCGGCACGCCGCCCCTTGGCCACTCGCCGCTGGAAGCGCTCAACCCGACCGCCGGTGTCGACCAGCTTCTGCCGGCCGGTGTAGAACGGATGACAGGCCGAACAGATCTCGACGTGGATCTCGGGCTTCGTAGAGCGGGTCATGAACTCATTGCCGCACGTGCAACGCACATGCGCATCTACATATTCAGGGTGTACGCCGGTTTTCATAGTGCGTTCGAGTTTAGCGGCCCGCCTACACCGCGAACCCCCGTCATATATCGGCGCGAGAGGGCGTTTCGTTAGCCCGTCCGCCCGGACGCCGCCGGCGCCGGGCAGGGCATCGTCAGCACGTTGTTCGCGAAGTCGTACTCGTCGATCGTCTGCGCCGGGTCGACGGTCACGGTCAGCGTCGTGCCGGCCGTGCATGGCGGCGCCACGAACCGCTCGCGAGCCGAGGACTTCGGCCCCACCCAGGCGATCGTCCCGGACATCGGCACGGAGGCGCCGTTGGCAAACTCGACCTGCACCGGTCCGGCTCCGGTCAGGCCACGGTTGCCGATCAGCGCGATGTACGCCGACTGGCCCGCCGACGCCCCCGAGGTGATCGGGGTGACCGACAGCGAGCGCACGAGCAGGTCGGCCCGATTTTCGGGCTGGTAGCACGCCGCGCTCGACTGCATCGCGGTGCCGAGCGTCTGGCCGTCTGACCCAAGCCACTTGAACGTGACCCGGAACTTGTACGTGGCCGGGGCGCCGAGGTTCACGACCGGGTGGGTGAGTATCCACACGTCGCCGGTCTGCTGCCCGAGCGTCGGATCGGTCGGCGAGATCCAGCTGCCGAGACCGCGCCCGCGCAGGGACACGAACCGCGGGTGGGACTTGGTCGAGCGCAGCAGCTCGAACTTCATCTGCATCTTCGACGTGCCGGTGACCGGCCGCATTACGGCCTGGATCGAGATCGCGCGCGCCGGCGGGTTGAGCGCCTTCTGGCACACGAGCGAACGCAGCTGGTCGTTTGCCGCCGTCGGCGCCGACTGGCCCAACGCCGGTCCGGACCCGACCGCGAGCGCGCACGCTACGGCCGCGCCGACCCCGAATAAGCGCATACTGGACATGCGCAAATACCAACAAATCGCCGCGCCAAAAGTCGCGGCCCGCCGCGGCGGCGCCTACGTGACCGTGTACAGAGGTCCGTCGCCGCCTTCGGGCGGAGTCAAGCGGCCGCCCTTGGCGGTGATCGCGCCGCACTGAACGCAGTTTGTGTAGTTGACGATCACGTCGACGTTGCCCGAGTCGGGGGCGTCGTCGGGGATCTCGTACACACCCGCCGGGCACATGTACTGCCAGGTCTCGGCGATCGCACGCGGGACGTTCCTGCGCACCCGGATGTGGTTGGGAGCGTCGTCGCGCGTTGAGTTGCCGGACACGTACACCGACGAGAGCTTGTCGAACGTGTACTTGCCGTCGGGCTTCGGATAACGGTCCTTGGTGTCGCCGATGAACATCGGCTCGGCGTCGTCGCGGTGCCACTGCTGGCGGCCGGGTGGCACCTTGCCCTTCGACATGATCGACGGGCCGGCCAGCAGGCTGCCGGCGATGAAGCCCTTCTGGAATGCCTGGCGCGTGTTGCGCACCTGGTAGAGCTCCTTGCCGATCGAGGACTGCTCCACGGCCTCCTCGTAGGACTCGAGCGACTGCCCGGTCTTCAGATTCCGATAGATCGCCTCGGCGGCCAGGATCCCGGCCTTGATGCAGTGGTGGACGCCCTTGAGCGCGGCGGTGTCGACCATTCCGGCCGCGTCGCCGACGAGGACGGCCCCGGGCAGCGACAGCTTGGGCATCGACCAGTAGCCGCCACCCGGTAGCGCCTTGGCGCCCCACGCGACCCGCTCGCCGCCTTCGAGGATGTCCTTGACCAGCGGATGGGTCTTGAACGTCTGCAGAAGGTCGTGCGCCGAGGTGGTCGCGTCGCGGTAGTTGAGGTCGACCACAAACCCGATCGAGACCAGGTCGTCACCCGTTTTGTCGTCCTTCATCGGGTAGATCCACGTGCCGCCGAGCTGCCCGTACTTGGCCGCCACCTTCAGCGGCCACGGCTGCACGAACGTGTGGATCACCCGGTCGAGCGGCTTCTTGACCTTCCAGACCTCCTTGACCCCGAGCTCCCACACCTGGGGCTCGCGGTTCTCGGCCAGGCCGAACTCCTTGATCGCGGCCCCGGTTAGGTGGCCCCAGCAGCCCTCGGCGAGCACCGTCACGCGCGCGGTCACGTCCGAGCCCGGTTCGAAGTTGCCCAGCGGCTCGCCGTCCTTGCCGCGGCCCTTGTCCCCCGAGCGGATGCCGAGCACCCGACCACCATCCACCAGCAGCTGAGCGGCGCTCGTCTCGGTGAGGACGTAGGCGCCGGCATCCTCGGCCTGCCGTTGCTGGTAGCGAGCCAGCGCGGCAACCGACACCACCTCGTTGCCGTGGTTCTTGAAGTTCGGCACGGCCGGGATCGGCACCCGGAGCTTCGTCTTGGGGCCTGTGAGCATGTAGACGGACTCCTTGGTCACCTCGCCAAAGGCGAAGCGCTCCTTGCGCCAGTCCTCTCGGGTCAGCTCCGGGAACAGCTCCTGTAGCGGCCCCGGGCGCATCACCGCCCCCGATAGGTTGTGCCCGCCGCACGTCTTGGCCTTCTCGATCACGGCGACCGGCACCTCGCCGAGCTTCTCCATCGTCTCGGGGTCGTCGGCGAGCAGCTGGAGCAACCGGTTGGCGCAGGCCAGGCCGGCGGTCCCGCCGCCCACGATCGCGACCCCAACCTCGATCCGCTCGTCCTCGGCATCGAGCTCGCGCTTGATGAACTCGCGGACCGGGTCGACCGGCGGCGGGAACTGGCTCGGCGCCGGCGCGCGTCCGTTGCTCGACGACATCGCGTCAGCCCTTCTTGGACTTGATCGCGTCGGTCAGCTTGGGCAGGATCTTGTTGAGGTCGCCGACGATCCCCAGGTCGGAGAACTCGAAGATCGGCGCGTTCGCGTCCTTGTTGATCGCGACGATGTTCTCCGAGGACTGCATCCCGACCTTGTGCTGGATCGCGCCCGAGATACCGGCCGCGAGGTACAGCTTCGGCGCGACCGTCTTGCCCGTCTGGCCGATCTGGGCGGCGTACGGATACCAGCCGGCGTCGACCACCGCGCGCGTCGCGGCGACCGCGCTGTTGCCGCCGAACGCGGCAGCGAGATCCTCGGCGAGCTTGAACCCCTCGGCCTTGCCGAGACCTCGGCCGCCGGCGACGAGGATGTCCGCGCCCTCGATGTCCACGTCCGCGCCGCGCTGCTCGCCGCGCTCCACCATCTTCGCCTGCGTCGACCACGGCGAGTACTCGACGTCGACGTCGACCACCTCGGCTGAGGCGCCGTTCGAGGACACCGTCTCGAACGCGTTGATCCGCCCGATGATGATCCCGAGGTCGCCCTTGTACCTGGACACTGAGATCTGCGAGTCCTGGAGAATCGGGCGCTCGGCGACCAGCTTGCCGTCCTCGGCCCGGATCGAGATGACCTCCATGGTCACGCCGGCGTGCTTGCGCGCCGCGAGGCCGGCGCCGATCTCGAACCCGAGCAGGCCGCCGCCGAACAGCGCGTAGGACTGCCCGTGCTCGTCGATCACCTTGGCCATCACGTCGACGACCGGCTGCGCGAGACCCTCCTCGCCGCGAGCGCGGAACACCTTGGTGGCGCCGTACGCGCCGAGCGACTGGCACAGCTCGTCGGTCAGATCGTCGCCGCCGACGACCACCGCGTGACACTCGCCACCGATCTCCTTGGCGCGCGCCGCGCCCTCGGACACCGCGCCGAGCGAGTTCTTGTTGAACGCGCCCTCGTAGTGCAGGACGTAGGTCAGGACATCAGCCATGTCTAGATCAACTTCCTTTCCTCGAGCCACGCGACGATCTTCTCGACGGTCTCGTTCGTGTCCTCGTCTTCGATGATCTGGCCCGCCGGCTTGGCCTCGGGGGCGTGGAAGTCGCCGCACTCGACGCGGGACCCCTCGATCCCGACCATCGAGCCGTCGATCCCGACGTCGCCGCTCGCGACCTTCTCGAGCGGCTTCTTGCGCGCTCCCATGATCGCCTTGAGCGACGGGTAGCGCGGTTCGTTGATCGCGTCGCCGACCGAGATCACCGCGGGCAGCCGAATCTCGACCGTGTCGTAACCGTATTCCGCCTGGCGCTCGCAGCGAAGCCCGGCGTCGCCCACGTCCATCTTGATCACCTGGGTCAGCGACGGCATCTTCAGATGGTCGGCGACGACGGCGCCGATCGTGTAGCACTCACCGTCGTCTGACTGCTGTCCGAGCAGCACCAGGTCCGGCTGCTCCTTCTCCAGCACCTTGGCCAGCGCGTAGCCGGTCGCCGCGACGTCAGACCCGACGAGCCCGTCGTCGGTCAACTGGATCGAACGGTCGGCGCCGAGCGACACCGCCTTGTGCAGCGCGCGCGTCGCCGACTCGGGACCCATCGTCACCGCCACGATCTCTTCCACCTCGGCGACGCCGCCCTCGCGGATCTGCATTGCCGCTTCGATGGCGTGGGTGTCGTACGGGTTGAGGTTCTTCTCCCCTGAGCGGTCCAGACGGCCCGTCGAGGCGTCGATGCGCTTCTCGACTGCAGCGTCCGGCACCTCTTTGACGAGGACGCAAATCTTCAAGTGAGGCCTCCTAAGTGATCAGAGGGGCGCATATTACCCGGTTGACTGACGAGTCAATCAGGCGGGACGGGGGCGGACCGCTCAGGCCCGCACCGCGCTGCGGATGAAGTCGACCGCCTGCTGCGTCGAGGCGCCGGGCGTGAATACCTCCGCCACGCCGAGCTCCTTCAGCTCCTTGACATCGTCCGACGGGATCGTGCCCCCGAGCGTCACGACCACGTCGTCCGCACCCTGCTCCTTGAGCAGCTGCATGACTCGTGGAACCAGCGTCATGTGGGCGCCGGACAGGATCGACAGCCCGACCGCGTCGGCGTCCTCCTGGATCACGGTCTCGACGATCTGCTCGGGCGTCTGGTGCAAGCCGGTGTAGATGACCTCCATGCCGGCGTCGCGGAGCGCTCTGGCGATGATCTTGGCGCCGCGATCGTGGCCGTCGAGGCCGGGCTTGGCGACGACGACGCGGATCTTCTTCTCGGTGGAGGAAGCCATTCGGGGGGCGGGATTGTAGTGCCGCCCCTCAGAACACGGGCGCTTCGGTGTAGCTCCCGAACACGGTCTGGAGCGCCTTGACGATCTCGCCCTCTGTTGCGTCGGCGCTCGCGGCCTCGAGCAGCAGCGGCATCAGGTTCTCGCCCGGGTCGCGGGCGGCCTCAACTAGTTGGTCGAGGACGCGCGTGACCGCGTCGCCGTCGCGCCGCTCGCGCACCGACTCGACGCGGCGGATCTGCTCGGTCTCGAGCGCCGGGTCGATCCGCAGGATCGGCGTGGCCAGATCGTCGCCCTCGGTATAGGCGTTGACTCCGACCACGCGGCGTTCGCCCGCCTCGAGTTCCTGCTGGTAGCGGAACGCGGCGTCGGCGATCTCGCGCTGCGGGAAGCCACGCTTGACCGCCTCGACCATGCCTCCGAGCGCATCGATCTTCTCGAAGTACTCGTAGCAGTGCGCTTCCATCCGGTCGGTCAGCCCCTCGACCAGATATGACCCGCCGAGCGGGTCGATCGAGTTCGCGACCCCGGTCTCCTCGGCGATGATCTGCTGGGTCCGGAGCGCGACGCGCACCGCCTCCTCGGTCGGGAGCGCCAGCGCCTCGTCGAACGAGTTCGTGTGCAGCGACTGGGTCCCGCCGAGCACGCCGGCGAGCGCCTCAATCGCGGTCCGCACGATGTTGTTGAGCGGCTGCTGCGCGGTCAGCGAAACGCCGGCGGTCTGCGTGTGGAACCGCATCCGCCACGACTCCGGCTTCTTCGCCCCGAACGTGTCCCTGAGCTCCCGCGCCCACACCCGCCGCGCCGCCCGGTACTTCGCGATCTCCTCGAAGAAATCGATGTGCGCGTTGAAGAAGAACGACAGCCGCGGCGCGAAATCATCGACGTCGAGGCCGCGCCCTACGGCCTGCTCCACGTATGTGAGACCGTCCTTCAAGGTGAACGCCAACTCCTGTACCGCAGTCGATCCCGCCTCGCGGATGTGGTAGCCAGAGATCGAGATGGGGTGCCAGCGCGGCATCTCGCGCGAGCACCACTCGACCATGTCCGCGCACCAGCCGCATCGCCGGATCGATCGGGAAGCACCACTCCTTCTGCGCGATGTACTCCTTGAGAATGTCCGTCTGGATCGTCCCCGCCAGCGCCTCCGGCCCGACACCCTGACGCTCGGCCGCCACCACGTAGAAGGCGAGCATGATCGCCGCCGGCGCGTTGATCGTCATCGAAACACTCACCTGGTCGAGCGGGATGCCGGCGAACAGCGTCTCCATATCGTCGAGCGAGTCGATCGCGACGCCCTCGCGTCCCACCTCGCCGAGCGAGCGCGGGTGGTCGGAGTCGAGCCCCATCAGCGACGGCATGTCGAACGCGGTCGACAGTCCCGTCTGCCCGTGATCGAGCAGGTAGCGAAAGCGCCCGTTGGTCTCCTGAGCCGTCCCGAACCCGGCGAACTGGCGCATCGTCCACAGCCGCCCCCGGTACATCGAGCCGTACACGCCGCGGGTGTAGGGGAACTCGCCGGGGAACCCGATCGGATCGTCCTCGCCGCCCGCGCCGGCGGGCAGGTCCGCCTCGGTGTACAGCGGCTTGACCGGCTCGCCCGAGATCGTCGAGAACGGGGCCTCGCGCT
Organism: uncultured Solirubrobacterales bacterium; assembly: GCA_963755525.1. Lineage (GTDB taxonomy): Bacteria > Actinomycetota > Thermoleophilia > Solirubrobacterales > Solirubrobacteraceae > Palsa-465. The sequence continues at coordinate 317,938 of CAVWKC010000024.1, read as the reverse complement.
CGGGGGCGCGGCTGAACGTCTCCCGTTCCCAACGGTCCACGTCTGTCAGGCGCTCGCCGGTCGCCATGTGGGCAGTCTAGGAGCTTGTCAGCGCAGTTTGGCGACGAGCCCGCGCCGGCGACGGTTGTGCGCAGCCACCGCCGCTGACCCGACGCCGCCCGCGGCGGCGGCCCCCGCCAAACCGAACGCCGCCTTCAGCCGGCGCCCGAGCCGGTCGAAGCGGAGCACCTCCCAGCGCTCCTCGCGCGCTGCCTTGGCCAGGTCCGAGTCAGGATTGACCGCGACCGGATGGCCGACGATCCGCAGCATCGGCAGGTCCGAGGCGGAGTCCGAGTAGGCGTAGGACTGCTCGAGGTCGATCCCCTCGCGCTCAGCGAGCTGCTCGATCACGCGCGCCTTTTCCTCGCCGTAGACGAACGGCCCGGTGGTGCGTCCGGTGTAGACCCCGTCGACCACCTCGGAGAACTGGGAGCCGATCGCGCCGTCGAACGCGAGCACGCCCGCCAGCATCGTCGCAAGTTCCTGCGAGGCGGCGGTCACGATGTACACCCCCCGCCCTTCGTCCTGGTGCTGGTAGGCGAGCTCGAGCACCTGCGGATAGATGCGCGGCAGCACGCCCGCGAGCACGTCGACTCCAAGTCGCTCGAGGTCGCGGACCCGGGTGCCCTCGAGCGACTGCGAGATCCGGTTGCGCAGCTGGTGCGAGGACTCGTCGCTCGCTCCGCGCAGCCTGAACTTCAGGTTGGCCCAGCCGTCGGCGACCAGCTGCCGCCGGCTGAGCAGGCCAGCCTTATACGCGGCGCGACCGAACTGGAAGGCCGACGAGCCCTCCATGAGCGTCCGGTCGAGGTCGAAAAACGCTGCCGGCGACCCGTCAGCCGCCATTGACCTCGATGATCACGGCGTCGCCCTGACCGCCGCCCGAGCAGATCGCCGCGCAGCCGAGCCCGCCACCGCGGCGACGAAGCTCGAGCATCAGCGAGCCGAGGATGCGGGCGCCCGAGGCGCCGATCGGATGGCCGAGCGCGACCGCGCCGCCGTTGACGTTGACCTTGTCCTCGTCCAGGCCGAGCATCCGCATCGAGTTGAGCGTCACCGACGCGAACGCCTCGTTGATCTCCCACAGATCGACGTCGTCGACCTTGAGGCCGGCCTTCTCGAGCGCCTTCTTGGCGGCGTTCGCCGGGGTCCGCGCCAGGTACGGGAAGTCGTCGGCGACCTGGGCATGGGCGACGATCCGCGCCAGCGCGGTCTTGCCGTTGGCCTTAGCCCACTCGTCGCTCGCGACGACGAGCGCACCGGCGCCGTCGTTGACGCCCGGCGAGTTGCCGGCGGTGTGGGTGCCGTCCTTCATGAAGATCGGCGGCAGCTTGGCGAGCGTCTCGAGAGTGGTGTCGCGCCGCGGCGCCTCGTCGATCTCGACGACCGTATCCCCCTTCTTGCCCTTGATCGTCACCGGCACGATCTCCTCAGGGAGTCGCCCCTCGTCGGTCGCCTTGATCGCGAGCTCGTGCGAGCGGAGCGCCCAGCGGTCCAGGTCGACGCGGCTGATCTCGAGCTCAGCTCCCACCTCGCTCGCCTCCTGCGCCATGTGCTTGCCGCTGAACGGGTTGGTCAGGCCGTCGTTGATCATCGCGTCGATCGCCTTCCCGTCGCCCATGCGGAAGCCGAAGCGGGCCTCCTTGAGCATGTACGGAGATTTCGACATCGACTCCATCCCGCCGGCGAGCCCGACGTCGAGGTCGCCCACGCGGATCGCGTTGTCGAGCAGGCAAGCGGACCGGATCCCCGACGCGCACACCTTGTTGATCGTCTCCGAGGAGACCTCCTTGGGGATCCCGCCCTTGATCTGCGCCTGGCGCGAGGGAATCTGGCCCTGGCCGGCCTGGAGGACCTGACCGAACACGACGTGCTGGATCTGATCGGGCGCGACGTCGGCGCGCTCGAGCGCAGCCCGGATCGCGGTGCCGCCGAGCTCGGTCGCGTCGACGGTGGAAAGACCTCCGCCCAGCTTGCCGATCGGTGTCCGGGCGCTCGAGAGGATCACGGTGTTGGGCATCTTGTCTCTCTCTCCGAGTTGTGGGTACGCAACCATCCTAGTGGCACTGGTATGTTCGCCCGCGTGAACGTCGAGGCGAGCACCGAGAGTCCACTCGCCACCGGCGCGGACACGATCGTGGTGGGTGTATTCGAGGGCGAGGACGTCGCCCACGACCTGCCCGGAGGCGCGCTGGGCGCACTGCTCGCGTCCGGCGAGGCACAGCGCAAGTTCAAGCACCTCGCGGTCGCGCACGCCGACGGCGCCCGCGCGATCCTGATCGGCCTCGGCGACCGCGACAAGTTCGACGCCGAGCGGGCGCGGGAGGCCGCCGCGGTGGCGCACCGCCGGGCGCGCGAGATCGGCGCGACCAAGATGTGCTGGGAGGTCCCCCACCACGTCGACGATGACGTCGTCGAGGGGCTCGTCCAGGGGACGCTGCTGCACGCGTACCGGTTCGACCGCTACAAGCCGAACTCGTCGTCGTCGTCGGAGGAGTCGCGCGAGCGCCAGGTCCAGAGCCTCGTGCTCAGCGCCCATCACGACGTGTCCGAGCCGGTCCTCACGGCGACGATCCTGACGACCGCCCAGAACCGGGCCCGCGACCTCGGCAACACCCCGGCGAACGACCTGCCGCCATCGGCGCTCGCCGACTACGCCAAGGAGCTCGCGTCGCGGCTCGGCATCGAGGCGACCGTGCTCGGGGAGACGGGAATCCGCGAGGCGGGGATGGGCGCGTTCGCGGCCGTCGCGCAGGGCTCGCACGAGCAGGCCTGGCTGATCCGGCTCGAGTACAACGGCGCCGGCGACTCGGACGGCGACGCCCCGCTGCTCGCGCTCGTCGGCAAAGCGGTCACGTTCGACTCGGGCGGGATCTCGCTCAAGCCGGCCGGGACGATGCACGAGATGAAGTTCGACATGTGCGGCGGAGCCGCGGTGATCGAGGCGGTGGCCGCCCTCGCCGAGCTGCGCGCGCCCGTCCACGTGCTAGGGCTGATCGGGGCGACCGAGAACCTCCCGAGCGGCGCCGCGGTCAAGCCCGGCGACATCATCCGCGCGCTCGACGGTACGACCGTCGAGGTCAACAACACCGACGCCGAGGGCCGCCTCGTGCTGGCCGACTGCATCTCCTACGCCCGGCGCCAGGGAGCTGGGCGCCTTGTCGATGTAGCGACCCTTACGGGTGGGATCGTGGTCGCGCTCGGGTCGACGTACGCCGGGCTGATGAGCAACGACGACGCCTGGGCCGCCTGCGTCGAGGAATCCGCGGGTCGCACCGGCGAGCTCGTCTGGCGGATGCCGCTCCACCACGACTACGCCGAGATGATCAAGGGCCGCTACGGCCAGATCGTGAACTCGACGACCAAGCGCGAGGCAACCGCGCTCACCGCCGGCGAGTTCCTGCACCACTTCGCCGGCGACGTGCCCTGGGCGCACCTCGACATCGCCGGCACCGCCTGGGACGTGCGCCGTTCGTACTTCGCCGACAAGGGCGCGACGGGTTACGGCGTGCGGCTGCTGGTGGACGTGGCGCGCGCCCCCGGGCGTGACTAGAGCCGAATCACGCCGACGAAGCTCCGCAGCGCACCGATGCGGCCCTGGATCCGGACCCGTCGGGAGGCGAACAGGGAGATCGCGGCCCGACCCCGGGCATCGATCGGGCTGGGGACTCCGCGGATGGTGGGGGCGATCATCAACGCCACCAGATCCGGCAGCGCCCCGCTGATCCGCAGCCCCGGCGCCGCGCCCGGCCCGTCCTCGACCAGCACCATGTCCTCGCCAAACACGATCCGCACGGGCGGATAGCTCCCCTCCAGCTGCAACTCGACCTCGAGCCGGAGCGCCCGCGCCTGGGAGGGCCGGCGCTGCACTCCGCGCTCGACGATCGCCATGAACGCGGGAGCGAGCCCGCCCTCGGCAAGCGTGCCGAGCCGCACCTCGGGGGCGTTCCCGTCGCTGGGCTGTGAGAATCCGGGCATGGAGTTCGATCTACCCGACCATCATCGCCTGCTGCAGCGAACCGTCCGCGAGTTTGCCGAGCAAGAGATCGCGCCGGTCGCCGAGGAGCTCGACCGGACGCACGCCTTTCCCTACGACATCGTCCGCCGGCTCGGCGAGCTCGACCTGATGGGGATCCCGTTCCCGGAGGAGTACGGCGGCGCCGGCAGCGACTCGCTCGCGTACGCACTCGTGGTCGAAGAGTTGGCCCGCGTGGACTCGTCGGTGGCGATCACGGTGTGCGCCCACACCTCGCTCGGGACTCAGCCGATCTACCTGTTCGGGAACGAAGCCCAGAAGCAGGAGTGGCTTCCGCAGCTGTGCAGCGGACAGCTGCTCGGGGCGTTCGGGCTGACCGAGCCCGAGGCGGGCTCGGACGCCGGCAACACCCGCACGCGCGCCTCGCTCGAGAACGGCGAGTGGGTGATCAACGGTTCCAAGCAGTTCATCACCAACGCCGGCACCGACATCTCCGGCGTGGTCGTGATCACCGCGGTCACCGGCACCGGGCACGGCGCCGACGGCCGCGGCGGCGAACGGACGCCCGGCGAGCGCGAGATCTCGAATCTGATCGTCCCCAACGGAACCCCCGGCTACGAGCCCGGCGAGCCGTACCGGAAGATGGGCTGGAACGCGTCGGACACGCGGCCGCTGACGTTCGACGACTGCCGCGTGCCCGAGGAAAACCTCGTCGGCCAGCGCGGCGCCGGCTTCCGCCAGTTCCTCCACGTGCTCGACATCGGCCGGATCGGCGTCGCGGCGATGGGCGTCGGCCTCGCCCAGGGCGCGCTCGACCAGGCGCTCGCCTACGCCAAGGAGCGCCGCGCCTTCGGCCGCCCGATCTCGAAGTTCCAGGCGATCCAGAGCAAGCTCGCGAACATGTCGACCGAGATCGAGGCGACGCGGCTGCTCGTGCTCAAGTCCGCCTACCTCAAGGACAACGGCCGAAACTTCACGCTGACCGCCGCGCAGGCGAAGCTGAAAAGCGGGCGCGTGGCGGTGCGCGCCGCCGACGAAGCGGTCCAGATCCATGGCGGGTACGGCTATATCGAGGAGTATCCGGTGTGCCGGTTCTACCGCGACGCGAAGATCCTGACGATCGGCGAGGGCACGGACGAGGTGCAGGAAATGGTCATCGCGCGCGCCCTCGGCGCCTGATCGCGAGGCGAGCTCGCCGGCGCCTGATCACTGGGCCAGCTCGCCGGCGCGCCGCTCGAGCACTATGTTGGCCGCGCTCGCCGGGTCAAGCTCGCGGGCGACCACGCGGTCGAGCAGCTCCTGAACGTCGGGATCCTCGCGGATCGAGGCCTCGAGCTCGCGGCGCATCCGGTACGTCGCCAGCGCCAAAACCTCGTTGAGCAGGTTGCGGCGGCGGCGCTCTGACAGCGTCCCCTCGGCCTCGACGTACGCGTGGTGCTCGGCGAGTTTCTCCGCGAGCCCCTCGATCCCGACGCCGCTGACCGCCTCGGTCTTGATGATCGGCACCTTCCACCCCTCCTGGGGCCCGAGCGCGAGCACGTTCTTGATCTCGCGGACCATCGTGTCGGTGAGCGGATGGTCGGCCTTGTTGACCACGATCACGTCCGGGATCTCCATCACGCCGGCTTTGAGCGCCTGGATCGAGTCGCCTGACCCGGGCATCAGCACGAGCACGACCGTGTCGGCGTGGTCGATGATGTCGACCTCGGCCTGGCCGACGCCGACGGTCTCGAGCAGGACGAGGTCGCGCCCCGAGGCGTCCATCAGGAGCGCGGCCTGGAGCGCGGCCTCGCTCAGCCCGCCGAGCGCGCCGCGGCTGGCCATCGAGCGGATGTACACGCCGGGGTCCAGGAAGTGTTCGGTGAGGCGGATCCGGTCGCCCAGAAGCGCGCCTTGGGTGAACGGCGAGGTGGGGTCGATCGACAGGACCGCCACCGTGCGCTCCCGCGCCCGCTCGAGCTTGGTGAGCGCCCCCAGCAACGTCGACTTGCCGGCCCCGGGCGGCCCGGTGAAACCGATGATCGCCGCCCGGCCGGTGCGCGGATACACCTCCTTGACGAGCGCCCAGCCCTCCGGGTCGTCGTTCTCGACGAGCGTGATCGCGCGGGCAAGCGCGCGACGGTCGCCGGCAAGGAGCCGGTCGGCGAGCGATCCATCGGAGGCGGGCATGGCCACTGAGCTAATCACGGATGGCACGGCAGCAGCCACGTCCTCAACTCCCTACGATCACCCCGTGCAGTCGGTGAGCACCGAGCAGCTCGAGCGGACGCCACCCCTCGCCTCGCCGGCGATCGTCCGCTCCGGCCCGCCTCCCCTGCACGGCGGCCTTCTCACGTTCCTCCGATTCGCCCGCGAGCACCACATGCTGCGGCTCGGATACGCGGTGCTGATCGCGCGCTGGCTGTGGCTGAAACTGCGCTGGCGCGGGCGACTCACGACCGACGGGCTGTGCTTCGTGTGCCCGGGGGTCAAATTCGAGATCGGCCGCGACGCCTCCGTGCATCTCGGTCGCTGGTCGTGGATCGGCCACCGCTGCAAGATCCGTGTACACGAGGGCGAGTTCTCGCTCGGCGCCAAATCGGTGATGGGCCAGGAGTGCACGATCTCGGCCTATCAGCACGTCTCGATCGGGCGCGAGTGCATCATCGCCGACCGGGTGATGATGATCGACTTCGACCACGGGATGGTCGAGGCCGAGCGGCCGATCCGCGAGCAGGGGATCTACAAGCGCGACGTCAACGTCGGCCACAACGTGTGGCTCGGCTACGGGGTATGCGTACTGCGAGGCGTTTCCGTCGGCGACAACGCAGTGATCGGGACCAGCGCCGTCGTCACAGCCGCCGTGCCCGCGAACGCGGTAGTAGGCGGAGTCCCAGCGCGCCTGATCCGGATGCGAAAGGCGCCAAAGACCTTCCGCTGGGAGTAACACTCCGCGCCGGCTCGAAAAAGCGAACCTGGAAGCGTCGTTGCTTCCAGTCTTTGGTCGTGGCGATGAGGCGGTCGGGGCCGGGGCAGGTCAGATTGGCGTGCGAGCAGTAGCCGGCGTCAGCGAGCTCAAGCTCGACCTCGGCGGTGATCCCGGCGGTGGTGAGCGTCTGGGTGAGCCGCTCGTTCATCGGCTCGAATAGTCCGATGTCGGAGGGGTCTTGGCTGACGTCGACCGCGAGCACAATCTGCTTCGGGTTGACGATTGCTTGGGCGTTGTAGCCCTGCACCCAGCCGTCCTTGGTGCTCATGATCCGGCTGTCGGGATCGGTGATGTTCACCCGGCGCCCGGTCTCGGGGGCGGCCTGGACTGCCTCGCGGGCAGCTACGAGCCTCGCCCGGGCCGCCCCGAGCGTGTCTTGTGCCTTGTCGATCCGCAGGCGCGGGCCGGCGGTCTTCTCTCCCTTGGCCGCCGCGGCCGCTCGGCGCTCACGCTCGGCCTGCAGATCCTCAAGGCGCTTGCGCGCGACTGCGTGATCGATCTCGGCGCGCGCCAGCGCCGCATGCGGGTCTTTGGGCTTGCGCCCGATCTGCTGGCGGCCATGCTCGGCCTGTGCCGCCGCCGCCTGGGCCTGACGGGCGGCGGCCTCGGCCACGGCCGCGTCCTGGGCCTTGATCACCTCAAGCGCGGCGTGCAACCTGGCCAGCCGGCCGGTCGCTGTGGAGATCTCACACGCCGGCTCGATACCCGCCAACACGTCCGTGTCGGCCGCGCCGAGCGGCTGATCCTCGGCTGTGAGCGCCATCAGCTTGGTGATCTCCCGCCGGATCCAGTCGGCGTCGCGATTGCGCGCCAGCGACGCGTCGGCGGCGATCTTCGTCCCGTCCAGCGCCACCACCGACAGATCCGCCAGTCCGGCCGCTGCGCACAAGCGCACCCCTTCGACGAACAGGCCCTCGAGCGCCTGCTCGTGCTCAACCACGAACCGTGCGATCGTGGCGTGATCGGGCACCAGCCCGCCGCAGATCACCCTGAACGCCGCGTCGGTCCGGCAGTGCGCCTCGATCCGCCGACTGGAACGGATCCCGCAGCAGTACGCGTACAAAAGCAGCGCCACCATCATCTCCGGCTCATACGGCGGCCGGCCCGGACAGCCACCCGGCCGCAGGTGCAAACCGCTCGTGTCCAACTCGCCGAGCACCGCGAGCACGAAGAACGCGAGATGCCCCTCCTCAAGCCAATCGCGCATGCTCACCGGCATCAAGAACAACTGATCGCGCGCCGGGCACACATACACTCGCGCCGCGCCCGCCGACCCCACACAACGATCGCCCCCATCGAGTTCCGCCGCCCGATCCGTCATCATCCAAGACCACCTCCTGACGCAGGCCCCGGCTGCTGCATTCAGCCGTAAAAGCCCTGCTCAGGAGGTTTTTTTACCAGTCACGCCGGACAGAACCCACCCTCCGGGCCGGTCCACATTTCCGGACACCCTGTCCACGCCACCGGGAATTTGCGACAGCCTCCTGGAGGACGCTTTCTCGAGCCGGCCCCCCCTTCGTCAGCGAGCCGGTGTCGTTCTACCGTCCACGTCGGTCATGAACGGCGTCAGCACCGGCGTACCCCAGCCCGACACGTAATCCCAGCCCGGTAGGGCTTGGTAGAAGCCGTTGGTTCCGGCCTCGTAGTCGTTGAAGTCACGGGCGTAATCGGTGGAGTTCTCGGCGATCCGGTAGATGTCCGGATCGGCGAACCCAGTCCCGCGCCGGGACGCGGCCTGGATCCGCGTCCACATCCCGACCATCAGCGGCGAGGACAGGCTGGTCCCGCCCTCGCTCGAGGCGCCTCCGAGCTCGTCTGAGTAGATGTCGTACGAGCTCGTCGCGATGTCGCCCGACTCGTCGGCGACGTCGGGGATCCCTCGACACGTCACGCCGGACGTGTTCGGAGTGCCGTTGAGGTCGGACAGGCACGGCCGGTCGACGCTCGCGTCTCCCTTCTGGAACGCCGGCTCCGGAATGAAGAAGCTCTGCCCGCCGCCGCTATACGGCCACGGGTACTCGAGCGCCCGCTGAGGCGGGTTGCCGCCGTCGGGATACAGGACGGTCCCGCCGACCGCAACCACGTTCGGGCTCGCGGCCGGATAGTTGATGATCGGGATCCCCTGGTTGGCCACCCCGTTGCCGGCCCCCGCGTCCGGGCCCAGGACGAGGACCGGACACGAGGAACCGGTATCTCCGGTGGCTGCGAACAAAGTCCTGCCCTCGAGCACCCCTTGCTCGAGGGTCTGCTCGGCGACCGGCTCGAGCGCGTCGGGCGCGCCGAGAAGTCGCCGTCCTTGGGGATGTCGGTGACCTGGACCGGCACCTTGGGCAGGTTGTGCTCGGACTCGAAGATCGCGAGGTCCTTGACCGTCGTGCTCGAGTCGCCCGAGCCCATGATCGCGATCGACTGTCCCTGGCCCATGTTGTTCGAGGGCATGTCGTAGATCGACCACGTGTCCTGCGGGGTCAGCTCCGCCGGAATCGTCGGCACGGACGCGGCGGGGACGCTCAGGTGCTTGTTCAGCGGAAGCGCCGGGGTGCCCGAGCCTGGCAGCGACCCGAGGACGTTGTTGATCGTGCTCGTGAGCGTGCCCTCGCCGGGAATCGACGGGAGCGACGCCGGCGCGATCGACAGCCCGAGCACCGAGGACCCTGGCGCGGGGGCGCCGCGGTGGGCGCCGGCGAGCGGCGTCGTCGGCCGGTCGAGCGTGTTGAGCCCGACGATCGCGAGCACATCGAGGTGCGCGGGGACGCTGGGCGCCGAGTCGTTGGCCAGGAACTGGGTTCCGTGAGCCGAGTAGCGGTTGATCTTGGTGCCGAACAGGTTGTCGACCTGCTTGACGGTCGCGTTGACCTCGACGTAGTTGCGCGCGCCGGCAGCCTCGATCACGGTGGCGCCACCGCCCCGAAGCCACGCGAGCATCCGCGAGAACGTCGTCTTCGAGACACCGAAGCGCGAGTCGAACTGGGCCGGCGTGAGGAAGTGCCGGAACTCCGGGCTGGCGGGGTTCTGCTGGGCCCGCTCGAGCGCGGCCTCACCGCTCGGGTTCGGGGCCTTCAGCCCGATCCCGATCTGCATCACCTGCGACGGGCTCGCGGCGCCCAGGTTCGTCGCGTAGCCAAGCGCCAGGACGTCGCGCGGGAACCACACGCGGCTGGTGGACGCGTGTGGCGTGGATGCGCCATGTCTGGCCGCGCGCTTGGCGGCGGCCGGCGTGACCGGCGCCAGCACTACGACGCTCGCAGCGATGGTGGCGAGCACGCCGGGAATGGCGCGCCTGCCGAGGCGAAGTTGTGACACTGCGGACCCTGCCTTCCGGAGGTCAATTAGCCAGTTATTGGGTTGTCGGAGCGAGGCTACCCCGGCCTGGCGCACTCCATGCGCCGGTTCAGACGTTTCGGCAGACCGCCAGGAAGTCGAGCGCGCGGTCGAGCCGCTCGGCCTTGAGCGTGAAGTCCGTGGTCGCGATTGCCGGCGTGAAGCGGTCGTAGAACGCGTCGGTGATCCCGGTTCGCTTGTGCACCGAATCCCAGCCCAGCGCCAGGGCCTGCTCGTGCAGCCGGAGCTTGCGGGCGTGGAACAGCCCGAGGATCTCGACGTCGGCGAACTCGCCGCGGCACAACTCGGTGAACTCGGAGGCCCGGTACTCCCGCAGGTGCCAGGGGTTGTCCGATTTGGCGTGGCCGGCCGGCGCGAGCTTCAGCACGTTCGGAGTCGACACGTACGCGACGCCGCCCGGCCTGAGGATCCGGCGGAAATGCGCGAGCACCGCCGGCGGGTCGATCACGTGCTCGATCGTCTGCAGGAACACGACAGCGTCGTACTCATCCGGCTCGCCGAACGTCTCGACCGCGCCCCATTCGAAGCTCAGGTTCGAACGCTTGTATCTGAGCCGGGCGTGCTCGTGCGCCTCGGGATTGCCGTCGACCCCGACCACGCGAGCGGCCGAGTGGGCCAGCACGTCTGACCCGTAGCCCTCGCCGCAGGCCATGTCGAGCACGGCCCCGCCGCCGACCCGCGCGGCGATCCACTCGTAGACGGCCAGATGCCGCCGATACCAATAGTTCTCTGCCGGCACATCGGGGAGCGTGCGCTCGCCGGTCAACTCGAGCGGGGGCACCCCCGGGGGCTGGTTTTGCTGGACGTAGAGGCTCACCGGCGAGGGCCCTAGAGTAATGTGGCGCCGCGATGGAGGCGCTGCGAAGCGACGCGATGCAAAGCGACGGGAACCGGAGCGCGGACGAGATCCGCGACGCCAACACGCGGTATCACGACGTGGCCGCGTCGAGCTACGACTCGAAGTGGGGCATCGACTTCGGCGAGGTCGGCAAGGGCCAGGTGGTCGGCAAGCTGCGCAAGCTGCTCGGTCCCGCGCTCGACCGCGGGTTCGCCCGCTCGCTCGAGGTCGGCGCCGGCACCGGCTATTTCAGCCTCAACCTGCTTCGCGCCGGGATCGTCCACGACGCCACGTGCACCGACATCTCGCCGGGGATGGTGCGGAAACTGGCGGGCAACGCCGAGCGCCTCGGGCTGACCGTCAAGAGCCTCCGCGCCGACGCCGAGTCCCTTCCGTTCGCAGCCGAAACCTTCGACCTGGTGCTCGGTCACGCGGTGCTCCACCACCTGCCCGATCTCGAGCGGGCGTTCTCGGAGTTCCACCGGGTGCTGAAGCCCGGCGGCCGGATTTTGTTCGCCGGCGAGCCGTCGCGCGTGGGCGATCGGATCGCGGCGATCCCGAAGCGCGGCGCGGTGGCGCTGGCGCCGGCGTGGCGCCGCGTGCTCCGCGCCGCGCCCCCACCCCTACCTGACCCCGGCGGATCGTCGAACGGCGCCGACCACCGCCTCGAGCAGCTCGTCGACATCCACGCGTTCGCGCCCGACGATCTCGTACGGCTCGCGCGTGCCGCCGGGTTCGAGGACGTCCGCGTGCGCGGGGAGGAACTGCTCGCCAACTGGTTCGGCTGGTTCAATCGCGCGCTCGAGGCGAGCGCCGATCCGGCCGACGTGCCGATGCTCTGGCGTCAGTACGCGTTCCACGGCTACCTGCTGTTGCAGCGGGTCGACGAGCGGCTGCTCGAGCCGCGGCTTCCGCCGGCGATCTTCTACAACCTGCTGGTCACCGCCCGCCGTCCGTAGACTGGCGGGGGGATGCCCGAAGGCCCCTCGCGCGAGTTCCCGCTGTTCCCACTTAGCATCGTGGCGCTGCCCGGAGAGCTGATCCCGCTGCACATCTTCGAGGAGCGTTACAAGACCATGATCCAGATGTGCCTCGGCCAGGAGCGCGAGTTCGGGATCGTGTGGCTCTCGGACGACGGCCTGCGCGAGGTCGGGTGTGCGTGCGCGGTCGATCGCGTGATCGAGCAGATGGCCGACGGCCGCATGAACCTGCTCGTCCGCGGGACCCGGCCGTTCCGCGTGCTCGAGCGCCAGGGCCACCTCCCCTATCCGGCCGGCGTGATCGAGTTCGTCGAGGACCGCGAAGACGAGGTCGACGCGGAGCTCGCGCGCGGCGCCCACGAGGCCTACGCCGAGCTATACAAGCGCGCCACCGAGCGCGACCCCGACCCCGAGGAGCTCGCCGGGATGAGCGCTTACGCGATGGCCGCCACCGTCGACTTCGGCCTCGACGCCAAGCAGGGCCTGCTCGACATGCGCTCGGAAAACGCCCGACTGCGGCTAGTGACGCGGCTGTTCCGCGCTGCGATCAAGCGACTCGAGTTGGTCGACAAGGTGCAGGAACGCGCCCAGTCCAACGGCAAGGTCAGATTCGGCGCGAGCTAAAGCGCTACGCGTTGTATATGACCATCGCGGCGCCGAACACGATGCAGTAGATCCCGAACGGAGTCAGCGTCCGCGTCTTGAAGTAACGCATCAGGTAGTGGACCGTGATCACCGCCGTGATCGCGGCCGCGATCGCCGCGATCACCGCATCGCCGCGGATGCCCGCGCCGAGCGAGCCGGTCAGGTCGCCGAACTTGAACAGCCCGGCGGCGAGGATCGGCGGCGTCGCGAGCAGGAACGCGAACCGGGCCGCGTCCTCGTTGTCGAGGCCGCGTACGAGTCCGGTCGCCATGCAGATCCCGTCGCGGCTCAGTCCGGCGATCAGCGCGAAGCTCTGAGCGACCCCGATCACGCCAGCCTCCTTGTACTCGAGCGTGTCGAGCCGCCGACCGCCGTCGCGCTTCATCCCCTCGCGCGCGGCGAGCGCACGGACCTCGGCGCGTCTTCGGAATCGCTCGGCGCCGAGCAGGATGAACCCGTTGATGACCAGGAAGATCGACGCCGCGAGCGGCTTGGCCAGCGCCACGCGGATCGGATGCTCGAGCAGGAGCCCGAGGATCCCGACCGGGACCGTCGCGATGATGATCAGCCAGGCCAGCCGCTCGGTCGAGGTTTCGATCCTGCGCTTGCGCACGGTGGCGAAAAACGCTCCGATCACCTCGAGCCACGTTCGCCAGAAGTAGATCAGCAGCCCGACCGCGCTGCCGACGTGGAGCATGACCACGAACGCCAGCCACGGCGATTCGGGCTCGGATTGCCAGGAGACGATGTTGCTCCAGCCGAACAGGTTCGGGTAGATGACCGTGTGCCCCAGGCTGGAGACCGGGAACAGCTCGGTGATGCCCTGGAGCACCCCGAGGACGATCGCCTGGAACGTCGTCATGTGGACAGCGGTGGTTGCAGCGACGTTGATCACGAGCGTGGACGGTAGCGGGCGATCTAACCCGGGGGTAAGGCTAAGAAGTTCTTCAAGAACTTAGGCCGCAGGGATTCGCGGCGGCCTGTATTACAAATAACTCCAGTTGCGCCAATTCCTTGTGCGCGCTCGCGGCAATGTCCGGAAAAGACATCGTGCCGTTCGCCACTTTCACGGTGTACGAGTACACGCTGTGCGCGCTCGGCGCGAACCGCAGTTTGTCACTGACGTCGTTGTTGAGGCTGGTCGCAAGGTCGCGCGCCTGCAGCAACTGGGGGTCGGGAAGCTCCTTGGCTTTGCCCCCATCGCACCTGATCGTGCCGCCATCGTTCACGAGCAGCGACAGCTTCTGACCCCCGGCACCCGTCCGCGTCACGAGGAACAGGTCTGGCTCCTCGACCTCGAAGCCGCAGCCCGTGACGAGCGCAGCGAGGAGGAGTGCGACCGCTCCGCGAAGCCTCATCCAGCCGAAACTACCAGCGCGGCCCCGCCGCGCCGGGGGTCTCCGCCGCCGGAGAATCGCCCCTTCCCGTCGCGGGCGGCGGCCTGGACGCCGCCGAAGAACAGGTTGAGCTCCCTGAACGCGCCGATCGCCCGGCCGGCGCGCTCGAGCGCGCCGGTGTCAATCCCCGGCTCGGCGTACACGACGCCGTCCTCGAAGTGGACCCGCGGCGCCCTGACGGCGTCGCCGGCCTCGAGGCCGTCGTCGATCACCCGGATGATCGTCTGGAGGATCGCCGAGCGGATTCGGTTCGAGCCGGCGCTGCCCAGCACGAGCTCGGGCGCGCCGTCCCTGAGCACCACGGTCGGCGACATCATGCTCGGCATCCGGCGTCCCGGCGGGTGGCGGTGAAAGCCCAGCGGGTTGAGGTCCTGCTCGCCGAGCATGTTGTTGAGATGAACGCCGGTGCCCGGCACGACCACGCCCGAGCACGACCCGTTCGAGCACGTGACCGAGCACGCCCAGCCCTCGCGATCGAGCACGGCGACGTGCGTGGTCGACCCGAGTGGCGAGCGCCGCGCCAGAAACCGCCTGACGAACTCCGGATCGTCGAGCCCCTCGATGAACTCGGGGGTGCGCTCGGACTGCGTGCGCTCCATCGTCGACACTATTTCGGTGAGTCCGGGCGGGTTGGGGTCGGCGTCCAGAAGCGCGAGCGCGTGCGCAATCAGGATCCCGCCCGCCGACGGCGGCGGGTTTGTGACGACCTCGCGCCCGCGGTAGGAGACCCGGATCGGCGTGCGGTCGACGACCTCGTACGTGGCCAGGTCCTCGGCGGTGACGATTCCGCCCCGCTCCGCGAGCCAGTCGACGATCGCCGCGGCGATGTCCCCGGTGAAGAACGGGGCGGCGCCCTCCGTGCCAAGCCGCTCGAGCGCTTCGGCCAACTCCGGCTGGCGGACGATGTCGCCGGCCCGCGCGACACGCCCGTTCGGGGCGAACAGCGCCGCGCACTCCGGCGTCGAGGTCACGATTCCGGCCAGGATCTCGATCACGTACGCCTGCGCCTGGTTGAGCTCGACGCCGTCGCGGGCCAGCCGCGCCGCCGGCCCCACCAGGTCGGCGAGCGGGATCCGCCCGAACCGCGAGGACGCCTCGCACACGCCGGCTGCCATCCCATACGTCCCGACCGACGCCGGGCCGATGTTGAACACCTGGACCGCGTCGCCGAACGACACGCTGACCGGGACCAACTTCGCGCGCGCCCCCACGTCGGCGCCTCGCCCGGGGGCCTCGATGAAGAAGTCGAGCAGCGCCGGCTCCTCGCCGGGCGCCACCACGAGCATGTAGCCGCCGGCGCCGAGGCTAGTCAGCAGCGGCTCGCAGGCATACGACGTGAGCATCGACGCGAGCGCACAGTCGACCGCGTTCCCGCCGCCCAGCATCGCGTCGGCGCCGGCCTTCGCGGACAGCGGATGGCCGGCGGCGATTACGCCCAGCGGCTCGGCCATTACGCACGATCCCGCTGACGGGCTAGAACCAAGCATGGCAAGGACGCAGGGAGCGACGTGTGCGGACGCACACGAGCGACCGAGGACGCCGCCAGGCGCAGGTTATCGCCCGTCAGCGGCGTGGGATGAACTCGGGCACGTCTAAATCGAGCGTCCCTGAGCGCTGCCGCACGCGGCTCACCCGCGGCTCGCCGGCGGGCTCGCGAAGCGACTGGCCGCGGTCCCGGGCACGGGCGTCCGAGCCCGCAAGCTCGCGTCCCAGATCGCGCCGGCGGGTCCGGCCGTCGCCGTAACCGGTGGCGATCACCGTGACCCAGACGTTGTCGTGGAGCTTCTCGTCGACCATCGCGCCGAAGATGATGTTCGCGTCCGGGTGCGCCGCTTCGGCCACCGCCTTGGCCGACTCGTTGACCTCCCACAGCGACAGGTCGGGGCCGCCCGTGATCGACAGCAGGATCGAGTGCGCGCCCTCCATGCTCGTCTCGAGCAGCGGTGAGGCCACCGCCTGCTCGGCCGCTTCGATCGCGCGCCGGTCGCCGGTGCCCATGCCGATCCCAAGCAGGGCGGTGCCGGCGCCGGACATGATCGTGCGCACGTCGGCGAAGTCGAGGTTGATCAGCCCGGGCAGCGTCACCAGGTCGGAGATCCCCTGGACACCCTGGCGCAGCACGTCGTCCGCGACCCGGAACGCCTCGACCATCGAGACGTTGCGCTCGAGCACCGACAGCAGCCGGTTGTTGGGGACGACGATCAGCGTGTCGACCTCTTCACCCAGGTCCGCGATCCCCACCTCGGCCTGGTCGCGCCGGCGAGTGCCCTCGAACTGGAACGGGCGGGTGACGATCCCGACCGTCAGCGCGCCGAGCTCGCGCGCGATCTGGGCGACGATTGGAGCCGCGCCGGTGCCCGTGCCGCCGCCCGCGCCGGCCGCGATGAACACCATGTCCGAGCCGCGGAGCATGGCCTTGATCCGGTCGTACTCCTCGCGCGCGGCCGCCCGCCCGAGCTCCGGGTTCGAACCCGATCCAAGCCCGTGCGTGATCGCGTCGCCGATGTGAAGCGTCTCGTGCGCGGCCGACTGCTGGAGCGACTGGAGATCGGTGTTGATCGCCAGGAACTCGACGCCCTCGATCTCGGCCTCGACCATGCGGTTGATCGCGTTGACGCCGGCGCCGCCGACGCCGACCACGCGCAGCACCGGACCGCCGGCCCCTCGCTCGGGTACCGGCTCGTCGCGCGTGACCCGCGCGTACACGTCGTGGTCGGGCTCGCTCGGCACGGGCGGCGCGGGCTCCGGAGCCGGTCGCGCCGGCCGCTCGAGCACGTTCTCGGGGATGTCGGCGGAGAAGGCGTGGCGGAGGCGCTCGTGCGGAAGCGGGATCCGCGGTTCCTCGACCTCGGGCTCTGGTGGGGCCGCTGGTGCCGGCTGTTCCTCGGCCCCAGCCGAAGACTCCGGCGTGGGCGCGGACTCCGGACCTGCGGCCGGCGCGGGCGTCGCCTGCTGCTCCCCGTGCTCTTCGGTGTCCTGCGCCGTCTTGCGGAACAGGGCCGCGAGTGGTCCCTCGCGCATACTCGCGCGCTTACCGCTTGGCATTGGACAGGACCTCCTTCGCGAGCTGCCGATAGGCGTGTGCGGCCAAACCGTCGGGATCGTACTTCAGGACCGACATACCTTTCACAGGTGCCTCGGCAAAACGGATGGTCTTGCGGATCCGCGATGCAAATACTCGGTCCCCGAAGTTCTCTTCCAGCAGCTCGATCGCCTCCTTGGCGTGCAACGTGCGAGTGTCGACGAGCGTCGGCAGGATCCCCTCGATCTCGACGTCCGGGTTCAGGTTCTCGCGGATCATCGCCAGCGTGTTCTGCAGCTGGATCAGGCCGCGCATCGACAGATATTCGCATTGCACGGGGACGATCACTTTCTGAGCGGCGGTCAGCGCGTTGATCGTGAGCAGCCCGAGGCTCGGCGGGGTGTCGATGAACACGAAGTCGTAGTCGTCCTCCACCGGCTTGAGAGCCTTCTGCAGGTTCCGTTCGCGGCCGATCATCGTCGACATCGCCATCTCCGCGCCGGCCAGGTCGATCGACGAGCAGGCGACGTCGATCTCGCGTTTCCGGATCACTTCTCGAATCGAGATGTGGTGCACGAGCACGTCGTACATCGACTTCTCGAGCGTGTCCGGATCGATGCCCTGAGACATCGTCAGGTTGCCCTGGGGATCCATGTCGACGCACAGGACCCGATGCCCTTCCTCGGCAAAAGCCACTGCGAGGTTGAGCGTCGTCGTCGTCTTGGCGACGCCACCCTTCTGGTTGGCGAACGCGATCACGTGGCTCATATCGACCGGAGTATTCGTAGAAGCCGGGCGGAATCCTCCGAGACCTCCCCGCTATTTTCGGGTGCGGTGCCTGGCCTTCTCGACAAACGGCTGCTGTTCGTGACCGGCAAGGGCGGCGTCGGCAAGTCGACGGTCGCCATTGCGCTGGGGCTGCTCGCCGCCCGGCGGGGCCGGCGGACGATCGTCGCCGAGCTCGCGAGCCAGGAACGGATCCAGGGAGTGTTCGCCGGGAACGCCGAGGGCGAGCAGTTCCGCGAGCTCGAGCTCGCTCCGGGGCTGTTCACGATCTCGATCGATCCTCGAGCAGGCGATGGAGGAGTACCTGCGCGTCAAGGCCGGGCCGGTCGGACAGGCGCTCGGCTCGAGCCGCCTGTTCCAGGCGTTCGCGATGGCCACCCCCGGGATGCGCGAGCTGCTCAGCATCGGCAAGGTGTGGGAGCTCGCGCAGTTCGACCGCCGGACTCGCGGCGCCGCGCCGTATGACCTGGTGATCGTCGACGCCCCGGCGACCGGTCACGGGGTCGGACTGCTGCGCACGCCAAAGACGTTCGCCGACATCGCCCGGGTCGGCCCGATCGCGCACCAGGGACGGACGATCGCCGACACGATCGCGGATCGCGAGTTCACCGGCGTGGTCGCGGTGGCGACGCCCGAGGAGATGCCGGTCAACGAGACGCTGACGCTCGCCGACGAAATCATCGGCGACGAGCTCGCGCTCGACCTTGTGATCGTCAACGCGCTGTATCCGGCCCGCTTCGACGCTTCCGAGATCGACGAGCTCACCGGCGCGCTGGCACGTACGCGTTCGCCGCTCGCGCGGTCCGCGCTCAGAGCGGCGGTGTCCGAGCACGCTCGTGCAGCCACCCAGCGGGAGCAGCGCGACCGTCTCGGCGACCACGTGAACGGCCGCCTCACCGAGCTTCCCTACGTGTTCACCGATCATCTCGGCCTGCCCGAGCTCGAGCAGCTCGCCAGTGCCTTGGAGGCCGCGCTGTGAACGTCGCCGAGATGCTCGAGGGCAAGCGCGTGTGCGTGTGCTGCGGGTCGGGAGGCGTCGGCAAGACCACGACCTCGGCCGCGGTCGCGCTCGGCATGGCCGCCCGCGGCGCGAAGGTCGCGGTCGTGACGATCGACCCCGCGAACCGCCTGGCCGACGCGCTTGGCCTCGAGCAACTCGAGAACGAACCGCGGCGGGTGGAGCCCTCCCGCCTGTCCTCGGCCGACTTGAAGATCGACGGCGAGCTCTGGGCGATGATGCTCGACCCCAAGCGGACGTTCGACGAGCTGATCGAGCGGATCGCGCCCGATCCCGAGCGGGCCGAGGAGATCAAGGCCAACCGCGTATATCGCGAGCTGTCGACCGCGGTCTCGGGGTCGCAGGAGCTGACCGCGATCGCAAAGCTGTACGAGCTCGACCAGGAGCATGAGTTCGACGTGCTCGTGCTGGACACGCCGCCGTCGCGCAACGCGCTCGAGTTCCTCGACGCCCCGAACCGGATCAACTCGTTCCTGGAGGGCCGCGCGCTCAAGGCGTTCATGAAACCCACGGGCTTCGGCTTCCGGACGCTCAGCCGGGGCGCGGTGCCGCTGCTCGGCGGCCTGCGCCGGATCACCGGGATCGACCTGATCACCGACCTGACCGTGTTCTTCGGACTGCTCGGTGACATGACGGGCGACTTCAGCCAGCGCGCGAGTCAGGTCGAGCAGCTACTGCGCGCGGACACGACCGCGTTCGTGCTCGTCACCTCGGCGGCGCGCGAGTCGGTTGACGAGGCGATCTGGTTCGGGCAGCGGCTCGAGACCGACGGCCTGCCGTTCGCCGGCGTGATCGTCAACCGCGTCCACCACGACCTGCTCGGCGATCGCGAGCCGCACGAGCTCAAGGAGGCGCTCGCCAAGACGCTGACCCCGTCGCTCGCCGGCAGGGTCGCGGACAACTTCCGCGACTACCACGTGCTCGCGATGCGCGACGACCACAACCTCGCGCGCCTGGCGGCGGAGCTCGGCGATCAGCGTCTGTTGCTCGTTCCCCAACTCGACGAGGACATTCACGACGTCGAGGGGCTGGCTCGAATCCACCGCTACCTGTTCGCGTCGAAGGCCGAGCGCGAGCGGCTGATCGCGGACTTGGTCGCGTAGCTCGCGACGCGCTCGGTCTAGAGCGGGCCGAGCGAGACCGCGTCGGGACCGTCGTCGGTCCACGTCGCCCACGTGAGCAGCACTGCCTGCCACTCGTACGCGGGGACGGGCTGGCGCCGTCGTGACAGCGTCACCGGCACCGAGTGGAGCAGCTCCCACACGACCCCCTCGCACAGCGCGATCCGCTCGCTGACGCGCGACTGCGGATACCACTCGCCGGCGAGCTCGACGAGCCCCGAGATAGCGATCGTGCCGGCGCCGGCGCGCGCCGCGACCTCGTCCTTGAAGTCGTCGGCGGTCGGCAGCTCACTGGTTTCGTCGCGGGCTTCGATCAGCACCTCCTGCGTGACGTCCCTTCCCTTGCGGGTCACGTTCTGCCACCCCCGGCCGAGGCCCATGTCGGCCATACCGAGCTCCGGACCCTCGTAGATCGTCAGCGTGGCCCGGTCGGGCAGCCAGCGGTATTCGTTCAGCTCAAGCGCCTCACCCGCGATCCACGGTCCGACGACGCGCTCGTCAAGTTCCTCTCGGGTGAGGTTGAACGCGCGGGTTTGATGAGGGAACTGGCGCAGCTCGACGTGGAACACGAGTTAAGGCTCCCATGCCGCGCGCCGGTACGCTGCCCCGTCATGTCCGAACGGCCACTGTGGGCGCCCTGGCGCATCGAGTACGTCACAGGGCCCAAGGACGGCGACTGCATCTTCTGCGCGGCCGCGGCCGGCACCGACCCGGACCCGGCGCACCAGCCGATCGATCGCGGCCAGCACTGTCTGACGCTCATGAACGCGTTCCCGTACGCGCCCGGGCACGTGATGGTCGCGCCGTTCCGGCACGTCGGGATGCTCGAGGACCTGAACGCCGACGAGATGCTCGAGACGATGCGCCTCGCGCAGCGCGCGGTCCTCGCGATCCGGGCGGTGATGTCGCCCGACGGGTTCAATGTCGGCCTGAACCTCGGCAAGGTCGCCGGCGCCGGGTTCGAGGATCACCTGCACCTGCACGTGGTCCCGCGGTGGAGTGGCGACACTAACTTCATGCCGGTGCTCGCCGACACCGACGTGATCCCGCAGGCGCTTGCGGCGACCCGGACGCTTCTTGCCGACGCCATCGTCCAGCTAACGTGAGCTGCTGATGGCAACCCGGATCTGGCTGGAACAACTCGAGGAGCTGATTGAGCGGGGCGCGCAGGTGGTCGAGGTGCTCCCCGAGGACGACTACGCGCCGGCGCATCTCCCCGGCGCGATCAACCTTCCGCTCCGCGAGCTCGACAAGCAGCGCGCCAGCGTGCTCGACCACTCGCGCCCGGTGGTCGTGTACTGCTGGGATTCGCTCTGAGACCTCAGCCCACGAGCCGCGTGCCGGCTCGAAATGCTCGGGTTCGCGGACGTCTACGACTACGTGCCCGGCAAGGTCGATTGGCTCGCCCACAACCTCGAGGTCGAGGGCGAGGACCCGGAGCCGCCGACCCTCGGAGGCGTCATGCGCGACGACGTCGTTCGCTGCGCACCCACGGATCGCATGGCCGACGTGCACGCGTCGATCAAGGCTTCTCCGTACCCGTTCGCGCTGATGACGACCGACGGCGGCACCGTGCTCGGGCGGCTTCCGGCCAGCGCGCTCGACCCGGGTTCCGAGGCGTCCGTCGGCGATATCGCGGAGCCCGGGCCGAAGACGTTCCGTCCCCACCACTCCGCCGGGAACGTGGCCAAGCAGCTTGGCGAGAAGGATCTGCGCTGGGCGATCGTCACCACACCCGAGGGCCGACTGCTTGGCGTCGCCTCGCGAGCGGACCTCGAGCGTGCCGCTCAGATGACCTGAATCGACCCGGGCGCGCCCTCGACGAGGCGCCCGATCACCGTGCCCGGGACCTCGCCGGCGCGCTGCGGGTCTAGCGCCACCAGCAGCCCGCCGGACGTCATCGCGTCGGTCACCAAACGCCGACGGACCTCGTCGACGCCGTCGTCGAACGACGCGAACTCCTCGGCGTAGCGGCGGTTGTTCCGGCTCCCGCCGGCGACCGAACGATCGTCCTCGAGCAACTCGAGCGCGCCGGGGATCGCGGGGACGGCTGCCGCGTCGACCTGGGCGGCGACGCCACTCGCCAGCGCGAGTTCGTGGAGGTGGCCGAGCAGGCCGAAGCCGGTGACGTCGGTCATCCCGTGGGCGCCGGCCGCTCGCGCCGCCTCCGACGCCGCGGCGTTCAGCTCGGTCATGACCTCGACCGCGCCGGCAAGTATCGCCTCGGTGACCAGCCCCTTCTTCAGCGAGGTCGTGACCGCGCCAGCGCCGACCGGCTTGGTCAGGACGAGCGCGTCGCCGGCGCGGCCCCCGGCGTTGGTGATGATCTCGTCGGGGTGGATCACGCCGGTCACGGCCAGCCCGTATTTCGGTTCGGGGTCGTCGATCGTGTGGCCGCCGACAATCGCGGCGCCTGCCGCTCGAGCGACGTCGGCGCCACCACGCAGGACCTCGCCGAGCATCTCGGCGCCGAGGTCCGCGACCGACCACGCGACGAGGTTCAGCGCGCTCAGCGGGCGGCCCCCCATCGCATAGACGTCCGACAGGGCATTGGTGGCGGCGATCCGGCCGAAGTCGTAAGGGTCGTCGACGATCGGCGTGAAGAAGTCGACGGTCTGGACGAGCGCGAGGTCGTCGCGCACGCGGTAGACGCCGGCGTCGTCGCTTGTCTCGGTCCCCACCAGCAGATTCGGATCGGACGACCGGGGAAGCGTGGCCACGAGCGGGGCGAGCAGAGCGGCAGGCACCTTGCAGGCGCAGCCGGCGCCGTGCGAGAGCGAGGTGAGCTTCACCGCCGTCATATCGCGATGATGGCAAAGCGCGCGGGTAGGGTCTCTAGCGATGATCGATCCGCTCCTAGCAGCCTCCGCTCCCCCGCAGCACCTGCCGGGCGTCCTCCACAGCCTCGAGCCGACGCTGAACCGCTTCGGCTACCTCGCGCTCGCGTTGATCTTCCTCGAGGACTTCGGCGTCCCGGTGCCCGGCGAGACGGTGCTGATCATCGCGGCCGTGTACGCCGGGACCGGACGATTCAACGTCTGGCTCGTCGGCCTGATCGGGTTCCTGGCCGCGATCCTCGGCGACAACGTCGGGTTCGCGATCGGGCACTTCGGCGGCCGCCCGCTCGCCGAGCGGTTCGGGAAGTACATCTTCCTGACGCCCGAGCGGCTCGACAAGACCGCCAACTTCTTCGACCGCCACGGCGGCAAGGTGATCGTGATCGCCCGATTCGTCGAGGGGCTGCGGCAGGCCAACGGGATCATCGCCGGGATTACCGGCATGCACTGGACGAAGTTCGTGCCGTTCAACGCGCTCGGGGCGGCGCTGTGGGTCGGAGTCTGGGTCTCGATCGGCTACTTCTCGGGCAGCAACATCGACAGCATCTACGCGACCGCCACGAGGTACGAGGCGGTGTTCGGGATCGTGGTCGGGGTGCTGGTCCTCGCCTGGATCGCGCGGCGAGTGTGGAAGCACCAGAAGGGGCGGGCGGCCAAGATCGCCGCCCAGTCGGAGTCCGCGATGTCCGAGCGGACCGAGATCAGAGTCCGCCATGTCCGAGCGGACCGAGTCAGAGTCCGCCATGTCCGAGCGGACCGAGACGAGCACCACCGGGCCCGCGGAGCGCGACCCCACCGCCACCGGGTCCACCGCCACCGATTCGACCGAGCCCACCGCGCCCGATCCCCCCGACGTCGGGTCCACCGGCACCGACTCCTCTGTGCCCGACCCCGACGCCACCGGGTCGACCGAGTCCACCGAGCCCGACCCCCCACCGAGCCCAAGCCCCCGCCACCGAGCCAAAGCCCCCGCCACCGAGCCCGAAGCCCCCGCCACCGAGCGCGGACCTGCACAACGCGACATTTGACCCCGCCGACGCCGGCGTTGCCGTGTTATTCACGTGGGGCACGCATAACACGGCACGGCCATCGCTGAAGCGCTCGTTTGACGCGCTATGCATGGTGGAGGAGTCGCAGGCCAGCTGAGCCGCGTGGACCTGCATGCTGCGCCATTCGACGCCTCCGACACTGACCGTGGCCCGTTACGCATGTGGGGCACGCGTGACACGCCACAGTTCGCCCGGACGGGCTCGAATGGCGCGATACGCATGACGGCGGGCCGCTCACAACCCGGGACCGCCCCCCGGCGCCACCGACCCCCCGGCGCCACCGACCGGCGCCACCGACCCCCGGGCGCCCCGCCTACCCGGTCTTCTCGAGAAACGCCCGCCGCGCCCCCTCAATCGCCTCGAGCGCCGCCCCGCGACCCGCCCAGCCCTTGACCTCGGAGTGCCGGTCGGTATCGAGGTCCTTGTACACGGTGAAGAAGTGGGTGATCTCGGCGCGCAGCTGGGCTGGCAGGTCGTCGACGTCGTCGAGCGTGTTCCAGCCCGGGTCGTGCAGCGGCACGCACACGACGTGGTCGTCGGGTCCCTTTTCGTCGGCCATCTTGAACAGCCCGATCGCCTTGGCCAGGACGTAGCAGCCCGGGAACGTCGGCTCGGACACGCACACGAGCACGTCGAGCGCGTCGCCGTCGGCGGCCAAGGTGTCCGGTATGTAGCCGTAGTCGGTCGGGTAGACGACCGATGCCGAGATGAACCGGTCGAGCTTGATGCCACCCAGCTCGGGGTCGTACTCGTACTTGTTGCGCCCGCCCTTGGGGATCTCGACGACGCAGGTCAGCCGAAACTCGTTCACGGTGTCCCCCGGCGAGCCCGGCGCGCGGGAGGTCTCAGTTCATCTCTCCCCGGGCGACCGCCAGACACGCCTCGCACCGGGGCCATGGCGGATCCCACGGGTACCCGGCCACGTCCTTGCCGCACAACGCGGTGTCCGGATCTTCCTCGGTCACAAGGTGACACAGCTCCTCGAACCCGTCGTCGTTGATCCGCGGAGTGTTCCGGCATTCCGGATGGACATTCGGGGCAACCGCCGGCCGAGTAGCGATCGGTGGCGCAGCCGGGGACACGAGTCGGAGCATAACCACGTCCCTACCCGATCGAAACCCAAAATCCCGACCATTCCGAGATCGCACGACCCACCCAATTTCCTCCCCCAAACAGCACGAGCGGGCGGAGCCCGCTCGAAGCTGCGATCGCGCTCCCCCTAACTGCATTTGAGCGCCAGGACTTACGTTGTCGAGCCTGGCGGCTTGACAATCCCGGCCCCGTCACGGGACCGAGTAAGGAGCGGTCTACGTGAAGCCTAGCGCGGCCGAAGCCGCCAATGGGATCGCCGATCAGGCGGCTGCTTCCGCCAGCAGATCGTCCGCCACCGCGCACAGATCCGGCTCGAGGTGGCCGCAGAGCACGTCTCTGAGCAGCGCCCTTAGTTGCTCGGTCAGCTCATCAACGAGCGCGTCGACACCGGGCTGGGCCGGGGCGAGCCCGCCGATCACTGCGCGCTCGAGCGAGATCGCGTGCGCGGTGCGCTCGGCGAGCGCCGCGCGGTCCTCCGGCTTGGCGCAGATCGCGGCCAGACGGCCCGCCAGGCGCCCGCTCGACGCGCCCTCGGGCTCGAGCAGCGCCCGGAGCGCCAGCAGGTAGTCGGTCAGCGCCTCGAACGGCGCGAGCCGCTCACAGCCCATCTCGAACCGCGACAGCGCCCAGGCGATCTCACCTCCCTTCGGCGTGCGTCTCGCCACCAGGTTGCAGAATGCCCGCAACTCGTCTTCCTGCTCGGCCGGGATCAGCCGGGGCAGGCCCGGCCGCCCGCTCCCGCCGAGCGGGATCGCGCGCCACGTGCCGGTATCGATCCGCGACCAGGCGACCGGCCCGAGCGCGAAGCCGCCGCGCTCGAACAACCGCAGCGCGGTGAGCGTCCGGCGGAAGCGAACGCGCGCGGCCGACACGGGCGCCGGCGCGGCGCGGTCCTGCGCCACCGTCAGCACGATCAGCACGTGGGGCTCATCGCCGTCGCCCCACACCGCCTCGTGCGGCGCCCCCTCGAACGAGTCGCCGCTGACGAGCGACAGCCCCTCGCCGAGTGGGACCTCGGAGGTGTCGAGGTCGAGCGCGATCCCGAGCAGCGGCGCCACCACCGTCGTCACCGCGCGACCCTCGTACACCGCCTGCTCGAGCTCCTCGTAGGCAGCCGCGAACCGATCCTCGTCGAACTGGAAGTCGCTCCGCTCGGCGTACACGACGTCCAGGAACGTGTGCAGCGCTACGTCCGCGCACTCGCGTCGCTCCGACGGGATGCCCGATTCTCCGCGCTGGCGCAGGTAGGCGTCGACGCCCTCGAGGCCGGTCAGCGTCCGCACCGCCGCCGCATACGTCGGCAGCGACGACAGCAACCGGAGCCGTTCGCGGATGAAGTTGCCGGTCAGCGGGCGATAGCAGTACAGCGGGACGCGGCCGCGCGGCCCGCCGGACGTGTCGACCAGCTCGAATGGGATCTCGGCGCCGGACGCGGTCTCGGCGCACAGCGCCATAGCCGCCTCCGTCGCAAACGCCTCGATCACCCCGTGAAGCGTGGTGTTGCGCACTTGGGGCGGGTTCGCCCCCACGGCGGGCGATCCTGCAACGTGACCGTCGGCTTGCAGCTCGGGGTCAGATCCCGCGCTCGAGCGCGAGCACCAACAGCACGATCGCTGCCCCGGCGGCAAGCACCACTATCGCGACGTTCGCCGCGAGCGCTATACGCAGCTTCGAGCGCGCAGGCGCGGCGTCCCCATCCGCCGGAGCCGACCCGACCGAGCTCGAGAGGGCCTCGTTGACGTAGCGGTTGAGGCTCACCTCGCGGCGCTCGGCTGCGACGGCGAGCTGCTGGTGGAGCTCGCCGGGCATACGCACGAGGAAGCGACCGCTGTAGCTCGGTCCGGACTTCGTGTTCGCGGAGCGGTCCGCTCCCGTCTGCCCGGCGTCGCCATCCGGTCGCGCGCCTACACCCTCCTGATGCGCACCCACGCCCGTAATTTTAGTCCGTTCCTCCGCAATTTCGGGCGATTTGGTTAGTGATATCGCATCGGTTTTCGTGATATCAGCGTCGGCCGAGGCTAACTGGGCGCGGAGCTTGGCCAGCGCTCCGTCGAGCAGCCGCGAGACGTGCGCCTGCGAGATCCCGACCTCCCGGGCGATCTCGCGCTCAGTCAGATCGGCGTGAAACCTCAGGACGACGATCCGGCGCTCGCGTTCGTCGAGCGTCCGGAGACCGCCGGCCAGCAGCACGCGCTGATCGCTCTCGGCGAGCGGGTCGGGCTCGCCCGGCCGCTCGACGTCCGCGGTATCGGGGAGTCGGACGCCCGGGGAGCGTTCCCGCAGCTGCCGGCGGATCGCGCCCTCGACGGCCGGCGTCACGAACGTCGCGAACGCGACGCCACGGCTCGGGTCGAAGCGAACTGACGCCTTCACCAGCGCGAGCGAACCGGCCTGGACGGCGTCGTCGAATTGCTCACCGGCGCCTGCCTCGCGGCGCGCCACCGCCCGCACGAGCGGGAGGTGAGAGCGGACCAGATCCTCCCTGTCGGCGTCCGAAAACCCCGAGCCGTCTGGGCTCTTTCGGGACGGTGTCGCCCGCCGCATATGAGCTTTTCCACCGATGTCGCCACGCCCTTCCGCGCCTGATACCACGCCGGAAGCCATAGAGATAACGCGTGATACCCAGCTTTTCTTGGATCGGATCTCCGGTGACTGGTGACCTTAATGATCAGAAGCTGGTCATGGCTGATCATTTGCTCGCAAAGTTTTGGGGGTTGTGTGGGGCGCTCACGGTGGCGCTTCTCACGTTGGCGCTGATCGTCCCGGTGGGCGCGGAGGCTTCCGGCCCGGGCTTGGACGCGCTCAGCCAGCTTTCCAACGTCGTTCCCGCTCCCGCGCAGGCGGCCGTGGCTGCGGCCCTCGCGCAGGTGCCGTCACCGTCGCCGGTCGGGAGCGTTCCCTCTGCCACCGTGGCGATTCCGACGCCGGCACCTTCCACTCAGACGGTGGGGCCCTCGGTTGCGACGCCGGCGGGCAGTGTCCCGGCGGTAGCCGTCCTGGTCCCGCCTCGGCCGGACACCGCTAACTCCGCGCCAACGATTTCCGTACCGACGGTCTCGGTACGCACGACGGGTAAACGGCCGAATCCGCCCGCTCGAGCCCGGCCCGACGCGTCCCTCGGTGGGCAGGCGAGCGCACATCGCGTCTCGCGTCCGAAGGGGCGCCGGGCCGGGCAGAGGGGCCTTCGAAGCCCAGCTCGGCCGGCGCCGACGCGGCCCGGCCCATTCGCCGCCGTCGGAGCGCGGTGGGCACCTGTGCCGCCCGCCCACGCCGTCCTCGTTCACGCCCAGCACGCCACGGCCGCTCGGGCGCCGTCCAGCGCGCGCAGGCGTTCGGATGGTCCTCGTCACCTCGCCGCGCGTCCATCCCGCGCCGTGAGCACGGTGAGCACTCCGCAGCTCGGCCCTCCGGTGTCGGCCAACCTGCCTCCGGGTGGTGCGGAGGGCGCCGCAGCGGGCGTGGGTGGTGGCGTGGCCGGCGCAGCCGCAGTGGCTCTGCTCGCACTCGTCGGCGTATGCATGCTTCGAGCCTTGTTGCCGGGGCTCTTAGGCCTGGGGCTCGCCCCAGCGCGATCGGCTCTCCTCGTCTCAAGGTTGGAACGGCCCGGTTAGCGCCGCTGGATGAAACGCATACGACGGTCGCCGTTGTGAGGCGGTCGTTGCCGGGTCCGCGGTTGATGTAGCGGGCTCAATCCAACTCAGATCAAGGAGAAACGCAGCATGAGATCTAGATTGATTGCTGCCTCCGTCAGCGTCATCGCACTCGCCCTTCCGGCGACGGCGATGGCCAACGGTGGGGGCAGCCCCGGGGCCGGTGGCCTCGGTCAAGCACAGCTCGCGGGTCAGTCCGCGATCACACTGCAGGGCGCTCTGTCGAGCGCAAACGCCCAGCAGACCGCGACGAACACGAACGCTCCGGTGAGCGTGTCCGGCGGTCATCCGTCGGGCGGCGGACAGCCGTGTGGCTGCGGTACGCCGAAGGGCGGCCCGCAGCAGGGCGGCCCGTCGTGGAGCGGAACGCCGGCGGGCGGCATGCCCAACGGCGGCGGCTCGAACAGCGCTAACCAGGGCGCGCTCAACGGGGCGGCTAGCGGCGCCGGCAACAACGCGAGCACGACCCAGAACAACACCCAGAGCCAGATCGCCAGCGCCGGCGGGGCCGTCGGCGGCGGCGGATCAGGACAGGCGCAGGGCAGCGGCCAGAAGTCCATCACCGGCCAGCTCGCCGGGTCCTCGGCGAACGCCAACCAGAACGCGGTGAACGGCAACTCACCGAGCAGCACCGGCGGTCAGCCGTCCGGTGGCGGGCAGTCGTGTGGTTGTGGGACGCCAAAGGGCGGACAGCCGTCGGGCGGCGATCCCTCGGCCAACCAGGGTGCGGGGAATGTCGCGCTGAGCGGCGCCGGCAACAACGCCGGCACCACCCAGAACAACAGCCAGACCCAGACGGCCGGCTCCAGCTGCCAGTCGGGCTGCGGGGGCGCGGGCCAGGCTCAGGCCGCCGGCCAGAGCGCGGCGACGCTTCAGGGCGCGCTGTCGGGGGCAAACGCCAACCAGACCGCGGTCAACGCCAACACCCCGGTGAACGTCGCCGGGGGCGGCATCTCTGGCGGCAACAACAGCGCCAACCAGGGCGCACTCAACGGTGCGGCCAGTGGCGCCGGCAACAACGCCGACACCACTCAGAACAACACGCAGTCGCAGACAGCCGGCTCAAGCTGTTCGTGGGGCTGCGGTGGCGCGGGCCAGGCCCAGCTGAGCGGGCAGCAGTCCGTGACCGGTCAGCTAGCAGCGTCCTCCGCGAATGCGAACCAGACGGCGGTTAACGCCAACGTCCCGGTCAATATCGCGGCCGGGAACGTCTCGGGCGGTAACAACAGCGCCAACCAGGGCGCTGTCAACGGCGCGCTGAGCGGCGCCGGCAACAACGCCGACACGACGCAGAACAACACCCAGACCCAGAACGCAGGCTCGAGCTGTCAGGCCGGCTGCGGGGGCGCGGGCCAGTTCCAGGCCTCGAATCAGGGAGCGGCGACGCTCCAGGGGGCGGTGTCATCGGCGAACGCCAACCAGACGGCGGTGAACGCCAATGTGCCGGTGAACATCTCCGCGGGAGATGTGTCGGGCGGCTACAACAGCGCCAATCAGGGCGCGATCAACGGGGCGGCCAGCCTCGCCGGCAACAACGCCGACACCACCCAGAACAACACGCAGTCGCAGACAGCCGGCTCGAGCTGTTCGTGGGGGTGCGGTGGCGCGGGGCAGGCCCAGGTGAACAATCAGCAGGCGCTCACCGGGCAGCTGGCCTCTTCGAGTGCGTGCGCCAATCAGACCGCAGTCAACGCCAACGTCCCGGTGAACATCTCCGCCGGTGACATCACGGGCGGCGACAACAGCGCCAACCAGTTCGTCCTGAACGGGGCGCTGAGCGGCGCCGGCAACAACGCGGGCACGACGCAGAACGGAACGCAGAGCCAGACAAGTAGTTGACAACCGGCTCCCTCGGGAGCCAAGCAACCCCGGCTCCCGGCCGGCGCCCTTGCGGCGTCGGCCGGGTCTCCGGTTACTCGGCGCAATGAAATTCTTGAACGCGGCAAAGCTCGGACTGATCCTGCTCACGATCCTCGTGGCGCTGGGTTCCGTGTCCGAGGCTCGCGCGGACCAGCCGCCGGCGAACGCCGGGAACGCGCCGGCCGCACCGGCACAGCCGCCGGTCGCGCCAGTCGCGCCGCCCACCCCCGCCGCGCCCGCGACTCCCACCGCGACGGCCACCCCGACCGCGCCCGCGACCCCCACCACGCCGGCAACCCCCAGCGCTCCGGCAACCCCCAGCGCTCCGGCAACCCCCAGCGCTCCGGCAACCCCCGAGTCCACGCCGGCGGTCAATCCTTCCCCGGCCGAGTCGACCGCCACCTCGACCGACCCCGACCCTGGCACCGGGACACCGGCCAACCTCGCCACCTCTCCATCGCCAACCGATCCCGCGACTCCCCCGGCCACATCTTCCGCTCCGCCGAGCGATCCTCCGACTGCGTCGGGCACCCCGTCGACTTCCCCAACCACTTCGTCGACTCCTCCAACCACCCCGTCGACTTCTCCGACTCCAACTCCCCCGGCTCCGCAGCCGGTCGCGTCCAGCACGACCACCCAGGTGATCATCCAGGTTCAGGTCTCTGGCTGCACGTCCAACTGCCAGGGCCTGAGCGAGGTTCAAGAGGCCTCGCAGACCACGGCCGACCTCCAAACGCTGGGAACGTCCGGGCAGCAGGCGAGCGGGCTCGAGGGGCAGCCCGGTCCGTCACAACCGACCAGCACGATCACCCAGATCCAGATCGGATGCCTGGCGGAGTGCTTTGGCACCACATCGACGGGCACGACGCCGGAGCCGCTGGCCCAGCAGATCTTGGGCGAGCTCAGCTCACTGGTGCCGCCCGATGGCTCGACGAGTGTCCCACCGCCGGCCGGGACCGAACTTCATGAGTGTCGTCGACCAGGTCACCTGCCAGCTGCAGACTGGCCAGACGGCATCCGGCACCGACGTGCAGACC
This sequence comes from uncultured Solirubrobacterales bacterium, assembly GCA_963755525.1. Lineage (GTDB taxonomy): Bacteria > Actinomycetota > Thermoleophilia > Solirubrobacterales > Solirubrobacteraceae > Palsa-465. The sequence continues at coordinate 286,281 of CAVWKC010000024.1, read as the reverse complement.
GCGTCGCAGACGAGCACCACCGTGCAGCTCATCGATCCTTCGGCTTCCACCGGCTCGCAGACGCCGGCGCCGTCGGTGGTCGACCAGACCGAGCAGCAGACGTGGCAGCTCCAGATCGGCTGCCTCTTCTACTGCACGGACACCCAGCAGATCCAGCAAGCGCAGCAGACGATCACCACCGTTCAGGTGCTCGTCGAGCCGCCCGGCTCGCCCACATCTACGACAACTGGCGCGGGGACGGTGACCGGCCAGGTCATCTGGCAGGTGCAGATCGGATGTCTCGCCTGGTGTTACGACGCGACCCAGGTGCAGGACGCCACCAGCCAGACCACGGTGACGGTGATAACGGTCGTTCAACCTGTCCCCGACCCGCCTGCGTCGACTCCGCCGACGGCCACCACGACTGGTCCCCCGCCGACGCCCGCGCCCGCGGCCGCCCAACCGGCCGCCACCATCGCTCCGTCGGCGCCGGCCACCCCCACGTCGCCCGCGTCTTCGGGTTCGACCACGATGTTGACGCGCCCGATCGCCTGGGCCGGGATCGCCGTCGTCGACTTCCGGCCAGGCACGGCTGGCGTCCCGGCGCCGGCACCATCGGTGGCGAGGGTCGCGATCCCGGCAGCCGGCGCTCCGTCGCCGAGCGCGACCCATGTGTTCGTCTGGCGTGAGATCCGTCGGTCGTCGGCCCATCCGAATGCCCAGCGACGCTCGGGGTCCGAGGGCGGCTACGCCGATGCCGCGGACCTGGCGGCCGTCGCGAGTCAGCCCGCGTCGACGCCCCCGATCCTGCTCGTCGCCCTTGGGCTCTTGGCTGCCGGGGTGCTTCTGGCGCTCGGCGGCATTCAGCTTCACGCCCGCAAACGTTGAACCTGTGGCTCTGTAGGGGTATGGTGCGACTTGCTGAGCAATACGTAAAAAGCAGGAAGGACCGTTGCATACCGGACGAAGGCGTCTAAGGCAGCGGTACCGGGGGCAAACGGATAGGAGTTCTTGGGCCGCTCGCATTTTCGCCCGATCGGGCGAGATGGTTTTGCTCGCCCTCTTGTTCCTGTGCGGCGCGGCCACCGCCGCGGCATCCGCCTCGGCCCCGGCACCACAGAAGGCGCCGAGCTCGGCTCGGTCCGGTCAGCCATCCCCGGATCCCGCGCCGCAGGCTGAGGTGAAGCCACGCGTCATCGATTCCGAGTGCGCCGGCAGTCAGCCACCCGGTGCGTGGTCTCGCCCGCGCCGGCGGAGACGGCGCCGCGGCTGGTCCAGGTCGAGACCTCGCAGGCCACGACTGCCGCGCCTTCGAGTGGTGGCCGCCCGTCGGCGCCGTCGCGCCCCGCCACCACGCACCGGTCGAGTACCGCCCATCGTCCACCGGCGACGCACCATCCGAAATCTCAGGTCACATCGCTCGCGTTCCCGCTCACGTTGCCGAAAGACCTGGTGCTGCGTGCCGCACGCCGGCACCGACAGCCGTAACGACGGCGTGCTGCTGCTGCTCAGCGCGGTGGCGATGGGAGTGCTCACGCTCGCCAGCCTCTCGCTGCTGCGCCGGCTCAGGAGGTTGGAACTGCGATGAGGCGGCTTGCGGTGGTGGTGGCGCTGGTGGCGGTGGCGGTCATGGCGATGGGCGCGTCGGTGGCGTGGGGGGACAGCCTCGACGTGCGCGCTCTGCAACGGGCAGCCAATGCGTCGAGTGGGAGACTGGTACACGTCGCCCGGTCTCCGTGACCTGGGCTCGTGAATCCGGCGATAGCGAGAACGGCGGGTGCGCCGCTCAGAACTATGTCGCCGACACCAATCAGTCGTACCTGCATGAGCGAACTCCCGCAGTGACTGGTCCGGTTGGACCTACTGCAACGACTCACCTCAGGCAACCTGAAGTCTTAGCTTCATCGCTAGGTCGAGATCGTCCTCGCCCACAGCCACCGTCGCCCCCGCCCGCGCCCCCGACTCGAACGGCTGGTACAACCACCCCGTCTCGGGCGCCCCAACCGCCACCTCGTTCTCCGGCATAGCGTCCTGTACCTCGACCACCTACAACGGCGCCGCCACGACGAGCGCCACCGTCGCCGCGACCTGCCTCGACAACGCCGGCAAGACCGTCACCGCCGTCAGCGCGCCCTTCGCCTACGACGCCACCCCGCCGGCCCTCAGCGCCACGGCCACCGCCGGCGACCAGAGCGTGGCGCTGAGCTGGCAGGCGGGCGGCGACGTGGCGCCGATTGCCTCTGTCCAGGTGACCCGAAGCGGCGGCACGACCGCGGCCGCAGCCGCCACCGTCTACTCCGGTGACGGGAGCGGATTCACCGAGACGCACCTCAAGAACGGCGTCCACTACACGTACACGATCACCGCTCGTGACGCGGCGGGAAACGTGGCGGTCCAGACCGTCGCGGCGACGCCCGCGGAGCGGCTGCTCTCGCCGACCGCCAACGCACACGTGGCTGCACCACCGATGCTCATCTGGACCGCCGTCCCGGGCGCGACCTACTACAACGTGCAGTTGTTCCGCGCCGACCCGACCAAGCTGCTCAGCATCTGGCCCAAGCATGCCAGCCTCCAGCTGGGCCGGACGTGGCGATTCGACGGCCGTCGGTACCGGCTCAAGCCGGGCAAGTATCGCTGGTATGTCTGGCCCGGGTTCGGCCGGCGGAGCGCCGGCCGGTACGGCCACATGGTCGGTTCGGGCACGTTCGTCGTCGTCCGCTGAATCCGGCGGCGTCTAAGACGAAGAACGCTCGATCTCGCTCAGGTGCGCGATGTTCTCGACGTCGTCCGGCTCGGTGCTCGAACGACCTCCGAACCAGGCGTCCAAAATCTCCGAAAGCTCGGCCTGCGACGTCGCCCGCAGGCTGAGCGCGAGCACGTTGGCGTCGTTCCAGCGGCGCGCCCCGGCAGCGGTCTGCGCGTCCGCGCACAGCGCGGCGCGGATGCCCGGCACCTTGTTGGCCGCGATCGACGCGCCCGTCCCGGTCCAGCACGCGACGATCGCCTGCTCGGCCCGGCCGTCGGCCACGTCGCGAGCCGCCGCCTCGCTCGCCCACGCCCAGTCAGGGCGTTCGGCGTCCGCGTACGCGCCGTGCAGCAGCGGCTCGTGCCCGCGCCGGCGAAGCTCGTCGGGCAGCGCCGAAGCGACGCCCGTCAGCTCGTCCGCGGAGACCGCGATCCGCATGCGCGCGCCGGCGGCGTCAGACCGCGGCGATCGCGGGCTCGCGATCCTGATCCAGCGCGCTCTCGACCGCGGGCTCGCAGTCCTCGAACAGCCACTGGAGACCGTAGGTCCGCATGTCCTCGATCAGCGGCACCAGCGCGCGACCTTTGTCGGTCAGCGCGTACTCGACCCGCGGAGGCACCTCCGGGAACGTCTGACGTTCGACGACCCCCTCCTCCTCGAGCGCGCGTAGGCGCAGCGAAAGCGTCCGCGGACTGATCCCGTGCAGCGACCGCTCGAGCTCGCAGAAGCGCGAACGACCCTCGGCCAGATCGCGAATCACGAGCAGCGTCCACTTGCCGCAAACGATCTCCGCGGTCCGGCAAACCGGGCAGGTTTCGTTAGAAGAAGCCATCTACGGCCCATTCTAGCGCAATGCTTCACGAACTGAAGTTATGGGCTGCCGCCCCGCAAACGGGGGCGGCAGCCAAACCACTTACTTGACCTTGTAGCTGTACGGGATCGCGGCGACGTCGTTGCCGTCGAACCCGAGGTAGCCCTGGAACCCGAGCTGGCGTCGCGTTGTCGATGTACAGCGTCCCGGATACCCGCGTCCCGGAGGGCGCGTTCGGTGTGATCGTGACCGGGATCGTCCCCGTCTGACCCGGTCCCACAACGACCGGCGAGAGTCGAATCCAGCTGGGACGGGTCGGTGCTGGCCAGCCACAGGTCACCCGTCTGAGAGCTCACCGCGGAGTCGAACGGCGCGGTCGCGACGTTCATCGTCGTCTGACACCGGCTCATTCGGCGCGCCCGCTGGCGCCGAACGGGCCAACCACGTTCGGGGCGACGTCCCACAGCCCCTGGGCCAGCGGATTCGCGCGACAGCGACGCGCTGACCGTGTTCCCCACCGATCGAAGTGATGTCCGGGTCGCCGAAAGCCCAGCCTGAGTCGATCGATCGGCGTGCTCCCCGTCGTACTCGCCACCCCGGTGAACTCCGTGGTGTGGCTCGGGAGGAGGTACAGCGGGATATTCTCGCTGGAGTCGAGCGGGACCGTGGTGTCCGGGCCGGACAACGAGGTGAGGCTGAGCGGCGCGCTGCCGGCCAGCCGGGCGTCGACGAAGTACTCATCCGGAGTCGAGCCAGTATTGGTGATGCCGAACGTTGTACGTCTGCGCTTGACCCTTGGCCAGCTTGGTAACTCGAGTTCGGCAGGCCGCCCGACGAAGCGGGCACCGAGTTGTCGTTGGTACTGACACCGCGAACGGCTCGGTCAGCGCCGTACCCGGACACCTGCGGCGCGAACGCGACGACCAGCGTCCACGTTCCCGACGCGGGCGAGAGCACGTGCAGCTGACCGCCCATCGTGTTCGTCTCGGTGTTCCCGACCGGCCAGCTCGTTCGGCGCCGTTGTTCGTGAACCCCGGGCGTCACCGCTGGGGTTGATCAGGAACGCCGTGAACGGGTTGTTCGGGTTGTTGGCCAAATCGATCGACGCGTTCACCTCACGAGCTCCGGCCGGGACGGTGAGCTCGTAGATAGAACTCCTGGCCGATGAACGGACCTGCGCCCGTTGCCGCCCGTCAGCGTCTGGGTGAACGACTGCGACCCGCTGGGATCACGCTGCGCAGCGTCACCGGGATCGTGCTCTGCTGCCCGAAGCCCGGCCCGCCGCTCTGGTTCAGAACGATCGCGCCGGAAGCATCACCGGGCGAGCTCGGCGCCGAGACGGTCAACGTCACCGGCTTCGACTGACCCGGAGCCAGCGTCATGCTCTTCGGACTGACGCTTCCGAACGACGCGTACTGCGCCACCGAGGCGTTCCACAGAACCGGACCCGTCGATCCCCCGTTGCTCGAGGTGTTGCTCCAGATGTAACCGGTCCAGGTACCTGCCTTCGGGCTGGTGATCTGGAGGTTGCCGTAGTTGCCGTTGCCCTGGGGCACCGAGTAGCCGGCCAGGTTGCCGGCCGGGTCCACCAGCGTCAGGCGGACCCGCGCGTTGAGGTAACCGGTGTCGAAATCGGTCAACGCGTTCTGGTAGGCGATCGACACGTTCAGTCGATCCTGGCCCGCCGGAACCTTGAACGTGATCGGCTCGTAGTTCGCCGGCGTGCCGGCCCAGTTGGTCGTCTGCGGGCTGCTCGAGTCGTTGAGCACGACCTTGCCCGAGCCGACCGGCCCGTGTAGGCCCCGATCTGGCGTGTCGAGAGCGCGATCGTCTGCGTGCTCGACCCGTTGTTCGTGACCGCGTCGGTGAGATGCTCGACCCTGCCCGAATTGTCCGATCGCGTTCAGCTGCGTGGGGCTTGTGAGCAGTGTGTTGCCGGTCGGCTTGGTCGCGAACGTACGGCGTCCTGGTACGACTCGGCCGCCTGCACCGCCTTGTAGGCGTCGATCAGGCCGGCGCCCTGCTGATCCGCTGGCGAGCCGATGTCGTCGATCGTGCTGACGATGATCTGCTTGACCACCGCCGGCGTCGGGCTCGCGCCGCCGTGGCCGTTGGCGGTAGGCCTGAATCACCAGCGCCGCCTCGCCGGCGGTGAGCGGCGAGGACTCGCTGGTCCCGCCGAACGGCAATCACCGGCGTGGGATTGCCGCGCATAGCTAACGCAGTCGCTCGTACATGGCAGTGTCGGTCGAGCACAGCGCCCAGTTGAGCTCTCCCGGCGCGACTACGTCGATCGTGCGGCCGTCCTGCTCGAAGCCGCCCGAACTGAACGAGCTGATGTTGTTGTTGAGGTAGCCCTTGATGCCCGGGAACTGCGCCCCTCCGTAGCCGTCCTGGAGGTTGACCCGGTAGGTCGTGGTCGCGCCCATCGACAGGACTCACGAGTGGGTCGGTCGACGGGGTTCCGATCGTGCTGGTGATGCCGGCGTCGCCGCTCGACACGGTGACGGTCGTACCCGCGGCCACGGCGTTATCGTTGGCCTGCTTGATCGCGTCGAGGCTCGCCGTCATCGTCGGGGTAGTAGTTGCTGCCGAACGACTCGTTGAGGACGTTTACGTGATCGGTCGCGACCGCGTAGTCGATCGCCGCGAGGAACGAGGAGTTGTAGCCCGCGTCCTCGGCGCCGAAGTGTCCAGGCCGACCAGGCTCGCGCCCGGCGCCACGCCCTCGACGCGGATGTTGCAACGCCGCTCACGGCATGCGGCCCATACCCGGCCACGTTGTAGACCTCGCGGCCCTGCGCGGCGATCGAGCTGGCGTCGCCGAACGCCTCCTCGCCGCCGGTCGCGGACGTTCGTGCCCTCGCCGCTGAAGTCCTTGTAGTCGACGAACACGTGCTGCCCGTTGGCGCGGATGAAGTCGGGATTGTTGATGTCGAGTCCGTCAGCGATGAACCCGACCGTCACCCCGGTGCCGGTGAAGCCAAGCGAACGCGCGGTTTTGGCACCGGACACGTCGGAATCGGCGTGGATCGTCTCGAGCGCCTGCGGGTTGAGCTGGACCTGTCCGGTCGGTGCGCACACGGTGGAACCGGGAAGACCGCCCTGAGAACCGCCCGAGCCGGTGCTCGCCGGCGGAGCCAGCTGGATGACCTGATCGGGGATGACCTTGCTGACCGCAGGGTTGGAGGCGAGCTGGGTCACCTGGCTCGACGAAACCGTTGCGGACACGGCGTTGAGGACCGTGTAGGAGTGGACGTTGCGCGCCCCGAAGGACGACAGCTGCCTGGTGACGGGCGCCTGGATCCCCTGGAGGGCGTGCCTGCGCGCGGACACGTCCGACCGCGTCGCCGGCAATCCGGTCTCCTGGTTCTTGAAGATGACGATTACGCGCTGCGACGCGGCCTGGCTCTGCGCCCCGGCCACCGCCGCGCCCCCGAACTGGCAGAGCGCGGCCACGGCCGCGATCACGCCAAAAGCAGAGACAACCCTTCGTGTTCGTAACACGATCCTCCCCTCTCTTTCTCCCCACGCCGTCTGATTGCAACTTGTTGCAGCGGCGGAAAGCCTATACCGATGCGAGGGGCGTCACATGTCAGAAATGTGACCGGGTTATGGAGCCCGCCTTGAGAGCCCGCCCTGAGTTCGCACGCGCGAGCAGCGGCGACGAGGCAGAGGCGGAGGCGGAGGCGGTCGGGCCGGCTACGCGGCCATGCCCGGCGGCGGGGCGGACGGCCGCCCGTTCGGCGGCCCGACGACCGGAGCCACGGGCCGGGCGTGCTGCACCGGCGGCGTCGTAGGGCGCCACCGGCGGGGTGGGCGCACCGGGCGCCACCGGCTCGGGCTCGCGAGCGCCGGCGCGATCAGCGCCAGCGCGATCAGCGCCGGCGTGATCCGTTCCCACGAGGTCGTTCATCGACGTCGCGGTGCGGCCCTCGCCGGCGACGAGCAGCTTGAAGTCGTGCGGGCTCGACGCGACCCGCATCGCGTCCTCCATCGACACCCGTCCCGCCTGATAGTGCCCGAGCAGCGCCTGGTCGAACGTCTGCATCCCGTAGTACGCGCCCTCGGCGATGACCTCGCGCAGGCGGTCGGTCTGGTCCGGGTCGAGGATCATGTCGCGCGCGCGGCCGGTCATTCGCAGCACCTCGCACACGGCGACGCGGGCCGTGTGGTCGGCGGTCCGGACCAGTCGCTGAGAGACGACGGCCTTCAGCGTTCCGGCCAGCATCGCGCGGGCCTGGCTCTGCTCGTGGGGCTGGAAGAAGTCGATGATCCGGTTGACGCTCTCCGCCGCGTCGAGCGTGTGGACGGTCGACAGCACGAGGTGGCCGGTCTCGGCGGCCGACAGCGCGGTGCGGACGGTCTCCTCGTCGCGCATCTCGCCGATCAGGATCACGTCGGGGTCCTGGCGCAGCACGCGGCGCATCGCGCGTCCGAACGACTCGGTGTCCATCCCGACCTCGCGCTGGTTGATGATCGACTGGCGGTCGCGATGCAGGTACTCGATCGGGTCCTCGATCGTGACGATGTGGCGCGCCATCGTCTCGTTGATGTGGTTGATGATCGCCGCGAGCGTGGTCGACTTGCCCGAGCCGGTGGTGCCGGTGAGCAGGATCAGCCCGCGCTCCTCCTTGGCGATGTCCTCGATCGCGAGCGGCAGGCCGAGTTCCTGGATCGTGCGCACGGTGAACGGGATCACGCGGGCGACGATCGAGACCGAGCCGCGCTGGCGAAACGCGTTGACGCGGAACCGCGCCAGCCCATCGACCGTGTAGGAGAAGTCGATCTCGTTGTCGCCGTCGAACGCCGCCATCTTGTCCGAGTGGTCGGCGAGCATCTGCCGCAGCACCTGCTCCGTGTCCGCAGGAGCGAGCGGCTCGCCGTAGTGCTCGAGCGGCTCGAGCTGACCGCGGAACCGAGCCATCGGCCGCGCGGGCACCTTCAGGTGAAGGTCCGAGCCCTCGTTGTCGACGACGTATCCGAGCGCATCGTGGAGATCGAACATCGATCTCGAATCGGCGCGAACGATCGCCGGCTTGAGCGCCCACGCCAAGCGTGGACGCCCAACCAGCGATGAAAATCAGGCTACGTCGCGGAGCTTCTGCGCCTCAGCCAGCGACTGAAGCTTCTTGAGCGACTGGTTCTCGATCTGCCGGATCCGCTCGCGCGTGACGTTGAACGTCCGGCCGACCTCGTCGAGCGTCCGCGGGTGCTCGCCGCCGAGCCCGTAGCGCAGCTCGAGCACACGGCGCTCGCGGTAGCTGAGGTTCTCGAGCGCCTCGCGGAGAGCCTCCTTGGTGAGGATCTCGGCCGCCCGCTCGTACGGCGACTCGGCGCGCTCGTCCGCGATGAACTGCCCGAACTCCGATTCTTCCTCGTCGCCCACCGGCTTCTCGAGCGACACCGGCGCCTGCGCCGAGCGCTTGATCGACTCGACCTCTTCGGGCTCGATCCCCGTGACCTCGGCGATCTCCTCGGCGGTCGGCTCGCGCCCGAGCTCGGTCACGAGCTTGCGCTCGGCCCGGCCGATCTTGTTGAGCTTCTCGACCACGTGCACCGGGATGCGGATCGTCCTCGCCTTGTCGGCGAGCGCACGCGCGATCGCCTGGCGGATCCACCAGGTGGCGTAGGTCGAGAACTTGAAGCCCTTGCGGTAGTCGAACTTCTCGGCCGCACGGACAAGCCCGAGCGTCCCCTCCTGGATCAGGTCCAGGAACGGCAGGCCCTGGTTGCGGTAGTTCTTCGCGATCGATACGACGAGCCGGAGGTTCGACTCGACCATCTTCTGCTTGGCGTCGAGGTCCCCGCGCTCGATCCGCTTGGCGAGGTCCACCTCTTCCTGGGCGGTGAGCAGCCGCACCTTGCCGATGTCCTTCAGGAACAGCTGAAGGGAATCGGTGGTCATGTCCGGCTTGAGGTCCAGCGCCGTCTTCGGCTTGCGCCGGCCGCGCTTATCGGGCGCGCGCTCGAGGTCCGCCGCGGTGGTCGCCGGATCGAGCTCTTCGACGAGCTCGATCTCAGCGCGCTCGAGGAAGCCGTGAAGCTCCTCGACATCAGCCTCGTCGAGGTCCAGTTCCGACACCGCGCCGGAGATCTCGGCGAAGGTCAGGACGCCGAGTTGCTGACCGCGCGAGACGAGGCCTTTGATCTCTTCGAGTTCCTGCAGATCCGCTACTGACATCTGAATCCGTTTCCCGTCGTACCCGCCGGCCCTGGACACCGCCGGCCTGAGAGGATGGCAAACGGGCGAGGGCCCCCAGGGCGCACGCCCGCTAGTTAAGCATGTGCACGCAGTCTAGTCGCTATACTTTTTGAAGTCAAGGAAGCGCGCCGCTTAGGTAAAGGTATACGCGTAACCGTCTCGCGCGTTTCAAATCCTGGTCGGATTTTGCTAAGAGCCTCTACCCGCCAGGCGACGCTGACCCAATAATTGTTACGCATCGATGTCTGATCACGGTAAGGCTCACCGTGCTGCCATGATGTGAGAGCTTGAGCGACGAACGCCCCTCAGACGTGCTCGGCGCGCTGCCGCATCGCCGGCCGCAACGTCGCAGTGATAAGCGACCCGCGCCGGCGGCACGCTCCCGCGGGGCGCGCCCCGCGACCCGCCCGGCGGATGGCAAGCGCGAGGCGCCGGCAACGCCGGCCCCCGCCACCCCACGACGCTCGGCGCCGACAACCGCGGCGCGTGCCACCCCACGCCGGCCGGAGCGCCTGCGCCAGCCCGCCCAGCCCGCCGGCGTCCCACCAACGGGACCGCGCCCGGGCCAGCCCGACCAGACCACCGGCCGCGACATCCTCGGGATCGCAGCGCAGGCCGCAGCGGAGCTCGCCGAGATCGGCCTGTCGGTCAGCGCCCGCGCGCTGCGGAACGCCGTCGGCCGCCTCCCCCGCCCGTAGCAGGCCGGGCGCCACGGCTGTCGACATAACTGGTTAGAATCCCCGCCCGTTACGCCGAGCGATCGTCCGTCCGCGGACGATCGGCGGGGGAACCACTTGCGAGTCCCAGGATTCGCAGGGGCGAATCGGTCCGACGAGGGGCCGTAGCGCTCACCAGGCGCGAGCCCGTCAGCTCACCCCGTAGGCAGACAACGAGAGGACTGACAAGCTGCTCGCGAGCGCTCGCGCCCATCGCTATTTGGCCCCGTTACTGGCCGCCGCCGCCGGCGCCATGGTGATCCCCGGGCTCGCCTTGGCTTCGGGCGGATCGGGCTCGGGCGGCGCCGGAACCGGACCAGGGAGCCCGGGCTCGAGTCAGAACCCACCCGTCCCCGTCACCTCCGGCAACGTCCCGGTGAGCGCGAGCAACGGCGGGATCACGATCTCCACGCAGGCCTCGGCGTTTATGAAGCGTGGCGTGTCGCTGACCGGAACCGTCCCGGCCTCCGACGCCGGCGACGTGGTCGAGATCGATCAGCTCGGCAGCAACTCCGCCTGGGTTCCCGTCGCGGACGCCAACGCCGAGTCGAACGGATCGTTCACGGCGACGTGGCACCCGGCCCGGCCCGGCCAGCTCACGGTCCGCGCCGCGATCAAAGGTGCTCAGGCCTCGAGCGCCGCCAGCGCGGCGCCGAGTGTGTCGCTGACGCTTTACCGCCGTTCGATCGCGACCCTGTACGGGCCTGGCTTCTACGGACACCGGACCGCCTGCGGACAGATCCTCAGGCGCGGCACGATCGGGGTCGCCAACCGGACGCTTCCCTGCGGCACGCCCGTCCAGATCTATTACAAGGGGAACGTGATCACGGTGCCGGTAATCGACCGCGGTCCGTACGCGCACGGAGCCAACTGGGACCTGACGATGGCGACCGGGCGTGTGCTCGGGATCCTCGAGACCGAGGTCATCGGCGCCGCGCCCGTCCCCTTGGCGAGCTCGACCACGACCGCACCGGCCCCGAGCCCGTCCAAGGCACGCTCGGCGCGGTAGGGCCGGTCAGCTCACCAGGCTCGGACCCGGAGTCGGCGGCTCGGTGTCGCCCTCGCCCGGCAGGTCGGTGACGATCCCGATCCCGCTCGCCTCGGCCGCGAATCGCGTCTGCTCGGCGGCGTCGATCAGCGTCGCGGCGTTGTGCCCGTCCTCGCCGAGCACCGCGACGCCGACGCTCACCGTCAGCGGCGCGCCGCGCCAGGACTCCACGGACGGCACGGCCATGACGATCCGCGACCCAAGCGCCTGGGCGCCGGCGCGCCCGGTGTCGCGCGCGATGACCCACGCCCGGCTATCGGTCTCGCACGCGAGCACGTCCCGGTGCCGAAGCGCGGTCCGCACCGCCTGGGCGAACCGCCCGAACGTGGCGCTCGCTTGCACCTGGGGCTCCGCCGCGAGCAGCCGGTCCGCGTCGTCGAGCTCGACGAGCAGCAGCGACAGCGGCGCTCGGGCCCGCGCGGCGCGCACGATCTCGTCTCTGAGCGCGCCGATCCAGAGCGCGTCGCCGACCGGCGGGCTCCTCTCCGCGGACCCGGAGTAAGCCTCGCCCGCCGACCCCGAGTAAGCCTTGCCCGGCGACCCCGGGTACGCCTCGCCCGAGGGCGTCGAGTAGTCCTCGTCGTCCTCCACGCGTTCTCTCGCCCTGCCGTTCTCGACCCCCGCCGCCCTTGCGCCATCGCCAGCCCCGACCGGTCCCGCCGTGCCCGCAAGCCCCGGCGTCCCGCCCCCTTCCCCGCGGAGCTCGGGGCCGCCCGGGTTCGGCCGGCCGCTCGAACGATGCGGATGGGATATCGGGGCGCGCCACCCGCAGCGGCGGCACGCGCGGTCGCGGGGTGCCGCCGCCCTCGCCCGCGGCGCGCCGGCGCAGGACGGCTGCGCGCACGAGCTCCGCTACGAGCGACAGGCGCTCGCCGGCGTCCGGGAGCAGGTCGGGGTCGGTCCGCGCGAGCTCGGTCTGCAGGGCGCTCCACACGACGCTCCGGAGCGTCTCGACGGCGTGGGCCGCGGCCTCGGCGGTGCGCACGCCGGCGAGCTCGCCGGCGCGGGACACCAGCGGCTCGAGCACGCCATCGGCCTCGATCCGCCGCAGGTCCGCCTCGTCGTAGATCGCGCGCACCACCGCATCGCAGATCCGCGGGCCATCGCGCGCGACGTCGCCGGCCATGATCGCCGCCGCCTCCTCGAGCGGCGCGTCCTCGACCAGCGCCAGCAGCCAGCCCTTGGCGAGCTCCTCGCCCCGCAGCAGCAGCTCTTCGACTCCTTCGGTGACGACCGGCCTTGGTCGTCTACGACGTGGCACACCCCGCTCCATCAAGCCTCTTTTACCACCTATCGACGTCCGTGCATTCCAATCAACGTCAACCGATCGCTGTTGTTCGCAAGAATGAGGCGATGCCTGCCCCTCTGATCACGATCGCGGAGGCCCGAAATCGGGTGCTGAGCGCCGCGACACCGCTTGGAACCGAGCGGGTTCCGATCGACGATGCCCGCGATCGGGTGCTCGCCGCCGACCTGACCGCCGCCGGCAACGTGCCCCCGTTCCCGTGCTCGGCGATGGACGGGTACGCGCTCCTCCCCGGCGAGGCGGGCCGCACGCTCACCGTCGTCGGCGAGTCCCGCGCCGGGACCCCCTCGTCGCTGTCGCTCGGCGACGGCAGCGCGATCAGGATCTCGACCGGCGGCGCCGTTCCCGACGGCGCGACCGCTGTGATCCCGCAGGAGGACGTCGAGAGCCACAACGGCACGATCATCACCCGGATCGTGGTCGCCCCCGGCGATCACATCCGCGGCGCCGGCGAGGACATGCGCTCGGGCGAGACCGTGCTTCGGGCCGGCACGAAGCTCGGCCCCGCGGAGCTGGGGGCGGCAGTCGCGGCCGGCGTGGCCGAGCTGACCGTCTACCGGCGCCCCAGGGTCCAGGTGCTGTGCACCGGCGACGAGCTCCGCGCCCCCGGCGAGCCGCTCGGCCCGGGCGAGATCCACAACTCGAACGCGCCGATGCTCGATGCGCTCGCGGCTGCCGAAGGCGCGATCGTCGAGACCGCGCGGCGGCTGCCCGACGACCCGGCGGCGACTGAAGCCGGCCTGGCTTCGGCGCTCGACAGCTCCGACGTCGTCATCGTGACCGGGGGCGTGTCGGTCGGCCCGCACGACCACGTCAAGCCCGCGCTCGCGGCGCTCGGCGTTGACGAGGTCTTCTGGCGCGTCGCGCTCCAGCCCGGTAAACCGACCTGGTTCGGCCGCCGGGGCTCAGTGCTCGTGTTCGGGCTGCCGGGCAATCCCGTCTCGGCCGTCGTGACGTTCGCGCTGTTCGTGCGCCCGGCGCTGGCCGCGATCCAGGGACGGAGCGAGGCGACCGCGCTCGAGACCGAGGCGGTGCTCGCGACCGCGGTCCGCCGCAACCGAGACCGGGAGCAGGCGGTCCGTGTCCGCCTTGAGCACCGGAACGGCGCGCTCGTCGCCACGCCCAACGGACCGCAGGGTTCGCACATCGTGACCTCGCTGCTCGGCGCGGACGCGCTCGCGTTCATCCCGGCCGGCGAAGGCGAGTTGGAGGCCGGCGCGGCGGTGGCGCTCGAGCGCCTTCCGCGCTGAGAGAATCCCGCCGTGCCCGTGTTCGCCGCGGCCCTGGCAGCGCTCACCGCGTTCGTGGCTTCACGGCGCTGGCGGCGGAGCCGGCTTCCGGCCGACGCCGTGATCGTGTCCCCGGCGAAGTCGACGGTGATCGCGCGTGACGGCGCTGTGCGCTCGGCCCAGTGCGCCGAGCTGACCCTGTCCCAGGAGGACTTCAAGAGGATGTGGAACGCCACGAACCTCGAGAACCTCGCCCGCACCTACTGGCTGTTCCTCTCGCGTTTGACCGGGTGGCTGATCCGCGTCGTCTACGACGAGAACCAGCGGTCGGTGGTGTTCCTGGGCCGGCCGCTAACCCTCCTGCGCTTCGATGCCCCCCAGTACGAGATCGAGCGCGAGCACGGCAAGGTGAGCTGGCGAATCCGGGACGGGCTGCTGGTCGCGCGCGCCGGCCGGGGCTGCGGGTTCCTATCGCTCGACGTGGTCCACCTTGCCGACGAGCCCGACGGCAGGGTCAAGCTCCGGATCGAGGTCGAGGTCGCGAACTTCTATCCCGCGATCGCCGCCGGGTTCAGCACGCCCGTGTACGAGGCGACCCAGTCCTCGATCCACGTACTCGTGACCCACGCGTTCCTGCGCTCACTGGCCAAGCTCGAGCTGGCGCCGTCGAAGGTCGGCCGCTTAGCCCGCCCGTCCGACGTGCGCGCGGCCGGACGCGCGGCGTTCGAGGCCGCGCGCCACATCCGGGATCGCACGCCGCACTGATGATGGGCCGCCTTCGGCGGCGTCCATGGGGCCGGTTCCGCCGGGCGTCCGTGCCCGCCGGGCGCGATCGCGCCCCACGACGGCAAGGATCGACCCCCGACGACGACCTGCTTAACACGACAATTGACGCGATCCCGGCCGGCCGTGGCGTGTCAGGCATGTGGGACATGCGCGACACGCCACGGCCTCGCCCGCGGGCACCAATTGTCGTGTCATGCACGTCGGGGTCCGGCGGACGGCCCCGGAGGACCACCGTATGGCCCGGCGGGACCACTGCAACCCCCACGGCGGTCGTGAGACGGGTTGGGTGAAACGGCGGGCACCTGAGGGTGGGTGCAGTTGACCTCCGGGCCGGGTCGCGGCGCGCCGGGCATGCATAGCTCGACAACCGAGCCGATCCGGCGAGGCCGTGCCGTACTACGCATGCCACGACATGCGTCACACGGCACGGCCGCGCAAGCGGGCACCAATTGTCGCGTCATGCATGTTCGCGGGTCGCAAAATCGGCCCCGCGGGACCACTGCACCCACCCTCCAGCCGCCCGCCGTTTCCATTCGACTGGCCCTCACGACCACCAGGAGTGCATCGACCGCCGGGCACGGACGCCCGGCGGAACCGGCCCCATGGATGCCGCGCGCCAGCGCGGCCCCAAATCATCCGTATCGGATGCCCGTCAGCGTCCGCAACTTCGCGCGGTCGTGGCGCGCCGACACGCGCCGCACGGTGCCTGACCGCGACCGCATCACCAGCGACTCGGTCGTCGCGCCGCGGTCGCCCTGGTAGCGAACGCCCTGGAGCACGTCGCCGTCGGTGACCCCGGTGGCGGAGAAGAACACGTCCTCGCCGCCGACCAGGTCGTCGCAGCTCAACACCCGCTCGAGGTCGTACCCGGCGTCGAGCGCCGCGGTCCGCTCCTCGTCGTTGCGGGGCCACAGCCGGCCCTTGAGCTCGCCACCTATGCACTTGATCGCCGCCGCGGTGATCACGCCCTCGGGGGTGCCGCCGATCCCCCACAGCAGGTCGACCGGCGTGTTGTCCGAGACCGCGAGCAGCGCCGCTGACACGTCGCCGTCGAGGATCAGCCGGACGCGCGCCCCCGCATCGCGAATCTCCGCCATCGCGGCATGGTGGCGCTCGCGATCGAGCATCACAACCATCACGTCGCGGATGTCGATCCGCTTGCGCTCGGCGATCAGCGCGAGCGTCTCGGGCAGCGGTCGGTCGAGGTCGAGCAGGTCGGCGATCTCGGGACCGCCGGCGATCTTTTCCATGTACACGATCGGACCCGGGTCGAACATGCTCCCGCGTTCCGCCAGCGCGATCACGGAGATGGCGCTCGGCATCCCGAGCGCGGTCAGGCGCGTGCCCTCGAGCGGGTCGACCGCGATGTCGACGAGCGGTGGCGTGCCGTCCCCGATGTGCTCGCCGTTGAACAGCATCGGGGCTTTGTCCTTCTCCCCCTCGCCGATCACGACCACTCCGTCCATCGACACCGAGTCGAGCACGTGGCGCATCGCGTCGACCGCCGCCTGGTCGGCGCCCTCCTTGTCCCCGCGGCCGACCATGCGGGCGGCGGCAAGCGCGGCCGCCTCGGTCACGCGGACGAGTTCGAGCGCCAGGTTCCGATCGGGGCGCGCGGGTGGTTGATCGAATGTCATGGCAGACCCGGGGGCTTACGCGTGGACATGCTCTCCTTGGTGCGCGCGACGGAGCCGACCAGAATAAGCAAACCGCCGGCCAGCCCGATCCACCAGCCGGTGGTGATGCCGATCTCGCCGGGCGGCGACCCGGGCTTGTCGATCACCCCGCGAAACACGGTGAAGCCGAGCGCGAAGATCGCGATGATCGCGGTCATCTCCCCGCGCGGCCACGACAGCGCGTGCCCGCGCAGGATGATCCAGGCGAGCACCGCCGGCGCGATCGCCGCAATCAGCAGCAGGAAGCGGAGGATCAACAGTGAGTTCCATCCCGTGCACGACGTGTTCGGCCCCTTGCAGTGGCCGAGGATCGTGTACTTGTCGCCGAGCGTGTACCACGCCAAAAATATCGATATAGCCAAGACGGCTCCGCCTAGCACCGCGATCAGTTCCCCGCGGTCGAGCTGCCTGAAATCCATCGGCGGGCAGCCTAGCCGGTTTCCCTGCAACCGGGCGCCGCTCGTCGCCGCGCCGCCGGCGACGGGTCGCGGCCCCTCAGAGGTCGGTGGTCGCCCGCTCCGGACGGGCGATCCCGCTGCGCTCCGCCGCGTCCTTGACCGCCGCCGAGACCTCTTCGTGGACGCGCTTGTCGAGCGCATTGGGGACGAGCTCGCCGTCCTTGGCCAGCGCAGCGATGACGTCGGCGGCCGCGAGCTTCATCGCGACGTTGATCCCAGCCGCGCCGGCCTGGAGCGCGCCACGGAAGATGCCCGGGTAGCCGAGCACGTTGTTGACGCTGCGGCCGTCGGCGGCGAACGCGGCGCCCGCGGCCTCCGCCTGCTCGGGCTCGATCTCGGGGTCGGGGTTCGTGAGAGCAAGGATCACCTGGCCGGCGCGGATCATCTCCGGCTGGATGAGGCCGGCGCGGCCGGTCGTCGCCACGACCACGTCCGCCTCGGCCATCACGCGTTCCATCGAGGTGATCTCGACCCCGTGGTCGCGCGCCCGCGCGTGGGACGCCTCGAGCGGATCGAACGCGAGCACGCGGCGGACGCCCGCGTCGACCATCAGCGACGCGATCCCAAATCCGGCGGCGCCGAGGCCGAGCTGGCCGACCGTCGCCGAGCGCAGCTCGATCCCCGCGTAGCGACACGCGACCATCGCCGCGGCCAGCGACACCACGGCGGTGCCATGGACGTCGTCGTGCATCACCGGCTGTGGCAGCTCGTCTATAAGCCGCCGCTCGATCTCGAAGCACTCCGGAGCCGAGATGTCCTCGAGGTGGATCCCGCCGAACGTCGGCGCGATCTGAAGAACGGTGTTGACGAACGTGTCGACGTCGGTGGCCTTGATCAGGATCGGCATCGCCGAGATCCCGACGAACTGGTCATAGAACACCGCCTTGCCCTCCATCACCGGCATCGCCGCGACCGGCCCGATGTTTCCCAGCCCGAGCACCCGCGTGCCGTTCGTGCAGATCGCGACGCTGCGCGAGATCATCGTGTAGCGCGAGGCGAGCTCGGGCTGTTCGGCGATCGTGGTGCACACGCGCGCGACCCCCGGCGTGTATACGTCGCGCATCTCCTGGACGGTCCGCACCTCCCTCAGGGCGTCGATCTGAAGCTTTCCGCCGACGTGCCTGAGCAGCGCCCGATCCTGGTGCCACATGACCCTTACGCCGTCGAGCTCGCCGATGAGGTCGGCGATCCGGTCGGATTGAGGGATGTCCCGCACCTCGACCGTGATGTCCCTGACCGAGTTCTCGCGCCCGAGCGAGATGGTGACGACGTCGCCGATCAGTCCCCCGCCGTCGGCGATCGCCTGGGCGACGCGCGCGAGCTGACCGGCGGCGTGTGGGATGTGGACGCGATAGGTGCAGTCGAGCATGCTCCCTCCCTCAATGCCGGCGTTGGCTGACCGCTGTGTTTATCACCCTGCTGATACGTTCGACCTCGTGACCCCCGATCCATCGTCCGGGCAGGGTCCAGAGCTTCGTCAACTCCTGCCCGTGGCCCGGCGGGTCCACGCCGGCGAGCTGCTGTCCTCGCTGGGTCTCGCCGGCCGCGCGCACACCGAGCGCCCCTACACGGTCGTCAACTTCGTCGAGTCAGCCGACGGGCGCGCGGCGTTCGACGGGCGCTCGCGCGACCTCAGTGACCCGGGCGACCGCGAGATGTTCCACGGCCTGCGCGAGCATGTCGACGCGATCCTGGTCGGCACCGGGACGCTCCGCGCCGAGCGCTACGGCCGCCTCGTCCGCGACCCCGCGCGGCGGCAGCGCCGCGCGGCCTCGGGGCTCAGCCCCGAGCCGCTCGCGTGCATCTTCAGCCGCGGCGGCGACATCCCGACGGACATCCCACTGTTCGCCGAGTCCGCCGCGCGTATCGTCTTGTTCACGCCGGCGCAGATCGACCTGACCGGGCTCGCCGCTCACGTGGAGATGGTCCACCTCGATCCCGGCGAGTTCACGCTGACGACGATGATGCGCCGGCTGCGCTCGGCCTACGACATCCGCTCGCTCCTGTGCGAGGGCGGTCCAACGTTGTTCGGAGCACTGCTCGGCGAGGACCTCGTCGACGAGCTGTTCGTGTCGCTTGCGCCCAAACTGACCGGGGGCGGGATGGCGCCGGGGATCACGCGTGGACCGGCGCTCGCAGAGCTGCGCATGCTGTCGCTCGCGTGGATACTCGAGCACGACAGCTCGCTGTACCTGCGCTACGAACTTCACTGAACCGGTTCACCCAAATCGGTTAACCGGTTCACCTGAGTTACTGAACCGTTTAACCCCGATGGTGAACCGGTTCACCTCTAGTTACACCGATGTTTCACCCGAATTCTCAAAGGGTTAACACTCGGTATGCATACAATTGAACGAGTGACCGGGTCGATCGCAGCCAGGGTGCCGCTGAGTTCGGCGCGGGTCGTGGAGGCTCTGGAGGAAGCTCGCCGGCGCACGTTTGCGCTGGTTGAATCGGTCTCCGACGACGACCTCGCGCGCGTGCACTCTCCGCTGATGAGCCCGCTCGTCTGGGATCTCGCGCACATCGCCGCCTACGAGGATTTGTGGCTCGTGAACCGTTACGGCGAGCGCCCGCTGTTGCACGACGACCTCGCCGCGATGTACGACGCGTTCGAGACACCCCGCGCGGTGCGAGGTGACCTCCCGCTACTCGGTCCCTCGGAGGCGCGCGAATACCTCGAGGAAGTTCGCGCACGAACGCTCGAGGTGATTGACGAGCGCGGCGTCGGTGACGGCACCCTGCACGAGATGGTCCTGCGCCACGAGCACCAGCACGACGAAACGATGTTGCAGACCTTGATGCTGGCGCGCCTACCCGGCTACGAGCTTCCCGGCCGCCGCCCGATCCCCGACCCCGCACACGCCTCCGATACCGGCCTCGAGATGGTCGAGGTCACGGCCGGCGAGTGCACGATCGGCGCGAGCGACGAGGGATTCGCTTATGACAACGAGCGCCCGCGCCACCGGACCGACGTGCGCGGTTACCTGATCGGACGGACCCCGATCACGAACGCCACCTATCTGACGTTCGTCGAAGGCGGCGGGTACGAGCACCGCGATTGGTGGTCCGAGGAGGGCTGGGCCTGGAAAGAGGAATACGACATCTCGCGCCCGCTAGCGTGGACGGCGGACCTCCGCGGCGAGTGGCGACTCGGCGGACTCGAACCACTGCACCCGGAGCGACCCGTCGTTCACGTGTCCTGGTTCGAGGCCGACGCCTTTGCCCGCGCTCACGGCGCCCGCCTCCCCACCGAGATCGAGTGGGAGAAGGCGGCGACCTGGGACGAGGTAACGGATCCCGCCTACCCCCGCGCTCGGCGCTATCCGTGGGGCAACCGGCGGCCGGTTGCCGGCCAGCACGCCAACCTCGACCACCGCGGCTGCGGAACCACCCCCGCCGGCGCCTACCCCGACGGCGCGTCGCCTTACGGGTGCCTGGGAATGATCGGCGACGTGTGGGAGTGGACGAGCAGCGCGTTCGACGGTTACCGCGGATTCGTCGCCCACCCCTACCGGGAGTACTCCGAGGTGTTCTTCGGAGGCGACTACCGGGTGCTCCGCGGCGGGTCGTGGGCCACGCGCACCCGCGTCGCGACCTCGACCTTCCGCAACTGGGACCACCCGCAGCGGCGCCAGATCTTCTCCGGCATCAGAATCGCGAGAGACGCGTGACGCCGCCGACGCGGACCCGCGACATCCAGATCGAGTCGTTCCTGTCCGAGACCGACGAGCGCTCGCTGGCCAACGACGTCCTCGACGGGCTGACTCGTCCGTTCAAGGAGATCCCGGCCAAGCATTTCTACGACGCGCGCGGCTCGGATCTGTTCGAGCGGATCTGCGAGCTGCCCGAGTATTACCCCACGCGGACCGAGCGCGAGATCCTGGTCGCGCGCGCGGACAGCATCGTGCGGCGAACCGGCGCCGGCGAGCTCGTCGAGCTCGGGTCGGGCGCGGCCGACAAGGCGCGGATCCTGCTGGGCGCGATGTCGCGCGCCGGCACGCTGCGGCGCTACATCCCGCTCGACGTGTCCGAGAGCGCGCTCGAGGCCGCTGCCAACGAGCTCATGGACGAATTCGAGGAGCTCGAGGTGCACGGCGTGATCGGCGACTTCGAGCGACACCTCGGCCACGTCCCGGAGCCCGCCGACACGCCGCGGATCGTCGCCCTGCTCGGCGGCACGATCGGGAACTTCCTGCCCGGCACGCGCCGGCGCCTGCTGCGCGAGATCGGCAGGCTGCTCGGCCCGCGTGACCGGTTGCTGCTCGGCACCGACCTGGTCAAGAACCCGGCGGTGATCGAAGCCGCCTACGACGACTCCGAGGGCGTCACGGCCGAGTTCAACCGGAACGTGCTGCACGTGATCAACCGCGAGCTCGACGCCGACTTCTGCCCCGAGGCGTTCGACCACATCGCGTTCTTCGACCGCCGGCACGAATGGGTCGAGATGCGCCTGCGCTCGCGGCGGCCTTGCACGGTGCTGGTGGCGGACCTGGGGCTGCGGGTCGAATTCGCCGCCGGCGAGGAGCTCCGCACCGAGATCAGCGCCAAGTTCACGCGCGAGCGCGTCCAGGATGACTTCGAGGCCGCCGGTCTGCGTCTCGAGGCCTGGTACACCGACCCGGACGAGCTGTTCGCGCTGTCGCTGGCCTCGCGGGAATGAGGCCGCCGGCGCCGGTCACCCGCCAGTAGGGTTCCCGGCCATGCACATCGAAGGCAGCGGCGCGCTCGTCGCGGGCGGCGCCTCGGGTCTCGGCGAGGCCACGGTCCGCCGCCTCCACGCCGGCGGCGCGCACGTCGTGATCGCGGACCTGAGCGAGGACCGCGGTCGCGGTCTCGAGGACGAGCTCGGCGACCGGGCCACGTTCGTCGCGACCGACGTCACCGACGAGGATGCGGTGCTCGCGGCCGTGAACGCCGCCGCGTCGCAGCCCGTCCCGCTCCGTATCGCGGTCTGCTGCGCCGGGATCGGCGGCGCGGCCGCCCGTGTCGCAGGAAAGCGGGGCGCGCACCCGCTCGAGCCGTTCGAGACCGTCATCCGCGTCAACCTGATCGGCACGTTCAACGTGCTGCGGCTCGCCGCCACCGAGATGCTCGAGAACGAGCCGACCGAGACCGGCGAGCGGGGCGTGTGCGTCAACACCGCGTCGATCGCGGCGTTCGACGGGCAGATCGGACAGATCGCCTACTCGGCTTCGAAGGGCGCGATCGTCGGCATGACCCTGCCGGCGGCGCGCGACCTCTCGGCGGTCGGCGTCCGCGTCTGCGCGATCGCGCCCGGCACGTTCGACACCCCGCTGCTGGCCGCACTCCCGCAGGAGTCCCGCGACGCGCTCGGCCAGGCCGTGCCGTTCCCGTCGCGTCTCGGCCGCCCGGAGGAGTTCGCCGCGCTCGTCGCACACATCGTGCAGAACGAGATGCTCAACGGCGAGGTGATCAGGCTTGACGGCGCGCTGCGCATGCCGCCGCGTTAGCGCATCTCGTTAGTGCACGCGCGCGCGGCGCGAACCTCCACCATCTTTACCTAGCCATTTGTTCGACCGGCGATTCTGCCGACCTTTGCAGGGGTAAAATTCCCGCCATCCAGGAAGGGAGTACCCGTTGGCGCTCACCATGCAGGGTGGTGATCGGCGGCCCTCGTTCCCTGCGAGGACACCGCCAGAATCGTCGTGATGGAGCCGCCCTCCGAACAGAATCGCGGGGACAGTGAGTGGCTCGATCTCCAGCGCGCGGTCACCGACGCGCTCGAGCGGTCCGAGTCGCTGACCGAGGCCGGCCCGCTGATTCTCGACGCGCTCGCCCGCGCCCAGGAGCGGGCTCGCAGCGAGCGCCTGCTCACCGACGCCGAGCAGGCGGCCGTGAGCGGAAGCTTCGAGCTCGAGCTCGACACCGGCAGCACGCACTACTCGGCCGGTCTGCGCCGGATCTTCGCGACGCCCCCGGACGTCGAGCTTACGCGCGAGCTCCTGCTCGAACGCGTGCATCCGGAGGACCGCGAGCTCGTCTCCAGATCGTTCGAGAGCGCCCGCCGGACGCAAGATCCGTTGCAGTTCGAGTTCCGCGTGACGCGATTCGACGGCGCCGAGCGGGTCGTGCGCGCCCGCGGCGAGGCGATCTCCGAGGGGCGGCGCGGACCGGTCAAGGTGGTCGGGACGATGCAGGACGTGACCGAGGAGGCGGCGGCGCGCTCAGCGCGCGACCTGCTCAGCTACGTCGTCCAGTCGACCGGTGACGCGGTCGTGACCAAGTCCCACGACGGGACGATCACGAGCTGGAACCGTGCCGCCGCGCAGCTGTACGGCTACTCGGCGGACGAGGCCATCGGGCAGCCGATCGCGCTGATCGAACCCGCCCACCGCGCCGGCGAGCAGCAGAAGATCCTCCAGACGCTGCTGTCCGGCGAGTCGATCGACAACTTCGAGACCGAGGGCGTGCGCAAGGACGGGAGCGAGATCACGGTGTCGCTGACCGTCTCGCCGGTGACGGACGCCAACGGCCGGATCGTCTCGACGGCGATCATCGCACGCGACACGACCGAGCGCGTGCGCTACGAGGAGCGCCTGCGCCACATGGCCGATCACGATCAGCTGACCGGCCTGTTCAACCGCCGGCGTTTCGACGAGCAGCTCAAGCGCGAGCTCGCACGCGCCGGGCGCTACGCCGCCCACAGCGCGGTGCTCAGCATCGACATCGACAACTTCAAGGGAATCAACGACTCCGCCGGCCACGCCGCCGGCGACGCCATCCTCGTTCAGGTCGCGCGCGTGCTCGGCCATCGGTTCCGCTCGTCCGACGTCGTCGCCCGGCTCGGTGGCGACGAGTTCGCCGTGCTGCTCTCGGCGGTCGGCGTCGACGAGGCCCGCGCCGCGGCCGAGGACCTGCTTGCCGAGATCCGCAACAGCCCGGCGACGTACGGCGGCCGGCCGTTCCGGATCAGCGCCAGCATCGGCGTGACCGCGTTCGAGTCAGATGACGCCACCGCCGGCGAGGTGCTGGTCAACGCAGACCTCGCGATGTACGCGGCCAAGACCGCCGGCCGCGACCGTGTCGTGGTCTACACCGCGCCCGAGGCGCGCAAGGCGCGCGCGATGGCGAAGCTGACCTGGTCCCAGCGGATCCAGGACGCGCTCGACCGCGATCGGTTCGTCCTGCACCTGCAGCCGATCCTCGAGCTCGCCACCGGCGAGATCAAGCACGGTGAATTGCTGCTGCGCATGAAGGGTGAGCGCGGGAAGCTGATCGCGCCGGGCGCATTCCTGCCCGCCGCCGAGCGCTTCGGGCTGATCCACGCGATCGACCGCTGGGTCGTGGCCCGCGCGATCCAGCTGGTCGGTGAGTCGATGGGCGCGATCCCGCAGGTCGGAATCAACCTGAGCGGCGAGTCGGTGGTCGGCGACCCGGAGCTGCTCCGCATGATCGAGCGCGAGCTCGAGCGCTCCTCAGTCGACCCCGCCAAGCTGATCTTCGAGGTCACCGAGACTGCCGCGATCGCAAACATGCCCGAGGCCACCGAGTTCGCGCGCGGCCTGACCGACCTCGGCTGCAGCCTCGCGCTCGACGACTTCGGCACGGGGTTTGGGTCGTTCTACTACCTCAAGCACCTGCCGGTGAGCTACGTCAAGCTCGACGGCGAGTTCATCCAGAACCTACCGCGCAGCGAGGTCGACGAGCACATGGTCAAGGCGATCGTCGGCGTCTCCCGGGCGCTCGGGATCAAGACCGTCGCCGAGTCGGTCGCGGACGCGGAGACGATCGGGCTGCTCCAGAAGCACCAGGTCGACTACGCCCAGGGCTACTTCGTCGGCAAGCCGGCCCCGCTGAGCGCGGCGCTCGCCGACGGCGGGTGGCTTTCGGGCACCCCGCGGTTGCCGGCTTAGCGGCCCGGGCCCCAGGCCCGTGGATTAGCGCGGACCCGCGGCCCGGCGGTCAACGGCGGAGCCGCGGTCCCGCGGTCAGTTGAGCCGCTCGATCAGCATCGCCTGGCCCATCCCGCCGGCAACGCACATCGACTCGATCCCGAGCGTCCCGTCGAGCGCGCGCAGCCCGTTGATCAGCGTGGTCATGATCCGGGCGCCGGTCATCCCGAACGGGTGACCGAGCGCGATCGCGCCGCCGAACGGGTTGAGCTTCTCGTCGGGGATCCCGAGCTCCTCCTTGCAGGGGACGATCTGCGCGGCGAACGCCTCATTGATCTCGACCACGTCGACGTCGTCGATGTTGACGCCGGTCCGCTTGAGCAGCGCCTGGATCGCCGGAATCGGGCCGAGGCCCATGATCTCCGGCCGGATCGCCGCGACGGTCGAGCCGATGATCCGCGCCTTCGGCGTGAGACCGAGTTGCTTGGCCTTCTCGGCGGACATCACGAGCACCGCCGCGGCGCCGTCGTTGAGCGGGCACGCGTTGCCGGCGGTGACGGTGCCGTCTGGCCGGAACGCGGGCTTCAGCTTGCCCAGCACTTCCATCGTCGTGCCGGCGCGCGGGCCGTCGTCCTTGGTCACGACCGCATCGGGGACGTCGATCTCGTTCCCCTCCTTGTCGGTGTCCTTGTGGGCGGGCACCGGCACGGCCACGATCTCCGGATCGAAGTGGCCGGAGTCGCGCGCGTCGACCGCGCGATTCTGCGAGATCACGGCCCACTCGTCCTGCTGCTCGCGCGTCACGTTGCAGCGCTCGGCTACGTTCTCGGCGGTCAGGCCCATCGGGATGTAGACGTCGTAGGCCGAGCCGTTCGAGCCGTTGAGGTGAGGGTTCTTGGCCTCTTCGGGGATCCCGGCACCCAGCCCTGCCCGCGACACCGCTTCCACTCCAGCAGCGATGTACTGATCGCCCTCGCCGGCCTTGATCGCGTGGAACGCCATCCGGAGCGTCTGTAGCGAGGAGGCGCAGAAGCGGTTGACGGTGCACGCCGGGACGTGATGGTCGAGGCCCGCCAGCAGCGAGGCGTTGCGCCCGACGTTGTAGCCCTGCTCGCCGAACCCCGACGCCGCGCCCATCATCACGTCGTTGGTCTGCGCGAAGTCGACCTCGGGGTTGCGCTCGATCAGCGCACGGATCGGGATCGCGGCCAGTTCGTCGGCGCGCACGGTCTTGAGCGAGCCCCTGCCCGCCCGGCCGATCGGCGTTCGTATGGCGTCGACGATCACGGCTTCTGGCATCTGGTTCGCTCCTGGATTCGGGGTCGAGGCGTGGCCGGCCGGAAATTCTGGCGGTGCGCCTGGCCGGTCGCGCCTCAAGCGTAGTTCGCGCGCTCTCGTGCCGCCTCACACGCAGCCGTGCGGAACTCGCCAAACCTCCCGCCCCGCCGCCTCCCTGGCTGGATAAGCGCCCGGGTGGCGCTTATATCGCCATGTCGGGCGAGCGATGGCGGCGCTGGCGTGTTATGCGCCCGCGGGGTGCAGGGTCCGCGACTCGGCCTCGCATCAGCGCGTGGTTGGGGCGCTGACGTGGCCGTGGGCGCCGGCGACCGCCCCCCATCGCCCGCCGATTTGTGGCTGCCAGCCGCCACCCCATCCACCCCGGCACGGCGACCCCCAACCGGCGTCTCGCAGTCGAATCAGTTGCCCAGGCGCCCTTCGGTAGGTAGTCTGCCTACCGGGCCAAGGGTGGCGCCAAGGGAGTCGATAGGGGGCACAACGTGAACTGGGACCCTGCTGTGGGGATCCCGCGGACGCTGCGCTGGATGCTCGTGGTGGCGTTGGCTAGCGTGGCTTGCGCGTTGGTGGTGCCGTCGGTCGCGGAGGCCGACGTCATCACGGTCACGAACACCAACGACAACGGGGCGGGCTCGCTCCGGAACGCGATCGCGAACGCGAACCCGAGCGGGGGAACCACCATCACGTTCGACCCGTCGCTGGCAGGTCAGACGATCAGGCTGACCAGCGGCGCGCTCATGATCCCGCACGCTCTCACGATCGCCGGCCCGGGAGCGAGCAGCCTCACGATCGACGGAAACGGAATCCACGAGGTGTTCGACATCGAGGCCAACGCGAGCACCGACGACGTGACGATCTCCGGGCTCACGATCACCGACGGCTCGTTCAGCACGACCGGCACATCCGGAGGCGGCGGGATCTTCGCGCACACCGTCCAGGAGCTGACGTTGAGCGGCGACGCGATCGTGGGCAACGCGACGGGGGTCAGCAACCCGACCTCCGGTGGTGGCGGCGGCGTCTACATCGACGGCGGCTCGCTGCTCATCGCGGGCAGCACGATCAGCGACAACCTCGCCGGCTTGAACGGAGCCACGAGCGGCGCCAGCAACAACGGCGGCGGCGGCATCTACAGCGACGGCGGCGACGTCACGATCGCCGCCAGCACGATCAACGACAACAGCGTCGATCAGACCGGGACCACGAGCTCCAGCAGCGACGGCGGCGGCGGCGTGTACAGCGACGGCGGCGAGGTCGCGATCACCGCCAGCGCCGTGAACGACAACACGGCCACGATCGATAGCGGCCAGGGGTCGGACGGCGGCGGCAGCATCTACAGCGCCGGCGGCCCTGTCACTCTGAGCGCCGACTCGATCGACGACAACACGTTCGAGCTCGACAGCAGCACCGGCGGCGTCAACGGCGGCGGTGGCGTGTACAGCGAGGGGGGCGCGATCGACGTCAGTTTCTCGTCGATCTCCGACAACACCGCGGAGGTGGATTCGATGGGTGACGAGAACGGCGGTGGCGCCGTCTACGACGACGGTGGCGGGGGCACCTACTCCAACAGCACGCTGTCAGACAACTCGACCACCGTCACCACGAGCACGGGCACCGACAACGGCGGCGGCGCGATCATCACGTTCAGCGCCACCAGCGCCAGCGACCTGACGATCGCCGGCAACGACATCAACGAACCGGGCGGCGCGCTCCTCAGCGAGGGCGATTTCGAGCTGAAGAACACGATCCTCGCCGGCAACACCGCGACGCCCGCCGGCAACTGCCACGGCACCGGCACGTTCATCTCTGAAGGCTTCAACCTCGAGAGCGGCAACACCTGCAGCCTCAATGCCACGGGCGATCGCGTCAACACCGACCCGCAGTTGGGTCCGCTCGAGAACAACGGTGGACCCACCCGGACCCAGGCCCTGCCCGCCATCAGCCCGGCCGTCGACTCGGGGTCGTGCACCGACGTCAACGGCGTCACCGTGCCCATCGACCAGCGGGGCGTTGCGCGGCCACAACCAACGGGCGGGCGGTGTGACATCGGGGCGTTCGAGCTCGCGGCCGGCGGCGGCGGCTCTTCGCCTCCGCCGTCCCCTCCCGCTCCGTCGGCGCCGCCGGCGGCGGTTCCGCTCGCGCCGGCGGCCACCAGCAGCACCGGCGCGCGCTTTTCCGGCTCGGTCAACCCGGAGGGTCAGGTCACGACCGCGTTCTTCCAGTACGGAATCGACGCGCGCTACCGACCCGGCGGCGGCACGGGCGTGACCTACGACCAGAGCACACCACCACAGACCCTGCCCGCCGACTCGGCGGCCCATGCCGTCTCGGCGGCCACGTCGAACCTCGTCCCCAACGCGCTCTATCACGTCCGCCTGGTCGCGACCAACGCCACCGGCACGACCTTCGGACCCGACCAGACGTTCACGACCATGACCGACCCAGCGCCGCCACCGCCCGTGCTCGGGCAGAAACTCGACGTCAAGCCAGTCAGCGGACAGGTATTCGTGCTCGTCGGGAAAAAGCTCGTGCCGCTCACCGAAGCCAGCCAACTCCGCCCCGGTACCGTCCTCGACACCCGCCACGGCCAACTCGAGCTGACCGTGGCGTCGACCGCCAAACACAAACACCAGACCGGCACGTTCGGCGGCGCGATCTTCAAAATCACCCAGGCCCACACCGCCCTGACCACACTGTCGCTCGTCGAGAACGCGTTCCAAGGAGCCCCGACATATGCGACCTGCCGCGCCCACGCAACGACCCACGCAACGACCGACGCGAGCGCGGCAGCATCCAGCCGCCGCACCCTCCAACTCCTACACGCGAGCGCGCACGGGAAATTCTCCACCCGCGGGCGCTACAGCGCCGCCACCGTACTCGGCACGAAATGGACAATCGCCGACCGATGCGACGGAACCCTCGTCCACGACATCACAGACTCCGTCGTGGTGAACGATCTCGTCCACCACACGAGGATCCTGCTACACGCCGGCCAAAGCTACCTAGCCAAGCCACGCGCACACAAATAACGGCAACGGCTCAGAGCCCCAGGCCGCGTACGCCCTTCTCGTCCCACCCCAGATGGTGGGCAAGCTCGTGACGAAGCGTGCGGGTCACCTGCGCCTTTAGCAGGTCGGGGTCGTGGCCGAAGTCGCGCAGCAGGGTGTCGCGGAAGATCACGATCCGGTCGTGGAAGTAGTCCTGGGCGACCGTGTCGCCTTGGTACAGGCCGTACGCGCGGTGGCGCCGGCCACCTTCGGAGACGACGACGGCCACGTGCTCGAGCGCGCGGTGGAACTCGAGCGGAAGGTCGTCGATCGCGGCGCGGACGAGCGCCTTGAAGTCCGCCTCGTTGTAGGGGTCGAACAGGTCCTCGTCGTCGTCCTGATCCTCGTCGTAATCCTCGTCCTCGCCCCAGGAGCCTTCGGCCGCGAGCCGCTCGGTGCGCTGGACGAGCGCCTCGAAGTCGGTCTCGGACTCCGGGTCGTGCCAGCCGGCGAGGCGGATCATCACGAGCACGACGGCGCCGCCGACGATCACCGCGCCCGCGCCGAACACCGCGATGCCCTGGAGCAGGCGGACCGGCGCCGATTCGCTGAAGCCGGCGATCAGGCTAATCGCGCCCAGCCCGACGGTGAGGGCGCCCAGCGCGGACACGAGGACGCGGCGGGACGTGGGCGGGTTCGGATTCATCACGACCAGCCCCCAGGTCCGGTCACGAGCCGCACGATCCTCGGTCTAGCCCTCATAGCTCTACCCATGCTACGACAGAGCCGAAGCCGTTAGGAGGGCGGCTACCAGCGCCCGCTCAAAAAGACACGGGGCACCCGGCGTGGCTGCCGGATGCCCCGTGCCGAGCCTTCTCCCACAGTCGGGCGGGTGGCGGAGCTACAGGCCGGGCGGGTGGCGGACGACGTAGTCGCCGCCGTCCGCGAGGTTTCCAAGCGGGTTCGAGCGCCATCGCGGCCCGGTTCCCGATGGGATGTTGGGTCCGCCGTAGTCGGCGGTGTCGAAGGCCCGTCCCGCGATCACGATGAACGCGTGGCCGGCGTCGGCGTAAATCGTGATCCACTTGCCGGGACCGGGGGACCCGTACGTCTCGAACCCGGTGGAGTCTTCAGACGCGTTGAGCAGGCCGGCGCCGTGCAGCGCGTAGCTGACCGAGCCGGAGCAGTCGTAGCAGCTCGACTGCCACTGACCGTGGCCTCCGCCGACGCAGTAGGACGTGTCGAGGATCTGGTTGGCCGAGGCGATCGCCGCCTGCACCGGCGCCGGGGCGCTCGCGGGCGCGGTCGCGGTGCCGTCCGGATTGATCGTCGCGGTGGCGGTCGGCGTGTCGGCCTCGTACGCGCTGATCGCCGCCTCGAGCGACTTGTCGAACGACGCGCCGGCGACCCCGTTGGCGGGGGCAATGTTGTGAGCCGCCTTGAACGCGGCCACGCTCGCCGCAGTCGCCGGCCCGTACTGGCCGTCGACCGACGTCGGGTAACCCGCGATCGTGAGGTAGCCCTGGAGAATCGTCACGTCGTTGCCGCGCAGGCCCGTGCGCAGCAGACGCGCGCCGAGTTGCTTTGCCGTGCTCGGCCGCGTGAGCGTTCCGGCGGTCTTGATCGTGGCCGCCATCGCCGCGCCTCCGGACGCGGGACGGTTGGTCTGAGTGGCCGCGCTGGCCGATCCAACGGCGAACGTCGCCGCGGCTATGAGTGCAGACGCACCCGCCCTACGGGCGACGCGATGAAAATCCAGACTCGACAACTACAACCCCTTCTCTTTCTTGCGCCTACGGGGTTAGCTGTCGGGCTCGCGCTGAAAGAGTGCGCTACGCCGGAAATCCGGCGATTCGCCCCCCGGAGCCTGTCGGCTCCATTGGGTTCCCCGCTCCCCGGCGCCGTAGCAACCGGGGACTCGGCTGGGCTTCTTATCTGTCGGCGCGGCAGCCTACACGACCCGCCCGACAAATGTCACATAACTGGTATCGGGCTCCACCCCCGAACTCCTTTAGCGTGGCCGAAATCTTGCAGCCGGGCCTCCCGCGACCCTTGACGCGATCCATAGCTAACGGTTATCTTGCCGCCATAGCTAACCGTTAGGTGATGAGTTGCCGGATACCGCGCCACTGCCACACGACGAGCCGCTCAACGGCTACGAGCTCCGCGTCGTCCGTGAGGTGCTGCTGGCCCTGCTCGCGCGCGAGTCCTCCCACGGCTACCAGTTGCGAGCGCGGCTCGCGCTCGCGCTGGGGCCGCTCGCGCGGGCGCTGAACGACGGGCAGGTGTACGTGACGCTCGGCCGGCTCGAGAAGGCGGGCCTGCTCAGCTCGCGCCGGGTCGGGCAGACCGACCGCCCGGATCGTAAGGTCTACGAGCTGACGCCGGCCGGGCGCGACCAGGTGCAAGAGTGGCTGCGCGACACGAGCTGGCGCAAATCCGCGCCGGCCGAGTTCCACCTGAAGCTCGTCGCCGCCGCGGCGGCAGGGCTGGCCGACCCGATCGGGATCGTCGACCAGCAGCGGCGCGAGCTGCTGATCGCGCTCGGCCAGGCCCAGCGCGCCGCGCTGGCCGAGCCGAACGGGTCGGTCGCCGCGCTGCTCCTCGAGGGTGTCGTGCTCAGGCTGCAGGCGGATCTGCGCTGGCTCGAGGCCTGCGCGCGCTACTGGACCCCGGTGCAGGAGCGATGACGGAACCGAACACGTCCGTGCTGTCCGCCCGCGGTCTGAGCAGGGAATACGGCAAGGGGGCGGCGCTGGTCCAGGCCGTCGACGACGTCAGACTCGACGTCGCACAGGGCGAGTCGGTGGCGATCGTCGGCCCGAGCGGGTGCGGCAAGTCCACGCTTCTGTACCTCCTCGGCGGACTCGAGCGACCGACCGGCGGCACCCTGCAGCTCGCCGGCGAGCGCATC
This sequence comes from uncultured Solirubrobacterales bacterium, assembly GCA_963755525.1. GTDB lineage: Bacteria > Actinomycetota > Thermoleophilia > Solirubrobacterales > Solirubrobacteraceae > Palsa-465. Next base: position 254,271 of record CAVWKC010000024.1, on the reverse strand, counting down.
GAGCAGATGCCCGAGTCCCGTCTCGCCCGCCTGCGCCGGCACGCGTTGGGGTTCGTGTTCCAGTCCTACCACCTGGTCGAGGAGCTGACCGCGCTCGAGAACGTCGAGCTCCCCGCGCTGCTCGCCGGCTCCTCGCCGCGGAAGGCCCGCGAAAGGGCGACCGAGCTGCTCGAGCAGGTCGGCCTCGACGATCGCGCCCAGCACCTGCCCTCGGCGCTGTCCGGCGGGCAGCGCCAGCGCGTCGCGGTCGCGCGTGCGCTCGCCAACGCGCCGCTCCTCGTGCTCGCCGACGAGCCGACCGGCAACCTCGACAGCGCCGCCACGGCCGACGTGCTGCGCCTGTTCGAGCAGCTCCACGCCCGCGGGCAGACGCTGGTCGTCGTGACGCACGACGAGCGGATCGCCGCCACGGCGGACCGGCTGATCACGATGCGCGACGGCACGTTCGTGGACGAGACGCAGCTGACGGGGGGCACGGCGCGAAGCGTCACCGAGATCGCCGGACTCGAGGGCTGAACCCCGGTGGGCCGGGTCCTCCTCACCTGGCGCCTCGCCATCCGCGACATCCAACGCCGCCGCGTCCAGTCCGCACTCCTGCTCGTGATGATCGCGACCACGACGACCACGCTCACGATCGGGCTGGCGCTGCACAAGGTCACCGACAGCCCGTTCGCGCGGACCCGCGCCGCGACCCGGGGACCGGACATCGTCGCGGAGTTCACCCCGCCGCCGGGGACGCGCTCGGGCCTCACGCGGGGGTTCGCACCGCTCGTCGATGCTCACGGCGTCGCCGGCACGTCCGGCCCATATCCGATCGCGTTCACGGGGCTACGCGTACGTGGGATCGACGTGGAGGCTGAGGTCGAGGGCCGAGACGTCGTGCCGGCGGCGATCGATCAGCCGGCGCTGACGGCCGGGCGCTGGGTCGCGCCCGGTCAGGCCGTCATCGAGCGGGGGTTCGCCGATGCGCTCGGCCTCGGCGTCGGCGACGCGATCCGCCTCGGCGGGCGGCCGTTCCGCGTCGCCGGGATTGCGGTCAGCACCGCTCAGTGCTTCTACCCGATCACCGCCCCAGGGCTGGTCTGGCTCACACGGTCAGATGCGGACGCGCTTGCCCCGGGCCGGCAGCCGATCGGGTACATCCTCAACCTCAGGCTGACCGAGCCGTCGTCCGCCCAGGCGTTTGAGAACGGCCCCGTCGCCACCGCGTTCTACGACGTTACGAGCAACCCGTCCAACTCGTTTCTGTCGTCCTGGCGGGACATCGAGCGCCAAGACTTCAAGGTCGTCTCCGTCGATCAGCAGGTCCTGCTTATCGTCAGCACGCTGCTCGCGCTTCTGGCGATCGCCAGCATCTCGGTGGTGGTCGGGAGCCGGATGGCCGAGCAAACGCGGCGCGTCGGGCTGCTGAAGGCCGTCGGCGCCACCCCGATACTGGTCGCCGTCGTGCTGCTGGCCGAGAACCTCCTGCTCGCGCTGGCGGCGGCAGCGGTCGGCGTGACCGTCGGCCAACTCGTCGCTCCGCTACTCACGAACCTCGGCAGCGGCCTGCTCGGCAGCCCCCCAACCCCACCCTTGACGCTGACCTCGGCGACGGAGGTCCTGATGGTGGCCGTCGTCGTAGCCGCGTGCGCGACGCTCGTGCCGGCGATCCGCGGCGCTCACACGAGCACGATCCGCGCACTGAGCGATCCAGCGCACCCGCCCCGGCGCCGGCCATCGCTGATCGCGCTATCGGCGAGGCTCCCAGTGCCGCTGCTGCTCGCGGTACGCCTGGTCGCCCGGCGCATCCGCCGGTCGCTCCTGACCGCGGCCAGCATGACGATCGCGGTGACGATGGTCGTCGCCGCGTTGACGCTCCAGCACAAGGTCCAGGTGACCAACCAGCAACGGGTCGCCGCGGTCGGCGGCGCCACGGTGGCCGGCCGCGTGACCCACCTCGTGTTCCTGATGACCGCGGTCCTGATCGTGCTCGCGGCGATCAACGCGATCTTCACCACGTGGGCGACCGTGATCGACGCGCAGCGCCCGACCGCGCTCGCGCGGGCGCTCGGCGCGACCCCGCGACAGATCACCGCCGGTTTGGCCACCTCCCAGCTGATGCCGGGCCTGCTCGCCGCGTGCCTCGGGATCCCCCTCGGGCTCGCGCTGTATCAGGCCGCGGGCGGCCACGTCCACGAGGCGAGTCCCCCGATCCTGACGCTGCTCGCAGTGATCCCGGGCACGCTGATCGTGGTCGCCGCGCTGACCGCGATCCCCGCGCGGATCGGCGCGCGCCGCCCGGTGGCGGACGTGCTGCGCTCCGAGTAACCCCGGACCTATGCCACGTGACCGTCGGCCGGCTCGAGCGGCAACCCCGCCGCGTGCCAGTCGAGCAGTCCGCCGAGCATGTTGTGGGCGTCGAACCCGGCGCCGCGGAACGCCTCGGTCGCCATCGCCGACCGCGCGCCGCTGCGGCAGTAGAACACCACGGGGCGCTCCCGGTCGACCGTGTCGACCGCGCCGGCGAGGTCCGAGAGCACGACCAGCCGGTCGCCGGCGATCCTGCCCGCGTCGTGTTCCTCGGGCTGGCGCACGTCGATCAACTGGATTTCGCCCCGCGCGATCAGGTCGGCGACTTGCTGAGGCGTGTAGTCGTCCATCAAGCCTTCCACTTGATCGAGCAGCCGACGGGCTTGGTCTCGGACCGCTCCACGATCGACCCGGAGAGCACGGCGTCGAGCGCCTCTCGTAGCCACTCGGCCCGCTCCGCCGGCTTGTCGTAGTCCGCATCGGGCGCGCCGCGATACCGCAGGCGGCCGTCAGCGTCGAGCACGAACACGTCCGGCGTGACCTTGGCGCCGTACTCGCGCGCCACCTCCTGGGTCGAGTCGTGCAGGTAGGGGATCTTCCACTGCTCGCGCGAGACGCGATCCTTCATCGCGTCGAACGAATCGCGCGGGTAGCGCTCGGAGTCGTTGGAGTTCACCGCCAGCACCCGCACGCCGCGGGCCGCGTAGTCGTTGGCCACGTCAGCGATCCGGTCCTGCCACGCGAGCGCGTACGGGCAGTGGTTGCACGTGAACACGAGCACCGTTGCCGGCGCACCGTCGTAGGAGGCCACCGACCACTTTCTGCCCTGCGTGTCGAGCAGGGAGAACTCGGGCGCCACCTCGCCAATCGTCAGAGTCATTGGTTCACCTCCGCGCGCTCGGCCGCACGTCGCAGCGCCTCGCGCAGGTCGTCAGGATCGGGAATCGGGCTGATGCGGCCGTCACGCCGCCGGTAGATGCGACAGCTGAGGTCGGCCGGCTCGTCGTCGGCGGCCGGGACCAGGTCGACGCCGTCGATCAGGATCGTCGGCGACCCGACGAATCCGGTGTCGAGCGCGTCGTCGTCGGTACGGATCTCGCGCATCCGCACCGACACATCGCCCAAGCCGACATCAGTCAGCGCCTCGCGCACCGCGGCCAGCGCGCGCTCGGTAGAAGGGCAACCCTCCCACCACAGCAATTGCACGTCGAGGTCACGCATCTGACCCCAGCGTAGCGGCGGCGAATCGGGCGCTCTGGGCCCGTCAGGCGACGGTCCAGCTGTCCGCGCCGAGCAGCAGGTCCGACAACTCGACGTCGGTGGCCGGGCTCGAGCGAACCAGGCTGCTGCGCCCGAACACCGGGCGCTCGACCTGGCGGAAGATTCCGATCGGCGTGGGCACCGTCGGGTTGTCGGCGAGACGCGCGAGCGAGAACGCCAGCCCGGGGTCGGGCCGCGACGGATCGTGGACGATCAGCGCCTCTTCGCCGACCTCGGCCACGTCGACGATCGCGAGCCCGCCGTCGGCTCCGCGCGCGACGCCGCGCTCGTTCTCGACGCCGAAGCGGATCGGCCGGCCGGCCGCCAGGCGAATCTGATTGGCGTCCTTGGTGTCCTTTTCGGTCAGCGCCGAGAACGCGCCGTCGTTGAACACCGGGCAGTTCTGGTAGATCTCGACCAGCGCCGCGCCCTCGTGGGTCGCGGCGGCGCGCAGGACGTCGGTCAGGTGCCGGCGGTCGCGGTCGATCGTCCGCGCCACGAACGTCGCCTCCGCCCCGAGCGCCAAAGACACCGGGTTGAACGGGTGATCCGCGACGCCGAACGGAGTCGACTTCGTGACCTTCCCGAGCTCCGAGGTCGGGGACGCCTGCCCCTTGGTCAGGCCGTAGATCTGGTTGTTGAACAGCAGGATCTTGACCGGGACGTTGCGGCGCATCGCGTGGATCAGGTGGTTGCCGCCGATCGACAGCGAGTCGCCGTCGCCGGTCACGATCCAGATCGAGAGGTCCTCGCGCGCCGAGGCCAGCCCGGTGGCGAGCGCCGGCGCACGGCCGTGGATGCCGTGCATCCCGTACGTGTTCATGTAGTACGCGAACCGCCCCGCGCAACCGATCCCGGTGATGAACACGATCTTCTCGGGCGGGATCCCGAGCTCGGGCATGAACTGCTGCACGGCCGATAGGACCGCGTAGTCGCCGCACCCAGGGCACCAGCGCGTCTCCTGATCGGACTGGAAGTCGGCCTTGGTGAGCTCGTGCGGCGCGCCGCCGTTGCCGTTCGTGACAACGGCGCTCACAGCCGCTCCACGATCTGCTCTTCGATCTCGGACGCGAACAGCGGCTGCCCCTGGATCTTGCAGAACGACTCGACGTCGACCAGGTACTTCGCGCGCAGCAGCTGCGCGAGCTGGCCGGTGTTCATCTCCGGCACGAGCACGCGGTCGAACGAGCGCAGGACGTCGCCGGTGTTCACGGGGAACGGGTTCAGATGGTGCAGGTGCGCGGACGCGACCAGGTGACCGGACTCGCGGGCCCGTCGCACGCCGGCGCGGATCGCGCCCTCGCTCGACCCCCACCCGAGCACCAGCAGCGTCGCGCCAGCCTCGGCATCAACCGTCAGCGGCGGGATCTCAGAAGCGATCCCATCGACCTTCGCCGCGCGAAGCTCGGTCATCCGCTCGTGGTTGGCGCCGTCATACGAGATGTTGCCGGTCTCATCAGCCTTCTCGAGACCGCCGATCCGGTGGGCCAGGCCGGGCGTCCCCGGGACCGCCCACGGACGGGCCAGGCGCTCGTCGCGCGCGTACGGCATGAACTCCTCGCCGTCGCGCGCGACCGCGAACGCGGGGTCGATCGCGGGGAGGTCCTCGACGACCGGCACGCGCCACGGCTCCGACGAGGAGGCCAGGAACGTGTCCGACAGAAGGATCACCGGCGTCCGGTAGCGGATCGCGATCTGGACCGCCTCGAACGCGGCCGCGAAGCAGCCGCCGGACGTGCTCGGCGCGATCACCGGTATCGGCGACTCGCCGTGGCGCCCGTGGATCGCCATCAGCAGGTCCGATTGCTCGGTCTTGGTCGGCATCCCGGTCGAGGGACCGGCTCGCTGGACGTCGATCACGATCATCGGCAGCTCGAGCGCCGCCGCCAGGCCGATCGTCTCGGCCTTCAAGTCCATCCCGGGGCCGCTCGTCGCGGTCACGCCGAGCCGCCCGCCGAACGCCGCGCCGAGCGCCATCCCCGCGGCCGCGATCTCGTCCTCGGCCTGGATCGTCCTGACGCCGAGGTTCGTGTGGCGCGAGAGCTCGTGCAAAAGCTCGGAGGCGGGCGTGATCGGATAGCTCGCGAGCAGCAGCGGCACTCCGCTCCGGGCGCTCGCCGCGATCAGCCCTAGCGACAACGCGGTCGTGCCGTTGACGTTGCGGTACGTCCCCGGCGGGACGTCGGTGGCGGGCTTGACCTTGTACTGGACGTCGAGCAGCTCGGTCGTCTCGCCGAACGACCAGCCGGCGTTGAACGCCGCCAGGTTGGCCTGCATCGCTCCCGGATTGCGCGCGAACTTCTGCTCGATCCAGCGCTTTGTGACGTCGGTCGGACGACCGTACAGCCACGACAGCACGCCGAGCGCGAACAGGTTCTTGGCCCGGCCGGCGTCGCGCGTCGACGCGCCCTCGATCCCCTCGGCCGCCGCCACCGTCAGCGACGTCATCGGGATCCGGTGCACGCGATACGCGCTCAACGACCCGTCTTCCAGCGGGTTCGACGCGTACCCGGCCTTCTCGAGGTTGCGCTTGCTGAACGCGTCCTCGTTGACGATCACAGTCGCGGCGCGGTCGATCTCGGCCAGGTTCGCCTTGAGCGCCGCCGGGTTCATCGCGACCAGAACGTTCGGCTTGTCGCCCGGCGTCAGGATGTCCCGCGACGCGAAGTGGATCTGGAACGCGGACACGCCCGCGAGCGTCCCCGCGGGCGCGCGGATCTCGGCGGGGAAGTTCGGCAGTGTCGCGAGGTCGTTGCCGACCAGCGCGGTTGCGTCGGTGAACCGACTGCCCGCCAGCTGCATCCCGTCGCCCGAGTCTCCCGCGAAGCGGATTACAACCCGCTCGCGTTCTTCGACCGCCTTAGTCATTTGTCCGTGCGCCCACGTAAACCAGCCTTACCCATAGTACGCACGGGCGAGGACGAAGTTTCCCCCTAGGGCGGCCAAGCCCCCCGAATGGGGTATGGGGGGCCTCGCTTCGCTCGGCGTCCATGGGGCCTTTCCGCCGGGCGTCCATGCCCGGCGGCCTTAGTTTTTGATTTCTGTGTGCGTCCGTGTCGCCAGCGGATTGGGTCCGACGGCGGGCACCTGAGGGTGGGTGGGGGCGGGTCGCCGGCGCCGGGGGCGGGTCCCGGAGCATGCATAACACGGTAATCGAGGGCATTTGCGTCGGCCGTGCCGTGTGACGCATGCCATGCATGCGTAGTACGGCACGGCCTCGCCGGATCGGCTCGATTGTCGCGCTATGCATGCCCCGCGCGATCGCGACCCGTCCCCGGGGCGACCAGCACCCCCCCTCAGCCGCCCGCCGTTTCCATCCACCGGCTCTCAACCATTCAAGGGTGCACGCCCGACGGGCACGGACGCCCGGCGGAACCGGCCTCCCGGCTCGGCCCGCTCGGCATCCGGCCTCGCCAAGACCGGGCCGGCCGGGAGTCATCCGGCTGGACGCCGAGCGAAGCGAGGCCCCAGAAGATCCCGAGGCCCGACGCCCCCGTCAGATCTTGTTTACGTTGACCGCCTTGGGGCCCTTCGGGGCGGCCTCTTCCTCATAGGAGACCTTGCTGCCCTCGGAGAGCGAGCGGTAGCCGTCGGCAGTGATGCTCGAGTGGTGGACGAACAGGTCGCGACCGCCGTCATCCGGGGTGATGAAGCCAAACCCCTTCTCGTCGCTGAACCACTTGACTGTGCCAGTTGGCATGTGGAGTGCTCCTCCGCTTGTAGTGCTGCCCCGCGGAGGATGCGCCGCACACACCCCGGAACCTGCACCTACTTGGCGCCGCCATTTCGGAAGGGCGGCCTTACGGGCGGCACGGTAGCACGGCGGGGCGCCGCGAATGTGATCGAACGGCACACTTTCAACCGATGGACGATCCGATGTCAGTCGGCCGCGATGTGAAGATCCCACTCCGGGAGATCATGGTGCGAACCTCGCGCTCTTCCGGGCCCGGCGGTCAGCACGCCAACGTCACCGCTTCGCGGGTCGAGGCGAGCTTCGACGTCGAGGCATCCTCGGCGCTGAGCGACGAGCAGAAGCGGCGCGTGATCGCGCGCGCGGGCGCGCGCGTGACCGCCGTCGCCCAGGACGCGCGCGGCCAGGCCCGCAACCGCGAGCTCGCGCTCGAGCGGCTCCGCCGCCGCCTGACGCAGGCGCTCGCGACGCCGCGCCACCGGCACGCGACCCGCCCGACGACGGCGTCGGTCCACCGCCGGCTCGAGACCAAGCGCCGTCAGGCGGCCCGCAAGCGCGATCGCCGACGCCCGCCGAGCGACGACTAGCCTCGAATACAGAATGCGCTGGCTCGTCGACGGCATGAACGTGATCGGGACTCGGCCCGACGCCTGGTGGAAGGACCGCGACGCCGCGATGCTGCGGCTCGTCGACATGCTCGAGCGCTGGGCGGCCTACAGCGGCGACGACGTGACGGTCGTGTTCGAGCGCCCGCCGCGGCCGCCGATCCGCTCGACCGTGATCGAGGTCGCGCACGCCCCCCGGCCGCGCCCGAATTCCGCCGACGACGAGATCGTGCGGCGCCTGCGCGCGGACCCCGATCCGGCCGCTGTCCGCGTCGTGACCTCGGACCGGTGGCTCGCCGACCGCGCCTGGGCCGCCGGCGCGAGCGTCGAGGGAGCGGACTCGTTCAGGAGCAGGATCGAATAACGGCCGAAGAGTTGCTTGCCCAGCGGCCTTACCTTGCCACAATCAAGCTGATGGCCGAGCAACCGCGGCGACGTGAGAGCAGCCCCCGGCTCCGGCCGGGAGGCACCCCCCCGCAGCAGCAGCCGCCCGGCTGGCGTGTGACCCCGGCGCCGGACGGCCGCGGAAAGCAGCCGGCCAAGCCGCCGTCGGGACCCAACATCCGCTGGCTCGCGGTGATCGCGGTGATCGCGCTGATCGCGCTCAACTTCTGGGTCTCCTCGGAGGCGCTCAGCCCGAGCCCTCGCGTCCGCATCCCCTACAGCCCGATGTTCCTGGCCCAGGTCTCCGACAACAACGTGGCCTCGATCTCGTCGACCAACTCAGCGATCGACGGGACGTTCAAGCACGCCGTGAAGTACCCCGAGGGCGGGACGAGCTACGTCTACTTCTCGACGCAGATACCCGCGTTCGCGCCCGGCAACGAGCTGTTCACCGAGCTGAAAGCGAAAGGTGTGGTCATCAACGCCGAGCCCGACGACACCGGACCGTCGTTCCTGACCAGCCTCATCTTCGGGTTCGGGCCGACGTTGCTGTTCGTGTTGCTGCTCGTGTGGCTGTTCCGTCGGGCCGCGGCGGCGGGCGGTGGCGGCGCCGGCGGGCTGATGTCGTTCGGCCGCTCGCGGGCGCGGCGCGTCGAGGCCGCCGACCAGCGCGTGACGTTCAACGACGTCGCCGGAATCGACGAGGCCAAGGCGGAGCTGACGGAGATCGTCGACTTCCTCAAGAACCCCGACAAGTACCTGAAGCTCGGCGGGCGGATCCCGCGCGGCGTGCTCCTCAGCGGCGCGCCCGGCACCGGCAAGACGCTGCTGGCTCGCGCGGTCGCCGGCGAGGCGGGCGTGCCGTTCTTCCAGATGTCCGCGTCGGAGTTCGTCGAGATGATCGTCGGCGTCGGCGCCTCGCGCGTGCGGGACCTGTTCGCGCAAGCCAAGCAGGCGGCACCAGCGATCATCTTCATCGACGAGCTCGACGCGATCGGCCGGTCGCGCTCCTCGGGCGGGCCGAACATCTCCGGCGGCCACGACGAGCGCGAGCAGACGCTCAACCAGATCCTGACCGAGATGGACGGCTTCGACCCGCGCCTCGGCGTGATCGTACTCGGCGCGACCAACCGCCCGGAGATCCTCGACCCGGCACTCTTGCGCCCGGGGCGGTTCGACCGCAGGGTCGTGGTGTCCTCCCCGGACCGCACCGGCCGCGAGGCGATCCTCCGAGTGCACACGCGCGGGGTTCCGCTCGCCGACGACATCAATCTCGGCGCCCTGGCCTCCACCACGCCGGGCATGGTCGGCGCCGACCTCGAGAACCTGGTCAACGAGGCGGCGCTGCTCGCCGCCCGCCGCAACCACGAGAAGGTCAACCGGGAGGACCTGACCGACGCGCTTGAGCGGATCGTGCTCGGCGCCGAGCGCAAGGTGATGATCTCCGAGGAGGACCGCCGGCGCACCGCCTACCACGAGGGTGGCCACGCGATCGTCGGGATGCTCACCGCGGGCGCCGACCCGGTGCGCAAGGTCTCGATAATCCCCCGCGGCCAGGCACTCGGGGTCACGTTCTCGGCACCCGACGCCGACCGGTTCAACTTCGAGCAGCAGCACCTCCTCGCCCAGATCAAGGTTGCGCTCGGCGGACGCGTCGCCGAGGAGCTCGTGTTCAACGACATCACCACCGGCGCCGAGTCCGACATCCAGCATCTGACCCGGATCGCGCGGGGCATGGTCGGGCGGTGGGGCATGAGCCGCGCGATCGGCCCGATCGCCGTGCTCCCGGCGGAAGGGATGGGGCCATTCCTCCCGGGCGTCTCAGAGACGTCGGAGTCGACCCAGCGGCTCGTCGACGAGGAGGTCAGGCGGATCGTCGAGTCGGCGCACTCCGAGGTGGCCACGCTGCTGCGAGAGCATCGGTCGAACCTCGATTCGCTCGTCGCCGGCCTGCTCGAGCACGAGACGCTCGACGAGGTCGACGCGTACGCGGCCGCGGGCCTTCCGCGCAACCCCCTGGCCGAGCCCGAGCCGCACGTCACGCTCGACGCCCTGCACGCCGACGGGACGCCCGAGCGCCCACTCCGCTGACCGCTCGCCGCTCGGGCGATCGGGCGATCGGCTGATCAGTCGCCCAAGCGGGTCAACCGCGCGAGCGCCTCATGGCACTCGACGACACGGCGCTTGACCGGATCGCTGTCGGGACGGTCGTGGACGAGGTCCCACGTCCGGTCGGCGATCTCGCGCGCGGACTCCGCGGTGGCGCTCTGCCACAGACGATCGACGAGTGTGATCTCGAAGCTCTGGATCTGGTCGGCGGGATCGCCGGGAGGCATCTTGGGCAGCGGCTCGGCGATCGTCTCCTTCCACATCGCGGTGGCGACCAGCAACCGGTTGCGCAACGTGATCTGATCGATCGGCGACATCGTCGCCAGCCTACCGGACCGTCCCGCCGTACTCAGCTGAGCGCGGGCAGAGATTGCTTGACGCCGAGCGCCGCGGCGAACAGGTCTCCCTGGTCCTCGGCGCGGTCGAGCAGCTCGTGCGCCTCGAACGTCAGCAGCTGCTCGTCGTGGCGTTCGCGGCACTCCTGCACCTCGTCCCACGTCACGGGCGTCGACGCGGTCGGGCGCTCGCGCGCGCGGAGCGAGTAAACGGTGGCGGTCGTCTTGTGCTCGTCGTTCTGACTCCAATCCACGAGCACCTTCCCCGGTCGCAGTCGCTTCGTCATGCGCGAGACGACCAGCTCGGGCATGCGCTGCTCGAGCAGCTCGGCCACACGCCGCGCGAACGGCTTGGTCGCGCGGTAGTCGATCCGCGTGTTCAGCGGCACGTATACCTGGAGCCCTTTCGACCCGGACGTCTTGGCGACGCTGACGAGCCCGAGCTGGTCGAACAGGCCCCGCAGCACGAGCCCGACCTCGCAGCATTCGACGATCCCGGCCGGCGCCCCGGGGTCGAGGTCGAACACCATCATCGTTGGGGCCTCCGGGTTCGCGGCTAGCGCCAACGAGGTGTGCAACTCGATGTCGGCCAGATTGGCGAGCCAGATCAACGTCGGCCGGTCCTGCGCGAGCGTGTAGTTGACGTCGCCGATGCGGACGGTCTGGATCCAGTCGGGCCGGTGCGAGGGCGACTGCTTCTCGTAGAAGTAGGGCGAGTCGACGCCGTTCGGGTAGCGCTTGAGCGTCAACGGCCGGTCGTGCAGGTGCGGGAGCACGAACGGCGCGGCTCGCGCGTAGTAGGCGATCAGGTCGCCCTTCGTGAAGCCGGTCTCGGGGTACAGCACCTTGTCCCAGTTTGTGATCCTCAGCTGGCGGCCCTCGGTCATCACCGAGAGCACGCCCTCGGGCAGGCGCTCGACCTCGTCGAACAGCGCCTCGGGAGAATTGGATCCCCGCCCACCCCCGGCGTTTTGCGCCGGCGCGGCGCCACCGTCGGTCTCGAGCACGACCTCGCTCGCCGGCTTGTCGTCGCGAAGCCCCTTGAACGAGGGCGCGCGCATCACCCGCTCGGTCGTCCACTCGCGGAACTCGATCTCCGCGACCAGGCGCGGCTCGACGAACACCGCCTCGCGCGGGATGCGGTCCCGCCCGCCCCGCGCATCGAACGGGCTGTCCGGCCGGCGCAGCGGCTCGAGGCGCCGGCGGAGATCGTCGAGGAGCTTCTCGGTGAACCCGGTCCCGACGCGCCCCGCGTACCGGAACGCCCCGTCCTCGTGGACGCCCATCAGCAGCGCCCCGATCCGCGCGGTCCGGCGACCCTCCCCCGGGATCCAGCCGCCGATCACCATCTCCTGGCGGTGCGTGTTCTTGATCTTCAGCCACGCGCCGCTGCGCCGGCCGGGCTCGTAGCGGGTGTCGAGCCGCTTGGCGACGACCCCCTCGAGTCCCTGGCTCCGCGTCGCGTCGAGCAGCCGCTTCCCGTCGCCGGGATGGACGGCGGGCACGCGCCACGCGGGCCCCGAGAGCTCGAGCGACTCGAGCGCAGCCCGGCGCTCGGAGTAGGGCCGCTCCATCAGCGAGTGCCCGTCGAGGTACAGGAGATCGAAGATTGCGTAGACGACGGGGGTGGTGCGCATCAGTCGGCGGACGGCGGCTGGGGCGGAGACGTTGATGCGGCTCTGGAGCCGCTCGAAGCTTGGGCGACCGCCGTCGTCGAACGCGACGATCTCGCCGTCGAGCACCGCCTCGTGCATACCGAGCGCCGCCACGAGGCCGCGTACCTCTGGGTAGCCAGCGGTGATGTCGTTGAGGTTCCGGCTCTCGAGGCGGAGGCGGCCGGGCTGGACGTACGCGATCGCGCGGACCCCGTCCCACTTGACCTCGAACGACCACTTGCGCTGGTCCCGCGGGAGCTCATTGGCCAGTCTGGCCATCATCGGGATCAACCGCTCGGGCATCGGCTGGCGCTCCGGATCCGCGGGCGGATCCATCCGGTGGATCATCCAGTCGTTGTTCGAGTCGCCGGCCTTGCCGATCGGGAACAGCCCGTAGCGTCCGGTCAGCCGCTCGCCGTGGAACGTGACCTCGACCTTGCGCTCCTCCCATTTGTGGACGTCGAACGTGCCCTCGTCCCAGATCGTCATCGTTCCGGCGCCGTATTGACCCTTCGGGATCTCGCCGTGGAACTCGAGGTACTCGAGCGGGTGGTCCTCGGTGCGCACCGCGAGGCGGTTGTCCGCCGGATCGGCAGGAATTCCGTTCGGGATCGCCCACGAAGCGAGCACGCCGTCGTGCTCGAGACGCAGATCCCAGTGCAGGCGGGTGGCCTCGTGCTGCTGGACGACGAACCTGTGCCCTTCGGCGGCCTTGCTCGCCGCGCCGGCGGGTTCGGAGGTTGCGCCGAAGTCGCGCTTGGCGCGGTAGCTCGAGAGCTGGTCCTTGTCCTTGGTTCGTGGCACCCGCAGTGAGTTTCGCGAATCGTCAGAAAGACCGACGGCAAACGCGGCATCTCGTAGCTCAAGCACCGCCACCGGAGCGCCCGACGGCTGGCTCGGCGTGTTCGCAGTGTTGGCGTTGCTGGCTCTGATCGCCGATCTCGCCCTCGAGCGCCTCGGCAACGTCGCGGTGCCGGCGATCAACGGAAGCCGCGCCACCACGCGGCTCGTGCTGGCGGCCGTCGCCGCCGGGTTCGTCGCGCTGAAGTTCCTGTTCCACATCCACTTCAGCTTCTTCGGAATCGGGTTCTGGGCGGCGATCGTGCTGACCGCGGCGCTGGTCGTGATGGCCATGCGCGCCCGCGATGCCGAGCGGGTGACGGTCACCCTGGCGTGAGACGATGAGGGCTCGGGGGCGACCCCGCCCCCGAGTCTTCACAAATGTTTACGCGCACGCGCCACAATTGTCGGGATGGCGCGCGTATTGGTAGTGGACGACGAGCCTGCCGTGCGGCGGGCACTGGAGCGGGCGCTGCGGCTCGATCGCTACGACGTGGAGCTCGCAGGCGACGGCGAGGAGGCGCTCGACGCGCTCGCGAAGTCGCCACCGGACGCGGTGATCCTCGACATCGGGATGCCGAAGCTCGACGGGCTCGAGGTGTGCCGGCGGATGCGTCAGGCAGGCGACCGCACCCCGATCCTGATGCTGACCGCGCGCGACGCGATCGACGACCGGGTCGAGGGACTCGACGTCGGCGCCGACGACTACCTTGTCAAGCCGTTCGCTTTGCGGGAGCTGCAGGCGCGTCTGCGGGCGCTGTTGCGCCGGTCGGGGGACGGGGCCGACGGCGAGATCCTCAGGTACGCCGATCTCGTGCTCGACCCGGTCGCGCACGAGGTTCGCCGCAGTGACCGGGCGATCGAGCTGTCGAAGACCGAGTTCCTGCTGCTCGAGCTGTTCATGCGCCACCCGCGGCAGGTGCTGACCCGCTCGACGATCTTCGAGAACGTGTGGGGATACGACTTCGGGCCAACCTCCAACGCGCTGGGCGTGTATATGGGGTACCTGCGCCGCAAGACCGAGGCGGACGGCGAATCCCGCCTCCTGCACACGGTGAGAGGCGTCGGCTACGTTCTGCGCGACTGAGGGACTGAGGGGTTAGGGAGTGCCTCTGCGCCGCCGACTCGCGATCGCGTGCGCCTCAGCCGTCGCGCTCGCGATCTTGCTCGCGGCGATCGTCGTCTACGTCGTCGTCCGCTCACAGCTGTTCGACCAGGTCGACAACGAGCTCCACTCGCAGGCGGCGCTTACGCCCCAACTGAAGTGCAACGCCGGCGGCCCTCCGACGCCGACCGCCGGCGGCGGTGCCCCGATCTGGCAGGTCGTGAACGGCCAGGCCCAGGTGCTGTGTGGCGACGGCAACGTCACGCTTCCGTTCGACAGTCACGTGCAGGCCGTCGCGAACAACCAAGCCGGCGGCTACCTCCAGGACGTGAACATCGGAGGGACGGTGCTGAGGCAGCTGACCGTCCCCATCAGCTTCGGCAACCAGTTCGGGTCGGTGCCGGCGGCCCTACAGCTCGCCCGGCCGCTCTCCCCGGTCGAGAACGTCCTCTCGGAGCTGCGCGTGGTCCTGTTCCTGCTATGCGCGGGCGGAATCGCGCTCGCCGCCTGCCTCGGGCGGCTGGCGGCCGGGCGCGTGCTGGCGCCGCTCGCCGAGGTGGCCCAGACCGCGCAGCACATCACCGATACCGAGGATCTGACCAGCCGCATCCAGTACCACGCGGACGACGAGGTCGGACAGCTCGCCACGCGCTTCAACGGGATGATCGAGCGATTGCAGGGCTCGCGAGCGGCGCTCGACGAATCGGTGCAGGCACAGCGCCAGCTCGTGGCCGACGCCTCCCACGAGCTCCGCACACCGATCACAAGCCTGCGCACGAACATCGAGGTGCTGATGGCCGGCGACGCGCTCTCGGAGGCTGACCGGCACCGGCTGCTCGCAGACGTGCTCGAGCAGAGTGAGGAGCTGAGCGCGCTGATCGGAGACGTGATCGAGCTCGCCCGCGGCGACCTTCCGATCACCACGGCCGAGGACATCCGGCTCGATCGCCTCGTCGCCGACTCGCTCACGCGCTCGCACCGCGACTTCCCCGATGTGCGGTTCGAGAGCTCGCTCGAGCCCGTCGTCGTCGACGGCGTTCCCGAGCGGCTGGCCCGCGCCGTCAACAATCTGCTCGACAACGCGGCCCACCATTCCGCGGCCGGCGGCGTTGTCGAGGTGATCGTCGATCAGCGCGGCGTGCAGGTGCGCGACCACGGCACCGGCATCGACCCGGCCGACCTGCCGTACGTGTTCGACCGGTTCTTCCGGGGCGCCAACTCCCGGGGGCGCCAGGGCAGCGGCCTCGGGCTCGCGATCGTCCGGCAGGCCGCGGTTCAGCACGGCGGGTCGGTCGAGGCGGCCAACGCCCCCGACGGCGGCGCCGTGTTCACTCTGCGGCTGCCCACGCTCCCCGAGGACCACCTCGACCACGCCGACGACGGCTACCCGGTCGAGGGCGATCCGCTGTCGCTCCGCTGACGAAAGTCGCTAGAGCTTCGCCGGCCGAGCGATTCGCGCCTGGCGCGCGACCAGGAAGGGCTTGCGCAGCAACCACGCGCAGACCGCGAACACCGCCGCCACCGGGACGAGCAGGAGCGCTCTGATCGCGGGCGGCCCGACCGTGACCGCGATCAGGAACTCGACCGCCACCGCCGGAATCGCCGCCAGCAGCACGGTGTGCGACCGATAGCCGGAGAAGTGTTCCCGGGTCGTGACCTCGACCACCCCGAACAGGCAGATGACCACCCCGCCGATCAGCGCGGGGCCGCCGCGGTTGATCACCCCGACGACCAGCGCCACGGCGCCCGCGAGGATCGCGATCTCCGAAACCGGGACGCCGCCGAACCGGCTCGGCGGCCGATCCCCGTACGCGCCCATCGGGCTCGCGCGCCGGCGCGCCGGCCGCGGCTGCTCGGTCGCCGCGCGACGCGCGGACGTCGGCCCGGAGGCGCGCTCGCGGCGTGCAGCCGGCTGCGCCGCCGGCGCCGCGTGGCCCCCGCCAGGATTTCGCCGCTTACGCGACCGCCGCTTGGACCTCTGAGTCGCCACCGTGCGGCGAGCATAACCGTCGGCTCGCGTGCCGGGGCCGTTACGGTGCCTGCTGTGCGACCTCGGACGGCGTCGACGCGTCCGCGAACTCTCGGAACAGCCCGGTGACCACGAACACGGTCTGCTCGGCGATGTCGACGGTGTTGTCGCCGACCCGCTCCAGACAGCGGGCCACGAGGATCATGAACATCGCCCACTCGCGAAGGTCGGTGTTGTCGCCGATCTCGACCGCGCGCTTGAAGATATCGCGGTTGAGCCGGTTGATCTCGGTGTCCTGCCGCACCAGGTCCTGGGCGAGTTCGACGTTGCGGCCCGCGAACGCCTGCTTGGCCTGTGAGACCTGAGAGCGTGCGAGGCGGCCCATCCGCTCGATCGCATCGAGGATGTCCTTGTCCTTCGGCGTCTCGTAGCCCGACAGCGGCACGAGCTTGGCGATGTTGACGCACTGGTCGCCCATCCGCTCGACGCAGCGGATCACGTGCAGGAGCGCAGCGACGATCCGGAGATCGCCGGCCACCGGCGCCTGGCGTGCCAGCAACGACAGGATCCCCTGATGGACCTCGAGATAGCGGCCGTCGATCCGGTCGTCGTCGGCGACGACCATCCCGGCCAACTCGACGTCCTGGTAGGAGATCGACTCGAGCGCGCGGTCCAACTGCTGAATGACGAGGTCGAGCCCGTCGAGCGCTTGGGCCTCAAGCGTGCGGAGCTGTTCGTGGAACTGGTGGCGCGTCTCTTGCATTTGCGAGTCCCTACCCGAACTTCCCGGTGACGTACCGTTCGGTCCGTTCGTCGCTGGGATTGGTGAACATCTTGTTCGTCTCGTCATGCTCGATCACCTCGCCCTCGAGCATGAACACGGTCGTGTTGGCGACGCGCGCCGCCTGCTGCATGTTGTGGGTGACGATCACGATCGTGTAGCGCTCCTTAAGCTCGTCGATCAGCTCCTCGATCTTGAGCGTCGAGATCGGGTCGAGCGCGGAGGCGGGCTCGTCCATCAGGATCACCTCGGGCTCGATCGCCACCGTGCGCGCGATGCACAGGCGCTGCTGCTGCCCGCCGGACAGCCCGATGCCGGGCGAGTTCAAACGATCCTTGACCTCATCCCACAGGCCGACCGCTTGCAGGGAACGGTGTACCAGGTCCTTCAGATCCTTGCTCTTCGTGCCGGTCAGGCGCAGGCCCGCAGCGACGTTGTCGAAGATCGACATCGTCGGGAACGGATTGGGCTTCTGGAACACCATTCCGATCAACCGCCGCACGGCGGTCACATCGACGCCCGGGTCGTAGATGTTGAGGTTGTCGAGCGTCACGCTCCCCTCGGCGCGAGCCCCGGGGATCTCCTCGTGCATCCGGTTGATGCAGCGCACGACGGTCGACTTCCCCGATCCGGAGGGGCCGATCAGCGCGGTCACCTCGTTGGCCGCGAACTCAATCGTGACCCCCTTGATCGCGTGCTCGGCACCGTAGTACGCGTTCAGGTCCTTCACGCTGATCGCGTGACCCGTCTTCTTCTCTACCGCTGGGGCTGTCGAAGCCTGCGGTGCTGTGTGCCCTCGCTCAGGGGACGGCGTGCCGGCTGAGGACATATCGATTTGTTCCTTGCTGGTCGTGTCCGGCGAGTTCATTACGAGCGACTCCTTGAAGCGATGAATCGGGCGGCGAGGTTCAGTATGAGCACAATTGCCACCAGCGTGAGCGCCGCCCCCCACGCGATGGTCTGGAGCGCCGCTCGCGGCGAGGTGATGTCGTTGTAGATCAGAAACGGCATCGTGTTCATCTGCTGGCTGAGGCTGAACGTCAACCCGAAAGCGGTCGACACGGTGAACAGCAGCGGGGCGGTCTCGCCCATGCCGCGCGCGACGGCCAGCAACGAGCCGGTCAGGAGACCCGGGGCCGCGGTCGGGAGCACAACCCGGAACACTACGCGCCACCGTGGGGCGCCGAGCGCCAGCGCCGCCTCGCGCAGGTTGCTGGGTACCAGCAGCAGCACGACCTCGGCCGAGCGGATGATGATCGGGAGCATCAGCAGCGCGATCGCAACCGACCCCTTCCAGGCGGCGAACCCGGTACCCCCAAAGCGGCCGATTACCAGCACGATATAGATGAACAGGCCGAACATGATCGAGGGAACGCCCGTCATCACGTCCACGAAGTACCGCACCGTGTTGGCGAACCACCCCTCCTTACCGAACTCGGTCAGGTACAGGGCCACGCCGATCCCGATCGGAATCGAGATCAGCGTCGCGAGCAAGACGATCTCGAGCGAGCCGAGGATCGCGCTGCGTATGCCGCCCGGGCTGCCGAAGAAGCTGCCGGTGGGGTCGGTCGTGAAGAAACCGCTCGAGGTCCAGGCGCTCACGCCCTTGTGGATCAGGTAGTAGATGATCAGGACCAGCGGGATCAGTGCGATGATCGTGGCGGCGAACAGCAGGCCGCGCATCACCTTGTCGGTCCGCCGGCGCCGGGCCGATATCTGCGGGAGCGAAGCGGCGCTGATGCTCATGATTCGGACGCCGGGCCTGAGGAGATCGTCATGCCGGTCGCGCCGGTGCCTCTGGTGCCGTGCGAGCCTCTCGAGATGAACCAGCGCGCGATGATGTTCACGATCAGCGTGAGCACGAACAGCACGAGGCCGGCCGCGAACAGCGCCGAGGTGTGGATTCCCGTGGACTCGCCGAACTCGTTCGCGATCACCGCTGCCAGCGTGTAGCCCTGGGCGAACAGGTGGCTTCCGATCTTCGGGGCGCTCCCGATCACGAGTACGACGGCGATCGTCTCGCCGATCGCCCGCCCCATCCCGAGCATCGCCCCGCCGGTGATCCCGGGCCGCGAGTACGGAAGAACCGCCATGCGGATCATCTCCCATCGCGTCGCCCCCAGCGCCAGCGCCGCCTCCTTGTGCTCCGACGGTACGGTCGCGATTACCTCGCGCGAGATCGCCGACACGATCGGCAGGATCATGATCGCGAGGATCAGGCCGGCGATGAAGTAGTTGTAGAGCTGAGGGATGCCACCGCCGATCCACGGGATGAACGAGAACGTGCTCGCGAACCACTTCTCGGCCGGGAGCAGCTTCGGCGCGAGGACGAACACGCCCCACAGCCCGTACACGACCGACGGAACCGCGGCGAGCAGGTCGACGAGGATCGAAAGGGGGCTGCGCAGCCGGCGCGGGCACAACTCGCTGATGTAGACCGCGCCGGCGACCGCCACCGGCACGCCGATGACCAGCGCGATGATCGACGTCACGATCGTGCCGAACAGCAGCGCGCCGCCGTGGTAGATGTTCCGCGAGACGTCCCAGTCATTGCCGAATACGAACTTCAGCCCGTACGTGCTGAACACGTGGCCCGACTGCCCGATCAGTCGGATCAAGAAGTAGACGATCAGGATCAGGATGAGCGCGGCGAGCGCGCTCAGCCCCCACTTCAGGACCCGGTCGGGCAGGCGCCCTAGCGGCGACCGCTCAAGAACCGAGCGGCCGCCGGTGGCGGTAGTGGCGCTTGCTTCCACTAAGCGCCCTTACGTGAACGTCGTTCCATCAATGCGTTACGAGATCGCCGAACCGTTGCAGACCATCGTGGCCAGCTGGGTGTTGTCCTTATCCGCGAGCGACGAGGGCAACGGCGCGTACGGCAGCTGGCTCGACCCCGCGCCGAGCGTCTGCTGCCCCGCACCGAACGCATACGTGAGGAACTTCTTCAGCGCGGCCGCGGTGCCGGAGTTGGCCCCTCCGCTCTTGCACGGATCCTTGTAGGCGTCGAGGAACGTCTGCGACACGATCGGGTACGCGCCGGGGTTCGGCGAGTTGATCGTCGAGATACCGAGGTCCGGCGGAACCGTGATCCCGAGGAACGCAGCCGAGGTGCCGGGGATCGAGGGCAGCACATACGAGCCGGCCGAGTTCTTTATCGCCGCGTACGTGAACCCGTTCTCGAGCGCATACGCCTGCTCGACGTAACCAACCGCGCCGGCCGTCTGCTTGACCACGGCCGCGACGCCCGAGTTGCCCTTGCCGCCGGTTCCGGTCGGCCAGTTGACGTCCTTGCCCTCGCCGACCGAGGACTTCCAGGTCGGATCGACGTCCGATAGCCACGTCGTGAAGCCTGAGGTCGTGCCCGAGGAGTCGGAACGGTGGACGACGGTGATGCTGGTGCTCGGCAGGCTGATGCCCGGGTTGAGCGCCTTGATCGCCGGGTCGTCCCAGGTCTTGATCTTGCCCATGAAGATCCCGGCGACCGTCGGCCCGTCCAACTTCAGCCCGCTCTTGATGCCCGACAGGTTGTAGGACACCGTGATCGCGCCCGCGGCAACCGGGAACTGGAGGACCGGGCCCTTCATCTTCGACACGTCGGCAGGCTTCAGCGCCGGGTCGCTCCCGGCGAAGTCGACCGTCGCCGACTCAAGCTCGGTCTGGCCGGCGCCCGAGCCGACCGGGTTGAAGTTCACGGTCAGTCCCTGGCCCTTGAGCGTCGATCCCCATTGCTGGTAGATCGGAGCCGCCAGCGTCGAACCGGCGCCGTTGATCGTGCCGGAGCCACTGCTGCTCGAACCGCTCGAGCTGGTCGATGACGCGGCGGCGCCACCACTCGAGCTGGTGCTGCTGTTGCTGGACCCGCATGCCGCCACCGCCAGCGCAGCGACCAGCGCGGTGGCGACCATCGCCATACGTCGTAGTTTCAAGGTCACATCTCCTTCACTAGGTGTGCGCCTAGTCTGGGCGCAGGGATCGGCCGAGGTGTTATCCAGTTGTGAACCGATCGTTGGCGTTTTGTGCTGGTTCGGCCGACAGGCGATAGCCGAAGCCGAAGTGCGTGTGGATGAATCGCCACCCCGGAAGCGCTTCCTCCAGCTTCACGCGGAGCTTCCGCACGTACACGTCGACCGAGCGGTCCCCCGCCCGCATCTCGCGGCCCCACACGAGCCGAAACAGCTCTTCGCGCGGCATTATCCGGTCGGTGCGGCGGCCGAGCTCAGTCAACAGGCGCAGCTCCCGGATGGAAAGAACCAGCGCGCGCCCGTTCGCGCGCGCGAGATGCTCCTCGGGGAGGATCTCGAGTGGACCCACCTCGATCACCTCGCTGCTCGACCTCGCAATCGCCGGCATAGGTCCGATGCTCGCCTCCCGGCCACGCTGTCGCGTTAACGAGTCGTGACGACGATGTGAACAACCTGTGACCGAGGCCGCTGTTGGCGCCCGGTCGGAGGCGCCCGGCCACGCCGCGCTGCGAGCGGCAACGGGTCAGGTCAGCGGGATAGAACCGCCGGAAGCGCGGGCGCCGGCTCGAACGCACCGCGGCTCACTTCGATCTCGTCCCCTTCGAGCTCGGGAGCAAACCTGTAGCCAACCCCGAAGTGCGTGTGGATGTAGCTCCAGGATGGCGATGTCGCACGTAGCTTTTGGCGGAGCTTGCGGACGAACACGTCGACCGAGCGGTCGCCGTGCGCCATCGCGTAGCCCCACACACGTTCGTAGATCTCCTCGCGGCGCAGCACGCGATCGGACTGGGAGAGAAGTTGCAGGATCTCGAATTCGCGGGCGGTCAGCTCGAGGCTCTGGTCCCCGACGTACGCCTGGTACAGATCGGGCCGGATCGTAATCTCGCCGATCGTCGCGGCGACGTCGATCTGAGGCAGCTCCTGCCGCCGGTGACGGCGGACAGCGGCCTCGATCACGCAGATCAGCTCCTCGGGATGGCACGGCTTCGTCATCCACGCATCGGCGCCGAGCCGCAGGCCACGCACTCGCTGCGCCACCGACGACGGGCCGGTGCACACGACCACGGCCAGGCCGGGAAGCCGGCCGCATACGCGCTCCAGGTACTCCCAGCTGTCGGGGCCGACGACAGTGAGGTCGACCACCAGCGCGTTGAGGCGCATCGCTACGAGCGTCTCCACCGTGGCCGGGCTCGACAGAGCCCGGTGCTCGCACCCGAGCGACCCGAGCCGGTTTGCCAGGACTTGCATAAAGCCCGGGTCGCGGTCGATCACCGCCACCCGGAGCCGGGCCTGGGCGCGCTGCGGGGACGCCTGTCCCCCCGGCTGCCCATCGCTCCGCTCATGCGACATGGGCGGCACTGTAATCCAAGGCGACACCGGACACACGCCGGGGCACCCCCTGGTCACAAGATGTTTACACGCAAACAGCGGGGAAGCAGGCATCCCCGGATCCCGGCGCCATCGGCGATTGCCGATCCTACTCGCGCTCGATTGGCGAATTCGAAGAGGTGATTAAGACCTTCGCAGAACCGAGCTGAGGCTCTTTATCTGCCGCTATCCTCACTGCCAACGCGCCCCGGGCGCCCTTACGACGATGGCTTCACGAACCAAACAGAAGGAAGAGGCACGCGCCCGGCGTCTTGAAGAGGAACGCCAGCGCGCACTCAAGGCCCGGCGCGACCGGCGGCTCCGGTCGACCCTCGGCATCGTCCTCGTCGCAGTGGTCGTCGTCGTGGTTGCGGTCGTGATCAGCAGCGGTGGCGGCAGCAGCAAGGCGCCGACCCCCACGAGCGCCGCCGGCAAGGCGGCCGCCGCGCGCGTTAACAGCCTGCTCGCGGGCATCCCCCAGTCCGGCAACACGCTCGGCTCGAAGAGCGCCAAGGTCACCGTGACCGAGTTCGGCGACCTCGAATGCTCGGTTTGTGACGCGTTCGCGCTCCCGACGAGCGTCAACACGTCGGCCGGAGAGCCCGGCTCGGGATACGAGAACCAGCTGATCTCGCAGGACGTGCGGACGGGCAAGGTCAAACTGGTCTTTCGGTCGCTCGAGACGGCCACCCAGTCATCGCCCATCCCGAACGTGTTCGTCACGCAGCAGGCCGCGGCCAACGCCGCCGGCTTCCAGAACAAGGCCTGGAACTTCATCGAGCTCTTCTACAACCAGCAGGGCCCGGAGGGCACGGGCTACGTGACCACCCCGTACCTGAACGGCCTGGCGGGCCAGATCCCCGGCCTGAACGTCGCCAAATGGTCCGCCGATCGCTCGTCGTCGACCGCGACGTCCCAGGTCCAGTCAGACGCGCAGGCGGCCTCCGCCGCGGGCTACGACAGCACCCCGACCGTCACAATCCAGGGTCCCAAGGGCATGGCGTCGGCAATCGTCGGCTTGCCGACCAGCTTCAGCCAGATCCAGTCCGCGATCAACTCCGTCGAGTGAGCACCGACAACGCGCGAACGGTCAGGCGAACGTCGGCGCTGCCGGCTAGCGGGCAGATCGCGCCGACGCCGCGGCCGCAGAGCAGGCTCTCGCGCAATCTCCGGATCGCCATGATCGTGGTGACGGTGCTCGGCATCGCGCTCGCCACCTATTTGACGATCGTCCACTACGCCGGGCTCAAGCCCGCGTGCACCGCCGGCCAGGCGTGCGTCAAGGTCCAGACCTCGGTCTGGTCCAAGCTCGACGGCGTGCCGGTGGCGCTGCTCGGGCTGATCGGCTATATCGGCATCCTGATCAGCCTCCTCCTCCCCGACCGCGACGAAACGAAGGCCCTCACCCTCGGGTTGACGGTGATCGGCGTCGGTTTCAGCGGCTATCTGACCTACCGCGAGCTGTTCTCGATCCACGCGATCTGCGAAGAGTGCGCCACCAGTGCCGTGTTCCTGCTGCTCCTGTTCATCGGCGCGGTGGTCCGCTGGATCCTTTCGCCGTTGCCCGATCCCGAGCCGACAGCCGCACCGCTGCCGCCGCGCGGCCCGGGCCGGGGGCGGTCCAAGCCGCAGGCCCGCAACGGCACTCGTCGGTAACCGCGCCTCCGGACTCGCGCCTGATCGCGTGGCGAGCCGGAGCTTGCCGCCGGCAAGTTCCAGCTGACCCTCTCCCGACGCGCAAACTCACCGCGCCATTCGCCCGTGCCCGGGGAGTCCAGCGCGGGGCACAACTTCCCCGCGATACACCGGAATTCAGGCCCGACAAGGACTCACTCGACAAGACCTGCGGGCCGAGTGAGCCGACACGGCCTGTATAGGCCCGGTTTCCGCACACTCGAGCTTTGCCGCGCGTCGAGTGAGCGGTCCGCGGGCCTGAATTCCGGTGCACAGGCCGAGCGCCGCGCACATCGGGCGAGCGCCGCGCACGTCGTTGCCGGCGCCGCGCACGTCGTTGCCGGCGCCGCGCACGTCGTTGCCGGCGCCGCCCGCGCCCAAGCGACAGAGCGGCCTGGCCAGCGGTCAGCGCTGCCCCGGCTCCAGGTGCCCGCCGTTCATGGTGGCCCGGGCGCCCGCCTCAGGCCACCGTGAGCAACCGCCCCCCACCCGCCACCGCCGGGCGACCCCACGTTGCCTCAGCTGGCATGCATCTGATATATCACGGAGCACGAGCAACATGGCGGGCGTAGGGAACAACAAGCGAATCGTCATCATCGGCGCGGGGATCGTGGGCAACAGCCTCGCGTACCACCTGACGCGCCTTGGCGTCACCGACATCACGATGATCGACAAGGGGCCGCTCCCGAACCCGGGCGGCAGCACCGGGCACGCCTCGAACTTCATCTTCCCGGTCGACCACTCGAAGGAGATGACGATGCTGACGCTGGAGAGCATGCGTCAGTACAACGATCTCGAGGTGTTCATCGAGAGCGGCGGGATCGAGATCGCGCGCAACGAGGAGCGGATGCAGGAGCTCACGCGCCGCGTGGTGTCCGCTAAATCGTGGGGCATCGAGCCGGTCGAGCTCCTGACCCCGCAGCAAATCAAGGACAAGGTTCCGTACATCAACGAGTCGCTCATCATCGGCGGGTTCTTCACGCCGGGCGCCGGCGTGGTCGACTCGCTCCGGGCCGGCACGATCATGCGCGAGCGCGCCCAGGCGGCCGGCATGACGGTGTCGGCCAACACCGAGGTGCTCGGAATCGACGTCGAGCACGGCCGTGCGACCCGAGTCAAAACCACCCGGGGAGACTTCGACGCCGACCTGATCGTCATCGCCTGTGGCGCGTGGAGCCCGCGCATCGCCCGGATGGCCGGCGCGTCGATCCCGCTGACCCCGATGGTCCACCAGATGATCGACATCGGCCCGGTGCCGCGGTTCGCGAACACCATAGGCATGATCGAGTACCCGATCGTCCGCGATGTGGACACGAACATGTACGAGCGCCAGGAAGGCACCGGCCTCGAGATCGGCTCGTACGCCCACCGCCCGATCACGCTCGAGGCCGACGAGATCCCATCGATCGAAGAGTCGGCGCTCAGCCCGACCGAGCTTCCGTTCACGCAACACGATTTCGACCCGCAGATGGAGCTCGCGCTCGACCTGATGCCCGAGATCGTCGGCGACGAGACCGTCGGCGTGAAGTACGCGATCAACGGCGTGCTGTCGGTCACCTACGACGGCATGCCCCTCCTCGGCGAGACCCCGGAAATCCGCGGCCTCTGGTCCGCGGCCGCGATCTGGATCAAAGAGGGGCCGGGCGCCGGCAAGACGGTGGCGGAGCTGATCGTGCACGGCGAGTCCGAGATCGACGTGTTCGAGTCCAACATCGCGCGCGCGTACTCCTGCCAGAAGACCCGGACCCACATCGTCGCACGAGCCTCCGAGGGCTTCAACAAGATGTACGGCATAGTCCACCCCGGCGAGCAGTGGGCGTCGGACCGCAACGTCCGCCTCTCCCCGTTCTACGAGCGCGAGCGGCAGCTCCAAGCCGTGTTCATCGAAGGCGCCGGCTGGGAGCGACCGAACTGGTACGAGTCGAACGCACCGCTCCTCGACGAGTACGGCGACAGGATCACGAGGCGCGAGGCCGAGTGGGACTCCCGCTGGTGGTCGCCGATCATCAACGCCGAGCACCTCGCTATGCGCGACCGTGCCGCGATGATCGACCTGAGCGCGTTCGCGATCTTCGACGTGGTCGGACCGGGCGCACTGCGAACGGTCCAACACGTCGCGATGCGCCAGATGGACGTGCCAGTCGGCCGGGTCGTCTACACGCCGCTTCTCACACAGAGCGGCGGCTTCAAGCAGGACCTGACGATCATGCGCATCGCCGACGACGTGTTCCGGGTCGTGACTGGTGGCGCCTACGGGATGTCCGACAAGAAGTGGTTCGCCGACCACCTGCCCGAGGACGGCTCGGCGCAGATCCACGACCAGACCAATGCCTGGACCACCCTGGGGCTCTGGGGCCCCCGGGCGAGAGACATCCTGAGCAGCGTCACCAGCGCCGACGTCTCGCACGAGGGCATGCCGTTCGCGAGATGCAAAGACATCGAGATTGGCCCGGTCCAAGCACTCGCCTCTCGGATCTCATACGTCGGCGACCTCGGCTGGGAGCTGTACGTGCCGATCGAGCAGGGCGCGCGGCTGTGGGACACCGTCGCCGAGGCCGGCGCCCCGCACGGGATCATCCCCGCCGGGATCGGCGTGTACGGCAGCACGGGTCGCCTCGAGAAGTGCTACCGGGCCTACGGCGCCGAGCTCGAGGGCGACTTCAACGTGGTCGAAGCCGGGATGGCGTGGGGCAAGGTCAAGGACGAGGACTTCGTCGGCAAGGAGGCGCACGTACGCCACCGCGACGAAGAGCCCGCCGCGATCATGTGCACCCTCACCGTCGACGACCACACGTCAAAGTCCGGCGTAAAGCGCTACATGCTCGGGCACGAGCCGATCCTGACTCGCGCGGGCGAATCGATCACCGACCGAAAGGGACGCCGCTCGTACGTTACGAGCGCCGGCAGCGGTCCCTCGCTCGGGAAGTACATCCTGATGGGCTACCTGCCGCCAGAGCATGCAGTCGTCGGAAACGAGCTCTCGGTCGAGTACATGGGCGAGCGCTATCCGGTTACGGTCGTCACGAACGACTCGACGCCGGTGTTCGATCCCGAGAACTCCCGCGTCCGCTCCTGAGCCGATGAACATCCTCGTGTGCGTCAAGCGGGTGCCCCTTACCGGCGGGAGGATCGTGCTCACCGACGACGAGCGCGCGATCTCGACGCGGCACCTGGGCTTCACGGTCAGCCCGCACGAGGAGTGCGGGGCCGAGGAGGCGGTCCGGCTGATCGAGCAGCACGGCGGCTCCTCGACCGTGCTCACGCTCGGCCCGCCCGAGGCCGAGGAGCAACTCCGCGACATGATGGCGCTCGGAATCGATCGCGCCGTCCATCTCGTGACCGACGGCGGAGAGTGGGATCCGCAGGCGACCGCACAGGCAATCGTGGATGCGATCCAGAACGAGGCCGAGCCACCCGACCTGATCCTGTTCGGCAACGAGTCAGCCGACGCGGGCAACTACCAGGTCGCGATCCGGGTCGCGCACAAGCTCGGGCTCCCGGTCGTCACCGGCGTCAAGGGCATCACCGCAGACGACGGGCACTTCCGCTGCGAGCAGGAGGTCCCGGGCGGGCGCGACGTGTACATCGTGCCGGCGCCGGCGGTGGTCACGGTCAAGGAAGGGCTGAACCTGCCGCGCTACCCATCCGTGCCCGGCCGGCTGCGCGCCAAGCGCAAGCCGCTCGACGCCGCGACCCCGGAGCGACCGGCGCCGAAGCTCGAGATGGTCAAGCTCACCCTCCCGCCGAGCTCCGGCAAGCAGGCCGAGGTGCTCGGCAACGGCGCCGGAGCGGCCCCCGCGGTCGTCGCCGTCCTCAACGATCTGGGACTGCTCTAAGAGCCATGATCCTCGTCTTCGCCGACCGCTCCGACGACGATCTGTACCAGCAGGCGCTGACGTTCGCCAACAACCCTCAACGGCGGCGATGTCCACGCGGTCGGCATCGACGATCCAAATGGCTATTCCCCGGACGGCTGGGCCACCGCAATAGCAAACGCGACCACCGAACGCGGGCCGACGATAGTCGTCGGCCCCGGCACCGAGCGCGGCAACGAGGTACTCGCGCACGTCGCCTCGATCCTCGACTTGCCGTTCGCGGCGAACTGCACCAAAGCGACTCCCGGCGATCCGCTAACACTGACGCGTGTGCGGTGGGGCGGGAGCCTGCTCGAGGAGTCGCTCCTGCATGGCTCGCCGGCGCTGCTCACGGTCGCACCGCATGCGGTAGCCGCGGACCCCGCGACAGTCGAGCGTAGGCATCGAGCTCATCGCGGCCCCCGCCGGACGCCAGGGTCAGGGTGTCAGAGCGCGTCGAGACCGTGACCGCCGGCGTGTCGCTGGCCGATGCCGACGTGGTCGTGTCGGGCGGGCGCGGCGTCGGGTCGGCCGAGGGCTTTGCCGTGATCGAGGAACTCGCCGCGCTGCTCGGCGCCGCGGTCGGCTGCTCGCGCGCGGTCACGAGCGCCGGCTGGCGGCCGCACACCGATCAGGTCGGCCAGACGGGGACGAAGATCTCGCCCTCGCTTTACGTCGCATGCGGGATCAGCGGCGCCACCCAGCACATGGCCGGGTGCAAGGGAGCCAAGAAGCTGATGGCGATCAACCCCGACAACGAGGCCTCGATCTTCGCGAGCGCCGACTACGCCGTGTTCGGCGACCTGCACGAGGTCGTCCCGGCGATCTCGGCCGAGATCCGCAGAACAAGGGGCGGCGGATAGCTTCGCTGATCTCCGCGCTGGCGCTGGCCGCCGCCCTCGTCGTCAGCGGGACGCTGTTCGCCACGCGTGCCCGCCTGCTGGTGCGGCTCGTGCAGGGGGCCGCGCCGACCCAGCGAACGGGCGACGTCCCCCGACGCGCCCGCAACGAGGCCGAGATCGTGCTCGGGCAGCGCAAGCTGCTCCAGCGCCTCGGTCCGGGGTTGCTGCACGCGTTCATCTTCTGGGGCTTCACGATCCTCCTTCCGACGATCCTGATCGCGCTGATCGGCATCGTCGACAAGCACGACACGCTGCCGTGGCTCGGCCACCAGGGCTGGTACGCGCTGCTCGTCGACATCTTCTGCGTGCTCGTGCTCGTGGGCGTGATCGGGGCGTTGTGGATCCGCAAGGTTCAGAAGCCGAAACGGTTCGAGGGCAGCCATCTCGGCGAGGCCGACTTGATCCTGGCCCTGATCGCGACGATCGTGATCAGCCTGCTGCTCTGGCACGCGACCCGGATCGCGCTCCACTTGAACGAATGGCCCGCGAGCTGGTCCCCGGTCTCCAACGCCCTGTCGCACCTGTTCGCCGACAACCAGACGACAAGGGTGCTCGAGCGAGTCTTTGTGTGGATCCACGTGCTGACGATCCTCGGCTTCCTCGCGTACCTCCCCCGCTCCAAGCACCTGCACATCTTCGTGGCGGGGGTCAACGTCTGGTTCGGGCGCACTCGCGCCGGGGGCCGGCTCGAGCCGCTCAAGTTCGACGACCCCGACGTTCCCGAAGACGAACTCCGGTTCGGAGCGGGCGTATCAAAAGACCTGACCTGGAAGCAGGTGCTCGACACGTTTTCGTGTACCGAGTGCGGCCGCTGCCAGGACGCGTGTCCGGCGTTCGCCACCGGCAAGATCCTCAGCCCGAAGCTCGTGATCATGGGGCTGCGCGACGCCGTGTTCGCGGAGGACACCGACGCGCAGCTGGTCCCGAACGCGGTTCCGGCGGAAAGCATCTGGGATTGCGTGACGTGTGGCGCGTGCGTCCAGGCGTGCCCTGTCTCGATCGAGCACGTCGATCACATCGTCGACCTGCGCCGGCACCTGGTGATGGTCGAGTCGAGCTTCCCGGCCGAGGCCGAGCCGATGCTCCGCGACGTCGAGCGCGCCTCGAACCCGTGGGGGAAGGCGCAGTCAGAGCGCGCCGATTGGGCCGCGGGCCTCGGGATCAAGGTGCTCGAGCCCGGCGACCCCGCCCCCGAATATCTGTACTGGGTGGGATGCGCATCCTCGTTCGACGAGCGGGCGCGAAAGACCGCGCAGGCGACCGCGAAGCTCCTCCAGAACGCGGGGCTCGACTTCGCGATCCTCGGCCCCCGCGAGAGCTGCACCGGCGACCCCGCGCGCCGGATCGGCAACGAGTACGTGTTCCAGGCGTTTGCCGAGCAGAACGTCGAGACGCTCAACGAGTCCGGCATCACCAAGATCGTCACCGGCTGCCCGCACTGCTTCAACACGATCGCCAACGAGTACCCGGACTTCGGCGGGAACTACGAGGTCGTCCACCATTCCGAGCTGCTGTCGCACCTCGTCCGCGACGGCCGGATCAAGCCGGCGAAGGCCGAGAACACCGAGATCACCTACCACGACTCCTGCTATCTCGCGCGCCACAACGATGTCGTCGAGGCGCCAAGAGAGCTCATCGGAGCCATCGGAAAGCCCGTGGAGATGAAGCGCTCGCGCAAGCAGACGTTCTGCTGTGGCGCCGGCGGCGCGCACATGTGGATGGAGGAGCGCGCCGATCCGATCAACGAGGAGCGCGTCCGTGAGGCGGCCGCGACCGGGGCGGGCACGCTCGCGGTTGCTTGCCCGTTCTGCACGGTGATGCTCGACGACGGCGTCCAGAGCGCCGGCGCGGACATGCGGGTCGTCGACGTCGCGACGCTGCTATCCGAGGCGATCGACGACGGCGGCTGATCGCCCGGCCGCCGCGGCGTCGAGCTCGGCTCGCGCGCGGGCGTGCGTGCGTGCGCCGCAGCATCCGCCCCGAGCGCATCGAGTCCGAGCAGCGCAGCGCCGACGATCGGCTCGCTCGGCGACACCACGGCGAACGCGGTCATCTCGTCGGTCAAGCGATGAACGATCTCCGTGGCGACGGCATCGTCGTCGAAGGCGGCGAGCACGAGACGCTCCGCGCCACGTACAGCGCGGCCGCGCTTTGGTGGCGCACCGCCGGTGGTCAGGGTGTTCGGCTGGAACGTCCCGACAGTCGACGTGCCGGCGACGCCCTAGCAACAGGGCCTGGTCGAGAAACCGGCCTCATTGAGGCTGTCGCAAATTCCCGGTGGCGTGGACAGGGTGTCCGGAAATGTGGACCGGCCCGGAGGGTGGGTTCTGTCCGGCGTGACTGGTAAAAAAGCCTCCTGAGCAGGGCTTTTACGGCTGAATGCAGCAGCCGGGGCCTGCGTCAGGAGGTGGTCTTGGATGATGACGGATCGGGCGGCGGAACTCGATGGGGGCGATCGTTGTGTGGGGTCGGCGGGCGCGGCGCGAGTGTATGTGTGCCCGGCGCGCGATCAGTTGTTCTTGATGCCGGTGAGCATGCGCGATTGGCTTGAGGAGGGGCATCTCGCGTTCTTCGTGCTCGCGGTGCTCGGCGAGTTGGACACGAGCGGTTTGCACCTGCGGCCGGGTGGCTGTCCGGGCCGGCCGCCGTATGAGCCGGAGATGATGGTGGCGCTGCTTTTGTACGCGTACTGCTGCGGGATCCGTTCCAGTCGGCGGATCGAGGCGCACTGCCGGACCGACGCGGCGTTCAGGGTGATCTGCGGCGGGCTGGTGCCCGATCACGCCACGATCGCACGGTTCGTGGTTGAGCACGAGCAGGCGCTCGAGGGCCTGTTCGTCGAAGGGGTGCGCTTGTGCGCAGCGGCCGGACTGGCGGATCTGTCGGTGGTGGCGCTGGACGGGACGAAGATCGCCGCCGACGCGTCGCTGGCGCGCAATCGCGACGCCGACTGGATCCGGCGGGAGATCACCAAGCTGATGGCGCTCACAGCCGAGGATCAGCCGCTCGGCGCGGCCGACACGGACGTGTTGGCGGGTATCGAGCCGGCGTGTGAGATCTCCACAGCGACCGGCCGGCTGGCCAGGTTGCACGCCGCGCTTGAGGTGATCAAGGCCCAGGACGCGGCCGTGGCCGAGGCCGCCGCCCGTCAGGCCCAGGCGGCGGCGGCACAGGCCGAGCATGGCCGCCAGCAGATCGGGCGCAAGCCCAAAGACCCGCATGCGGCGCTGGCGCGCGCCGAGATCGATCACGCAGTCGCGCGCAAGCGCCTTGAGGATCTGCAGGCCGAGCGTGAGCGCCGAGCGGCCGCGGCGGCCAAGGGAGAGAAGACCGCCGGCCCGCGCCTGCGGATCGACAAGGCACAAGACACGCTCGGGGCGGCCCGGGCGAGGCTCGTAGCTGCCCGCGAGGCAGTCCAGGCCGCCCCCGAGACCGGGCGCCGGGTGAACATCACCGATCCCGACAGCCGGATCATGAGCACCAAGGACGGCTGGGTGCAGGGCTACAACGCCCAAGCAATCGTCAACCCGAAGCAGATTGTGCTCGCGGTCGACGTCAGCCAAGACCCCTCCGACATCGGACTATTCGAGCCGATGAACGAGCGGCTCACCCAGACGCTCACCACCGCCGGGATCACCGCCGAGGTCGAGCTTGAGCTCGCTGACGCCGGCTACTGCTCGCACGCCAATCTGACCTGCCCCGGCCCCGACCGCCTCATCGCCACGACCAAAGACTGAAAGCAACGACGCGCCGCCCGCGGACTCGGACACACCGACGGCCCCCCGCCACCCGGCCTCACAGCCACCGAGGAGATGGAACACCTCCTGCGCACCCCCCAAGGCCACACCGCCTACAAACAGCGCTCCCAGCTGATCGAACCCGTCTTCGGCGACCACAAACACAACCGCCAGATCCGGCGCTTCCGCCGCCGTGGCCTGACCGCTGTCCGCAGCGAATGGGCGTTCATCCACCTCGCCGGCAACATGCTCAAGCTCTACCAACACCGCACCGCAGCAGCCACCGCCTAACTCCCGAGCAGCCTGGCGACACCAACACCCACACCGGGTGTCGCGGTCGGCTTAGCGGGAATGGCTGTGCCGTGAGGTGATCGACGCGCGCGAGCGTCCTCCACGAGGACCGCCGAACCCATCACAACCCCCAAACCCGACCACCACACCACTCGGCAGGCCCACGCAACAGTTTTGCGACAGCCTCCATTTTCCGGTTTCTCGACCAGCCCATCCGCGATCAGGGCCTCGAGTTGTCGCTCGAGGCCCTCGTCGCCGACCTCACGAACCTCTAGAGGCAACCCAATGCGCTCCGCCGCCCGCCAAGCGGCCGCCCGCGTCGCCGGCGTGGGGCGCTGGGCGAGCCACATCACGCGCGTGTAGTTGCCGAAGTAGTCGTCGCGCAGCTCCGGATAGCGATCGAGGCCGAGCTCACGCCACACGGTGTGCTCGAACGTCCGGGCCAGGAAGTCGGTGAGGAAGTACGTGCCCGGCTCCTCCTCGAGCGCAACGCGCACCTCTTCCCTGCCGAAGATGTCGTAGCAGTGCTCGCCGCGTAACCGAGGGAGCGCGTCGAGCGCGCCGTGGGTTCCGCAATCGCCGTACGCGACCGCGACGACATCGTGGCCGGCGGACAGCGAGGCGACCGCATCGCCAATCCGCTCGGGGTGGTTGTGCAGCAGCGCCGGCACTGGGAGCACCTGCAGATCCCAACCGCGACGCTTGGCGATCCGGCGCACATCGACCGCCAGTGCCCCGCAAGCGACGACCGCGCGGCGACCGGCGCGGCTCATCCCGGGAACGCCAGCTGGTCGACGAACATGTCGTTGAAATCCGGCCGCCCGGACAGCTCGACGTACTCGACCTCGCGCAGGATCGAATGCGCCTCGGCGCGCTCGCGCACCGACAGCGCCGCGATCTTCGCGCCCTCGCCGGCCACGTTGCCGGCGGACACGATCCGCGGCAGTGCGATCTTCGGGACCAGCCCGATCCGCACCGCGCTCAGCGGCGTCAGATACGCCCCGAAGCTTCCGGCCAGCAGCACCTGGCTGATCTCCTCGACGTCAACCCCCAACTCCCCAAGCAGGATGCTCCACCCGGTGGCGATCGAGGCCTTCGCGAACTGCAACTCACGAATGTCGCGCTGGGACAGGAACACCGACGACTCGGGATCCGATCCGCCGCGCCAATCCAACACGAACACCCGCTCCTTGTCGATCTTCGTCAGCCGGTCGGCTAACGCCGGGTGCGTCACCGCGGCGTCGGAATCGGGGATGAATCGGCCCGAGTGGTCGAGCAGGCCGCAGTGGACCAACTCGGCGACCGCGTCGACGAGCCCCGACCCGCAGATCCCGACCGGCTCGACGTCGCCGATCACCTCGAGGGTCAGCGTCCCGTCCGAAGCAGAGATCTTGACGCCCTCGATCGCTCCGTCCGAAGCCCGCATCCCGCACCTGATCTGCGCCGCCTCGAACGCCGGACCCGCCGGCGCGGCCGTCGCCACCACGCGGTCGACCGAGCCGAGCGCGATCTCGCTGTTGGTGCCGACATCGATAAACAACCTGACGCGACGGTCGCGGGTCAGGCCCGTGGCCAGCATCCCGGCCACGATGTCCCCTCCCACGTAGGCGCCCAACGACGGGAACACGAACGCGGGCGCCCGCGGATGGACCTCGACCCCGAAGTCGCGCGCGAGCACCTCCGGGAACGAATGCGTAGAGACCACGAACGGCGCCATCGACAGCGGCTCGGGGTCGATCCCGAGCGCCAGGTGCATCATCGTCACGTTGCCGCAGACGGTGATCTCGTACACCTCGCGAGGTTCGACGCCGCCCTCCTCACACACCTCGGCTACCAATGAAGCCATCGTCTCGTGCACCCGCGCGCCCAACGCCGCGAGCGCTTCCGGGTCCATCATCGTCGCCGAGATCCGCGTGATCACATCGGCGCCGTAGGGCTGCTGGCGGTTGAGGATCGACCGCACGGCCACCGGCTGGCCGCTCTCCAGATCGAGCAGCGTGGCCACGACCGTCGTCGTCCCGAGGTCGAACGCGATCGCGAACCGCCGCACGGTCGTGTCGCCGGGCTCGAGGTCGATCAGTTCCTGGTCGCACACGACGGCGGTGACGTCGAACCCCGACGAGCGCAACACCGACCCCAAAGACCGCAGCATGTCGATTGAGGCGTGGGGCTCGAGATCCTCGAGCGCATCGAGCACGCGCTGGAGATCGGAGCGCTGATCCTCCATCGTCGGCTCCTCCAAGACAAGATGGCGCTTCTGCACCGCCGGCCGCAGGATCACGTGCCGGCCGACTCCCGCCAAAGCGGCCTTCGGCCGGGTCTGAAGCGGAGGCACCTCGACCACGAGATCGCCGCGCGCCGAAGCCCGACAGGCCAACCGCCAGCCCTCCCTCAGCTCATCGGTACTAAAAGCCCGCGGGTCCAAAGGACCTACGGGAACGTCCCCCGACACGATCCGGACGCGGCACTTCTTGCACGTCCCGTGGCCGCCGCAGGTCGAGTCGATCGCGATCCCGTTCCAGCTCGCCGCATCGAACACCGGCGTGCCGCTCGGGACGCGGACCTCCCCGCCCTCGGGCAGGAACCGCAGCCGGACCCGCTCGGCGCCGTCGGCCGGGGCCGAGTCGACTGCCCCGGCACCGGCGAGCTCGAGCCTGCGACGCTGCGGCGATGCGCCGCTCACGACACGGGAGCTCCCTGCGCGACCGTCGCCTGACGGGCGCGGTGGGCCGCGATCCAGCTCGCGCCCCACTCGTCGTGGCCGAGCAGAAGGTCCGACGCCCGGACCGCGTCGACGCAGACCTCGGCCGTCGACATGATCGCGCTGGTGAGCCCGGCCGCCATCGCCATCGGCAGGAACGCCGCGTTGAGCACGAGCCGCTGCGGGAGGCCGAACGAGACGTTCGACGCGCCGAGGCACATGTTCACGCCGAGCTCGTCCCGGATCAGGCTGATCGTCTGAAGGGTCGTCCGCACCGCCGCGGGGTCGGCGCCGACAGTCATCGCGAGCGGGTCGATCACCACGTCGTCGCGCGCGATCCCGTAGTCGGCGGCGACGGACACGATCTTGCGCGCGCACTCGAGCCGCTTCTCGGGCGTCTCGGGGATCCCAGTCTCGTCGTTGGCCAGGCCGATCACCGCCGCGTCGTGTCGCGCCACGAGCGGGAGGATCTCGGACAGCCGCTCGTCCTCGGCGGTCACCGAGTTCACGAGCGCGCGTCCCTCGTACGCCGCCAGCCCAGCGTCCAGAGCCTCGATCACCGATGAGTCGATGCAGATCGGCACGTCGACGGCGCCTTGCACTGTCTTGATCATGCTCGCCAGCAGCTCGGCCTCGTCCACCAGCGGGATGCCGGCGTTCACGTCGAGCACGTTGGCGCCGGCCTCGACCTGCGCCACCGCGTCGTGGGTCACCATCGACAGCTCCCCGGCGCGCAGGTCCGCCGCGAACTTCTTGCGGCCGGTCGGGTTGATGCGTTCGCCGATGATGCAGAACGGGCGGTCCGCGCCGATCTCGACGGTCTTCAACCGCGAGCGCAGGACCGTGACCGAGCTCATGCGAGCACCTTCTCGCGCCGCAACTGGATCAGCTCCTTCGCCTTCTTCACCGCTGAGGAGGCGTCGGCCGAATAGCCGTCGGCGCCGACCGCGTCGGCGTACTCCTGCGTGACCGGCGCGCCGCCGACCATCACGATCACCCGGTCGCGCAGCCCCGCCTTCTGGAGCGCGTTGATGTTCGCCTTGAACATCGGCATGGTCGTCGTGAGGAACGCCGAGAACCCGACCACGTCCGGGCTGTGCTCCTCGATCTGCTCGATGAACTTCTCGGGCGGGACGTTGACGCCAAGGTCGATCACCTCGAAGCCGGCGCCCTCGAGCATGATGTTGCAGAGGTTCTTGCCGATGTCGTGCACATCGCCCTTGACCGTGCCCATCAGGAACTTCCCCACCTGCGCCGCGCCGGTATCGGCGAGCAGCGGGCGGAGGATGTCGAGCGCGCCCTGCATCGCGCGGGCCGCGATCAGCATCTCCGGAACGAAGAAGTCGCCGCGCTCGAACCGCGCGCCGACCTCCTCCAACGATGGGATCAGCGCGTCGTACAGCAACCGGTCGGGCTCGATTCCCTGCTCCAGGCCTTCGTTCACACCGTCACGAACAACCGGTGCATTCCCCACCAGCGTCTCGTCATACAAGAGCTGGAGGATCTCTTCGTCGGTCACGCCGCCCGTTCTCCTTGGTCGCGATGGCCGAGGCGCCGGCTGAGCGTCCGCGCCTCGCTGGTCAAAATCGGAATCAGCTCCTCGATTCGCGCCGGCGTCATCCGCAGCGTCGGGCCCGAGATGCTGAGCGCGGCGATCACCTCGCCGCGCGCGCCCCGCACCGCGGCCGCCATCGCGGTCAACCCGATCTCGAGCTCGTCGATCGATGTCGCAACGTCGGTCCGCCGAACCGCCTGGAGCTCGCCGTCAGCCGCCGCGGCCGCGGCGGCGTCCGCGGGCGCACGACCGAACGCCGCGAACACCTTTCCGTTGGCCGAATGCTCGTAGTCGACCGCGCGCCCGAGCCACTGGCCCACGCCGA
This sequence comes from uncultured Solirubrobacterales bacterium, assembly GCA_963755525.1. GTDB lineage: Bacteria > Actinomycetota > Thermoleophilia > Solirubrobacterales > Solirubrobacteraceae > Palsa-465. Next base: position 216,876 of record CAVWKC010000024.1, on the reverse strand, counting down.
GGAAGTGCCGGCTGTCCACCTGGGCGATGTGCTCGACCCCGTCGGGACCGGGCACCGACAGGTTGATCGTCTCACCCGTGGCTTGCGACAGCGCATCCAGCGCAGGCCGAGCCAGCTCGACGATGTTGCGCTCGAGCATGCTCCGCTCGGCGACGCGCAGGATCGCGGGCCCGGGACGCAGGCGCCCCCGCTCGCCGTCCTGCTCGATCAGACCGCGGCGTTCGAGCGCGCTGACGAGCCGCGACGCGGTGCTCTTGGGCAGCCCGGCGGCCGACGCAAGGTCTCCCAACGCCACCGGCTCCTCGCTCTCGAGCACGCGCACGAGCAGATCGGCGCCGCGGTCGACCGCCGTCGTTCCATGCGCCGGGCCTCTCTCGTGCGAAACTTGGAACTGTTGTTCCACGCGGTATAGATTACGGATTACAGTCGCCCCGTCAACCCCTTAAGGCGCCACCGCCGACAAACTCCCAATCCTGAGGAGCCCGCCTTGTTCGTCAACGCCATGCCCCGCTACGAGATCCTCAGCGAAGACGCGATCGCCGTGATCGATCGTGGATGGAAGCGACTCGTGTCCGAGATCGGCATCGAGTTCCTGCTCCCCGAGGCGGTCGAACTGCTCACAAACGCCGGCCAGACGCTCGAGGACGAGAACCGCATCAGGTTCGATCCCGAGTTCATCCTCGAGCAGATCTCGAAGGCCCCGCGCGAGTTCGACCTCCAGGCGCGCAACCCCGCCAACACCGCGCACATCGGCGGGGACCACATGGTGTTCGCGCCCGTGTACGGGTGCCCGTTCATCCGCGAAGGGAACACCAGACGCGACGCCAAGATGGCCGACTTCGAGAACCTCGTCCGCCTGGCGCAGGCATTCCCCGAGCTCGACTCCCCCGGCGGCACGATCTGCGAGCCCGAGGACAGGCCGTTGGACTCGCGCCACCTCGACATGGTGTTCGCGCTCCAGTCGCTGTCGGACAAGCCGTACATGGGGTCGGTGACATCCGGACCCAACGCCGCGGACACCATCCGAATGGGCGAGATCCTGTTCGGGGGACGTGAACAAATCGAGCGCGCCCCGGTCTCGATCAGCCTGATCAACGTCAACTCGCCGCTGCGGTACGACGACCGCATGCTCGCGGCGATGTTCGAGTACGTGAAGGCGAACCAGGCCGTGGTCATCACCCCGTTCCTGCTGATGGGCGCGATGTCGCCCGTGTCGCTGCCGGCGACGCTCGTGCAGCAGGTCGCAGAGGCGCTCGCCGGAATCGCGTTGGCGCAGCTGATCCGCCCGGGCGCCCCGGTCGTGTTCGGGAGCTTCCTGTCCAACACCGACATGCAGTCGGGGTCGCCGTCGTTCGGGACGCCGGAGTCGGGGATGGGCGTGCTGTGCACCGGCCAGATCGCGCGCCACTTCGGACTGCCGTGGCGCGGCGGCGGTGGACTCAACGCGTCGCAGACCGTCGATGCCCAGGCCGCGTACGAGTCGCTGATGACGATGCTCCCGACGTTCCTGGCCGGAACCAACTTCGTCATGCACTCGGCCGGATGGCTCGAGGGCGGGCTCGTGTCCTGCTATGAGAAGTTCATCGTCGACGTCGAGTTGCTGCGCGAGCTCCGGCACGAGTTCACGCCGGTCGAGATCGACGAGGCGTCGCTCGCGTTCGACGCGCACACGGAGGTCGGGCCCGGGGGCCACTTCCTCGGCGCCGCCCACACGCTCGAGCGCTTCCGCGAGTGCTTCTACCGCCCGCTGCTGTCCTCGACCGAGAACTTCGATCGCTGGTCCAAGCGCGGGGCCAAGGACACGACGGCCCGGGCGGCCGAGATCTGGCGCGGCACGCTCGAGAGCTACGAGCAGCCGCCGCTCGACGACGCGATCCGCGCCGAGCTCGAGGAGTTCGTCGTGCGCCGGCGCACCGAGCTCGGCGACTGAGCCGTCTGATTCGCTACAGCCACCATGGACACTCGCGAGCTGCGGGTCCTGTTCGTCGTCGCGAGCGCGGTCGTGTTCGTCGACACGATGTTCTACTCGGCGGTCGTACCGTTGCTGCCGACGCTGACGCGGGAGCTGCACCTCTCGAAAGCGTCCGCCGGTGTGCTCACCGCCGGGTACGCCGCGGGGACGCTGATCGGATCGATCCCCGCCGGCATGCTGGCCGGGGAGGCGGGGCCGCGCACCACGATCTACACCGGCCTGTTCCTGATGGGTTCCTCGAGCCTGGCGTTCGGGCTCGTCGACAACATCGTGCTGCTCGACGCCGCCCGGTTCGCCCAGGGCGTCGGCGGCGCCTGTACCTGGGCGGGCAGCCTCGCGTGGCTGATCGGCGAGATCCCCGCGGAGCGGCGCGGCGGCGCGATCGGGGGAGTGCTCGCGGCGGGAATCGGCGGCGCCCTGTTAGGACCGGTGATCGGCACGCTCGCGCACGCGCTCGGGCGCGCGCCCGTGTTCTCGGCGGTGGTCGTGGTCGCCGGGGCCTTGGCGGTCGCGGTGGCGCTGCTGCCGGCGCCGTCGCCGCAGCCGCCCCAGCCGGGACCGCGCCGGCTGCTCGAAGCGCTGCGCCGGCCTGGGATCGCGCTCGGCATGTGGCTGGTCACGCTGCCGGCGCTCGCGTCCGGAATCATCAACGTGCTGGCGCCGCTCCGGCTCAGCGCGCTCGGCGCGAGCGCCGCCGGGATCGGCGCCACGTTCCTGATCGCGGCCGGCGCCGAGGCGCTCGTCAGCCCGGCCGTCGGCCGCGTCTCGGACCGCCGCGGCCGGATGTTCCCGTTGCGGATCGGACTGGCGGCCGCGGGGTTCATGCTGCTGTGGTTCACGATCTCGGAGACCGTGGTGGTCGTCGCGGGCGTGGTCGTGCTCGCCTCCGTCGCGCTCGGCAGCTTCTGGGCGCCGGCGATGGCGATGCTGTCCGACGCGGCGGAGTCCCGCGGGATCGGGCTCGGCTACGCGATGGCACTGATCAACCTGGCATGGGCGACCGGGCAGGTGGTCGGCGCGGGCGGCGGTGGCGCGCTCGCCAAGGCAACCGGCGACGGCGTGCCCTTCGCGATCTCGGCGGCCCTGTGCGCGACGACGCTCGGGCTAATGCTCATCCGCCCGGTTCGCGCCGCGCTCCCGCGGTAACGCCGAGAGGCCGGCGTCGGCGTTCGGCCAGCGGCATTCGCGCCCGACCCGGTGTGAGTTCGACCGCTGCAGAATGCGCACAGTGCCGCGGACGCACGTGACGCCGGTTCCCGTGCCGTATAGACTCACGTGACCGATGACTGATATATCAGTCGTCCCGAACCCAAGCACGAGCCCCAGCCGTCGCCGGAGCCCGCCGCGCGGCCTGCTCGCGGACCGCGCGTACCGTGAGCTACGCGATCGGCTCGTCACGCTGCGGATCGCCCCCGGTGCCCCGATCGACGAGGACCTGGTCGGGCGCGAGCTGAAGATGGGCCGGACTCCGGTGCGCGAGGCGATCAAGCGCCTGGCGCTCGAGAACCTGGTCACGGTGTTCCCCCGGCGCGGGACTTTCGCCTCGGAGATCAACATCACCGATCTCGCCCACATCTCCGACGTGCGGACGCAGCTCGAGGGCCACGCGGCGTACCGCGCCGCGGAGCGGATCACCGAGGCCCAGCGCGAGGAGCTCTCGGGGTTGCTCGACGAGCTCCAGGCGAGCCGCGGCAACGATGACCTCGCGACGCTGATGGAGCTCGATGCGCGCGTGCACCGGTTCATCTACCGGTGCGCCGCGAACCCCTTCCTCGAGGAGACGCTCGGGCGCTACTTCAACCTGTCGCTGCGGATCTGGTACCTGGTGATCGACCGGCTGCCGCATCTGTTCGCGCGCGTGCACGAACACCAGGACGTGCTGCTCGCGATCTCCGCCGGCGAGCCGGCTCGGGCGCGCGACACGCTCGTCGGTCACATCGAGACGTTCGAGCAGGAGATCCGCTCGGTCCTGTGAGGGACCTCCCAGTCAAGGCCGACTGACTGGTCAGTCAGATGTTCGCCACCGGAGCCGGTCGCCGCGCATCTCGACCGCCGGGGCGACCCGGGGGCGCTCGACCGGCGAGCCCGGCGAGCCCGGCGAGCCCGCCTTGACGGGCGCCGCGCCGGTCTGCTGCTTGGAAACTGCTCGGAGCGAGGCGCCGACGTAACGGCGCAGGTGCCAGACCAGCAGCCCGGTCCACCAAGCCGCCGAGATCAGGTGGGCGTACGAGAAGAACGAGCTCGTGCTCGGCGCGAACAGGAGCGCGACGCCGGTGACGATCAGCGGGACCGACAGCATTCCGAGAACCATGGACACGAGCTCCGGAAGGCGGTCGCGGCTGAACGCGCGGCGGATCCGGGCCATCCCGAGATCGCTCACCTTGTAGAGGACGAGCAGCAGCGCGAGCGCCGAGATCCCTGAGTGGATCCAGATGACCGCGCCAGGGACGGAGCCCCCGCCGACGTCGAGGCCGTACAGGATCGCCCCGGTGGCGACGGTGCCGAGTAGCGGCCCGAGCGCGAGCAGTCCGCGGCGCGCGGCCGACCGGCGCACGGCGGTCGCCTTCGGCGCCGGCGACGCCGGCTCGACCGCGCTGGCCGGCGCAAACCGGCCGCCGCGTTCGTCGGACTCGCGCTCAGGCCGGTAGGCGACCCACAGGAATGCGACGACGCCGATGACCACAAAGATCAGGTGTGGCCAGTGCGCCGCGAGGATGTTGCTCACGACAAGCCCCCCGGCTCAGGACCGAGAGGCGCGCTGGACGTCGCGGATCGCGAGCCCCATCAGCACCCCGCCGGCGAAGATGAATCCGTGCTGGGTGAAGTGGATCATCGGGTGGGCGTCGGCGAGTGATCGACGAACGGCAGGATCAGCGTGATCTCGAGCAGCGCAGCGAACACCACGAGGCGCAGTGCGCGACGCCGGGTCTTGCGGCGATCGCGAACGGCGGCGAGAGAAGCGACGGACGACTCCATAGCCTGGTGATCGGCGCCGTCAACCCGCGCTTGAGTCGGGCGCCGCGTCGCCATGGACCCAGGTGTGGGTCATGGCCTTGACGCCGGCCACGAGCGAATGCCGAGCCAGACGCCGGCGGCTGCCGCGGACACCGGGTGGCGGGATCAGGCGGCGCTGGGGGGCGACGGCCGGCAAATAGTCGACCGGGCCCGCGCCCGCCGGACCCGAGCCGTTCGCGGATGCCTCGACGGCAGCGCTGGGCGCCTCCTTGGACGGGGCCGAGGTGTCCGCGAACAGCTGCTCGATGACCTCCGGTGGTTCGGGGCGATAGAACAGAAAGCCCTGGGCGGTGTCACAGCCGGCCCCCTGCAGGTTGCCGAGCTGCTCGACCGTCTCGACGCCTTCGGCCGTGACCGACAGCTTGAGCGCGTGGCCGAGCTCGATCACCGCGTTGACGATCGCCACGTCCTCCTCGTTGTCCGGCACGCCGCGCACGAACGACCGGTCGACCTTGACGCAGTCGACGGGGAGACGGCGCAGGTACTCGAGCGACGAGTAGCCGGTGCCGAAGTCGTCGATCGCGATCCGGAGGCCGAGCTCCTTGAGCTCGGTGAGCACGCGGATCGACGACTCGGGATCCTCGATCAGGACGCTCTCCGTGACCTCGAGGCACAGCCAGGCCGGATCGATGCCGGTTTCCTTGATGACCCCCGACACGGTCTGCCGGAAGGAGTCCTTCGCAAGCTGCCGGGCCGAGACGTTGACCCTGAGCATCAGTGGGTCGTCGCTCTGGCGGCCCCGCTGCCATACGACCGCGCGCTTGCAGGCGTCCCGCAGGATCCAGGTGCCGAGCGGGACGATCAGACCGGTCTCCTCGGCCAGCGAGATGAACTCGCCGGGACCGAGCAGCCCGCGCTCGGGGTGCTGCCAACGCACGAGCGCCTCGAGGCCGGTGATGCGGTTGCCGTCGATCGATACCTCGGGCTGGAAGAACACGCGGAACTCCTCGCGCTCGATCGCCTTGCGGATCGCGTTCTCGTTGTGCAGGCGCGCCAGCGCCCGCTCGCGGGTGACCTCGTCGAACAGTACGACGCGCGCGCCGCCGGCTCCCTTGGCCCGGTACATCGCGGCGTCGGCGTCGCGGATCAGGTCGTCGGGGTCCTGATGCGGATCCGAGGTGACGGCGATGCCGATGCTGGCCGCGGCCATCGTCTCGCCGTGGGCGAGCTGGAAGGGCAGGCTGAACGCCTTCAGCACACGCTCGGCGACCGCGACCGCGTCCCCGTCGTCGAACAGGTCCTCGCACAGGATCACGAACTCGTCGCCGCCAAACCGCGCGAGCGTCTCGTGCCGGCGCAGCGAGTGGCCGACCCGCTCGGCGACCGCGACCAGCAGTTCGTCGCCCTCGCCGTGGCCGAGGCTGTCGTTGATCACCTTGAAGCGATCGAGGTCGAGGAACAGCACCGCCACCGAGCGGGTCGGCCCCCGGCCGAGCCGTTCGAGCGCCAGCTTCAAGTTGTTGAGGTACAGCAGGCGGCTCGGGAGGCCGGTGAGCGGGTCGCGCAACAACTGGTTCTCGTTCGTGCGCCAGGCGACGACGTGCGCGACGCTGGCGGCCAGCACGAAGCCGCCGTGGATGCATGCCCACAACCACGGGTTCTTGTCCGCCTGAGGGTTGTCGCCGAACACGGCCTTGGGGTCGAGCACGCCGCCGACGCCGTGGTGCACGACCACGAACGCGATCGCGACGAGGAACGGCGTCCAATCCTGGTAGAGGGTCAGGACGCCGATCATCACGAAGAAGTGGAAGTGGGCCTCGGTGATGCCGCCCCACAGGTCGACGAGCACCGCCGAGCACGTCACCAGGCCGAACGACGCGGCGATGATCCGGGCCTTCAGCCTGAACCGCTCGAGAGTCGCACCAACGCCGCACAGTGCGACCAGGCTCACGTCGACGCCCGTGTGCAGGACCGAGTTGCCCATCAGCACCCCGAACGCGAACAGCGCCGGGACGTGGAGCCAGAGCAGGATGACGATCGAGCGATGGCGCCGGCGCAGCACGTGCTCGGGTAGCAGCTGCCCCTTGGGGAGCCAGTGCTTGAGCGAGAGCCACTTGCCGGCGAGCCACGCGCCGACGCCGGGGGACTTCGTGCGGCGCGCACGGTCGAAATGACCGTCGGTCGTACCGCCGACCGCAGGGATGGCGCCCCGGTCGGCCACCGGAGCGTCGGCCACCGCGCTCATCAGGCGGCGGACTGCTTGGCTTGACGCACCTTCGTCACCGCGCGCTGGGACTCGGTGAGCTCGCTCTCAGCCGTGCGCGCGGGCGCTGCGGGGAGCGCCACCTTGCAGGGGGCGCCGGTCTTGTAGACGAACAGCTTGCGTGCCTCGTGGTAGCTGTGGTCATCGCCGAAGAAGCACTCGTGCGACTTGGCCATCTCCTCGGTGCGGTACGCGGCCAGCGGCTTGACCTGCTCGTCGCGGGCGCGCTCGCGGCGCTTGGTCTCCAGCCAGTGGGGCAGGTCGGGATGGCGCGCCAGGCGCTCGGCCAGGCCCTGCACCTGAACCCGGAAGCTCGCGCTCGAGTCGCCGAAGGCGGCGTCGAGCAGTCCGATCTCCACCGCGCGGCGGGTGCCGATCGGGTTGAACGGCGCACCCGTGAGCTCGCGCGTCAACTCGTGACCGACGCGGCGCGGGAGCAGGTAGGTCCAGTACTCCGACCCGTACAGCCCGCCCATGTGCTGGTAATAGGGGTTCAGCACGACGTCCTCGCGGGCGACGACATGGTCGGCCGCAACCGCGAACGGGACACCGCCGGCGGCGGCGTCGCCCGACAGCGCCGAGATCGTGATGTGCGAGTCGGTCTCGAGGATCTCGCGGACGACGTCGTCGATCGCGTGGAGGTTGTACCAGGACTCCTCGCGCTGATTGTCGGCCGCCTCGATCACGTTGAGGTGAATGCCGTTCGAGAAGAAGTCCGACCCGCCGGCGAGCACGATCACCTTGGTCGTGCGGCGATTGCGCGCGTACAGATACGCCTCGCGCAGACGGCGGCACTGCTCGGTGCTCATCGCGCCGTTGTAGAAGTCGAAGTTCAGGTAACCGACGCCCGCCTTCTCCTCGTAGGAGATCTCACGGTACGTGTGGCCCGGCGGGATCGGGGCGTGAAGCGCCACCGGGATCTCCGGGGCATCGGGCGCGTGGCCTCCGAGCTCGAGCGCCCTCAGCGCAGGGAGCTTGAACGGAGCCGGCCCGCCCTTGGCCTTCAGATGGGTGATCCACACCGCGCCGTCCACGGTGGCGCGGCAGACCGCGCCGTTGCGGGTGGCGATCATGTCGCCCGCGCGGCCGCGGAGCCCGCGCTCGGGGTGGACGTTGAACATGAAGTACTCGGCGCCGGCGATCGTGTCGAGCACGCCGGGATGGCCTTCGGCCGCGCGGATCTTGCGCACGACCGCGGCCGTCGAGTCACAGCGCCAGTCGATCTCACGATCGGCCTGCTTGATCAGCGGACGCAGCCGGCCGGTCACCGACGGGTCGTCGTAGTTGAGCGGAAGCGGCTTGAAGTCACCCCGCGCGAACTTGTGGACCGCGAACACCAGCATCTCGACCGCGGCGCGGCGCACCTCATGGCGGTAGATGCTGCTCTTGCCGACCGGCCGCATGCGGTACTTCCGGGTCTCCCAGATGTCGCCGGCGTCGGCCTCCTCGACGGCCTCGAGCACGGTCACGCCCCACTCCTCCATGCCGAGCTCGATCGCCCAGTCGAGGGAGCTCGGACCGCGGTCGCCATGCGGACCGGGATGCACGACGAGGCAGGTGTATTTGCCCCAGACCGACTCGGGGATGAACTGCTTGAGCATCGGACACACGACCAGGTCGGGCTTGTGGGCCTCGACCGAGGCCTCGATGATCTCGGGGGAGTCGACGACCTGGACGGTGACGTCGTGCCCCATCTCGGTTAGGGCGATATATGCGCGCTGGCTCAGGCTGTTATGCGCGGACGTTACAAACAGGATGCGGAGCGGGTTCTCCACAACCGGCGTCGGGACTTCTCCACGCAGACGTCCAGGGCCACGCCGCAGGACGTCCTCGAAGTTCTTGGGCGGTTCCATGCTCAAGGGCATCGACCCGCACCAGGGCCGTCCTGAGAGCGACTGGACGGATTACGGACTAATGGCCTTTCGAGTTACAGACTCGGGCTTGGCTGCCGATCCTCAGGGGGTCGGCCATCCATCTCCCGGGTCGGTCAGTTTTCTTACGCCCGGGGTGCGTGTGGGCTCAGCACCACCGTCTGCAACTCGGTGAACGACTGCATCACGTGCGAGCCGCCGACCCGGCCGATGCCGCTGTCGGTCCCGGCACGGCCGCCGAACGGGAGGTGCGCCTCCCAGTAGTTGCTCGACTCGTTGATGTTGACCCAGCCCGTGTGGACCCGGTCGGCGAACTCGAGCCCGTTCTGGAGGTTGGCGGTGAAAATCGCCGAGAGCAGGCCGTAAGGCGAGGCGTTGGTGAGCGCGATCGCGTCTTCGAGCGACTCGATCGCCACCACCGGGGCGATCGGGCCGAACGTCTCCTCGACCGCGACGCGAGCATCGGCTGGTACGTCGGTGAGGATCGTCGGCTGCCAGTACAGCGGGGTGGCGAACCCGCCGGCACGCGCGCCGCCGCTGACGACGCTCGCGCCGCGGGCGAGCGCGTCCTCGACGTGCTCGTCCATCTTGGCCGCGACCGGCTCGTTGTTGACCGGACCCATCGTGGTGGCGTCGTCGAACGGGTCGCCGAGCAGGATCCGCTCGGTCACGCGCCGGGCGAGCAGTTCGACGAACTCGTCGCGGACGCCACGGTGGACGAGGATCCGCTCGCCGGCGGTACAGCTCTGGCCCGCGCACAGGTAGCACGCCGTGAGCGTCGCGTCGGCGGCCGCTTCGAGATTGGCGTCGTCCATCACGACCAGGGGACCGTTGCCGCCCATCTCGAGCAGCGCCGCCTTGCCCGCCGCCGCCTGGGCAACGAGCCGCCCGGTGGCGGTCGAGCCGATGAAGGCGACGCCGTTGGTCCCCGGGTTGCGGGCGATCTCGTCGCCTACCACAGGGCCCGGCCCGGTCACGAGGTTGAACACGCCCGGGGGCAGGTCGGCATCGGCGATGCACTGGGCCAGCGCCACCGCGCACACCGCGGTCGACGGCGCCGGCGTCCACACCACCGCGTTGCCGCACGCGAGCGCGGGCGCGACCAGCTCCGCGGGCATCGTGTAGGGCCAGTTCCACGGGCTGATCACCCCGACCACGCCGCGCGGGCGGCGCACGAGCATCACGCGCTTGCCCGGCGAGAACGAGTTCGGCAGCTCCCCGCCGAGGCGCTTAGCGTCCTCGGCGGCCATCCGCCAGTACTCGATCAGCTCGTCGACCTCGTCGAACGCCTCGGCGCGCAGCGGCTTGCCCTGGTCGAGCGTGAGCGTGCGCGCCAGGCCGTCGCGGCGCGACTCGATCAGGTCGCCGACCGCGTGCATCTTGGCCGAGCGCTCGAACGCGGTCAGGCGCGCCCAGCCCTCAGCGGCACCGCGCGCCGCGTCGATCGCGCGCTGCGCATCGCCCCGGTCGCCCTTCGGGACGGTGGCGATCACCTCACCGTTCGCGGGGCTGGTCGCCTCGAACGTCTCGCCGCTGGCGCTCGGCTGCCAGCTTCCGCCTACGAACATCTGCTGCATGGTCTGCGTCGTCATTTTCACCCTCTTGGCCGTGGCCACGGTCTCGTTGACACACGTCGACAACTGATATATAACCGCCCGATCAGGCCCGGGTCAATGGATTCGAGGGTGCGCGCCCGCCTCAGTTCGCGGGCATTCGTGGTGTGTTCGATGGCCGCGCAGCACTGCGCGCGCCGGGGAGGTTGATCGATGGCAGCTGTGGGAGAGGCTCCGCAGACGAGCGGCGTTTCGTCGGACAGCAACGAGCTCGCAGGCTTCGGCTACAAGCAGGAGCTGGATCGTTCACTGGGGAGCTTCTCCGCGTTCGCGGCGGGCTTCAGCTACATCTCGATCCTGACCGGCGTCACCGCGCTGTATGGGTTCGGCTACCTGAACGCGGGGCCGGGCGTGTGGTGGACATGGCCGGCGGTGGTGTTGGGGCAGATCCTGGTCGCGCTGTGCTTCATGGAGATGGCGGGTCAGTACCCCATCGCCGGGTCGGTGTACCAGTGGTCCAAGCAGATCTCGAGCGGTTACACGTCGTGGATGACCGGCTGGATCTACATCGTCGGCGCGATCGTCACGATCGCCGCCGTCGCGGTCGACTGGCAGATCGTCCTGCCCCAGGTCACGACCAAGCTCCAGTTCTTCGGGACGTCGGCCGACGCGGGCACGTACCTGACCAAACACGGGGCTCAGAACGCGCTACTGCTCGGAGCGATCCTGGTCGCGATCACAACGACGATCAACATGCTCGGCGTCAAGCTGATGTCGCGGATCAACAACATCGGCGTCACGTGCGAGCTGATCGGCTCGACCATCCTCGTGATCCTGCTGCTGTTCAACGCGCACCACGGGCCGCAGATCATCTTCCACTCCTACGGGTTCGGCGCCGGCCATCCCTGGGGCTACTTCGGCGCGCTGCTCGTCGGCGGCCTCCTGAGCGCGTATGTGATGTACGGGTTCGACACCGCGGGGACGCTCGCCGAAGAGACCAACAACCCGCGCAAGCACGCGCCGCCGGCGATCATCCGCGCGATCGCGGCGGCCGCGATCATCGGCGGCCTCGTGATCCTGTTCGCATCGATGGCCAACAAACACATCCTCGACAAGAACGTCGGTCTCCTCGGCCTTCCCTATGTCATGAAGCAGGCGTTCGGAAACACCGTGGGGAACCTGTTCCTGATCGACTGCGCGATCGCGATCTTCGTCTGCTGCCTCGCCGTGCAGACGGCGACGATCCGGATGATCTTCTCGATGGCGCGCGACAACCGCCTGCCGGCCGGCTCCGCGGTCGCACGCGTCTCGGGTCATCGCAAAGTGCCGATCGTGCCGGCGCTCGTGACGGGGGGCCTGACACTGGCGCTGCTGCTGATCAACATCGGCAACCAGAGCGCGTTCCTCGTGCTCACCTCGCTCGCGATCATCATGTTCTACATCGCGTACCTCGGGGTGACCGCCCCGATGCTGGTCAAGCGCCTGAGAGGCCAGTGGCCAAAGCCCGATCACGGCCCGTACTTCTCCCTCGGACGTTGGGGGCTCCCGGTCAACATCGCGGCCGTGGCCTACGGCACGATAGTCGCGATCAACATCGCCTGGCCGCGCAACGCGATCTACAACTCGCTCGGCACGCCGCACTGGTACTGGCAGTGGTCGCCGTTGCTGTTCATCGGCGGGGTCGTGATCATCGGCACGATCTACTACTTCAGCGTGCAGGTCAAGAAGGGCGGCGACGTGTTGGAGGAGCACCGGGCGAACGTGCCGGAACTCGAGCACCTGCCCGCGATGGGCGAGATGGCGCCATGATCGACGCCGGCGAGTTCGACTATGTGATCGCCGGCGGCGGGACCGCGGGGTGTGTGGTTGCCGCCAGGCTGTCCGAGGATCCGAACGTCACCGTGTGCGTTTTGGAAGCGGGCCCGTCGGACGTCGACGACCCGCGGGTCCTGCGCCTCGAGGACTGGATGTACCTGCTCGACTCGGGCTACGACTGGGATTACCTGATCGAGCCGCAGGCGCGCGGGAACAGCTTCCTACGGCATGCACGGGCAAAGGTCCTCGGCGGATGCTCGTCGCACAACTCGTGCATCGCGTTCTGGACGCCGAAGGAGGACCTCGACGAGTGGGCCGCGACGGGGTGCGAGGGCTGGAGCTCGGCGGATTGCTGGCCGCTGATCAAGCGGCTCGAGACGAACGACGGGCCCGGCGATCACCACGGCCGCGACGGCCCGGTCAACATCCGCACGGTGCCGCCCGACGATCCGTGCGGCGTCGCGCTGCTCGAGGCCGCGGCGCAGGCGGGGTTGCCGACGAGCCTGTTCAACGAGGGCCACACGGTTACCGACGGGGCGGGCTGGTTCCAGATCAACTCCTCAGCGGACAACACGCGGATGTCGTCCTCGCACGCGTACCTGCATCCGATCCTGGACTCGCGGCCGAACCTCGAGATCCGGACCGCGTGCTGGGTCAAGCGGGTGGCTCACCGAGGACAAGCGCGCCACCGCGGTCGAGTACCTGACGCCCGATCTGCTCACGCAGGCGTCGGTCAAGGCGCGGCGAGAGGTGATCCTCAGCGCCGGCGCGATCGACACGCCGAAGCTGCTGATGCTGTCCGGGATCGGCCCCGGCGAGCACCTGCACGAGTTCGGGATCGAGACGCTCGTCCACTCGCCCGGCGTCGGCGCGAACCTCGACGACCACGTCGAGGGGATCGTCCAGTGGGACTCGAAGAAGCCGATGATCCGCACCTCGACGCAGTGGTGGGAGATCGGGCTGTTCTCGACCTCCGAGCCCGGCCTCGACCGGCCCGACCTGATGATGCACTACGGCTCGGTGCCGTTCGACATGAACACCGCGCGCTGGGGCTACCCGACGACCGAGAACGGCTTCTGCCTGACGCCGAACGTGTGCCGCGGCCGCTCGCGCGGGACCGTGCGGTTGCGCTCGTCCGACTACCGGGACCGTGCCCGCGTCGACCCGCGCTACTTCACCGACCCCGAGGGTCACGACGAGCGCGTGATGGCGTACGGCATGCGGCTGGCGCGGAAGATCGTCTCCCAGCCGGCGATGGCCGAGTGGGCGGGCGCCGAGCTCGCTCCCGGACCTGACGCGCAGACCGACGACGAGCTCGTCGACTACATGCACAAGACCCACAACACGGTCTACCACCCGGCGTGCAGCTGCCACATGGGCCCGGACTCGGACCCGCTCGCGGTCGTCGACTCGCGCCTGCGGGTCCGCGGGGTGCGGTCGCTGCGGATCGCGGACGGCTCGATCCTTCCGTTCCTGCCGGCGATCAACCCGTGCATCACGACGATGATGATCGGCGAGAAGTGCGCCGACATGCTCAAGCAGGACGCCGCCCGCGGCGCCGAGGCTGCGACGCCGGCGGCGGTTGGTTGAGTGGTGCCGTAGTCGGGCTAAGGTCCGGACATGAGCGCCACCGCGGCGCCCGAGATAACGCGCTTTCTCCAGGAGCACCCGCCGTTTGACGCGCTCGACGACCGCGAGCTGGATCGCGTGGCCGCGGCGGCGGAGGTCGAGTTCCATCGGGCTGGCGCGACGATCTTCTCGCAGGGCGCCGAGCCGGTCGAGCACCTGCGGGTCGTCCGCGCCGGCGCGGTCGAGATCGTGTTCGACGGCCGCGTGCTCGACCTGCTCGGCGAGGGCCAGATGTTCGGCCACGCCTCGATGTTGTCCGGGCTTCCGACCGGGTTCGAGGCGCGCGCCGGCGAGGACACCGTCTGCTACCGGATCCCGGCTCAGATCGCGCAGGAGCCGCTGTCGCGGCCGGCGGGCCTGCGCTTCGTCGCGCGCTCGCTGCTCGACATCAGGTACGAGGGCGGCGCCGCGATCGAGACCGAGCCGGGCGTCGACCCGCCGCTGCAGCCGGTCGGATCGCTGCTGCGCGGCGAGCCGGTCGTGTGCCGCCCGGACGCGACGATCCGCGAGGCAGCCGAGCTGATGACCGCCGCCCATGCGACGTCGGCGGTCGTGGACGTCGGGGACGGCTCGCTCGGGATCCTCACCGACCACGACCTGCGCACGCGGGTGGTCGCCTCCGGGCTTACCGGAGACACACCGGTATCGGTGGCGATGTCGGCGCCTGCGTACACGTGCCCGCCCGACCGGCTCGGTGGCGACGTGCTGCTCGACATGCTCGACCGGGGCTTTCGCCACTACCCGGTCATCTCCGCGACCGGGACGATCCTCGGGGTCATCGAGGAGATCGACCTCGTCGCCGCGCAGACGCGCTCGTCGTTCTACCTGCGGCGGCGGATCGCCCGGGCCCAGACCGTCGAGGATCTGATCGAGGCGGCGCACGAGTTGCGCCCGACGGTGATCGCCATGCACGATGCTCGTGTCGCGTCCTCGAACGTCGCCGCCGTGTACTCGGTCGTCGTGGACGCGCTGACGCGCCGATTGCTCGAACTGTCCGTTGTCGAGTCCGGCGACGTGGGCGTCGAGTTCGCGTGGCTGGCGCTCGGCAGCCAGGCGCGCCGCGAGGCGCTGCCGAGCTCCGACGTCGACAGCGCGATCGTGTGGTTCGGGGAGCCGGACGACCCACAGGTGAAGGCGCGGCTACACGCAGTGGGGCAGACAGTGGTCTCGGAACTCGAAGCGTGTGGCCTGCGCGCCGACGAGCATGGAGCGACGGCGTCCGATGCGCGGTTCGTCCGCTCGCTCGATTCCTGGAAGCGAGCGGTTCGCAGCTGGATCGACGACCCGACGCAGGAGAAGGCGCTCGTGCTGGTGTCGGTGCTCGTCGACAGCCGGCCGGTGTGGGGCGTACACACGGGCACGCCGGTCGCGGACAGCTTCCGCCTCGCGCCGAACAACCCTGCCTTGCTCCGGCTGCTGGCCCGGTTCGCGCTGTCGCACCGCCCGCCGACCGGCTTCTTCCGCGGGCTCGTCGTCGAGCCCTCCGGGGAGCACCGCGGCCAGCTCGACCTCAAGCAGCGCGGCGTGCTCCCGATCGTCGACCTGGCCCGGTGGGCCGGCATCGCGGCCGGCGTGACGAGCGCGTCGACGCGCGAGCGATTGCGCGCGGCCGCCGCCGCCGGGACCATGTCCGACGCTCACGCGCGAACGCTCGACGATGCTCTGACGCTGATCACCGACCTCCGCGTCGAACACCAGGTGGACCAGCTTCGCGCCGGCGAGGAGCCCGACGACTTCGTCAACCCGGCAGCGCTCACGGAGCTGACGCGGAGCTATCTGCGAGAGGCGTTCCGCGCGGTGGCGTCGGTCCAGAAGCGAGTCGCGGCCGAGCTGAAGCTGGGCGTGCGGTGAGGCCAGTGGGCTCGGCCGGGTCCACTAGGTACGCTGCTGCGGTGACCGGAGATTGGCGACCATGACCGGGGACTGGCGCGACTGGAGGCCCGCGATCTGGCTGACGATGCTCGGAATCGCGGTCGTCCTGCTGGTCAGCCCGTTCTGGATCGGGGCGCTGTTCTTCGGAGCGGCGATCGGCGCCGCGGTCCGGATCAACCAGCGCCGGCGGCGGGCCGAGGCGGCCGCCGCTGCCGCGCCGGCGAAACGGAGCCCGCGCGCCCGTCGACGATCCTGATCTCGGCGCCGGCGACGCGCTCGAGCCGTGGGGCCGCGGGATGGCCTGGGGCCCGCAGCGGTCGGCGGTGCGCCGGCAGTAGCACGAGATCGAAGCCGCCGCTGCGAGCGACCTGTTCGAGCGTCTGATCGGCGCCCTCGACGAGGAGCACGAACGCGGCGTCCGCGGCTGCGGCAGGGCCGAGACGCTGTCGTGCCTGTTCGAGGTCGTGCGCCACCGATTCCGCGACCGCCTCGTTGTACTCGAGCGCCGAGTTGCCGCAGCGGGGACCCGACGGCGCCTGGGGCGCGACTGCGACGATCGTGAGCGCGGCGCTCTGGTCCTCGGCGAGGTCGCGGGCGAGATCGATCGCGGCCGCGCCGGCGCGACTGTGCTCGTACAGGACCAGGACCTTTCTAGGCGATTTCACGGATCACGCGGCAGGGGTTGCCGAAGCAGAGGTGACGGGCCGGCATGTCCTTGGTGACGACGCTGCCGGCGCCGATGACCGTGTCCGCTCCGATCGTCACGCCCGGGAGGACGATCACGCCGGCCGAGAGCCACGCGCCGTCGCCGATCGTCACCGGGCTGGCGGTCTCCGTGCCGCGACGACGCTCCACCGGGTCCAGCGCGTGGGTCGCGGTCAGCAGCTGCACGTTCGGGCCGATCTGGACGTCCTGGCCGACCGTCACGTTAGCGCCGTCGAGGACCACCGCGCCATAGTTGATGAACGTCCGGGCGCCAACCGTGATGTGGTAGCCGTAGTCGCACTCGAACGGCGCCATCAGCTCGGCGTCATCGCCGATCTCGCCGAGCAGTTCCTCCAAGATCGCGCGACGTTCGGCGGTCTCGCCGAAGGAGGTGGCGTTGAATCGCTCGCAGATCAGACGGCACCGCTTGCGCTCTTCCAGCAGCGCCGGGTGGTTGCGCGAGATACGGCTCTCCCCGCAACATCCGGTCTTTTTCGGTGTCCAAGGCGCCATCGTGACACGGCCGAGGGGGTTTCGTCCGCCCCCGCACGGATCATTTAGCTCACGTGAGCTGGCGATCGACTCGAGCGACCGGCCAGGCGGGCGAGGATGCCCGTCAGGTGGCCGTTATCGATCTCGGCTCGAACTCGTGGCGGCTCGTCGTCTACATGTTCATCCCGGGCGACTGGTGGAAGCTCACCGACGAGATCTACGAGACCGTCCGGATCGGCGCCGGCCTGGCGGAGACCGGCCGCCTCGGCGACGCGGCGATGGGGCGCGGGCTCGAGACGCTCGCCGTGTTCGAGCACTTCTGCGCCGCGCACGGTCTCGGTCCTGACGCCGTCCATGCCGTCGCCACCAGCGCGATCCGCGACGCCGCCAACGGCGAGATGTTCCTCAAGGCCGCCCGCGCCGCCAGCGGCCTGAACATCGAGGTGATCTCCGACGAGGACGAGGCGCGCTTCGGTTACGTGGCCGCGATCAACAGCTCGACGTTGACCGACGGCATCGTGCTCGAGACGGGCGGCGGCAGCATCCAGGTGATCGAGGTCGCCGACCGCCACCCCAAGTCGCTCCAGTCGTTCCCCCTCGGGGCGGTGCGGATGACCGAGCAGTTCTTTCCGGGTTCCGGCCCCGCCCGCAAGCGGGACATCCAGCGGCTTCGCGCGCACGTGCGCAAGGCGCTGTCGGGGCTCCCCGCGCTCGCCGCCGACGGCGACCGGATAGTCGGCATGGGCGGCGCCGTCCGAAACCTCGCCGCCGCCGCCCAGCGGATGACGGACCAGCCCGACATCGGCGTCCAGGGATTCGTGATCACGCGCGAGATGCTCGCCGACCTCGTCCAAACGCTGGCGTCGCTGCCGGTCGCAGAGCGCGGCGACGTCCCGGGGATCAAGGTCGGGCGCGGCGACATCATCCTCGCGTCGGCGGTAGTGATCGAGACGGCGGTCGAGCTGGGATCGTTCGCCGGCATCGAGGTCACCGAGGCCAGCCTTCGCGACGGCGTGTTCCTCGCGCGCGAGCTGCTCGCCGACCAGCCGGAGCCGCTGTTCGAGGACGTCCGCGTCGCCGGCGTGCGCAACCTCGCGATCCAGTACGAGTCGGACCTCCCCCACGTCGAACACGTCGCGACACTGTCGCTCCAGATGTTCGACTCGCTCGCCGCCGGCGGTCTGTTCGAGCCCGAGCCCGGCGAGCGCGAGCTGCTGTGGGCCGCCGCGATGCTCCACGACGTCGGGATGACGATCTCCTACGACGATCACCACAAACACTCCTACTACCTGATCGTCAGCGCCGAGCTTCCCGGCTTCGATCCCCGCGAACGCGCGCTGATCGCCCAGATCACCCGCTACCACCGCAAGGGCACCGCCAAGCTCGGCGAACTCGCCGCGCTCACACACGACGGCGACGAGGAACTGCTCGACCGCTGCTCGGTGATCCTGCGGCTCGCCGAGCACCTCGAGCGCGGCCGCGACCAGTCCGTACGCGAGGCGCGCCTGCGCGCCAACGGCCACGGCGTCGACCTGCACCTCGAGGCCGCCGGCGACCTGACCCTGCCGCGGTGGAGCGTCGAGCGCTACGGCGACGGCGAGGCGTTCCAGCGCGTGTTCGGCCGGCGGCTGCTCATCGGCTGAGTCAATGCCTTCACCCGGGCGCGTCGGTGATCCAAGTCGGCGTCGGCTGACGCCGCGCGCCCGCGCTAACAAGCTGGTCTCCACTCCCACTAGAGTTGTACGCATGCTCTGGCTTCTGCGCCACGCCGAAGCGGAAGACGGCCTACCGGACGACGACCGCCCGCTCACCGAGCGCGGCGCGATGCACGCTGACGCGGCCGGCCGGACGCTGGCCGTCCTCGGCGTTCACCTCGACGCCTGCCTGAGCAGTCCGAAGCTGCGCGCGGTGCAGACCGCCGGGCGGGCGTGTGAACCGCTCGGCTTGCAGGTCACGATCGAGCGGGCCCTCTCCGGCGAGCCGTTCGATGTCGAGGCGCTGACGGCCGGACTCGGCGACGTGCTGTTGGTCGGACACGACCCGTCGTTCTCGCTGCTCCTCCACGATCTCACGGGGACACAGGCGCGAATGAAGAAGGGCGGCCTCGCGGCCATCTCGAAGGGCGAACTGGTCACGCTGCTGCGACCGTCCGAGCTAAGCGCGATCGCAAAGGCGAACGTAGGAGTGACATGAGCGAGACACGATTGGAAGAGGAAGAGGCCAAGGCGCTCGAGGAGGCCGCGGACGAACACGCCGACCCGGAGGCGCCGTTTGCCGCGGTCGCGGACCCAGCGGTCTACATCAACCGCGAGCTGTCGTGGCTCGACTTCAACGACCGTGTGCTGCAGCTGGCCGAGGACGAGTCGCTGCCGCTGATCGAGCGCGTGAAGTTCCTGGCGATCTTCACGACGAACCTCGACGAGTTCTTCATGGTGCGCGTCGCCGGCGTCCACGACCAGCTCGACGCGCGGATCGACGCCCGTGGGCCGGACGGCCTGTCACCGACGCAGGTGCTCCAAGGGATCTCCGAGAAGACACGGGAGCTCGATCGCCGGCAGGCTCGCCAGTTCTCCGAGATCGTGCCGAAGCTCGCCGCCGACGGCATCCGGATCGTCAGCTGCGAGGAGTCCTCGGCGCCGGCGAGCCTGATCGCGCGCCACTTCCGCGAGGAGATCTTCCCGGTGCTGACGCCGCTCGCGATCGGCCCGGGCCGGCCGTTCCCCTACATCTCGAACCTGTCGCTGAGCCTGCTTGTGCGGCTGCACGACCCCGACCTCGACCACGAGGTGTACGCGCGCGTCAAGGTGCCGAAGGAGGTCCTGCCGCGGTTCGTCGAGATCTCGCCGGAGACGTTGATCCCGCTCGAACAGATCATCGCTCGACATCTGGACGCGCTGTTCCCCGGGATGGACATCATCAGCTACGACCTGTTCCGGGTCACGCGCGACGCCGACTTCGAGGTCTCCGACGAGGCCGACGACCTGCTCCAGGCGGTCGAGGACGAGCTCCGGCGACGGCGGTTCGGCGAGGTCGTGCGGCTCGAGGTCGGCGCCAGCATGGATCCGGTGATGCGCGGCCGGCTGATCGAATGGCTCGGCGTCGACGAGGTGCAGGTATACGACGTCGAGGGCATGCTCGACCTCGGCGATTTGTGGCAGATCGCCGGACTGGAGGGGCATTCGGACATCCGCCAGCCGCCGTGGACGCCACTGACCCATCCGGCGTTCGGCTCCGGACCCGGTGACCCGGACGACCAGCCCGACGTGTTCGCGCCGATGCGGACCCGCGACGTGCTCGTCCACTACCCGTATCAGTCGTTCGCCACGAGCGTCGAGCGGTTCGTCAAGCAGGCGGTCGACGACCCGAACGTGCTGGCGATCAAGATGACTGTGTACCGCACGTCGGACGACTCGGCGCTCGTCCCGTCGCTGATCGAGGCGGCCGAGAAGGGCAAGCAGGCCGTGTGCTTGGTGGAGCTGAAGGCGCGTTTCGACGAGCGCCAGAACATCGGTTGGTCGCGAGCGCTCGAGGAAGTCGGCGCGCACGTCGTCCACGGCATCCCCGGGCTGAAGACGCACGCCAAGGCGATCCTCGTGGTGCGCCGCGAGCGCGGCGGCGTCCGCCACTACGTGATGATCGGCACCGGCAACTTCCACGCCAAGAACGCGCGGCTGTACGAGGACTTCGGGCTATTCACGACCGATCGGGAGATCGGCCAGGAGGTCGCCAACCTGTTCAACACGCTGACCGGCTATGGCCACCCGGCTCGGGAGCGCAAGGTGCTGGTCGCACCGAACTCGATGCGCGGGCCGCTGATCGAGGAGATCGACCGGGTGATCGCCTCCCATCAGGCGGGCGAGCCGGCGCGGATCGCGATGAAGATGAACTCGCTCGTCGACCATCAGTGCATCGAGGCGCTTTACCGGGCCTCGCAGGCAGGCGTCCCGATCGACCTCAACGTTCGCGGCATCTGCTGCCTGCTCCCCGGCGTGCCGGGCGTCAGCGAGACGATCAACGTCGTATCGGTGGTCGGGCGGTTCCTCGAGCACTCGCGGATCTACTCGTTCCACCGGGGCAACGAGCACGTCTACTACATGGGCTCGGCCGACCTGATGCCGCGGAATCTGGACTCGAGGGTCGAGCTGCTGACTCCCGTCGAGGACGCCGAGCTTCAGTCCGAGCTCGAGGACACGCTCGAGCGCTGCTTCGCCGACGACACAAACGCGTGGACGCTCGATTCCGAGGGGGCGTGGAACCGGCGGGCCGGCCGGACGCGCAGCGTCCATCGCGAGCTGATGGAGCGGACGATCCAGCAGACGCAGCAGGCCTCACTCGCCACGTCTTAAATGCCACGGCCGGCGCTTGGGCCGGCCGCGGCTATTTGTTCGCCTGTTGTTGCGGTTACTTGTGGGGGCTAGGGGACCCCGAAGCCGTTGTTCTGGCTCTGGGTCTGGGTGGTCGCGCTCGCCGGCTGAGAGCCGAGCGTCAGCTTGATCGTCTTGGTCGACCCGCTCCGGTTCACGGTGAGGGTCACGGTGTCGCCCGGCGCGTAGTTGGCGATCGTTGCCACGAACTGGTTGATCGAGGCGACCGGCGTGCCGTTGACGGCCGTGATCACGTCGCCCGGCTGGAGGCCGGCCTTGGCCGCCGGTGATCCGGCCTGAACCGGCGCCACGCCACCAGCGGTGGAGGACTTGGCGACCCCGGCGCCGCCGGACACGGTCGGGTCGAGGCTCACGCCGACCCAGGCGTTGTGGGCCTGGCCGGTCGAGATGATCTCGCGGGCGATCCGCGCGTCGCTGTTCGACGGGGTCGCGAATCCGACGCCCGAGCTCGAGCCCTCGCCCTGGCCGTTGGTGTTGTTGGTCTCGATCTGGTCGTTGAGACCGATCACCTGGCCGGCCGCGTTGAGCAGCGGGCCGCCCGAGTTGCCGGGATTGATCGGCGCGTCGGTCTGGATCGCGTTCGGAATCGTGAACTGGTTGGGCGCGTTGATCGTGCGGCCGACCGCGCTGACGATGCCGGCGGTGACCGTGTTGGGGAGACCGAACGGGCTGCCGATCGCGACCACGCTGTCGCCCACCTGGACCGCGCTCGAGTCGCCGAACGTCAGCGGGTGCAGCTCCGAGGAGGCGACGCCCTGGACCCGGATGACCGCCGTGTCGGCGCCCGTATCGGAGCCGACTAGGGTCGCTGGCGCCTTGGTGCCGTCGGGGAAGTTCACGGTGATCTTGGACGCCCCGGACACGACGTGCTCGTCCGTGACGATGTCGCCCTTCTTGTCGAACACCACGCCGGCGCCCTCGCCCTCGGTCTGCTGCGTCTGACCGAAGCCGAACACGCCACCGGTGTTCTGGGTCGATGAAGTTGTGATGTCGACGACGCCAGGACCGACGGCGCGGTAGATCTGGTTGATCGTCTGGGAGCGTCCGTCGCTGAAGCTGGTGGGCAGCGTCGGCGCGTTCGACGGCTGCACGACGGTCGTGGTCGTGACCGAGTGCGTTGTGGTGCTCCCGTTCGCGACGGCGAGCGCGATTGCTCCGCCGGCAATTGCGCCGCCGATTATCGGAAGCAGGCGGCTCAGGCCTTTCATGGGTGGGTTTCTCCTAGCAAATGCATGGCTGTTGTTTCGGTCTCCCCAGTACAGCAGCTACGCATGAGAAACCAGTCAGAAATCAATGAGAGCCGCGTAAGAGCGGACGGCTCTACGCCGTGGGCGCCGGCTGGAACAGCTGTTGCGGGAGCGCGCCGGGCTGGGACGGATTCTTCGGCGTGGTGGGGTTAGTCGGCGTCGCGGGTGCCGTGCCCTTCCCGGGCGCGGTGCCATTGCCGGGGGGCATTGCGAACGGCGGGCCGTACGGCTTGCCCGGCCCTGCACCCGGCGGGCGGGTTCCGTTCGGGCCCTGGCCGCGGAAGAGGCCGCGTAGCGCTCCCTGCGCGGGCGTGGCAAGGCCCTTCTGGTTGATCCGCTGGCTCAGATTCGACGACAGGCGGCTGAGGATCTGCCGTTCCTTCGCTGCCGTGATCGCCTTGCGGGCGACGGCCGCGTCGAGCGCCTTCTTGATCGGCGCGGTCATCGCCTGCTCGAGGCCGGCGACGGTTTTGCCCTTCGAGCTCGCGATCTGGGCGAGCGATTTACCGCTTTGTAGTTGCTGTATCAGCTGCGCGTTGCTCAGCCTGAGATAGCTCGCGGCGGCGTTCAGATCGAAGCCCCCGAACCCGAATCCGAAACCGAAACCGGGGCCGAAGCCGTGGCCGGGGCCGAACGGGCGGGCGGGAAACGCCCTGGTCCCGTTGCCGGGGGCCAGGAACGGGCGCGGCCCGGCGAGACCCGGGGTCAGCGGCAGAAGCGACGCCGAGCCACCGTTCTTCAGCCGCTGCTCGAGCGCGTTCGCCTGGGCCTGTGTGATCTGGCCCGATTTGACCTGAGCCTGGAGCTGGTCCGTGGTGGCGCCGTTGATGGCGGCGCTGAGCTGCGACGGCGTCACATGGAGCCGCTTGGCGATGTCGTTCAGGAACGCCTGGCGCGTGTTCGGACCCGAATTCTGGGTCGCGGCATACGCGCCACCGGCGAACGCGGCGACGGCAAGCGCCGCCAAGCCCAGGACGACGTTTCGCTTCAGACTGCGGTGCAACGTGCGCTCCTCAGTTGGCCGGGCGCTCCGTCAACGGCGCGCCCGTGGGCGGGACTCTCTCAGGCTTGTTTGAGAGAACCGTAAGAACTT
The DNA here is from genome assembly GCA_963755525.1 of uncultured Solirubrobacterales bacterium. Taxonomy (GTDB): domain Bacteria; phylum Actinomycetota; class Thermoleophilia; order Solirubrobacterales; family Solirubrobacteraceae; genus Palsa-465. The sequence continues at coordinate 193,024 of CAVWKC010000024.1, read as the reverse complement.
CGTCAACTCGCTTGCAGGATCTTGTGCAGCCGCTTGGCTTCCCGCGCCGGCATGGTTTCGAGGCGCTCCCAGGTCATCCGGACCGTCCGATAGCCCGCCGCGAGAAGTTCCGCGTCCTTATCCCGGTCGCTCTCGAACGTTGCTCGGTCGGAGTGGTAGTCCCAGCCGTCGAGCTCGACGATCACGCGCTGCTCGGGAAACAGCGCATCGACCTCGTACCCGAGAACGTCGGTGTTGACGAGCGGCGCCGGCAAGCCGTACTTGCGCGCGAACGCGGTGAACCGATCCTCGAACTCCGATCGCGTTGGGCCGCCGCGGGCCTCGAGGAAGGGCGTCAGGCGCTCGGTTGACGGGTGGCGCGGGTGGCGTACGAGCAGTTCGGCGAGATCGCCCAGGTGGAGTGTCCGCGTCAGCCGGGCGTCGTTGACGAAGCGTGTGAGCGCCTTGTCGGTCTTCAGGCGCGGGGTCATGTCGAAGACGGTGCGGGCGGGGCTGGTGACGGGAACGCCCCGCTGACGGGTGATGTCGCGGCGGGTCAGTGTCTTGCATCGATGCGCCCGGATGCCGCGCCGGCGCCGGTCGTAGGTGGCGATCACCTCGAACCGGGTCGGCCAATCCTTTGTGTAGTTCCAGAGCGCCGCCGCCGAGCCGTGGCTGAGGATGGCTCCGTCGCCACACGCGAGGACTGCGGCGTGGGCGCGGGCTTCGTACGACAGCGGGAGGTGGCCGACGGCGTACACGCCGGCGTGGACGGGGATCAGCTGCCCGACCTCGACGCGATATTCGATCGCTCGCGCGGTGAGCCCGAGCTGCAGCAGCTGACAGCGCCTGACGTACCCGTGCTGCCTCAGCGCCAGAGCCGCAATCGCCTTGTCGATTCGCGCCGCCACTTTCCAGGTCCGTGCTCGATTTCCCACGAATAGCGTGGGTCTTTGAGCACGCCACTGTTAAGAGTCGACAGCGCAGCGAATTTCGCCCCCCCCTTAGGGGCGAGATCCACGAAGTAGTCGAGAGCCGCCGGGTTCGCGAGCGACTCCCGCGAGGCGGCCTGCTCCAGAGGCGTCCCCATCAGGATTCGCTTCACCGGGACTTCCAACAGTTTCCCGGAGAGCGTGCGAGGGACCTCCGAAATCTGGCGGATCTCGTCGGGCACGTGCCGGGGCGAGCAGTCCTCGCGCACCCGCCGACGGATCTGGCCAATCAGGTCATCGGAGAGCGACGCGCCCTCGCGGAGCACGACAAAGAGCGGCATCCAGGCCTCGCCGCCCTCGCGCGGCACGTCGACGACCAGTGCGTCCGTGACCTCGTCGACCGCCAATACGGCCCGATAGATCTCCGACGTCCCCATCCGCACTCCGCCGCGGTTGATTGTCGAGTCGGATCGGCCATAGATCACAGCCGTCTCGCGCGAGGTGATCTCGATCCAGTCGCCGTGGCGCCAGATCCCGGGGTACATCTCGAAGTAGCTCTCGCGGTAGCGCTCCCCGGATTCGTCCCCCCAGAAGAACAAAGGCATCGACGGCATCGGCCGGGTGATCACGAGCTCCCCCACCTCGTCGATCAGCGGACGACCCTCCGGGTCCCAGGCCTCCACCGACGCGCCCAGTGCGCGTGCCTGCAACTCGCCCAGGTACACCGGCAGCGTCGGCACGCCACCCACGAACGCGGTGCACAGGTCGGTCCCGCCCGAGGTCGAGAACAGCCATGTATCGGACCCCAGCTGGTCGTACACCCACTGGAACCCTTCGGGTGACAGCGGCGATCCGGTCGATCCGACCGCCTTCAAGGCGGCCAGATCGCGCCCGGAGCCCCGCAACGTCAGCTCGGAGTCCTTCATGCACGCGCCAATGAACGCCGCGCTCGTGCCGAAGCACGTCATCCCCGTGTCCGCCGCCAGATCCCACAACGTCCCGAGCGACGGATACCCGGGGTTCCCGTCGAACAGGACGATCGAGGCATCGCTCAAAAGCATCCCGACGATGAAGTTCCACATCATCCAACCGGTCGTCGTGAACCAGAACATCCGATCGCCGGCCTGGGCATCGAGGTGGAGCAGGGCCTTCTTCAGGTGCTCGAGCAGAATCCCGCCCTGGCCCTGGACGATCGGCTTGGGCAGCCCGGTGGTCCCGGACGAATACAGCACCCACAGCGGGTGGTCGAACGGAAGCTGCGCGAACTCGAGCCCGTCCGAATCGCCGAGGAATCCATCCTCCCACCCCGACCCGTCCAAATACCCCAACCGAACGACCCGCGCCAGCGATGGGATCTCGGCCGCGATGCGCGAAACCGCGTCCGAGCGATCGAAGTCCTTGCCGCCGTAGCGGTAACCGTCCACAGCGAGCAGCACCTTCGGCTCGATCTGCAAGAACCGGTCGACCACGCTCCGGACGCCGAACTCAGGTGCGGCTGAGGACCACACCGCGCCGATCGAGGCGCACGCGAACAGCGCCGCGACCGTCTCAGCGATGTTCGGCATATACGCCGCGACGCGGTCGCCTTCGCCGACCCCGGAAGCGCGCAGTCCCGCGGCGATGGAGGCCGTCAGCCCCCGTAGCTCGCCCCAGGTCATCGACGCCAGCTCGCGCGACTCCGACGCGTGCTGGATCGCCAACGCGCCAGGGTCCTTGCCGGCGAACATGTGCTCGGCGTAGCTGACCCGCGCGCCCGGGAACCACTCGGCGCCCGGCATCGACTCGTCCCCAAGTACGCGCTCCGATGGCTCGGAGAATCGAACGCCGGCGAACTCGACCAGCGAGCCCCAGAACGCCTCGAGATCGGACACCGACCACCGCCAGAGGTCGTGGTAGCCGTCGAACCGCAAACCCCGGTTCTCTTCCAGCCAGCCCTGATAGCGCGTCAACGTCGAGCGCTCGATCCGCTCGGACGATGGCGTCCACAACAGCTTCGGCTCGGCTTCCGGCACGCGACTCAGTATCCCGTAGTAGCTTTGCCACCGCATGCCCGCCGGCCGCAAACCGAGCCCTCCGTCACGCGCCGACGGGCTCGCCGAGATCGTGCTTCCCGACCACGAGGCTCACGACGTGCGGCTCGGCGACCTGTGGAGCGAGCGCCCCGTCGCGCTCGTCTGGCTCCGACACTACGGCTGAATCTTCTGCAAGGAGCACGCGGTCCAGTTGGACCGCGCCCGGCATGACTTCAGGGCGGCGGACGTCAACCTTGTGCTGATCGGCCAGGGCACCCCACGGCAGGCGGCTGAGTTCCGCCGGCGCCAGGGCATCCAGCTGCCCGTGCTCGCCGACCGCGACCGGGTCAGCTACAAGGCGGCGGGGACGAAGGTCGGCGGCATGACGGACCTGTTCAGCCCGCAGACAGTCGCCAAGGGCCTCCTCGCGACGGCGCGCACCCGGCGGACCCAGACGCGGACGGTCGGCCACCCGGCGCAGCTCGGCGGCACGCTCGTGGTCGCGCCGGATGGGCGCGTGGTGTGGTCGCATCTCGCGCAGGACGCGAGCGACAACGCGCCGCCGGAGGAGATCCTCGCCGCGGTCCGCGACGCCGTCGCGTAGCGTTCAAACGCCTTGTCGGAGAACGTCCCCCTGCATGCTCCGTTCGCGGGCACCGTGGTCGTGATCGCCCGCGAGCCAGAGGACGCCGTGACCGCGGGCGAGACGCTCGTAGTGCTCGAGGCGATGAAGATGGAGCACGAGGTCGCCGCCGGGACGAGCGGCGTCGTCAGCAGCCTCGAGGTCGCGGTCGGCGACACCGTCGAAGAGGGTCAGGTGCTCGCCGTCCTGGTGCCCGGCGCGGCGAGCGACGGCCCGGCCGCGCCCGAACCGTCCGCCCGCCCGCAGACGACCCGCGACGACCTGGCCGCCGTGAAAGCCCGCCATGACCAGACGCTCGATGCCGCCCGTCCCGACGCCGTCGCCAAGCGCCGCGACCAGGGCCGGCGCACCGCCCGGGAGAACCTCGATGACCTCGTCGATCCCGGCAGCTTCGTCGAGTACGGCCCGCTGATGTTCGCTGCGCAGGAGCGCCGGCGCCCGCGCGAGGAGCTGATCGAGCGAACGCCGGCGGACGGCCTCGTAGGTGGGACCGCGACGATCGACGGCGCTCCGGCAATCGTCATGTCCTACGACTACACGGTGCTGGCGGGAACACAGGGAATGCGCAACCACCAGAAGAAGGACCGGCTGTTCGAGATCGCCGAGCGCCGACGCGTGCCGGTGGTGTTGTTCGCCGAGGGTGGCGGCGGGCGGCCGGGCGACGTCGACTGGCCGCACGTCGCGGGCCTGGACTGCCGCGCGTTCCACCTGTTCGCAAGGCTGAGCGGCTTGGTCCCGCTGGTGGGCATCGCGGCGGGCTACTGCTTCGCCGGCAACGCCGCGCTGCTCGGCTGCTGCGACGTGGTGGTCGCCACCGAGGACTCGAGCATCGGGATGGGCGGGCCGGCGATGATCGAGGGCGGCGGCCTCGGGGTGTTCGACCCGCGGGACGTCGGTCCTATCGACGTGCAGGACGCGAACGGCGTCGTCGACATTCGCGTCGCCGACGAGGCGACGGGCGTCGCGGCCGCCAAGCGCTACCTGTCGTACTTCACGCGAACCGAAAAAAAGCCCGACGAAGCACAACCGCCGAAAGAACCGGATGCGCTTAGAGACCTCATCCCCGCCAACCGCAAGCGCATTTACGACATCCGCACCGTCATCGACGCCTTGCTCGACGACGTGCTCGAGCTCCGCGCGGGCTTCGGCCCCGGGATCGTGACCGCACTCGCTCGAGCCGACAACCAAAGGCCGCTCGGCGTGATCGCCAACAACCCACAGCACCTCGGCGGCGCGATCGATGCCGACGGCGCCGACAAGGCCGCACGCTTCATGCAGCTGTGCGACGCGTTCCGGTTGCCCATGCTGTTCCTATGCGATACGCCCGGCTTCATGGTTGGCCCGGACGCCGAGAAGACCGCGACCGTCAGACATTTCTCTCGCCTGTTCCTCACCGGCGCGAACCTTGAAACACCGACCGGCACGATCGTGCTGCGCAAGGGCTACGGCCTCGGCGGCCAAGCGATGGCCGCCGGCAGCTTCAAGGCGCCGTTGTTCACGGTCGCGTGGCCGACGGCCGAGTTCGGCGGCATGGGGCTCGAGGGCGCGGTCCGCCTCGGGATGCGCCGCGAGCTCGGGGCGATCCGGGATCAGGACGAACGCGCGCAAGCCTACGAGCAGGCCGTCGCCGCCGCGTACGAAAAGGGCAAGGGCCTCAACATGGCCGCCTACTTCGAGATCGACGATGTGATCGATCCCGCCGAAAGCAGGCGTTGGATCGCGACGCTATTCGACGACCCGACGCCGCCGCAGCCCACAAAGCGCCGGCCCTACATCGACGCGTGGTAGCGCGTTCAGAGAAGTCTGCGGACCGGCTGGCGGACCCGGGCGGGAGTCACGACCCGGATCCGCCGCCGGTCCCCAGCTGCGGGGTTCGGGGAGTCCGTCCGCAAGCGACGAGGCGCACTTTCGTCGCGCCCGCAGCCTATGCACCGACTCGTCAGGTTTCCGTAAGCGACGATGAAAGTGTCCGCGGACGATCACAGCACCAGGCGCGGGCGCGCAGAGAACCCGATCACGGGACCTGGCTGAAGCCGGGATACTGCGGCAAGACCTCGCGCGCCCTGGGGTAGCTCTGGTACGGGCCGGTGATGCCGGGACCGAACGTCGAGCCGGCGCCGGCGTTCCCGCCCTGAGGCACCGGAATCGCCGACGTGAACAGCCGCGAGAATAGGAGCAGCAGCACCGCCGTCCCGGCGACGATCCACGCCACGACGACCGCCCGCCGGAGCCACACCGATCCCGTGAGCTGGGCCTGTGGCACCGCGCGGGCAACGGGACGTCCGAACTGTGATGCCGCCGCCCCGGCCCGCTGGGCAAATCCTGGAGAGATCAGCCGCACGGTGCCAGCCGTCCGCGGGCCCGCGGTCGCACCCGGGGCCGAAACAACACCGGGTGCGGCACCCGGCTTGACCGCCGGGACCGCGCGAGCGCCGCTCCGCGACGCCGGGGCCGGCCCCGGATACCGCTCGTTCAGACGGCCGTCCGCGAGCAGCCCGCGCAGGGCTCGCTGCCATTCGCCGGCCGGCGGGCGGTTCATCGCGTCGGGGGCGAGCGCGCGGCCGAGCAGCCCGTGCAGTTCCAACGGCACGTGCTGCGAATGCGGCCCCACCACCCGCGCGTCGTGCGAGCGCGCGAACAGCCGCAGGACGACGAGGCCGAGCTTGTAGGCGTCCGCGGCCCGGGTGTTCGGCGACTCGTCGAACGCGGCCGGGATGTCCCAGTCGGCGGTCTGCACCGAGGCCAGCGCCTGGCGCCCGAGGAAAACCATCGAGTCGCAGTCGATGAAGCAGACCTCCGGCTCGTCGCCGGCGCCGAACGCAACCAGCAGGTTGTTCGGCGCGATGTCGCTCGCGACGATCGCGTGCCGGTGCAGGAACGCGAGCGCGTCGCAGATCTGCTCGGCGACCTCCGCGCGGGTGAATGTGTCGAGCCGCACGCCGAGGCCGCGCATCTGCAGATACGCGTCGGTCCCCAGCAGGTGCTCGAGCGTCAGCAGCACGCGCTCGCGCCGGCCGCTCGGCATCACGAACGGCGCCGAGAAGCGCCCGCGGACATCGCGCATCGCGATTCCGGCCGCGATCTCGCCGGCGCGGACGATCGCGAGCGGCCAGGCTGTAACGCGGTTGAGCGCGGCTCGCTGATCCGCCTCGAGCAGATGAGCCCACGCCACCATTTCGGTAAGCACGCGTCCGGCTCCCGCCGGCGGCGCCCGCCGATAGATCTTCACGACAACGTGACCGTCGCTGAGCCCGGCCGGTACGACCGCCGGCCGGTACACGCGGCCCTGGCCCCCGAATCGCGAGATCGGGTCGAGCTCGCCGAACTCCCCGACCAGGATCGCGCGGCGCTCGGTCCCGACCGGCGCGTCGACCACCGCGCTCACGGACGCTCCCGTCCGCCGGACACCCCGGACACTCCGGACACAGCGCTCACGACCGATCCGGCCCCCACACCGCGATCAGGCTGCGATCGTCGTCGTAGGTGCTGCGGCTGAAGTCGAGCAACCGCGCGAAATCGACGACGTCGGGCGGGCGCGCGAGCTCGCGCGCCAAGCGTGCGACCGACCTCGCCGGTCCCGCCCGCGAGCGGCATCGCCAACCCGTCGGTGCACAGCAGCAGCACGGCGCCGGCGTCGAGCGAACAGCTTGCGACTCGCACGTCGCCGGCCGAGCGCGGGAGCGCGTCCACCCCACCGCCGACCAACCCGTCGAAGTGTTCCGGTTCGCCCACGAGCGCATCGTAGTCCTTGCCGGCGAGCACGAACGCCGGCGAGTCGCCGACCGCGGCCACCTCCACATCCGACCCGCAAACCGCCGCGACCAGCAAGGTCGTTGCCAGCGCCCGACGTAGCCTCCTCCACTCCCGCGTCACCGTCCCCCGAAGCGCGCCGATGCTCTTCGACCAGCGCCCACGCGGCGTGTTCGAACACCGCGGCCCAATCCATCGACCCGGACCCACTATCCAAAAAACGAGCGACCGCGGCCGTCGCGTACCGCACGGCGAGGGCCGCGCCGAGGTCCGAGCGAGGCGCCCCGGACACTCCGTCCGCAACCGCCGCGATCAGCGTGCCGGAGTCGGCGTGAAGCCGCAGGCAGATGTCGTCCTGCCGCGGCCCGCCGGTGTAGCGCTTGTACAGGCCTCTGACCGAGGCCGCTCTGACGGTCAGCCCGAACGCGCTGCCGCCGTCGGCGATCGTGTCCGGCCGGTAGGGCTCGGCGGCCGCGAGCCGGGCCTCGATTGCGGCCGCCGGCTCCCCGATCGTCACCGGCCCGCGCGCCAGCCGGACGCGACGGCGAACCGGCGCGGGGCGTCCGGCGGCGGTCATCGCTCGAAGCTACACGAGCGGCGCGTCGAGCTGGACGAATCCCTCGGGCTTCTCGAACTCGATCGTGTGATCGCCCCGGTCCAACCGCTCGGCGGACGCCACCATCGAGTTCAGCATCGACGCCGCGAACTCGGCGATCGCACCCGCCGTGGACGCGCCCGACGCCATCATGAACCCGTACCGGGGCGAGCTCGCGAGCCGCCCGATCACCTCGGGATCGGCCTCGCCGACGCCGAACGCGAGGATGTTCGGCCGCTCCCGGAAGCTCGGATCCTTGAGCTCGGCCAGTCGCGCCTGCCACTTCTCGGCCTTCTCGGTGGGAAGGCCGTCGCTGAGGAAGAACACCGACGGACGGTGCACCTGGTAGCCGTTGCTCTTCAGCAGAGCCACATCGGCCGGGATCGTCTGGCGCAGCGCCTGGAGTGCGCTCGCGTAGCTGGTGCCGCGCCCGCGCGGGGACAGCGTCGGAAGCACCAGGTCCTCGCTCAGCTCCGAGAGCTCGAGCCGCGTCTGCGCGGTTTCGGCGAACGTGATGATTCCGAACCGGACCTTCTTGCCGATCAAGGGGTGCTTGGCCACCTCGTCGCGCAGGTCGATCAGTCCCTGGTTGACAGCCCCAATCGGGTCGCCCGCCATCGAGTGCGATTCGTCGCCGACGAAGTACATCGGGAGGACCTGACCGATCACGGATCCGGTCGCGGCGGGGGTGCCCTCCCCGGCGACCGGGGCGGCCACCGGGGGCGGTACGACCGGCTCCACCGGGGCTGCCGGCTCCCCGAGAGAGGTCGTGGGGGGCTCCCACAGCGGCGTCGTCGCCGGCTCCGTGGGATCGGGCGTGCCGGCGCCCGTGGATGTGCCGGCACGCATGTTCGACGGCAACTTGATCTTCATGTCAACTCCCCGAACGGCGGCTCAGGCCCCCGATGTCGTACTGGTCCCCCCGCTCGGGCGCGCTGGGATCAGCAGGTGCTGGCAGGACTTGGCCGCGGCCTGGAACTTCGCGTTGGTCTCGATGCTCCGGGGGAAGATCGCCCCCTTACCCGAGAAGTTCGGGGCCGGCAGGTGGTAGCCGTGCTGGTTCACGCACGTCACAAAGCTCGTAATCGCCGTGTGCGAGATCCGCCCACGGAACGCGCCACCGCCACCGCCGAAGCCGAAGTTCGCGCCGCAGGCCTTGAAGGCGGCCCGCATCGTCGGCGTGATGTTCGCGCCACCGCCACCGCCACCGAAGAAGAAGCCGCGGCGCGGGGTCGTGGACGTCCCGTTGCCGCTACCACTGCCGCTGCCGGGCGGGGGGCCGGAGCCCGCAGGGCGCTTCGGCAGGGTCACGCCGTGGGACTTCAGACAGGAGACGAGCTGGGCGCGCCTCGCGCTGTTGGGACCGCCGCCCGTCGTGCTCGTCCCCGAGCTCGAGCCGGAGCTGGAGCCGGAGGACGCCACGGCGGTCGTGCTGCTCGTGGCGCTACCGGAGCTAGAGCTGCCGCAGGCTGCCAGTGCGCCACCGGCGACAAGGGTGACGAGTGCGACTGCCACTCGCCTGGATCTAACGTCAAACACTTTCAAGGTTCCTTTCGTAAATGAAGCTGCTCATCCGCCCCCGCCCCCGAATAGCGAGCTGACTGCGGAAGAGCCGCTGCTGCTGCTACTACTGCTCGAGCCGGTGCCGCCTGTGGCGCCGCCGGCTCCCGCACCGGTGTCGCTGACCGTGGTGGCCGCGACGGTGCCATTCGAATTCTTTGCCCCGGCGACCACGACGGTGTCGCCGGGTCGCACGGCCTTCTTGCCGACGGTCACGTTCTTGGTCACCTTGGTCGCGCTCGAGAGCGTGACCTTGACCGTGTTACCCGTGGCCTCGGTGATGTAAAGGGTGTCGCCGCTGATCGTGCTGACCGTTCCGAAGGTCCCGCCCGCGCCGCCGGCGGCCGATCCGCCGCCGAACAGGGCGCGGAAGCCGCCACCCGCCGCCCCGGAGCGCGCAGCGGCCCCTGATCCGGTGGCGCCCGTGGCGCCAGAACCGGTCGCACCGGCACCCGTGGCGCCACCGCGAGCAGCCGCGGCCCGCAACGCCGCCGCGCCGCCGCCCGCCGCGCCAGTCGCCGAGCTTGAATTCGACAGCTGATTCTTCTCGACGCGCACGCCGGCGTAGAAGCCGATCGCGCCGAGCACGACCGCGAACAGCGCCGCGCTCTTGCGGTTGAACCACTGACGTCGAGGACGCCCCGGGAGCTCGAACTCCTCCCCGTTCCCCTCCTGATAGCTGTCCCACTCCTCCTCGGGCCTGTCATAGGGGATGGCGTTCATCTCGATACCTTTGGTTTGTTGTTCAGGCTGATCACTCAAAGTTCTGATCACTCAAAGCGGAGTGCCTCGATTGGCCGGAGCGCCGCGGCGCGGCCGGCTGGATAGGTTCCAAAGAACAGCCCGGTCAGGACCGCCGCGCCGAACGCGAGCGCAATCGAATACGGCGCGATCACCGGCTGCACGCCGGCGATCTTGAACTGGCTGCCGATGATCCCGGCGATCACCCCCGCGATCCCGCCGAAGAACGAAACGAGCACGGCCTCGACCAGGAACTGGGTCAGGATGTCGCTCCGCCGGGCGCCGACCGCCTTGCGGATCCCGATCTCGCGAGTGCGCTCGGTGACCGACACCAGCATGATGTTCATCACGCCGATTCCGCCGACAAGCAGCGAGATCGCCGCCACCTCGCCGAGCAGCGTCGTGAACACCTTGCTGCTCGCGGTCGAGGTTTGGATGATCGAGCTCTGGTTGATGACGTTGAAGTTGTTCGTCCCCAGCGACCCGGCCGACGGCGGATCGAGCTGGTTGAGGATGCTCGTAACCTCGGTCTGCGCGGCGTTCAACTGACCCCGCGATTTCGCCTGGACGACGATCTGGCTGATGTTCCCGTACCCGGTCAGCGTGTCCTGTACGGCCGTCAGCGGTGCAATCGCGACGTCGTCCTGATTGGAGGTACCGTTGGACCCCTTGGACGCGGTCACACCGATGATCTGGAAGTTCGTGCCGTTGACCTGGATCGTCTGGCCGACGGGGTCCTGCGCCGCTGAACAGCTCGCTGACGACGGTCGGGCCGACGACCAGCACGCGGCTGTGGTTCGTCTCATCGGCGTTCGTGAACCACGAGCCCTCGGCCATCGTGTAGCTCCGCGCCGCCTCGTATGACGTCGTCGTGCCGACGAACGACGATGGCGAATACGTGGTGTCACCCGAGGTGAGCGTCACGCTGTTGGCAGTCACCACCGGCGACGAGCTGGCGACGTCGGGCGCCTGGTAGGGGTTCACGAGCGCGTTCGAGTCGGCGACGGTCAGGCCGGTGCTCGCGATGGCGGTGGCGCCGCCCCGGCGGAACAGCCCGCCGAGCGTGGGCGCGCCGCTCACCAGCAGGACGTTGCTCCCCAGCTGATCGATCTGGTTCGTGACCGCCGCCGATGATCCGGTGCCGACGGCGATCAGCACGATCACCGAGCCGACCCCGATCATCAAGCCGAGGATCGTCAGGCCCGACCGCAGCTTGTTCGCGGCCAGACCGGCGAGCGCCACACGCACGGTCTCGATCAATGGACCTTCTCCGCGGAGTCGGAGTCGGTGACCTCGTCAGACAGGATCGTCCCGTCACTGATCCGGATCACCCGGCGAGCGTGGGCGGCGACGTCCTGCTCGTGGGTGATCAAGATGATCGTGCGCCCCTGGTCGCTGAGCCGACCGAAGATCCCGAGCACCTCGGCCGAGGAGACCGTGTCGAGCGCGCCGGTCGGCTCGTCGGCCAGGATCATCGCCGGGTTCGTGACCAGCGCGCGGGCGATCGCCACGCGCTGCTGCTGGCCGCCCGACAGCTCGGAGGGCATGTGGTGGACGCGCGGACCGAGCCCGACCTGCTGGAGGGCCGCGAGCGCGCGGTCGTGCCGCTGCGAGCGGTGCACGCCGGCGTAGGACAGCGGCAGCTCGACGTTCTGGAGCGCGCGCGTGCGCGGGATCAGGTTGAAGCTCTGGAACACGAACCCGATGTGACCGTTGCGGATGTCGGCCAGCGTGTCCTCGTCGAGGCCGCGGACGTCGATTCCATTGAGGTGGTAGGTACCGGTGGTCGGGGTGTCGAGGCAGCCGAGGATGTTCATCAGCGTGGTCTTGCCGCTGCCGGACGCGCCGATGATCGCCACGTACTCGCCGCGCTCGATGCGCAGGCTGACGCCACGGAGCGCGTGCACTGCGATGTCGCCGACCGAGTACGTCTTGTGCACGTCGACCAGTTCGATCACCGGCGCGCGCCGGGATCCGGCCATGAGCGACGGCGCACGTGCGGGGGCCGGCTGCTGCGCCGCCTCCTCCTCGCGCCGCGTGGCCTGGTCACGCCTTGACTGGAGCACGCGCTGCGCCCGCGCCACGGCGGGCCGCCGCGGGAGACGAGGACCGTCGGGCATCAGCCGCCGCCTGCGGCGCGCCGGAGGAATGCGCCGCCGCCGCCACCGAGGCCGCCCGCACCGCCGAAGCCGCCCGCACCGCCGAGACCGCCAGCGCCGCCGAGCGTCCCCGACCCCGAGCTTCCGCTTGTCGAGGTCGAGCTCAGCGACGGAAGCACGATCGTGATGACCAGTTGGTCGCCGGCGTTCACGCCGCTGATGATCTGCGTCCGCGAGTCGCCTCGCAGCCCGACGACGACCGCTGAGTCACGTCCTTGCCGTCCTTCATCAGGGTGACCGTGCCGAGCGAGCCGGTCCCGGTCACGGCAGCGTTCGGGACGGTGACGCCCGCACGCCTCGCCGGTGACCACCGACGCCGACGCGCTCATGCCGGGCTTCACGCGGTTGTCGTTCTGATCGAGCGTCAGGGTGGCGTCGTAGGAGACGACGCTGCTGCTGGTCGCTCCCACGAGCGAGATCGAGCTGACGTGGGCCGCGAGTTCGACCCCGGCCAGCGCGTCGAGCGTGACCGTCGCCGGCTGGCCGACGTGGACGCTGCTGATGTCCGACTCGCTGAACGCGACCGTCATCGTCAGCGAGCTTGTGTTGACGATCTCCGCGAACCCGGAGCTCGAGCTGCTCGACGAGGAAGATCCCCCGAGGCTGCCCGCGGTCGTCGCTCCACTGCTACCGCTACCTGACGAACTCGAGGACGACGACGAGCTGCTCGACGAGCCGCTCGATCCGCCGGCGGACACCGTGTCGCCCGGTGAGAGGCTCGACAGCGAGGCGATCGTGCCGCTCGTGGGCGCATAAAGCTTGGTATTGCTGACCGCGGTCTCGGCCGTGTGCACGGCTGCCTGGGCGCTGTAGACCGAGGCCTGGGCCGAGGCGAGGCTGCTCGGCGACGGCGTCGACGTCGTGGTGGTCGTGGCGGTCGAGGTGGTCTTCGGAGTCGAGGTGGATTTCCCAGTCGAGCCGCCGCTGCCCGACGGCGACTTCGTGCTCGGCACGATCACGGTCACCGTCACGCTTGGGGTCGTCTTTGTGATCTTCGTTCCGCCCTTGGTCGGCGTCGTTGTCTCGCCCGTTCCGGTCGTGGGCTTCTTGCCCTTGCCCGCCCCGGGCTTGAACGACGCGAACTCAACATCAGACGCGCTGCCGGTCAGGCTCGTATCGCTCGCCGTCCCCGACCCGGTCGATCCCGACCCGGTCGACCCGGACCCGCTCGAGCCCGAGCCGCCACCGGAGCCGCTCGAGCCGCAGTTCGCGGTCGTCTGGTCCTGGAGACACGTCAGCTGGTCCTCCGCCGCGGTCAGCTGCTCCTGCGCCTGGCTCAGCTGCAGGTCGGCGGACGTCGGGTCGAGGTCCGCGAGGAGCTGACCACCGTTCACGTGCTGGCCGACTTTCACGTACACGTCCTGAAGCGTCCCGCTGGTGTTGAAGTTGACGGTGTCGTCCGTGCCGGCGGCGATGTTGCCGCTCCCGGTCACGCTCGACTGGACCACGCCCTGCGCCGCGGTCACGATCTCCTTCGACGTGCGCGCCGAACTCGTTGGTGGCTCCGATTTCCGACACCGCCAGCGCCGCGATGCGATCGCCACGACTCCCAGCGCGTACAGAAGCCAGGGCCTAGAGGCTCGATCCCGGCGACTGTTCATGGGAGTGGCAATCCGTTGCCGTGAGGGGGGCAGGCAGACCGCGCGCAGCTAGTGATGATGCGGAGAGCACGATGCCTCAGCGTTGTAGCGCCGCCGGTATCAGCTCTGCGTAAGCACTCTTGCGGGCCTCTTAGGTTGGGCCGCAACGGTCACGCGCGGTAGTGCCGGAAGCGTGATCCGAACCTCCAGGCCGCCGCCAGTGGGCGCCTCCATTTCCATCGTTCCGCCGTGCGCATCGACGACCGAGCGCACGATCGACAACCCCAGGCCGAACCCGCCGCCGCCGCGATCGAGCCTGCGGAACGGCTCGGTCAGCGTCTGGGCATCGGCGGCGTCGATTCGGGCCCCGCCGTTGGCGACGGTCAAGCGGACGCGGCCGTTATCGGCGCGGGTGGACACGCGCAGGTATCCGCCGGGAAGGTTGTGCTGGATGCCGTTGTCGACCAGGTTCGCGATCATCCGCTCGAGCAGCGTCGGGTCCCCCCGCGTCCACGCCGGCGCGAGGTCGTCCCGCACGTCGACATCGGCCTCACGCGCGCGCGCCCGCAGGTCCGTGATGCAGTCGGCCGCAAGCGCGGACAGGTCGGCCGGCTCCTCGCGCCCGGTCGCCGCCTCGCTCCGCGCGAGCATCAGGAGCCCCTCGATCAGCCGCTCGCAGCGGTCGACGGTCTCGCGGACGGCCTCCCCCATGCGTCGCAGCTCCTCGACGTTCGCATCGGGGTCGGCGAGCGACACGTCGACCTCGGTCCGCATGATCGCGAGCGGCGTTCGCAGCTCGTGCGAGGCGTTGGCGACGAAGTGCCGCTGGCTGGCAAACGCCGCGTCGAGCCGGCCGAGCATCCCGTCGAACGTATCCGCGAGTTGCTTGAGCTCGTCGGCCGGCCCCTCGAGGCTGATCCGCTCGCCCAGGTTCTCGACCGACACACGCTGCGCCGTCGCGGTGATGTCGCGCAGCGGGCGGAGCGCCCGGCCTGCGAGCAGCCACCCGGCGACCACCGACACGGCCGTCATCGCGCCGAGCGCGACCACGTACTCGATCAGGAGCCGGTGGAGCGCGTCCGCGCGCAGCTGGGCGCGGATCGCTTCGGCGATCCGCGCACCGAGCCCGAGCGGACGGCCGATTGGTGGCGTGGGCAGCCCGAACCTACGCAGCTCGTCGCGATAAGCCCCGTTGCCGTCCAGGCCGTTCAGGTTGTGGCGGACGAGCTCGTAGCCGATCGTCAGCAACACGGCGCCCGAAACCAGGAACACCAGCCCGTACAACAGTGTCATGCGCAGGCGGATGGTCGGCGCCGGCAAGCGGACCTGAACCGACCCGACGCGCATCAGGTCATCCGGTAGCCGACGCCGATCACGGTCTCGACGACCGGAGGATCACCCAGCTTGCGGCGCAGCGTCATGATCGTCATGCGTACCACGTTCGTGAATGGATCGGTGTGCTCATCCCACACTCGCTCGAGTAGCTCCTCGGCCGATACGGTAGCTCCGTCGGCGTCCATCAGCACCTCGAGCACGCCAAATTCCTTGCGCGTGAGCTCAATCGGTTCCCCGGCCCGGCTCACCAGACGGCGCGCCGGGTCGAGCTCGATGTCGCCCTGCTCGAGCACGGGCGGGCGGCTCGGCGAAGCGCGGCGCGCCAGCGCATGGATCCGCGCCACCAGCTCGGCGAACCGGAACGGCTTGGGGAGGTAGTCGTCGGCGCCGAGCGTCAGTCCCTCGACCAAGTCCTCGAGCGCGCCGGCCGCGGTCAGCATCAGGATCCCGGTCTCGGGCCGCTCGCCGCGAACCGCCTTGCACACGTCGTCGCCGTGGAGGCCGGGCAGATCACGGTCGAGCACGAGCACGTCGTAGCGGACCACGCGGGCCTTGACGAGCGCGTCGGTCCCGTCGGGCGCCAGGTCGACCGCCATTCCCTCGCGTCGGAGCCCCCGCGCGATTGCCTCGGCCAGTCTCTGCTCATCCTCTGCGATCAGCACGCGCAATGCACGTTCCAGGATGACGGCCGGGGCATAAGGAACTCATAAGACGTCCGGTGGCCGGTGCATGACCGGTTGCAAACGCGTGATGCCGGGAGCGGTCGCGCCGGTCTCCGCCAGGCAACAAAGCCTCGGACATCCTTGTCCGAGGCAGTTGCGTTTCCGGCCATATGCCCTCGCCCGTGGAAGCTGCAGCTGTCGCCGTGCGATACGGGAACTGGGGCCCTCCGGGTGGCTTCGGTTCCTTCCCTGCCCCCTTCTCGGACGCACGCGCCTACAGGGTTAAGTGTCGTGTCGAAATGGCACAGGTTTCGGATCCGATTCCGTCCGATAGCCGGAACGCGACCCGGATTCACCGCGTCGGACGCCCGCGACGCCTGGACGTTCGTACGACGACCCGACTGGCGTCCAGTACAACCGTTGTCCGCAGGTATTGACTCGATGGTGAGTTTTTGACAGGTTTGGCGCTGCAGCTCACATCGAGGGGCGACGCCGGGCCAGGGAACGGAATCTCGCGGACTTGGATGGGGACCAAGGACGGTTCACCCGGGGCGCACCGAGTCGCGTCCGGCGCCGCTCCTTCGATGTCGTCCCTCTGTCCTATCTCTCGGAATCGAGCCGGCGCATGCGATAACTGCGCGCGGAAAGATTCGCTCACCGGTTGCGCGGGTATCGTCGATTTCGACATCGACTGACGTTACATCGTTTCGTGTTATCGTCCACGTGAGCAAGGCGGAGCAGAACTGAGAATGGCGGAGCAAAACCTCACTGAGCGGAGCATGGCGGTCGGGCTCCGTGCCCTCAACCGCATTGCCGGCAACCCACTGATCGACCGCTTCGGCCTGCGCGACCCCGCGCAGCGCGTCCTCCACGGCGCCTCGAAGGCGACCGTGCGGACGGCCACCCGCGCCGGCCGCACGTTCGCCGCAACCCAGAAGCTGTCGGGACCCGCCCGTCAGCCTCGGAGCGGCGCCGTCGACCTGTTCGACCTCACCCCCGACGAGGAGCAGCAGATGCTGCGCGAGTCGGTGCGCGACTTCGCGCTCGCGAAGCTGCGGCCCGCGGCCCAGGCCGCCGACGAGGCGTGCGCCGCGCCGGGCGAGCTGCTCGGCCAAGCCAACGAGCTTGGGCTGACGATGGTCGGAGTCCCCGAGGAGCTCGGCGGCGCCGTCGCCCAGCGCTCCGCGGTGACCACTGTCTTGATGGCGGAGGCGCTCGCGCAGGGAGATATGGGGATCGCGGTCGCATGCCTCGCGCCTGCCGGCGTGTCGACCGCGCTCAGCCTGTGGGGCGACGCCGATCAGCAGGCCACGTACCTGCCCGAGTTCGTCGGCGAGAACGTGCCCGCCGCCGCGCTCGCAATCGTCGAGCCGCGCCCGCTGTTCAACCCGTTCGAGCTCGAGACACGGGCCCGCCGCGCCGGCGACGGCTTCGTGCTCGACGGGGTCAAGTCGCTCGTGCCCCGCGCCGGCGACGCCGAGCTGTTCATCGTCGCCGCGGAGCTGGACGGCGAGGGCCCGGCGCTGTTCATCGTCGAGCCCGGCGGCGCCGGCCTCGGCATCGAGCCCGAGCCCGCGATGGGAATCCGCGCCGCCGCCACCGGCCGCATGATCCTCGAGGGCGTCAAGCTTCCCGGTGGCGCGCTGCTCGGCGACGGCAGCCGCGAGCTCATGGCCGAGTGCGTCCAGCTCGGGCGGCTCGGCTGGTGCGCGCTCGCGGTCGGGACCGGCCAGGCCGTGCTCGACTACGTGATTCCGTACGTGAACGAGCGCAAGGCGTTCGGCGAGCCGATCTCCTCGCGCCAGGCGGTGGCGTTCACGGTCGCGAACATCGCGATCGAGCTCGACGGCATGCGGCTCGCGACCTACCGCGCGGCAAGTCGCGTCGACCAGGGCGCTTCGTTCGCGCGCGAGGTCTCGCTCGCCCGAAGGCTGTGCTCCGAGCGCGGGATGGCGATCGGCTCCGACGGCGTCCAACTTCTCGGCGGCCACGGCTACACCAAGGAGCACCCGGTCGAGCGCTGGTATCGCGACCTGCGCGCCGCCGGCGTGATGGAAGGGGCGCTGGTCGTGTGATCAACCTCGAGACCCCCAAGAAGTTCGAGTTCCTCGTCGGTCAGGCCCACCAGGTCGCGACCGAGATCTTCCGCTCGAACTCACGCAAGTACGACGCGGACGAGCACAGCTACCCCAAGGAGCTCGACATGCTCGCCGCCGTGATCGACGGCATGAACGAGGGCGGCGCGCTCAGCGGCGCCGGCGCCGGCGGCGTCGGCGAGAGCAACGGCTCCAAGAAGACCCGCGACGGGAATCGCAACGGCAGCAACATGGCCAGCCTGCTCGGCTTGGTCGAGCTGTCCTGGGGCGATGTCGGGCTGCTGTTGACGATGCCGCGCCAGGGCCTCGGCCAGGCGGCGATCGCGGCCGTCGCCAACGAGGAGCAGCTCAAGCGGTTCGGCGGAAAGTGGGCCGCGATGGCGATCACCGAGCCCGAGGCCGGGTCCGACTCGGCCGCGATCCGCACGACCGCCACGCTCGACGACTCCGATCCCGCCCACCCCGAGTACGTCCTGAACGGCGAGAAGATCTTCGTCACCGCCGGCGACCGCGCCGAGCTGATCGTGGTCTGGGCCACGCTCGACCGCAAGCAGGGACGCGCGGCGATCAAGTCGTTCGTCGTCGAGCGCGACAACCCGGGGCTGATCCTCGAGCGGCTCGAGCACAAGCTCGGGATCCGGGCTTCCGACACCGCCGACTTCCGCCTCGAGGACTGCCGCATCCCGAAGGACAACCTGCTGGGCAGTCCCGATATCGAGCCGAAGCGCGGGTTCGCCGGCGTGATGCAGACGTTCGACAACACGCGACCGCTCGTCGCCGGCATGGCGATCGGCGTGGCGCGCGCCTGCCTCGAGCGCACGCGCGAGCTGCTCACCGAGGCCGGCGTCGAGATCGACTACGACCTCCCGCCCCACGCCCAGGTCGCCGCCGCTTCGGAGTTCATCGCGATGGAGTCCGACTGGGAGGCCGCCCGCCTCTTGACCATGCAGGCGGCGTGGATGGCCGACAACAAGAAGCCGAACTCGCTCCAGGCCTCGATGGCCAAGGCCAAGGCCGGTCGCACCGCCACCGACATCGCCCTGCGGTGCGTGGCGCTGTGCGGATCGGTCGGCTACGGCGAGGGCGAGCTGCTCGAGAAGTGGGCCCGGGACGTCAAGATCCTCGACCTGTTCGAGGGCACCCAGCAGATCCAGCAGCTGATCGTGGCGCGCCAGTTGCTGGGCAAGACCTCCGCCGAGCTCAAGTAGCTCCGGTGGCGTCCGCCTCGGGTGACGTGCGCCGCCCCCGGGATCGTCAGGCGGCTGTATCGGGCGCGAGTCACCCGAAGGCGGACATCCACCTACGCAGCGATCGCGAGCGCATCAGCCGGCGGGGGCCGTGGACACCGAGAAGACCGCCCCGAACGGATCGGCGAGCACGGCCTGGCGCTTCGGGATGCTGTCGAACGGCGGCACGATCACGCTGCCGCCGAGCTCCGGCGCCCGCGTCGCCAGGTCGTCGGCGTCCGTCACCCAGAAGTCGACGCTCCAGCGGGCCGGACCGTCGTCCTTCGCCATGACCGCGACCACGTCGCGTGGCACCGGCTGCGAAGGCTCGCCACCGACGTAGCCCGGGAGGCGGAACAGGCTGATTCCCGGCGCGAACTGCTCGGACTCCCATCCGAAGACGTCGCGGTAGAAGCGGGCCGCCACGTCGGTGTCGCCGGTGTGGAGTGCGCTCATCGCGTACGCCGACGCCTCGTTGACCAGCTGGCAGCCCAGGCGCTCCGCCGGCTCCCACACCCCGATGATGGCGCCGCCGGGATCCGCGAGGGCCGCGACGCGACCGGCCGGCAATGCATCGAACGGCTCGACCACTACCCGCTCCGCGGCCCGCGCGGTGTCGTCGGCACTCGCCACCGACACGTACGTGTTCCATCCAGGCGACACGCCGGGCGGAGCCTGGCCCACTCCGGCCACGTCGCGCCCGCGCACCTTGGCCACGTAGTAGTCGCCGGGACCAGGCCCGTCGAACTCCCACCCGAGGAGCCGGCCATAGAAATCCATCGCCCCCGCCGGGTCGGGGACCAGGTTGTCGACCCAGCACGGGACCCCGGGTGGATACGAATCACGCTGGCTCATCGCGCCACCGCCTCGTACTCGTCGTGCTTGCGCCACCAGGTGTAGGGCGGCGTCTGCGGCCAGCCCTCGGGCGAGTCCTCCCACTCCTCCTGGCGCCCGAACGGCGTCAGGTCGAGCAGGTTGAAATCGAGCCGGAGCCGATCGACGCCACGCGAGGAGGTGACGTATGAGCGGTACACACCGTCCCCGTCGCGGAGAAACACGCTCAGCGCGAAGATCTCGCCGCGATCGCTGCTCACGTGGAAGTCGTAGTTGAAGTCGCTCCCGAACGAGGAGTACCACGGCACCGTCCACCCCATGCGCTGCTTGAACGCGCGGATCTCGTCGTACGGCGCGCGCGAGACGAGCACGAACGCCGTGTCGCGGGCGTGCAGATGGCTGAGATCGGCGATGTTGTCGGTGAACGACGAGCAGCCGGTGCACGGATCCTCGCCCGGACCGAACATGAAGTGGTAGACGATCAGCTGCCGGCGCCCGTCGAACAGGTCGGCGAAACGGACCTTGCCGTCGGGTCCCGCGAGCTCGTAGTCCTTTTCGACAAGCACCATCGGCAGTCGCCGGCGCTCAGCCGCGAGGGCGTCCAGCGCTCGCGTGGCCTCCTTCTCCTTAACGAGCAATTGGTCGCGGGCGGCCCGCCATTCAGCCTCTGAGACAACTTCGGGAATAGACATACGTCACACCTCCGCGTGGCCGTTCAGTTGGGAAAACCAACCATAGAGTTGGTGATCCCAACTGTCAAGTGATAGACTCCGGCAGGTGGCCGGCAAGCGAACCTACGGCGATCCGTGCGGGATCGCCCGCGCCCTCGACGCGATCGGGGAGCGGTGGGCGTTGCTCGTCGTGCGCGAGCTGCTGCTCGGGCCGAAGCGGTTCACCGATCTGCGCGCCGGCATGCCGAACCTCAGCCCCGACGTCCTGTCGCAACGGCTGCGCGAGCTCGAGCAGGCGGGCGTCGTCCACCGCGGCTTGCTGCCTCCCCCGGCCGGGTCGCGCATCTACGAGCTCACCGAATGGGGTCGCGAGCTCGAGCCGATCGTGCTCGGACTCGGCCGCTGGGCGAGCCGCCGGGCCCCGTTCCCGCCGGGAGACGCCCCGATCGGCGCCGACTCGATGGTGCTCGCGCTCAAGACGCTGTACGACCAGCGCTTCGCCGACGGCCTGCTCGGCAAGAGCTTTGAGCTGCGACTCGGCGACCAACGCTTCGAGGCGCGGCCTGCCGACGGGCGGCTAGACGTCTCGCGCGGAGCCGCCACCGTTCCGACCGCGACGATCACCACTGACCCCACGACGCTCGAGCATGTCCTCTGGCACGCCGGCCCGCCGACGACCGACGACCTGACGATCACCGGTGACCGGAGGGCGGCGGTGCGGTTCCTGACGCTGTTCCCGCTACCCGACTGACGCGGGGGCGGCGTCCCTCGGTGCCGCCCCGCGTCACTCGGCCGCTATTGCTTCATCTGCACGGCCGTCTGCATCATCTGATCGGCCGTTGTGATCGTGCTCGCGTTGGCCTGATAGCCACGCTCAGCCTCGATCATGTTCGTGAACTCCGTGCCCATGTCCACGTTGGACTGCTCGAGCTCGCCGCTGATTGTCTGACCGTAGTTGCCGGTGCCGGGCTGACCGGTGGTCTCGGCGCCCGATGCCACGGTGGCGCTCCAGAGCGACCCACCGTTCCTCTGCATGCCGGCCTGGTTGGGGAACGACGACAGCGAGATGTATCCGGCCGTCACGGAGGTACCGGTGGGCGTCTGGTAGTTGACGCTGCCGTCGGGGCCGAGGGTCACGTTCGTCGATCCGGGCGGGACGACGATCGGGTTGTTCGGACCGCCGGCGGTGTTGGCGGAGTAGGTGCCGGTGCTGGCGTTCTGGGTCGCGCCGTAGCCGAGCACGTACTGCCCGGTCTGCGTGCACAGGTAGCCCGAGGCGTTGAACGTCAGGTCGCCCGCCCGCGTGTACTGGGTCGCGTCGAACGTCGGCGGGGTTGCGGTCACGTTGCCGTTGGCGACGCGCAGCCACCCGTTGCCCTGAATCGCCACGTCGGTCGCGTTACCGGTGGTCTCAACGCCGCCGGCGGTCATGACGTTGTCGATCGAGCTGACCTGCGTCCCGAGGCCGACCTGGAGCGGGTTGGTCCCCGCGCTGTAGCCGTTGGCCGCGGAGCCCGACGCGACCAGCTGCGAGAGCTCGTCAGAGAACTCCGTGCTCTGGGCCTTGTATCCCACGGTGTCGACGTTGGCCAGGTTGTTGGCGGTCACGTCGAGCATCGTTTGATGAGCATCCAGGCCGCTGATAGCGGCATACATGCCTGACATCATCGAAGCATCACATCCTTTGCGGCGCCCCCGGGTGCCGCCTTCGAGGTTGGTCCCTGCAACTCAGTAGTCGGCAGGCGCCCAACCGAGTGCAGGGGTGCGCGCACCACAGCCTCACGCAATTGCGTAGGACATCCGGCCATCGCCGGCGCGGCCGAACGGCTATCCGTCGCGGAGCGCGATGATCCCGCCGAGCGTGCCCACGTACTCGGTTCCGGCCGGGCTGATCGCGATCCCCGAGTAGTTGTTGTTGTAGCCGACGCCGGTCCCGGCGAGCTGCTTGTAGACGGTGCGGCCGGTGCGGAGGTCGATCGCGGTCCAGTACCACGGATCCGAATTCCCTGGATCTTTCGTATATGTGTAAACCAGTCCATCAGCGGTCGACAATTTGGAGACAACGGTCGGCGCACGCTCGGTCCGGTTGGTCCAGACCAGCCGGCAACCGGTGCCGGAGCGGTTCAGGTCGACCCGCGCGAACCCCGCCACCGTCACCTGGCCGCCCTCGACCGAGGCAGGACTCTGGTAGCCGTAGTTGTTCTCGACGATCATCGAGCGGCCGGCGCCGATTAAGGAATTCTCATTTGCGCTGGCGCCGGCATCGAACACCGGAACGCGGCAGACCCGCGTTCCAAGCCAACGTCATACCCGCCTCGCCTCGCGCACAAGCACCTCCCACGCCCGCCGCACGTCATCCTCGGTCGTGCTCACCTGCCCGATCGCGAGCCGCAGCACGTAGCGGCCGTCGAGCACCGCGTGGGAGATGAACATCTCCCCGCTCGCGTTCACGCGCTCGAGCAGCGCCCGGTTCCGATCGTCGTCACCCTCGAGGCGGAAGCAAACGAGCGAGAACGTCCGGGGAGCGCACAGCTCCCAACCGTCGGCCTCCTGCACCCAACGCTCGAACTCGGTCGCGAACCCGATCCCGTTACGGATGTGGCGCTGGAGCCCGCTCCGGCCGTAGCAGCGGAGCACGGCCCACAGCTTCAGCGCCCGGAAGCGCCGCCCGAGCGCCGGCCCGTACTCGCTCAGGCTGAGCGAGTCCTCGGCGTCGGGGGTCCGCAGGTACTCGGGGACGACGCTGAACGCGCGCCGGAAGTCCTCGCGCCGGCTTGGTCCACAACAACGAGCAGTCCATCGGCGTCAGCAGCCACTTGTGCGGGTTGACGACGAGCGAGTCGGCGCGATCGACGCCCGCGAACGCCCACCGATTCTCCGGACAGACCATCGCCGAGCCGGCGTACGCGGCGTCGACATGCAGCCAGGTTCCGCTCGCGGCGCACGCGTCGGCGATCGCCGGCACCGGATCCACCGCGGTCGTCGCGGTCGTACCGACCGTAGCCACGATCACCGCGGCGTCCGACAGGTCACCGATCGCGTCGGCGCGCATCCGGAACTCGTCGTCGACGGGGATCTTCCGCAGGCGCATCCCGACCATCCGCGCGGCCTTCTCGATCGACGAGTGCCCCTGCTCCGAGCACACGATCAGATCTCGCCCGGTCGCCTCCCGCGCCGCGATGCACGCCGCGAACGTCGAGGTCGAGGCGCTGTCCTCGATGTGGCCGTGCCAGCCGGCGGGCAGCCCGAGCAGGTCGGCCGTCCAGTCGAGCACCACGCCCTCGAGCTCGGTCGCCGCCGGCGCGGTCCGCCACAGGAGCGCGATCGAGTTGAGCGTGGCCGCGAGCAGCTCCGCCAGGATTCCCGGCTCCGCCGAGCTCGTCGCGAAGTACGCGAAGTACCGCGGGTGCTGCCAGTGCGTGATGCCCGGCAAGAAAACCTCGTCGAGGTCGCGGAGCACCGCCGAGAACGGCTCGGGATCGTCGGGAGCGTGCGACGGCAGCCGAGCGCCGTATATCACCGGGCGCGACCTGCGCGAGCACCGGCAGGTCGCCGACGCGCTCGAGGTAGTCCGCCGCCCAGTCGACCGCGGCGTAGCCATCGGCGCGGAAATCGCTCACGCCGCCACCTCGCTTACGCCGTCGCTCACGCCGCGGAAATTCGTAGTGCACGCCGGTCAGCTCTTCGGAGACATCCCACAGCCGCCGCCAAACGGCCTCGTCGTAGGCCTTGCCGGCGGCGCCCACCACCTTCGGGTATCCGCGCTGCTCGCCCCGCCCGCCCGGCCCGATGTACGTGCCGCCGGGCAGCCCGGGGACCGTGGCCGCGTACAGGGTCGGCAGCGCTCCCATGTCGGCGCTCTGCGCGATCAGCCGGTTGCCGATCGCCATGTACCACCGTTCCCAGAAGCGGTCGGTTCCGGCCGCCTGGAGGTTCGTGGCGGAGTAGCCCGGGTGCGCGGCCATGCTGAGCAGCGCCGTGTCCGCCGCCACCGCGCGGCGCTGAAGCTCGTAGCAGAACATCAGGTTCGCAAGCTTCGACTGCTGGTAGGCGCGCCAGCGGCCGTACCCGCGCTCGCCCTGCAGGTCGTCGAAGTCGATCTTGCCGCCACGATGCATCAGGCTCGACACCGTCACGACGCGGGGCGCCGGCGCCGCCAATAGTCGCCCGAGCAGCAGTCCCGTGAGCGCGAAGTGGCCGAGGTGATTGGTTCCGAACTGGCTCTCGAAGCCGTCCTTGGTCAGGCGGCGCGGCGCCGCCATCACCCCGGCGTTATTGATCAGCAAGTCCACCCGCTCCGGCGCCATCGTGGCGAACTCCCGCACCGACTTCAGATCCGCCAAGTCGAGGATCGCAGGCGAAACGTCCGCGCTCGGAACCGCTGACGCGATCCGCGCCGCGGCGTCGCGCCCCTTCTCAGCGCTCCGCGAAGCCAGCACGACTCGGGCGCCGGCCCGCGCGAGCTCGCGTGCGGTGACGAGGCCGAGGCCGCTGTTGGCGCCGGTCACGATCGCGACGCGCCCGGCCTGATCCGGGATGTCCGCGGCGGTCCACCCTTCAGGCATCGAGCACCTTGAACTCGATCCCCGCCGCCTCGAGCCGCCGGCGCAGTGCAGAGCCCATCGCGACGGCTGGGGTCAGCTGGCCCGCGCGCGCCGGGAGATCGTCGTACGCGAGACACAGCGCGGACTCGGCAAGCATCTTCGATGTCTCGGTGTAGCCGGGGTCGCCACCGCGCACCTCGGTCCGCAGGTTCGTGCCGTTCCCGTTCCCGGCGTGGGCCGCGAATCGGACGCTGAACCACGACTGAGCCCGGCGCTCCTCGGACGGACCTTCCCCCGAGCTCTTGAGCTTCATCAGCTGATCGCGGGCCGGAGGAATCTGCGCGAGCGCTGCCACGATGCCGGCCGCGGCGCCCAGCCCGACAAGCATCGGCAGCGGCCCGGCGACCGCGTAGTGGCTGTAGCTGAAATCGGGTCCGTACCGCTCGAGCGCCCGCGCCGAGCGCAGCACGGTTGCGGGATCGATCGTCGGGAACGGGACGACCCAGCCGCCCGCGAACCCGTCCGGGTGCGGCTTGCCCGCGACCCCTCTCACGCGCCGCCCGGCGGGATCGCCCTCGCGCCGTCGCCGCTCGCGCGCCACCTTCGCGCCGGACCGCAGTCGACTCAGGATCTCGATCGCGGACTGGTAGGTGCCGCCCGAGAACGACGCCTTCGTGCGCATGAACCCGTCGATCGAGATCGGTACGTCCTCCGGGAGGTGCTCGACGGTGAACTGCACGCCTAGGTCGTACGGAATCGAGTCAAAGCCGCACGAGTGGACGAGCCGCGCCCCGCTTCGCTCAGCCTGCTCGTGGTAGCTCAGCCACATCTGGTCGACGAATTCGGGCTCGCCGGTCAGGTCGACGTAGTCGGTGCCGGCGCCGGCGCACGCCGCCACCAGCGGCTCGCCGTAGCGGATGTACGGCCCGACGGTTGTGATCACGACCTTCGTCGCCTCCGCCACTTCCCGCACCGACGATGCATCGCCAGCTTCCGCGTGGAGCAGGGGAAGATCTGCGCACCGGGCACTAAGCACCGCGAGCCGTCCGCGCACCTGCTCGAGCTTGGCTTCGTTCCGTCCTGCTAGTGCCCAGCGCATCCCCGCGGGCGCGTTGCGCGCGAGGTACTCGGCGGTCAGCGCCCCCGTGAACCCCGTGGCGCCGAACACGACGATGTCGAATCGGCGATCAGCCATCGCCCGGGCGATCAGTCATCCGCCTCGATCTCGCGCGCGACCCGGATCGCCTCGTCGAGGTCGACCCCGGCCTTGGCCGCGACCCAGGTCGAGGCCGGCGCCGCTACCCGCTCGGACGCGTGCGCGGCCACGCCCGACAGGTCAAGGATCCGCTTGAACTCCTCGGTCGAGGGGGGCGTCGTACCGAGCCGCTCGGCAAACGCGGCCAGCCATTCGTTCGCGTTCATGGCCGCCCGGACTCTAGATGGTTTCGCCAATTGGTACATTTGTACCACTATGGTCGCGAGCACTCCCAACAGCACTCGACCTCGGGGAGCGGCACGCCGCGACGCGCTGCTCGATGCGGTGCTTCACGTGGTCGCGGATGAGGGAGTCGACGCCGTCACTCACCGGCGCGTCGCCGACGTGGCAGGGCTGCCGCTGGCTTCGACCACCTACTGGTTCGAGTCCAAGGAGCACCTGCTGACGGCAGCGTTGGAGCGCGCCGCCGAACGAGACATCGAGCGGCTGGAGGCATTCATCCGCGAGGCCCCAGAACGCGCAGGCGACCCCCTCGATCTGGTCATCGGCGCGATTCTCGACCCGGCCGACCACTCGGGCCCGACCAGCCGCAGCTTGCTGCTCGCGACGTACGCGCTGTTGCTCGAAGCCGCGCGGCGGCCCGAGCTTCGCGACGCGACGCTGCGCTGGACCGAGGCCTACTGGGAGGCGCTCACGCCGTTGCTCGCCGCGGCCGGCTCGCGGGACCCGCGCTCCCACGCCGAGCTTCTGCTGGCGGCCGTCGACGGCCTGCTTGTCACCCAACTCGCGACGGGCGAGGACTCGGACCTCGCCCCGCGGCTGCGGCAGCTCGCAGCCGCGCTGGTGAACGCGTGAGCGCGCTCCGAACCCGCCGGCCGCTCCTGGCACGGCCAACGCTCGATCCCGAGCGGCGCACGATCGTGCTGATCCGCGTGCTGCTCGGCTTCGAGGCGATGCTCTATTCCGTCCTCACGCCGGTGCTGCCTCACTACGCGCACGCGTTCGGAGCCTCGAAGCCTGCGATCGGCGTGCTCACCGCCTCCTATCCGGCGGGGATGCTCCCGGGCTCGCTGCTCGGTGGGTGGATCGCGACCCGCGCCGGCGTGCGGCGCACCACCGTTGTCGGCTTGCTGCTGTTCACCGTCTCGATCGTCGCGTTCGGGTTCGGTTCGGACATCGTCGTACTGGACGGTCTGCGGTTCGTGCAGGGCATCGCATGCGGCTGCATCTGGGGCGGCGGCCTGGCGTGGGTGATCGCGATCTCGCCGCCCGAGCGCCGCGGTGCGATGCTCGGAGCGGTGTTCGCGTCGGCGATCTTCGGCACGCTGATCGGCCCGGTGCTCGGCACGGTCGCGGTGGCAGCCGGGACCGAAGTCGTGTTCGCGTGCGTCGGCGGCGTGTCGCTCGCGCTGACCGCGTGGACCCTTCAGCACCCGGAGCCTCCCCGCGCCGCGCTCGGTGCCGGAGCGCCGCTGCTGGTGCTGGCCAAAGACCCCAGGATCGCGCTGGGCTGCTGGCTGATCTTGCTCGAGGCCGGGACGATCGGCGCCACCGGCACGTTGCTTCCGCTACGCCTGTCGCGCTTCGGCGCCACGGACCTGGCGATCGGCGTCACGTTCGTGCTCGCGTCGCTGCTGGCGCTGCGAGTGAACCCCGCGGTTGGACGTCTCGTCGATCGCCGCGGCATTTTGCTTCCGCTGAGCGCCGGCCTAGGCGCGATGGCGGTTCTGCTCGTGTTGCTGCCGCTGCCGCGATCACCGCTGGTGCTGGCCGCGCTGACCGTGCTCACGCTGGGCGGCCCGCTGACGGCGTTTGGGCTGCCGGCAGTCTCGATCATGACCGACGCGATCGAGCGGATCGGCGCCGCGCTCGCGTTCGGCTCGATGCTGTTCAACCTGGCGTGGGCAACCGGGGAGACCGTCGGCGCGCCCGCCGCGGCGAGCTTGTCGCGCGCCACCAGCGATGCCGTACCGTTGGCCGCGCTGGCGGCGCTGATGCTGGCGACGCTGGTGGCGGTGCGGTTGGGCTCCGCGATCAGGTCGAAGCGGGCGCTGAGCTGGTTACGTCCAGCAACTGCTCGCCGAGCGTCTCGTCGCGAATCTCGGCCACACTGACGCCGGGATCGGCGAGCACGCGCAGTGCGTCGGCCGGCAGGCCCACGCTGACGGGCGTTCCCTGGCTGTAAGGGACTGGCTCTCCCTCGTTGCGCACGAGCGCCTGAAGCGCCGAGCCGGTGGCGAGGCGGACGTAGATGTGCGTGATCGAGCCGAGGAACACGAGGCGCTCGACCATCCCTGGCAGATGATTGACACCGGGCGTCTCATACGGCTCCAGGTGGACGCGCTCCGGCCGGATCGCGACCTTGACGTCGCCGGTCGCATCGAGCTGGCCCGTCTGCGCCTCGAGCGTGAAGTCACCCAGGCGCAGCCGGCACGGTCCCTGCCCGCTGCCGCCCTGCTCCACGCGAGCGTCCATCAAATTCGACACACCCAGGAAGTCAGCCACGTACGCATCGGCGGGCTCGTTGTAGACGTCTTCCGGTGTGCCGAGCTGGGCGATGCGTCCGTGGTTCATGACCGCCAGGCGATCTGACATCGTGAGCGCCTCTTCCTGGTCGTGGGTCACGTACAGAAAGGTGATTCCCACCTGCTTCTGCAGTGCGCCCAACTCGACCTGGAGCGTGCGGCGAAGCTTGGCGTCGAGCGCCCCGAGCGGCTCGTCCAGCAGCAGCACCGACGGACGCAGTACCAATGCCCGTGCCAGCGCGACGCGCTGTTGCTGGCCACCCGAGAGTTGGTTGGTGCGTCGCTTCTCGTAACCGGAGAGCTGAACAAGCTCGAGCGCCTCCTTCACCCGGGTGTCCCGCTCGGATTTCGGCACCGACTTGTACTTCAGGCCAAAGGCAACGTTCTCGGCGACGGTGAGGAACGGGAACAGCGCGTAGCTCTGGAACACCGTGTTCACGTTGCGGCGGTGCGGTGCCCAGTGACCGACGTCTGTGCCGTCGAGCATGATCTGTCCGCTCGTCGGCGGCTCGAAGCCCGCGACCATCCGCAGCGTGGTCGTCTTGCCACACCCGCTGGGCCCGAGCAGCGAGAAGAACTCGCCGGCCTGGATCTCGACCGAGATCTCGTCGACCGCGGTGACATCGTCGAACCGCTTCGTCAGCGACTCGAGCTTGACATGTCCTCCACTCATTTCTGGTGCTCTCTTTCCCTCTCAGATTCCAGCGACGGCGGTCAATGCCTCGGTGCTGCCCTTGTTCCGTTCACCCCGGCTCAGCCATCTGTAGCCGATGAACCCGATCAGCGCGGCGATGAGCGAGATGACAAGCATGATCGTGGCCAGGGCGTTGAGCGCCGGCCCACTCAGCCCCCCATGGACGTTCGAATAGATCAGCACCGACATCGGTTGGGTGTTCGCGGTCGAGGACAGCTGCTCCACGATCACGAAATCGTCCACGGTGCTCGCGAACACGAGAACCGCGCTCGCGAAGATCGCCGGCATCAGCATCGGAAGCAGCACGCGTCGGATCGCCCCCAGCCGCGACGCACCGAGATCGGCAGCCGCCTCCTCGTAGGTCCGCCCGATCGAGATCAGCCGTGCCCGAACGATGATCGCGGGCCAGCTGATGTTCCATACGACGAGCCCGGCCACCTCGGCCGGCGTCCCGAGCTTGATGAACGTCAGCCCCTGCGTCACGAGCAGGAACAGCGCCACCGCGAGCAGTAGCTCGGGGATCACGAACGAGAAGATCATCACGAAGTTCAGTCCGTTCGCGGTCCGGGTGCGCCAACGATCGATGCCGATCGCGAAGGAGACTCCGATCGGCACGCAGATCACCGTGGTCAGGACCGCCAGCACGAGCGTCTGGATCACGGCGTGATGGAGGCTCGGGTTGTGGAGCACCGATGTGACTCCCTTGCCGACGTACCACTTGGTCGAGAAACCCTGCCACGTCGCCTGTGACGCCCCCTTGTTGAACGAGAACAGCACGGCGATCGCGATCGGCACGATCGACCAGATGATGTACAGCCAAGTGAACCCCTCCATCGCCCACGGCCGGCGCCACGGGTTGCCGCGCGCACGGCCAGCGGCCCGCAAGTTCCTTCCGGTCCGGCGGGACGGTGGTTGCCGATTCGCCGACCACGCTGGCCATCAGGCGTTCTCCGACGAGGCGCGAGCGGTGCTGACCACGTACCAGATCATCGGGATCAGCAACACGACGAGCAGCATCAGCGACAGCACCGCTCCCTGTCCGACCTCGCCCGGCGAGTCGAGCTGCCCCTCGATCACGTTGCCGACCATCGTCGTCCCGGGCGCCCCCGACAGCAGCTGATTTGTGTAGTAGTCGCCCAGCATCGGCAACGCGGTGATGAACGTACCGGCGATGAGCGCCGGCTTGCTCAGCGGAATCGTCACATGCCAGAAGGTCCGCCACTTGCTGAGCCCGAGATCTCGGGCGGCCTCGAGCAGGCTCTGGTCGATGCGATCGAGGAAGGCGTACAGCACCAGGATCACGTACGGGATGTATCCGTACACGAGCCCGAGGATCACGGTCACCGACTTGCCGCCGAGCCAGTCGGTGTTGCCGGGCAGCCCAAAGAAGGACAACGCGCTGTTGAAGAAACCACCCTGCTGGAGGAGGTCGATCCAGGCCAGCATGCGCATCATGTAGCTGACCCAGAACGGCGCGATCAGCAGGATCAGGAACAGGGTCTTGCGCCTGCCGGCGTATCGGGAGACGAAATAAGCCACCGGGTAGGAGATGGCGAGCGACAGCACCGTCGCGATCGCGGTGTATATGAGCGTTCGCAGCGCCGGCGCGCCGATGAAAGCTCCGCTCCCGAAGATGTCGTGCCAGACCGCGCTGAAGTTCCAGCTCGACCAGTGCAGCGGATTCCACACCGGGACGACTGTCTGGAAGAACTCGTTGACGCCGCCGCCTGCCACCGACAGCATCACGTAGAACGGCGCCACGAACAGGACGAGCAGCCAGATCGCTCCGGGCACCGCCAGCGCTATCCATAGGCCGCGGTTGCGCCGGTCGTGGGTGTTTCCGATGGCACTCATCGCAGTTACCTAGAGCCCCTTGGAGAACGAGTTCCAGGTGGATTCCCACACCGCGTCGGCGGCGGGAGGCAACTCGAGCTGGAACAGGCCTTTCTCGAAGTATTCCGGTAGCACCACCGTCGACGCCAGCTGGGGCGGCAGCAGTTGCTCCTTTGTCAGCTTATGCGGCGTCACCTCGGTCAAGGGCTGCATGTAACCGACGTAGCTGTAATTCTCGAGCGCATTGTTCACGTCGAGCATGTAGTTGATGAACATGTGAGACAGCACGGGATTGGCGCCGCCCGTCAGATTCACCATCAGGTCGTTGGCGACCGGACCCTTCCGGTCGGCCGGGAACCAATAGCCGACCGTGTCGATCGACACGCCCTTGGGTAGGTAGTCGGCCGCGGTGGCCATGTCACCCGACCACGCGTGGTGAATCCAGGTCTTCCCCGTCGGCACGTCGGTGTAGTCGTTGTTGTCGATCCGTACCCCGGTGAGGTCCGATAGCTGCGATAGCGCCCTGCCGGCGGCGTGGATCTGGGCCGGGCTCGTCGTGTTGAGGTCCGTGATGCCGGACCGCAGGAGCGCCAGGCTGATCGTCTCCCGGTAGTCGTCCAGGACGGCCACCTTGCCCCTGTAAGGCGCCCCCTGCCACGGCATGTCCCACGAGGGTGTGAGATTCACCTTGTCCTTACGCCAGGCCATCCCCGTCGTGTAGATCGAGTACGGCGTCGTGTACTGCCAGCCCGCGTCGTAGAACGGGTTCTTCGGGCCTCGGTAGTTGGGCCAGGCGTTGGCGATGTTGGGGATATAGCTGTGGTTGAGTGGTCGGATCAACTTGGCCGCGATCAACTGGCCGAGCACGGGGACGGTCGGGAAGAACACGTCGAACTTGAGCTCCCCGCTGGTGAGCTTGGAGAGCGCCTCCTCGATCGTGTTGAACGTCGTAATCGAGTACTTGCAGTCGTGCTTCTTGCAGAAGCTCTTGACCACCGCCTCGTTGATGTACGCGACCCAGTTGTACAGCTGCAGGGTCGCCCCCCGCTCGGGCGCGAGGCCCGAGGCGATCGGCTTGTTGTCCGCGTACACCGGCCACTTGAGGTTGGTTCCTTTTCGTGGCAGCGGGGGGTCCGCGCTGGCCGCACCGGCGGGGTTCGTCGAGCTACAACCGGCCAGCAATCCGGCCAGCGCGAGCCCGGCGCCGGCGCCCAGCAGCTCGCGGCGTGAGAGCGCCGCTCCGTCCAGAGGAGCGCGACGGCGGATCCCGTCGCCCAACCAACCCTCACGTGGATGCACGGACCCTCCTTGCCTCGCGCAGGTCGCAGCCAAGCTCGCTCGATGCGAGCGTCAGGCAGCGGTCGACCATCCGCTCGGCGGTCACGTCGGGTTGACCCAGAGTGACCTGTACACCGAGCCCGTCCATCAGCCCGCTGAGCGCCAGCGCGAACTCGTCGGGGTCTGCGTCCCGGTCGAACTCGCCCGCTTCCTGGCCGTCGCGGACGATGTCGGCGATCAGCTTGCGCTGCCGGCGGTCGAGGCGGAAGTACGCGTCGCGCACGGCGGGATCGCGGCGAGCCCGCACCCACATCTCCATCCACAGTGTCCAGTCGCTGAGGCCGCCCGGACCGAGGCTGGTCTCCTCGATCAGGTGCACGAGCTTGTCGACCGCGCCCTCGCGCTGGGCTTGCCCCTCGGTCAGGCGTTCGTAGAAGTCGCGGTCGGTCTGGTCGACGGCCTCCTCGAGCAGCCGGTCCTTGGACTCGAAGTAGTAGAGGATCGTCGGCGCGCTCGTGCCGGCGCGCTCGGCGATGTCGCCGATGCGCGTGTCGAACAGACCCCGCTCGTACAGCACCTCTGCGGCCGCGGAGATGATCTGCGGCTTGCGCAGGTGCTCGACCTTGGGACGCGGACTCACCCTCTTCTCAACCCTTGTACAAACTTGTATCCTGAACGGCGGTTCAGAAAACTACAGCGGTTCAGTGGTTGCTGTCAAGGTCGCGGGCCATCGCTAGCGAGAGCCATAGCGGAGAGAGGAGTCACCGAGTGGTCGACGTCGCGGTGTTGGGGGCAGGGCTGGCGGGATTGAGCGCCGCGCGCGACCTCGAGCGCTCGGGAGCGGACGTGATCGTGATCGAGGCTCGCGACCGGGTGGGCGGCCGCGTGGAGGCGGTCACGCTGCCGGACGGTCGCACCGTCCAGGCAGGCGGCGAGGTGTTTGGACCGGGTCACACCGCGTACGGTGAGCTGGTCGAGGAGCTCGGCCTGGCGGTCGAGCAGAGCTACGTGGCCGATCCTGGCGAGATCAGCTGGGGGCTGGTCGACGGGATATACATCGGCGACGCGGTCCCCTGGATGAGCGAGGCCGAGCGGCGTGACGAGGAACGCATCGGGCAGGCGTTCGTCGAGCTCTCTGCGACCGTCGATCCCGACGATCCGTGGAGTCACTCGGACGCCGCGCGTCTCGACGCGCTGAGCCTTGCCGACTGGCTCCGCGCGCAGGACGCGCTACCCGCGGTGCACCGGCGGCACGTGCTCGCTTCGCTGTCGCTCGCGTGCGACAGCCCAGAGCGGACCTCGCTCCTGGCCGAGCTCCGCAAGCACGCGGTGCTCGGCGGCGACGGGTTCTACGACCTCGAGCGGTGGGAGGGTCTCCGCGTGGCCGAAGGCTCCGCCGCGGTGGCGCTCGCGATGGCCGCTGGGCTCGAGACTCGGATCCGCTACGGCGCGATCGTCCGCCGGGTGGAGATCGCGGGCGGACGCACGCGCGTCGTCCTCGCCGACGGCGACGCGATCGACGCCGAGGCCGTCGTGTGCACGCTCCCGGCCGGCCCCCTGCGGGCGGTCGAGATCGCCGGCCTCAGCGATGCGCGCCTGCGGTCGCTCCGGTCACAGCGCCAGGCACTCGCGGCCAAGGTCGTCGCCGCCTACGAAGCGCCGTTCTGGCAGGCGGCCGGACAGAACGGACTCGCCGAGAGTGAGTGGCTGTTCGGCTCGACGTGGCCGCAGGGTTCCGGCGTGCTCTCGATGCTGGTCCCGCCCGAGCGGCTGGCCGCGTTCCTGGCGACGCCCGAGGCGGTTCGGTCGAGCACCGTGGTCGACGGCCTCGTGGCGCTGTACGGCGAGCCCGCCCGGTTTCCGGTGGCGATGCTCGAGCGCGCGTGGGGCGTCGATCCGTTCACGCAGGGCTACATCTCGAGCTGGGCGCCGGGCGACCTGACCCGAGTCGGGCCGCTGCACGGCACCCACGAGCCGCCGTTCTACGTCGCCGGCTCAGACCACTGGGTCGCCGGCTACATGGAGGGCGCGGTCCGAACCGGCCGCGCCGCCGCACGCGCGGCACTCGGCGCCGGCTCGCCTGCCTGAGCGGGCGCAGCGGTCAGCGTCTCCCCCAGTCCGAGATCGCGAGCTAGCGCGCTCGACACGCCCCGCCGCGCACGTTCGAGCGGCATCGCCCGGTCGCCGATCAGCGTCCTGACGCCGTAACCGTCGAGGAGCGCGAGCAGGCGATCCGCGACCTCGTCCGGATCACACCGCGCGAACTCGCCGTCCTTGACCCCCGCTTCGATCTCGTCGCGGAACCACGCGCGCATGCGCGCGTACAGCTCCTCGGCGACGGGTCGAAGCTCCGGGACACGCACCGCGCGGAGCCAGAGCTCGACCCACAGCACCCAGTCCTGCTCGAGCGCCTGCGTCGTCGGCAGGCACTGTTCGATCATCGACTGCAGGCGCTCGGCGTGGGAGGCCGCGGGCAGCTCGCCACTCGATATGCGGGCGTCTCCGGCGTGCGAGTACGAGTAGTCGAGCGCCTCGGCCAGGAGTGCGTCCCGGGTTTCGAAGTGGTAGTGGACGAGCGCGGTCGACACGCGCGCCTCCATCGCGATCCGCGCGATCCGCACGCCGTCGATCCCCTCGCGGGCGATCTGCGCGGCGGCGGCAGCGAGGATCCGGTCCCGGGCGCTCGGCTTGCCCTCGCTCGCGCGGTCTCGGGCGCTCGGTTTGCCCTCGCTCGCGCGGTCTCGGGCGCTCGGTTTGCCAGCGCTCACGTGGTCGCGGCCTCGGGGTGGGCGGGATCCAAATCCGCGCGGATCCGATCGGCGAACCACGCCACCGCGCTCTCCCTGCGCGACAGCGGCCCACACCGATACCCGCGCGTCTTCAGCCCCAACTGGACGTTCTCGACGAGGTCGATGTCCTCTTTGAGCACGACCTCGTTCAGCCAGCCGTTGATGCGCTGAACGGCGCGGGTCCGGGGTCCGCTGCTGCGCGCGCGATACCCCGCGAACACGTCGCGCGTGCGCCCGACGCCGTCGGGGTTCATCTGCCACGTGTTTACCTGATCGGGGTACAGGTCGATCGTCGTGTTCGGATAGATGAACACGTACCGCCAGGTGCGCCGATCCTCCTCGCTCAGCCCCGGCATCGGCGTCACCAACTGCGCATAGGCGCGCTCGACCCAGTTGCTGCTCGGCTTCTCGCGGAGCGGCGCCTCGATCCACGCGTAGTGCTCGTGCAGTTCGGTGTCGTAGTGCTTGTAGTCGAGCATCCGCATGAGGCCGGGATGCGCGATCGGGATGTGGTAGCCCTCCAGGTAGTTCTCGGCCACCACCTTCCAGTTGGCGGGCTGCGTGCCGCCCGAAAGCCCGAACGGCTCGAGCTCCGGGATCCGGTAGCGCGCCAGGCGCGCAGGGAGGTCGCCGACGAGGTCGGCCAGCGGCGTCGCGTCGGGATCGAGATTGACGAACACGAGCCCGCACATCTCCTCGACGCGCGCCGGCATCAGCCCGAGCGAGGGCTTGTCGAGGCGGTCGCCGAACTGGCGCCCCTCGGGCACGCCGATCAGCGTGCCGTCGAACTTGTAGGTCCAGCCGTGATAGCGGCAGCGGATCGCTCCCTTGCATTGCCCCGCCCCGCTCAGCAGGCACGAGCCGCGGTGGCGGCAGACGTTGCGGTACGCCCGCAACCGGTGCTCGTCGTCGCGCACGACCAGGACCGGCTGCGAGCCCGCGAACCCGGTCGTGTAGCTGCCCGGGCGCGGCACCGCGGAGACGTGGCCGATCAGCTGCCAGGTCCGTTCGAAGATCCGCTCTTGCTCGGACTCGACCAGCTCCGGATCGAGGTACAGCCGGGGCTCGAGCGCGACCCCCGCGACGGCATTCATCACAGCTGACATGGAAACCATCCTGACTTTGTGATCAGTTTGCGTTAGTCTACCGCCCATGGTCAAGCGCGTGCCGTGGTTGTCGGTCACCCCTGAGCCCGAGCGCGAGCTTCCGGCCGCGGTCGCGACCCTGCGCTCCGGCGCTCGCGCCACCGACGAGGCGGTCGCCGATGAGACGGCCGAGATCGAGCGGCTCATCCTGCGCGGAAGCGAACGCCGCTGGGATCGTTACCTGCACGGAGTTGTCGAGCTGATCGACGCCCGCGCCGGCGATCGTGATCCCGCGGTGGCGGAAGCCCGCGAGGTCGCGATCGCGGTGATCGCCAACCACCACAACCTGCTGCTGGCGCTTCCCGGGCGCGGCGCACGACGAACCGACACAGATAGGCGGCGGCTGTCAGAGCTGATCGCCGAGAGCAACGAGGAGCAAGCCACATGAGCACCGCCGTGATCCACACGTCCGCCGGCCACGAGCTCACATCCGACCAGCTCGAGCTTCAGCAGCGCGCGCGGACTTTCGTCGAGACGGTGCTGATGCCGCTCGAGCTCGAGGCCGAGGAGCTCGGCGGGCGACTGCCCGAGGACACGATCGAGCACGTCAAGCGCGAGGCGATCGCGGCGCGGTTGAACGGCGGCCGGTTCGCCCCCGAGTACGGCGGGCAGGGGTGGTCGATGCTCGAGTGGTTCCTCGTCAACGAGCAGTTTGGCCGCGTCACGAACGGCCTGCACTGGCACGTGCCGAGCGCATACAACGTGCTGCTCCAGGGCACGCCCGAGCAGGTCGAGCGGTATTTGATCCCGGCGATCCGGGGGGAAGGCGGCGACGCCTACGCGGTGACCGAGGCCGAGGCGGGGTCCGACCCGGGCGGGATCGCGTCGACCGCGGTCGCGACCGGCGACGGGTGGCGGATCAATGGCGAGAAATGGTTCGTGACCTCGGGCGACGTCGCCCGCGTGCTGATCGTGATGGCCAACGCGATCGACGGCCCCGACCGGCTGCCGACGTTGTTTCTGGTCGAGCCCGATGCCCCGGGAGTCGAGTTCGTCGACGACCCGCGGTTCACCCACAACTACCCGCACGGCCATCCGACGATCCGCTTCACCGACGTCGAGGTCGGCGCGGACGCGGTGATCGGCGGCGTCGGCAACGGCGAGGCGCTCCAGCGCGCGTGGTTCACCGAGGAGCGCCTCGGAATCGCCACCCACGGGCTCGGCGCGATCTGGCGGCTGCTCGAGGAGACGACGGCGTGGGCGCTCTCGCGTCAGCAGGGCGGCACGCGGATCTTCGACTACCAGGGGATCTCGTTCCCGCTCGCCGACTCGGCGACCGACGCGGCGCTCGGGCGGCTGCTCGCGCTCCAGGTCGCGGGCATGGTCGACGCCGGCGCCGACGTGAAGCTGATCCACGCGAAGGCATCGATGGCGAAGCTGTTCGTGTCCGAGGCCGCCTGCCGGTGTGCCGACCGGGCGGTCCAGGCGTTCGGCGGGCGCGGCTACATGCGCAGCAACGTCGCCGAGCGATTCAACCGCGAGCTCCGGGTCGACCGCATCTGGGAGGGCACGAGCGAGGTGCAGCGGCTGATCATCGCGCGAGCACTCGAACGCCGCGGCGTCGAGGCCACGATCCACTGAGGTTCTCGCTGTGGACCTGAGCCGTCTTCTGCGTCCGCGGTCGATCGCGGTCGTCGGCGCCACCGACCGCCCCGACAGCTACGGGGCGCAGGCGCTGCTTAATTTGGACGCGGTCGGCTTCCCCGGCCCGGTGTGGGGCGTGAACCCCCGCCGCACGTCGGTGCTCGGCCGGCCGTGCGTGCCGACGGTGTCCGACTTGCCCGAGGCCGTCGACGCCGTGATCGTCGCAATCCCGGCGGCGGGCGTCGCGGGGGCCGTGGAGGAGGCGGGGGCCCGCGGGTGCGGCGGCGCCGTCGTGTTCAGCGCCGGGTTCGCGGAGATCGCCGACGGGGTCGAATTGCAAGGGGACCTCGTCGCGGCGGCGCGGCGGTACGAGCTCCCGGTCTGCGGGCCCAACTGCAACGGGATCGTCGCGACGCATACGCGCACCGCGCTGTGGGGCGATGCGCTGACCCCGCGCGAGCCCGGCGCGGTCGCGCTGATCTCGCAGAGCGGCAACGTCGCCGTAAACGCGCTCGCCACGCGGCGCGGCCTGCGGTTCCACACGGTCGTGGCCAGCGGCAACCAGGCCGTCCTGAGCGCCGCCGATTATCTGGAGTCGCTGGCCGGCGACCCAGGTGTCGGGGCCGTTGCCCTGTATCTCGAGGACGACGGCGGCCCCGGTCTGTGCGACGGCCTCGCCGCGTGCGCGTCGGCGGGCGTGCGCGTGGTCGTGTTGAAGGTGGGTAGCTCGAAGGCGGGCGCGAGCGCGGCCGCGGCTCACAGCGGCGCGCTCGCCGGCGACCAGCGGATCTTCCGCGCGCTCGTCGAGGAGGCCGGCGCGATCTGGGCGTCCGACGTCCACGATCTGCTCGAGATCGCGAAGACCCTTGCGGTCCCGGTGCGACGTCCGTCCCGGCGTGCCGGCGGCGGGCTCGCGATCATGACCTGCTCGGGCGGAGACTCGGCCCAGGGCGCGGACGAGGCTGCGCGTCTCGGGCTCTCACTGCCGGTGTTCGCTCCAGCGACGAGCGAGCGGCTGCGGGCGCTGCTGCCGTCGGCCGCCACCGTCGCCAACCCACTCGACTACACCGCGATGATCTGGGGCGACGGTGACCTGCTCGCCGAGCTCGTCCAAACCGTGGGCGCGGATTCGGCGATCGACGACGTGCTCGTGTTCTACGACCAGTTCCCGGGATTGACCGGCGCGGTGGCGGAGGCGTCGGACGCGGTCCGTGAGGGGGTGATCGCCGGCGCGGCGAGGAGCCCGGCGGCGACGATGATCTGCTCGACGCTGCCGGAGCTGCTCGACGACGACGCGGCGTGGCACTGCGCCCAGGCCGGGATCCCGGCGATCGCCGGACTGCGCACCGGGCTCGCGTGCGCCGCGGCGTTGCGTACCCCGCCAGGCGACCCGGCGCGGCTACTCGAAATCGCCAGGGCCGCGACGCACGCCGTGGGTGGGGTCGGCGAGTGGCTGTCCGAGCACGACGCCAAGGAGCTGCTGCGCGACGCCGGCGTGCCCGTCGTCGACGGACGAGTCGTATCGGATGAGGACGACGCCGTGCTCGCACTCGCCGAGCTCGGCGGCAGCATCGCCCTGAAGCTCAGCGCTTCGACGATCCAACACAAGTCGGATGTCGGCGCGCTCGAGCTTGGCCTGCGCTCGGAGGCGTCGGTGCGGACCGCGTTCGCGCGCTTGGCCGCGCTCGACGGCGTACGCTGGCGCGTCCGTGCTGGCCGAAAAGATGGTCGCCCCCGGGGTCGAGCTGATCGTCGCCGCCCGCGCCGACGCGGTCGTGCCGGCGCTCGTGATCGGGCTCGGCGGCGTCTGGACCGAGATGCTCGGCGACGTGGCGATCGTGCCGCTCCCGGCGAGCGCTTCGCGGATCGAGACCACACTCCGGGGATTGCGGGGCGCGCCACTGCTGACCGGCGCGCGGGGGTCGGCGCCGGTCGACCTGGCCGCGGTGGCGCGGCTGGCCGAGCGGGTCGGCGAGGTTCTCGTCGAGGAGTCGCTCGAGCTGATCGAGCTGAACCCGGTGTTCGCGAGTCCTGGCGGGGCGGTCGCGGTCGACGCGATCGCGCGAGGGCGCGTCGGGGTCGTATCTGAAGCGGTGGTGGTCCGGTGAACGACGTGATCGTCATCGGAGGCGGCTTTGCCGGCGTCACCGCCGCGCGCGAGGCGTCGTTGCGAGGCCGCTCCGTCCTCCTGCTCGAGGCTCGCGACCGGCTCGGCGGCCGCACGTGGTCGGCCGACTGGGACGGCCACGCGATCGAGTACGGCGGGGCCTGGGTGCACTGGCATCAGCCCCATACGTGGTCCGAGATCACCCGCGCCGGCCTTCGCGTCGAGGTCAGCGGAGACGCCGACATCGCCGGCTGGTACGTGGGCGATGAGCGGCGGACGGGGTCGACCGACGAGCGCGACCAGATCGCGCGCCGCGGCTGGGACCGGTTCGTCGACGGCGTGCGCGAGGCGCTGCCGGTGCCGCACGACCCCACCCGCGCGCTCGACGCGCTTGCCCGCTTCGATCGCCAGACGATCGCCGAGCGCCTCGACGAGCTCGCGCTCGGAGCCGAGGACCGCGACGTCCTGACCGCCGAGCTCGAGTCGCTCGCGCACGCCCCGCTCGACGACGCGGGCGCGGTCTCGGTGCTGCGCTGGCACGCGCTATCCGGCTACAGCCTCGAGTTGACCCAGTTCACGGGTGGACGTGTGACGATGGTCGGAGGTACCCGCGCGCTCCTCGACGCGATCGCGTCGGGGGCGCCGTTCGAGCGTCGCCTCGAATCGTGCTGTCGCTGCGATCCGCCAGCGGGACGACGTTGTAGAGGTCGAGGACCGCTCCGGAAACGGATTCACGGCGCGGGCGGTGATCGTCGCGCTGCCGCTCAACGCGCTCGGCGCGATCGAGTTCGCGCCCGGGCTGCCGGAGGACAAACGGAGGGCGATCGCGCTCGGCCAGGCCTCGCGCGGGATCAAGATCTTCATCCGCGCCCGCGGCGAAGCGGTCGCCCAGAACGCGATCCGGCCCGGCCACCCGTTCGGCTATCTCGGGACCGAGTCGTTCGACGGCGACGGCTCCCAGCTGATGATCGGCTTCGGGATCGACGCCGATCATTGCGACGCCGGCGATCTGCCGGCGGTGCAGCGCCAGCTCGACGCGATCCTGCCGGGCTACGAGGTGCTCGACGCCACCGCGCACAACTGGCTCGGCGACGAGTTCTCCCGCGGCACGTGGGCGATCCACCGGCCGGGCTGGTACGAGCACCACCATGTCGCGATGCGACGGCCCGAGGGCCGCGTCGTGTTCGCCGGTTCGGACCTCGCGAACGGCTGGGCGGGGTTCATCGACGGGGCCATCGAGTCGGGGTTGCGTGGCGCCTCGTTGGCCTCTGCACTGGCATGATGCCCAGCCTCATATCCGAATACGGAGGTCTGGACACATGGCAATCCTCGATGACAAGGTGGCGATCGTCACCGGGTCGGCGCGCGGCATTGGACGCGCGACCGCCGAGCTTCTCTCCGAAAACGGCGCGAAGGTCCTGATCAACGACCTCGACGGTGACGTCGCCGAGCAGACCGCGGGCGAGATAGCCGGCGAAACCATGGTGTTTGCAGGGGATCTCACGGAGCCCGGGGTTCCCGACGAGCTCGTCCAGGCCGTCATCGACAAGTGGGGCAAGGTCGACATCCTCGTCAACAACGCCGGCTACACGCTCGACGCTCCGATCCACAAGATGAGCGACGACTGGTTCCAGAAGATGCTCGACATCCACACGGTCGTGCCGTTCCGGATGTGTCGCGCAGTCGCTCCCCACATGCGCGAGCCCGCCAAAGTGGAGCGCCAGGAAGGCCGCGAGGTGTTCCGCAAGATCGTCAACGTGTCCTCGATCTCGGGCACGATGGGCAACGCCGGCCAGGCCAACTACTCGTCGGGCAAGTCCGCCGTGCTCGGGCTCACCAAGACGCTGGCGAAGGAGTGGGGCCAGTTCAAGATCAACGTCAATGCCGTGGCGTTCGGGTTCATCGAGACGCGCCTGACCGCCGCCAAGGACGACACCAACGTCGTCGAGATCCGCGGCGAGAAGGTCCAGCTCGGGATTCCCGAGCAGCTCCGCGC
Source organism: uncultured Solirubrobacterales bacterium (assembly GCA_963755525.1). Classification (GTDB taxonomy): domain Bacteria; phylum Actinomycetota; class Thermoleophilia; order Solirubrobacterales; family Solirubrobacteraceae; genus Palsa-465. Next base: position 150,538 of record CAVWKC010000024.1, on the reverse strand, counting down.
GCTGGGTCCGGCCCTGATCCCGATGGGGCGCCCGGGCACGCCGCGCGAGGCCGCCGGCGGGGTGTTCCTGCTGTGCACGCCGTGGGCCAATTACGTCAACGGCCAGATCCTGACGATCAGCGGAGGCCAGTTCGGCGGGATGATCTCGTAGGCCGGTCGTGGTCCGTTGGCCCCCGGCGGTCCGCGCGACCGCGGGGGTCACTGCCCTCCGGTCGCGCGCAGATACGCGAGTACCGCCAGCACCCGCCGGTGATCATCGTCGCCGGCGGGCAGGTCGAGCTTGGTGAAGATGTTCGAGACGTGCTTCTCGACAGCGCCGAGCGTCACCACCATCTCGCGCCCGATGGCGGCGTTGGTGCGGCCTTGGGCGATCAGCTCGAGCGTCTCGCGCTCGCGGGGTGTGAGCGCCGCGAGCTTCGCACCGTCGCCGCTGCGGTCCCGATCGGCGATCAGCGCGCTGACGACCTCGCGATCGAGCGCCGTCCCGCCGCCGGCGACGCGCTTGACCGAGTCGACGAACGTCCTCACCTCGCTGACGCGCTCCTTGAGCAGATAGCCAACCCCGCTCTGGCCCGCCGCCAGGAGCTCGGCGGTGTATACGGGCTCCACGTACGCGGAGAGGATCAGGATCGCGAGCTCGGGATGGCGCCGGCGCGCCTCGAGCGCCGCGCGGATCCCCTCGTCGGTGAACGTCGGGGGCAGCCGCACGTCACAGATCGCCAGATCTGGCTTGTGGCCGTCGACGATCCGAAGCAGCCCGGGACCGTCGTCGGCCTGCGCGACGACCTCGATGTCGTTCTCAGCCAGCAGCGCCACGATCCCTTCGCGCAGCAGCGCCTGGTCCTCGACGACTACTACTCGCATGGCAGCACGGCCCACACGACCGTCCCCTCGCGGGCCACGCTCTGAACCTCGAGCCGGCCGTCGAGCGCCTCGACTCGCTGCTTGAGCCCGGTCAGGCCGCCGCCCGCAGGGTTCGCGCCCCCCGGTCCGTTGTCGGCGATCTCGACGACGAGCATCGCGCCATCGAGGTTCAGCGTCACGACCGCGCCGGCGCCCGGCGCGTGCTTGGCGACGTTGGTCAGCGACTCGGCGATGACGAAGTAGGCCGCGGTCTCGACCACCGGCGGTGGGCGGTGATCGATGTGACCGGCCACCTTGACGTTCGCGGTCGACCGGCTCGCGAGCGACTCGGCCGCGGCCACCAGTCCCCGATCGGCGAGCACCGGCGGCGCGATCCCACGCGCAAGGTCTCTTAGCTCCCTGATCGCGGCGGTCGCCTCTTCGCGAGCCTGCCGCACGAGCGCCGCGCTGTCGGGGTGATCAGCAAGCCGTTCCTCGGCGCGGCCGAGCTGCATGCTGAGCGCCACCAGCCTGGCCTGGGCGCCGTCGTGGAGATCGCGTTCGATCCGACGCAGCTCGGACGCCTGGACGTCGAGCGCGCCGCTGCGGGTACGGGTCAGCTCGTCGACGCGAAGCTCGAGCCTCCGCTGACCGGGCCGGAAGGCCAGCGGGTTCAGGGCAAGCAGCACGGACAACGCGACGAACGGGAACACCGGCCAGAAGAAGCCGCCGGTAAACCACCAGACCGCCAAGCACGTGCCCACCAGGACCAGCGAGACGCCCGCCTGTATCGCGTACCAGCGAGTCGCTCCCGTATACCGAAGCCGAGCGCGGCGGACGGCGAACCACAGCGCGGTCGGGATCGCGAGGCCGAGCGCCGGCCACCTCGGCCAGAAGTACCCGGCCCCGGTCGCCGCCCAGATCACGATCAGCGCGGTCAGGAGCACGAGGGACGGCACGAACGCCGCCCCCCGCGCGATCGACCGCAGATCGATTTCGCGGTTGTGGTCAGTCATTGGTCGATCCAATCGCGGCGACACCGACCTCATGATCCCAGTCCCGGGCGCGCCCGCGGGATGGGCGAGCGGGAGCCGGAGCCAGGCCGCGGTCGCCCAGCAACGTGAGCGCCGCGGGCAGCGCCAGACCGCGGACGATCGTCGCGTCGAGCGCGATCGCGGCCGCCAGCCCGACCCCGAGCTGCTTGAACTCGAGCAGCGGCAGCGTGGCGAACACCGAGAACACGGCGATCATCACGAACGCGGCGCTGGTCACGGTCCCGCCGGTCGAGCCCAGCGCCACGGCGGCGGCCTGTTTCGCGCTCGCGCCCTGTTGGCGTGCCTCCCGAGCGCGTTCGAGCACGAGCACGGTGTAGTCCATCGACAGGCCGAAAAGCACCACGAAAGCGAACAGCGGGAGCCAGTCTACGACCGCACCGTCCGACTGGAAGCCGAGCAGCGACTGTGCCCAGTGGTGCTGGAACACCGCGACCAGCACGCCGAATGCGGCGCCGACGGACAGCAGGTTGAGCCCGATCACCGACAGGGCCAGCCTTACGGAACCGAACGTCGCGATCAGCAGGATGAACGCCAGCCCGAGCACGAACGCGATCACCAGCGGCGTGACGTGCGACAGGCGACTCGTGAAATCGAGGTTGCCCGCGTAGTCGCCGGTCAGATCCGCGCGCGCCCCGGGGATCGCGCTTGCGACCGCCGGTTCGAGCTCGTGCCTGATCGTCTGCACCTTCTGGTCGGCGACCGTGAGGCTCGACTCGGGCATCGGGATCTGAAGCAGCGCGGTCTGGCCGTCGCGCGATATCTGCATCGCCACCGCGCCCCGGCCGCCGGTGATGTCGACGCCCTTCTGGCCGATGCTGTGGAGTTCGGAGATCGCCTTCTGTGTGTGGAGGCCGTGTCCGCTCACGACGAGATCGGCGGTGTCCTCGGATCCCGGGAACGCCCGCTCGATCGCCGTGTAGGCGGCACGGATCGGCGTGTTCGGCGACACGTCGTTTTGTCCGGGCTCGGCGGTCGTGATCGAGATCAGGGGCACCGCGAGCCCCGCGAGGATTGCGAGAGCTAGTGCGAGCGAGGTGCGGGGGTGGTTAGTGACGCCGGCTGCGAGCGCTTGCCACATCGTCCGCCGGCGACGGGACCTCTTGCGGCACCGTCGCGGCCACAGCCGCCCCCGGTCGATCCGGTCGCCCAGCAGCGCGAGCATCGCCGGCAGCACGGTCAGCGACCCGACGACGGCGATCAACACGACGAGGATCGCGCCGAGCGCCATCGAGGTGAACACCCCGAAGCCGGTGAACAGCAGCCCGGCGAGACCGATCACGACCGTCATCCCGGCAACCAGGATCGCCCGGCCGACGGTTGCCGAGGTGGCGGCGAGCGCCGCGTCCGCTGTGGCGCCGTTTCTGCGTTCGACGCGCTCGCGGCGGATGTAGAACAGCGAGTAGTCGATGCCGACTGCGAGTCCGATCAGGACGACGACCGGGGCCGTCGAGGAGCCGTTGGGCGCGATGTGCGACACGAGCCCGAGCGCGCCGATCGCAGCTCCCACGGAGGTCAGCCCGAGCACCAGCGGCACCGACGCGGCGACCAGCGCACCGAACGCGAGCACCAGGATCACCAGCGTGATCGGAATCGAGATCAGCTCAACCCGGTGCAGCCCGTTGTTGACGAGTTGAGTGATCGCGTTGTCCTCCGAGCCGGAGCCGGCCTCGTAGAACCTGACGCCGTGCACGGGTGCAGACAGTTGATCGACAAAGTGCTGCACCTGGGCGGCGCGGGCGTCGGGGGACTTGGGATCGCCGCGCAGCGTCACGACGACGAGCGCGGTCCGGCCACCGGCGCGAGACAGCTCGCGCGAGTCGCCCGGACCCTGGACGGACTTCACCGCCGGCAGGCGACGCGCGCCGGCCTCGAGCGCTTTCACCGCACGGGCGGTGCGCTGCGGACTGCTCGAACGGACAAGCACGTTCTCAGTCGCCGGCCCCTGAAGGCCCGACGCGGTGAGCCGAGCGTCGGCACGGGCGGATTCACCGGTGCCGGAACCTGCATTCGACAGCGTGCGCATGCCGGCGCTCGAGCCGAGCACGACGCACGCGACGATCAACGCGAACCAGAGCGCGACGGTCGTCTTGGGGCGGCGCGCCGCGCTCCGGGCGGCGGCATGGACGAAGCGGGCCAGCAAGCCGGAGCTGTGCGATCCGCCAGATGCCGACGGTGGAGAGAAGGTGTGTTTTGCATGGACCGGAGCCTGCCTTCGCCGGCGCCCAAATCGCTGGGGCGACCGGGCGTCTGCCAGGCCGCGCACCCCCGTTCTCGATGGTGGGGATAACCCCACCGGCACCGTCCGCACGGGCCGCAGGCCTATCGCGCGGGGACGGCGGTGCAGAACTCGCCACGGCCCCCACCGCCGCTGAGCCTTGGCAACATAAGCGCCCCGGTGGCGCTTATGTTGGCGAGGTCGCCGGCGCGCGAGGGGAGTTTGGCGACTTGTGCACGGCGCGCCGCCAGCCACCGCCACCCACCGCCACCGCTACCGCCACCCCCAGCAAACGCCACCGCCGGTGAACCCAACCCCCGCGGCCCTAGACACCGATCACCCACTCAGGTAGAACTCTATTGGACATATTTGTGCAGAGCGAGTGGAGGGTTGTAGATGGCCGAGAAGACATGGGGTGGCGAGCCCTTCTGGGGATTGGGCTACGAGTGGGACCCAGAGTGGGTGCTGACCGACCGCCAGAAGGAGCTTCGCGACACTCTCATCGAGCTGTGCGAGAAGGAGATGCGCGCCAACGCCAAGATCTCCGACGACGAGCTGAAGTTCCCGCGGCGGAACCTCGAGCTGCTCGGCGAGCACGGGTTCTTGGCGCTGACCGTCCCTACCGAGTACGGCGGCCTCGGCCAGGACCACGTCGCGTTCGTGATGACGTGCGAGACGATCGCACGCTACGGCTGCGCCTCGACCGCCATGTGTTACGTGATGCACATGGGCGCGGTCAACACGATCATGCTCCGCCCCACCCCGTCGCTGATCGAGAAATACATCAAACCCCTGAACAGCGGCAAGATCGGGACCCTTTCCTACAGCGACCCCGAGACCGGCTCGCACTTCTGGTACCCGATCTCCTCCGGCGCCGCCCGCTCCAACGGCGGCTACAACGTGCGCAAGAAGGCATCGTGGACCACCTCGGGCGGGTTCGCCGACTTCTACGTGGTCCAGACGACCTCTCCTGACTTCACCGGATACGACGACCTATCCGTGTTTGTCATCGACGGCGAGAACGTGAAGTCCCAGCCCTCGACCTGGGACGCCCTCGGGCTGCGCGGCAACCAGTCGGGCCCGATCGAGGTTGACGGCGTCGACATCCCCGGCGACCAGATCGTCGGACCCGAGGGCGACGGCGCGGCCTCCAACGACGAGGCGGTCGACCCCTGGTTCCTGATCGGGTCCTCCAGCGTGTGGAACGGGCTGGCCATGGGCGCGATCGACATCGGCAAGCGCCAGACCACGCGTAAGCGCCACGTCGACGTCGGCCTTCGCGTCGCCGACTACCCGACGATCCAGGACTACATCGGCGAGGCCGTCATGGACACGAACGCCGCCCGCCTGTTCGTGTACTCGGTGGCGCAGGCGATGGACAACGTCACCGAGCACAACACGATCCAGCCGCCCCCGGGAGAGTTCGCCCGCGCGAACTTCCTCCACTGGGCGTGGCAGATCAAGTTCAACGCGGCCAAGAACACCGCGCACGTCGTCGACAAGATGCTCCACGCCTGCGGCGGCACCGGCTACAAGCGCGACATGGAGCTCGAGCGCTACCTGCGCGACGCCAAGGCCGGCTGGGTGATGGGCCCGACCAACGAGGTCCTGCGTCAGTTCGTCGGCAAGGCGGTGCTGCTCGGGTTCGAGAGCCTCGACTACTGGAACCAGCACTACAACCGGCGCGCGGTCGAGAACGAAATCAAGAAGCTCGATGCCGACGGCAAGCGTGAGCTCGCCGAACAGCTGCTCGCCGAGGTGGAGAAGGCCTCCGCCCCCGCCGCCTCGTAAACACGCAGCCATGGCGGTCTTACTCAACGGGCTGCGAGCAACCGAGCCGGGGCTCGAGTTCTACCGCGTCGCCCCCGGAGGTGCGACCGAGCTGGCGATCCGGGGCGACGACCGAGTCCGCGTGATCGATCACCACGGCGGCCAGACCGCCGAGCTCACCGCGCGCGGAGGCGGCGGACTCGCGGCGCTCGGCCTCGACCGCGAAACCACCAACGGCGGACTCACGCTATTCGGGCCCGATTCAAGGCCGGGTAGCGAAATCGAGATCACAGCACAGGACGCCACCACGCTCACCGTCAAAGCCCCGGGAGGCCGGATCGTCGACGGCGACCAGCCCGCCACGGAGCTCCTGATCGAGGTAAGACGCGCAAAGCGACAGACGCAGGACCAAACCGAACTGCCGCCCCCGCTCGCAGAACCCAGGCTCGACTTCCGCGTCGACAAAGCAACCGCCCTCAGCTACGAGGTCAAGCAGGGCGAGTACATCCAGGTGATCGACGTCCAGGGCCGCCAGTGCTCGGACTTTCTCGCCTTCCACGCCGCAAAGCTCCAACGAGGTCTCGAACGCGGCCTCGACGCGACCGTGACACGAACCCTCATGGGCAACGCATACCCAACGCCCGGCCTCTAAGGCAAGTTCTACGACCTCGACTTCGACCCGCTCGTCGAGGTAGTTCGCGACACCGTCGGCCGGCACGACACGTTCGCGCTCGCGTGCCAGGCCAAGTACTACGAGGACCTCGGCTATCCCGGCCACATCAACTGCACCGACAACTTCAACGGCGCACTGAACCCGTTCCCGATCGCCCCCCGCAAGGGCTGGGAGGCGCTGAACTTCTTCTACAACACGGCGTTCGACTCGAACATGCAACTGGTCTCCGACGAGCCGTGGTCGCGCCCTGGCGACTACGTGATGGTGCGCGCGATGACCGACCTGGTGTGCGCGTCCTCGGCCTGCCCCGACGACGTCGATCCCTCAAATGCCTGGGAGGTGACAGATGTCCACGTACGCGTCTACTCGCCGCAGAACCGGTTCTCGGTGGCCATCGCCCACCGCGTGACCGCCGACGCCCCGCCGGTGCTGACGCAGGAGACCGCGTTCCATCCGCGCACAAGCGCCCTCACGAAATCGTTCCTCGAGTACCGCGGCTACTGGCTGCCGCATTGCTTCAACAACGAGGGCGCGATCGCGGAGTACTGGGCCTGCCGCGAGAAGGTCGTCGTCATGGACCTCTCCCCGCTGCGGAAGTTCGAGGTCCTCGGACCTGACGCCGAGACGCTCATCCAGAAGACGATCACCCGCGACGCGCGCAAGCTGGCGGTCGGACAGGTCGTCTACACGGCGGTCTGCAACGAGACCGGCGGGATGATCGACGACGCCACCGTGTTCCGCCTGGGCGACAACAACTTCCGCTTCATCGGCGGTGACCCCTACGACGGAGTCTGGCTCCGCGAAGTAGCGGAACGGAACAACCTGCATGTCTGGATCAAGCCGACAACGGACCAGCTCCACAACCTCGCCGTCCAGGGACCGCTCAGCCGGGAAACCCTGAAAGAGATCGTCTGGACGCCGCCCACGCAGCCGAGCCTCGAGGAGCTCAAATGGTTCCGGTTCCTGGTCGGCAGGATCAACACCCACGACGGGATCCCGATCATCGTCTCGCGTACCGGGTACACGGGCGAGCTCGGGTACGAGGTGTTCTGCCACCCGTCGGACGGCCCGGCGGTCTGGGATGCGATCCAACAAGCGGGCGAGCCACACGGGATCAAGCCTCTCGGCCTCGAGGCGCTCGACATGGTGCGGATCGAGTCCGGGCTGATCTTCGCCGGCTACGAGTTCGACGACCAGGTCGATCCGTTCGAGGCGGGCATCGGATTCACGGTCGCGCTTGCCAACGACGAGGACTTCGTGGGCCGCGACGCCCTTCTCGAACGTAAGGAACACCCACAAAGAAAGCTCGTCGGGCTCGAGCTCCACAGCAACGAGACCGCCGGGCACGGCGACCACGTATACGTGGGACGCCAGCGCGTGGGCGTCGTCACGAGCGGCACCCGCAGCCCGACGCTCAAGAAGTCGATCGCGCTCGCACGCATGGCGGTCCAGTACGCCGACATCGGGACCGAGGTCGAGGTCGGCAAGCTCGACGGGCTCCAGAAGCGAATCCCGTCGACGGTCGTGCGGATCCCGTTCTACGACCCGGACAAGACCCGCCCGCGGTCCTGAACCCCACAGCCCGGCCGACAGCGGAGCTATCTTGACGACCGTGACCGATCGCGAGGGAGTAGCTCGGCTCACGCGCGTCGCGAAACCGACCGAGACCTCCGGCGGGTTGATGCCGCCGCCACGGCCGGCGGCCAAGCGCGCTCCCGCGAAGTCAGGTGCCGACCTCCTGCCGCCAACCGGCGTCGCCAGGCTGACTCCGAAAGCCGCTGCCGTCGAGCAGGCCGCCCGGGAATTCCGCCAGGTGATGGGCCGGTTCGCCACCGGCGTGACCGTGGTCACCACGGTCGAGAAGGACACGATCCACGGGATGACCGCCAACGGATTCCTGTCGGTTTCGCTCCGCCCGCCGCTCGTGCTCGTCTCGCTCGGGCGCTGCCGCATGAACGAGATGCTCCCGCGCAGCGGCCGGTACGGGGTGAGCATCCTGGCCCACGAACAGCGACACTTCGCGGCGCACTTCGCCGCGCAGAAGCCGTCTCCGGTCGAGCCGAAGTTCACCTGGCAGGCCGGCCTACCGCTGCTCGACGGCGCGGTCGCCCACCTGGTCTGCCGGGTCGTCGACGTCCATCGCGCCGGCGATCACGTCCTATGGATCGGCGAGGTCGAATACGTCGACCATCGCGACGACGAACCGCTGTTGTTCTACACCGGCCGCTTCGGCACGATGCAGGACCTCCAGGACAACCCCGGCTAGGCGCTCCGCGCGAAACCCCGGTCAGAGCGAGCCGCGACGGCCCTGACTCGGGGCACTAGCCCGTCGGCGCCACCCACACCAGGCACGGCGCGTCCCGCCGCACCACCTTGGCCGCCGCGCGGAAGCGCCGGCGCGAGATGCGCGATAGGTCGGGTCCGAACACGAGCAACCCGACCTCGCGATCGTGTGCCAATTCGATCAATGCGGTCAGAGGGCGGGGGCTGCGGACGCGCAGCAACTCGGTCGCGATCCCAAGCGCCGCCGCCCGCGCCGCGGTGGCGCGGACCGCCTCCAGGTCTTCCTCGTGCGGCAGCGTCACGTACTCCGGCGCGATCCTGACCGTCAGCGGATATGGCGGGAGCATCACCATGTTGGCCAGGATCAGCTTGGTGCCCACCTCGAGCGCCGTATCGATCGCCATTCGCTCGGCGGTCGGGTCGACCCGTACCGACAGCGTCCCCAGCAAAACCGGCCGCGAAGGCGACCGCTGGTCGCCCCTCGCGGCTGCCGGCGACCTTCGGCGGTCCAGCAGCGGGCGCATCGCGCAGACGAGTCTACGCCGCGGCCACAAAAACCCCGCAACGCCCGCCGGCGCTACCCCGAAACCCGCGCCGATCAGGTTGACCACCTTTGTACAAACTGGTATAAGGCTGCCAACAGCGGGGGGAACGACTTCACAGGAGAGATGAAATGGCGACAGCCGTAGTAGAGGAGCGTCAGCTGCTGAAGTCGCTCCGCTGGTGGGATGGGTTCACGATCGCGATGTGCAACCCGGGCTTCCTGTTCGGATCGCTCGGCTTCACGCTGGGCATCTTCGGGGTCTGGGGGTCGGTGATCCTGTGGGGGATCTCGGCCATCCTCGGATGGATCCTGACCTGGATCTACGTCGAGCCGGCGATGATGTTCCCCGAGAAGTCTGGCGGGATCTCGGTGTACGCCAACGAGGCGTGGCGCAAGTACACGACGTTCGTCGGGCCGGTGGCCGCGTTCGGCTACTGGATCGGTTGGTCGGTCGTCCTGTCGATCTTCGGCAAGATCATCGGCGACCTGGTCCAGGCCCGCTGGTTCCCGCACACGACGTTCACCGTCTGGGACGGCATCGTCCACCTGAGCCTGTCGAACTTCATCGCGATCGGCGTGATCATCGCGGTGTGGGCGTTCAACATCTTCGGCATCCGCCCGTTCAAGGGATTCACGTACGTGACCGCCGGCCTGCTCACGATCGCGCTGATCGGGCTGATCATCCTCCCGTTCGTGACCGGTCACTGGCATTCGAGCAATGTGAAGGCGACGTTCACCGGTCCCTGGGGCGGCACCAAGCAGGCGTTCGTCTACCTGTTCATCCTCGCCTGGTCGGCGTGGGCGGCGGAGGTGTGCGCCACGTTCGCGCCCGAGTACAAGACCAAACAGGACGCCAAGATCGCGCTGCGCAGCTCCGCGGCGTTCGTGGTTGGCGTATTCATCCTGGTGCCGTTCGCGCTCGGCGGCGTCACCGGCGTTCCCGCGACCGCCACCCAGGAGGGCCAGTTCTACTCGGCCGCGTTCCAGACGATCGCAGGCCACACCGTTGGGACCTTCTTCCTGATCTGCCTGCTGGCTAGCCTCGTGCTGTCGATGTCGTCCTCAACGGCCGACGGCGGCCGGGCCCTGTACGGAATCTCGAAGGCGGGCATGACCGTCAAGCAGCTCGGCGTGCTCAACCGCTTCCACGTACCCGGTCGCGCAATGACCGTCGATCTCGTCGTCAACGTCTTGCTGGTGCTGTTCATCTCGAGCAACCTGGCGATCCTGTACATGAGCAACATCGGTTACGTGCTTTGCCACCTGCTCGCGGTCAGCGGCTTCCTGCTGTTGCGCAAGGACCGCCCGAACTGGCCGAGACCTGTCAAGCTCAGCAACGTATGGGTGTGGATCGCGGGCTTCATGACGGTGTTCGTCGCTTTCCTGCTGGTGGTCGGCGCCGGCGCCCCGCACCTGAACGGGTACGGTACGTGGACCGACTTCGCCATCGGCATCGGCGTGCTGGTCGCCTCGGTGCTGCTGTTCATCTTCCGGCGGATCGTCCAGGACAAGGAGCACGTGCACTTCCGCGAGCACACTCCAGCGACTCCGGAGGAGGAGGCGGCGATGCTCGGCCTCGAGCCCACCCCTTCGGCTGCAATGCCCGTATAGCCGCACTGCCCGCGTAACCACTGAGGAGCGTCGATGAGCACGATCGTTGTCGGATACGACGACACAGCCGGATCCCAGAAGGCGCTGGAACGGGCCGCGACGCTCGCCAAGGCGCTCGGCGCAAAGCTCGTGGTCACGAGCGTGACGCCGATACTGCTGAGCGCCGGCCGGTCAGCCGGTCCGATCGACTCCACCGACCCGCCCGAGAAGCACGCCAAGGAGCTTGAAACGGCGCGCACGTATCTCGAAGGCCAGGGAATCGAGGCCGACTATCAGGGCGCGATCGGCGAGCCGTCGGACGCGATCGTTCAGCTCGCCGAGGAGCGGGGCGCCGACATGATCGTCGTCGGCCATCAGCACGGGGTCGTGCACCGCCTGTTCGGCGCGAGCGTCAGCGACACGATCTCACACCACGCGCACTGCGACGTGCTGATCGTCCACACCCCGCACGACTAGCTCTCAACTTCGTCGGCGCGAGACGAGCCGTCAGCCTCGTCTCGCGCCGCCCACTCAAGTAGCGGCTCGAGCGAGAACACCGCGTCGTCGATGCCCGCGTGCGGGTCGCCGATCGCGGCAAATCGCGCCGGAACGGTCGCGATCGTGAAATCCCGCGGATCCAAATCGTCGCCCAGCTCGTCCCACGTGATCGGCGTCGACACCGTGCCCTCCCGATTTCCACGCACTGAATACGCGCTCGCGATCGTGTGGTCGCGCGCGTTCTGGTTGTAGTCGACGAACACCTTGCGCGGATCGCGGTCCTTCCGCCACCACGTCGTCGTCGCATCGTCCGGGATCCGCCGCTCGACCTCGCGCGCGAACGCGAGCGCGGCCTCGCGCACCTCGCCGAAGCCCCACCGCGGCTCGATCCGGATGTAGATGTGGAGCCCGTTGCCACCCGAGGTCTTGGGCCAACCGACCGCCCCGATCTCGTCGAGCACCTCGCGCGCGACCCCCGCCACCCGGCGAACCGCGTCAAAATCGCACTCGGGCATCGGGTCGAGATCGATCCGCCACTCGTCGGGCCGTTCGACGTCGGCGCGCCGCGAATTCCACGGGTGAAACTCGACCGTCGCCATCTGTACCGCCCAGATCACGCTGCCGAGCTCGGTGACGCACAGCTCATCGGCGGTCCGGCCAAAACGCGGGAAGTAGATCTCGACGGTCTGCACCCACGGTGGCGCGCCCTTCGGCAGCCGCTTCTGATGAACCTTCTGGCCGTCGACGCCGTCGGGGAAGCGGTGGAGCATGCACGGTCGCTCGCGAAGCGCGCGGACGATTCCGTCGCCGACGCTCATGTAGTAGCGGGCGAGGTCGAGCTTGGTCTCGCCGCGCGCCGAGAAGTAGACCCGGTCCGGACTGGAGATACGCACCACCCTCCCGTCGACGTCGAGTTCCACGGCATTCGTCTTGGAAGCGCCGGCCACGGTCATCGCCAGGTTAGACGGCGGCTGGGCGGGGTCCGAATCAAAATCTCATCGGCCGGCGCCCGCCAGCACCTCCGCCGCGGCACGAAAACCGCTCCGAAGCGCGCCCTCCATCAGCCCGTGCCACGCGCCCGCGGTGTGCTCGCCGGCGAAGTGCAGCGGTCCGACCGACCGGGCGAGCGCGTCAGAGTCGAGCGGCACCGTCACCGACCGTGCCGAATACGCGCCTCGCACCCACGGGTCATCGGCCCATTCTCGAGAGCATGACCGTATCCAAATCCAGATCCAGGTCGGGGCGCAACCGGGCCAGCGCCGACACCCAACGCTCGGGCCCGGCTGCGACCGCCAACGCCTCCAACGCGCCCGGCGAGCCCGCGAACGCCCCCACGAACGGAAGCGGCTCGCCGTCGGCGCCGAGTTGCGTGTAGCACCAGAATCGCTCGGAGACCGACAGCACCTGGCTCGGCGGCGCCGGCGTCCGCAAACCGACGAACAGTTTCGCGGCCTGTCCGTAGCGCACGGCCGGCTTCGCGGGCGATAGCGGCGGGTCGAACGAGATCGAGTCCAGTAGCGACGCTGGGACCGCGATCACGGCCGCGTCGGCGATCGACTCCTCACCACCGGCAAGAACCACCCGTACCGAGCCGTCGCCCCGCCAGGCGACACGAGACACCGGCGCCGATAACCGCATGCCCCCGCCGAGCCCCGCGACCAGCGACCGCGCGATCCGGTCGTTGCCGCCCTCGACGGTCCACGTATCGAAGTCGCCGAACGCGCCGGCGGCCTCGGTGAGCACGGACGCGTCGAGGTCGTCGGCCCCGTCCGCGCAGCTCACCTCGAGCCGCGCCCGAATCGCGTCCGCAACGCCCGGTCCGAACGCGCGGGCGCCCAGTGCGTCGGACAGCGTCCCGCTACCCGGCGCCGACGTAAGACGCGCCACCGCCGCGAACACGTCGGCCTGCGACACCGCCGAACCACCACCCCGAGGCTCCCGGTTCCCGTACAGCGTCCCCTTGCGCACGAGCGCCAGCCCGAGCCGCTCGGCCAAACCGATCACCGTCGAATCGTGGGGCAGGATGAATTCCGCGCCCCGCTCGGCCACGCCACCGGCGAACGGCACCGACCACACCCGGCCGCCGACCCGGTCCCGCGCCTCGAACACCGACACCTCGACCCCACCCCGCGCTAGCGCATCCGCGGCGGCCAGCCCCGCGAACCCGGCGCCGACGATGATCACCCGCACGACACCGGCACGACCGCTACCGCTACTCGGCCTCGATGTTCCAGCTCGGCCGGTTCTCGATCGCCTTCACGTAGCGCCGCTTCCACTGCGGCCGCCCGAACGTGCTCCAGGCCATCGCCGCGAGCGCCGCGAGCAGGATCCCGGCGAACGCCCGCCCGAGCACCACCAGCGCGATCAGCGACGCGACCACGACCGCGGCGGCCGCAAGCGGCAGCCACCGGAATCGCGCCTGCGTCCGGCACAGCTCCGCGTACTGCTCGAGCGGAATCCGGCGCGTGTTCCAGGTCCGGCCGCACTTCTCGCACGTCCACCGCTCGCCGTAGTGAAGGTCGCGACGCTCGCCGCATTCGCAGCCGATCGTGATCGGCGGGCCTCGCCGGATCGACCGCGGGAGATCCGTGGATCCGTCCAAACGACTCGCCTCGTCGCCCGAAGGATCCGCCTCGCCGCCCAACGGAGTCAGTGCGCCGGAGGCTCCCATCCCTCGAGCACCGTCGGCTTGTAGTCCGCGCCCACCGTCCGCGACCCCTCGACCCACGGCCCGAGCTCGGGCTGGGCGAATTTGCAATGGCGCTCCTTCAACGCGATCCCGTACGAGTTCCCCGACTGTAGATGCTTGATCAACACCTTCCGGGCGACCTCGTTCTCGCGCCCCGAGGGAATCGAGAAATAGATCTTGAGGAACGAGTTCGAGTAACGGTCGAACACCGCCGGGACGCCGTCCTCCTCGAGCAACTCGACGTCCTCGAGCCAGTTGATGTCCTGGCCTGGGGTCGCGGCGAGCAGGTCGATGTCGTCCACCAGCGACATGTCCTCCTGGTACGGGAACCGGCGGCCCGCCAGATACTCGGCGTCGATCGAGGACGTGTACTCGGTCTCGCTCATGACCCCGCCCCCTCGTGCCCGGCGGCCCCCACTCCCAGCGTTTCGCCGTTCGACTCGAGGAAGTCGATCGGATTCTCGACGTGCCGCTCGAGCAAACGCTCGATCCGGGCGAGCGTCCGCTCCTCCGAGACGCCCGGGATGTAGTCAGTGCCCGCCAGCGGCACCCGCGCCATCGCGGAGGCCTCGACGGTCAGCGCGGCCAGGTCCTCGGGCTCGAGGCTGTGGACGTCGGTCTTCCCGCACGCCCGCGCGAGCATCTGGCACTCGAGTGTCATCGTGTGCAGGAAGTTGTAGACGCGCGTCGCGGCCTCGTCGACGACCAGGCGCTTGCGCAGCTCCGGGTCCTGGGTCGTGATCCCGACCGGGCAGCGTCCGGTGTGGCAGTGGTAGCACTGACCCGCGGGCACGCCGACCGTGCCCTCGTAGTCGGTGACACCCGGGATTTCCTTGTTGCAATTCAAAGCCATCAGCGACGAGTGGCCGATCGCGATCGCGGTCGCCCCGAGCGCGAGCGCCTTGGCGACATCGGCGCCGTTGCGGATCCCGCCGGCCACGACCAGGTCGACCTCGTCGGCCATGCCGACGTCCTCGAGCGCACGGCGCGCCTCGGGGATCGCCGCCATCAGCGGGATCCCGGTTTCCTCGGTGGCGATGTGCGGACCGGCGCCGGTCGAGCCCTCGGCCCCGTCCAGGTAGATGATGTCCGGGCCGCACTTGGCGGCCATCCGCACGTCGTCGTACACGCGCGCGGCGCCGAGCTTGAGCTGGACCGGGATCTCGTAGTTCGTGGCCTCGCGGATCTCCTGGATCTTCAGCGACAGATCGTCCGGGCCGAGCCAGTCCGGGTGGCGGGCCGGGTGAGCGCTGGTCGATCCCGACCGGCAGCGAGCGCATCTCGGCGACCTGCTCGGTGACCTTCTGGCCCATCAAATGCCCGCCGAGCCCGACCTTGCAGCCTTGCCCGATGAAGAACTCGACCGCGTCGGCCAGCATCAGGTGATGCGGATTGAAGCCGTAGCGGCTCTGGATCACCTGGTAGTACCACTTGGTCGACAGGTCGCGCTCGGGCGGGATCATCCCGCCCTCGCCCGAGCACGTCGCCGTGCCCGCCATCGACGCACCCTTGGCGAGCGCCATCTTGGCCTCGAGCGACAGCGCGCCGAAGCTCATCCCGGTGATGTAGATCGGGATGTCGAGCTCGATCGGCTTCTTGGCGAAGCGAGCCCCGAGGACGGTCTTCGTCGCGCACTTCTCGCGGTATCCCTCGATCACGAACCGGGTCAGCGTCCCGGGCAGGAACATCAGCTCGTCCCAGTGCGGGATCGGCTTGAACATCGAGAACCCGCGCATCCGGTAGCGGCCGAGCTCGGCCTTCACGTGGATGTCGTCGATCACCTCGGGGGTGAAGATCCGGCTGCGTCCGAGCCGGTTCCGGGCCATCGGAGCGTTCTCGTCAGCCATCACAGCACCAGCTTCCTTTCCGAAGGCTCGAGCGAGTCGTAGTTGTAGAGCTTCTTGCCGCACACGAACTTCTGGAGCTCGGGCGGGTCACCGAGACCGTAGATCCCGAATTTCCGCGTCACGAACTCCGTGTCCGCCTCGGTCCACTCGCCCGGCACGCAGTCGACCCCGAGCGAGGCGACCTTGCCGCCCACGTACAACACGCCGTCGTACATCGAGTCGCCGAGGCCGTGGCCGGCGTTCCCGCAGATGATCTGCCGGCCGCGCTGCATCATGAACCCGGTCATCGAGCCGACGTCGCCGAGGATGATGATCGTCCCGCCCTTCTGGTCGATACCGGTGCGCGCGCCCACCTTGCCGTGCACGACCACGTCGCCGCCGCGCAAGGCGGCCGCGGTCAGCGAGCCGCCGTTGCCGTCGATCTCGACCACGCCCGACATCATGTTCTCGCACGCCGACCAGCCGACGCGACCGGTGATGTGCACCTCGGGGCCGTCGATCAGCCCGCACGCGAAGTATCCGAGGCTGCCCTCGAACGTGATCTTGCAGCGTTGCAGGATCCCGACGCCTAGCGAGTGCTTGGCGCCCGGGTTGCGGACGGTCACCTCGTGCACGCCCTCGCCGTAGATCAGCCGGCGCAGCTCGAGGTTGATCTGCCGCGTCGTCAGCGGATGTGCGTCGAAGCTAGCGCGCTGGCCGTCGATCTCAGCGACATGAGGGATCGTCTCGTCGAGCTCGACCAGGCCCCGCGGATCAAAGCGCGCCTGCGGGATGGCGCCGGCCGAGGCTACCGTGTCCATACCATCACCTCGCTCTCGTACGGGTCGTAAGTCTCGATCTCGCGGTCGATCACCGCGCGGATCGCCATTTCCTCGGATGCCAGCACGACCATGTCCTCCCCCTCATAAAGGACCAGCGGCTTGGCTGCAAGCTCGTCCTTGGCCATCCCGAGCGCGTCGTCGGAGACGCACATGTAGGTGAACACGCCGTCGAGGTCCTCGAGGCTCATCCGCATGGCGTCCTCGAGCCCGGCGCCCTCGGCCATCTTCTGCGCGAGGTACACCGCGATGATCTCGGAGTCGCAGTCTGAAGCGAACCGGTGGCCCATCCGCTCGAGGCGGCGGCGCCACTGGTGATAGTTGGTCAGCTGACCGTTGTGGACGACCGCGACGTCCGAGAACGGATACGCCCAGTACGGGTGCGCGTTGGAGATGTCGACGTCGGATTCGGTCGCCATCCGCACGTGCCCGATCCCGTGAGTGCCGATGTAGCCGTCGAGCTTGTATGAGGTGCCGACGGTCTGGGCATCGCCGAGGTCCTTGATGATCTCGAGCGCCGAGCCCGCCGACAGGACCTCCGCCCCCGGTACCGACTCGACGTAGTCGGCGATCCGCTTGAGCTCACCGTCGTAGTCCAACGCGGCCGCGATCGTGTACTCGTTGATGTCCTCGATCGAATCGACGCGAGCGCCCGCCGCCCGCAGCCGCGCTTCGACCTCGCGCCGGCGGTGTCTGAGCCGGTCGGCGTACTCGATATCCCCGTTCGCCGCGCCGTCGGCGAGCTTGATCCGCATGATCAGGTCGGCGCTCGGCCGGCGATACAGCGCGTATCCGGTCGAGTCGGGGCCGCGATGCTTCATCGACTGGAGCATGCGCGTCATGTCCGCGCCCAGCCGATGGGCGCCGTTGCCGTTGCGATAGATGATTCCGGCGATTCCGCACATGGACGTTTCCCCCGGGCCGGCCTACGGGAGTACCTCGAGGTACTCGTTGCGCTCCCAGTCGGTCACCGCCGCCAGGTAGCGCTCCCACTCGTCGCGCTTGTACCAGTCGAACACCTTGTACAGCCGCCCGGGGATCGCACCCTGGATCAGCTCATCGGCCGCGAGCGCGTTCAAAGCCGCCCCGAGGCTCTCGGGGACGCGTTCGATCTCGACGCCCTGCTGGAGCAACTCGTACGTGTTGCCCTGCTGCGGGGGCCCTGGGTCGAGCTTGCGCCGCACGCCGTCGAGTCCGGCCTGCAGCAGCGCCGCGGTCGTCAGGTACGGGTTGCACGACGAGTCGACGCCGCGGTACTCGAACCGGCCGCCGGTCGCGACGCGCACGGTCGTGGTTCGGTTCTGCCAGCCCCAGTTCTTGTAGATCGGGGCCCAGAAGCCGGTGTCCCACATGCGGCAGTACGAGTTCACGGTCGGGTTGCCGATGCACATCAGCGCGCCGAAGTGCTCGAGCATCCCGCCGAGGAAGTGGCGCGCGATCTCTGAGAGCTGCGCGGGCCCCTCGGGGTCGTGGAACACGTTGACGCCGTTCTCGTCGACGAGCGTGAAGTGGTGGTGATGGCCGTTGGCCGACACGCCCGTGAATGGCTTCGGCATCCACGTGGGCAGCACGCCGTGCTTGCGCCCGACCGCGGCACACACCTGGCGGTACGTCGTGATGTTGTCGGCGGTCCGAACCGGCCGGTCGAAACGGAAGTTCAACTCGAGCTGGCCCGGGGCGTCCTCGTGGTCGCCGTAGCTCATGTCCAGGCCGAGGCGCTGGCCCCAGTCGACGACGTCGAGCAGCACCGGACGGAGCTCCTCGAACTGGTGGATGTGGTAGCAGTACGGCTTGGTCACGCCCTCGAGCTCGGCGCCGTCCTCGGGCTGCTTGAGCCACATCGTCTCGGGCTCGATCCCGATCAGGAACTGGTAGCCGAGCTCCTGCTCGAACTCGTGCGCGACCCGCTTGAGGTTCTGGCGGCAGTCGGCGTCGAGCAGGTCGCCAGTCTCGGTGTCGTAGCAGTCGCAGTACACGCGCGCGACGCGCTCGTCCCACGGCAGCACGGCGAACGTATCGAGGTCCGCCACCGCCGCCAACTCGGACTCCTCGGGTCCGAACCCGATGTAGTTGCCCAGGCGATCGGTGAACAGGTTGGCGGTGGCGCCGTACACGAGCTGGTAGCCCTTCTCCGCGACCTGCGGGAAGAACGTCGAGACGACGCCCTTACCCATAACCCGGCCGGTGACCGACACCTGCTGGAAGAATACGTACTTGATGCCCTGAGCCTCGATCCGCTTGGTGATCTCCTCGATCTTCTCCCGTCGTCCGGGCGCGTTTCGAGCCTCCTCGAGCGTCGCGGGCGCCGGCGCGATCCGCGGGCTGTCGAGCACCGTCTGAACGGTCCCACCAAGCGGCACCGTCACAGCACTGGGGTCGCCGCCGTCGACTGCTACCGCCATCCTCCACTCCTTTCTTGCACCCTCGCCGGCCGCGCCACCGAGCGATGCCACGGACGCTCCCTTGTACAAATTCGTACAGCCGTTCGTTATATCAGTTGCCGAATCCCAGGCAAGGTCGAACTTGGCGCCGGAGTGCGCGGCGGGCGTCGAGCCTCGCCTCCAGCATGTCGCTGGCTCTTGACCCCGGCGCCCCCGCCCTATGCTCCGCACAGCACACTGCGCAATGCTATTGCGCACAACGCAACACTAGGAGCGCAACGATGTCCGACCCCCTGCCCGACTCACGTACCGGTCCTCGTCATCGGCGCGGGCGTCCACGGCCTCTCGACCGCCTGGCACGTCGCCCAGCAGGGCAGAAGCGTCCTGGTGGTCGACAAGACGTCAGTCGCCGCCGGCGCGTCGGGGATCGCGTGCGGCGTAATCCGCAACAACTACTTCCAGCCGGCGATGTCCGAGCTGATGGCGGCGTGCGTCGAGGTGTGGGAGTCGGATCCGGAGGCGCTCCACTACCACGGGAGCGGCTACATCGCGCTCGGTCCGCCCGCGCAGGAGGGCGACCTGGCCGAGGTGTACGCGCGCCAGCAACGGATCGGCTACCCGTCGGACCTGTATGTCGGCGAGGAGGACGTCGCCGAGCACATGCGCTCGCTCTACGGCGACTGGCGCGCCCCTGGTCTGACCGTGTGCCTGCATGAGCATGCCGGCGGGTTCGCGTTCAATAAGGAGTCGATGCTGGGCCTGGCCGCGAAGGCCGAGCAGGCCGGCGCCGAGATCCTCGCCGGCGTCGAGGTCACCGGGTTCGACCAGGACAACTCGGGCGCCGTCACCGCCGTCCACACGACGCAGGGCACGATCCACGCCGACCAGGTCGTGATCGCGGTCGGCCCGTGGGTCACCGAGCTGTGGGCGATGCTCGACCTGCCCGACCGGATCGACGTCCGCCAACCCGACGGCGAGCTCCAGCCCGCGCTGGCGATGTGGACCTACTGGTACCTCCAGGAGGGCGAGATCGACTTCGACCCCGCGCTGTTCGTGACCGACGACGGCAAGGAGTCGCCGGTGCTGCATGTCGACTCAGACCAGACGCTGCGCGACGACGCGGCGCGGCTGATCACGAGCGAGCCCTGGGGCGTCTACTTCAAGCCCGACCGCGAGACCGTGCAGGGCGGCGCCCAGCCGCTCAAGCTCGGCCACGCGATCGACCTCGACCCGTATCCCACGGGCACGGTCGAGCCCGGCTTCCCCGACATGTGGTGCGCGGCGCTCTCGCACTGCCTCGGCCGGTTCGAAGGCGCCCGCCCGACGTACCGCCAGACCCGGAGCGGCGGCGCCGGCGCCTTCACCGTCGACAACTTCCCGGTGTTCGACTACATGCGCCCGAACGTGTTCGTCGCCGCCGACTCGAACCACGGCTACAAGATGATCGCCGTCGGCCGCGAGATCGCGCGCGTCCTCGCCGGCGAGCACTCCTCGCTGCTGCACCCGTTCCGGTTCGAGCGCTTCGCCACCGGGGACCTGCACCCGGTCTCGCACAGCCCGTACCCCTGGAGTTAGTGGGTCTCGCTTCGCTCGACTTCCCTGGGGCCGTTCCGCAGGGCGTCCGTGCCCTGCGGGGCGGGAGCGCACCATTGATCCGAATCGCAACCCGCGACGTATATGGGAGCAAGGGCCGGGGGCCTGCAGGCCGGGGCCTCGCGTCTCAGGTCACGTGCGCGACGATCACGGGCGCGGACGTGGGCGCGAGGGTCCCCCCGGCCGGCTCCTGCGTGACCAGCACGGCGCTGATCCCGCTGAGGCTTCCGGGCACGCCGACCGCCGCCGACCCGTTCGGCCTCACGCCGAACAGCGTGCCGGTCGGAGTGGGCGTCGCGCTCCCGCGCTGCACCCACATCTCGTAGATGCGCCCCGCCGGCAGCTGAGGCAGACGGTGCACGATCAGGTCGCCGCGGCCGCTTGTGATCTGCAGCTCGGCGTTGCCGGTCGACGCCTCGATCGTCCTCGGGCTCGAGCCGCCCGAACTCAGGGCGACCACGAGCACGACCGCGATGATCACGACCGCGGCGAACGCGCCGCCCCAGGCGAGAGCCGGCCGCCACGACCGTGAGGGCGCGGGCGTCTTCCGGGACGCCCCCGCCGCTTTCGGAGTAGCGCGCACCTCGGCGAGCACCCGCCGGCGGAGGTCCTTCGGCACCTCGTACCGGACCCCCGAGTCGGGTAGCGCGCGGGTGGTCTGCTCGAACTCCGCCACGTCCTTCTGGCAGGCGGGGCAATCGCGCAGATGACGCCGGAACGCCTCGGCCTCGGACGGCTCGAGCGCGCCGAGCGCGTACGCCGCCGCGTCCTCGCCGCAGGTGCGGCCGTTGGCGATGTGATCTTCGCCGCTCATATCGTGACCCTCGATTCCTCGCCGAGGAAGAACCGCAACTTGGTGAGCCCGAGACGCATCCGCCCCTTCACGGTACCGGGCGGCAGATCGAGCATCTCCGCTATCTGGTTGTGGGTGAAGCCGCCGAAGTACGCGAGCTCGATCACCTGACGCTGGTCGGGCGGCAGTTCGTCGAGCGCGGTGCGCACCTGGCGGGCATCGTCGCGGCGCTCGACCTCGGCGTCGGTCGCTCTCAGCCGCGTGCAGTCGCTCGGCAATCCCTTCGTCGGGCACGTCGAGACCGGCCTTCGCGCCGAGCCGCCGCATCGCATCGACGGCGCGGTTGTGGACGACGCTCAGCACCCACGACCTGACGCTGCCGCGCCTCGGGTCGTAGCCGCTCCCGCTCCGCCACAGCGACAGGAACGCGTCCTGGACGATGTCCTCGGCGGTCGCCCGGCGACCGCACATCCGGTAGGCGAGCGAGAACGCCGCGGACGAGTGGCGGTCGAAGACCACCTCGAACGCCGTCACATCGCCGTCGTGGACGAGTTGCATGAGCTCCTCGTCGGCAAGGCTGCGCATGGCCCCCGGGCGAAAGCGCATGGCCAATCCTATCCGGGCCCTCCGAGCGACCGCCCGAGCTCGGCGGCCGCTCGGCCGAGCGGCGCGCGCAGCGCGCGGCGGGTGCTCGCCGGCAACCGCGCGGCGGGACCCTGGAGCCCGAGGATCGCGACCAGCTGTCCCCCGCGCCCGATCACCGGCGCCGCCAGCGCGTTCAGATCGGGCTCGCGCTCGCCGACCGCCTCGGCTATCCCCGACTCGCGGACGGCGGCGAGTTCCGCCGCCAGCGCGCCCGGATCCGTGATCGTGCGCTCGGTGAACGCGACCAGTTCGCCCGTGAGCGCTTCGTCGCCCGGCGCTCCGGGAGAGCCGAACGCCAGCATGACCTTCCCGGCCGCGGTGGCGTGGGCGACGCTCGGCCGCCCGACCCGCGCCATGCTGACCACGCTCGATGACGACGGGACGAAGTCGACCGTGATCGCCTCGCCACCGCCCGGCACCGACAGCGTCGCGGTCTCGCCGGTCTCCTCCACGAGCCACGTCAGCCACGGCCGCGCGCGCTCGCGCACGTCGAGCTGGCCGAGCACGCGGTCCGACAGCGCCACCACCTTCAGCCCGAGCCGGTAGGGCCCGTCCGCGGAGCGCTCGACCAACCCGCCCTCCTCGAGCGTCGCCAGCAGCCGCGACGCGGTGCTCGCGTTGACCCCGATCCGCCGCGCCAGTTCGTTGACGCCGAGGCCGGCGTCGCTGCGCGCCACCTCGTCGAGCAGCGCGAGCGCGCGCGCCACCGACGCCACCCGTTGCCGGGATCCCGCGCTCACGTACGGCGGTGGCGCGGACCGCCGCCCTCGCGGGCGTTCCGCGAGCCGCGGACGTTCGCGATCGGACTGGGACGAGTCGACTCGAACGAGCGCATCACGGTCACGTCGAGGCCGCCCGGAGCGAACAGGTCGCGCGAGTAGGCGACGCGCTCGTCGCGGCCGGCGTAGTACAGCTCCTCGAGCTCGAGCACTGCGGTGGTCCGCTTGACCCCGAGGAGCTTGCCGGCGCGCTCGCGGGGACTGATCAGCGACGGGATCACGCGCGTGCGCGCGTACGTGACCGGCACCCCGATGTCGATCAGCACGTCGAGCACCATCTGGCCGCGCGCGAGCGCGGCGCGGAGGGGGCCGTCCTCGGGCATCGACACCTTCGGGTGGACGACGTCGAACATCACCGCGACCGGCGCCTCGTTGGCCACCAGCGTCCGCGACAACGTGAGCGCCGGGGCTATCGGCGCCAGCCCGAGGGCCTCGCCGACCTCGGCGCCGACCGCGCGGCGCTCGATGTTCAGATCGACCGACGAGAGCGCGAGGCCCCGGCGCTCGGCCAGCGACGAGTACGGCTCGAGCCGCTCGAGCCGCTCGCCGAGGGCTGCGGGCACCGCGCCGCGCCCGACGAACGTGCCGCTCCCCTGCCGGCGCACGATCTCGCCCCGGTCTTCCAGGCGGCGGAGCGCGCTGCGCAGCGTGCCGCGAGACACCCCGAGCATCGTCGCGACTTCATGCTCGGGCGGCAGGCGGTCATCCTGTCGATAGCGGCCGCCGGCGAGCCAGATGTGCAGCGCCTCCTCGGCGCTGTCCACGAGCGACGGATTGCGCTGGTCGTTCGCGCGAGCGTCGTTCGAGTTCGCGGTCCTTCGCCATCGGGTCGCCACGTCTTCGCGCGCCACCGGATCGCCCTCCTCCCCACACAGGTTTTGAACCTATTGTCTCAAGTGGTGCAAACCTGCGGGTGTCTGCATTCCTACCGAACGCAGAACTCGTCCGACCCGCGGTTGAAGCAGAGCAGCCCGACCAGTGTTGCGCCGTCCTCGTCGAGCACGATCAGCCGCGGCTCGGCCTGATCCTCGAGAAGCTTGACCGCCTCGGGGATGGGCGTCGTGGGCGTCGCGGTCACCGGCGCGGTGTCCGCGTACGTGATCGCGGGCTCACCGTCGGCCGCGTGGGCGGGCACGTCGTCACGCTCGATCGCGCCCCGGAATACGCCGTCGTCGGCGAGCAGCACGGTCCGGACGCTCGGCTGCTCGAACGCGCGCCGAACATCGCCGACGAGCGCGTCTCCCGGCTGGGTCTTCGGGCGGGCGATCATCACCTCGCCGACCGTCATCTCCGTGGCCTCGTGGCTCGCCATCCGCCCCTCTCGCGCCATGGCCCGAAATATTAGGCGGTCCAAGGGTCCGCGACTGAGTGGGTGACGGGCCCTAATCTTGCCCCCATGTCCGATGCGGCGGCGATCGTGCTGGCGGGCGGGCGATCCTCGCGGATGGGCTCGCCGAAGGCGGCCCTCGACTGGCACGGATCGACGCTCCTGCGCCGCGTGACCGGGATCGTCGCCCGGTCGGTCGACGGGCCGATCATCGTCGTGTCCGCGCCGGGGCAGGCGTTGCCGGCGCTCGACGGCGCGGTCGAGGTCGTCACGGACGACCGCGAGGGTCGCGGTCCGGTCCAGGGGATCGCGGCAGGATTGGCCGCAATCGGCGACCGGGCGGAAATCGCATACGTGTCCTCGACCGACGTGCCGCTGCTCCACCCGGCGTTCGTCCGTCGCGTCGTCGGCGCGCTCGGCGACGATGTCGACGTCGTCCTGCCCGAGGTCGGCGGCTACCGCCAGCCCCTGTCGGCCGCGTACAGGGTCGACCTGCTTGTAGCGATCAACGACCTGATCGCGGCTGACCGGATGCGCCCGGCGTTCCTGTTCGAGCGTTCCCGGGTGCTGCACATGGGCGAGACCGATCTCCTGCGAGACGCCGCGCTGGCCCGGCTAGACCCCGACCTGCGCTCGGTCAGCAATCTGAACGAGCCCGCCGACTACGAGCGGGCATGCGAGGTTCCGGCGCCGGAGATCGCGATCCGCGTGGGAGCGCGCCGCCAAACCGCGCGCGCTTGGTCGCTCGGCGCGGTCGCGAACGCCGTCGACGTGACTCTCGACGGGCGCGTCGTCGCCACGCTGAACGACCAGCGGACCCCCCCTGACCGCGAGTTGCCGCTGGTCGCGGGCGACGCGGTGGCGTTCATGGTCACCGGTGGCTGAAAGCGCCACCGGTGACCATGGATCGCCGTCACTTCCCGGAGCCGATCCCCGTGCTCCATCGTGGTTGCCCCTGAGAGAATTTGGCTTTCCTCACCGGTACGAACGAGCGGCGTAGTTGGTTCGTGAGACACACACGAGGGTCCTGACCGGGCGACGGCAACCGTGAGAATCCGGGACGCCAAAGGCGACGAGGCCTCGGTCCTCGAGGCGTTGCAGCGCCGATCCTCGGACGTCTGGGAGCAGTACCGAGAGCAGCTCGCCGCCCACCCCGACGTGATCGAGCTTCCGCAGGCGTTCATCGACAGTGGCTGGGTCCGCGTCGCCGCCGCCGGCGACGACACCCCGATCGGCTTCTCGGTCGTGATTCCCGACGACGGCGCGGCGGACGAGCTCGACGGGCTGTTCGTCGAACCCGAGCAAATGCATCACGGCGTCGGACGCGCGCTCGTCGAGGACGCCGTTAGCCGCTCGTCGGCCCAGGGCGCGAATGCTCTTGAAGTGACCGCGGGTCCCGCCCAGGGGTTCTACGAGCGCACCGGCTTCCGCGTCATCGGCGACGCGCAGACCCGCTTCGGCCCCGCCGTCCGGATGCGTCGCGAGATCGGAGAGTGAGCCTGCGCCGGCTCAGCTCTGGACGTGCTCGAACCCGAACCGGCCCTTGACGCACAGGTTCCCGAGCGTCACGTCGTGGTCAGCGGGCGAGGTTACCTTGACGATCCGGTCGTCCTGGACGTGCAGCGTGAGGTTGCAGCCGACGCCGCAGAACGCGCAGATCGTGTCGGTCTGTGTCTGGCGAGACGGATCCCATTCGCCGGACTCGCGCAGCTCGTGCTCATGGCTCGCCATCAGCGCGCCGGTCGGGCACACCGCGATGCAGTTGCCGCAGTACACGCATGCGGACTCGGGCAACGGGACCGCGTACTCGGTCGAGATGTGGGCGTCGAACCCGCGGCCGGCAACCGTGATCGCGAACGTGTTCTGGTGCTGGTCGCCGCAGGCGTCGACGCACTTGTAACAGAGCACGCACTTGGAGTAGTCGCGGACGTACAGGTCGTTGTCGACCTTGACCGGGCCGGCCACGGTCGCCGCGGTCTGGCCGTCGGGAACCGTGTGGTGGCCGGCGCGACGGCGCTCGCGTCCGGTGTCGGGAGGCGCCGGCGGCCCGTAGCGCTCGGGCTTGACGTCGTAGATCTCAAGATACGGCTGGACGATCGGCGCCGTCGACAGATCGACGGAGGAGGCCAGAAACTCGAACACCATCTTGCGGCTCAGCCGCACGCGCTCGGAGTCGGTGTGAATCACCATCCCATCCTCCGCCTTGCGCGAGCACGCCGGCACGAGCGTCCGCGCCCCCTCGAGCTCGACCATGCACACCCGGCACGCGTTCGCCGGCGTGAGCGTGTCGCCGTAACACAGGGTCGGAGTGTCGATGTCGAGGGCCCGGCACGCATCGAGCAGCGTGGCCCCCTCGCGTACCGTCACCTCGCTGCCGTCGATCGTGACCGTGACTTTCCGTTCCGCAGCGGCCATCAAGCCACCTCCTCCTTGAACACCCCAAGCTTGTCGATCGCCGACGCGAGCGCGCTGTACGCGGTCTGGCCAAGCGCGCAGATCGACGAGTCCTGCATGCAGGTTCCGATCTCGTCGAGCAGCGCGAGCTCGTCCGCGACCGTGCCGCGGGTCTTGCCCGACACGAGCCGCGCCAGCGTCTCCTCCTGCCGCACGGTCCCGACCCGGCAGGGCGTGCACTGCCCGCAGGACTCGTCGCGGAAGAACGCGGCGATCCGCACCAGGATGTCGCGCAGTTCGACGGTCTCGTCGAACGCGACGACGACGCCCGATCCGAGCATCGCGCCCGCCGCGCGCGCGTCCTCGACCGTGAGCGGGAGCTCGAGCTGATCGGGGCCGACGAACCCCCCGGCAGCGCCCCCGAGCAGGACGGCCTGCAGCGTGTGGTCGCCCGGGACCCCGCCGGCGCGCTCGAGTATCGCGCCCAGCGTCTCGCCAAACGGAACCTCGTACACGCCTGGCCGGACGACCGCCCCCGACAGGCAGAACAGCCTCGTGCCGGTCGACTTCGGGCTGCCGGTCCGGGCGTACTCGAGCCCTCCGGTGCGCAGCACCTCGAGCACGTTCACCAGCGTTTCGACGTTGTTGACGATCGTCGGCTTGCCGAACAGCCCGCGCTCGACCGGGAACGGCGGCTTGTTGCGCGGCTCGCCGCGGAAGCCCTCGATCGAGTTGAAGATCGCGGTCTCCTCGCCGCAGATGTACGCCCCGGCGCCGCTGCGGATCTCGATGTCGAACGAGAAGTCCTCGCCGAGGATCCCGTCGCCGAGGTAGCCGTGCAGACGCGTGACGTCGAGCGCGTGCTCGAGGATCTCGCGCGCGAGCGGATACTCGCCGCGCAGATAGATGTAGCCGTGCCGGCAATCGCCCGTGTACCCCGCGATCGTCATCGCCTCGATCACCGCGAACGGATCGCCCTCGAGCACCACGCGGTCCTTGAACGTCCCCGGCTCGGACTCGTCGGCGTTGCAGATCAGGTAGTGCGGATGGGCGGGCTGCTGTGCTACGGCCTCCCACTTGACGCCAGTCGGGAACGCTGCCCCGCCGCGACCCATCAGACCGGAGTCCTTGAGCTCGCGAATCACGTTCCGCGGTCCGATCTCGATCGCGCGCCGAAGCGCCTCGTACCCGCCGCGCGCGCGGTAGTCGTGCAGGCTCCGCGGATCGACGACGCCGATCCGGCGAAGCAACCGGAGCTCGGGGTCGCCCTGCTGGGGCACTCCGGCGGGCGCCGGCGCGGGTACGGTCTCGGCCTTCAGCGCGCCGATCGCGTCCTCGATGGTGACCCCCGCGATCGCATGCTCGGTCGGGTGCTCGCCGGCGAGCGTCAGCATCGCGGCCGGCGCGCGATCGCACTGGCCGAGGCACGGGCTGCGCAGCCACGTGCAGCCGCCGACGTCGGCGTCCTCGGGCCCGATCCGCTCCTCGAGCGAGGCGATCAACTGCTCCGCACCATTGCACCGGCACACGACGTCGTCGCATACGTGCAGCACGCGCGCCGGCCGTGGATTCATCGACAGCAGCGCGTAGAACGTCGCGACCCCGTAAGCGTCGGCCGGCGGCACCGTCAGGCGCTCGCAGATGTACCCGAGCGCTCCCTCGCTGATCCAGCCGATCCGCGCCTGCACATGCTCGAGCACCGGCAGCAGCAGGTGCCGCTGGTCCCGCGCCTGGTGGCCACCGTGCATGCTCCGCCCTTGCACGTTCACGGCGGGGACGCGGCCGTTGTGCGACGCGGTGGCGCCGTCCACGAACCCGTCGACGGCCGCTCGCTCGGCCTCCGTCGGCATAGCGAGAAGCAGTCGCAGGTCCATCAGACGCGCTCCCGGGCGGGCTGGGCGTCGCCGTTGCCCGCGGTCACACGATCGCCGTTCCCGGCCGGCAGGCCGTCGCCGTTGCCAGACGCCACGTGGTCGCCGTTCTCCGCGAGCGCCGTCACCGCGACGCCTTCAGCATCCTCGACCGGCAGCTTCTCGACCCGGATCGCGGTCGCCTTGAACTCCGACGTTCCCGACTTCGGGTCGGTGGCCTCGATCGTGAGATCGTTGGTCGCGACCTGCTCGGGGAAGTGGAAAGTCATGAACGCGAGGCCGGGCCGCAGAATACGGTCGATCCGCGCCGGCACCCGCAGCGCGCCGCGCCGCGAGGACACGAGCACGATTTCTCCGTTCTCGATCCCCAGCCGCTCGGCGTCCTCGGGCGACAGATCGAGCGACTCGCCGCGATGCAGCGGCGAGCGGTACAGGTTCGACTGCGCACCGGTGTTATAGGACTCGAGCCGCCGGCCCGTAGTGAGGCGGATCGGGAAGTCCTCGTCGAGCTCGTCGACCGGAGGCTCGAACGGGGTCACGCTGAACGGCGCGAGCGGCCCCTCGACGGGGTCCTTCCACAGCCGGCCGTGGAGGTACTGAGATCCCGGGTGATCCTCGCTCGGGCACGGCCACTGCAGCCCGCCGTGCTCGGCGAGACGGTCGTAGCGCATCCCGCCGTGCATCGGGCTGAGCGATCGCAGCTCGTCCCACGCCTGCTCCGCGGTTGGATAACCCCAATCGAACCCGAGGCGCTTCGCGAGCTCGGCGATGATCCAGATGTCGTCGCGCGCCTCGCCGGGCGGGTCGAGCGCCTTCCGGCAGAGCTGGACCCGGCGCTCGGAGCTGGTCACGGTCCCGTCAGCCTCCGCCCACGACGCCGACCCGGGCAGCACCACGTCGGCGAGCCTGGCCGTGCGCGTCATCACGATGTCCTGGACGACGAGGAAGTCGAGCCCCTCGAGCAGGTGCATCGCGTGCTTGCGGTCGGATTCGGAGTCGGCCGGGTTCTCGCCGATCACGTACAGCGTCCGCAGCTCGCCGCGGTCCATCGCCTCGAACATCTGGGTCAGGTGCCAGCCGTACTTGGGAATGATCGGGACGCCCCAGGCCTCCTCGTACAGCGCTCTGGCGTCGGCGTTTTTCTCGATGTCCTGGAACCCCGGGAGCTTGTTGGGGATCGCGCCCATGTCGCCGCCGCCCTGGACGTTGTTCTGTCCTCGCAAGGGATTGAGCCCCGATCCGTACTTGCCGACGTGGCCGGTCAGCAGCGCCAGGTTGATCAGCGCGAGCACGTTGTCGGTCGCGTTGTGATGCTCGGTAATCCCGAGCGTCCAGCACAGGATCGCGCGGTCGGCCCGGCCGTAGGCGTGGGCCAGTTCGCGGATCGCCGCCGCCGGCACTCCTGAGAGCCGCTCGCCCTCCTCGAGCGTGTACGGCTCGACGGAGGCGGCGTACTCCTCGTATCCGCTGGTGGCGTTGGCGATGAACCGCTCATCGGCCAGGCCCTCGTGGATGATCTCGCGGGCGACCGCGTTCGCCAGCGCGATGTCGCCGCCGACGTCGAGCCCGAGCCACAGGTCGGCCCACTGCGCCGACGCGCTCCGACGCGGATCGATAACCATCAGCCCGGCGCCATTGTGGATCGCCTTGAGCACGTGGTGGAAGAAGATCGGGTGGGTTTCGCGCGCGTTCGATCCCCAAAGCAGAATCAAGTCCGCTTCTTCAACCTCTTTGTAGGACGACGTTCCGCCGCCCGCTCCGAAGACCGTCGCCAGACCGACGACGCTGGGAGCGTGTCAGGTTCGGTTACAGGAATCGATGTTGTTGGACCGCATCACCTGCCGGGCGAGCTTCTGCGCCAGGAAGTTCATCTCGTTGGTGGACTTCGAGCACGAGAACATCCCGAACGAGCGCGAGGCGTCAGCCTCCCGCGCACGCTCCAGCCCCGCGGTGGTGCGCTCAAGCGCCTCCTCCCACGTTGCCGGGCACAGCTCCCCGTCGCGACGGACGAGCGGTTGGGTCAGTCGAGTTCGAGCGCGCATGTCTCCCTTTCAGAGTTGGGCTCTCTTGATTCAATTTAACGCTTCTTCCCGCGCTTTCAGCGCCCGCCGGGCAAATTCGGTCGCCTCGCTGACAGCGGCGCCGTCGGTCAAGTTGATCCTGACGAGCCGGGCGGCGGCCTGAGCGGCCGCCTCGGCGAGCACCGCGCCGGCGATCGCGTCGCCTGAAAGGTTCTGGTTTCCGGTACGAACGAGGTCCCCGGCGAGCTCGGCGAGCTCCGCTCCGACCCGCGCGATCTCGAGCGGCGACTGCGAGGCGGCGTCGCGAGCGTCCTGCACCCGGGCGGCGCGGGCCGGGTCATCCCGCGGGAGCCGGAGCGCCTCGAGCACGGGCTCGTACGCGTGCAGCTCGATCTCGGCCAGCTCGAGCGCACGCGCCCGCAGCTCGCCGGCGCGCTCCGCCGTGGCGCCGCGTTCCGGCGTGAATGCCGCCGCCATCTCGACCAGCGCAGCCGCGATCGCGCACCCGCACGCCGCACTCGACCCACCGCCGGGAGCGGGCGTCCGCGCCGCGATCGCGTCGAGCAGATCCCCGAATGGGCGGTTAGAAAAGGCCGACGGTCCGGCCCTCGGAGTCGATGTCGATGTTGAGCGCGGCCGGCGTCTTGCCGAGCCCCGGCATCTGCATGACGTCGCCACACAACGGGACGAGCCAGCCGGCGCCCGTGTAGGCGCGGATGTCCCGGACCGGCAGCGTGAAGTTCTCCGGCGCGTTCAGCAGCGAGGGGTCCGCCGACAGCGACAGGTGAGTCTTAGCCATGCACACCGGGAAGTGGCCATGACCCTCGCGGGTGAACTGGGTGAGCTTCGCCTCCGCCTCGGGATAGAAGTACACGTCCTTGGCGCCGTACACCTGCTTGGCCACGGCCTCGATCTTGTCCTGGATCGGCTCGTCGTCCTGATACAGCTGGTGAAAGCTGTTCGGCTGCTCGCAAGCCTCGACGACCGCCGAAGCGAGGTCGGCGACGCCGGCGCCGCCCTTGGTGAATCCCTCGTTGGCCTCGGCCGCGAACGCGCCGGCCTCGAGCGCGAGCCTCTTGACCAACTCGATCTCCTCGTTGGTGTCCCCGGGCCGCCGGTTGACCGCCACGACGGCGGGCACACCGAACGTGCCGATCGTGTTGAGGTGGCGCCGCACGTTGGCGAAGCCCGTCTCAACCGCCTGGAGAGCCGCCGACCGCTCGGCGCGCGGATCGTCCTCGAGCCCGGCGTGGTGCTTGATCGCGCGGACCGTGGTCACGAGCACGGCGGCCGACGGGGTCAGCTTGCCGAACCGGCAGACGATGTCGAAGAACTTCTCCATGCCCATGTCGGCGCCGAACCCGGATTCGGTTACGACATAGTCGCCGAGCTTCATCCCGATCAGGTCGGCGATCAGCGAGTTGTTGCCGTGGGCGATGTTCGCGAACGGGCCGCAGTGCATCAGCACCGGCTGGCCCTCGAGCGTCTGCACGAGGTTCGGCTTGATCGCGTCCTTGAGCAGCACCGTCATCGCGCCCGCGGCGCCGAGGTCCTCGGCGGTGATCGCCTTGCCGCCGTCGAATGAGTACGCGGCGGTGACCCGGGACATTCGCTGGCGCAGGTCCTGGAGGTCGCGCGCGACCGCCATGATCGCCATCACCTCAGAGGCCGCGGTGATGTCGAACCCGGTCTCCCGCGGGTAGCCGTTGGCCCGGCCGCCGAGGCCGACCGCGATGTCGCGGAGCGCCCGGTCGTTCATGTCGACCGCGCGGCGCCAGGGAATCCGCAGCGCGTCGATCTGGTGCGGGTTGCCGTGGAGGATCGACGCGTCGATCATCGCCGCGAGCAGGTTGTTGGCCGCGCCGATCGCGTGGATGTCGCCGGTGAAGTGCAGGTTCAGGTCCTCCATCGGGACGACCTGGGTGAGGCCGCCGCCGGCGGCGCCACCCTTGATCCCGAACACGGGACCGAGCGACGCCTCGCGCAGGCACGCCACGGGGTTCTTGCCGATCACGCCGAGCCCCTGGGTGAGCCCGACGAGCGTCGTCGTCTTGCCCTCTCCGGCCCGCGTCGGCGTCATCCCCGTGACGCACACGATCTTGCCGTCGGGTCGGTCCTTGAGCCGCTCGAGTACCGACAGCGCGATCTTCGCCTTGTAGCGCCCGTACGGCTCGATCTCGTCCGCATCGAGTCCGGCGCGTTCGGCGACCCGCTCGATCGGAATGAGCTCAGCTTCCTGAGCGATCTCGAGGCTGGTCTTCATCGTCGTCGCCTCCTCAATGCTTGTGTCCATGCTGTCCGGGTCCCTTCTAGTGGCTGACGGCCGCGGCCGCAAGCTCCGATACGAGCTTGTCTCGGTAGAACCGCTCGACCTCGAACGGTGCGATCAGCTCGGGCGTCCGGCCGGTGGCAACCAGCTCCGCCAGCGTCTTGCCGACGATCGGGGCAGCCTTGAAGCCGTACGTTCCCCAGCCCGCGCTGATATGGAAGTTCTCGACCTCGGTCTTGCCGAGGATCGGGCTGTAGTCGGGGCTGAGGTCGCACAGACCCGCCCAGCTTCGCAGAAGGCGGGCGCGCTCGAGCTGCGGAAACAGCTCGATCGTGTGCCGGCTCACCTCCTGGAGGAAGTTCAGCGTCCCCTGCATCCGGTACGTCGTCCACGGCTCGATCTCGGCCCCCATCAGGAACTCGCCGCGGTCGGTCTGGCTGATGTACACGTGCATCTGCGAGGACACGATCACCACGTCGAGCAGCGGCTTGACCGGCTCGGTCACGCACGCCTGGAGGATGTGGGTGGTGATCGGCAGCGGCACCCCGACCATGTCGCAGATCAGCGTGCTCCACCCGGCGGTGCAGTTGAGCACGGTGCCGGCGCTGATCGTCCCGCGATTCGTCCGGACCTTGGTGACCCGGCCGTTCGAGCGCTCCATCCCGAGCACCTCGGTGTCCTGGTGGAGCTCGACCCCGCCGCGGTCCGCGCCGCGCGCGAATCCCCAAACGACCGCGTCGTGGCGGATGATGCCGCCGGGCGGGTGGTAGAGCGCGCCCATGATCGGAAACGTCGCGTGTGGGTTGTCGACCTGCATCGCCGGCGCGAGGCGCTTGATCTCGTCCGGATAGATCACGCGCGAATCGATCCCCTGCAGGCGGTTCACCTCCGCGCGGTTGGCCATCACGAACATCGCGCGATCCGAGTGCGCGAGCGTCAGATGTCCGCACTGCGAGAACAGCAGGTTGAAGTTCAGCTCCTGCGACAGCCCCTCGTACAGCTTGACGCTCGAGTCGTAGAAGCGCGCGCCTTCGGGCGTCTTGTAGTTCGAGCGCAGGATCGTCGTGTTGCGACCGGCGGCGCCGGCTCCGATGTAGCGCTTCTCGAGCACGGCCACGCTGCGGATCCCGTGGTCCTTCTGCAGGTAGTAGGCGGCCGCCAGCCCATGCGAGCCGCCGCCGACGATCACGACGTCATACGCGGACTTGAGCTCCCCCCGCGGGCGCCACATCCGGCGCTTTCGGAAGATGTCAATCATTGTTTTTCAGTGGTCGTGAGCCAACGGGACCGCCATCGAGCGATCTGGCCGCGTCGTCCACGACCGACCACATGTACTCGCCGACGGCCCAGCCGAACAGCAGCAGGAACCGGTCGGTGTCCTGCACGATGATCATCCCCGGCTGGCGCGCGATCGAGCCGGGGCGGAAACTGCCGGGAGGTGCGACCTGGGGGCGAAGGTCGAGCGCGCAAAAACGCGCGATCACCTCCCGGGCTTGGGGGCCAAAGATCGTGAGCGCCGCGAAGCACGTGGTGACGTCGACGGCCTCGGGTGGCGCGGCGTGCATGCCTCCGAGCAGCAGGGCCCTCGTAGGGGTCAGCTGGCATATCCAAGCATCGCCTTCGCGCTTGGCCTCGCCGAGCTCGCCGGGGACCTCGTCGCCACGGCGCTCGAGCTTTCGCAGATGCGAGAAGTCCGTGAACCCCACGCTCTGCCTCGCCCTCTCCTCGCCCGGATATTCGACCGCGACGTTCCATCCGCCCTGGACCTCGAACCGTGCGCCGGCGGCCTTCGCCTTGCCCTCCATCGGGCTGCGCGCGACCGCGACGTCCTCGGCGGCATCCGGGCTGAGGAACGCGAGGCCGCTCACGACCGGAGCACCTCCCCGTCCGGGTCGTAGAACGGCTTGGTCTGGATGTGCGCCTCGAGCGTCCGGCCCTCGTCGGAGATCGTGACCTGCGAGCCGTCGCGGGCGAGCGGGCTCGGGACCCAGGCCATCCCGATCACGCGGTCGAGCACCGGCGAGAACCGCGCGGAAGTCACCTGTCCGGCGGGGTCGCCGAGCCCGTCGAGGATCACCGACCCCTCGGTCGGCACGTGGCCGTTGGTCAGCGTGAACCCGACCAGCCGGGTCGCGGGCTCCTCGGTCGCGTAGTGCTCGAGCGCCCACTTGCCGATGAAGTCCTGCTCCTTGTCGAGCTTGACGATCCACGGCATCGCTGCGCCGAACGGGGTCGACTCCGAGTCGGTGTCCTGGCCGATGAGAATGTGCATCTTCTGCAGGCGGAGGATCCGCTGCGGCTCGAGCCCGAACGGCCGGATCCCTTTGTCGGCGCCGGCGCGCATCAACGCGTCCCACACATGCTCGCCGTGGGCGGCGGTGGAGTGGATCTCGTAGCCGACCTCGCCGACGAACCCGATCCGCAGGATCAGGCACGAGACGCCCGCGATCCGGGCCTGCTTGCCGTCGAGGTACTTGAACGCCTCTGGCGAGCAGTCGAGATCGGTCAGCTCGCTCAGGATCTCGCGCGCGCGGGGACCGGCGAGGTTGATCGCGCTCAGGCCCTGGGTGAGGTCGGTCAGCTGCACGTTCATCCGCCAATCCGCGAGCCACCACGAGAACCACTCCTCGACGGCGCCGGCTCCGCTCGAGGTCGTGGTCACGTAGAACGTGTCGTCGTCGATCCGGCAGATCGTGCCGTCGTCGACGATCCGGCCGGCGTCGGAGCTGATCACGCCGTAGCGGACCCGCCCCGGCTTGAGGTCGCTGAAGCGGTTGGGATACAGGTTGTCGAGGAACTCGCCGGCCTCCGGACCGCGGACGAGCAACTTGCCGAGCGTCGAGACGTCGATCAGTCCGGCCGCCCGGTGCACCGCGAGCGCCTCGGCCTGTGGGTCGCCGTAGTCGTAGGCGCGGCGCCAGTCGCCGGCCCACTTGATGTTCGCGCCAAGTTCGCGGTGGCGCCCGTGGATCGACGATCGCTTGGCGGGCTCGAACGGCCGCCCGGCAAGGATCCCCATCGGCACCGACACCCACGGCGGGCGCGCGGTCGTGGTGCCGACCTGCTCGAGGCTCTGCCCGGTCTCATTCGCCATCAGGCGGACCGCCGGCAGCTGGCACATGCGGCCCTGGCACGGCCCCATCGTCACCGTCGTGTAGCGCTTGCACAGCTCGATCGAGTCGTAGCCCTCTTCGACGCTCAGGTGGATGTCCTTGGCGGTCACGTCCTCGCACAGACACGCGAAGCACTTGCCGTGGCCGGCGCCGGACACCGGTGGCGGGACCGCGACCGCGTCGGCGTCTCCCCCGTGTTCGCCGCCGGCAACGTCGCCCACGGCGGTCACGTTCGGTGGGAGCTCGTCAAGCACGAAGGATCCGCGCGCGGCGTCGTAGCGCGTCCGCGCGCCGGCCTGGAGCAGCAGCGAGGTGGCCGGCGCAAACCCGCCCGAGACGACCACGAGGTCGCACGCGAACGTCTTCTCGACCGACGCGCCCTCGACGCCGTTCGGCCCGAGCACCGCGCCGTCCACCGTCTTGCCGCCCTTCGCCGCGAGGATCGTGTGGTCGATCAGCACCTCGATCCCGCGCTCGGCGAGCCGCCGGGCGGCGGCGGTCCGCTCGGTGCGCAGATCCGCGACCGCGACGATCTGCACGCCCGCGTCGTGGAGGGTTGCCGCAGCTTCGAGACCCCGGTCGGATGTGGTGGCGACGACTGCGCGCGTGCCCGGGCTGACGGCGTACAGCTGGGTCAGGCGAAGCGCGCCACCGGACAGCATCACGCCCGGAAGGTCGTTGCCGGCGAACACCAACGGCTGCTCGATCGCGCCGGTCGCGAACACGTGACGACGCGCCCGGATCTGGTGCAGGGTGTCGCCCTGCCACACCGGGACCATCCCGTCGAAGTAGCCGAGCGCGCTGGCCCGGGCGAGGATCTCCACGCCGGGGATCGGCTCGATCGGACGCGGCCCCTCGTCGACCAGCACGACGTCCTCGCCCTGCGCGGCGGCGTCGGCTGCGGCTTGGCGCCCCGCCGCACCGCCACCGACGACGAGCACGTCCGCGTGGCGCCGGCGGTACTCGGTGCGCCACTCGCGCTCGGGCTGCTGCTTGCGGAGCACGCCCAGTCCGGCGGCGTGGCGGAGGACCTTCTCGTACACCGGCCACAGCTTGCGAGGGCGGATGAACGTCTTGTAGTAGAAGCCAGGCGGGGTGAACTTCGTCCCGACGAGGTCCGTCGCTCGCATCACGTCGAGGTCGAGGCCGGGCTGGGCGTTCAGGTGCTCGACGTTCATGCCCTCACGGACAGGTTCGGTGCACGCGCGCACGCCGGGCGCGCCGTCGACCGCGACGATGCAGTTCGGACACTGGCCGGCGCAGCACAACAGGCCGCGCCGGCGGTGGTACTTGAAGCTGCGCGAGAACGTGCGCCGGCCGGCGGCGTACAGCGCCGACCCCACGGTGTCGCCCTCGTACGCCTCGACCGGCTTGCCGTCGAACGTGAACCGGATCACACCCTGCGCGGTTGATCAGCTCGCCGGGCTGGGCCGGGAGACGGCTCATACGGCCCCCCCTCCGCCGGGCTCAGCGGGCAACTCGGTCAGCAGTACCTCGTTCGTGACCGTGTCGCGCTCGGCGATGAACCAGGCGCGGCAACCCGACCGGTGAAACCACCATTCGCGCTGAACGCCGGCGCGATTGCGGCGGAAGTAGTTGTACTCGCCGAGCTCTCGGAGCGTGGGACGCGACTTGGGCCGCGCTGAGATCTCGCCGCCGTAGCCGAAGTCGGTCACTTCGCGGACGCCGCAGTTGGGGCACGTTAAGAGGAAGGACATGACGCGTCTCGCCAGGGCAAACCTACGCCTGACCCTGTGATCTTGTCCAATATCTAATTAAGCTCTATTGATTCGCTAAACGAATCATGGAACTTCGCCAGCTTCGCTACTTCGTCGCGGTCGCGGAGGAGCTGCATTTCCGCCGCGCCGCCGAGCGGCTGCACATCTCGCAGCCACCGCTCAGCCAGCAGATCCGCGCGCTCGAGGACGAGCTCGGGTTCGCGCTGCTGACCCGTACGCGCCGGCGCGTCCAGCTCACGCCGGCCGGCGAGGCGTTCCTGCGCGACGCCCGCATCGTGCTCGCCGAGCTCGAGGGCGCGGTCGCCACCGCGAAGCGGGTCGACGCCGGGCAGACCGGGCGACTCCGGGTCGGGTTCGTAGGTTCGGCGCTGCTGTCGATCGTCCCGGGGTCCGTCGAGCGCTTTCGCGCCTCGCGACCCGGAGTCGCAATCGAGCTGCGCGAGCGCTCGACGGTCGATCAGCTCCGCGCGGTTAGCGCCGGCGTCATCGACGTCGGCCTCGTGCGCCCCCCGATCGACGACGACGGCGAGCTACGTGCGGAGACCGTGCTGCGCGAGCGGACGGTGGCGGCGTTGCCCGCTGGTCACGCGTTGGCGAGGCTCGGGCGGGTGTCGCTCGGCCGGCTCGCGGCCGAGCCGCTGGTCCTGTTCCCGCGCGATCAGGCGCCCGGGTTCCACGACCTCTTGATCGGCGCGCTGGCCGGCACCGGCGCCGGACCGCGGGTGATCCAGTACGCGCCGGAGATGCTGACGATCATCGGGCTGGTCGCCGCCGGCACCGGTGTCTCGCTGGTCCCGGCCTCGGTCAGCCGGCTCGCGCTCGACGGCGTCACCTACCGGCCGGTGACCGGGGCGCCGCGCTCTGAGCTCGTCGCGATCACCCGCGCTCGCGACGACTCGGCGCTCGTCCGGGCGTTCGTCGCCGAGGCGGTGGCGGCCTAGCCGCAGACCGCACGCCTGCGGTGCGCCCTAAGCTGAGCCGATGGGGCGGTTTGGCAAGCGCGACGACCTGGTGGTGCACCAACAGGAGCCGTTCAACGCCGAGACCGGTCTGGAGGCGCTGACCGATCCGGTGACGAACACTGACGCGTTCTACGTTCGCGGCCACGGCACGGTGCCGGAGATCGACGCCGACGGCTGGCATCTACAGGTACACGGGCTGGTCGAGCGCGAGCTGAGCCTGTCGCTGGAGACGTTGCGCGAGGCGTTTCGCGAGCGGACCGTGACCGCGACGCTTCAGTGCGCCGGCAACCGGCGCGCGGGGCTGGTCGCGATCCGCGACATCCCAGGCGAGGCGCCGTGGGGTCCCGGTGCCACCGGCACCGCGATCTGGACCGGCGTCTCGCTCGGCGACGTGCTCGCTCTCGCGGCACCGCTCGACGACGCGACCGACGTCGGGTTCGAGGGTGCGGACCAGTGTCCGGAGGCGAAGCCCACGCAGCTGTTCGGCGGCTCGATCCCGCTCGACAAGGCCAGGCGATCGGAGGTGCTGCTCGCCTGGGCGATGAACGGCGAGCCGCTCGAACCGGTGCACGGCGCCCCGCTCCGAGTGGTGGTGCCCGGTTACATCGGCGCCCGCAGCGTCAAATGGCTCCAGCGCGTCGAGCTACGTCCCGAGCCGTGGATGGGCTACTACCAGCACGTGGTCTACCGGCTCGTGCCCGCGGACGGAACCCCGGGACCGGGTGTCGGAATGCCGCTCGGGCTGGTGGCGCTCAACGCCGATGTCCTGTCCCCTCGCGACGGCGAGACCGTCGCCGCTGGCCCGGTCGACGTGCACGGGTATGCGTTCGCCGGCGGCGACCGGTACGCGGCACGCGTCGACGTGTCCGTCGACCGCGGCGCGACCTGGAAGCAAGCGGAGCTGCTCCAGGATCTCGGCCGGTGGGCGTGGCGGCAATGGCGCATCACGCTCGATCTCGCGCCCGGCGAGCACGAGCTGCTCGTGCGCGCGTGGGACTCCTCGGCGGCCACCCAACCCGAAGACGAGGCGACCGTCTGGAACCCCAAGGGCTACGTCAACAACGCCCGTCCCCGGATTCGCATACGCGCCGTCGCCGCGTGAGGCGCGCCTTCAACCCGCGCTCAGGAGATTCGACTCCTGGGCGGTGGCGCGAAGGACATCGATCAGCACCCGGACCCGGGGCGGGGGCGGTCGTCGATCCACGCGACCACGACGTCGGCGTACTCGCCGCGCAGCGGCACGAAGCTCACGCCGGTGTCGCGCAGGGTACGGGCCGACATCGGCAGCCGAGTGACGCCGACGCCGGCGGCAACGAGCGCGAGCAGGCTCTGGACGCTGGTGCCGCGCTGGACCACGTTGGGCAGAAAGCCCGCGACGGCGAAGTCCTGGTCGTACTTGCGGTGCCACGGCTCCCACGACGACCGCGGCGTCAGCACCCACGGCTCTCCGGCCAGGTCGGCGAGCTCGAGCGTCTCGGCTGCCGCCAACGGATGCCCGACGGGCAGCACGGCCGCCACGGGTTCGGTGAGGACATGCTCGGTCGCGACGTCGTCGACGAGCGGCGGACGGGTCAGGCCCGCATCCAGCCGACCCTCGCGCAACCCTTCGACCAGCTGCGCGCCGACCTCGACGGCTGGGAGAACGTCAGCCGGTCGACGACGCTCGTCCAAGCGCTATAGGGTCACACCCGAACGCAAATGTGCGAGCCGTTCGCCGATTCGCGGGCTCGCCTGGATATACGGGAGAAGCACAGTGATCGGTGTGAGCGTCACCTTCCAATACGGCGAGGACTTCGATCGCGCCCGCGTGGTCGCCATTGCGGACAAAGCCCGCGGGACATTTGAGGGCATGCCCGGGCTGAGGTCCAAGGTATTCACCGTCGACGACACGGGACACCGCGCGATGAACTTCTATGTCTGGGAATCGGCGGACGCCGCCAAGAGCTTCTTCTCAGATGAGATGCGCGAGCGAGTGACCGGCCTGTACGGCGTCGAACCCACGATCGAGTTCGTGGAGATCGCTCAGCTCGTCGACAACTCAGGTGCGTCACCCGCGTGAACGGCGACTTCCTACACGTGCGCGAGCATCCCGCTGGCCGACTCACCGATTTCTTATCTTCGGTGGTCACAGTCGTCTTCCGTGCTGCTGAATTACGCGCCACCGCCTGCTCGATGGCGACGACGCCGGTTCCTTGACGCGCGCGCCGCGCGCCGACTGACCCTGCTGCTCGCATGCGCGGGAGGCCTCGCGGTCTGCCCAGCTCCGGCGCTAGCCGACACGAGCACAAGCGCGAACTGGTCCGGCTACGTCGCGCACCGTAACGGCGTCAGCTTCCGCCTCGTGCAGGCCTCCTGGACGCAACCGAACGCCACCTGCCAGAAGGGCGACGCGACCTACTCCGCGTTCTGGGTCGGCCTCGGTGGCGACAGCCCAAGCTCGGATGCGCTCGAGCAGATCGGCACCGGGCTCGACTGCAGCGCTTCGGGGACCATCACATCCTCGGCGTGGTACGAGCTCGTCCCCGCTCCGATGAACGGCATCCGGATGACCGTCAAGCCCGGCGACCTCATGAGCGCCAGCGTGGTCGTCTCGGGACACCGCGTCACCCTCCGACTCACGGACCACACACAGCACGAATCCTTCTCGAAGGAGATCACGGCCAAGTTGGTCGACACCAGCTCGGCCGAGTGGATCGCCGA
The DNA here is from genome assembly GCA_963755525.1 of uncultured Solirubrobacterales bacterium. Lineage (GTDB taxonomy): Bacteria > Actinomycetota > Thermoleophilia > Solirubrobacterales > Solirubrobacteraceae > Palsa-465. The sequence continues at coordinate 109,126 of CAVWKC010000024.1, read as the reverse complement.
GGCACCCTCCGCGTGCGCAACGATCAACTTCTGCGAGCCGCTGCCGCTGACCAACTTCGGCTCGACGATCTTCACCGCAGCCCGAGCGCGCACCACCACGGGCTTCGATGGACCAATCGCAAGCCCGGCCTGGGACACCACCAAGATCGTGCTCTCCTCGGGCGGCCGGGTGTTCATCGGGTACGGGCCAGCGAGCAAGTCGAGCCCATCCGCACTGCTGCGCTCCGGCAGCTCATTCCAGGTCGGCTACTCACAAAGCGACGCCACACCAAGCCCACCGCCGTTCTACTCAAGAAATCGGCTGCCTGGCCACCCGACCGACACAGTGCAGCCCGGTGGGAAACGCCTCTAACCGCGGATTCCTCGACTCACAGGCAACTCTGAGAACCGGGAATTCATTCAGAGCAGATGCGCAAGCCGCCAGGAGATTCCAGGCGCGGCGAGCGCCGCGGGCGTACGCACCGCCGTTCGGGTGAGGCCGGCGGCGGTCGTGGGCAGGTTCCCCGTCAGGGCGGCCCGCCCGAGGAGCTCGCCGGCGCTGAGATGGTCAGCTGCGAGCGAACGCGCGCGAATTGTGAGGTGCTCCGGGATGCCTCCCCAGCCGATCACCCTGAGCGGGCCAGCCGTTACGCCGCGGACCCGGTGCCCGTTCGCGGAGGTGGCGATGACGACGGCGGTGCCGGCCGGAAGGACTGTGCGGGCCCGGATCGCCGGGGCCACGGACGCGACGAGCCGCCGTGCTGCCGCGGCGGCCGCCGCAAGGATGACCGATGTCGCGGAACCCTCACCCTGGCCGAGCACGACGCCGATCACGGACAACCGCCGCCCGGCAACCTTCAGGTCCTTGACGAATGCAAGACAGCCCTCCGCCTCGGAGTCCGAGCCCGTCTTACCGTAGAAGCCGTCGGAGATCAGCGGGTCGTAGTTCTTGACTTTCCCGGCGACGGGGAGGGAAACGCTGGACATCGAGACGATCTGGCGGAACGCGGCGAACCGCAATGCCCGCTTGAATACACGGAGTTGGTCACCGGCATCTGACACCGTTGTGGGCTCGTAGCCGCTCGGGTCGGTGTATGTGGTCTTGTCCATACCCATCGCCCGTGCCGTGCGGTTCATCTCCACCACGAACCGCGAGACGCTGCCGGCCTCGTATGCGGCGAGCATTCGGGCGATGTTGTCTCCGGACGGGACCAGCAACGCTTCGAGCAGCTGCCGCTCGTCAAGACGCTCCCCCGCCCGCACCGCGACGACGGACTGGTCCTGCTCGGCATCCCGCACTTCTGACCGGGCCTCAGCTGGGCTCACCGTGAGCACGAAGCCCCCGCCGGTCCCGCTCAGCGGATACTTCCTCAGCGTCAGGTAGGCGGTCATCACCTTGGCGAGGCTGGCGATCGGCCTCGGCTCGTTACCACCGGCGGATCCAAGCGAGCCGATTCCCTGGGCTACGAGCGCGGCCTGGCCGCCGGCCGGCCATGCAGGTTCGGGAGCGGCGCCGGGGAGCCGCGCGGTCATCGGGAACGCGACGCGCACAATGAGGTTCGGGGGCGTCAGCGTGATCAAGCGAACCACGACCGCGGCGACGACGATCACGATCACCGCCAACACGACCCACGGCCAGCGCCGGGGACGGCGGTCGCTCAAGACGGCGACACTAGGAGTTCAGCCCCGCTCGCGGACGTCCACGTACTCGCGGTCGAGCGCACCCGTGTAGATCTGAAGCGGCCGGAACGTCGTCTGCTCGAGGTCCTTGACCATCTCGACCCACTGCGCGATCCACCCGGCGCTACGGGCGAGCGCGAACATCACCGGGAACATCGGCGGCGCGATCCCGATCGCCTCGTACGTGAGCCCGGAGTACAGGTCGAGGTTCGGGTACAGCGCGCGCGAAGTGAAGTACTCGTCTTCGAGCACTCGCCGCTCGAGCTCGTCAGCGATCGCGAACAACGGGTCGGGCCGGCGATGCTCGTATAGCTTCTCGAGCTGCTGACGCAGCACACGCGCCCTCGGGTCGTAGGTGTTGTAGATCCAATGCCCGAACCCCAGCAGCCGTTCGTTCGCCGACTTCACGCGCGCGAGGAACTCGGGGACTTGGCCTGGCGATCCGATCCCCCTGAGCATCCCCAGTACATCCTGGGCGGCGCCGCCCCGCATCGGCCCCGACAGCGCGCTCACACCCGCGGCTACGGCGGCGTATGGATTGACGTGCGTGGACCCGACCGCGCGGACTGCCGTCGTCGACGCGTTCTGCTCGTGGTCGGCATGCACCATCAGCAGCACGTCCAGCGCGCGCTCCATGACCGGGTCCGGGGTATAGCGAAGCTCGCTCATCCGGAACATCATCGACAGCAGGTTCCCCGTGTAGCTGAGGTGATCCTCGGGGTGAACGTACGGCAGCCCCCGCATGTGGCGGTAGGCGAAGGCCGCCAGGGTCGGCAACTTCGCCAGCAGGCGAACCACCTGCCGCTCCCGGGCCGCCTCGTCGTGCACCTCGTCAGCGTCGGTATAGAAGCTGGAAAGCGCCCCGACCGACGCAGCCACCATGGCGATCGGCCGGGCGTCATACCGGAATCCCTCGATGAACCCCTTGACGTTCTCGTGAACGAAGTTCCGAGTACCGATCTCGTGCAACCACGCCTCGTACTGCTCGACGGTCGGCAACTCCCCGTTGATCAACAGATACGCCAACTCCAGGAAGTTCGCGCGCTCGCACAGCGCCTCGATCCGATAACCACGGTGCTGGAGGATCCCGCCCTCCCCATCGATGTACGTGATCGCGCTGCGACACACGGCCGTGCTCGACAGCCCCGGGTCGTACAGCAGCAGCCCACTCGCCGCCCGCCCGAACTCCGAACTGCGAACCGCCCCGTCCTCGATCGGGAGTTCGAACCGGTCCCCCGTCCGGTTGTCGATCACCGTCACCGTGCTCCGGCTCGCCAATCCGTCCGTCCTCTCGCCTGATCCGTGCTCTACCTGGCCAATCTCGCCCGCACTCATCCGCTGCTCCGCTCGCCGTTTGTCATGCCACACCACTCACGATCGCACACCGGCGTTGCGATCGTCCGCCGCCGCCGGCTCTGAAGCCCTCAGCGCGGGCTCGGTGATCTAGGTCGACGGAGCCCGGCAGCCGCTACCACAGACTGCGATCGAGAGCGTCACGGATAGCGGGCAGCTCGCGGAGCGCGGTCTCCGCGGCGTTGACGGGCGATTGCCCCGGCGCGGCGCGGTAGGTGAGCGTCTCGCTGTGCCGAGTTCCGTCGGGGTCGTCGATCTCGACTCTCAGGCTGACCGTATCGGCGCGTGAGCCCTGCCGATCCGCGAGATGCCTCGCGACCGCGCGCAGCGTCCGGCGAGTAACGGTTACAGCGACGGTTCTGGTCCCGAGGTCCCCGTAGCCGCCGACGGGCGGCGACGCGTCCGCGAGGATGGTTGCCTCGGTACCCACGTTCTCGGCCAACTCGTTTGCCTCTGATTGCCGGAGGCCAGGGAGCCGCACGACGGTTCGCTCATCGCTCATCGCAGTCTCCCATCATGCCGAGTGTCGACTTTCGGGCTCGCCACCCCGCCCGGCCAGGACGAAACGGGGTCACACCCGACGCTGAACGTCACCCGCGGACTGTTGCAGGTCACCCGTCGCCAGAAACGTTTGTGTGACCCTCGCCGAGCCGGTCAGGGTGTTGCCCGTGAGCCGAGCCGTGAAGCTCGCACGCTGGCGGAAGCGGATACCGGTGCCGATGTCACGCCCAACGCTCGACGGAGCCGGGCACTGTGTCGATCCGACCGACTGGAGTCGCTAACGCGCCCTAGCCGTCCCGTCAGACGACGTGGTGCGAACATGGAGCGATGGCGCATGTGGGGGTCTCGAATCTGGCGTACGCCCATCCGGGCGGTGACCTGTTGTTCTCGGAGGTGTCGTTCCGGGTCTCACCGGGACAGCACGTGGGGCTCGTCGGAACGAACGGGGTCGGCAAGAGCACGCTGCTGAAGATCCTGGTCGGCGAGTTGCCGCCCGACGAGGGCGAGTACGCGGTCGGCGGACTGGTCGGCTACATGCCGCAGGACGTCGGCGTGAGCGACGGCGACCGAACGGTCCGCGCGCTGCTGCTCTCAATGGCGCCCCGGGCCGTGCGCCAGGCCGGCGAGAGCATGCTGGCGCTCGAGGCCCAGCTCGAGGCCGGAGATCCGACGGCGGGCATGAAACTCGGCGAGGCGATCGCCGACTGGTCGACGCTCGGCGGGTACGAGCTCGAGGGCCAGTGGGACGCGTCGTGCCGGCGCATCATCCACGCGTCGTTTGCCGAGGTCGCCGATCGGCCGGCGCGGACGCTCTCGGGCGGTGAGCGGAAGCAGCTCGTGCTCGACGTGCTGTTCGCTTCGGACGCCGAGGTACTGCTGCTCGACGAGCCCGACAACTTCCTCGACGTGCCGGCCAAGCTGGCGCTCGAGCGCCGGGTGCAGGCGTCCAAGAAGACGATCGTGATGATCTCCCACGACCGTGAGGTTCTCTCCGGCGCGGTCAGGACGATCGTGACGCTCGAGGGCAATGGCGCGTGGGTGCACGGCGGCTCATACGCCACCTACGCGCAGGCGCGGGAGGATCGCCAGCGCCGGCTCGGGGACGCGGTCAAGCGGTGGAACGAGGAGGAACGCCGGCTGTTCCACCTGATGAAGACGTTCAAGGAGCGCGCCCGCTACGCGCCCGACTGGGCCAAGCGCGCCGATGCGATGGAGACCAGGTGGCGCCGGTTCCGAGCCGGCGGCCCGCCGCCGGCGCCGGTCGCCGACCAGGCGATCGCCGTGCGCATCCGCGGCGGCGACTCCGCGCGCGTGGTCCTCGACCTGCGGTCGGTCGGGATCGCCGGACTGGTCGCGCCGTTCTCGGAGGAGATTCACCTCGGTGAGCGCATCGGTGTCATCGGCCCGAACGGATCGGGCAAGAGCGCGCTCCTGCACGTGCTCGCCGGCGGCCGAGCCGCCGACACCGGGGAGCTCCGGACCGGCCCGCGGGTCTCGGCCGGGCTGTTCACCCAACTTCAGTCGCGAGCGGACTTCTCCGGTCGCGTGGTCCTCGACATCGTGATGGCGCGTCGCGGCGAGATGCAGGCCGCGATGGGCGCGCTCGCGCGTTACGGGCTCGCCGATGCCGCCCGCCGCCGTTACGACGTGCTCAGCGGCGGGGAGAAGGCGCGGCTCGAGATCCTGATCCTCGAACTCGAGGGCCACAACCTGCTGCTGCTCGACGAACCGACGGACAACCTCGACACCGACTCATCCGAGGCGCTCGAGAAGGCGCTCGACAGCTTCGACGGGGTGGTGGTGGCGGTGTCCCACGACCGCGCCTTCCTCCGCCGCATGGACCGCTTCCTGATGGTCCTGCACGACGGGAGCGTTCTGTCGTTCCCGTCGTATGACTCGGCGCTAGAGGCGCTGGTCGACCCGGAGCACGCGGCCGACGTCCGCCTCGCGAAGCTGCTTTAGCGAAAGGCGATTACAGCCCCAGCGAACGGGAGATGATCTCGCGCTGGATCTCGCTGGTGCCGCCGTAGATCGTGGTCACGATCGTATGGCGGACGTGCCCCTCCATGTCGTACTCGGTGGCGTAGCCGTACCCGCCCATCATCTGCATTCCCTCGAGCGCCGTGCGCTTGGCGGTCTCGGTCGCCTTGAGCTTGGCCATCGACGCCTCGCGCGGGAGCATCTTCCCCGGGTTCGCCTGGACGGCCTCGGCGACTCCGTATACGAGGTGCCGGGTGCACTCGATCTCGGTGGCGAGGTCCGCCAGGCGGTGCGCGATCGTCTGGAAGCTGCCGATCGTCTTGCCGAACTGCTTTCGCTCCTTGACGTAGGCGAGCGTTTCCTCGAACGCGCGCTCCGCCATTCCGAGCGCCTGCGCCGCGATGATCAGCCGCTCGTTGTTGAGTCCGGCCATCAGCTGCATCCACGCGTGATCGGGGCGGCCGACGACCCGCTCCTCGGACACGTGGCAGTCGGTGAAGAACATGTCGTTGACCTCGCGCCCGCCCATCGTCTCGATCCCTCGGATCTCCAGCCCCTCCGCATCGCGCGGGACCGAGATCATCGTCAGCCCGAAATGCTTGTCGTCGGTGCGGGAGGTGCGGCACACGAGCAGGATGTGGTCGGCGGCGTGGGCACCCGTGATCCAGGTCTTCTGCCCGTTGATCACGTACCCGCCGTTCGAGCGCTCGGCCCGGCACGTCAGGTTGCCCACGTCCGACCCGGCCTCGGGCTCGGACATTGCGATCGCGTATACCGTCCCCGCGACGATGTTGGGGAGGATCTCCTCCTGCAGCGCGTCGGTTCCGAACAGCTCGACCGGGCGCGCCGACATCATCGTCACCGGGAAGAAGCCCATCGGGATCTGGCCGCGAGAGAACTCCTCGCACAGCAGGCACAGGTCGACCGAACCGCCCCCGGTCCCGCCGAATTCCTCGGGGATCGCGGCGCCGAGCCATCCCAGGGCGGCGATCTTCGCGTAGATCTCGGCGTTGTGGGGCTCGCGCCCGTTGTCGGTGAGCGCGTCGCGCTGCTCGCGGGTCCCGCACTCGCGCTTGGCGAAGTCGCGGATCGCCTCGACGAACGCTTGCTGCTCGTCGGTCAGGTTCAAGTTTCTGTTCCTCCTGGTGCGCCGGTGCTGTCTCGGCCGAGACTACATATCGGTCGCGCGCGGGGACCGTTGGGATAATCAGCTCATGGCGGAGTCAACGGTATTCAGGCCCGGCGGCGTGTCGTATCTGCGCATCCCCGCTCCGGAACCACAGCGCGCGGCGGCCTTCTACGCAGCCGTGTTCGACTGGACGGTCGACAACGACCGCATCAATCCGAGCTTCGCGGACGGCAGTGGCCACGTCATCGGCCACTTCATGGCGGACCTGCCGGTCGCCGGCGCGGCGGGCGTCCGGCCCTACGTCTACGTCGAGGACGTCGCAGCGACGCTCGACCGGGCGGTCGCGAACGGTGCCGAGCCCGCGACCGCCCCCTACCCCGAGGGCAACCTGACCGTGGCGACGTTCCGCGATCCCGCCGGCAACGAGATCGGCATCTGGCAGCAGGGCGCGCCCGAAAGAGACCACTAAGCCGGATGCGCATCCGGCCCGTCGACAGCGCCCGCGATGCCGACGCGATCGCCGCGATCTACGCGCCGTTCGTCACCGACACCGCCGTCTCATTCGAGGACGTGCCGCCGACGGCGGACGAGATGGCGACGCGGATCGAGCGGTTGACACCCACCCATCCCTGGCTCGTGGCCGAGGACGGTGGCGAAGTCCTCGGCTACGCGTACGCGTGCCCGCACCGTGAGCGTGCCGCCTACCGCCGGGCGACCGAGGTGACCGTGTACATCGACCCGCGCCACCACCGGCGCGGCGCCGGACGCGCCCTGTACCAGGCACTGCTCGCGGCGCTCGCTGAGCGGGACTACCGGAGCGCGCTCGCGGTCATCGGGCTCCCGAACGACGCGAGCGTCGGGCTCCACGAGGCGTGCGGGTTCAAGCCCGTCGGCGTGTTGACGCGGATCGGCTTCAAGTTCGACCGGTGGTGGGACGTCGGCTGGTGGCAGCTCGAGCTTTCGGACGACGATCCTTACGAGCCGAGTCGAGAACCTGCATAAGTCGACAATTGCCGGCTCGTCCGCAGGCTGTGGCGCGTCACGCATGTGGGGCATGCTTGACTCGGCAGGGCTCCGTCCGCGCGCGTCAAATGTCGCACAATGCAGGTATTTCACGGGGTCAATAGCTCCGCAGGGCCGCCGACGACCCCTCGCGCCCCACTCCAGGTGCCCGCAGTTCGTGGCGCAAACGCGCCGCGGATCACGAAGACGCGCGACTACGCGTCGTCGAGCAGCAGCGCCAGCGTTGGGCACGCGTCGACCGCGCGCCGGGCGAGCCCGAGCAGGTCCGGCGGCACCTCGGACTCGTCGAGGATCGGGTAGCCCCAGTCGTCGAGGCGGATCAGCTCGGGCAGAAGCTCCGCGCACAGCCCGTGCGCCTCGCACGCGATCGGGTTGACCCGCAGCCGCGCGCTCATCGAAGCCGGCCTCCGGCGACGGTCTGCCCGCCGAGCGGCAGACCCGCCGGCGGCGCGTCGCAAACACCACCGACGTGCCAGTCGATTTCCTCGGCGAACACCCGGAGCGCGCTCTCGACGAACCGCACCGCGCCGTCAGGGTGATGGCAGGCGCCACGCCCTCGGATCTCGCTCGCCCAGCGGAGCACGCGCTCGCGCTCGTGCGGGTGGGCGACCCCGCCGGCGAGCGCGCCCACCGAGTCGGCGATCGCGCGCAGCCCGTACACGCACGGACCGCACTGGCCGGCGGACTGTGCCGCCAGGTACGAGATCACTCGCGCGCTCTCGTGCAGGCCGCACGAGCTCTCGCCGAGCGCGATCAGAACGCCGGATCCGAGCGAGCACCCGACCGAACGGAGATCCTCGCGCGCGAGTCGCAGCGACGCCGCCTCCGAGGCCTCCATCCAGGTGCCGAAGTAGCCGCCGACAAGCAACGCCTGGAGTGGCTCAGCCGGACCCCCTGCCGCGTCCAGCAGGTCACTCATCGTGGTCCCGAACGCGAGCTCGTACACGCCCGGCGCCCTGACCGCGCCGGTGATCGTGACCAGCGCCGAGCCGGGATCGGCGACCGTTCCGAGCTCGCGGTACCAGCGCGAGCCGAAGCGGGCCACGAGCGCGAGTTGGGCGAGCGTCTCGGGGTTCTGGATCAGCGTCGGGCGGCCGTTATAGCCACGCTCGAACGGCCGCGGCGGGAACGAACGTCGGCAGCTGGGCGCCACCGTTCAGGTAGTGGACGACGGCGCTCTCCTCGCCGGCGACGTACCCCTCCGGCGCCGCGTACGACCTAAATCGGCACCGGATCGCGCTCGCGCACCGAGACGGCGCCCTCGAGAGCGCGCTGACCGCATCGCACCGACGTCGAGCCGACCTTGACGATCACCTTTCGCGACGCCGACCGCGCCGGCCGCGACCACTGCGCCGTCGAGCACCAGGTGTGGGAGCCTCGCCAGCAGCAGGCGGTCTTTGGCGCTCGCCGGCTCGGTCTCGGAACCGTTGACGATCACCGGCCCGACGCGCCGGCGCTCGGCCACTGCGCGGAGCTTGCGCGCCGTCGGGAAGTCCGCTCCGCCCCGGCCGCGCAGGCCGCTGCGCTCGACCTCCTCGATCAGTTGGTGAGCGGGTACTCGCGGGAGCGGTCCGTGGACGTGCGTGTGCGCGGCGAGCGACATCGGGCCGCCCGGCTCCAAGCCGGCGAGCAGCCGCGGCAGTCCGTGATGGCCGACGTCGGTGCTCATCAGCCGTGCTCCGGCGTGCCCGACAGCGTCCCGGTGACATTGTCGCTCTGGATGTCGATCTGGAGCGCGGCGTGGACCTCGATTGCCGAGCCCTGGCTATCGGTCAGACGGGCGCTGAACTCGCTCCCGCGGAGCGAGTCGATCGTTCCCTCCAGCACCGTCGGGACGCCGGCGAGCGCGAGGTCGACCTGACTTCCGGTCATCGATAACCCGGCCCCGATCGGCGTCCCGGCGATCCGCACGCGCAGCACCCCCCTCGCCTGACCCTGGACGTTCAGAACGAGGTCGACCACCGCACCGCCGGCTGCCGGCGTCTCGTGGACGTTGCCGGCAACCGTCGAGACGAACGGTCCGCTGAGAGCAGCAGGCTTCGCCACGCCGCCCGGCGACGAAACCGACCCCGACCCCGACGCTGACGAAACCCTCGACGGCTTGCCGAGCAGCGACGACGGCGTCCCCGCGCGCCGAGCCCACCCAGTCTGGAGCGGGCCCGCGATCGTGAAGATCAGAAGCCCGACTCGGAGTGATCACCGCGAGCGCCGTCGCGGGCGCGCGCAGACCGGCGTGGTCGGAGGACACATGGCGATCCGCGTCCACACGGCCGCCAGCACGGCGACGATGCAGATCACGGTCAGCGCCAGCATCCACCACTGCTTGACGTCGCTGCCGGTGCCGAGGCCGTGCAGCACCGCGACCGGCCAGCTCGCGTACGCGAGCCAGTGGACGGTACGCCACGCACGGTAACCGAGCCGCCTGCGCACGAGGCTGGTGATTGCAATCGCCAAGAGCAGATCGAACGCCAGCGTGCCGAGACCCAACCAGAGCGGGCGGTAGGGCGATACAAACGGGATCACCCCGTCGAGCAGCGTGATCGGCGCGAACCCGTCGAGCACGCTCGTCACGATGTGGATCACGAGCACGACGAGCACGAGCAACGACACGTCCCGGTGGACCGAGTCGATCGCGAATCTCGGCCAGCGCGCGGTCACGACCCGCACTGTGCCGACGATTCCGATGACCACGCTCGCGGTCAGCAACACGAGCGCGACCGCGCCCGTGCCGCGCGCGAGATACCAGTAGGCGCTCGGTGAGAGCGTCGCGCCGACCCCGAAACTCATGATCCCGACCCGTCCGGAACCAGGCTCAGCGTTGTGGAGCCGGACCCCACCAGCGGCAGGTCGTCGCCGTCTGAAGGCCAGCCCCCGACATGGAGCACGCTGCCGTTCGTGCGCACGAGCCGGCTCGGCAGCGCGAGCGCCTCGAGCCACGGCGCCGCCCTCTCGCCGCGGACGATCGTGGCGGTGCTCGCGATGTTCGCGTCCACGCACGAGCCGGCGGACACGCTGGCCGTGCGCCACACGCTCTCGGCGGATAGACCGGTGAGCGGATCGATCAGGTGATGAGCGGTCCTGGTGCCGGAAAGCCACCGGCGGACCGCGGTGCTCGACGTGGCGAGCCCGCCGGAGCTCAGCGAGATCCACTGACCGGGCGCGTCGAACCCCGAGCGGTGGTCGTCGGTCACGCGGATCCGCCATCCCTCCGCCGGCGCCGGCCCGGCGATCGCCAGGTCGCCGCCGAATGACACGAGCACGCCGCAGCCGGCGGCAGCGCTCGCCTCCGCCGCCGCCCGGTCCGCGGCCAGCGCCTTTGCGGTGGCGCCAAGATCGAGACTGACTCCGCCGCCGACGCGGATCGTGCTCCGCTCGGGATCGAGGTTCACGGTCCGCCAGCCCGGAACGGATGCCAGCGGGCGCCCACCGGGCACTGCCACACCACCGCCCACCCCCACCGGCATCTCCGCGAAGTCTCGGTCGTATCCGAGCGAGATCAGCGCCTGTCCCACAGTTGGATCGACGTCCCCACCGGTCAGCCGCGCCGCGCGGAGGGCGACGGTCACCGCCTCTAGCAACACCGGCCCGACATGCACCGCTGCGCCGGCTGCCGCGTTGACCGCCGACAGTTCGGAGTCCTCGCGGAACCGCGAGCACGCATGATCGAACTCGGCGACGATTCGCTCGACGACGGCCCTGGCCGCGGCTAGTGCGCCGGCGTCAGTGACCGCGACAAGCGCGGTGGTTCCGAACGCCTCGAGCGTCGCGCGTTCCTCGGCATGCCGCATGGCGTCCGCTCACGAGCCCCCCGAGACGACTCCGCCGCCTCCGGAACCGCCCCCCGAGCCCCCAGGCGAGGGTGAGGATCCCGGGTCGGGCGCCGGCGAAGAGCTCTGCGGCGGACTCGGTGCCGACTGGGTCTGAGTCTGGGTCTGGGTCTGGGTCTGGGGCGGGTCCGGCACCGACTGAGGCGCCTGGCTCGGTCCCTTAGGCCGAGCGTGCTCGGATTTGCCACCGGCGGCAGCTGCGGCACCGTGGAGGACGACGCGCTCGTTTTGGCGGCGGTCGCGGTCCCCGTTCCAGATGACCTCTTCGACGCCAGCGACCGCCCTGGCGCCACCGCCGAGACGAGCGCTGCCAAGCCGGCGGTGAGCGCCGCGGTGCCGGCGATCACCCACCGGCGCGTGCGGCGCAGGCGCGTGATAGCGGCGTCGCGGGCGAGCGCGGCCGACGACTTGTTGCTGGTGCTCATCCGATGTTCGCGTCCAATCATGACTCGATCTCTGCAACAGAGAATCAGCGCTCAGTAAGACCAATATGAGAATCGCGCCTGCGCGTCAATCATCCTCGACCGCCGGCAGCTCGAGTGTGAACGCCGATCCGTCGACCTTGACCCTCCCGCCGTGCCGGTCGACGATCGCCAAGACGATCGAGAGCCCGAGCCCCGATCCCGGCCGGCCGGACGCGCCGTCGCCGCGCCAGAACCGCTCGAACAGCCGGTCGCGGTCGGTCGGATCCGGCCCCGGCCCCTCGTCGCGCACGGTCACCAACGCGAGTCCGTTGACCCGTGACAGCGAGATCGTGACCCGGCCGCCCTCCGGTCCGTGGACCAGGGCGTTCTCGACCAGGTTCTCGAGCGCGCGGGCCAGCGCACTCTGATCGCCGCGCACGAGCGCGTGATCCACGCCGGCCACCCCGACCCGGCCGCCGCCCTCCCCTTCCGCTGAGGAAGCGTGAGCGTCCGCCACCCCGCGGACGACCTCCCCGAGGTCGACCTCGCCTTCCTGCGAAACGCCGGCGTCGGCCCGCTCGAGCACGAGCAGATCGTCGACCAGCCGCGCGAGCCGGCGGGCGTCGCGCTGCAACTCCTCGAGCACCTCGGGGTCGGCACCGTGTCGCGCCGCGAACTCGACGTTCCCGAGCAGCGTCGTCACCGGCGTCCGTAGCTCGTGCGACGCGTCGGCCAGGAACCGGCGCTCGCCGGCGCGCGCGGCCTCGAGCGAGGCCAGCATCCGATTGAGCACGCCGGTCAGCTGGCCGATCTCATCCGCCACCTCTCGCGAAGGCAGCCGGCGGGAAGGGTCAGCCGTCCGCTCGATCTCGCCGGCGCCGGCCGCCAGCCTCCGCAGCGGCCTCAGCCCGCGCCGGGTGAGCGCCGCGGCCAGCAGCGCCGCGAGCAGCGCCGCGCCGGCGCCGATCAGCACCACGAGCAGCCCGATGTGGGCCGTCGTCTGCGAGATGTCCGACGTGTCCGAGGCGACCAGCACGGCACCGCCGCCGGCCGGCCCACTCAGCGCGATCGGCGCCGCGAACAGGCGGTACGGTTGACCGCCGATCGAGATGTTCTCGAACCCGGTGGCGCCATCGGCAACAGCGGATCGGGCCAACCGATCCTCGGGCAGCACCCCGGCACCGAGCGTCAGCGAGCGGGCGAGGATCCGGCCGTGGGCGTCGATCACCTGCACCGCGATCGCCCGCCCCGACACCGGGCTCTCGAGCGCGCCGGGGTCGTTCAGCACCGCCGGCGCTGAGACCGCGAGTTCTGCGACCTCGGCCGCCCGCTGGCGCAGGGCGCTGTCGAGCGAGCCGCGGAGTTGATGTCCGACGACGAGGACGGTGGCGACGCCGAATAGCACGAGCGCGACGAGGATCGATCCGGCAGCGGCAAGAACGAGCCGGAACCGCAGTGTTTGTAGCCGCCCGAGCTTCATCTGGGTTCTCGCGCGATTTTTAGGCTGATCCACAAGTTTTGCGGGTAAGGACGCATTCTTAAGGTGAGCAAGTTTGATCACGGATGTAGAGCTGTTGCTCGAAAAGGGGGTTCATTTTTGGTGGATTCGGTCCACGCAGGCCCGGTACGGGTGCTGCTGCTGTCCGCCGATTTCCATACCGCTCGTCTGATCGACGAGCTGCTGCGCGCGAACTGGAGCCGTGTGCAGCTGCTGGCCCACGCCGAGTGGGACGCGGCGGCCGCGCAGGCGTTGGTCGACTATCCGTCGTGCTGCGTGCTGCTCGACGTCCCGGCCGGCGAGAACGACGCCACGCTGGACCTGCTCGAATACGTGCGGCTGTCCGCCCCGGACGCGCCGATCGTGCTGCTGTCGGCGGGCGACGACGAAGCGCTGGCGCTCGAGGCGGTCAAGGCCGGCGCCCAGGATTACCTGGTCAAGTCCGAGCTCCAGGCGACCGTGCTCCGCCGTGCGCTCACCCACGCGATCGAGCGCAAGCGCTCGGAGTCCGACCTGGCACACCAGGCCCTCCACGACCAGCTGACCGGCCTCCCCAACCGTGCCCTGTTCCTCGACCGGCTCGGAGTCGCGCTCGAGCGCGCTCGCCGCTCGGGCACCCAGACGGCCGTCATGTTCCTCGATTTCGACAACTTCAAGGAGATCAACGACTGCCACGGGCACGCGGTCGGAGACAGGCTGCTGATCACGTTGGGAGAGCGCCTCAGCGCGATGCTGCGCCCGATGGACACGGTGGCCCGGTTCGGCGGGGACGAGTTCACGTTCCTGTTCGAGGACCTGACCTCCGAGCGCGAGGTCGTGCTGATCGCCGACCGGATCTGCCAGGCCGCAAGCCGGCCGATCGACGTCGACGGCGTCGAGCTGACGATCACCGTGAGCGTCGGGATCGCGATGGTGGCCGATCCGTCGGTTCCGCCAGAGACGGTGATCCGCGAGGCGGATGCCGCGATGTATCGGGCCAAGGAGCGCGGCCGCTCCCGCTTCGAGCTGTTCGACGAGGACTCGCGCCGGCGGGCGATCGCGAGGATCGAACTCGAGGCCGAGCTCCGGCAGGCGGTCGACCGCGACCAGCTTCGCCTCAAGTACCGCCCGCGCATCGCGCTGAACGAAGTCACCGACGTGCTTTGGGTCGACGCCCAGGTCCACTGGCAGCATCCCCGCCGCGGCCTGCTCGACCCCGAGCAGTTCATGCCGGTCGCGGACGCCACCGGCAGCGCAACAGCGATTTTGCGGTTCGCGCTCGAGCACGCGCTCCACCGGCTCGCTCATTGGCGTACGTCCAAGCCCGAGATGCGGCTGTCGCTGGGCATGTCGGCGCGCCAGCTGCGGGACGCGAGCCTCGAATCGGTGCTGAGCGACGCGATCAACGCCAGCGGCGTCGCCCCCGGCGCCGTCTGCCTGGAGATCCCCGAGGGAGCCGTCGGCGAGGATCCCGAGGCGGTCACCGAGACGCTTCGGGCGCTCGAGGAGATCGGGGTGCGGCTCGCGCTCAGCGACTTCGGATCGGGTGCCGCGCCGTTCTCCCGGCTGCGGCAGCTCCCGATCGATGCGCTCAAGATCCACCGCAGCTTCATCCGCGAGCTCGGCGAGTCCGACGAGGACGCGTCGATCGTCGTCGCACTGGTCGAGCTGGGGCACGCGCTCGGGCTCGGAGTGGTCGCCGACGGTGTCGAGACCGAGGCGCAGCTCGAGACGCTCCGCGACCTTGGTTGCGACGCCGCCCAGGGAGACCTGATCGGACTGCCGGCCACCGAGGAGCAGACCCACGCGCTGCTGGCCGCCGAGGTCGCGTAGCGCGACCGCCGACCCGAGCGAGTGATCACGCTCGCAGCGTGAACCCGCTTCCCCTCACGGTCTTAATCAGCTGCGGCTCCCCGAGCTTTCGGCGCAGACGAGTCACGTAGCGATCGACGACGTTCGGCTCGGCGCCGTCGTCCCAGATCTCGTCGAGCGCGCGGTCGCGCGTGATCACCCGCCCGCTCTCGCGCAGGAGCAGCTCGAGCAACGCCGACTCTCTCCCGGTCAGCTCAATCGGGCGTCCTCCCCGCACCGCCTTGCGCGCGTCGACCTCGAGCGTCAGGTCGCCGTAGGACCGTAACCCGCCGGCGTGTGCGTCGCTGCCTCGGCGCGTCAGCGCGCGCAGCCGCGCGATCAGCTCCTGGATCGCGAACGGCTTGACCAGGTAATCGTCGGCGCCGGCCTCGAGGCCGGCGACCCGGTCGGGAACGGCGTCGCGCGCGGTGAGCATCAGGATCGGGGTCGACACCCCTTTGCCCCGCAGCCGCCGGCACACCGCCAGCCCGTCGGGCGCGGGCATCGCGACGTCGAGCACGATCACGTCGGGCGCCGCGCGCTCGGCCTCGGCCAGCGCCCCGCCGCCGTCGCCGGCGACGGTCACGTCGTAACCCTCGGCCGCGAGCGTGCGCGCCAGCATCCGACGCAGCGGCGGATCGTCGTCGACCACGAGCACCCGGCTGCCCAGGCCCGCGCCGCTCGTCGAGGCCGCGTCAGCCACCGGCGACGTCGCGGCGCAGGAACACCAGGAATGCGGTGGCGAGCGCCGGCACGCCATACATCGCGCACACCCACGCCGCGCGGACGATCGGCGACCAATCGATCGGCTGGCGCAGCAGTCCCTGCCAGGCGTTGAACTGGGTGCTGAGCAGGTACGGCTGGAGCGCGCCCAGCCCCGGCAGGACGCCGATCAGCTGGAATAGCAGCGAGATCATCAGCGTCCCGACCACCGCAGCGGCGCTGTTGCGCGTGATCGTCGAAAGCAGCAGCCCGATGCATACGACCGTCGCGATCGGGATCAGGTAGACGAGCAGGCTGAGATACACGAGTTCGAGTCCTTTGGGGGCGGAGACGATCGACCCCGACAGCGTCTGCACCGAGTTGAAGCCCGACTGGATGCTGCCCGCGATGACCCCCACGGTGCCGCTTATGAAGATCGCGACCACCGCGTAGGTGGCGGCGGCGAGCGCCTTGCCAGTGAAGATCTGCCACCGCTCGAGCGAGCGCGTCAGCACGGTCTTGAGCGTGCCGTTGTGGTCTTCTGAGGCGAAGATGTCCCCCGCCACGAGGGCGGTGATCAGCGGGAACAGCCACACCGCGCCGAACAACAGGAGCACGAGCGGCACGACCAGTCCGCTCTTAGTCAAGTACGACTGGAACGCGAAGTTGTTGCCGTTGTCGCGGTGGTGGCGGAAGTGGATCGCGACGACGAACAGGATCGGGACGATCGCCGCCGCCCCGAGCCCGAGGTAGGTGCGCTTCTGGTAGCGCAGCTTGAACAGCTCCCACCGGTACACCACCGCAACACCCGGCCGCGAGCGCGGCGCCGCCGCCACGCGCCTGGGCGGGGCCGCCTCGATGGCGCTCATCGCGCTGCCTCGACTGTCGCGGGAGCCACACCGCTGACGACGCCGTCGCCCTCGGTCAGCGAGAAGAACAGGTCCTCGAGCGTGACCGTCTGCGGCGCGAGCGAAGTAATCAATGCTCCCGCCTCGATCAACGCCTGGGACAGGTCGGCGACCGCCGGCTCGTCGGCGGTAAACGAGATCTTCCCGTGGACCACGCCGATGTCGCCGAGGCCCGGCTGCGCCCGGCACACGGCCATCGCGCGCTCGTCGTTCGTCGTCGACAACCGGTACACAGCGCCGGCCCCTCGCTTGAGTTCAGAGATCGCACCCTCGTAGACGATCTTCCCCTTGCGGACGATCGCTACCCGGTTGCACAGCTCTTCGACCTCGGCGAGCAGGTGGCTCGACAGCAGACGGTCATCCCCTGGTCGGCCAGCCGGCGGATCAGCAGCCGCATGTCGCGCATCCCGGCGGGATCGAGCCCGGTCGCCGGCTCGTCGAGCAGCAGCAGCTTCGGGTCTCGGAGCAGCGCTGCGGCGATCCCGATCCGCTGGCGCATCCCGTGCGAGTAGCCGCCGATCTTGTCGCGGGCCCGGTCTGTGAGATCGACGGTCTCGAGCGCCATCTCGATCCGGTCGCCGGCGTCGCCACCATCGAACGCGGCCAGCAACTCGAGGTTGCGCCGCCCGCTCAGATATGGATAGAAGGTCGGCGCCTCGACGAAACCCGCGACGTCATCGAGCGCCTGGACGGTCTCCTGTGGATCTCGGCCGAACAGCCGCACCGTACCCGCGGTGGGTCGGATCAGCCCCAGCATCATGCGCAGGCATGTGGTCTTGCCGGCGCCGTTCGGACCGAGGTACCCGTAAACGTCGCCGGCGTGGACGGTGAGGTCCACGCCGGCAACCGCTTCTAGTTCGCCGTAGCGTTTGACAAGTCCCCGGACCTCGACCGGGGGCGGGGTGTCCGCCACGTCGGTCAGGGCACCAACTGCCTCGCTGCCATTTCCGCGGCGGCCGGTGGCACAGAACCGATCAGCGTGTACTCGACGCCGCCGCTCTTGACGCGCAGGACAGTGCCGAGCGCGGTCGGGAGCTCCTGGGCGCTCTGCCCGTTGATCGACATGGTCGGGAGGTTCAGGCCGCTCTGGTTTCCGCCGCTCTGCGAGCTAGCCGCCGGCTGAGCGGAAGCGGTCTGCTCGATCACGGCGAGCCCGCCGAGGCCCTGGCCGTAGGTGACCAGCGCGGCCGGGCTTCCACCCCAGTCGAGCAGGGAGGCCGACTGACGGTGAAGGCCGGCGAGCTTACGCGGGGCGGCCAGCGTGAACGGCACATGCGCGCGGACCGCGGCCACGCCTTCGACCTGGGTGTGCGCCTTCGTCGCGCGCTTCCCACCGCGCGCTACATGGCTGGCGGCGGCGTGTCCTGCGGGCGTCGCGATCCGGACGACCTTCGCCCCCGCGGGCGTGCTCACCTTGAACACACCGGCGGAGACCTTGCCGTACGAGATGTGCGTCGCCTTGAGCTCGAGCACGGGGGTGCTGCTGCTGGTGGAGTAGATCGCGATGCCGAGCGGAACGCCGTGGGTGGCATCCCAGGCGAGCTGCACGCTCCCGAGCAGCCCGCCCGAGTGCTTGGGGGTCATCACGACCTTGTAGGCCGGCTGGCCGGCGACGTTGCGCGGGTATCGGCCCGGCGATGTCGACGTTCTGCATCAGCTGGTTCAGCTGCGACTGGATCTGCGCGACCGAAGGGATCGGCTCAGTCGTGGCTTTGCCGCTCTTCGAGCTCCCACTCGGCAGCGTCCCCTTATAAATGGTGTTCGACATCGGGTCGTAGATCGAGAACGCGCCGTTGTCGACCAGGACCTGGGCATCGCCGTTTGAACCCTGGAGCTCGAGCCGGAGCTTGTGCGTGGCCGTCGACAGCCAGAGGCGGCCGGTCGCGCCCGACAGGATCGGATCCGAGCCCTGGAGCGCGGTCGAGTCGATCAGGTTGTCGGTGAAGCTGATCCTGGCGCTGATCGCGGTCACGGCCGGCGCGCCGGCGGCTTGGTGAAGCGCCTGCGCGAGCGACTCGCGGCGCGGCACGGGTCCGCTGCCCGCGGCGGCGACGGCGATGGCGGTCCCGCCGACGATCGCGAGGACTAGACCGGCGAGGATCGCCAGCAAACGTTGGGTGGATACGGTGCGCAAGAACCTCATGACAGACGACCTTTCTCGTGGCCTGGAGGTCACGATAGGGCACCTTCTTGAAATTACATTGACAGTGGTTGCGGGCGCTGGTGATCGCCATTGCCCGGGAGACGGTGGATTGCGGGCGGCGGTGATCGCCATCGAGCCGCTAGTGTCGCCAGCGTGTGCCGGCTATTCGGAATGAGCGGCGGGCGCGAGCCGGTTCGCGCCACGTTTTGGCTGCTCGAGGCACCCGACTCGCTCGCGCAGCAGAGCCGCCGCGAGCCCGACGGCACCGGCGTCGGCTGGTTCGAGGGCGGAAAGCCTCGTCGTGGCCAAGCAGCCGCTGGCCGCTTACGAGGACCAGGCGTTCGCGCAGGAGGCCCGCGAAGTCTCCTCGCGTACGTTCGTCGCGCACGTCAGGTACGCGTCGACGGGCGCGATCAGCCCCGAGAACACGCACCCGTTCGAGCAGCGCGGGCGGCAGTTCGCCCACAACGGCGTGATCGGCGATCCGGAGCGGATCGAGCCCGAGCTCGGCGACGCGGCCGGGCTCGTCCACGGTGAGACCGACTCCGAGCGGTTCTTCGCACTGATCACGAAGGAGATCGAGCAGGACGGCGATGTCGACGCCGCGATCGCGCGCGCTGCGACCTGGATCGCCGGCAACCTGCCCGTGTTCGCGCTCAACGTGATCCTGACCACCGCGACCGAACTGTGGGCGCTCCGGTACCCCGACGTGCACGAGCTGTTCGTGCTCGAGCGCGCCGCCGGCGGCCCGACCGGGGCGCGCCACCTCGAGCACGCGAGCGCGCGCGGCTCGATGCGGGTCCGCTCGGGCGACCTCGCGAGCCGCCCCGCGGTCGTCGTGGCCAGCGAGCGGATGGACGAAGACGCGGGTTGGCGGGCACTCGGGTCGGGCGAGTTGCTGCACGTCGACCCGGATTTGAACGTCACGATCACCCGGCCGCTCACCGAGCCGCCGGCGCATCCGTTGACGCTCGCCGACCTCGGGGGCAAGGCCGCAGCCTCCCAGGCGCCGAGCCACGCCTCCTGAGCCGAGATTGCCCGTGTGCAACGATCGCGGGCGACGATGACCGCGACCCACGACGGACTCCCGCCCGGCCCGCGCCTGCCCCGCGCGGTGCAGACGATCGGGTTCATGCTCACCGGCCCCCGTTTCATCGACGCCTGCCGGCGCCGGTACGGCGACGCTGTGACGTTCGGCACGCTGTTCGACGAGCGGTTCGTGATGGTGTTCCATCCGGCGCTGATCAAGGAGCTGTTCCAGGGGCCGCCCGAGCAACTCCGCGCCGGCGAGGCCAACGTGATGCTCGGCCCGATCGTCGGCGAGCGCTCGGTGCTGCTACTCGACGGCGTCGAGCACCTGCGCCACCGCAAGCTGCTGCTCGGCCCGTTCCATGGCCGGCGGATGCAGGCCCACGCCGACGCGATGCGCGCCTCGGCCGACCTCGAGATCGACTCCTGGCCGGTCGGCGAGCCCTTCTCGCTGCTGCCGAGCATGCAGTCCCTGACGCTGCGCGTGATCCTACGCGCGGTGTTCGGGTACGAGCCCGGGGCCGAGGAGGAGGACCTCCGCCGCCGGCTGCGCGCGATGCTCGAGCCTCTGTCGAGGCCCCGCGCGATGATGCTGCTGGCAGCGCTCCCCTTCATCAAGGGCGACCAGGCCGCGGTGACCGCCCAGTTCGACACCGCGCGCAAGGCCGTCGACGAGGTTCTGTATGCGGAGATCGCGCGCCGGCGCGCCGACCCCGAACTGGATCAGCGCGACGACATCTTCTCCGCGCTGCTGCTCGCCGAGGATGAGGACGGCGAGCGGCTATCCGACCGCGAGGTCCGCGACGAGTTGGTGACGCTGCTGCTCGCGGGGCACGAGACGACCGCCACCGGCCTCGCGTGGTGCTTTGACCTGTTGCTGCACGATGCCGCCGTGCGCCACCGCGCGCGCCAGGGCGACGAGCGCTACCTCGACGCGGTGGTGAAAGAGTCGCTCCGGCTCCGGCCGGTGATCCCGGGCGTCGGGCGCGTCGTCCGAGGCGAGCCGTTTCGCCTGAACGGCTACGAGATCCCGCCGGGCGTCGAGATCAACCCCTCGATCCGGGTCATGCATCGCCGCGAGGACCTGTTCCCCGATTCCGGCGCGTTCCGGCCCGAGCGCTTCCTCGTCGAGGATCCGCCCGACACCTACACCTGGATTCCGTTCGGCGGCGGGACCCGCCGCTGCCTGGGCGCCAGCTTCGCGCTGATGGAGATGCGGATCGTGGTCGCGCGCGTGCTCGAGCGCGCCGCGCTACGGGCCGCGGACCCCAAGTACGCCAAGGTCCAGTTCCGCGGGATCACGCTGGCGCCGAAGGACGGCGTGCGGGTCATCCAGGACCGCGTGCCGGCGCCGGCGACTTGACGCGGTCAGCTCTCCGGCAATCGGAGTCTCAGCTGCACCCTGCGCCGAGCGACTGCCACCCCTCGGCCGGCGTCCGTGGCGGTCACCGTGACGACGGCGTCGATCAATCTCCTCGCTGACAGTCGCTTCAGCGCCTTCCGTCGCAGCTTGACAAGGATGAGTTTGGTGCGGCTCACGGGGATTCGAAAAGGCGTCTCTCCGAGCACAACTGCTATCCGGGAGTGGCGGCTTGTTGCGCGCAGCGCACCGGCGACCGCAGCGAGTTCGACCGTGCCGTCGCAGAAGGACTGTCCACTGGTACAGGTCAGTTTCAACGCCACGGCACCGTGTTTGGCCATCGCGACCAGTGAGCGGATGCTTACCCGAGGCCCAGAGTTTTGGCCACCGGGAGTGGCGCTCCCAGTATTAGAAGATGAGGAAATCGGAGGCAGCGACAAGCTGGGCCCGAAGCATGGGTGATACACGCTTCCGTCAAGCGCAGTCGCGTACAGGGCACCCATCATTCCTGCGGCCTGGTCAGCCGCACAGAACGACGGATAAAGCGAGGCCTCATATTCAGCATTCAATACCGGCTTGCCTGCGCTGAGATAAGGCTGATAGGAGGAACACTCGGAATATTGATTGCATTGCTCGTCGATCACCCCGTCGAAATATGGCTCCAGCTGGGCGGCCTGGTCAGGATCGTTCTTCTGAAAGACGGCCATCCCGAGTGAGTGCACCTCCTGGCCAATCCACATGTCGTACGCAAGCTGCTGAGCCGCAGTGATCGGGAACCCGGTGTTGTTCTCGTAGCCGTCCATGTTGTCGGGCTCGACCGCATCGAAGCCCTTCTGCTGGCACATCTCAAAGCGGGCCGTCATGATCGGCTCGAGCACTGCGAGCTGACGCACATCCAGCCATCGCTCGCCCGGCCAGCCGTTGCCGTTTCCCAGGACCGTGTCCGGAAACTTGCTCGCGTCAGGTCGCCAGTTCTCCCAAGTCCCGACGTCGATGTAGCAGATCATGCGCTGGCCGATGGCGTGGAAGTCGGCCACGGTGGCGGACGAATTGTCGAAGCCGTCGATGTCGGTCGCCGCCACCGGCTCGACCTGAGGGGTCCCCGTCAGCTGCCAGTACCAGGTCAGCTGCTGCGGAGGCGTCCAACGGGATGCCGCACGTGCCCACGCGGGGAGCAAGCCGCACAGAATCGCCAACATCACGCCGACCCCGGTCCAGCGATACGACACAGGGCCTGAGTCTAGTCATTTCCGAGCAAAACATCACCATTCACCCCCTTTGCTGCTCTACAATTACGCGATCAAGTCATCGCTCAGCAAATCTGAGGGCTTGCGGCGAATGGCGAGGGGCGCTTACCGGGCAGTCGATCAGCGGCCCGACCCTGTCAGCAGGTTCAACCTTGGCGTTCTGATGGAAGAACGCGGCGATCTGGCCGCGGCAGAACGCGCCTATCGGGACGCCGACTCGAGAGGTCATGCCGCGGCCGCGGTCAACCTTGGAGTGCTGTTGGAGGGCCGCGGCGACGGTGCCGGCGCAGAGGCCGCATATCGCCGTGCCCAGAGGCGTGGCGATGCTAATGGCGCCTTCAATCTCGGCGTGCTGCTGGACGAGCATGGGGATGTCAGCGGCGCGGCACGGGCCTACCGGTTCGCCGATCAGAGAGGCCACGCCGCAGCGGCGTGCAATCTTGGCGCGATCCTGGCCGAGCACGGCGATATCAGTGGTGCGGAGGCGGCATTCAATCGTGCCCGCGAACGCGGCGATTCGAACGCTGTGTTCAATCTCGCAACGTTGCTCAGCACGCATGGGCATCCGGAGCCGGACCCGGACGTATCCCCGAGTGACGACCCGCCGCTCCCGGGCCTGGACTTCCCAGGCGTCACGGGACGGGCAATCTCCCCGGTAGACGCGACACCTGGGCGTGCCGCGGGTTTCGGACGGCAAGACTCGCACGCGAGGCCGCGAGGGGAGCGGCCACGGCGCCGGCGCGAGGGAGTGTTCACCGCCCGCCGATTGGGGCTGGCAGTCGTGCCGGCGCTGCTCGTGGTCGCCGCGGCGCTCGCCGTGGGCTCCTCGCTGACGAGAGCGCCGAAGCACGCGGCTAACTCGGCCCTGAACGCCCGTCTGACTCGGCCGGCGACCACCGTAAGCATGATCGCGTCTGCGCGTCCTCGGACGGTTCGGTCCCCTCAAGAGCCCGCGCCCAGGCACCGTCCCCCACACTCAACCCGTGTGAAGATCGTCGCCCACACCAGGCGACTCTCCTCGGCCTCGACTGATCACATCGCCCGGCCGAGCCACGTTGCCGCGCCGAACCCCGCTCCTCGATACATACCACCGACGTATGTCGCCAGCCGGGGCGGCGGCAGCGTGAGCAGCGGCTCGGGGTCAGAGGGCGGTGGCGCGGTCAGCCCCGCGCCGAGCACCTCCGCCCCGACTCACGCCGCGCCGAGCCAGCCCACGCCGAGCCACCCCGCGCCGAGCACTTCATCTGGCACTCATTCCGGTCCGCCCTCGACGCGGACCGGAAGCTCGTCGAATCGCCCCTCGGGAAGTGGGACCGGGACCTCGTCGGGTGGAGACGGCGGCACGAGCCACAGCGGGACGGCCAGCGGCGGCGGGTGAACCGCCGCGGACGCATCGGGATTCCGTCGACCGGGAGCGATCAGCCCTCAACCGGGGCGTTGACGCGCGAACCGATCATCTCGTCGAGCGCCGCGCTCAGCATGGCGGGATCATGGAGAGCGTGGTCGCGGTGGCTGCGTAGCGGTCGAGCTACTGATCGCGCGCCGTAGCTAGCGAGCACAGAGGCATCGAAACGGAGCGTCGCCGATGGATCATGTAGGACCACGTCGACACGGACCCCGTGCAGGCGAAGCGCGCGGAGGTAATCGACGCCGGCCATGCCGGCGGTGTCTCGCGAGCCCGGCGCGACGCTGGCAATCCAAACCACTTGGCCGGGCGTGCGTGAGAGTGCGGAAGCCACCTGCGGAACCGCGGCTGTGGAAAGCACGCTTCGATATAGCGACCCGGGCGCCAGTAGCACCCACTGGGCTTCGTCGATCGCCGAGATCGCAGCCGCCGGTGTCTCGATCTGCTCGGAAGCGAATCGAAGCCGCTTGAGCTCGTGCCCCGGGCTGACCGAAGGAGCATCGGGGAACCCTTCGGCGAGCGGTTCTATCTCACGTGGCACGGGCTGGGTCGTCGCAGGCAACACCGCCCCCGCGATGCCGAGCTTCTCCCCCAGCCATCTGCTTGCGGTGCCGTAGTCGCCGAAGGCGGAGGCCACTGAACCAAGCACGAGGTTGCCCAACGGTTCCTCGCCGAGGCGGCCGATTGTGAGCGGCCTTCTGATGGCGCGTAGGAGCGCTCCCTCCTCGCCGGTCAACGCCTCCAGCGAGCGTCGCAAATCTTCCACCGCCCGGGCGCTGGGGAGCTCATGACTCTCCTGGTCATTTGCAATGCTCACGATCACCGTCAAGTCAGCGTTCTGGTCACGCAGTGCCTTCAGCACGCAGGCCAGCCCACGACCGCCGCCGAGAACGACGATCGCCCTATTCGACCGTGACTGTCTTGGCAAGGTTGCGCGGCTGGTCGACATTGAGCCCTCGCGCGCGGGCGACGCGATACGCGAACAGCTGCAGCGGGATGATGCCCAGGACGACTTGCAATAGTGGATCGGTATCCGGAACGTAGATCACATACTCGGCGTGTTCGGCGATCTCCTTGCATCCCTCGCTTGCGATCGCCACCACTCGGGCACCTCGAGCCCGAACCTCCGAGAGGTTCGAGAGCAGCTTAGGCAGGACGCGCCGATCCGTGGCCACGCAGATAACCGGCGTCTCAGGGCCCAACAGAGCAATCGGTCCGTGCTTCATCTCGCCCGCGGCGTACGCATCCGCCGGGATATAAGAGATTTCCTTGAGCTTCAATGCGCCCTCGAGCGCGACCGGCAGACCGGTTAGGCGGCCGAGGTAAAGGAAGAAGGGACACAACGCCAAACGCTCGGCGAGTTCGCGGATCGACTGATCGAGGGACTCGACGACGTGATCGATCAACTCGGGCAGCCCCTCGAGTGCCGCCTGCAGTTCGGCCAGCGTGGCCGCTGACTGCGAACCCCTGACCGCTGCTAGATGGATCGCCAGCTCATACAGCAATACCACCTGCGCGACGAACGTCTTGGTCGCCGCCACCCCGATCTCCAGTCCCGCCCGCGTGAAAAGGACGCCGTCCGAGTCGCGGGTCGCCTGACTCGCGGGCGCGTTGGTGACCGCCAACACCGTGGCGCCGCGCTCTCTGGCCAGCCGCATCGCAGCTAGCGTGTCGGCGGTCTCTCCCGACTGCGTGATCCCGAGCACGAATGAGCCGTTCTCGACGATCGGCTCCCGATACCGAAACTCGGAAGCCACCTCGACCTCGACGGGAATACGAGCCCAGCGCTCGATCGCGTTCCGTGCAGCGAGACCGGCATGGTAGGAGGTACCGCAGCCCACGACGATGATTCGATTGAGCTTTCGCAGACGATCCGGAGCGAGGCCACCCGCGGCATTGCGTTCCACGTTCGCACGCCATTGCGAAACCGTTTCTCTGACCGCGATGCCCTGCTCGTGGATCTCCTTGAGCATGAATGTCTCAAATCCGTCCTTCTCGTAGCGATCCTCGTCCCACTCCACCTCGGTAGGGGCCGGCCGATGAGGCAGTCCCTTGACGTCGAAGACAAGGACCTCGTCCGCCCGCAACACCGCGATCTCTCCGTCCCGGAGCACCGCGACCTCGCGCGTGTGCGAGAGAAACGCTGAGATTGACGAAGCGATGAACTGCTCACCGGCGCCCAGCCCGACCACGAGCGGGCATTCCTGCCTGACCCCGATCAGTGCGCCAGGTTCGCCGTCGTACATCGCGACGATCGCGTAATGACCCTCGAGATCTGCGAGCGATCGGCGTACGGCGTCGGCAAGATCACCGTCGTAATTGAGCGCGATCAGATGGGCAACAACCTCGGCATCGGTGTCCGACCGCAGCGCAACCAGGTCGGCGGCAAGGCGGCCGCGGAGCTCGAGATGATTCTCGATGATCCCGTTCAGCACTATCCGGAAACGACCGCTGGCGTCCTCATGGGGATGAGCGTTCTGTTCAGTGACGGCGCCGTGGGTGGCCCACCGTGTGTGTCCGATCCCCGCGGAGGGCGCGTCCGTCGCCGTCGCGACGGCGTGACGAACCGCTCTGGAAGCGGCTAGTGCTGCCTCCAGCGCGTCGAGGTTTCCGACGGTCTTGATGCAGCCCGCCGATTCACCCTCACGCCAGGCTATCCCAGCCGAGTCATAGCCTCGGTACTCGAGTTTTCTAAGTCCGTCGAGCAGCAGCCGTTCACACGGCCGCCTACCGACATATCCGATGATGCCGCACATCCCCCGACCCCTTACTGAGCCACATTGATGTTTGAATCGATTAACCGTTATCCGGAGGGCACGGTCAATGGGGTTACAGGGCCATCCCTCGTTCATACACTGATCGGCGCAACTTCTAGCTCCGCGGGATCTGCTGCTGCAGCTCGCTGATGACCTGGCGAAATGCGTCCAGCTCATCGGCAATCTCATCGCGCTTCCGCACGACGGCACGGCGTTCAGACGCCGAAGAGTCCTGCTGGGTGAGCTCGAGCACGCGATTGTCCAACCTGTGACACTCGATATCCAGTGTCAGCGCGTAGGCGCTCAGGTCGGTGAGCGCATCGTTCACACGCTTCTCGAGTTCCCCGGGCGGCTCGGGATCACGCTGAGAGCGACGCTTCATCCTGGTCTTGCGTGCGGGCTTTCTCAGGACCGATGCTCTCAATCTTCACCCCAAGCGTGCTGAGTCTCTCTCGCACAGAGGTCATTGCGGCCTGTATCTCGATGCATGCTCGGTCGAGTCCTTCGCGCAGCGCCAGGCATTCACCGAGGATGCTCCACGTTTCGTCGAGCACCTCGGCCACGGCGCTCGAATCGACAAGCATCCGCATCTCTTCGATCACGGTGCCGGGATCCGCCGGCTTGTGGCGGGCGGCCTTCAGGCGCGCATTTTCCTCTTGAAGCAGCATCACCTTCAGCCGTAGATCGTCCTCCTGTTCGACGGAGGCGGTGAACTCCTGCTCCTCAATCAGACCTCGTGCCCGCTCGAGCCTCCGCTTGAACCCTTGGAAGGGCTCGGTCTCGAGCCGCGCAACCGGTTGCGACGGCGGCCGCTCCGGGCCGGTCGTAGCGCCTGCCGCTGCGGTCGCTACGACGATCTGGGTGTCGTTGCGTGAGTTCCGTCGAGCCGATGACTTGAAGACCATGCGAAGTCCGTTCTATATCCGAGTCGGATCTCTTGTGAGGCGTGCCCAGCGCTGCGTCCTGTAGCTACTTTGACCACCGAGGGCAACTCGGTATATGGGTCACCTCGTGCAGATATCGTTCAACCCCCTGAACTTGCCGGCATTCGCGGGCTACTGGATCCAAAGCGTCGTCGCGAGTACCCCTCCAGAGCGTGCCAACCGAATTAGCAGCACCGGAAGGCTGAGCAGCACACCGACGGCGGCGCCCGCCACGAGCGCTCCGCCCGGAACGGTCGGACTCAGCGCGCTCCGCCAGATCAGCTCGGTGGCCAACGCAGCGGACGTCGCGATCAGCGCTGCGCGGTAGAGCGAGAATGCCTCGAGTAGGCCGACGAGCAAGCATAGGAGGCCGACGAGCCCAAATGCCACGAATACGCTCGCGGCGTCGGTCCCGTGAGTCCAGTGCCCCACTCCGATCACGACCGCGGACAGTACGACGGTCGCCCCCAGCAGTCGCGCGATTCCACCGACGAAGATCGACATGGCCGGGTCGGACATCGCGATGCGGCTTGCTCCTTTGAGTGGCACCCCGCGCAGGCCGCGTGGAACGGCGTCGTAGAAGTTCCACAGGTAATAGCCCCCCCAGAAGCTACCGATTGCCGACGGCAGCAGGGCGATCGCCGGGTGAAGGCCGTGGACACCCCAACCGAGGCTTGGATCCGCGACGAGCAGGATGCCGATGAAGCCTCCGATTAACCCTGCCAGCATGGCGCGGGGCAAGGAGCCCGCGCGGAAGTCCGTGCGCGGCGAAACGGATCCCACGGCCGCGAGGCAGATCAGCAGCGTGATCCCCGCCAGCGAGCCGAGCACGATGTATGGGTTCACGGCACGCTCCATCGCGACCGTGCCCACCACCAGTACTCCGGCGTACAGCAGGCCCCAGCCTCGCATCGTGATGACCGTTCCGCCAACCCAGACTGGAACCAGCATCGCGGCCACCGGGCCCCAACCGTCAAACGAGAGCAGGGGCACAGCTGCCAGCAGCAGACACCACACTAAGACGGGTACCCCGTCGCGCGCAAGACACTCCAGCCCTTCGGGGCGGCTCAGGTACCGGCTTCGTAGCCCCCACTGGAGAGCAACGGCGATCGGAAGCGCCACCCGAATCGCATCGGAGAGCACGTCAGGGCCGAGCTGCTTGCTGATCGGCGATGCCCAGGCAGCCACAGACAGGATCAGCAGCACCAACGCAATCCCCTCTGCCACTACGCTGTGCTGGGTTGAGTCATCGAACGGGTCGAGGTCGCTTATGGCGCGCGGACTTGGGCCGTCAAGGCTGACCAAACGCCGCGCATGTCCCATGGCGCGCCTTGCGGGGCGCCCCGTCCATGCCTCGAGCACCACGGTCGCCTCGAGCACATCTCGTGCCTCGCGCCCGAGGCGGGCATCGAGGACCGCCTCGGCGTATCGGTCGTCCGAGGCAGGGTTCGCCGCAGCTGGGCTCAGGTTCCCGAGCTCGCTCGCACGCCCCGTGGACGAACTCATGCCGCTGCCGTGCCCGCCAGCTCGCGGATCAGCCGATCGTAGGCGCCAAGGCAGCGCGACAGCGTGTACTTTCGATGAACTCGCTCGTATCCTCGCCGGCCAAGTCGCGCCCCGAGGGCGGGATTGCACAGCAGGGTGACAACAGCCGTGGCCAGCTCGTGTACATCACCCGGAGGCGCGATCAGCCCGCACCCACGGATGACGGACGGGACACCACCAACGCTCGTCGCGACGATCGGCCGGGCCTCTCCCATCGCCTCGAGCAAAGTCATCGGCATTGCCTCCGAGATGCTCGTCATCAGGACCAGATCACCGCTGCGAATCGCCCCGTTGGGATCCCCGGTACCGCCCATGAAGCGAAACCGGTCGCCCAATCCGAGCTGACGGTGCATGACCGCGCAGGCATCTGCGTACATCTCCTGCCCCAGGGTCGGGGGGCCGTAGCACTCGAACCTCGCCTCCGGCAGCCGGCGCGTCACTTCGTTCGCGACCAGCAACATTGTCTGCACGTCCTTGAGCGGATCCAGTCTCCCCATCGCGATCACTTTCTTGATGTTAGGAGGGGCGGTCTGCTCCTTCGGCGGATCGATCCCGTTCGGAATCACGCGGATCTTGGCCGGGTCAACCCCGAGCCCGCGCTCCCACTCGGCATTGGCCTCGGTAACCGGAGCGATGACATCGGCGGCGGCATAGACAGCGCGCGTCATGCCGAGCGCGAGTCTTGGCGAGATGTGCCCATGACCCGGCCTCGCAGCGGCCTCGCGGACCGAGGCGAGGTAGGCCTCGCGAACGTACACCCCATGCTCGGTGAGTAGCAGCGGGGTGCCGTACAGCGCCTTGTGGATGATGGCCGGGATTCCGGACCACCCCGCGGCAGTCACGTGGATGACGTCACAGCGCGGTGTCGGTACGGCAGCCGTTCGAGCTACCCAATAGAGCGCCTGGTAGAGCCTCGCGGCCTCGATCGCGTCGTAGATCGGTGCCGGCGCGGAATCCCGATGGCTGGCCATCAGTAGGAGCTCGAGTTCTGAAACGAACCTCTCCCAGCTCTCTCGCCCTCGGAACTCCGGTCTGATCGACTCGGGGTTGCGCCGGCACCGCAGGAGGGCGGCCGTGAGACCTTCGAGGTCGCCCTCCCATGGCATCAGCCCTCGCAACAGTTGCGCGGGAAGCGACCCGTGGTCGGCAGCGCGACGAGCATGCAAGCGTCGCGGCGGCCGACTTTCGGACCACAGGTCGATCGAACGCAGCAGCCTCGTGTTTGGCGGCAGCTTGACGGTCGGACGTTGGTGCTTGCGGCCGGCCAGAATCGGCAGAACGTCCCAGTCGATTTCGGACAACCCGGTGAGCACGGCGTGACACCAGGAACTCACGCCACCTACCGCGTAGGGGTACGTGCCCTCGGTGATCAGCAACACCCGAGGTCGCGCACGGGGTCGCACGCGGGGCTGAGCGCCTCCGCTGGGCACGCCGATTGCTGTGGCCGAGATCGGGCTGCGACGGCCGATCTCGTCTGGGTGTACGAGGCGTCGCGAGGTCATGGGCCGGGCGAACCGCCGTTCTGGCAGCACGTCAGCGGATGGTTGCGCGTCTGGTCCGGCCCTCACGCGCCCAATTGTGAGGCCGTCGGACGCCCGCGGCCATAGCCCGTGAGCAGGATTTCTGTTCAGCGCGTGAACTTCACCGGGACACACGACCACCGACGAGGGATGGTCGGTCTGTAATGATTATGCGCAACTACTTGGCCCAAACGTGAACAATGCCCGCTGCGATGTGCATTGAGATGCGGATCCTGTTGCTCGGGGCGTCCGGCATTGAGCCGGGATACGAGACCTGGCGAACCTCGCTAGCCGACGCAGCCGTGCCGTTTGACGCGATCGCGCTGACCGATCAGCGGTCCACACTGAGCATCGTCCGCCCGGATGGGACTGTCCGATACCAGGCGCTGATCCTCGCCAAGGACGGACTGCTCGAGTCCGCGCTGGATCGCGAACAGCGCGCCGCTCTTGACGGCCTCGAGCGTGACCTCGGGCTGCGGCGGCTCACGGCCTACGCCTATCCGGGTCCTATACATGGACTGACAGCCCCCACGTGGTCTGGCAGGCTCGACAACATCACAGCGTGTCTGACCGAGCGCGGACTGGAGATTTTTCCGTATCTCAGAGGCTCGGTGCCGATTGACCTCGGTACCTGGGGCCATCTCGCGAGGCCAGATCCCGACGAGTGCTTTGAGAGCTTGCTGGTCGCGCCGGATGGCTCGAGCCTGCTCGGGATCCATCTTGACGGGGACGGTCGCGAGCGGATGGTTCAGACGTTCGACGCGAACAGCGGCCAGGTCCAGGGCCAGCTTCTGCGTCAAGGCATATTGGCGTGGCTGACTCGGGGGACCCACCTCGGCTACCAGCGCAACTACCTCAGCGTCCAGGTTGACGATGTCCTGCTGCCCAATCAGAGCTGGGATCCGGAGCGGCATGCCACCGCGACCGACGGCGTAGCGATCCTTCGCATGACGGCTGGTGACGCGGCGCGAACCGCTCGCTGGTCCCGTTCACGAGGCATACGGCTCGACTTGGCCTGTAACGGTGGCGGCAGCCGGCGCTACGTGTGCGAGCGCGGCATCGACCGCGATCCGCTGCTGGACGCGCTGGTCGCCGACCGAGACGTCTTTGGCTGGATCAATCACACCTTCGAGCACCGAAACCTCGACGAGGCCTCGGGTGAGGTGATCGAACGCGAGATCGAACAGAACCTGGAATGGGCAGCAGAGCACGGCATCGAGTTCGAGCCGCAGGTTCTCATCACCGGAGAGCACACCGGACTCGCGAACCTGGCTGCCACGCC
Organism: uncultured Solirubrobacterales bacterium; assembly: GCA_963755525.1. Taxonomy (GTDB): domain Bacteria; phylum Actinomycetota; class Thermoleophilia; order Solirubrobacterales; family Solirubrobacteraceae; genus Palsa-465. The sequence continues at coordinate 77,102 of CAVWKC010000024.1, read as the reverse complement.
GCCGCGCGCGGAGAACCGAAATCTCGCTGCGGCTCTCAGCGCACGCAAGATCCGGTTTCTGGCCTGCGATGCATCACGCCCTTACGCGGCTGGCGGCTCGGAGCCGGGCAGCCGACCCGTGCCCGCGGGGGCGTCGTTCGTCACCGGAGGCGCCCTGGCGATACCCCGCTATCCGACGGCGTTGGCATACGACGTCGCCACCGCTAAACAGCTGCTGGATCGGCTGAGAAGCACTGGCCAGGCCCCTGATGAATCCTGGCCACAGCTCATCTGGAGGGAAGCGAGACGAATACTCGTCAAGCTGCTCGGGAATGATCCACGCCCACATTTCTTTCACCAGAGCAACCTGCTCGCGAACGAGAACGGTGAAAACGGCTCTGGCTCAAGCCTCGTTTGCGAGCTGTTGGATCGGGTGCTGGGCCTTTATCAGAGCTTGGTGCTTCCGTCGATGCCAATTGTCCAGCCCACCTTGGCCGAGATCGGCCAGGGCCTGCTCCGACTGAACGCCTGGCGCGAAGCGGCCGCAGGCGGCCAAATCGTGGCCTATGTCGAAGCCGACGGAATGAGAATCCTCAACCGCGCGACAGCCGCGCTCGAGCTTCCGCTGACGGGCACGATGTTGGGAGACCAGTACGGCGGCAGCAGGTCGGCTTGGATCTCAGTGCCGCCCGGAATGACGTTTGTCGAGCGCGCGAACGCCGGATGAACGCTGATCAGAGCTGGGTTCCGGTCGCTCCTACCGATCGAGCATTTCGATCGCGCTACGACGATTTGGCATGTCGAGCTTTTGCAGCACCGACGCCGCATGCCGACGCACCGTCACCTCCGAGATGCCAAGGCGCGCCGCGATCTCAGCAGTCCGCTCCCGCTTTCGCAGTCGGTCGAGAACCTCGAACTCGCGTGCCGTCAGCTCGACCTCACGACCCGAGTCCGGCAGAACCACGCGGCGTCTGGCTCCCCGCTCACGAAACTCGAGGATCAAGCGAGCAGTCATCGCCCGCGGTAGCGCCGCCTCGCCGTGGGCGACGGCAAGAATCGCGTGCGGGAGTCGGCTGATCGGCGTACTCATCAGCAGATAGCCGTCGGCACCCGCCCTGAGGGCCCCGAGCATATCCTCGTCTCGCGCCGAGCTCGTCATCATCACGATCTTCGTCGCCGGGAGCGAGCGCTTGATCAGGCGTGCAGCGTCGATCCCGTTGCCGGGTAGCGCGACCGAGAGCACGCACAGATCCGGCTGACGCGCCTGCGCCATCCGGACGGCGTCTTCAGCGGTGGACACCTCGGCAACGACGCGGAGCCCGTGAGGCTCGAGCGCTCGCTTGATCCCGGCGCGCGCCGGAACCTGGTCGTCCGCCAGCAATACCGTCACGTCATTTCCGTTCGACGCCGCTGCGCCACTCACGATAGGCCCCTTCTACAGCTCGCCCCGATCCGTGAGGCAGCACGTTCGACAACGCAAACGCTAGCACGCGGCGAGGGCGTTTCAACAGAAACGTTCACCTATGAACGCAGGAAGGGCGAGGAAGCCCATTGGCGGCGCGCTCGCCAGCCAACACACTGCTCAGCACATTTCGGGGCGCGAGGGTTCCACGGTAAAGCGCCGGCTGTGCCGGTGCGGCTGTGTGCCGTTCGCTCAAATCACGCATGAACGAGGGCTTACGGATGAAACGGTTCCTTGGTTTGCCTTGGGCGATGGTCGTTGTGGTCGTAGCGCTGCTCGCGCTCTTCGGTGTTACTCGACTGTTCGGAGGGGCTTCGCCGGCCTCGGCTGCGTCCGTATCGCAGCAGATCGGCATGAAGGTCCTGCTGATCACCGATAGCGCAAACAGTAACGCCGCGATCGCCTATGGCGACTGGGAAAACACCCTTCAGCGTGAGGGTGTCCCTTACACCTCGGTCGTCACGAACTCCTCCGCCCCTGGAACCGTGCCGCTACCGGCTCTCTCATCGACGTTGGGCGACGGCACCCAGGTCGCCGACTACGAGGGCGTCGTCGTGACCGTGTCCGGCACCTTGGGCCTGACAACCGCTCAGTGGGATCAACTTCAGACGTTCGAGCACCAGTTCTCGGTTCGCCAGGTGACGGCTTATGCGGTCCCGAGTGCGGATTACGGGCTCAATACCGATCCCACGGGGGGTTGCTCCACGATTGCCGCCACTGGCGTGCCGACGTGCGCCGCAGCGGTCAGCACGCCGACGCTCACCGCCGACGGCGCCAACGTGTTCCCCTACCTCAACAAGTTCTCGCTTGACCCCGGGCCCCAGTCGACTTGGGTATATCAGGCGACGCCGATGACCGCCCTCCCTGCTGGCGCCAGCGTCGACGCGCTCATCTCGGGTCCGAACGGAAGCTCGCTGGTGGGTATCTACACGAGCCCCGACGGCCGTCAGACGATGTATCAGACCTTCAACGAGAACGAGTACTACCTCCAGAGCCAGCTGCTCCGTCACGGGGAGCTCGACTGGCTCGCCCGTAACACGTACTTCGGTGACCAGCGCAACTACCTGGAGATGGACGTCGACGACACGTTCACTCCGGACGACGTGTGGGATACGACGACGCATTCGATCGACTACAGCGACGCCGACGCGATGCGCATGAACGCTAGTGACGTCGCGACCGCCACCACATGGGAGGCGAACCACAACTTCCGCATGGATCAGCTGTTCAACATGGGCGGGAGCGCCGCCTTCGCCGCGGACTGTGCTGACGGCACACAAACGGCTGGGTGCAGTGGTACGACCGGCACGGACCCCTTGCTGGCGGCGTTCCAGGCCACCTGCTCGTCGAATTGCGGGCCCGGCGACGCGGAGACCGGCAAGCCGTACGCCGACTCGTTCGGCTGGATCAGCCACACCTACGACACGCCTTACCTGGACGTGGGTTGCGCGACCCAGAACTACATCGAAGCCGAGCTGAACGAGAACACGAATGTGGCAGCGGAGAGCGGCTCCGGTGGAACCGGCGGACTAGGCCTGACCGAGACCACCAACCCGTCGCTGTCGCTTGGCTACGAGGACGGGAAGGTGTTCGTCCCGGGCAACCACTCCGGGTTCGCGGACCTGGTGCCAGGCAACCCGGCCACGGTCGATCCACCGATCATCGACGACGACCTGACCACGCAGAGCACAACCGCAGGAACGCTGCCGGCGGGCACCTATCAGTACGCGGTCACGGACCAGTTCACCAACTCGGCCACGGCTAACACGGAGTCGGCGGCCGACCTCAGCGCGCTCATCGATGTGCCCACCGGAACGTCGACGAATGAGATCACAATTCAGTGGCAGGCGATCTGCCATGCCGCGGACTACGTGGTGTACCGGGGATACAACCCCGCTGCGAGCGCGAACGCCACGACGGCTGGGTGGACGTGGACGCGGATGGCGCCGGCAACCGGCTCGGCCTATGGAACGGTGTCGACGCCGTTCTCGGCGACGCTGCCCGACAGCAGCTCCGGCAATCCGACATCGACGGCTAACGTCACGAACGGCGGCGAGCTCGAGCAGACCTACGTCGACACCGGCGCGGCCGGCACGGCGACCACCGAGCCATCCACCTCGGCGGAGAACGCGGTCGAGTCTCCGTGGGAGCAGAACCCGTACTTCGCGCCCGCGCTCGCGGCGGTCGGGATCACGGCGGTCGGCGACGATGCCTCAAAGGCTTACCCGGACCCCGCGAACACGGAGTTCGGTATTGGGGTCAGCTACACCGGTGCCACGTACCCAGCCGGCTCCACGTTCGCCATTCCAGGCACCTCGGCCCAGGTGGTTCCGCGCCACCCGGTCAACATCTACTACAACGCCGGGACGGACGCCCAGGAGCTCGACGAGTACCAGACGCTCTATCCCGCCGGCTCGTTCGCCTGCCCCACCACCTGCAACTTCCGCGACGTCATCTCTCAGGTGGTGTCGGGGCTGTTCAGCACGACGATGGCCAACGATCCGCGGCCCAGCTACGTGCACCAGACCAACATCATCGGAACGCCGCCGGCCGGATCCGAGGAATCGCCGGATCTCCTCCCACCCGCGACCTACACGCCACCTTCCACGTGCGCTGCGGAGGCTCCATGCACGACCGGTGACGGAACGCTGTACCAGGCGCTCGACCCGTTCCTCTATGAGTACAACGAGTACTTCAACTCCAGCGCCCCGATCGAGCAGCTGACGGAGCAAGCGATCGCCAACCTACTCGCCGAGCAGCAGGCGTGGTCCGCCACTACCGCTGTCACCGGCAACATCGACGGCAACGTGGTCACGGTGAACAACACCGGGCCGGCAATCGAGGTGCCGCTGACCGGCACCAACGTCGGCACTCCCTACGCGGGCACCGCCTCGGGATGGACCGATGCGCCGACCGGCACGAGCACCTACACCGCGCTGGCGGCCTGGCCCGCGGAGCCGACCAATCCGGTCATCGTGACTCCGCCGAGTGGTCCGGCACCGGGTGGCACGCCGGCGAAGGGCGGAAACCCGAACCCGCCGGCCGCGGGACCGACCGAGGCTTCGCTGTACTACGTGGCGGTCCAGGTCGCCCCGAAGAAGGTCTCGATGAAGCAGGGCACGGCAACGGTCTCGCTGAAGTGCGAAGCGAAGAACGGGAAGGCCGCTAAGAACCACTTCTGCACCGGCAGCTTCACGCTCAAGGTGATGGGCAAGAAGGTCACCCATTCGTTCAAGATCAAGGCGACCAAGACGGCGCGGATCGTGGTCGGGTTGCCGAAGAAGGCAGTGGCGGCAGGAGCAAGCGGGAAGCACCGCACGCTCCACGGCGCGCTGACGATCTCGACGAAGCAGCCCCACGGGGGGCCGAAGGTCGCCCGCGGGACGTTGAGCATCAAGACGTGAGCTCAGTTTCGAAGCGAGATTGAGCCGCACGGTGGTACCGGTGTCTCGACGTAGGGGGTTGTGGCTTTGTCTTCTGACAGTGACCATCAGCCTGTGGCTGATGGCGGGGACCGCCCAGGCAGCTGGGACAGGGACGGCGATGACGCTATCGCTGTCCCCGACCAGCATCACGGCGGACGGCACCTCTACCACCACCGCGACCGCCACCGTGGACGACAGCACGGGCGCCCCCGTCACCGGAGATACGGTCACGATCGCGTCTAGCGACCCGGGCGAGAAGGTGACGCCCACCCCCGCGACGGACAATGGCAACGGCACGTACACCGCAACCATTACCAGCTCGACCACCGTCGGAACCCCGACGATCACCGCAACCGATAGCACTTCACTGGTCTCGGGATCGGATCTGACCGCTAGTACGACTCTGACCCAGACCGTAGATCCCCCTGCCAGCGTGGCGGTCACGCTGAGCCCGACCTCGATCGTCGCCAACGGGACCTCCACCACGACCGCAACCGCGACCGTCAAAGACGCCGGAGGGCTCCTCCTGCCCAACGAAACCGTGACCTTCAAGTCCAGCGACACAGGCGACAAGGTCAGCACCACGACGAACGCCGGCAGCGGCACCTACACAGCGACGATCACGAGCTCCACCACCGTCGGCACCCCGACGATCACCGCAACCGACGGCACCGTCTCCGGAACAGCGACCCTGACCCAGACCGTAGATCCCCCTGCCAGCGTGGCGGTCACGCTGAGCCCGACCTCGATCGTCGCCAACGGGACCTCCACCACGACCGCAACCGCGACCGTCAAAGACGCCGGAGGGCTCCTCCTGCCCAACGAAACCGTGACCTTCAAGTCCAGCGACACAGGCGACAAGGTCAGCACCACGACGAACGCCGGCAGCGGCACCTACACAGCGACGATCACGAGCTCCACCACCGTCGGCACCCCGACGATCACCGCAACCGACGGGACCGTGCCCGGGACGGCGATTCTGAACCAGACCGTAGGTTCCGCTGCAACCGTGAACCTGGTGGTGAGCCCGGCCGTGATCCTCGCCGACGGCATCTCCACCGCCACCGCGACCGCCACTGTCGAAGACGCTCAGGGGCATCTCCTGACCGCCCAAAGCGTAAGCTTCAAATCCACTGATCCGGGGCAGTTCTTCGGGCAGGTGTCGGACAACGGCAACGGCACCTACAGTGTCCAGGTCAGAGGCTCGACGAAGGTTGGTTCGGCAACTATCACCGCGACCGATAGCTCCGTGTCGCCCGCCGTGTCGGGTCAAGGGACGCTCGGTCAGGCCGCCGGCCCCAGCAGCACCTCGCTTGTCGCCTCCGCGTCAGCGCTCGTCACAAACCAAAATGTGACGCTGTTCGCGACTGTCAATGGTGGGCCTGGCTCCCCGTCAGGAGCAATCACGTTTAATGACGGCGGCGCGCCTATAGCGAACTGTGTGGCGGAACCGATCACGCCGTCAAACCCCGCCGCCACGTGTCAAACATCATTTGCTGCCTCAACCTCTCCTGAGCGGCTCAGCGCCGTGTTCATACCGAACTCCGCATCGACCGCCCCGGGATCGACGGGCGTCATCACCCTCACGGTCACGCCGGACTCGACCTCCGTCTCCCTCGACGTTTCGACGACAGCGGACGTTGGCCAGAGTACGACCTACACGGCCACGGTCGCGCCTCCGGCAAGCCGCTCCGGCCCGATCGAGCCTTCAGGCACGGTCGAGTTCCTCGACAACGGTTCGCCGATCCCTTCATGCCTCAATCAGGCGGTGGTGAACCTGAGCGCATCGTGCACGCTCACCTACAACACGATCGGAACGCACAGCATCACCGCCCGCTACGGTGGCGATTCGAACTTCACAGGCTCCACCGCGCCGGGGCAGCCCGTTACCGTCGTGCGGGCGCCCGTGCACGTGCTCGGTCTCGTCACCTCGACAATGCAGTGGGACTTCGCCTACAACCCTGCGTACACGAAGGTCCTCATGCTCTTCGTCAACTGGGTGTCCGCCGACGCGACCGTGCTCGTCAAATGCCACGGTCGAGGTTGTCCGTTCGCCAAGCACACCAGCACGGTTGCGAAACCCAAGCGGTGTGGGAAGAAAGGGAAGCCCAAGTGTCCGGTCGGTGGCAGCATCAACTTGGCCGTTCCGTTCCAGAAGAACCGTCTGCACGCCGGGGCCACGATCATCGTGATGATCAGGCGTCCAGGTTGGTTCGGCAAGTACTACAAGTTCACGATCCGGGCCGGAAGTAAACCCAGCATCCAGATCTCTTGCCTCGCCGTCGGCGGAAGTCGTCCGGGCGTCGGATGCTGACGCGCGTCTTGTGCGCCGCGGGGCTGGTACTGGCCTGCGCCGCGTTCGGTACCGATGTCCGCCTGGCGCAAGCGGCGGTAGGACCGCCCAGTCTTCCCGGACCGCCTCCTGGGGCGGGAACAGGCTATTCGCTCCCGCCCGCTCCGGCCCAGCCGCCGCCACCCGAGGCTTCGGGCGCGCCCGCCACCATCCCGTTCGGCCCATCCGGACCCGGACTGCTTTCCGGCTCGGCCGGCCTGAGCGGCCAGCGCCTGAAGCTGCCGATGGCCTGCCAGGCCGCAGGGCACGCGGCCCTGAGCCTGCCGGCAGTCGCAACCGGGACCGTGGCGCAGACCAGGTACAAGTGCGCCGGCGGACGCAGCACGGTCTCGTTCTCCCTCGACAAACGCGTCGCGCGGCAGATCACTCGCAGCGGCAGCGTGCTGGCCGGGGTCACGTTCACGCAGGGTGCCGCAACCGAGCACCTTTCTGTCATGGTCGGGCCGAGTCCCGCGGCTCCCCAGTACTGGACGAGCGCGTTCGGATTCGAATGCGGCTCGCCCGGGAGCAATCAGGCGGACCTGCTGGCTCCGAACTTCACCGTCACCCCTGCGACCACGATCGATGTGAGGCCGTGGCTCGCCTGGTACACCGCGGCGACCGGGTGGCAATGGCTCGGCACCGAGGGCCCGAACGCGAGTAGCTGGTACCGCTGGACGGGCACGCCAGACGGGGTCGCTGAGTGGCACACGCCGTCCGGCGCGATCGACCCATGGACGTGGGGCCCGATCTCCATCAGCCCGGGACAGGGCACGTACGTGATCGCCGTGCTCGAGGCGGTCTACTGGTACAGCCACCCGGTGTACGTGTGGCGGTACGCACACTCATACCCATCTTCCCCATACTGTGCCTACAGCTAGACCGATCCCAGAACGCGCGAGGACCAGGTCCAGGCGCCTCCTGGGTCTCATCGGGGGCCCTGCCCTGGCGCTCGTGCTGACCGCGATGCCTGCCTCGGCCTGGGGCAGTGCGGCCCCGGCTCTTCCTGGCCCCCCACCCGCGGCGGGACAGGGCTTCCCGGCAGCCCCCTCGCCCGGAACCATGCCACCGGCCGGGCCGGTGGGCCCGGCCGCGTCGCTGCCGACGAAGTTCGTAGGCGCCGGACTGAGGAGCGGGTTCGTGTCCGTGCGTGGACGGCAGCTGACGCTCACGATTGCGTGTAGGCGCGGCGGGCAGGTGAGCTTGACCGCGCCCGCACTTGGCTCCGGCGACTTGGCCCGGGGGGGTTACGCCTGTCGAGGTGGTCAGGGCTCGGCTGAACTGTCGCTGAAGCCGGGCGCCGCCCGCCGGTTGGCGGCTCTCAAATCGACGCTCGCGCGCGTAGCCCTCGGCGCCGGCGGCGCTGAGCGGTTCTCGATCACGCTCGGAGCCAGGCCGGCGGTCCCCAACGCCTGGACCAACGGCGGGATGGAGTGCAGTTTCCTTGGCCCAAACGAGCCGTACCTGGTGGCACCCAACTTCACCGTGACGCCGCCGGCGATCATCGACGTCAGGCCATGGGTCGCCTGGTACACGCCGGCAAACGGTTGGCGGTGGCTCGGTACCACCGGGGTCAACAGCAGCAGCTGGTATCGCTGGTCGGCGACGCCCACGGGAGTCGCCACATGGCTGACGCCGGCGGGCGCGCTCAATCCGTGGACCTGGGCGCCTATTCACGTGCTCCCCGGCCAGCAGACCTACGCGATCGCGGCGTTCGAAGTCATCTACTGGTACGCCCATCCCCGTTACGTCTGGGCATACGCTCCTTCGCATCCGAGCGCTAACGCGGCCGGCACCTATTGCACGTTCCGCTAGGCGGCCCGGCGGCCTGCACCTCCCCTAAGGATCCGCGAAGTGGCTTCAGGCACCCCACTTCCGGGACCGGGACCGTGCAACGCGGGGCTCGGCCCGGGTAGGGGTTTGGGATCCATTGACAACTCGGATACCATTTGTGCAGGTTTAGTCAGAAGATACGCGCAAAGTTGAGTTTTCGACCGTGTTTGTAGGGAGGAGAGTCAGCGGGCGCGTGACGCACGGGGCAGCACGGCCGGAACCGCAAACGGGGGTCCATTCGGACGCCATCCGGTGACGACCATGTAAGCCGGGCATGGTCGAAGGGGCAAGAGTATGGCGGTGATCGCATCGCCGAGCATCGCGGTCAATGCTTCGCCTGTCAGAAACTTGAGGACAGGCCTGAGGCCAGATTGGTCGGTGCGCATGGCCGTCGCGACGGCCGGTCTGTCGGTGATCGTAATCGGCTTGGAGCTTGCCACGCCGATCCATGTCACGAACCCGAGCGGTCGCGCCGCGCTTGAGACACTGATCGCGCTCTCGGCAATCTTCACCGCCCGGTTACTCGTGGCGAACTTCCAAGACAGCGGCCGGTTGCCGGATTTGATGCTCCTGTGCGCCCTCGTGGCCGTGGCGCTTACCGATCTCGCCTACTGCGCTGCCCCGGCCCTCGCAGACGGAGTCAGGCCCGAGGCCGGAGGGGGCGCTCGGCTTTGCTGCAGCCTGATCGTCTCGGCCGCGTTTGCTGCGGCGGCGTTCGCACCCGACAAGGTGATTCGGTATCCAGGCCGCCGCGTAGTCGGTGGCGCGATTCTCGCCAGCGCCGGCGTCGTCATGCTTTCCCAGCTCATTGAGCAAGCCACCGGCTCGCACTGGAACGCAACGTTGCAGGATGTCGGCATCCGAGGCGCGATCCAGCATCCGGTCGCGCTCACGGTCGAACTTGTGGCGGCGGCCTTGCTGGTCGTGTCGGCGCTCGTGTTCCTCCGCCGCGGTCGTCGGGGAGAAATCCGCCGTGGACTCCTCGCAGCGGCAGCGTTTCTCCTGGCCGCCGCTCGGCTGCAGTATCTCGCGCTACCCGCAGTGGCCACGGATTGGATCACCCCGCGCGAGGGCTTCCGGATCGCCGCCTATGCCTCGCTGCTGGGAAGCGCGTACTGGGAGTACGTGCTGCGGCGGCGCGCTCGAGCGCTTGCAACGGTCACGTCAGAACGTGAGCGGATCGCCCGCGACCTGCACGACGGGCTCGCGCAGGATCTGGCGTGCATCGCCGCACAAGGGCAGCGACTCGGCGCTGAACTGGGACCTGGGCATCCTCTGATGATTGCTGCTCGCAACGCGCTCGCCACCTCGCGCGGCGTGATCGCGGACCTGTCAGCTTCGAGCGCTCCCACCACCGAAGCCGCGCTTTGCATCATCGGCGACGAGCTCCGGCACCGCTACGGTCTGCAGATCGGGGTGCGAATCGCGCTAGCGGGTAGAAGCGACCTCGATCCAGCAGAGCGCGAGCACGTCGTTCGTATTGCTCGTGAGGCAATCGTCAACGCGGCTCTGCACGGCGCGGCTCGTCGCGTCGAGGTGGTCGTGCTACGGGAGGCGAGAAATCTTCTCATGACCGTCAGCGATGATGGGTGCGGGATCACCGATGCATACGGGTCCGGTATGGGGTTGCGGACGATGCGTGCTCGCGCCGCGGCGCTCGGCGGTCGGTTGAGCACGCATCCCCGCGCCGGTGGCGGGACCGAGTTGCAGCTTGTCGCGCCTGCTCGGTACGGGCGACCGAACCCAGCGTGTCGTAGCGTCGATCTGCAGTAAGCCGCGAGCGGATCGAGACGGGGCACCAGATGCCGTCCGCCGCTCGCTCGGCGCACCCGCCGTCGCTGACTGCACCGCACCGACGCAGTTTGGATCTGGCCTAACCGGCACGGGGCGCGAACGGGATTCTCTGGGGCCTCGGCCTGGCCTCGTCGGCGTCGCACGCCGTCGTCCGGACGCGGGACGCCCCCGGATCGGCGGTCCGACCCGACCAGACGCCGTGACGAACAAAGTTACAGAAAGCTCGCACAAGTTGATCGAGCTTGCCCGCAAAGTTACGACCGCGATGGTTTGAAACCGGTGAAGCGGGTATAAGGCGGCGGTGGCGGAGCCGTCACCGGGCGGCGCCATCTCAGGCGGAGGGACCGGAACCATGAAGAGGTGTCTGGCGATAGCGATCGCCGCGCTGGGCGTTTTTGCCCCAACCGCGGCGGCGGCGACGTACAAGCTGCCGCCCACGGGACAGGACCAGTGGTATTGGGAGATCAGTCCGGCGTCGAACGGCCTGGCAGGTCTGCCGAGCGTCACCGGCGCTTATCCATCGCCCGGATCGGCCAACATCTGGGACACGGACATGTTCGCCGACTCCAACACCGATGGCGGCGTCCCGACCGGCCCTTCGCCCGTGGTGCAGGCGCTCCACGCGGCTGGGAAATACAGCATCTGCTACATCGAGGCGGGGGCGCAGCAGGCCGAGCCGGACAGCTCGAACTTCGCGGCGGCCGACTACACGAATGGCTCGAGCCCGCAGACCACGGAAATGCAGGGATGGCCAGGCGAGTATTGGTATGACATTCGCGGCTTCGCAAATTACGTGGCGGATGATCCGTCGACGCTGACGGGCGCGGCGGTCAACATCGCAGCCGGATTGGCCACGCGGATCGATGACTGCGCCGTGGAGGGCCAGGACGCAGTCGAGCCCGACGACCTCGATGGATACGACAATCCTTCGGAGACCGGCGCGCCAGGCGGCGGTTGGGGTCTGACGCAGGCCGACAGCGCGGGCTTCGAGCGGTGGCTCGCATACACGGCGCACTCGGACGGGCTGGCCATCTTCCAGAAAAACGACCCCGCCAATGCGGGCGTTGACGAGCCGCTCTTCGACGGAATGATCATCGAGGAGTGCAACTTCTACAACGACCCCTGCGCGGGCAGCGGCGGCGACGCGACCCCGTACCTTGCCGCGGGCAAGCCCGTGCTCAACGCCGAATACACACAAGACGGCGAGACCACCGCGAAGTTCTGCCCGGGAGATACGGCAGCCGGCGTCATCGGTGCGCTGTTCGACGTCGATCTGGACGGGAAGACATACGCGCCATGTGCGCCCGTCGGCCAGACCACAAGCGGCGCGATCGGTGTCGGAGGCAGCTCTTCGACCGGCGGCAGCGCTATCGCTGGCGGTACGTCCTCAACGGTCGGCGGCGTCACGACCGGCGGCAGTGATCCGGCCGGCAATAAGGGCTCCGACAAGAAGCACAAGAAGCACAAGAAGCACAAGAAGCACAAGAAGCACAAGACACGCGACAAGGTCAATGAGCCGGAGGACACGCTTGGCGGAGCGGTTGCCGTGCTTGCCCGAGTTTGGGAGAACCTAGCTAGCTAACGAGCATTAGCCGCGAGGTTTCGACCGGCACCTTGACTTGCAGGTGCCGGCTCCTAGAGTCGATCGGACTGGTCCCTGGGCCACCTCGACCGCGGCCGGCACGGGCAGAAAATATGCTCTGAGCTCCGCAACGAGGTAACCTCGTAGCCGTGAGGGGCGGTGACCTCAAGGTCATCGTGGTCGACGACCACGAACTGTTTCGCCGCGGGCTGGTCGGTCTTCTCGAGGAGCGCGGGATCCAAGTCTTCGGCGAGGCGACGCTTGCTGCCGACGCCATCCAGCAGGCAACCGAGATGGGACCAGGGATCGTGCTGATGGATCTCACCATGCCCGGTATGTCCGGGATCGAGGCGACGCAGCGCTTGACCGCGGTGGCACCGCTCGCTCGGGTTCTCGTGCTCACGGTCTCGGCGGACGACCAGCACGTGATGGATGCGTTGCTCGCGGGAGCCTGTGGCTATTTGCTGAAGGATTCGACGGTCGATCAGATCGTGGAGGGAATCCGGGCGGCAGAGCGCGGGGAGTCGTCGATCTCGCCGTCTATTGCCGGCCATCTCATACGCCGTCTGCGCGAGCCTCATGACATCGAGCCCGCGATCGGCGGTCCGGAGCTGACGCCCCGCGAACTCGAAGTCTTGGACTTGGTCGCCCGCGGCCTTGACAATTCGGAGATCGCGCAGGCCTTGTTCCTGAGCCAGCATACGATCAAGAATCACGTCTCAAGCATCCTTATCAAGCTGCAGGTCGGGAACCGCATTCAGGCCGCGGTCCGGGCGGTTCGCGGCGGCCTGGCGTGAGTGTCCGTGCCGTCTCAGAGGGCGAAATCCGATTGCCCTGAGCAGACGCTTCCTGTCCAGCAGGCATTGCTACGGTGGATGCAGTGCGAGCCTGCAGGATCGCGATTTATGCAACGGTAGCTCTGGTCTCGATCACGGCCGCGACGTTGATGCTCCCGGCCCCCGCGGCGCTCGCATGGTGGAAGCCACCGCAGCGGCTGTCGTGGTACTGGCAGCTGACGGGGATGGTGCACAGCTCGTACCCAGCGGCGGCATACGACATCGACGGGTTCGACAACAGCCGGCGCGAGGTCGCGACGCTGCACTCAGCCAAGAAGCACGTGATCTGTTACATCGACGTCGGAACGTGGGAGAACTGGCGCCCGGACGCGAGCAAGTTCCCTAGTTCGGTGCTTGGAAAGCCGAACGGCTGGCCCGGGGAACGGTGGCTGGACATCCGGCAGCTGTCGGTACTCGAGCCGATCATGACGGCTCGCTTCCAGATGTGTAAACAGAAAGGCTTTGATGCGATCGAGCCCGACAACATGGACGGTTATGAGAACGACACCGGATTCGATATCTCGGCCCAAGACCAGCTGAGCTACGACCGCTGGGTCGCCAAAGAGGCGCACTCCGTCGGCCTTGCCGTGTTCCAGAAAAACGATCCCGAGCAGGCCACGCAGCTTCAGCCCGATTTCGACGGGGTCCTCGACGAGCAATGCAACGAGTACTCCGAGTGCTCCTCATTCCAGCCCTACCTGCGCGCCGGCAAACCGGTGCTCAACGCCGAATACAACCTCTCAACGAGCCAGTTCTGCGCGGCCGACAACCGGGCGGCGATCATGGGCGCGCTTTACAACGTCGACCTCGACGGCAGCACGTACCAGCCGTGCTGGACCGGCTCGCCCGGTTTTGGTTCGTCCGGGAGCCACCACGGCGCGAGCTGGAGCGTCGCGATCGCCGCGGGAACCTTGACCGATGTGCGGGGCGCAACGGCGGTTCGGTTGAGCTGCCCGCGCGGGCAGTCCTACTGCGACGGCACAGTCGAGATCGACGCGCCCGGCCCAAACCGAGCAGCGTCTGTCCTCGGCCGTCGGCACTTCCACATCGCCAGTGGTCACGCAGCCACGCTGAGGCTTGCGCTGTCTGCCACATTGCTTCGGAGGCTCGGCAATGTCTCCTCTGCGCGGGTGACGATCGAGGTCGATGCGCGCAACGGAGTCGGGAGACGAGCCAAATCGCATCGCACCACGACCCTGGTCCTGCCGACCGCACATCGCTCAGCGGAGTAAGCGCGCAGCCCCGACCCGCCCAGGGTCACTCGCCCGTCGCCACCGGCCGCGACGGGTCCGTGATCCAGTCGCTCCACGACCCGACGTACAGCGCCGCCGGAATGCCGGCGAGCGACAGCGCCAGCACCTCGTACGCCGCGGCGACGCCCGACCCGCAGTACGCCCCGACCGCGGCGACGCCGTCGTCGACCCCAGCGGCAGCGAACCGGGCGCGAAGCTGCGTCCAAAGACAGGAACCGTCCATCAACGCCCACCAACCCCGGCGCCGGCAGGTTCACCGCTCCCGGGATGTGCCCCGCCACCGGGTCGACCGGCTCGCGCTCGCCGCGAAACCGCTCGGGCACGCGGGCGTCGAGCAGCACGCCTTCCCGCGCGACCGTCGCCGCCGACTCGGCATCGAGCAACGGCATCCCGCCGGCGCTCGCGACGAAATCGCCAGCTTCGGGCGAAACCACAGCCCGCTCGATGGCGTTCCCCGCGGCCAACCAGCCACTGAAACCCCCATTCAAAACACGCACGTCGGGGTGACCGAAGTACCGGAGCAACCACCACGCCCGGGCCGCGGCGATCGAGTTGCCGGCGTCGTACAAGACCGACCGGCCGATCGGCGGACACGCCCGCGGCCCGCATCGCATCTTCGAACACGCGAGCGTCCGGGAGCGGGTGGCGGCCGCCGGCTCCCGGCGGTCCCGCGAGCGCAGTGTCCAGGTCGACGAACACCGCCCCCGGGATGTGCCCTTCCATATACAGGTCGATCCCCGGCGCGCCGCCGAGTTCCCAACGAACGTCGAGCACGGTGGCGCCCGCGGGGATTTCGTGCACCAGGGTCATCGCTTCCCGATCGCGTACTGGAGGATCGACAGGTCGGTCAGCCATTCAACCGGCGCCTTGTCGTCGGTGTAGACGCTCCCGCCCCGCAGCGGCGGCCACAACTGCCCGGCGACCTCGCCCGCGAGCGGGCGCAGGCCGGGCGGGAGGATCCGGGTCGCGGCGACCATGCCCCACGGAAGCACGGGACGCGTGCTCGCGACCACGAGCGAGTTCGCGTCGTCGACGAGGTCGCGCGCGACGTACGGGAACACCGCGTGCAGCGTGGCCGTGACCACCTTCTCGAGTGCATCCGAACCCGGCAGGTGCGCGACGTTGACGACCACGACCCCGCCGGGGCTCAGGTGCGCCCGGATCAGCGCGTAGAACTCGCGCGTGACCAGGTAGAACGGGATGTACGGCTGGCGGTAGGCGTCGAGGAAGATCGCGTCGTAGCGGGCCTTGCTCGCCTCGAGCCACGGCCGCGCGTCGGCGGTGTACAGGTGGAGATCCGGCCCGCCCAGGCCGAAGTAGCGCTTGCCGATGGTGGTCAGCGCGCCGTCGATCTCGACCGCGTCCACTCGCGTGTGCGGGAAGTAATGGCCGTAGGAGCGCGCCAGCGTGCCCGCCGCGTCGCCGAGGATCGCGATCCGCCGCGGGACGGTCGGCGAAGCCGCGAACGGAAGCACCAGGAAGTTGTCCCAGTAGCCGCCACTGAGGTAGCTCCAGGGGCGGTACACCGAATGGACCGCGACGCCTTCGTTCAACTCGAGCCAGCGCTCGCCGCTCGGGAACTGGAGCACGCGCGCGTACTGGTACTGGGTTTCGGTCGAATAGATCACGCGGCCGCCGATCACGCTGGCGCCGATCGCGGCGGGCGGGACCGCGAGCAGCGCGCCGATCGCGCAGGCGACCGCCAGGAACCGCCACGACGCCGCGCCGATCGCCGCCGCGGTCGCGAGCATCAGCGCGAACACGAGGAACGTGCGGTGCGTCCCGATCAGCGGGATCAGCAGCAGTGCCGCCAGGAACGTCCCGAACAGCGAGCCGGCGGTGGAGATGGCGTAAAGGCGGCCGGTGACCGTTCCCGTGTCCGACACGCGTTCCACCGCGAGGCGGTTGGCGTACGGCGCGACCATCCCGAGCAGCAGCACCGGGACCGCGACCAGCGCCAGCACCGCCGCGAGCGAGCCGGCGAAGCCGCCGAGTGAGAGCGCGCCGAGTGCCTTCACCGCTTCCTGGAGGAACGGGTCCGACACGAACGGGACGATCGCCAGCAGCATCGAGGCGCATAGAACGATCGCGCACAGGCCGCGCATGTCCGCCCGGCGGTCGGCGAGCCGGCCGCCGACCGCGTAGCCGACCGACAGCGCGACCAGCACGGTCGCGATCGTGTTCGCCCAGATGATCGTCGAGGCCCCGAAATAGGGGGCGAGCAGCCGGGCGGCGGCGATCTCCGCCCCGAGGCTGGCGGCGCCGACGAAGAACGCGAGCAGCCGCAATCGCCAGAACGGGACGGGCGCGGTCGCCCGCACCTGTACGCGACGCACGCTCCCCACCGCGTGGCGGCTCTTGGTCGTGGCGCTCACGTCAAGACAAAGCGTAATCCCCGATCTAAGGGCCCGCGGACCCTTAGTCAGCATCCGAACCACTGGGGTTCAGCTTCGGGCGCGTCGAGTCGATTAGACGTAATGCGGTAGATCCATCGCCGCACAATCCATGGCAGAGGTATTCGTCGCACGACAGCCGATCTTCAACCGGGCGCTTCACGTGGCCGGTTACGAGTTGCTGTTCCGGGGCGCGGACGCGAGCAGCGCGCTGATCGCCGACTCCGAGGGCGCGACCGCCTCGGTCGTCCTGAACTCGTTCACGGAGATCGGACTCGAGCGGCTCGTCGGCCCCAATCCGGCGTGGGTCAACGTCTCGCGTGAGTTCGTATTGAGTGGCCTGGCGCGAACGGTGCCGCCCGGCGTCGTCGGGCTCGAGATCCTCGAGGACGAGCTGCTCGACGAGCGCTTCGTCCACGCGCTGATCGACCTCAAGCGCCTCGGCTACCGGCTCGCGCTCGACGACTTCGCGTACACGGTCAGCGCCGAGCGGGTGCTCGGGCTTGTCGATGTGGTCAAGCTCGACGTGCTCGCGATGGGCCGCGACGGGATGTCTCGCGAGGCCGCTCGCCTCAAGCCCTACGGCGTGACCCTGCTCGCCGAGAAGGTCGAGACGCACGAGGACCACGCCTGGTGCCTCGACCTCGGGTGCGACCTGTTCCAGGGCTTCTTCTTCTGCCAGCCCGAGCTAGTCCACGACCGCGGGATCGCCACCAACCGAGCGGCAGTGCTCGAGATCGTCGCCGCGCTCCAGGACCCGAGCGTGCAACTCGGTCAGCTCGAGCGCAAGATCAGCCGCGACCTGGCGCTGAGCTTTCGCCTCCTGCGCTACATCAACTCCGCGTTCTTCGGGCTCCGCTTCGAGATCAGCTCGATCGGCCAGGCGCTCGCGCTGCTCGGCGTCGACAACCTCCGGCGCTGGGCCACGTTGACGGTGCTGGCGAGCGTCGACGGCAAGCCGCCGGAGCTGACCGTCACCGCGCTGATCCGCGCGCGCTTCTGCGAGCTCGCCGGCGACCAGATCCCCGGGCCGCGCCCGGGAGAGCTGTTCACGCTCGGCCTGTTCTCGGTGATCGACGCGCTGATGGACGCCCCGATCGAGGACGTCGTCGCCTTGATCCCGTTCCCGCCCGACATGCGCGAGGCGCTCGTGTCGCGGGCTGGCGAGAAGGGCGCCTTGCTCGACTCCATCACGGCGCTCGAGGCGGGCGATTTCGATCGCGCCCAGAAGCTCGTCCGCGGCGCGGGCGACCTCTACGTCGAGGCGCTGATGTGGGCCAACGACGCTGCCGGCGCGCTGTTCGCGGGCGCGGGCAACGCGGTGCAGCGGCCCCACGCCGCCTAGGCGATTCGTTAGCCGGACTCGACGCGACCCGTAAGCAAGTCGCCCGTAGTCAGGGGCGGCGGCGGCTGCTACACACCAGCGACCGTGCTGCTCTACGACTCCGCCGTGTCGGGCAACTGCTACAAGGTCCGCCAGCTATTCGCGCACCTCGGGATTGACTACGAGCGGCGCGAGGTCGACGTGATCGACCGCTCGGGCCGGCTCGAGCTGCTCGGCGCGTTCAACCCGGCGCTCCGCGTGCCCACGCTCGTGTTCGACGACGGCCGCTCGATGGGCGAATCGGACGCGATCATGTTCTACTTCGCCGAGGGCACGCCGTACCTGCCCGAGGACCGGTTCGCGCGCGCGCACGTGCTCCAGTGGTTGTTCTTCGAGCAGTACAGCCACGAGCCGAACATCGCGGTGGCGCGGTTCTGGGTGATCGCCGGCATCACGCCGTCCGAGGCAGACGCCGAGGCCAAGCGACGAGGAGGCACCGCCGCGCTCCGGGCGATGGAGAGCCACCTCGCGGGCGGGCGCGAGTTCCTGGTCGCCGACCGGTACACGATCGCGGATATCGCCCTGTACGCGTACACCCACGTCGCCCCCGAGGCCGGGTTCGCGCTCGATTCCTATCCGGCGATCACCGCTTGGCTCGAGCGCGTCGCCGCTCAGCCCGGCCACATCCTGATCACCGACTGACAGTCAGCGCTTCGTCCGAACCATCCGCTTCGGGAGCGGCACCGGCGAGAGCTTCTGCACGACGAGGCCCGCGAACAGCTTCGGGTCGGCCTTGGAGATCAGCCGCGCCAGCTCGAAGCGCTCGGCGGGCGTGAGCCCGCCCCGGCGCCCGGTGGCGACGCGCACGAGCGTGAACAGCCGCCGCCGCTCGTGCGGCTCCAGCCGGAGCCAGTGCCGGCGCGCGATCATCACGAGCTGGGCCGCGGTGAGGAGCTTCGCCATCGGAATCGCGCGGTAGCTCTGGAGCAGCTTGGATGCCATGTGACCGAGTGTACGAAGCGCCGCCGACTACCCTGTCCGGCGATGGCCCTGACCGCGCTCGAGCGACCCGCCGACGGCGACCCGCAAGGCCTGCTGGTCCTCCATCACGGCCGCGGGAGCGATGAGCAGGACCTGATGGGGCTCGCGGCCGTGCTCGATCCTGAGCGCCGTCTGCACGTCGTCACCCCGCGGGCGCCGCTGCGGCTGCAGGGCTCGCCCGGCTATCACTGGTATCTCGTCCCCCGGGTCGGCTATCCGGACCCCGAGAGCTTCCGCTCGGCCGCCGCCGAGCTCGCCGGTTTCCACGATCAACTGTGGAAGGAGATCGGGATCGGCCCCGAACGCACCGTGCTCGGCGGCTTCTCGATGGGGTCCGTGATGAGCTACGCGCTCGGCCTCGACGGCGGCCGGCCGGCGCCCGCGGGCATCCTCGCGCTGTCGGGGTTCATCCCGACCGTCGAGGGCTGGCGGCCTTCGCTCGACGACCGCACGGGAACGGCGGTCCTCATCGCCCACGGCCGCCAGGACCCCGTCATCCCCGTGACGTTCGCGCGCACCGCGCACGAGGTGCTCGAGCAGGCCGGGTTCGACGTCGACTACCGCGAGTTCGACGGCGCCCACCACGTCGATCCGGACGACCTGCCGCGCACGACCGCCTGGCTCGGTCGTGCGCTCCCCGTGACCGATTAGCGCCTTCGCTCCGGCTCGCCGGTGCTCGGATTGAGGATCAGGGTCTTCGCCTGTGCCTTCTTGAAGTCGAACATCCCCGCCAGGTCGAACTTGACGCCCTCCGAGCGATCGACCCGTGAGAGCACCTGGTCGGCCGACCCGGGGATGCCGGGCAGATGCCAGTTGTACTCGACGAAGTTGATGATCGAGGCCTGGTCTGTCAGATCGCTGTCGACGTGGTTCACGTTCGCGTACGGCGAGATCACCAGCATCGGCAGCCGCGGGCCGAAGCCGCAGCGTCCCTGCTCGCCGGCGAGCGGCGCCTTCGTCTGCGGGCTCGGGCCGCACTGGCCCGACGTCGGCAGCGTGAACGCGGTGTTGGTCAGATTGTCGGCCGGCGACATCGACGGGTTCGTGACCCCGCTGTACACGTGGTCATACCAGCCGTCCGAGTCGTCCCAGTTGACGATCACGACCGTGCTCTGCCAGTCGGGCGTGCGCATCAGCGAGTCGATCTCCCTGGTCACGAACGCCTGCTCATCCCCGGGATCGGAGTAGCCGGGATGGCCATCCTCGTAGCCCGGAGCCTTGAGGAAGCTGACGGCCGGCAGCGCTGACGCCGGGACCTTTCCGCGGCCGATCGCCGCCACGAGCTGGTCGAAGTCGCTCGTGTCGTACTGGTGATTCGGCGTGTTGAACTGCGGCACGCCGTTGACGTAGGACTGGGTGTCCCGACCGATCTCCTTGAGCCCCGCCACCGTGTCCTGGCCGGCTCCGGTCGCGGGCACGGTCAGGTGATGCGGGTTGGCCGTCGAGGCGTAGAACTGGAACGGCTCGTGGTGCGCGATGTAGTCGTCCTTGTAGCCCCACTGACCGGTGCCGCCGAGCGCCACGCCGACCGGGTGGACCGCGTCGCACAGCGCCTGGTTGGACGCGTTCGGAGGCACGTTCTTGCCGGTGAAGCTCCCGGAGAACTCGTCCGGGATGAACTGTGAGGTCGCCTGCCCAGCGTGGCCGGTCGCGGCCGACGCGGTGGCGAACGTGGTCGTCGGGTCGAACCCGCCCTCGAACCAGCCCCAGGACAGCCCGGCCTTGTTCAGCACGTCGCCGATGTTCTCGCCGCTGAGCGCGGCGGCGTCGCGCGTCGAGCAGTCGTCCCAGTAGGGCTGCGCGTCGCTCGTCAGCGAGTAGCCGCCCTTGCCGTCGGCGGTGAGGTCGCCGTCCGGCGAGGTCGCGGTCGAGACCGACGGGTTGTTGGCGAGGTGGCTCATGTCGACGTTTCCGGTATCGCCCGACGCGACGTTGATCGCGCCCGGCGCCGAGGGCCCGAAGGTGACCCCGAGTGAGTCGTCTTCGAGCGAGTAGTGCTGCGCGTAGTTCCACATCGCCGTGACGGTGTTGCCGTCGTAGTAGTCCATGACCTGCGAGGCCAGGCACGGGGACCCGCCCGGGCTGGTGCTGCCGGCGTCGCTGCCGGTGCTCTGGACGAAGTGGTCCATCTTCCCGCCGTCGAACGCCTGCTGCTCGTCGCTGTAGTTGTGGTCCTCGTCGCAGGTGAGCTGGCCCCCGGCATGGCCGCTGAGGCCCGTCGGGCTCGAGTCCAGGCGCTGCGGCTGGTCCTCGTTGGGATTGTTCGTCAGCAGGTTGGTGCTGTGGCGCAGCCTCGCCGGCAGCGAACGGCTCGTCGCGGGCGTCAGACCGTCGACCGCGGGCGTGCCCTTGGCGGCGTGGAATTTCGGCCCGTCGGTGTTGGCCGCCTTCGGGTAGGTCCCGAAATAGTGGTCGAACGACTCGTTCTCCTGAAAGATCACGACGACGTGCTTGATCGGCGTCGCCGTCGCGGAGCCTTTCGAGCCCTTGGAGCCGTGCGAGCCGTGCGATTTACCACCGGTCGCCGCCTGCGCCACCGCGACGCTGACCCCTGCGACGACGAATGCTGCAAGCAGCAGCACGAGAACACGGTTGCGCGCCATGAACCGCTCCTTTCGTTTCCCTCAGGCCGGCGGCACCCTCCCGCCCGGTGAGGTGAGTCGACTTGCGAACGACTTGTTAACGCGAGTTCTAGCCGATCAAGCCGACCCTTGCCGTCCCGCCGACGCGCGGGGCGGCCGGTCACCCGGCCGCCCCGCGGTGTTCCCGCTTGGATCAGAGGCCCTACTGGTGACCGTGCCGGCCGAATATCGGCTGGCCGGTCTCCGGGTTCAGGAACAGCGGCGGATTGGTGCGACCGTGGAAGTCGAACATGCCCGCGATGTCGAACGGCAGGCCCTCCGAGCGATCCCGTTTTGCCAGCACCTGGTCAGCCGATCCGGAGATCCCGGGGAGGTGCCAGTTGTACTCGACGAAGTTGAGGATCGAGGACTGGTCGATCAGCGTGTGATCGACGTAGTTGTCTTTGGCGTAGGGCGAGATCACCAGGAACGGGATCCGCGGACCGAACCCGCACCGCCCCTGGTCGCCGCCAAGCGGCTGGGAGCCTGCGCTCTCGGTCCCGCACTTGCCGGTGCCGGTGAGGTCGTCGGCGCCGGACGCGGACGGATTCGTGACACCGCTGTACACGTGATCGTAGAAGCCGTCCGAGTCATCCCAGTCGACGATCACGACCGTGCTGTGCCAGTCCGGAGTCTGCTCGAGTGCATCGATCTCGCTGGCGACGAAGTGCTGCTCATCGGTCGGGTCCGAGTAGGCGGCGTGCCCGTCCTCGTAGCCAGGAGCCTTGAGGAACGACACGGCGGGCAGCGCCGACGCCGGCAGCTCTCCGTTGTGGATCGCCGCTACGACCTGGTCGAAGTCGCTCGTGTCGTACTGGTGGTTGGGGGTGTTGAACTGCGGCACGCCGTTGACGTAGGACTGGGTGTCGGTCCCGACCTCCTCGAGCCCGGCGAGCGTGTCCTGGCCCTGCGCATTCGTCGGGATCGTCAGGTGATGCGGGTTCGCCGTCGAGGCGTAGAACTGGAACGGCTTGTGGTGCGGGATGTAGTCGTCCTTGTAGCCCCACTGACCGGTGCCCCCGAGCCACACGCCGACCGGATGGACCGCGTCGCACAGGGCCTGGTTGGACGCGTGTGCCGGCACGTTCTTGCCGGTAAAGCTGCCCGAGAACTCGTCAGGGATGAACTGCGAGGTCGGCTGGCCACTGTGACCGGTCCCGGCCGACGCCGCGGCGAACGTGGTCGTCGGGTCGAAGCCGCCCTGGAACCAACCCCATGACAGCCCGGCCTTGTTCAGTTCGTCGCCGATGTTGGTGCCGGTGAGCGCGACCGCGTCGCGGGTCGAGCAATCGTCGTAGTACGGCTGCGCATCGCTGGTCAGCGAGTAGCCGCCCTGGCCGTTGGGGGTGAGGTCGGCGTTCGGCGTGCCCGCCCCAGTCAGTGCGCCGTTGATCGCATGCGAGGCGTCGACGGTGCCGGTGTCCCCGGAGACGAGGTTGATCGCGCCGGGCGCGGAGGGGCCGAAAGTCGTCCCGAACTGGTCGTCGCTCATCGCGAAGTTCTGGGCGTAGTTCCACATCCCAGTGACCGTGTTGCCGTCGTAATAGTCCATGACGGTTGCCGCGCTGCAGGGGGTGCCGAACGGGGAGGTGCCGCTGGCGGTACCGGTGGCCTGGACGAACTTGTCCATCGCGCCGCCGTCGAACGCGGTCTGCTCGTCGGTGTAGTCGTGGTCCTGGTCGCAGGTCAACTGGCCGCCCGCGTCACCGGGGAGGCCTGTCGGGTTGCTATCGAGGCGCTGCGGCTGGTCCTCATTGGGGTTGGAGGTCAGCAGGTTGCTGCTGTGCTGCAGGTTCGGCGGCAGCGAACGGCTCGTCGCCGGAGGCAGGCCGTCGACCGCTGGCGTGTTCCGTGCCGCGACGAACGGCTGGCCGTCGGCGTTGGTCGCGTCGGGATAGGTCCCGAAGTAGTGATCGAACGACACGTTCTCCTGGAAGATCACGACGACGTGCTTGATCGGCGTGGAGGTCCCGGACCCGCCGCCCGGACCGCCACCACCCCAGTCGCCGTCAGGTTGTTTATGCGATCGGCCGCCTGTGGACGCCTGCGCCACCGCGACAACGCTGGCCCCGGCGATTGCGAGTGCTGCGATTAGCAGCAAGAGGACGCGCTTACGCGCCATGGAAGGTCTCCTTTTCCGTTTTGCATTCCGCCGGCGCCCCCGCCCGGTGCGCCGCCGACAGCACTCTTTCGATCCGCGGGCGGCCAGGAGTTGTCGGCTTGTAACCGACTTGTTGCCGAGTTGTAACTTGGGGTCCTACGTCCGCGTGATCAGCACGGTTCCGGCCACGACGAGCGCAAGCCCGGCCAGCCGGCCGACGCCGATCCCGACATGGTGTAGCCCGAACCACCCGAGCCGGTCCGCGAGGATCGAGATCACGAGCTGGGAGCACACGAGCAGCGCAACGACCGCGCCGGCGCCGAGCGTGCGGACCGCGATCAACCCGGCCGTGACGACCGCGACGGCGCCGATGCCGCCCAGGAACTGCTCGGGGCGCGCGGCGCTGAGACCGGAGAGCCGGCCGGGATGCCCGGCGATCAGCAGCAGCAGCGTGATGATCGTGAACGCCACCGCGATGCTGACGAATGCCGCACCCAGGTCGCCGACGTGCCGGGACAGCGCCCCGTTTGCGGGCGACTGAACGCCGACGATCAGACCGGCTCCGATCGTAATCGCGATTGCCGCGCCACGGCTCATGGCGGTCGGTTCCCCGTACCCCCCCGAGTTCCTGCCAGGGTCTTTATCCTCGGCCCCGGATGACGCTTGCCGCCGAGCTCGAGCTTCCGAGCTTCGATCACACCGACGCCGCGCTGCGCGGCGACCGCTACCGCGCCGCGATGGCAGAGCTCGAGGGCCACGCCGGCTGGCTCGCCGCCAGCCCGTTCGGCTACATCGTGCTCGACCGCGAGTCCGGCGAGTTCTTCCTCCGCACCCGCGCGGCGGTGTTCCCGGGGCTCACGATCGCGGACCTGTTCCAGATCACCGACGGTCCCCTGCGCGAGGAGATCGTCAAGAACATCATCAACGTCAACGGCGATGATCACCGCCGGCTTCGCAACCTCGTGAACCCGGCGCTGTCGCCAAGGGCGGTCGACCGCTACCGGCCGGCCATGCGCGGATTCATGCAGCAGCTGCTCGACGCCCTGCCGCCGGACGGACGCACCGAGTTCATTGGCGACTTCGCGAAGCCGTACCCGTCGCTCGTGATCGCCGAGGTGATGGGCGCCCCGCTCGCGGACGCCCCGCGCCTACACCACTGGTCGAACGTGATCCAGCGCCAGTTCGACCCGACCTCGCTGATGGCCGAGCGCGCGGAGATCGAGCGCGCGGTCGCCGAGTTCTACGCCTACGAGGACGAGCTGATCGTGCGCCGGCGCCGCGCGCCCGGCGACGACCTGATCTCGGCGCTGATCAAAGCCGAAGAAGCGGGCGACCGCCTGAGCGACGACGAGCTCCGCAACCTCGTGCTGAACATCCTCGTTGGCGGCGTCGACACCAGCCAGAGCCAGCTTGCCCACGCGATCCGGCTGCTCGCGGGGCACCCCGATCAGTGGGAATTGCTCCGCGCCGACCCGCGCGGCCTCGCGTCGGCGGCGGTCGAGGAGGCGCTCCGGTTCGAGCCGATCACGCCGTTCACCGCGCGGATCCTGGTCGACGAGGTCGAGCACCGGGGCATCACCTTCCCGGCCGGCTCGATCGTGCTCGTGTCCGCGTGGCACGCCAACCGGGAGGAGGTCGAACCCGACCGGTTCGACCTGGCCGCCGAGCGCGGCGGCGCTCGACTGCTGACGTTCGGCGCGGGGATCCATTACTGCGTCGGCGCGAACCTCGCGCGCGCGGAGTTGCAGGAGGGCCTGGCGTTCCTGGCCGAGCGGGTGTCCTCGCTGGCGGTCGACGGCGAGCCGGAGTTCGGCACCCCTTCGGGCATCTACGGCCTCGAGACGCTACCGCTGAAGCTGGACCTCGCCTAGTCAAATACACAAGGAGTCGCGATGCCCTACGAGACGATCATCTGGGAGCAGTCGGGCGCAGTCGGGCGACTGACCCTGAACCGGCCCGATTCGCTGAACGCGTGGACGCCTCAGTTCGGGCGCGAGCTGCGCCAGGTGCTCGAGGGCGAGGCCGCATCCGACTCGGTGCGCGCGGTGGTGATCACGGGCGCCGGCCGGGCTTTCTCCTCAGGCGCCGACCTGAAGGCCGGGTTCGAGGCCGCCGATGACGGCATGCCGGACATCCGGAGCCACCTCCGCGACGTCTACCACCCGGTGATCACCGGCGTCCGCCGGATGCCGAAACCCGTGATCGCGGCGGTCAACGGCCCGGCGGTCGGGATCGGCTGCTCGCTCGCGCTCGCGTGCGACCTGATCATGGCCGCCGAGTCCGCGTTCTTCGGACTCGCGTTCGTCAACATCGGGCTGATGCCGGACGGCGGCTCGACCGCGTTCGTGCCGCCGGCGGTCGGACGCGCCCGGGCGTTCCAGATGGCGATGCTCGGCGAGCGGATCCCGGCGCCGCAGGCGCTCGAATGGGGCCTGGTCAACTGGGTCCATCCCGACGGCCAGCTGATGGCCGAGGCGGAGGGTCTGGTTGAGCGCATGGCCGCGGGGCCGACACGCTCGTACGCCGCCTCCAAGCGCGCGCTTAACCAGTTCATCTACGGCGACCTCGACGCACAGCTCGACCTCGAGGCCGAGCTCCAGCATGCGCTGGGGCGCACGCGGGACTTCTTCGAGGGCACCGCGGCGTTCGTCGAGAAGCGCGCGCCGGCGTTCACCGGCGCCTGATGGCGAGCCGGGACAGCGGCTGATGTCGAGCTGGGAGACGATCTCGTCGCTCGCCACCGGCGCGGGCACGCTCGTCCTCGCCGTGGCGACGTTCGCCGCCGTGCGCTCGTCGAATCGCTCGGCGCGGATCGCCGAGATCGCGCTCCAGGAGCAGCGCCGGCCGCTGCTGGCCCAGTCGCGGCTCGGCGTCGACCACGAGCAGAAGATCATGTTCGTCGACGAGCACTGGGTTCACGTCAGCGGCGGCTACGCCGCGGTCGAGAACGTGGACGGAGTCATCTACCTCGTGATGAGCCTGCGCAACGTCGGCTCGGGAATCGGCGTATGCCAGGGCTGGGGCGTGCGAACGGGGCTCACGCGAACCACCGTCGACCACTTCCCCGAGGACGAGTTCCGGCCCCAGACGCGCGATCTGTACATTCCGGCCGGCGACGTCGGCCTGTGGCAGGGGGCGATCCGCGAGCGCAGCGATCCCGCTCACGACGAGGTCGCGCACGCGATCTCCCAGCACGAGCCGATGACCGTCGAGCTCCTGTATTCGGACCAGGTCGGCGCGCAGCGCACGATCACCCGGTTCACGCTGGTGCCAGTCCGCCGCGACGACGTCGAGGAGACGATTCGGTTCGTCAGCTCCGGCCGGAACTGGTATCTGGATCGCGCAGGACCGCGGTGAGCCGATCGAGGGTCGCGTCCGCCTCGGCCGCCATCTCCCGCACGATCTCGCCCGCCGGCCGCGACCTGAACCAGCTCGTGGGCCTGGCCCGCCCACAAGTTGAACGCGTCCGCATCGCCCACTTCGCCGGGCGGCGGCCCGGAGCGGACTCGTGACGTGATGGATCTGCGGGTAGGCGACCGGCGCGTCGCCTGAGTGCTCGGTCATGAACCGGTTGACGATCCCCCGGGCCGGACGTCCCGTGAACGCTCGGGTCACGCGCGTCGGACGATGTTC
Organism: uncultured Solirubrobacterales bacterium; assembly: GCA_963755525.1. Lineage (GTDB taxonomy): Bacteria > Actinomycetota > Thermoleophilia > Solirubrobacterales > Solirubrobacteraceae > Palsa-465. The sequence goes on along the minus strand of CAVWKC010000024.1, from coordinate 49,493 downwards.
GGCCAGGGCTTTCCGCTGTGCGTCGGGGGTTCCGGCCTCGGGCGCGAGCATCAGCGCGGTGCCGATCTGCGCGGCGCTTGCGCCAGCGCACAGCACGGCCGCGAGCCCGGCGCCGTCCGCGACCCCGCCGGTCGCGATCAGCGGCAGCGTCACAGCGCCGGCGACGATCCGGAGCAACGCCAGCAGCCCGATCCCGCCCTCGTCCGAGCCGTCGTCGATGAACCCGCCCCGGTGGCCTCCGGCCTCGCTCCCCTGGACGACGAGCCCGTCCGCGCCGGCCTCGCGCGCGGCCAGCGCCTCGGCCACGTTCGTGACCGTCACCCACACCGCAGTGTCGACCCCGTGCAGGCGGTTGACGATCGACTCGTGCGGGCAGCCGAACGTGAACGACGTCACCGCCGGCCGCTCCTCGTACATGACCTCGAGCTTGGCCGCCCAGTCATCGTCGTCGAACCGGGGCTCGCCGAGCTCGGCCCCCTGTCGCTCGGCCTCGGGCTTGAGGCGTCGCAGGTAGTCCTGCAGGGTGTTTGACTCCGCCGGCGCGAGCCCCGGCACGAACAGGTTGACGCCAAACGGCGCGCTCGTGGCTTCGCGCACCACCCGGATCTCGTCGCGGACCGCGTCCGCGCGCTTGTACCCGGCGGCAACGAACCCGAGCCCGCCCGCCTCGCACACCGCGACCGCCAGCTGAGGCGTCGATGGCCCGCCGGCCATCGGCGCCTGAACGATCGGCAGCTCGAGTTGGGTCAGATCGAACGTGTCGGCGAGTCTACGGTGGGGGATTATGGGCCGGCTGCGGCGGCGTCCGCCGGATGAGATCGCGGCGGGCCCGGCCGGAGCGAGGCCGGATGCCGAGCCGGGTACAGCCGCGATGCCGGTTCCGCCGGGCGTCCGTGCCCGGCCGGCGCGCACCCTTGAATGGCTGAGAGCCAGCGAATGGAAACGGCGGGCGGCTGAGGGTGGGTGCGACTCGTCCCGGGGACAGGTCGCGGCGCGCCGAGCATGCATAGCACGACAACCGAGCCGATCCCGCGAGGCCGTGCCGTACTACGCACGTATGGCACGCGTAACACGGCACGGCCGACGCAACTGCCCTCAATTGCCGCGTTATGCATGCTCCGCGAGCAACCGCGCGCCGGCGACCCGCCCCCACCCACCCCCAGGTGCCCGCCGTCGGACCCAACCCGCCCGCGACACGGACGCACGCTGAACACGACCGCCACGACCGCCCGGCATGGACGCCGGGCGGAACGGCCCCAAGGACGCCGAGCGAAGCGAGGCCCCTGATCAGCTCACGGCTAGCGCGTGCGCGGAGCCGACGGTCATCGGTTCATGCGCGGTCGCCGACTGCCATACGGCGTCGTCACCGAGCGGATGACGGACCGCGTCGCCGGCGAACACGAGCTCGAGCAGCGCCGACTCGGCGGCGGCGCGGTCCGGAGCTTCGTTGTTCCCCGCCATCAGCGCCGCGACCTCCTGCGTGGTCAGGCCATCGTTGAATCGCTCGAGCAACGGCGCGGGAGTCTCGGGCGGCGGCTCGCGATGGACCGTCGGGTCGATGTTCGCGACCAGGATGTCGTAGGCCTCGACCGGCTGGAAGCCGCCGGCCACGAGCCGCATCCCGTTCTGCTCGAACACTATCGACGGCGCGGTGAAGCGGACCGGTCCGTCGGTTGTCGCGGTCTTGCCCTGGAGCTCGGCCGCCGATCCCTGCGCCTTCCGGGTCTCGTCCTTGTCGGCGCGGTAGACCTCGACGACCTCGGGGGCGTCGATCATCGCGACCAGCTGGTCGGCGTCGATGCCCGGGATACCACGCAGGGCGTCGGCCAGGTTCGCGTCGTCGTCGAGGATCAGCGAGGTGTTGAAGTTGGCGAGCTGGATCGCGCGGAACACCCTCCACTCGCTACCGGGATTTGTCATGCGCGCCGCCACGACCGCGCGGCACGCGCGTGAGGTCGCGCTGAGCCGAGCCTTCGGCGCCGGCGCGAACGGCATCCCATAGCGGCTGCGGAACCGCGCCGCACCGAGCGCGCCACGGATCGGGGTGTAGCCGCGGTGGGCGTACTGCGAGGCTTCCTCGGTCAGACCCACGAGCACAAGCCGCCAGTCGAGTTGGTCGCCGTACCGCCACTCGATCACCCGGAGCGCGGGACTCTCGGAATAGGCCCACGGGCAAGCCGGATCGCTGTACAGGGTGGCCGAAATCATGTCGTTGACGCCTCCGGAGGTAAGGTGGTTGACGCCTCAAGGATGTTAGCGAGTTGGCTTCCCGGCCCTCGATCGTCGCCGGCCACCTCGACCGCGGGGCGCACGTGGGCGTCGCGGAACCCGGCCGCTAGCAGCGCTTCCTCCGCCTCCCGCGCGTCCGAGAAGTGCAGGTACACGCGCCCGCGCACGAACGCGGACAGCAACAACCGGAACACGCGAACCTGCGGGGTCAGCGCGCCCCCCAGATGCACGTCGGAGATGTAGCGGCCGGCGGCAAACCCGTCGAGCGTGCGCGCGAACCGCCGCCACACGCCCGCCACCGCGTCCGTCGAGAGGTATCCGAGCAGGCCTTCGGTGATGATCGCGAGGCCCTCGCCGGCATCGAGCTCCGCTGCGATCGCGGCGAGGCTGCCCGGTCCGTCGTCGTAGCGCAAGGCGTCGACCTCGCGGACGCGGTGATGATCGCCCAGCGAATCGATCCGCTCGAGCGCGGCCCGCTTGCGCTCCGCCATCCCGGGCAGGTCGGCCTCGACGTATGTGAGCCGACTTCCGAACCGGCGGGCGAACCGCCACCCGCGCGGCGACAGGCCACACGCCACCTCGATCACCTGGCTCACCTCGCCACGCTCGATCGCGTGCTCGAGGAGCGCGTCAATCGCCCGGTGGCGCGCCAGCAGGTAGGTCTCGAGCGTCGCGCCGCCGGCCGCCCGGCTGACGAGCATCCGGGCTGGAGCGAGTCGAACAGGACACGTCCTTCGCGCGTCTCGAGCTCAGGATGCGAGAGCCCGTTGCGCGCCCACACGTACCCGGTGTAGTGGGCGGTCGGCCCGATCCGGTCGCCGGAGAGGATCACCCGGCGTTGCTACCCGATCTCGCTGCCGAGCAACTCCTCCAGCCGATCCAGCAGCGGCACCTGGCCGGAGTTGATCCGCTCGCGCGCGGTCTCGATCCCGAACCACTCCGCCCGGTCGACCTCGGGAATCTCGAGCATCTGGCCCGAGCGCGGCGGCCACTCGAACATGAACGTGTTGCTGACGATCCGGCTCGCGTCGAGATCGCCGGCGAGCGCCCAGGCACGCACGCGCTTGCCGCTGCGCTGGCGGATCTCCCCCAGGTCGTCGGCCTCGCCCGTCGGCGGCGCGGTCCCGAGCTCCTCCTCGAACTCACGCAGGGCAGCGGCCAGCGGGTCCTCGTCCTCGGCGATCTCGCCCTTGGGGATCGACCACGCGCCGGCGTCGCGCTTGGACCAGGCGGGACCGCCCGGGTGCACGAGCAGGACCTCGAGCGCGTCGCCGACCCCGCGGTGCAGCAGGATCCCTGCGCTTCGCCGCGAGCTGCGCGCCGTCACTCGCCGGTCAGCCCCCGAGCGCTCACCCGCCGCTCAATTCCTGCGTGTAGTCAGGGCGAGGCCGAACCCGAGCGCGATCAGCGTCGCGCCACCGGCGGCCGTCATCCGCTCGAGCCGGCGCGAGGAGCGGCCGAGCCAGTTCCGCGCGGTCCCCGAGAGCATCGCCCACGTGAAGTCCGACACCATCGCGATCGCGATGCAGATCAGCTCCGAGCGTCGCCAGCTGGAGCGTCACGTGGCCGCTCGAGCGGTCGATGAACTGCGGGAGCACCGCGGTGAAGATGATGATCCCCTTGGGGTTGGTCGCGCCGACGAAGAACCCCTCGCGGTAGATCCGCCGGAGCGGCTTGGGCTCAGCCGCTACAGCCGGCGCAAACAACGCCGCCAGCTGTTTGCGGTCGCGAATGTTCCGGATCCCCAGGAACACGAGGTACCCGGCGCCGAGCAGCTTGAGCGTCGTGAACACCGCGTCCGAGCGTGCCACCAGCGAGCCGACCCCGATCGACACCAGCACGAGCTGGAGCAGGAAGCCACTCTCGTTGCCGAGCGCCGTCGCGACCGCCGCCCGCCGACCCAGCGCCACGCCACGGCTGACCACGAACAGTACGCTCGGCCCTGGGATCAGGATCAGGACGTAGACCGTCAGCAGGAACGCGACCAGGTGATGCGTCGGAAGCATGGCCGAGGCGCATCCTAAACGGGCGTGCCGCGTCTAGTCCGGACACTTCCTCGATCACCACCGGCCGGCGGGTCACGTCAAGCAGCCAGCGCCTCATGCTCAGCCTCCTCGGTCGTCGGGGTCGCGAGCCGCACCACGTCGGTGTCGGCGGGTTCACGCAGCAGGAACGCGGCGATCACGGCGCCGGCGAGTGCGAACACGAAGCCGACGTGGTACGCGAGCGCGAAGCCGTTCGTGACGGCGATCGGCGTCGGCGCCGCACCGACCGCGGAGCTTGTCTGCGCGGCGGCGATCGTCGAGAGCACCGCCAGTCCGAGCGCCCCGCCGACGAGCCGCGAGGTGTTGAGCAGGCCCGACGCGACCCCGCTCTGCGAGCGATCGATGCCCTGCATCGCGACGATCGTGGCGGGAACAAGCGTGAAGCCCATCCCGAGCGCCGACAGCAATGCACCGAGCAGGATCGTGTTCACGTAGGTCCCGCCCGGGGCCACGCCGCTCAGCAGCAGCAGGCCGACGGCGGAGGTCGACATGCCGGCGGTGATCACTCGCCGTGGGCCGAAGCGACCGACGACCCGCGGCGCGAGCGTCGACGCGGCGAAGATCGAGAGCGTCATCGGCAGGAACCCGAGGCCGGCCTCGATCGCGTCGTAGTGGAGCACCTGCTGCATGTACAGCGTCAGGAAGAACCACGCCGGGAACTGGGACGCGTACAGCAGCAGCACCACCGTGTTGGCGGCGCGCAGATGGCCGATGCGGAAGATCGACAGCGGCACGAGCGGCTCGCGTGCAAATCGGGCCTCGACCAGCAGGAACGCCGCAAGCAGCACCAACCCGCCGATCAGCGGCACGAGTACGCCCGAGGCGCCCCAGCCGAGCGTGTCGGTCCGCACGATTCCGAACGTCAGGCTGACGAGGCTGGCGGTGACGAGCACGGCGCCGGTCAGGTCGAAGTGGCGCGTGCCCTCCGCCCGCGCCGACACCGGGATCAGCCGCGTGCCGAGGAGCACGACGATGAATCCGAGCGGAACGTTGACGGCGAAGATCGCCTGCCACCCGAGCGTCTGAGTCAGGATCCCGCCGAGCAGCGCGCCCGAGGACGCGCCGAGGCCACCGACTGCGCCCCACGCGGCGAGGCCGCGGTTGCGCTCGCGGCCTTCGGCGAACGAGGAGGTGATGATCGCCAGGGTCGCCGGCGAGAGCACGGCGCCGCTGATGCCCTGCACGGAGCGCGCGGCGATCAGCAGCGCGCGCGAGTCGGCGAGCGCGCATCCGAGCGAGGCGAGCGCGAACAACGCGGTGCCCGCCAGGAACACGCGCCGGCGCCCGAGCAGGTCGGCCGAGCGACCGCCAAGCATCAGGAATCCGGCGAACGTAAGCGTGTAGGCGTTGACCACCCACTGCAGCCCGGTGGTCGAGAAATGCAGTCCAGAGCGCATCGACGGCAGCGCTACGTTGACGATCGCGATGTCGAGGATGACCATGAACTGGGCCAGGCAGACGACGGCTAAGAGCGCGTTGTTGGAACGCGTCGATTCAGTCTTCATGGGGGCGGAAATGGGGGCGGTTGCGTTCACGCTTGGTATGGTGCGATAATGCCTATCCAGGTACAAGAGAGGGGTTTATCCTGGTAGTAGAGTTGACACCCAAGCACTCGCAGAACGGCCGGCACAACGGATCTGTGAGAAACGGGGTCGGCAAGTCGGGCAGCGGTGAGCGCCGGCGCGAGGAGCTTGCGGACTTCCTGCGTACGAAGCGCTCGAGCCTCCAGCCCGACGACGTTGGCCTACCCGACGGGAGCCGCCGCCGCACCCCCGGGCTCCGCCGTGAGGAGGTCGCGCTGCTGGCCGGGGTCGGCACCACCTGGTACACGTGGCTCGAGCAGGGGCGCGACGTGCGCGCGTCACTCGACGTGCTCGAGGCGGTCGCGCGCGCGTTGCGGCTGACGCCGGCCGAGCGCGCGCACCTGATCCTGCTGGGCCGCGGCGAGCAGGCGTCACCGTGCAAGGCGCCGGCGGAGAAGGTACCGCCGACGCTGCAACGGCTGGTCGAGAACACCGGACCCGGTCCGGTGTATCTGCTCGGTCGCCGCTGGGACTACCTGGCCTGGAACAAGTCGTTCGAGCGCGTGTTCGGCTGGGAGCCGGGCCCGGATCCGCTGACGCGCAACCACGTCTGGCTGTGGTTCATGGATCCCGCGCGGCGCACGCTGTGCTCCGGTGATTGGGCTGCGAGCGCTCGGCTCCTCGTGGCCAAGTTCCGAGCCGACAGCGCCAGGCACATCGGCGATCCCGCGTTCGAGGAGCTGACTTCCGCGCTCAACTCATCGAGCCCTGAGTTTCGCAAGCTATGGAAACGCCACGAGGTCGCCGGCAGCGGCTTGGGACGCAAGGAGCTGACGCATCCACTCGTGGGGCCGCTCGCGTTCGATCACGCGGTGTTCCTGCACGGCGAGGCGGGCGATCAGCGCCTGGTCGTGTATTCGCCGGCGTGCGAGTTCGATACGCGCGCGAAGCTGGCGCAGCTGCTCGACGACGAGCGCGAGCCGGACGGCGTGCCGGTCGCCGGCTGACGGGTGCTAGGCCTGCGAGCGCGCCTCTCGCACCGGTGAGAGCGTTTTTTTCGCCGCCGAGCGCTCCTTGTTACGCCCACGTGACCGGTGTCTCGTTACCGTCAGCGGCGTCTTCGACAGCTCTTAGTAATGCTTGACGTTGCTCTGCCGGAGCCCTGGTGAGATGACCAACATGACCACTCAAGCGCCCCCCAATCCGACACAGCAGCCGGGCGCGCCGCGGCGCGAGGAGACCGTGCTCCTCCCGCCCGAGCATGAGACCGCGCCGCTCGAGGCCGGCCCCGTCGCCCCGATTCTCGATTCGCTCCCCCTCCTCGACCACCGCACCCGCAGCCGCGCGATCAGGCGCCGACTCGCCCCGTTCGGCCACTATCTCGCGTTCGGCGACAACGGCACCGATTGGCTGGTGCCGCTCGACGCCAAGGTCACCCACATCGGGCGCGGGCTCACGTCCCACGTCCGCGTCGAGGAGCAACGCGTGTCGCGCAGTCACGCGATCCTCGTGCGCCACGGCCACCACACCCGGCTACTCGATAACCGTAGTGCCAACGGCACGTTCGTCAACGGCCGCCAGATCATCGCCACAAATATTGCGGACGGCGACGTCATCCGCATCGGGCCAGTGGTGATGACCTACGTTCAGGTCGTTTGAGCCCGCACCGCGCGCCGCGGCCCTTGACGGGCCCGCGGCGCGGTGCGAGGCGATCCCGCCCACGGCCGGGTAGCGGCTAACTTCCAACTCGACCGACCTCCCGGGTTGAGTTGGAAGTTGGCCGCGACAGTCGCGGCGCGGCTCTCGGCACCATCTGAAATCGTTCTTCCCGATGCCCTCGGCTCCACGGACGATCGCGTTCGCCGGCGGCACGGTCGACCGTGCCCCCCATCTCCGCGAGGACGGCGCCGCCGATCGGTTGCGCGGCGTCGACACCTCGCGGGTGGTGCTCGTCGGGGACGGTCAGACCGTCGCGGTGACCGCCGGCGGTGGCGGGCTCGCGCTCGTGCCGGTGGCCGCGTTACCCGGCGACGCGGAGCTCACGTTCCTCGGGCTCGACCCGGCGGGGGTGGCGCTGTTCGCGTATGACGCCGGCGGCAGCGAGGCGTCCCGCCCCGGCCGCGAGGCTTCCCGCGCCGGCAGCGAGGCGTCCCGCCCCGGCCGCGAGGCGTCCCGCCCCGGCCGCGAGGCGTCCCGCGCCGGCGCCCCCCCGCCAGACCTCGAGTTCGCGTCGTTGCGCGGGCTCGCCGCCGAGCTCGAGCCGGCGGAGGCGGCGCTCGCCGCCTACGCGGTCGCGCTCGTCGGCTGGCACCGCGTCCAGCGCTATTGCGGGCGGTCCGGAGACATCACCGTGGTGGAGGCTGCCGGCCATCGTCGCCGCTGCCCGGTGTGCGGGCTGGTCCAGTTTCCGCGGACCGACCCGGCGATCACGATGCTCGTGCAGTCCGGCGATCGCTGCCTGCTGAGCCGCCGGCAAGGCGCGCCCGCGAACCGGTGGTCGGCGCTCGCCGGATTCGTCGAGCCCGGGGAGACGCCCGAGGAGGCAGTGATCCGCGAGGCCCGCGAGGAGACCGGCGTCGAGGTCGTAAGCGTCAAATACGTCACCTCGCAGCCCTGGCCGTTCCCGCAGGCGCTGATGATCGGCTTCTGGGCGTTCGTCGACGCCGCCACCGACGAGGCGACGCTGACGCCCGCGCCCGACGAGCTGGTCGAGGCGCGCTGGTGGGCTCGCGAAGAGCTCGCGCACGCGCTCAGCGCCGGCGAGATCATCCTGCCGCCGCCGGGCACGATCGGCAACTACCTGATCTCGACCTGGCTCGCCGGCGCCACGATGTAAAACGCAGCAAAGCCACCTCCCCGATCCCACGCCGCGGCAACATAAGCGCCACCCCGGCGCTTATGTGCGCCCCGTCGGACGCGGGAGGGGGCTTTGGTGAGAAATACATGGTCCCGGGCGCGCGTCCCGCCCCGCGCGGACCCGGGGGAGGGCTCCCAGCGACCTCCTACGCCACCGTATCCCGGAGCGCCCGCACCACCGCAGCGTGCTCGCGCATCGTCTCCATCCCGTCGGCCCCCGGCTGGCGCCCGAACCCGCAGTACATCGCGACGCCGAAGTCGCTCAGGTATCGCGACGCGGTCGCATGCCGGCGCCGGAGCCCCGGCAACCCATCCACAGGCAGCACGATCCCGAGATACACGCGCGTGTCCCCGACGTCGAGATCGCTCAGGGGCCGGAAGAAGCGCTTGTCCTCGGACCGCAGGTAGCGCGGCCCGGCCATATGCACCCAGTCGACCACCCGGCCGGAGTTCGCGACCGCGTAGTTGGCCATCCGCACGAGCACCTCGTAGTCGCGCGCTTCGTACATCGGCCACTCGGGGAAGGTGCCGTAGCAGAGGTGATAGCCGACCATCACGTCTTCGGGGATCTGTGGCGTGAGCCGCGCCACCGGGCCGGCGAAGCGCTCCCACGCTCCCTCCGGCGTCCAGGCAAGCACGCCCTCGATGTCCTGGACCTCGTAGGCCATGTCCCACTGGATCGCGAGTTCCGCCGCGGGAATCACATCGAGCAGCCGCACCAGCGAGCGGCCGACCAGGTCCTCGTATGCGCGCTCGGCCACTGGGTAGTCGCCGGCGAAGTCCGCCTTGAACGCGTTCAACGCACTGGAGGGAAACGGGAGGCCAACCTGGAACCGCAGTCCGGGCGGGATCACCCCTTGATCGCGCAACGCAGCGAACGCACGCCATGACTCGAGAGCGTCGTCGATCCGCGGCCACGTATCGAAGTGCAGCTCGCCCGCGCCCGCCCGGATCTTGAACACCGGCGTCTCGTAGGCGTGCCTCGGAATCCCCGTCGGCGAGTCGGTCTCCGAGACAACCTCGACGTCCACATTAGGCCGCACGAGGCGCTCCCGCTCGTACCCGACCCACGCCGCGCGCGGACCGGTCTCGCCGTCGGGGAGCGCGAACACGAGATCCCCGAACAGTTCGGCGCCGGCGCGGAACGCCTCCTCGGTCGACAACGCCGGCAGGCTCCCCACCAGCAGCAGCTCACTCGACGCTCGCCCGCTCACAACCCGCCCCCGCTCACAACCGGCCCCCGTTCACAACGCCACGCCCGCTCACAACCCGCCCCCGCTCAGGACGCGCCGCCACCGGCGATCTCGTCGACCACATCGGTCACATCGCGCGCCACCAGTGCAGCGTAAGCGCCGCGGCGCTCCATCAACTCGTCATGCGTCCCGCGCTCGGCGATCCGGCCCTGGTCGAGCACGACGATCTGGTCGGCGTCGCGCACGGTCGACAGCCGGTGCGCGATCGTGATCGTCGTGCGCCCCTCCGCGAGTCGTTCGAGCTCGGCCTGCACGGCCGCCTCGGTCTGCGTGTCGAGCGAGCTCGTGGCCTCGTCGAGCACCAGCACCGGCGGGTTGCGCAGCACGGTCCGCGCGATCGCCATCCGCTGCTTCTCGCCGCCGGAGAAGCGGTAGCCGCGCTCGCCGACGACCGTGTCGTAGCCATCGGGCAGCGACGCGATCAGATCATGGATCCGCGCGGTCCTTGCGGCGTCCTCGATGTCTGAGTCGGTGGCTTCGGGACGCGCGAACCGGAGGTTCTCGCGGACGCTGGCGTGGAACAGGTAGGTCTCCTGCGAGACCACGCCGACCGTCGCCGCGAGCGACTCGAGCGAGGCATCGCGGACGTCGACCCCGTCGATCGTCACCCGGCCCTCCTGCGGTTCGTACAGTCGGGCCACCAGGTAGCCGAGCGTCGTCTTGCCGGCGCCGGTCTCGCCCACCACTGCCGTGCGGGTCCCGGCGGGGACGACGAGATCGATGTCGCGGACCGTCCAGCTCCCATCGCCGTTCGCTCCGTACCGGAATGACACGCCCTCGAACCGCACCTCCCCGAGCAACTCATCCGGACGCAGCTCCACAGGCTGCGACGCCTCGACGATGTCGACCGGCAGGTCGAGGTACTCGAAGATGCGGTCGAACAGCGCCAGCGAGGTCTGCATGTCGGCCTGGACGCCGAGCAGCGACTGGATCGGGAACAGCAGCCGCGTCTGGAGCGTGGTGAACGCGACCACGGTGCCGATCGTGATCGAGGTGCCGATGAACGTCTGCCCCGCGAGCCAGTAGATGATCGCTGGCTGGACCGCGAACGTGAACTGGATCGTCGCCATCATCCAGCGGCCTGCCATCCGCGACTTGACCTCGAGGTCGGCGATGTCCTGCGACTCAGTCGTGAAGCGGCCGGCCAGGTCCCCCCCGCGACCCATCGTCTTGCCGAGCATGATTCCGGACACCGAGAGTGACTCGGCGACCAGCGCCGACATGTCGGCCAGCTGGCGCTGCTGCACGGTCGTGATCCTGCGGCGCATCTGTCCGACGCGCCGGGTCATGTACACCGACGGCGGTACGAACACGAGCGAGATGATCGCCAGGCGCCAGTCGAGCAGGCACATCGCGACGAGCGACGCGATCACGGTTGTCGCGTTCTGCGCGATCGTCGTGGCGGTCGTGGTCACGACGCTGTCGAGCCCGCCGATGTCGTTCGCGATCCGCGACTGCACCTCGCCCGTGCGCGTCCGCGTGAAGAACGCGAGCGACATCTTCTGGAGGTGCTGGTAGACCGCCGCGCGCAGATCGTGCATCACGCGCTGGCCGACCACGTTCGACATGTACGTCTGCCACACGCTCGTGGCGTTGGTGAAGATCGAGATCGCGATCATCGCGAGCACGGTCACGGTCAACACGGTCTCGTCGTGCTGGAGGATCCCGACGTCGAGGGCTTGCCTGAGCAGGAACGGCTGGAGGATCGCGATGCCAGACGAGACGATGATCAGCGCGAGCACGGCCGTGAGGCGGAGGCGGTAGGGCCTGAACAGCGCCAGGATCCGGCCGGTGTCGCGCTCGCGCGTCGGGTCCATCAGCGGCGGCGGCTTCTGCGAGGGGCCGCGCAGCGACCGCATCGCGCCACTACCGCCGGCGCCGTGAGAGGCAGCAAAACCATGATTCCCAGAGCTCATCTACCCCTCATAATGACAGCGTCGCACGCTTCGGCCCGGGACGAAATGTCGGCGCGCTACCGTATACGCCATGAAAGGTGACGCAGACATTGCCAGCATCGGTGCGCTCGTGGCCGACCCCGGCCGCGCGAAGATTCTCCTGGCCCTCGGCGACGGCCGCGCGCTGCCGGCGAGCATGCTCGCCGACGAGGCCGGCGTAGCCGCCTCGACCGCGAGCGCCCACCTGGGCAAGCTCGTCACCGGCGGCCTTCTGCGCGTCGAGCGCCACGGACGCCACCGCTACTTCCGCATCGCCGGGCCGCAGGTGGGCGATCTGATCGAGGCCCTCGCGCGCGTGTCACCGCCCGCGCCGGTCCGCTCGCTCAAGCAGGGGAGCAAGGCGCAGGCGGTCCGCTTCGCGCGCACCTGTTACGACCATCTCGCCGGAATGCTCGGCACGCAACTGATGGAGGCGATGCTCGATCGCGACCTGCTCACCGGCGGCGACGGGGTGTTCGACCCCGACAGCGCCAACGAGGACCGGCTCGCCTCGCCCGGATTCGACCTCGACTACCGACTCACTCCGAGCGGCGTGAGCGAGCTGAAAGCGTTCGGCATCGACTTCGACTCGCTCCCGACCCGCCGGCCGCTGATCCGCTACTGCGTCGACTGGAGCGAGCAGCGTCATCACCTGGCCGGATCGCTGGGAGCGGCGCTCGCCGCCCGGATGATCGACCTAGGCTGGGTGCGCAAGGCCAACAGCTAGTCGCGCCGTCCACGTGAGCGACGATGGATTCGAGGGCCTGCGTGAGCATTTCGGGCTCGAGTTGAGCCCGGTTTCCGACGCCTGAGCGATACTGCAAGAAGTGTCCGGACAGGAGATCGGCCTCGCTCTATCGGTCTTTTTCGCGTGCGCGGTCGAGGCCGTCGAGGCGCTCACGATCGTGCTCGCGGTCGGCGTCACGCGAAGCTGGCGCTCGGCGCTGACCGGCGTCGGTGTCGCCACGCTGGTGCTCGCGGTGATCGTCGCCGCGCTCGGCCCCGCGCTCACGGCGTTGCCGATCGATGTCCTGCGCGTGGTCGTCGGCGGGTTGCTGCTCGTGTTCGGCCTGCAGTGGCTGCGCAAGGCGGTGCTTCGCTACGCCGGCCTCAAGGCGCTCCATGACGAGGACAAGACCTTCGCCGAAGAGACCGACGCAGCCCGCGCGGCGGCCCGCGCCGGCGCAGGATTTGACGGCTACTCGTTCACGATCGCGTTCAAGGGCGTGCTGCTCGAAGGACTCGAGGTCGCGTTCATCGTGCTCACGTTCGGCGCGAGCCAGCACAACGTCGGCCTCGCGGCCGTGGCGGCCGCGGTCGCGATCGCGGTCGTCGTGCTCGCGGGAGTGCTCGTTCGCGCGCCGCTCGCGCGCGTGCCCGAGAACACGATGAAGTTCTTCGTCGGCGTGATGCTCACCTCGTTCGGCATCTTCTGGGGCGCCGAGGGCGCGGGCGCGTCGTGGCCCGGCGGCGACGCGGCACTGCTCGTGATCATCCCGGGCGTGGCGGTTGCGGCGCTGGCGATGGTCAGGTGGATGCGGCGTGCGCCCGCGCATCGAGCGGTGGGAGAGCCCGCGTGAGCTGGATCGTTCGCGCCGCGCATCGAGCGGTCGGAGAGCCCGCGTGAGCTGGATCGTTCGCGCCGCGCATGCGGTCTGGGAGTTCGTGGTCGGCGACGACCCGGTCACAGCTTTCGGCGTCGTGGTCGCGCTCGGCGCCACCGCGCTGATCGCCGGCGCCGGGGCGCCGGCGTGGTGGGTCATGCCGCTGGCGGCGCTGGCGCTGCTTGGGCTGTCGTTGCGGCGCGCGGCGCGCTGACCGCGCCCGGGACCGCCGGGCGTGGCACCGCGGCCCGCTGTCAAGCTACTTGCGGTCGGTGAACGACGGCAGCAGCAGCGAGAACATCCGTGGCGGAGACTCCACGGGGGGCGGACTCGGCGACGGCGAGGACCAGGGCGAGGGCGTGGGCGTGGGCGGTTCGGGTTCCACCCGGCTCGGCCGGGGGGCGCGGTGTCGAAACAGCCTGAGCTTCATTCCGGACCCCTTCCATTCCTTGGAAGTCCGCTATTTGCGGACCTGGATAGCCCTGGGTATACCCGAGATCTGAGGATTTTCAACCAGCTGCCGTTGAAATCCAACGCCCCGCGTCCAGATCCTTCCTGGAACGGACCCGATTGTCCGGACGAGGACGCGATGCGGACGCGATGCGGACGCGGTGCGGAGGCGATGCGGACGCGATGCGAACACGGCCGGACGCCCCACCCGGCCGCGCCCCTCGAGCCATCAGCGGATTGCCGTCAGCGCCGCGATCTTCGCCGTGGCGCTGACGGCCCCGCCCGCGCCTGTCTCGACGACCGTGAACGTCGCCGACTCCTTGCCCCCGTTACCGAGCGCGGTCACCGCCGCGACCGGGAGCTTGACCGTGAGCATCAGCGCGCGGCCGGCCTTGACTGTGCCCTTCACCGGGCCGAGCTTGTACGTCCTCGTCTTCTGCTTGCCGTGCTTGGGCCTGGCGCCGATCAGCTGCGTAAGCGTTCCCGTGAGCTGGACCTTGCCGGCCTGGTTGCACTTGACGGTGAGCGTGAGCGTGCCCGGCTTCACCCGCGCCTCCCCTTTCTTCGGCTTGCCCTTGAGCGCGGCCAGCAGGACCTTGTTCGAGGTTGCCTTGAGCGTGCACTTCGCCGCGCCCGGCGTGACCGTCGTGCCCGTTGGAGTCGATGCCGGTGCCGGCGCCGGGTTCGCGGCCGGAGTGTTCAGCTCGTCGTTCAGCACCAGCGTGGTCTCATCGAGCCGGTCGAGTGTCGGACCGATGTACGGGTTCTCCTCCGCGAACAGCGCGCTGTTCGTCTGGGCGGCGGCGATCCGCGCCGTCAGCCGGACGTGCGCCTGGACCGCGCCGGGCTGCCCCACCCCGACGATGTGCGCGCGGATCGTGTTCTCGAGTTGCGTTGCTCGCTGGTCGACGAGGTTCGCGACGACGTCGGCGGGATCCGTGCGTGGCCAGCGCGGACGGCGCGATGTCGGCCAGCGCCGCCCGGTACAGGTTGACCACCTGGTCGGGGACGTCGTTGGCCGGCGCGGTCCCGGGCAGAGCGTCCGACGCGGGGTCGAACGTGTCCGCGTTCACGCCGGCGACGAGACTCTCGAGAGCGTCGTCGCTGGCCAGCGCCTGCGGCAACCCGAGCGAGATGTAGCCCTCGAGCAGCGCGTTCGCGCCGCCCAGCCGCGTGGCTGCCGACTCGACGTCAGTGCCGGGCGTGGAGCCCGACGTCAGCGTCGAACCGTTCGACAGGATCTGGTCGTAGATGCCCTGCTGCAACGTGTCGTCGGCTCGATCTGCTCGACCGTGTACGCCTCGACGTCGCCCGGCAGCGTGGCGGACTGGTTCGGTGCGAGTCCGAGCCAGGGCGAGATGTCCGTGCAGTTGACGTTCCGGTTGGCAACGCCAGGCCAGCTCGCCGCCACGTCCTCCGACACCGTCGATCAGCGTGCGGCGCTGTCGCCGCAGTTCGTGATCGTCTGGATCGTGGCGCTGGCCTGTCCGACTTGCTCGTTGATCGACCCGTCGCCCGAGACGTAGTTGTAGGTGATCGTCGGTGGTCAGGTCGTAGGTCTGTGTCGGTCTGATTGAGCGGCGTGGTATCGACCGTCCAGCACGCCTGGATAGTCCCGGCGCCCAGCCGCACCGCGTTCAGGACAGCCGCCGGCAGGAAGTTGATCGTGCCCGGCGTCAGCTGCGGGATCACGGCCGACTGGTTGACGATCGGAAGCCGGTTCGCGAAGTCCGAGCAGAGCGGGATGTTGAACGTCCAGCCCATGTTGTCGACGGCGGCGTCTGGGGTGTCGTCGAAGGCGCCCCACGGGTTCACACGGCGTAGGTCAGCTCATGCGCAGTCGGCTGATTGGGGACCTGATGTCGACAGGTAAGCCTGCTCGACGTTCTTGAGGGTCTGCCACAGGCTCGGCGCGGTGCCGGCGGCATGGCTGGTGCGGTCGCCCCAATACCGGAAGTAGTTGAGCGCGGCGTCGAGCGTCTGGTTGCCGGTGCCACCCGCGTCGGGCCGGCGTCGTCGACCGATAGCTGACTGCAATGCGTTGGCGACCAGCTGGCCCTCCTGCTCGATCGCGTTGCAGCTGCGTGATCCGCGTCGGAGTCACGTACGAAGGGTTCTCCAGGAGCAGTTGCGCGAACGCGCGGGCCGAGGTCGCCCAGAAGTCGGGATCGGGCAGGCACAGGTCGTGCGCTCAGATTCGGCGTTCGGCGGGCAGCATGACGTCGTCGAGCGCTCTCGGCCAGCCGATGCTCGCGGCGCATCGTTGACGCTGCGCGCCGAAGAAATTGAACAGGTTGATGTTCGTGTCGAGCGTCAACGGGTCCGTTCCCGCGATCGAGGCCGTCCGCGTCCAGTGCGTCGAACCCGGTCGGCACGTTCAGCACGCGTCTGCGTCAGTGCCGTGCCGGTGGCGTCCTGGTACAGCGCCCCGGCCGCCGTGCGCGAACTGGCTCTGCCGACAGCGGCGTACCCCGTTGGCCTGCTTGTAGCCGATGTACTGGTTGACCAGCGTCGCCGAGGTCGTTGCGGGCCCCCTGCGCGAACAGCGACTGAACCTCCGACTGCAGATGGTCGACCGAGCTTTGCAGCGTCGCGCGTCTGGTCGCCGAGCTGGGTCAGCTGCATGTTGCGCCTGTCAGTGATGTCTGCGGCGATCTGCGAGACCTGGTTCGAGATGTTCGCCAGCTGCGTGTCGATCGACCTGGAACGCGGTCTGCGTGTACTGCTCGAAATCCGAGAGCTGCATTGAGATGGTCTGGATCCCCTCGAGGATGAGCGTGTTCGGATCCGGGCCGCTGAAGCCGAAGCCGACGCCATCGCCGACCACGTTCAGCAGATGCGCTCACCGCCCAGACCGGGTCGATCTCTGACACCGCCCAGCGACACAGCCAGGATCGCCGACGTCGAAGCCCGCCTTCTCGTACTGCTGGTAGCTCTGGTAGTTCAGATACTCGTTCTCCTCGTCCGCCGCCTGCGCCGCGGCCTGAGCCTCGGCATCGTTGGCCGCGCCGAGTGTCTCGTCGGCTTGGCCGAGGGCGCCGGCCTCGGCCGCGTTGGCCGCCTGCTGCGCGTTGATCGTGTCGAGCTCGCCGGTCTCGTCGCTCTCGGCCTGGTTCCGTGCCGATCTGGCAGTTCGCCGACGTGTCGTTCGTCGCCGTTCGGGCAGTTCCGGGCGACCAGTTGGTCGTCGTGGAGCGCGCCCGAGGCGCAGTCGTTCGGCGTCGTCCCGGACGTTCCCGTCGACGACCGTGCAGTTCTGATCGTCGATCTCCTGAACTCCCCCGTTGATGAGGCTCTCGAGCTGACCGACGGTCGTGTCGAGGCTCCCGTCCGAGTTCAGCATGCTCACGAACGCGTTGATCGCCGCGTTCTGAAGCGCGGGGTCCTCGCCGAGCAGCGCCTGAGTGGAGTCGAACACGCCCTCGCTCGAGGCCTGCTTCCACAGCGTGTCGCGGGCCTGGCCAAACAGGTTGTTCGTGGCCGCGAGCGCGGCGGTCTGCGCGAGCGTCCCCGCCGGCGAGAACGCCGTAAACGACAGGGTGTCGAGCGAGTCGGCCGAGGCGTCGAACGCCTGCCCGAGGAACTGAGCCGACTGCGAGGAGGTGGTGAGCGCCTGGTCGGTCACTTGCGCGATCGCGTGCAGCACTTCGGACGGTGGGTTCGAGTCAGACAGCACCCGGAGGAGCGCGAGAATCCGCTCGTTGCCGGCCATCACGGTCAGCGTCGCTGACGAGATCGCCTGCGACCCCGAGCTGAGCGTCGCCTGCAGGCTCTGGATACCCGCCGCCGCCTGGCTCGGCGCGAGCGTCGAGTTGTCGGTGTAGAGCTGCTGGAGGACCTTCTCCAGCACCACGTCCTCGGTGCCACTCGGGATCTGACTGAGGCGCCCGACGTCACCGGCGACGAACAGCGTCTGGGCAACCTGCGCCGCGGACAGGTGAACCGGCGTGCTCGGGCTGGACGCGGCACTCGCTCCCGCGGCGACTGCCAGCGAGAGTACGAGAGCGACGAGCCCTGCGATGACGATCCTGATTGGAGTACGCATCTGCCCTACCTCCGGTCGAGTGTGTGAGAAGAGGTGGAGGGGCCTTCCGGCCAGGGGGAACGGAAGGCCCCTCCTTGGGGGTGGGTGTTGTGCGGGTTAGCCGAGGAATCCGGTGTAGCCGGCGAAGCAGTCGTGCGCGGCGCTGCCGTTGCCCGAGGGCCAGTTGACGCCGTCGTTGTAGAACACGTCCACTTCCTGACCGTCAGCGGCGATCTCGGTCGAGCTGCTCGCGCTCCCGACCTGTGTGAAGTCGCCCGCGTTCAGCGGGTTGGCCATGGTCGAGTTCATCGCATCGCTGTCGGTGTGGATGTTGATCTTGGTACCGGCGGGCATCGGGCCGTTGCCATCGAGGTCAGCGGTCGTGTTGGCGGTCACGTCGAACGTCACCTGCTGCGCGCCCTGCTGACCGCTCGGGTCAGAGCACGTCGAGCTGAACGTGTAGTGGCCGGCGTGACCGAGAACCTTGGTCTGGCCGACGCGCAGGAACTTGTCACCGCCCGAGCTGACGAAGTGCTTGGCGGCCAGGTAGTAGCTCGGCGGCTGACCGCCGAGTCGCTGCGAGTTATTGGCGATCTGCGACGCGGCGAACGCGGCGCCGCCGCCGAGCGCGACGAACAGCGCAACCAGCGCGAGCACGAACGACGGTGAGGGAAGACGAAACTTCATTGCGAACCTCCGATCTGGGAACTTGGTCTGACGGGCTCCCGGGAGGGGATTCGCCGTCGCGAAAGATCCTGCGCCTAAATCGGGGTACGCACATCGGGCAGTTACCCGGTGTTTATGAGGATCCGCTTACGAGACGTACACGTGCGTTTAGATGCTGGTGTCTGGCCTTTAGACCGGCCGCACCGGTCTTTAGAATTTGGGGCCAGAGCGCGCGCCATGGGGAGTCGAGCGTGCGGCAGCAGAATCACGACGGCAAGGTGCCCTGACTGATCGAGGAGACCGCAACCCAGACGAATGAGCGCGCGCACGAGGGGGCGCTTGGCAACCTGCCGGTCCAGCTCACGAGGCTCGTCGGTCGGGACGCCGCACTGGCCGAATTGCGGTCGCTGGTTTGGCGCGGCCGCGTCCTGACCCTGTGCGGTCCCGGCGGCGCGGGAAAGACACGACTCGCGATCGCGCTCGCCGATGCAATGCGGCCGGACTTCGTCGGCGGCGCCTGGTGGGTCGACTTGTCCGGGACGCTCGACTCCGATCTGGTCCCGCAGGTCGTCGCGGCCACCGTGCTCAAGCAGGATCTGACCAACGATCCCGCTCCAGCGGCCCTCGCGCATCGCTTCCCCGAATCGACGCTGCTGACGCTGGACAACTGTGAGCAGGTCGTTGACGGTTGCGCGGACCTGATCGTGGCCCTGCTTGCGCGCTCTCAGTCGCTCCGGGTGATCGCGACTAGCCGCCAGCCGCTCGGCGTCCCCGGCGAGCAGGTGTGGCGCGTCGGCGGCCTCGCGATCACCGAGGCCGATCCCGCCGACGAGGACGCACACGGGGATGACGCCATCGAGCGGGGGCGCGACGACCCCGACGACGGCGCGGTGTCGCTGTTCATCGAACGTGCCGCCGAGGCATCGAACCGGTTCGATCCCGATGCCCCTGGAGTGCGCGACACAATCCGCCGGATCTGCCGGTGGCTCGACGGGTTGCCGCTGCCGATCGAACTCGCCGCGGCGCGGGTGCCCGTGCTGTCGCTGAGCCAGATCGCCGAACGGCTCGAGCGGGACGCCAGCGTGCTGCGCCACACCAACCGGACGGCGCCAGAGCGCCACCGCACCCTCGACGCGACGCTCGAGTGGAGTCACCGTATGCTCGAACCGGGCGAGCAACGGCTGTTCCGCCGGCTGGGCGCTTTCCGCGGGACGTTCTCGCTGACGGCAGCCGAGTACGTCTGCGGCGGCTACCAGCTCGACGCCGCCGAGGTACTCGATCTGCTCGCGGTGCTGATCGACCGCTCGCTCGTCCAGGTCGTCGACGACCCCGAGGATCCGCGCTACCGGCTGCTCTCCACCGTGCGCCAGTACGCGGCCGCCAAGCTGTGGGACACCTCGGAGGGCCCGACCGTCCGCTGGCGGCACGCGGAATTCTTCGCGGCGATGGCCGCCGAGGCGCACGCCGGCTTTGCCGGGGGCGAGGAGCTCCTTTGGCTCCAGCGTCTCGCCGTCGAACACGACAACCTGGTCGAAGCGCTTCAGTGGCTGCTTGACGAGTCGATCGAGACGGGCGCGCAGATGGCCTCGATGCTGTGGCCGTTCTGGTACCAGCGCGGTTTCTACCGCGAGGCGCGCATGTGGTTCGAGCAGATCCTCGCGCGGGCGGACGAGATCTCACCCGCGCGGCGGGCGGACATCCAGGTCAACGTGGGCGAGGTCGCGTTCCTGCAGTGCGACTACGAGGTCGCGAGCGGACACCTGAACAGCGCGCTCGATCTCGTCCACGAGCTCGGCGACCAGCGTGCCGCCGCCGCCGCGCTGCAGCGCCTCGGGTCGATCGCACGCGAGCAGGGCCGCTACGACGAGGCCCGCGACCTGCACGACCGGAGCCTGTCGATCTGGAGACAGCTCGGGGACGCCGACGGCGTAGCCGCCTCGCAGGACTACCTCGGGTTCGTCGCTTGGTTGCGTGGCGACAGCGAGACCGCCGAGGAGGTAGGCAATACCGCGCTCGCGGAGTTCCAGCGGACCGGCAACCTCCAGGCGACCGCCACCGCCCTGGTGAACCTGGGCGCGTGCGCGCTGTATCGCGGCGCGCTCTCGATTGCACAGCAACGGCTCGAGAAGGCGTTGTCGATCGCGCGGGAGCTCGGTTTTCAGGAGGGCATCGCGTGGTCACTCCACGAGCTCTCGATCGTCGCGCGCCTCGCGCGGCGCCCCGCCGGCGAGACCGCCCCGATGTTGTGCGAGGCGCTGCTCATCCACCGGCGCCTCGGCGACCGCTGGCGGGTCGCGAGCGTGCTCGAGGAGATCGCCGGCGCGGTTCTGGCCCGCAACGATCCGCGTCGTGCGATCGAGGTCCTGGCCGCCGCTGAGGCGATTCGTGAGCGGCTTGGTACGCCGGTTCCGCCGGTCGAGTCGCTCGACCGAGACGCGGTCGTGGACCAGCTCGTTCGTAAGTTGAACGTGTCGGTGTTCGGGGCGGCCTGGTCGGACGGCCGTGCCCGCGGCCTCGACGCCACGATCGAGATCGTGGTCGAGGCAATCGACTCTCCCGCCGGCTCCGCCACCAGCCGCGAGTCGCTCGAGGCTCCGCTCCTGACCCCGCGCGAGCTAGCGGTGCTCGAGCTCCTGGCCGAGGGTCACACCAACCGGGAGATCGCCGCCGCCTTGTACATCAGCGCCAGTACCGCCGGTGTCCACGTTTCGAACATCCTGCGCAAGCTCGGCGCCAAGCGACGGGTCGACGCCGCTGGCATCGCTCACAAGATGGGGCTGGTTTCGGTCCGCTGATTACGCGGGCGAGAGGCTGACCGGCAGCGACTTCAGCTGGTTGACGAACGTCGACGCCACCCACGTCGGCTCGCCGACGAGCGCCATGTTCGGGTAGCGCGGGAGCGTCTCCTCGAACAGGACCCGGAGCTCCAGGCGCGCCAGCGCCGTGCCGAGGCAGAAGTGCCGGCCGCCGGCGCCGAAGGCCTGATGCTCGGGGTTGCGGCACGCGTCGAACCGGTCCGGCTCCTCGTAGCGGTCGCAGTCGCGACCTGAGGACACGTACCACATGACGACCTTCTCGCCCTCCCGGATCGTCTGGCCCGCTAGGTCGGTGTCGCACGTCGCCGTACGCCGGAAGTGCGCGAACGCCGGAAACATGCGCAACGACTCCTCGACCGCGCTCGGGATCAGCGCGGGATCGTCGAGCAGCAGCCGGCGCTGATCGGGATGCTCGAGCAGAGCGCGCATCCCGCTGCAGAACGTCGCCTTCGTGCTGTCGTTGCCGGCGGCCATCAGCAGGAAGAACCCCATTACGATCTCCGGCTCTTCGAGCTTCTCTCCCTCGATCTCGGCGTGGACGAGCACGCTCGTCAGATCGTCGGTCGGCCGCTCCCGACGTTCGTCGATCAGCCGCCGGCACCGCTCGAAGATCTCGGGGATGTTCTCGTCAAGCAGCGAGTCGACGCCGTTAGGGCTGATGTCCGGGTCGGCGACCGCGAGCGTCGAGTTCATCAGCCTGGCCCAGATCGCGTCGTCCTCGGGCGGGATCCCCATGAAGCTCCCGATTACGCGCGAGACGACGGGCTGCGCGACGTCGGACACCAGATCACACTCCGTGCGGCCGTCGAGGCGGTCGAGCACGCCCGTCACGATCGCCCTGATAGCGGGTTCGTGCGCGGCGATCCGCTTCGGCGTGAAGCCCGCCTGGAACAGCATCTTGAGGCGGTCGTGCCGGGGCGGATCCATCCCGATGAACATCGAACGGATCAGCTTGAGCGGGAATACGCCGGTCGACGTGATCCCACCGAGCTCCGAGGAGTAAGTGCGCCAGTCGCGGCTCACCGTGTGGATATCGTCGGGGCGCGTGACCGACCAGAACCCGGACTCGTCAGGGAACCCGCTGATCTGGTCGGTCCAGTGGACCGGGCATTCGTCGCGCAGCCGGCTGAAGACCTCGTGGGGCGGCCCCGCGTGCCAGAGCTCGAGGTCTCCGACCCGAACCCGCTCGAGATCACCGCGTGTCGATGTCACGGCGGCTCGATCCTACTGGCTGGCGGACCAGCCGGTCTAGCCCGAGGTTCTCGCGCTTCCCTGCGCCGGAGCCGCGGACGGGACCGGCGCTGAGACGGGCGTGCGGCGCCGGTCGCCGTTGCCCGCGACCGCATCGTGCGCAGCAACGTCGCCGTCGACGTAGCGCCGTCCCCGCGACCACGACGCGACCGCGGCGACCAGACACGCGACGATTGCGAACGCGAACGCCTCGTGCAGGCCGTTGCGGAACGGCTCCGAGATCAGCTGCGGGAAGAACGAGCGTCCGGTGATGACGGCCTGCGTGTGGGCCGGCAACTGGCTGACGACGGAGGAGCCGAGCAGATGCTGGATCGGGTTGTACCCGAGGAACGCCGCGAACAGGATCGAGACCGGGGGTAGGTTGGCGGCGTGCTGCGCGTCGTGCACCGAGACGCCGTGTGCCTCGAGCCCGCTCGCCATGGTGTGCGGCAGCGTCGCCGACAGCCCGAGGATCATCAGCGTGAAGAAGATGCCGACCGACAGCACCTGGGCGGAGTTCTGGAACGTCTGATTCATTCCGCCGCCGGCGCCGCGGTCGCCCGGCGGCAGGCTGTTCATCACGCCCGCGCGATTGGGCGAGGCGAACATCCCCATCGAGACGCCGTTCAGGAACAGGAACAGCGCGAACACGGGATAGGAGAAGTCGATCGGGAGCAGCGCAAGCAGGAGGAAGCTGAATGCGGCGCCGATCATCCCGCCGGTCGCGAAGCCCCTCGCCCCAAACCGGTCCGACAGATATCCCGACGTTGGACCGGCGATCAACATCCCGAACGTCAGCGGGAGGATGTAGATCCCCGCGTAAAACGGCGTGTCGCTGAAGTCGTACCCGTGGAGCGGCAGCCAGATCCCCTGGAGCCAGATGATCAGCATGAACATCAGGCCGCCCCGCGCCACCGCCGAGAGGAACGTCGACAGCGTCCCGAACGTGAACGCGCGGATCTTGAACAGCGGCAGCCGGAACATCGGATCGGCGACGCGCCGCTCGATCGCCACGAACGCGACCAGCGACAGGATGCCGGACGCGACCAGAATCAGCACGCGCGGGCTCCCCCACCCGGTCGCCGAGTCCCCGTACGGACGGATGCCGTACGTGACCGCGATCATGATCAGGATCAGCCCGACGGCGAACGTGATGTTGCCCCCCCAGTCGACCTTGGCGCGCTTCGGCGTGGAGATCTCCTGGAGCTTGAGGTAGGCCCACACGGTCCCGAACAGCCCGACCGGAACCGAGATCAGGAACACAAGTCGCCAGTCGATCGGCGCAAGGATGCCGCCGAGCACCAGGCCCACGAACATGCCGCTGACGCCGACGATGTTGTTGATCCCAAGCGCCATACCCCGCTGGTTGGCCGGAAACGCGTCGGTGATGATCGCGGCCGAGTTGGCCAGCAGGCAGGCCGCACCCACTCCCTGCACGATCCTGAACCCGATCAGATACGCGGCGCCTTCCTGTCCGTTGAGCCAGTCAATGGTGAGGACCAACGACGCCGCCGTGTAGATCACGAACCCGAGGTTGTAGATCCGCACGCGTCCGTACATGTCGCCGAGCCGCCCGAGGCTGACGATCAGCACGCTCGTCACGATCAGGAACCCGAAGATCATCCACAGCAGGTAGAAGCTGTTGGAGGGGACGAGCGGGTCGAGATGGATGCCGCGGAAGATGTCCGGCATCGCGATCAGCGTGATCGACGCGTCGAGCGTGGCCAGCAGCACCCCGAGTGTGCAGTTCGAGAGCGCGATCCACTTGTAGTTCTCGCCTCGAGGGTCCGGGCGGCGCAGGGCGATGCTGCTCGCGCGCCGTCCGTTGCGTATCGAGGCCATATCTCAACTGTACGCACACCGGATTCTGGAGCAACGGCCGATTCATTGGCGGCGAACGACCCGGCCGGGTGGCCCGGCCGGGTCGTGCCGTGTGGGGCGCCGTCACGGTCTGTACAGCGTTCAGCTGTCGCGACTCACATGTTGGGGCACTTGTGAGAGGAGCCGCTGCCGCCGGATCGGGCCCGTGGGGCGTGGCTGCCCGGCGTGGGCGCCGTCGGGGCGGTCCGCGCCGGCGCGGTGCTGGTCGTGGTGGCGCTGCCCGTGGTCGAACTCGTCGACGTGGCCGCGTTCGCGATCGCCGCGCCGCCGCCCGCGATCGCCGCCGTGGCAGCGACCGTCACCAGTAGCGGCTTGAGCCTTCGCATCTGCTCACCTCCTTTCTGTTGGTCCACCGCGGACGTTCCTCGCCCGGCGTCGGACCTCGGTAGGAGGCGCGTAAGAGTTAGCGAGGAACCACCGTGATGCCCACTCGGGAGCACCTCGAGCTCTAGCCGCTAGTGACCAGCGGAACGACCGCGAACGTGAGCTCCGTGTCTGCTCCGTCGAGAGATAGCCGGACGCGATGCGGTCCATAGGCTTGGACAACCAGACCACTTAGCGTCAGAGCTACGAGCACTCCGCGTTCTTCGCCTTCAGTGATCTCAGTCTCCGGACGACTTAGCGTCAGGGGCGTCTCGTGCTGAGCGATCAGCACCTCCCCTGGTCCGAGCACGGCTATCCCAAATTGCCATTCGCGACCGAGGTCGTCATCGTCGTCGGGCTCGAGCCTCATGCAGACCGCGACCGGCTGCATCCAGGGGAGCGACGGCACGTTCAACCTGGTCAGACCTCCGCCCTGGACGTAGAGCTTCGCATCGACCACCTGCGCGTAGTCGGCGAGGAGGGCGAAGTCGAACCTCACGATGCGCCCCCGATCGCTGTTTCAAGAGCGGGCAGATCCCGTCTGGTGCGCAGCCGAACGATCTGAGCCCAAAGCCGCCCTCGCCATTCGTCGGAGAGCGAGGCCTGCCGTTCGCATTCGAGCACGTCAACGATCGGAACCGGCTGCTCGAGCCAGAGGTCGGCCACGAGTTCCGGGAGCCCGTTCGCCTCCGGAAGGTGGAAGTAGCGATCCATTCGATCTTCGCGGATGAGCTTGATCCTCGCCCCGTCGAGGGCATCGATCAGATGAACTGGCGCCACCGTGATCGGCCACAGCGGCCTCGCCTGATCCGGAACTGGGGTCGTTGGCTTGAGGAACTTGTCGCAGTCACAATCGTGGCTGACGATCATTCCTAACGTCGGCTGGCCCGGCACGTAGGCCGTGAACGGAACACCGTCGAAGATGTCCCCTTGGTTTGCCTTGTGTTCAGTCCGGTCGACGTAGACGGCCACGGCTTAGAAGCCGTATGGTCCAACGCCCGCTGGGTAGTCGTCCTCGGGCAGCTCGGGCATGCTCAGCAAAGCGGGCACCAGCACGTCGAACCTGATCGGCTCGCCGGCCAGCGAGTGCTCAGCCTCGGGCTCGCCGAACGCGAGTGAAGCCGACGCCGAGACGGACGCAGTACTGGGGTGTTCAGCGATTGCTGACATTGTCAAAAGAGCCCGGGACGAATCATCTAATACCCAAAGAGGGTACGCAAGGCGCGTTAAGAATCGGCGAAGAGCCCGACCCGTGCGAGACGACGGCCTCGATTCTGGACGCGTTGCAGGGCGTGACGCCGCGCCGCCAGTCCTCGCCGGATTCTTCGCCCGATCTTCAGGATCCGCGTCATCTCTAGGTGCCGAGAGCGGCGACGGTGGGATCCAGGAGAGAGGTCTATGCACCCGCAACCCGGCCTTCAGCCCGCGAGATGCCGTCGCCGTCGCTCGCTTTCCCTACGCTAAGAGAGCGCGATCCTAAGTGCTGTCGGTCGTAAGTTCGTTCCCGGTCACGCTGCGAGTGCGAGGGTGGCTTGTCGGTCGGCGAGCCGCGTGAGCCAGTCGTTGAGGTCGTTGCGGGTGAACTTCCATCCGAACGGTTCGCTGATCTGGTTGTAGAGGTGCTCGAACTCCTGCAGCCTGCGTGCGACGGTGGCAAGCGAGTCGAACTCGTTGGGGGTGAGCACCTTGCGCTGGACGATCGAGAAGTAGATCTCGATCTGGTTGACCCAGCTCGCGTGGATGGGCGTGTGGACGAGGATCAGGTTCGGCCAGCGACGTTGGAGTCGGCGGATGGATGCTTGGCCGCGGTGCGAAGATCCGTTGTCAACGATCCAGAACACACGACGGGCCGAGGCGTAGGGCTCTGTGGCCATCACCTGGCTCACGAGCCGGTCAAACGAGGCGATCCCGCCCTTGCGTTCGGTCCGGCCGAACACCCGGCCGCGGCGCACGTCCCATGCCGCCAGATACGTGAGCGCGCCGCCGCGCTCATAGGTGTGCTCGACGCGCTGACCGCGCCCGACGCCCGGCGCGGGCGGCCGCGTTTGGCAGATCCGCCGCCTGGCTTGGATCGAGGGCTTCTCGTCGGCGGAGATGATGCAGTCGCCCGGCTCAAGGCGCTTGCCGTCCCAGCGTCCCTCATAGAGATCAAGGATCCGGCCGGCCTTCTCGGCGAAGTCAGGGTCAGTCGGGAAGATCCACGAGCGGTACCGCCACGGGCGGATCGCGTCCTCTCGCAGCCAGCGCACGATCGTCGACTGCGACGCATCGCAGATACCCCGCTCGATCACGAGGCGGTGAACGTCAGCCGTTGACCGGCGCGAGAGCGGAGCGCCCTCGCTCGGCGGCTCGCACGCGACCGCCTTGACCTCGGCGATCTGCTGAGGGGGAAAGCGGCGCGGGCGACCCGACCGCGCTTGATCCGCCAGACCCTCGAGACGACGCTCGTGAAAACGTCGTCGCCACCGACCGACAGCCTTGGTGCTCATCCCCAGCCGCTCACCGATCTCCGCGTTACTGCACCCCTCCGCGGCCAGCAGCACCAGCTTCGCGCGCAACACCTCACGATGAGGCCGCGTGTAGCACGCCGCGCGATGCACCAACTCCCTGCGCTCCGCCTCGTCCAGCACGATCTCCTGAGCACTCGGACCCCGCATCGCCGATCAGATTCGCCGCCGTTGTTATGACTCCTTCAAACCCAGACGGGATTTACGACCGACAGCACTAAGAGTTTGCTAGGAGCGCGCGTGAACGTCTCCGGCTGCGGCGTCGTCAGCGGCGCGTCCTCGCCTCGAGCGATCTCGAGCACGTCCTCGATCGACGAGCGCGTAGCCAGCTCGATCACCCGCTGCGCGAGCATCCTCGTCTGCAGCACGGGCGCCACCCACCGCGGGGCCACCACCCGGCGCGAGCGACGGGCGACCCCACGCTCGATCGCGTCGACCCCGGCCTGGAGCGGCGCCACGCGCGGACCGGCGCGGCGAGCGTCGGCCATCCGCTGCGCAGCGGCGGTGCCGAAGCCCTGGCGGACCATGTCGGTGTCGAGCTCGGCGAAGTACGCGACCCCCACACGCGCGCCGGTCGGGGCGAGCTCGATCCGGAGCGAGTTGGCGAGCGCTTCGACGCCGGCCTTGGACGCCGAGTACGCGCCGAGCAGCGGCGGGTGCACCGCGGCTGCGAGCGATGCGATCGCCAGCGCATAGCCACGCTCGTGGGCGATGTGCTCGCCGGCGGCGCGGAGCGTGTAGTAGACCCCGAGCAGATTCACCTCGATCGTGCGCTCGAACACTTCGGGATCGCCGCCGACCAGCGGCAGCTGCGCGGCCACGCCGGCGTTGGCGATCACGACGTCGAGCCCCCGGAGGTGCTCGACGGCCGCCTCGACGGCGGCCTCGACCTGCTCGCGATCTCGGACGTCGCACACGACCGCGAGCGCATCGCCACACTCCGCCGCGGTCCGCGCGAGCACGTCGGGCTCGATCCCAGCCAGTACGACCCGCGCACCGCGCTCGTGCAGGCGCCGGGCGGTGGCGGCGCCGATCCCGCGCGCCGCGCCGGTGATCAGCACTCGGCGACCGGACAGATCAGAGGTCATCGCGTGGCGGACGATACCCCGCCGCGCCGGCACCGGAGCCGGTCGACGATACGAACCGGGCTTCCTACGCGAACTCGTCGGGGCGCTGGAACATGATCTCCGGCACGATGCAGTTCGGCGACAGGCGAAGCAGGAAGCGCAATCCCTCCGCGATGTCGCTCGGGCGCAGCATCCGCTCGGCCGGAACCTTCTGCTTGACGTAGTCGGTCATGTCGGTGTCGACGAACCCTGGCACGAACGCGACCGACTTGACGCCGTCTCGTGCGAGAGCTCTGTTCATCGCCAGCGAATAAGCGGCCACCGCGGCTTTCGTCGCCGAATACACGGACAGCCAGCGGTCCGGCATCTTCCCCGCGATCGACGCCATGTTGACGACGAGCGCATTGCCGTGCTCGGCACCGGCGATCCGAAGGAGCTCCGCGCACTCGCGGTAGAACAGGATGATCGCGCGCACGTTGACGTCGAGTTGGAGGTCGACGTACTTCGCCTGGTTCTCGGTGGCGACCGCGCCGACCCCGACGCCGGCGTTGTTGACCAGCACGTCGAGACGGTCGTAACGCGCGCGGTGGCGCCGGACGACCTCGCGAATCGACTCCTCGTCCGCGAGGTTGGCGGCGACCTCTTCGACCTCGAAGCCGCGGTCCCGCAGCTCGGCGGCGGCACGCTCGAGCGTTTCCGGCTTGCGCGCGGTGATCGTCAGGCCGTAGCCCTCCTCGCCGAGAGTCTCGGCGAGAGCGCGGCCGATCCCGCGCGAGGCCCCGGTGACGATGGCGGCGCGGTCTGGCATCGGCGGAACCCTAGCGGCTAGGCGATCGGGTCAAGTATCACCGCGTGTGGTCGATCATCTACATAACGGGTCCCCTCGTGACAGTCGGCACACATAGCGCTTCTTAAGGCGACTGGTTAGCGTTTGTGCGGCCGCCACCGGGTACCGTCACCTCGAACCCGCTATTGATGCTTCCCTTGAAGGAGGGAGCAAATGCTCGAACGTTGCCCAACATGCGGAAAGACCACCGGCACGCTGATGGAGACCCATCCTGACCGGCCAGGCCTGATGCAGATCCTCTCGGGCGAGAACGGCGAAGCGCAGCGGATCGTCGTGACGATCGCGCTGTGCGTGATCGTCGCCTTGGCGATCGTCGCGACCGAAGCCCTCTTCTTCCACTAGAACCCGCACCCCAGGGGCATCGCCCTCGGAGCGCGACGCACCTCGAATCTTGCCGCGTAAGCTACGGGCGGCGTACGCACGCGTGCGCAAACCGAACGGCAGCGGACACGGCACGAGAGGAGCGTTATGCGCATTGATTGGTATGGCCAGGCCGCGTTCCGCCTAAGCGGACAGGACGGCACGGTGTTTATCGACCCATTTGGCGATATGTCGGCGGCGGCGGCTCATGGCATGCAGTTCGACTACCCGCCGATCGAGGCCGTCGAGGCCGATCTGCTGCTCGTCACGCACGAGCACGGCGATCACAACGGCGTCGAGGTCATCGCCGGAAACCCGACGGTTATTCGCTGGAGCGCGGGGCGGCACGAGTCGCCCGTCGGCGAGGTCGTCGCCATCTCGTCCGAGCACGACGAGGCCGCCGGCACCGAGCGGGGACACAACCTGATCTTCGCGTTCAAGCTCGACGGGCTCCGCGTCGCCCATTTCGGCGACTTTGGCCAGCGCTCCCTGCGCGACGAGCAGGCCGACGCGATCGGTGATGTCGATCTGCTGTTCCTGCCGGTGGGCGGCGGGCTGACGATCGGCGCCGAGCAGGCCGCGGCGATCACGCATCGCCTCGGGCCGAAGTGGGTCGTGCCGATGCACTACCGCACTGCCCGGATCAACTTCCTCGAGCCGGCCGACGCCTTCCTCGAGAAGATGCCCGCCGTCGAACGCCTGTCGGAGACCGGCTTCGACACGGACTCGCTCTCCGGGGACAACGGCCCGTGCGCGGTGGTTCCCGCGGCGCCCTAGCTCGCGGACCCGCCCAAATCTTGAGTTGGTCCTACGCGCTCGCGCTCGACCCGTGCGCCAGCGCCTCGCGTCCGACTCGCTGCAGGTCCCGCAGATAGTCGAGGTGCGCAGCCCAGACCGGATCGTCGTCAAGCTCGCACGCGATTCGCATCGTGTCGATGTGCGCGTCGAGCAGCTCGTACAAGAGCTCCGTGACGTATCTGCCTGTGGTTACCGCACTCCCGTTCGCGTCCAACACCGCTCAGCCCTCCGTAAAGCAGTACACACAGGATGAACGTCCGATCGGACATCACGTTTGCACCCAATCGTCCAGTTTTCGAACGAGTGTGCGCCTGGCGACTCTATCGGCGCCGGGCCGCGGGCGCCAGCGCCGGGTTCTGCCAGCCGCCGTCGGCCGGATTCAGCGTCACGCCGGGTGCAACCAGCTCGTCGATCCGGTCGAGCAGTTCGCCGCTGAGTGTGACCTCGGCCGCGGGCAGCTGCGACTCGAGCTGGTCCATCGTCCGCGGGCCGATGATCGGCGCCGTCACCGCCGGATGGTTCAGGACGAACGCGAGCGCCATCTCGATCATCGTCATCCCGGCCTCCTCGGCCAGCGTGGCCAGGCCGTCAGCCGCCTCGAGCTTGAGCTGGTTCGCCGGCAGCGACATGTCGAAGCGAGCCGGAATCCGCTCTGCGCGGTGCGACTGCGGCACCTCCGCACCCTTGCGGTAGCGCCCGGTCAGCCACCCGCCCGCGAGCGGGCTCCACGGGATCACCGCCATGCCGTGCCGTTGGCAGGTCGGGAGCACGTCGTTCTCGACGCCGCGGACCAGGATCGAGTACGGCGGCTGCTCGCACACGAACCGCTCGCGGCCGCGCCTCTCGGCGACCCATTGCGCCTCGACGATCCGGCTCGCCGGGAACGTCGAGGAGCCGATGTAGCGCACCTTCCCAGCCCGCACGAGGTCGGTCAGCGCCCCGAGCGTCTCGTCAATATCGGTGTCGTCCTCGGGGCGGTGAATCTGGTACAGGTCGATCCAGTCGGTGTTCAGTCGCTTGAGCGAGTTCTCGACCTCGCGGACGATCCAGCGGCGGGTGTTGCCGAACTCGTTGGGGTCGTCCCCCATCGTCCCGTGGACCTTCGTGGCGAGAACCATGTTGTCGCGCTTGCCGCCGGCCAGCGCCTTGCCGACGATCTCCTCGGACTCGCCGCGCGCGTACACATCGGCCGTGTCGATGAAGTTGATCCCGGCGTCGAGCGCGCGGTGGATGATCTTGATGCATTCGTCGTGGTCGGGGTTGCCCCAGCCGCCGAACATCATCGCGCCGAGGCAGAGCGGACTGACCTTCACTCCAGTGCGTCCAAGCGTTCGATAGTTCATGCCGGCCACGTTAGCGGGGAGGGTCATCCACCTCGTCGGGCCACACGCCGTGCTCGTCGAAGTACTCCCGCGCGCGCTCTTCCTCCTCGCGTTCGTGGTCGCCGCTCACGCCGAGCCGGAACAGGAAGTTGATCAGCAGCACCGACAAGCCGCCGCCGACCGCCATCGCGAAGCCGTCCACGCCGAGGCCCGCGGGCGAGATGATCAGCAACACGATTCCGCCGAGCACCATCACCGCGCCGATGCCGTACCGGACGATCAGCACCCGAACCTCGCCGCGTCACCTAAGCTGGCCGGATGAGCGGTTACGACGACGACGATGATTGGGTCGGCACACCGCCCGAGGGCCGCTACTCCCGCGATCGCGCCGATCCCGAGTTCTGGTGGCGCCAGCGCCCGATCGCGTTCGGCGGGGCGGCCCTGGGGGTCGTCGTGATCGTCGTGCTCGTGATCGCGCTGCTGCACTGACCTAGCTGGCGGCGTCTCGCGAGGCGGCCTCCGCCTTGCGCACCGCCTCCTCGGCGTCCCGGGCTTGCGCCTCGGCGGCGTCCAGATCGGCCTCGGCCTCGCGCAGCGCCTCGGCCGCCTTGTCGCGGCGTTCGAGCGCCAGCTTCGCGGCACGCCCCGCCCGTTCGGCTCGGCGGCGGGCCTCCCGTTCGGTGGCGCGAGCCTCGCGGCGGGCCTCGTCCTGGGCCTTCGCCTGCTCGCGTGCCGTGCGATCCCGCTCCGCCGCGCGCTCGCCGGCCTTCTTCTTGCCATCCGCCCCGCCCTTCGTGGCATCCGCGCCCGCTTTCGTGGTCGCCGTCCCCCTCCCACCGCGCGGTGCCGGCGCGCCACCGCCTCCGAGTGCGCTGAACCCCCCGAGTCCGACGTGCTGGAGCTCGCGCTCGAGCCGACCCCGTTGGACCTGCGCCCGCGCCTCGTCGTCCAGCGCGGCGGCGTGAAGCGTGTCCGAGACGCGCTCGATCATCGTCTCGCTCAGCTCCTGGCCCTCGGAGCTGAGGAGCCCGCGAGCCGCCTCGGTCAGTGCGTCGACCGCGGCTCGCTCATGCTCGACCGAGGCCCGCAGCGATTGCGCATCGCCGCGCCCTGCGAGCACGTCGTCTTGCGCCGCCCGCAACGCGTCCCCGGCCTCGAGCAGGTCGGCGACCGGCTTACGCTGGGTCCTGACCAGCTGGTTGACGGCCCAGGCCGCCACCGAGGGCTTCCGCAGCGCCGCGACCTCGCCCGCGCGCTCTCGCTCCCCCGCTTTGCGCAGCTCCCGCACCAGCGCTGTCCGCTCGGGGATGAACTGGTCGAGCGGGAGCCCGTAGAGATCGTCGACGTCCACCTCGGCCATGGTGCCACCCCACACGAAGCCCGGTTAGCCCGGCAATCGAGGCCGGGGGCTCGGCTCAGGAGCGAGGAGCTCCGGACGGAACTCCCTTGGCCGCTTCGCGCAGCGCGGCCCACTCGGTCAGCTTGACGCGCGGACGTCCCGTGCCCGACGCCGCGCCGGCGGCGGTCTCGATCGCGTCGATCGCCTGCCAGCCCTCCCAGGTCACCGCCTCCGGGCAAGTCGCGATCAGTCCGTCGATGTCGTCCGAGTCCGGCTCGTTCAGTCGGCCGGACGCCGCGTCCTCGAGGATCTTGGCGACCGTGTCCTGGGAATCCTTCTTGTTGGTCCCGATCACGCCAGACGGTCCTCGCTTGATCCAGCCGGACACGTACTCGCCGACCTGGTGCGTCCCATCGGCGTCGATCACCCTTCCGCCCTCGTTGCGGATCAGCCCGCGCCGCTCGTCGAACGGGACGTCGCCGACCGGCTCCCCGGTGTAGCCGATCGAACGGAACACGAGCTGCGCCGGGATCTCCTCGAGAACCCCCGTGCCACGAGCGGCAAGCAGCCCATCCTCGCGCGCGACGATCTCGTTGTTCTCGATCTTCACGGCCCGAACGTGCCCATCGGAATCCGCGAGCAGTTCGACGGGGGAGGCGAGGAACCGGAAGCGGACCGTGATCGGCTTGCCGGTCTTCGGCCGCGCAGCGTAGTCCTGGATGATCTCGACGTTGCGCCGGCGGGTCTTGTCCGCTTCCTGGAGCGCGACGGCCGAAAGCTCGTCTAGCTCGAAACCCACGACCTCGACGTCGCCGCGCTCGAGCTCGCCCATCTCGAGCAGCTCGGGGTTGGTGAACGCAGCCTGGAGCGGGCCTCGGCGGGCGAGGATCGTGATCTCCTCGATCCCGCTCTCTTGGAGCACCTGAATCGCGTGGTCGGCCGTGTCGGTCCCCGCCAGCTCCGCCGGCGCCAGCGCGAGCATGCGCGCCACGTCGATGGCGACGTTCCCGGCACCGACCACCACCGCCTGCTTCGCCTGCAGGTCGACCTCTAGGCATGAGTGGTCGGGGTGGCCGTTGTACCAGGCGACGAACTCCGTGGCCGCGTGCGATCCGCGCAGGTCCTCGCCCGGAATTCCGAGCCGTTTGTCGATCGAGGTGCCGAGCGTGTAGACCACCGCGTGGTAGTGCTCGAGCAGCCGGCGACGGCTCACGTCGGACCCGAACTCGACGTGACCGAAGAACCGAAATCGCTCGTGCTCGGTGGTCTTGTCGTATGCCTTCGTGACCGACTTGATCTTCGGATGGTCCGGAGCCACGCCCGACCGCACGAGCCCGTACGGCGTCGGCAGACGGTCGTACAGGTCGACGGCGAACTCCGGCTCACCTACAGCCAACAGCTGCCCGGCGGCGTAGAACCCACTCGGGCCGGCCCCGACGATCGCGACACGTACAGGAGTCATATCGACACAGGGTAGGCGTTCACGCTGCGCCAACCGGGGCGCCGAGCGCCGCCGGATCGGCCGCGACGCTCGCGCGGAACTCGTCGAAAACGGGCGGATCCTCGAGCGCGATCCGGTACGAGCCCAGGCGCCGCGCCGCGTTGATCGCGATGATGCCGACGAGCCGCCCGTCGCGTTCGCCCCCGTACACCAACCGCGACCGGTCGGGGGTGCACTCGAGCAGCTCGACTGCCTCGGCGCGGCCGGGCAGACCGAGCGACTGGACCTTGACCTCGTACTGGTCGGTCCAGAAGTACGGCGGTGTCACGTACGGCTTGCGCTCGTCGGGCGCCAGCAGGGCATTGCGGCCGGCGAGCTGCCCCTGCTCGGCCGCGACGGTCCAGTGTTCGATCCTGATCGGTTCGCCGTCGGCGAGGGGATGCGGCCAGGAGACGATGTCGCCGGCGCCGAGGATGTCCGGATCGCCGGTCGCCGTCAGCGTCGCGTCGCACGCGAGCCCGGACTCCAGCTCGAGCCCGCTACCGGTCGAGCCACTCGACGTTCGGGAGCGCCCCGAGGCCGACGACCACGACGTCCGCGGGAATGCGCTCGCCATCCGCGAGCTCGACCGCCATCGACGCGGCCTTCGCCGATCAGCCCGGCGACCCCGCTGCCGAGTCGCACGTCGACGCCCCGCTCCCGGTGCAGCTGCGCGCACCATTCGCCGACCTCCGGGCCGAGCGGGAGCATCGGGGTCGCGGCGATGTCGATCAGCGTGACCTCGAGGTCCTCCTTGCGCGCGGTCTGTGCCACCTCGCACCCGATGAACCCCGCGCCCACGATCGCGACCCGAGGGCGCCCGTCGAACGCCGCGCGGAGCGCCAGCGCATCGTCGAGGTTGCGCAGCACGTGGACGCCGCCGAGCTCGGCGCCCACCCCGGGCCAAGTTCGCGGCCGCGAGCCAGTGGCCAGTATCAGCCGGTCGTACTGCACCTCGTCGCCGTCGGAGAGCACGACCCGCCGGCGCCCCCGGTCGAGGCTCACGGCGGGTACGCCGAGGCGCCACTCGACGCCCAGCTCGTCGCACGGAAGATGGACCCGATCGACGGTGTGCTCGCCGGCGAGCAACTCCTTGGACAACGGCGGCCGCGTGTAGGGCGGATGGCGCTCGGCGCCGATCATCACCACGTCGCCGTCGAAGCCGGCCTTGCGGGCGGCCTGCGCCGCGCGCAGCCCGGCCAGCGATGCACCGACGACGACCAGGCGGCGCATCAGGACTCGATCAGGCTGATCGCGTTCTCCGGGCAGGTGCCCTCGACCTCTTCGGCGAGCTCGCGAAGATCGTCCGGAACGTCGATCGGGTCACCGCCGCGGATCGTTACGAAGCCCTCGTCGTCGCTGCTCAACAGCTGCGGCGCGAGCGTGTAACAGCGACCGTGCCCCTGGCACGCCTCGCTCACACACAGCTTCACGACGTGACCTCCCACCGCAGCGGCAGCGTGCTCAGTGACATCATCGCCCCGCCGCCGCGCTCGAACAGCTGCGCGTCGGTGGCCAGCTCGAAGTCCGGGATCACCTTCAGCCACTCGTCGACCGCGATCGCCATCTCGCGCCGGGCGAGGTGCATACCGAGGCAGCGGTGCGGACCGCTCGCGAACCCGAAGTGGTTGTTCTTCTTGCGGTCGATGACGAACTCGTCGGCGTGCTCCCAATGCCTCGGGTCGCGGTTCGCCCCCGATACCAGCCCGTACACCATGTCGCCCTTCTTCAGCTGCACGCCGTGGAACTCGACGTCGCGCGTCACCTTGCGGCCGTCGCCGAAGATGATCGTGTAGTAACGGAGCGTCTCCTCGACCGCGAGCGGGATGATCTCCGGGTCTTCGACGAGCCTCCGCCGGTGCTCCGGGTGCTGCGCCAGGTGGTGGAACATGTACGCGAGCTCGGCGCGCGTGGTGTCGAGCCCGGCGAGCGTGAGCACGGTGCACATGTCGAGCAGCACCTCGTCGTCGAGGGGCTGATCGTCGAACGTGGACTCGAGCAGGTACGAGAACAGGTCGCCCTCCCGATGGCCCTCGCTGCGGCGGTTGTCGAGCTGCTCTGACCAGAACACGCGCATCTCGGCGAGCGCGGTGGCCATCCCCGCGGCGCCCTCGGGGTCACCGCCGAAGCCGCCGAAGAACGCGTCGACCCAGCCCACGAACACGTCGGTGTATGAAGTCGGCACCCCGATCACGCTCAGGAACGCGGCGGTCGGGAATCGCAGCGCGAACTCCTCGAAGAAGTCGCACTCGCCCTTGGGCACGATCGGCTCGATGAAGCCCCGGCACGTCTCCCTGATCATCGGCCCTGCGGCCTCCATCGCCTTCGGCGAGAACCACGGATTCAGGATCCGGCGATACTTGATGTGGTCCGGGGCGTCGACCTGGGTCGGCACGAACCGGTAGATCGGATCCGGCTCCCATGGCGTGATCGACGCGCTCGAGAAGATCTCCGGGGTCTTGTAGATGTCGTTGACGGCCTCGTGCCGCGTGAACACCCAGTAGCCGCCCTCGGCGTACTTGTTATAGAAGTGCGGGCAGCTCTCGCGCAGCTCGTTCGCCAGCGCCCAGTAGGCGCCCATCTCGCGGGTCTTGGAGAAGTCGTGATCCATGACCGGGCAGCCCGTGACTTCGGTCCCGTGCCGCTCCGCGATGCTCGATTCCATGACGGGGTTACCTTTCTCTCGGCTTCAGCTGGTTTCGTTGATCACGCGCCGGCGAGCGCGGCCGGCTTGCTCGCTCCGACTCGCTCGGCGATGTCGCGCCCGGCCAGGTAGCCGAACACCATTGCCGGGCCGAGCGTGCCGCCGGCGCCGCCGTAGGTCATGCCGAGCGGCGAGGACATCGCGTTGCCGGCGGCGTAAAGCCCGGGGATGACGTCGCCGTCGACGTCTATCACGCGCGAATGGGTATCGGTCAAGGGCCCGCCCTTCGTCCCGAGCGCGCCGCTGAACACCTGGATCGCGTAGAACGGAGCGGTCTCGAGCGGACCGAGCGACGCCCTCGGTGTTCCGTCGCGCAGCGTTGGATCGCCCCACCACTGGTCCTGGGCACTCCAGCCGCGCTTGAAGTCGGGGTCGTGGTTATCGCGCGCGTTCGCGTTGAAGCGCTCGACGGTCTGCTCGAGCACGTCGCCGTCGATCCCGAGCTTCTCGCCGAGGCCCTTGACCGTGTCCGAAGACGTGATCCAGTCGGTCCGCGCCTTCTCGGTGCCGCCAAGGCCGCCGGCGAACCCGTACTTGTCGAGCCAGGTCTGGTCGAACACGAGCCAGCACGGCAGGTTGCGGTACGTGCCCATGATCGTGTCCTGCTCGTGGAACGCCGCTCCGAACGCGTTGTAGTTAGCGGCCTCGTTCGTGAACCGCTTGGCCTCGCGGTTGACCATGATCGCGCCGGGGAGCGTCCGCTCGTAGGTCAGCAGCTGCTGTCCCGTGGGGACGATGTCGGTCGGCAACTCGATCATCGGCATCCACCACGCCTCGCGCATGTTTCCGAGCATCGCGCCGATGCGCATGGCCATCTTGAGGCCGTCGCCCTCGTTCGTCTCGACCGCGACGGTGTGGGTGCACGGCCCCCGGAGGAACGCGCGCTTGAGCTCGGCGTTGCGCTCGAACCCGCCGGTCGCGATCACCACGTTCGGCGCGCGCACCTCCTTGCGCCCGTCAGGAGTCTCGAACACGACCCCGGCGATCTCGCCGTGCTCGACGATCAGCTCGACGCCGCGGTGCTCGGTCTGCGGCTCGACGTCCCGGTCCAGGCACGCCTTGAGCAGACGGCCTCCGAGCGCCAATCCCATCCCCCGCTCGTCGTTGTCGGCGCGGCGCTGCATCTCCTCGGGGTCGAGCGGTTCCGGGATCGCCTGGCCGAGCGTCGTCTCGCCGATCGTGAGGTGGTAGCTCGGGTAATAAGGGGAAATGTGTACGCGGGGGCCCCACTCGCCGAGCTCGCCGTAGGGGTAGATCGCGGTCTCGAGCGACCGGCCGCCCTGCGGAAGTCCGCCCTTCTGCTCGGGGTGGTAGTCCGGGAAGTCGGGGACGGCGCGGAACTTGACCGGGGTGCGCTCGTCGAGCCAGCGCACCATCTCGGGGCCGACGTCCAGGTAGGTATCGGCCATCTCGTCGCTGATCGTGTCGTTCGATAGCGCCTTGAGGTACTCCGCGGCCTGCTCGCGCGTGTCGCCCTTCTCGGGCGGCTCGTGCTGGTTGAGCGGGATCCAGATCATCCCGCCGGAGTAGACGGTCGTGCCGCCGATCGTCGCGCCCTTCTCGAACAGGCCGACGTTCGCGCCCAGTTCCGCGGCGGTCAGCGCCGCCGTCAGTCCCGCCGCTCCGGTGCCCAGCACGATGACGTCGTAGTCGGCCATTGGTTCTCCTCTTCTCCGCGCTTCGTCGAATCGAACTAACTTCAAGTCGGGAAAAGGTACCAGCGACGACCCGCTCGTGTCAACGCCGCGCGGGCGGTGGCGCGCCTGAACTCCACCGGGTAGACTGCTTGAGTTGACTTCACTTTGATACGCGACCCGCCCCCGGCGGCGCCGCGACGCTTCGACACGAAAGGAAGGTGCAGCGATGGCCGGAGGACCGCTCGAAGGCAAGGTCGCGATCGTCACCGGCGCGGCGATGGGCATGGGCGAGGCGACCGCCCGCGTGTTCGCCGCCGCGGGCGCAAAGGTGCTCGTGAGCGACGTCAACGCCGAGGCCGGCCAGGCGGTCGTTGACCAGATCGAGTCCGAGGGCGGCACGGCCTCGTTCTGCCAGACCGACGTTTCCAAGGCCGCCGACGTCGAGGCGATGGTGCGCACCGCCGTCGATCGCTACGGACGCCTCGACTGCGCCGTCAACAACGCCGCGGTCACCCCCGACACGCATCCGATCGCCGAGCTCGACGAGGCCGAGTGGGACCGCATCCTCGCGGTCGACCTCAAGGGCGTCGTCCTCTGCCTCAAGTATGAAGTGGGTCAGATGCTCTTGCAGGGCGACGGCGGAGCGATCGTGAACATCGGATCGGTGAGCGCGCACCGGCCCCAGCCGGCCAACGCGGCCTACGTCGCCGCCAAGCACGGCGTGCTCGGCCTGACCAAGGTGGCGTCGCTGGAGAATGCGCCGCAGGGAATCCGCGTCAATACCGTCTGCCCGGGCGCGATCGATACCCCGATGATCCGCGGCGCGCTCGAGACCGTCGGCTTGACCGAAGCCGAGTTCGCGCCGGTGTTGAGCCTGTTCGGACGGTTCGGCAAGCCCGAGGAAGTTGCGCAGGCCAGCCTGTGGCTGTGCTCGGATGCGGCCTCCTACGTGACCGGAGCGATCCTCAACGTCGACGCCGGCTACACCTCGCGCTGACGCGATCGCCTTGACGACGTACGAGCACTCCGCTTAAACTGAATCGAAGTAAGCTCAAACGCAGACCGCCGCCGACCACGAGAGGGATCCATGACCGCCACGAACGAAACGATCGTCGACAGCGCGAGCCTCCGGGCTCTCCAGGACCGAACTGACATCGCCGACGTCCTCTACAAATACTCTTCGACGGTCGACTCGTTCGACTACGACGGCCTACGCAGCGTCCTGGCGGACGACATTTGGGCGCAGTACGGGAACGGCGACCCGGTCGAGGGTGCGGACAAGCTGGCGGGATGGATCGCCGAGGCGACCGCGACCATCATCTGGCAGCACCATCTGCTCAACGTCTACCACGTCACGATCGACGGCGACCAGGCCAAGACGCTCTCGTATTTGACGTCGTATCAGGTGTTCAAGGAGAACCCGGACGCGGCGATCATCCTCGTCGCCCGCTACCACGACGAACTGCGGCGCACGCCGGACGGATGGAAGATCAGCAAGCGGATCATGGAACTGCTCTGGGCCGAGTCGAAGGCCGATGAGGGTTATCTCGCGAGCCTTGGCGGCCGCGGACCCAAGATCTGGCAGCGCAGCTAACCGGCCCCGTCAACCAGCCTCCGAGGAGAAACCATGGCAATCGTCCGAACCGCGTGCACGATGACGCTGGACCCGAAGGACCTCGACGAGGTCGTCGGCATCTTCGAGAAGTTCATCAAGGACGTTCAGGAGAACGACCACGGCACGCTCGTCTACCACTACTTCATCGACGATGATCCGCTGACGATCCACGTGATCGAGTGGTACGAGAGTCCACAGGCGATGCTCGACCACTACGCCAAGCTCGACCTCGAGGCGGCCGGCCGCCTCGTCCAACTCGTCGAGCTCTCGCCGCTCCACTACTACGGCAACCCGACGCCCGAGGAAGAGGCGCAGATGGCCGGCTTCGGCACGGTGCTCGTCCATCGCCCGCTCGCGAGTATCGAGGAGACCGCGGCGAAGGCTTAGTGGCCCGGCGTGGGCCCAGTGACGGCCGCGGCGTGGGAGGCGGTCGCCGACGCCGCGGGCGTCGGCGACGGGACGTCGCTGCTCGATCTCGGGTGCGGAGACGGGTCGTTCTGCGCGTTCGCGGCTGCCCGTGGCGCGGTGGTGCACGGCATCGACGTCGAGCCTGACGCCGTCGCGTGTGCGCTGGAGGCCGTGCCCGGCGCCGACTTCCGGCTCGGGTTGATGGAGAACCTGCCGTGGCCCGACTCCTCGTTCGACGTCATCACGGCGTTCGACTCGCTTCAGTACGCCCTGGACCCCGAGATGGCGCTGATCGAGGCCTCGCGCGTGCTGCGCGCCGACGGACGGATCGCGGTCTGCAAATGGGGGCCTCCCGACGGCAACGAGTTCTTCGCGTTCCTCGCGTCGATCGGCGCCGGCGGCGTTCGCGGCGATGTCCTCCCGGTGTCCGATCCGGTCGAGACGCAATCCGTTCCACGCGACTCGCCGTGCTCGCGACCGGGGACCGGATCGCTCCGATCGAGATCGCGGGCGACACGGCGCTCGAATCGTCGCTCGCACGGGCCGGAGTCGCCGGCGGTCCA
The DNA here is from genome assembly GCA_963755525.1 of uncultured Solirubrobacterales bacterium. GTDB lineage: Bacteria > Actinomycetota > Thermoleophilia > Solirubrobacterales > Solirubrobacteraceae > Palsa-465. Next base: position 7,972 of record CAVWKC010000024.1, on the reverse strand, counting down.
CGCGTGATCGCGGCGGCCGCGCGGTGGCGCCGGGACGACGGCACGTACCGCTTCGACAATCGCCAGCGTTACTGGATCCTCGGGGGACGATCGTGACCGTCGAGATCGCGAACGCCGTCGGTCCGGCACGTCTGAACATCGCCTACGAGCGCTTCGGCGATTCCGATGCGCCGCCGGTGTTGCTGATCATGGGCCTGGGAACGCAGATGCTGGGCTGGCCCGATGGTTTCTGCGATGCGCTCGCCGCTCGCGGTCTGCGCGTGATCCGGTTCGACAATCGCGACGTCGGCCTGTCGAGCCACGTCCGCGACGCGCCGATGCCAGACGTGCGGGCGGCGCTCACCGGCGACCCGTCGTCGGCGTCCTACCGGCTGTCGGACATGGCCGCCGACACGGTCGGGCTGCTCGACCACCTCGGACTGGACAGCGCGCATCTGGTGGGCGCGTCGATGGGCGGCATGATCGCCCAGACGGTGGCGATCGAGTCTCCCGGTCGCGTGCGCTCGCTGACGTCGATCATGTCGAGCACCGGCGATCCCGCGGTCGGCCAGGCGACGCAACGCGCGCTCATGGCGCTGCTGTCGCCGCCCGCCACGACGCGCGAGCAGGCGATCGAGCGGACGGTCTCGATCGTCCGCGTGATCGGCTCACCGGCGTTCGAGCTCGACGAGGCCGACATCCGGTGGCGGACCGGCCTCGCCTACGACCGCTCGAACGATCCGATCGGCGTCGGCCGGCAACTGGTGGCGATCGCGGCATCCGGCGACAGGACCGAGGCGCTCCGGTCGGTCGCGGTCCCCACGCTCGTGCTCCACGGCGCTGAGGACCCGCTCGTCGACGTCAGCGGCGGCCGAGCTACCGCCCGAGCCATCCCCGGAGCCGAGCTCGTCGTCATCGACGGGATGGGGCATCACCTCTCGCGCGAGCTCTGGGGCGAGATCGCCCGCCACATCGGCGAGCTAGTCGTGCGCGCCGAGGACGGACGCCGCGTCAGACGGCGGTGACCAGCCCGCCGTTTGGACTGACGGTCGCGCCCACGAAGAACGAGGCATCGTCGGAGGCGAGGAAGGCGACTGCCGCCGCCACCTCCTCGGGGGTGCCGAGGCGGCCTGCCGGCGTGCGCGCGACGTTGACGTCACGGGCCACCCCGACCTGGGCCTTCGTCCGTGTCGTGTCGATGAACCCGGGAGCGATCGCGTTGACCCTGATCCCCTGGACGATCACTTCCTTCGCGGTGGCTCTGGTGAAGCCGAGGACGCCGGCCTTCGCGGCGGAGTAATGCGGATGGCCCGTGCAGCCCTCGATGCCGCAGACCGAAGCCATGTTGACGATCGCGCCCGCGCGGCGCTCCGCCATCCGCCGGACCGCGGCTCGCGTGCCATAGAAGGTTCCGTCGAGATGCACCGAGAGGACGAATCGCCACTCTTCGTCGGTCAGTCGCGCGAGCGCCTCGAGCGGGGTCGTGATCGCCCCCGCCGCCTGCTCGGCCCGCTGCTGTTCGATCAACGGGTTGATCCGCGCGACGTGGGACATCGCCAGCGCGCCGGCGTTATTGACCATGACGGCCAACGGACCGAGATCGCTCTCGACTTTCGTCAGCGCCTCCTCGACCGAGTCGCTGTTCGCGACGTCGGCCTCGATGGCGGCTGCTCGCGGCAGGTCGGCGACGATCTCCTGCGCCCGATCCACGGACAGGTCGAGGGCCGCGATGATCGCGCCCTCGGCCGCCAGCCGCCGGCAGATCGCCGCGCCGATTCCCGATCCGCCTCCCGTGACCGCAGCCACCTTGCCTTCGAATCTGTTCATTTTGAACTTACCTCAATTTGTTTCGCCGGTTGCGAGCCCGGGAGCTGTCTTTCGCGCGCAAGCCACGGCTGTGTCAGGTGGGAATGCGGGTGGCGCTGTAGAACGCGACGTACCGCGCGATCTCGCCGGCCGGAGTGATCTGACCCGTCGAGAAGAACGTGCCACCGTTGGGAATGCCTTCGATCACGCCTTCGACGAACACGCGGGTACCCCGCTGCCAGAACGCGGTGACGATCTGACGCACGGGACTCGGCCCGCGCTCGGTGACGAACCCGCGCCAGAGGGCCTCACGGCCCTGGAACAGCACGCGTTCGGTGCCGCCGGCGTAGGGCGGATGGGAGTAGATCGTCTCGACCGTGAAGTGGGACGCTGCTTCGCGAAAATTCGAGCGCTGCAGGTCGGCCAAGTACCGCTCCAGGACCGGTCGGCCATCCGGGCTGGAGGCGGTTTCGTCGACCTCCGACGTCGCCTGGACAAGCGGCGCGCGTAGCCAGACCAGTCGCGAGACGGTGCCTCCGGCGTCGTAGGAAAGCCCGACCAGGCTGGTCTCGTCGGCCTCACCATCGGCGCGCCGGGCGACCTCGGCCCAGCAGGCGCGGTCGGACACCGCGGCCGCGGCGAGCGTGAGACTCGAGGGGGACAGATCCGCGAGCGCCGCGGTCGATGCGTCCGCTCCCCGCACGGCGTCGATGCTTGCTTTCAGCCCCTGCGCAGGACTGGCGATCCACGTCTGCACGTCGCGCGCGAGCAAGCTCGGCGCGGGTCCGCCCGACCCCTCGACGAGCCCGAGCACTGCATCGAGCGCCGGCGCCGCGCCGGCGTCCGAAGCCGGCGAGCTAGACTGAACTGAACTCATGTGGGCATGCTATCAAGGATCCCCGCTCGTGTCCGGCCCGCAAACGTACGCAGGCATCGGCGAGGCGTCGGCCGCTGCGCATATGATTGGCCAACGCTTACCTGCCGCCGCGAGGAGGATTGTGGTCCCACCACCGGCCCCTAGAGCCAGACGAGGCACCGGCGCTGCTGTCGCGTCGTCGCGCAGTAAGCGCGACGAGATCTTGCGGACGGCGACCCAGTATTTCGGCGAGAACGGTTACGAGGCGACAAAGCTCGCCGACGTCGCGGCCGCCGTCGGAATCGGCTCGACCGCCCTCTACCACTACTTCGAGTCGAAGCTGCACTGCCTGTACGTGATCATGGCGGACGCGCTCGGCATCTTTCGAAGTGACTTCGACCGGCTCACCGGCGAGCACGAGGATTACATGGACGCGCTCCTGGCGGTGCTTCGTGGGTCCTACGACCTCAGCGACCAGGACGTGCTGCGTAACCGGGTGCTCGTCGCCGAGCAGGGGCTCGTCGGCGTCCGCCGGACGTCCCCGCGCGAGGAGGAAGCCAGGACGCTCGCTCGAGCCCGAATTCGCGATGTCGAGTTCACCTGGGCGACGTTCCTCGTGCGCGGCATGGAGCAGGGGCTGCTACCGGAGAGCGACCCCCGCCTGCTCACTCGCGCGTTGCTTGGCTTGTACAACAGCATCTGGCACTGGTACCGCCCGCGCGGTCAGGTCAGCCTCGACGAGGTCACGGAGTTCTTCCTCCGCCGGCAGCTGGAAGTACTCGGCCTTCCTCCCGAGCTCGCCGACGGTGATCGGTCAGGGGTTCGAGCCGCCGGGAAGGCAGGATCAGACGGGAAGGCAGGATCAGCCGGAAAGGCCGGACCAGCCGGAAAGGCCGGACCAGCCGGAAAGGCCGCGTCAACCGCGAAGTCGGGGTCGACTACCCGCGCCGCGCGCGGACGCAAACGGCCGACCCGCTAGGGCCACCGGCCGGCGCGCGGTCGCCGGAGTACGCGGCCCGGGCCAGCGCCTCCCTCCCCACGCGTTGGAGATCGCGCAGGTACGCGAGGTGGTCCTGCCACTCCGCGGCGCTTGCGTCTTCTTGGGTGAGGCGCGCGGTGTCGGCGTGCGCGTCGAGCAACTCGTACGCCAGAGCGACGAGCGTATTCAGGCCCTCCGGTGCGGGTTCGGCCGCCGGACGTCGTGAACGGTGCTCGGTCCGTGAATGCTGCAAGCCCATGGCGATCACCAGGCGAGAGCCGGCACCGCGAGACCAGGCACGGGCGCGGCGTTGACCGCGGGACGGACATTCGGCTCGAGCGGCCTGCGCGCCTGCAGCGGCCTGATCGCCTGGAGCGAGACGGCCGACACGGGCGGGTGACTCGGGTGGCCCGAGATTGTCACCCCGTGTAGCGGTACGACGACGGGATAGCTGAAATGGTGATCGTTCATGGGACTCACTCGCAATGGGAACGTGGGTTGGGATGACCGCGACGCGACGGCGCCGCGGCCAACCCGGGAAACGTCAGGACACGAACTCGCGGACGGCGCTGGTGTAGGCACGGGCGAACTCACGCGTCGTGTCAGCCTGAAGGCTGCCGATGCTCACGACCCACTCGATGTTGCTCGCGCTGGTCGCCTTCTCGTACTGGTCGGCCAGGGTCACGACGGCCTGCTCGTATGAGGACAGGTACGCGTCGCTCGCCTTCTTGCTCTGAGCAACCGCCTTCTCGTGGAGCTCGGAGACTCGCTGGGTCGCCTCTTGGACGGAATCGGTGATCGGATCGGACTTCGACTGGGTGGGCACGATGGCTTCCTCCACTGATGTGCTTGCAAATTAGCTCGGCGGAAGGTAGCACAGCTACTGAAGTGATGTCAAGTCAGTTTTCTGATAGTCTTGCCGCGTGATGAGCGGTGACGAATCCGCCGACGTGCCCTCGCATCCGCCGGTCCTGCTTCTGGCCGGCGTCGGCCTCACGGCGGCAGTGGCGCTCCGGGCGATCGCCGCGCTCGAGGAGCGTTTTCGCGTGCTCCCGGCGCTTCTCGGCGCGACCACCGCCGAAGATGCGGTGGCCCTGCTCGACGGCGCCGGCGTCGAGCAGGTTCACATCGTCGGCCTTTCGTTCGGCTCAGCGATCGCTCAGGAGATCGCGATCCGGCATCCGAAACGTGTTCGCGCGCTCGTACTCGCATCGTCCACCGCCGGCGGCAAGCTTTATGTCGCACCGGAACGGTCGACCCGACAGTTCGTGTCGCGGCTGCCGGACCTTCCCGCCGAGGAGGGTCTGTGGGCGACCGTGCCGTATCTCTACGCGGACACCACATGGCGCCGCCACGCGCCGCTGATCGGCGAAGACATCGCGCGGCGTCAGACCCAGCCGCTCGATCCTCGCTCCTATCGCGCCCAGCATGCAGTCGCCCGCGCGCACGACACGAGCACGCGACTAGCTGCGATCACCGCTCCGACGCTCGTGATGCACGGCGAAAACGATCGGATCCTCCCGCTCGAGAACGGTCGACTACTGTCCGGCGCCATCTCGGGGGCACGGTTCATCGCCGTTCCGACTGGCGCCCACGGGTTCCCAACCGATGTGCCCGCGACTGGCCACGAACTGGTCAGCTTCCTGCTCGCCCACTCGCAGCCCCACTCGCCGCCGCGAGCGCGCCGGCCGGCTGCCCGTGACGCGCGCGCAGGTCGCGCTTGAGCACTTTGCCCGCCGCGCTGCGGGGTAGCTCGTCGACGAACTCGACCGAGCGAGGCAGCTTGTACCCCGCCAACCGCTCGCGGGCAAACGCGACCAGCTCGTCGGCATCCACGGTGGCGGCCCGCGCGCGAACCACGAGCGCCATGACGGTCTCACCCCAGCGCTCGTCCGGAACGCCGATCACCGCGACGTCGGACACGCCAGGGTGCTGCGAGAGCACCTCCTCGACCTCGATCGGATAGATGTTCTCACCGCCGCTGACGATCATGTCCTTGATCCGGTCGGTGAGGAACAGGTAGGCGTCCTCGTCGCGGTAGCCGCCGTCGCCCGTCCGGAGCCATCCATCCGGCATCAGCGCGGCATCGGTCTCGGCGTCCCGCTTGTAATAGCCGGCCATCACGTTCGGGGCCCGCAGCCAGACTTCGCCCACCTCTCCGGCGCCGCAGTCGACGCCGCTGACCGGGTCGACGATGCGCATCTCGACCCATGGCAGTGGACGTCCCGCGGAGCGCAGCAGGTGCTGACGGTCGCCGTCGGCGTCGTGGTCCTCGGGGCGGAGCTGGATCACGCCGCCGGTGGTCTCGGTCAGCCCATATACGCCGAACAGCGGGCAGCGGAACGTTCGCAGCGCCGCCCGCAGGACGGGGGTGGTGATCGGCGACGCGCCGTAGACGATCGCACGCAGGCTTGAATAGTCGCGGTCGGCCGCGCCTGGGACCGCGGCGAGCATCTGCAGGATCGTGGGAACGAACACGGGGTTCGTGACCCGTTCGCGCTCGAGGAGGTCGAGGACCTCCGCGGCGTCGAAGTCGCGTACGAGAATCGTCGTCGCCCCGTTGACGAGCCCGAGATACGCCCAGCCGATCCCGCCGATATGGAACATCGGGAGCGGCGTGAGGCTGATCGTCTCCGAGTCGAACTGCCACACCTCTGCGCTGAGAAACGCGGCGGCGAGATTCCGCTGCGTGGTCAGGACGCCCTTCGGGAGGCCGGTCGTTCCAGACGTGTACATCTGCACTGCGACCTCGCTCGCCCCGCCTCGATGCCCGGGATCAGTCGGCGAGTGACTGTCCAAACGCCGCTCGTAATCGTCACCGGTGTCGATCACCTCGACCGGCTGCGGGACGCCGCCCGCGATCTCCCGGGCCATCTCGCGGTATTCCGGTCCCGCGATCATCACCGAGCAGCCCGCGTCCGCGACGATCGTCTCGAGCTCGGCACGAGCGAGCCGCCAGTTGAGCGGGACGGCAACGGCCCCGATCTTGCTCGTCGCGAACAGGAGCTCGACGACCTCCGGCGCGGTGCGGTCCAGGTGCGCGACCCGATCCCCGCCACGAACGCCGGCTGACATCAGCGCCTGCGCGAGCCGGCTCGACCGATCGTGGAGCTCGCCATACGTGAGCGTGCGCGGACCGCAGCGGATCGCGACGACGTCAGCTCGGCTCGATGCATGCTCGCGAATCACGTCCGCGACTCGGAGTTGTTCGAGAACCTGCACTGAGGTCAATTCAATCAGAGGTACACCAGGATCACCCGTGCGCGGCGAAAAACTCCCCGATGGCCCCGTCGACCGCTGCCTCCTCGGTGGGGTAGAGATGGCCGGCGCCCTCGAGGATTTTCAGTTGCGCTCCCGGCACTCGCTCCGCGGTCATGTGCGCGTTTTCGGCCGGGATGATCCGATCGCGGGCGCCGTGGACAACGAGGGTAGGTGCGCGGATCCGCTCGAGACGGCGATAGCAGTTGTGCAGTGATGCCGCGAGCAACTGCGCCCGGTACGCCCGCTCGTTGAAAGGATTCGCCAGACGCCGTTCGATGTCTTCGGCGATGCGGTCGACCTGTTCGGCGCGGCTTCGGGGACCGTAGTTGTAGGGAACCGACGCCCACGCCGCCTCCTCCGAGGGCATCGTCGCGCGCCTGTGGAAGAACGCGACGACTTCGGACTCTGGAAACGCCGCGTGTCGCCCACCGGAATGGGTCGCGCCGAGGACGAGCGACTGAACCCGGGTCGGGTGACGGAGCGCAACCTGCTGGGCGACCATGCCGCCGAGCGAGAACCCGTAGATATGAACGCGGTCGATCTCGAGGTCGTCGAGGATCGAGACGGCGTCGTCCGCCATCGCCTCGGTGGTGTAGGCGTAAGTCAGCGACTCCGACTGTCCGATCCCGCGATGGTCGAAGGTGATCACGCGCATCGCGCCGGCGAGCGCGTCGACTGTGCGCCACCATGCGCCCCCGCTGAGGCCAAGACCATGGATCAGCAGCACGGGATCGCCGGTGCCGGTGCTCTCCCAGTAAAGCCGCGTCCGCCCGCCGAGCCGGTCGACGATGCCTGATCCGGAGCTCACACGTCCAGGAGCCAGCGCACTCTCGAGAGGTGCGTGGCGCCGATGTCGCGTGTCATCTCGGAACACGAGGCGAGGACCCCGCGCAGGGGCTCGACCTCGACCGCGCGAGCGACGGTCAGTTGCGCATCACTTAGAGCGCGGATCGCCGTCTCGTACGCGTCCACGCAGGCCTCGGCTCCCCCCCACGGGATCAGGGCCGCCCTGCCGACCGTCCCGGCCGCGTCCGTTACGCGCCCGAGCACATCGTCCATGAATGCCATCGCTTCGAAATCCTCCTGTGTCA
>CAVWKC010000023.1:0-11200 GCA_963755525.1 uncultured Solirubrobacterales bacterium | reverse complement strand
AACGTCACACGTGATGTCGATTTCGGCCGTTCGCGTTCGTGTAAGGGTTGAAGACACCGACCGAAAGGACACGAGATGGGAAAGGTCATCGTCATGAACGGGGTGTCGCTCGACGGCGTGATGCAGGCACCCGGGCGCCCCGACGAGGACGCGCGCGGCGGGTTCGAGCACGGCGGCTGGGCAGTCCCCTACGGCGACGACGCGATGGTCGCCAAGATGGGCGAGCGGATGGGCGAGGATCACGAGTGGCTGTTCGGGCGGCGGAGCTACGAGGACCTGCTGGCAATCTGGAACGCGAGGGGCGGCCCGTTCAAGGACGCGTTCAACAACGCGCGGAAGTACGTCGCCTCGAGCAACCCCGCGACCCGGCTCGAGTGGCCGAACTCGACGCTGCTGTACGGCGACGTGCCCGCCGCCGTGGCGGACCTCAAGCGGAGCCAGAGCGCGAATCTCGTGATCTTTGGCAGCGGCGTCCTGATCGGCTCGCTGATGGCCGCCGATCTGATCGACGAGTATCTGCTGATGATTGCGCCGCTGGTCCTCGGCAGCGGGCGGCGGCTCTTTGCCGGCGGCACGCACGCGACCCTGCGGCTCGTCGAGAGCAGTACCTCGAGCACCGGCGTGTTGATGGCCGTCTACGAGCGCGCACGGGGATAGGAGACGAACATGAAGCAATACCTGCTGAGCATCTATCAGCCCGATGGCAGCCTCCCGACCCCCGAGGCGCTCGAGCGGATCGCCGCCGACGTCGGCGCCGTGCGGGAGGAGATGCGCGCCGCCGGCGCCTGGGTGTTCTCGGGTGGGCTGCACGCCGCGACCAGCGCGACGGTGCTAGACCCGCGCAGCGAGGCGATGCCGATGATCGACGGCCCATACACGGAGGGCAAGGAGCACATCGGCGGCCTGGTCATCATCAAGGCGGAGAGCCTCGACAAAGCGCTCGCGTGGGGAAAGAAGCTGGCGCGCGCGACGACGCTGCCGGTCGAGGTGCGGCCGTTCCAGGGCGAGGTCGAGGACTGACACGGCGTGCCGACGGTCACCCGTGCGGACATCGAGCGGATCTTTCGCGATGAATACGGGCGGGCGGTGGCGGTGCTGGCTCGAGTGTTCGGCGACATCGACATCGCCGAGGAGGCCGTCCAGGAGGCGTTCGCCACGGCGGTCGTGCGCTGGCCTGACACCGGCCTGCCGCCGGCGCCGGCCGGCTGGATCATCACGACCGCGCGCAACCGCGCGATCGACCGGCTGCGCCGCGAGGCCTCTCGACACGACCGCCACGCCGAGGCGGCGCTGCTGCATGTCCGCAACGACCCGACGCCGGGGAGCCGGGAGAGCCCGGTGCAGGACGACCGACTGCGTCTGATCTTCACCTGCTGCCACCCAGCCCTGGGCACGGCCGCGCAGGTGGCGCTCACGCTCAGGCTGCTGGGCGGGTTGCGCACCTCGGAGATCGCGCGAGCGTTCTTCGTCCCCGAGGCGACGATGGCCCAGCGACTCGTGCGCGCCAAGGGGAAGATCCGCGACGCCCGGATCCCGTACCGGGTCCCGAGCGAGGCCGACCTGCCGGAGCGTCTGAACGCGGTGCTCGCGGCTGTGTACCTGATCTTCAACGAGGGCTACGCCGCGAGCACCGGCGAGCGCCTGATCCGCGAGGAGCTCGCGACCGAGGCGATCCGTCTCGGACGTCTGCTCGCCGAGCTCATGCCCGACGAGCCTGAAGTGCTCGGGCTGCTGGCGCTGATGCTGCTCCTGAACTCGCGACGCGCCGCGCGTACGACCGCCGCGGGCGATCTCGTACCGCTGCCCGATCAGGACCGCGGCCTGTGGGACCGGGAGCTGATCGACGAAGGACAGAGCCTCGTCAGACGATGCCTGCGGCGAAACCAGCCGGGTCCCTACCAGGTCCAAGCCGCTATCAACGCCGTCCACGGCGACGCGCTCACGGCGGACGAGACCGACTGGGACCAGATCATCGCGCTGTACGACCAGCTGCTGGCGTTCACCCCGACCTCGGTGGTCGCGCTGAACCGTGCCGTCGCAGTCGCTGAGGTGGAAGGCCCGCGCACGGCGCTCGACCTGATCGACGCGCTGCCCCTCGATGGCTACTACCTCTACCACGCGATCCGAGCCGATCTGCTGCGACGTCTCGGCAAGCCGAACGACGCGACGGCCGCTTACCAAGCCGCGATCGACCGCACCGACAACGCCACGGAGATCAGGTTCCTGCGGGACCGCATCGACACGATCGGCCATCCGTCCGACCCGGGCGAGGCACCCGGCGAGGCACCCGACGCCGACGCCCCTTAGCCGCCATCGAGGCCGGCGAGGCGCCGCGCCGCCTCGGCGATCACCTCGGGCCGCTTGCAGAACGCGAACCGCACGAGCGTCCGCGCCGCCTCCTTGTCGTCGTAGAACACGCTTGTCGGGATCGCGACGATCCCGCACCGCTCAGGCAGAGCCCTGCAGAACTCGACCGCGTCGACCCCCACGTCCGCGTTGACGAAATACGTGCCCGAGGGCGTGATCGGACGCAGCCCAGCAGCCTCGAGCCCGGAGCACAGCTGATCGCGCTTGACCCGCAGATCGTCGCGGAGCGCCTGCACCTCGGTCGCAGGCAGGCGCAGCGCCGCGGCGGCGGCGTGTTGCAGCGGCGTGCCTCCGGCGAACGTCAGGAACTGCTTGACCATCCGAGTCGCGGCGACGAGCGCCGCAGGGCCTGAGCACCAGCCGATCTTCCAGCCGGTGAACGAGAACGACTTGCCGACGCTCGAGATCGTGAGCGTGCGCGAAGCCATGCCGGGCAGCGTCGCGATCGGGATGTGCTCGCCGTCGTACACGAGGTGCTCGTAGACCTCGTCGGTAACGCAGATCAGGTCGTGCTCGACGCACGCCGCTGCGATCAGCTCGAGCTCGGCGCGGCTGAGCACGCGGCCGGTCGGGTTGTGGGGCGAGTTGAGCAGCAGCAGCCGCGCCCCCGGACCGATCGCAGCGCGCAGAGCCTCCTCCGAGACCTCGAAGTCCGGCGGGCGAAGCGTCACCGGCCGGCGCGTCGCGCCGGCGAACGCGACGCATGCCGCGTACGAGTCGTAGTAGGGCTCGAGCACGACGACCTCGTCGCCGGGGTCGCACAGCCCGAGCAGCGCCGAAGCGATGCCCTCGGTGGCGCCGAACGTGATCAGCACGTCTTCTGGATCGAGCCCGTACCAGTTGCGCTGGTGCTCGAACACGGCCTCGCGCAGCGCTGGTACGCCCGGGAGCGGCGCGTACTGGTTCTCGCCGCCGCGGAGCGCGTTGACCGCGGCTTCGATCACGGACTCCGGGCCGTCGGTGTCGGGGAACCCCTGGCCGAGGTTGATCGCGCCGGTCCGCAGCGCGAGCGCGCTCATCTCGGTGAAGATCGTCGTGCCGAGACCGGCAACGCGCTCAGCAGGGCTCATGCGGGATCGGCCGCGTCCGAGGTCATGCGGGGTCCGCCGCCCCCCAAATCCCAGGCCCCCGTTGGTGCTCGTAGATCAGCGACGTCTCGGCGTGCGCCACCGACGGATGCGTGGCGAGGTGGTCGACGACGAACTCGCGTAGGTCCTGCGCGTCGGCCGCCGCGACCCACACGAGGTAGTCGGTCACGCCGGTCAGGTGGAACACCATCAGCACCCCGGGCAGCTGCCGGACGGTGGCGGTGAAGTCGTCGATTTGGTCGCGCGCGTGAACCGCGAGCCGCACGGCGATCAGCGCCTGGAGCGGGCGCCCGAGCGCCGCAAGGTCGACCTCCGCGTGGAACCCGCGGATCACGCCGCGTTCGCGCAGCGAGCGCAGCCGCGCCAGCGCCGTCGAGGGCGCCACCCCGACCCGGTCGGCGAGGCGCTGGTTGGTGATCCGCGCGTCGCGAGCCAGCAGTTCGAGAAGGGCCCGGTCAATGTCGTCGACCGGAGGCTGTGGATCATTCGGTGCGACACGAACTCTCGGCACTCACCCCGAAGAATATCTGATCTCCCGGCGCTCAACCGCAGGATCTTCGGCGTCTTGTCGGATCGCCGCAGGATCGTCATCCTAATGACATGACCGAGATCGCCACCGAACCGATTCTGCAGGACTCGATACTCGACACGATCGGCGACACGCCGCTCGTGCGCCTGTCGCGCATCGGCGCCGGACTGCGCCCGCGCCTGGTCGCCAAGCTCGAGACGTTCAACCCGGGCGGGTCGATCAAGGACCGGGTCGCGGTGGCGCTGATCGAGGCCGCGGAGCGCGACGGCAACCTAAAGCCGGGCGGGACGATCATCGAGCCCACGTCGGGCAACACCGGCACCGGCCTCGCGATCGCGGCGCGTTTGAAGGGCTACCGCGTCATCGCGGTGATGCCCGACAAGATGTCGCGCGAGAAGATCGACCTGCTCCGGGCCTACGGCGCCGACGTCGTGCTCGCGCCGACCGACGTGCCGCCTGACTCGCCCCAGTCCTATTACCGGGTGGCTGACCGGCTGACCAGCGAGATTCCGGGCGCGTTCCAGCCCAACCAGTACTTCAACCAGGCGAACCCGCAGGCGCACTACGACTCGACCGGCCCCGAGATCTGGGAGCAGACCGCCGGCCAGATCACCCACCTCGTTGCCGGCGTCGGAACGGGCGGCACGATCACCGGCACCGCCCGCTACCTGCGCGAGCGCAACCCCGACCTCGTCGTGATCGGCGCCGACCCCGAGGGGTCGATCTACTCCGGCGGCCCCGAGAACGTCCGCCCGTACCTGGTCGAGGGCGTCGGCGAGGACTTCTGGCCCGAGACGTTCGACCCGACCATCGTCGACCGCTGGGTCACGGTGTCCGACCGCGACGCGTTCCTGACGACTCGGCGGCTGGCCCACCTCGAGGGGATCCTCGCCGGGGGATCCGGCGGCCTCGCGCTCCATGCCGCGCTGCAGGTGGCCGGCGACGTTCAGGACCCCGACGCGCTGATCGTCGTGATCCTTCCGGACGGCGGCCGCTCGTACCTGTCGAAGATCTTCTCCGATGCCTGGATGCGTCAGTACGGTTTCCTCGAACGCGATACCAAGCTGCGCGTCGGGGACGTGCTCGCGCGAAAGCGCGAGGCCGGCGAGATCCCGTCGCTCGTGACGGTCCAGACCCACTTCAAGGTCCGCGACGCCGTCGCCCTGCTTCACGAGCACCGGGTCTCCCAGTTGCCGGTGGTCAGCGCCCACGATCCGGCGACGGTGGTCGGCGCGATCGGCGAGCGCGGCCTGCTCAAGCGCGCCGCCGAGAACCCCGCGATCCTCGATGCCGAGATCGTCGAGGTGATGGAGGCCCCGTTCCCCGCCGTGTCGACCGAGGATCCGGTGCGCGACGCGGTCGAACTGCTCGTCGGCGACCAGCAGGCGCTGCTCGTCACACGTGACGGCCGCGCCGAGGGTCTCGTCACGCGCACCGATTTGCTGGAAGCGCTCGCCTCGTGAGCCATCCCGACTCGGACGCGCGTCGCGACGCGTTCGCGACGCGCGCCGTCCACGCGGGCCTGACCCCGGATCCGAGCTACGGCTCGGTGATCCCGCCGATCCACCAGACCTCGACCTACGCCCAGCGCCGGCCCGGCGAGTTTGTCGAGGACTACGACTATTCGCGCTCGGCGAATCCAACCCGGTCCGCGCTCGAGCAGGCGCTCGGCGAGCTCGAGGACGGTCGCGCGGTGACGTTCGCGTCCGGCCTCGCGGCCGAGCACGCGCTGATCACGGTCCTGTGCGAGCCCGGCTCACACGTCGTGCTTCCGGCCGACCTGTACGGCGGGACCTACCGGCTCGTGGACAAGGTCATGAGCCGCTGGGGCCTCGCCTACGACCTCGTCGACCAGACCGACCTGGCCGCGATCGAGCGCGCGGTCAGGGACGACACGCGGCTTATCTGGATCGAGAGCCCGACGAATCCGTTCCTGCACGTGATCGACATCGAGGGCGTGATCGCGCGCCGGCGCGACGCGCTGGTCGCGGTCGACAACACGTTCGCCACGCCGGCGAATCAGCGCCCGCTCGAGCTCGGCGCGGACTTCGTCGTGCACTCGACCACCAAGTATCTCGGCGGCCACTCGGACGTCGTCGGTGGCGTGGTCGTCACCCGCTCGGACGAGTGGCACGAGCAGCTGCGATTCGTGCAGAACGCCACCGGCGCCGTTCCGGGACCGTTCGACTGCTTCCTCGTTCACCGCGGGCTGCGCACGCTCCATCTGCGGATGGACGCCCACGCCCGCAGCGCGCGCGCCGTCTCCGAATTCCTGCGCGCCGCCCCCGGCGTGACCGAGGTGCGCTGGCCGGGGTTCAGCGGGATGGTCAGCTTCCGCCACCCCGAAGCCACCCAGATCGCGACCCGCACGCGCCTGTTCACGCTCGCCGAATCGCTCGGCGGCGTCGAATCGCTGATCGAGGTGCCGCAGGCGATGACCCACCAGTCGGTCGAGGACTCGATCGCCGCCGTCCCCGCCGATCTGGTGCGCCTCAGCTGTGGCGTCGAGGACCCCAACGATCTCGTCGCAGACCTGAAGCAAGCGCTCTCCGCGTCCTGATTCTGGGCCTCGCTTCGCTCGACGTCCAGCCGGATGACTCGTGGCCGGCCTGGTCGTTGCGAGGCCGGATGCCGAGCAGGCCGAGCCAGGAGGCCATTACGCGGGGCATCCATGCCCCGCGGGGTCAGTCAGCCGACGCTGGCTGAACCTCGAGGACGTCCAACTCGAAGTGCGGAGCGTGGTAGCGCCGGTGGTTGGCAGCCAAGGCCTTGCCGTGGCGCTCGTTGCGGCAGACATAGGCGACCAGCGCGATGAACACCACGAGCGCGATCGCGCTGACGGCTCCGTCGCCCAGGTTCAGGCCGCCGTTGGTCGGCTTGCTGAACCCGTCGGCGAACGAGGCGCCGAGAGGCCGGGTGACGATGTAGGCGAACCAGAACGCGACGATTGGGTTCATGACACGACGTGACCAGGCCACCGCCGGGATCGCGATGATCGCCCCGAACAGAAGAGCCGAGGTCCAGAAGCCGAGACCCAGCTGGTACGCGGTCAGGTCGCCGGCCGCCGTGCCGAGTGCAAACGTGCCGAGCACCGCGGCCCAGTAGAAGCACTCACGGCGGCGCGTATCGATGCTGTGGATCGACAGCGTGCCCTCGCTGCGATACCAGAGTGCGAACACCGCGGCGACGATCAGGGCGAATGCCGGCGTGGTGAGTAGGGAATCCCGGCGCCGTCCGTGATCGCGTCGGCCGCCATCGTTCCGAATACCGCGACCATCATCACCGCGAACCAGTAGTAGGCCGGGCTGTATCGCGGCTGGCGCAACTGGAGCCACAGGGCCAGCACCAGACCGAAGAAGCCGACGGCGGCGGCGAGGGGGACGCTGTTCTGACCCAGGAAGTCGGACATGGCCTCGCCCATGCCGGTCGTCAGGAGCTTGAGCACCCAGAAGATCAGAGTGATCTCGGGCACCTTCACGAGGATCGGCTGCAAGCGGGCGCGGCGCGACGTGGTGGCTGTCATGGCTTCGTTCATCGCTTCCTGGAGTTGGGGTGGATGCCGGCCATGGTCCGTCGACGCGCGCGGAACCCGAGCCGACCTGCCTTGACTCCCGCTAACGGACGGCACCCCGGGGTCAACCTGTATGAGCCTAAGAACTGTCTAACGAGCCACAGCGGCCGCCCTGTGGACGCCGCGAAGCGGGACACCCACCGCCACGCCCCAGACCCACATCTCTCCTCAGCCGGTGCGCAACTCGCCAAAGCCGGACCATCTCGCCGGCGCTGTGCACATAAGCGACACCCGGGCGCTTATGTGCATACGACCCGCGGCAACGGCGCGCGTTGGCGAGTTCCGCACCGGGCTGCCACAGGCGCGCCGTTCAACGATCCGCGCCGCGCCCCGTTCGGAGCCCGGGCGGCGAGGCTCAGCGCTCGGGCGCGGCCAGGTTGCCGATCCCGCGCCGGCGCTGAGCCCCCCAACCTTGCTTGCGCCGCGCCAGGTCGACGAGCGCCAGGACGCGCCGTAGCGGTGATTGCCGGCCGCGCGCGGAAGTGCCCGACAGCCCGGCGTGGCGGCTGTTCGGATCCTGAGCGCCCGGCCGCGGGCCCGGCGTCACAGGATGTTGAAGCAGCCGTAAACGATGAACAGCGGGTTGGTGACATTGCGTCCGCCGGCGGCGAGCATCGTCGGACCGCCGAGGAACGCCGGCGGCGACTGCGCCTTGTAGCAACCGTTGTACTGGACGCTCACGTCGTACTCGACCGAGGTCAGCTGATAGGGAACCGCGTTCGTCTGCGGCAGGTAGACGTAAACGGTGCAGTTCCAGTCGCCGGGACCGACCGCTTTGGTCGCGCGGCGGTTGCAATTCGGCTGGATGTACAGCCGCGCATTGGCCGGCACGCGGCGGCCGATCAGCTGCTGCTGGAGCAGCGTGACGTTGTTGAACTCGCGGCCGATCGCGTACGCGACCCGGTACGCCGTCACCCCGGTGGGGCCGAGGCCGCAGCCGAACGCGAGCACCGCAACGACCACGATGCTGATCGCGACGACCTTGACCGGGGCGGTCCAGCTCGGCCCGCGCCCGCTCACGCCGGTGAGGAAGTCGCGGCGGCGCATGATCCGCCAGCTGGCGGCCAGGCACGCGGCGAGCCAGATCAGCGGGACGAGACTTCCGACGAGCACCTGGCCGAAGAACGGGTGGCTGGTGAACAGGCCGTGCCAGCCGTCGAAAGCCGAGCCGATCAGAAGCTCGTGGACGATGACTCCCTTGCCAATAAGGTCGAGCAGCTGGGTCACGAGCGCGACGAGCAACGGACCGAGCACGCCGAGGATGCCGTTGCGGGTGGCGACCGAGAACAGGATCGCCAGGCTGGTGTAGGCGAGCAGCGGCAGCATGCAGAGCAGCCAGCTGACGATCGTCAGCGCGAGCATCCGCCCCGGCGAGGTCAGGACCCCGCTCAAGTTGACGAGCGCGTGCGGTCCGACCAGCGCGACCCCGGCGACAAGGCTCATCGTCGCCAGGATCACCATCAGCCCGATCGCGAACGTCCCGACTGCGAGCAGCTTGCCCGCGAACACATCCTCGCGCGTGCACGATCGGGTGAGGATCGTCTTCCAGGTGCCGTGACGGTCCTCGGAGGAGAACAGATCGCCCGCCAGCACGCCGGCGATGATCGGGAATCCCCAGGAGCCCGCGAACCCGAGGATCACGAGTGAGATCGCAAATCCAGACGAGTGGACCCAGACTCCGAACAGCGCGTCGGACGGCGTGCCGCTCTGAACCTTGAGGATCGCGGCGAACGCGAGCGGGCCGATTGCGCACACGAGGACCAGGATGCGCGTGGTCAGCTGGGACATCAGCTTGTACAGCTCGGTCTCGTACGCGTTGCGCACGCCCTGGCTGATTACGGGCTCCGAGCCGGCCCCGGGAGCGGTCGGGGCGACCGTCGTCATGCGCCCGCCAGGATCGTGTCGGCCAGCTGCTGGGGCTCGAGCGCGTCAAGCGCGGCGGCGGCGTGCTCGCCCGTGAGCGCGAAGAACATGCTCTCGAGCGGGCTGACGACCAGCTCGAGGCGCCGGATCAGAACGTGGGCATCGCCGAGCGCGGCCACCAGGTCGTCCATTGCGTCCAGACGGGCGACCACGGCCAGGCCGCCCCGCGCCACGGGCTGGATCCTGATCGCCGGAACCCGTGCTGCCAGCTCGAGCGCCCGCGCGTCGTCGCTGGTCGAGAGCGCGTAGGCCGACTGAGGCGCCTGCGCCTCGAGCTCGGTAACGGTGCCGTCCCACACGACTTGCCCGTGGCGCAGCACCGTGTAGGAGTCGCACACCTTTTCGAGCTCTCCGATCTGATGGCTCGAGAGCAGCACCGCGACCCCCTGGGCGGCGAGCTCGCGGACAAGCGTCGCCACCGCACGCGTCCCGGCCGGGTCGAGCCCGCTGGTCGGCTCGTCGAGCAGGAGCAGTCGCGGGCGGCGCAGCAGGGCTCCGGCGAGGCCGAGTCGCTGACGCATCCCGGTCGAGTAGCCGCTCACGCGGTCCTCGCCTCGATCGGCGAGGCCGACCCGCTCCAGCGCGTCGTCGATCTCGCCGGTTCCCGCATGCCAGCCGTCGAGCTTGGCCATCAGCCTCAGGTTCGAGCGCCCCGACAGATACGGATAGAAGGAGGGCTCCTCGACGAACCCCCCGACGGCGTCGAGCGCGTCGCCGCCGAGGTGTTCCAGCTTGCGGCCGAGAAGCTCGACAGTGCCGCCGTCTGGCCGGATCAAGCCGAACAGTATCCGCAGCAGGGTCGTCTTGCCGGCGCCGTTGGGGCCGAGCAGCCCGCGCACCGAACCGGGCTCGATCGACAGGTCCACCCCGTCAACCGCCGTCGTCGTGCCGAAGCGCTTGACCAGCCCTGTCGCGCGCACGGCGTCCACGGCGCGAATATACATAGCGGTTCGAGGCGCTGTGAACGTCCGCGGCGCGGGGGTCACGCCGACCACGGGACCGCCACACCAGAAATACAAATCGTTAACAACCCGCGCAGCCGGTGCGGTAGGGTGCCGCCGGCGCTCTGGTCTCAGCGCCACCGCTCGAGTCCGGGCGGCTTGCTTACACCGTCGTGGGGAGGAATACGCCATGAGAAAGCTCGTGCCGGTACGCATGCGTGGGCGTCGACGGGGACGAGTCGCGATCGTCGCGGCCCTGACATCGTGCGTCGCCGTGGTGGGAGTTGCCTCCGCCGCGGTCGGTGGGTTCAACCCGTTCGATCACCAGAAGGTCGACGGGCAGCCGACCGCCAACGGCATTCTGCTTCCCACGAACCAGTGGATCACGCCCCTGGGCACGCGCATCCTCGACAACACCGAGCGGCTCGTGTCGAGCACGATCAGCCCCGACGGACGGTACCTGGCGGCCTTGGGGTGGAACGAGTTCTCCGGCTATCTGACGATCTTCGACCTGCAGACCGGCAAGATGGTCTCCCAGACCGGTCTCGCGACCGGCACCGGTAGCGCCCAGGACTACTCGGTCGCTGCCGACGGGCCGCTGTTCTCGCCCGACGGCAGCACCATCTGGGTTCCTCAGTCGACGTGGCTGGCCAAGTTCAGCTTCAACGAGACGACCGGTGCGGCCACGCAGACGGATTCGATCGCGTTGTGCGGCTCGGCGCTTGCGTCTTCAGCGTGCAACCCCAACATCGGTCCGAGCAATGCGAACGGTGCCTGGCTG
>CAVWKC010000022.1:0-27712 GCA_963755525.1 uncultured Solirubrobacterales bacterium | reverse complement strand
CGGAGAAGTCTTCGGACTCCAACTCGACGCGTTGCGTAGACGTCGAATCCTCCGACGAGAACGGCGGAACGGGCGCCGAACCGTGACGGCCACCGTGTTGAGCTCAGGCAGCCCTCGACCAACGTCTCGACCTGCTCGGAACGCCAGACAACGCGGGGGTTGACGAATACGTCGGTTGTCTGCTCGCGGCTGAGCCGGAAGGCAAAGAGGCGCCGCAGCCAGCCCACCTGGGTCGCGGCCAATCCAGCGCCGCCAGCTGCTCCACGTCCGACATAATCGTGCTGCTTGAGCGCGCAGCAGGTCGTCGAAGATCGCGATTGGCTCGGCTCGCTCATACAGCGTGGGATCGCCCCATTGGCGCATGAAGTCGTCGGGCATCGCTCAATCACACAGCCATCTAGGCAGGCCGTCAAGGTCAGGGCGAGAAGTCGCCGATCTGAGTCGTTCTCGGGACCGCCCGAGCCGGTGTCGAGGTAGCTCGGCCGGGGCCGGCCTCGCCGATCCAGCCCGCGTCGGCCTGCGGCGGGATCACGTACCCGAGGTGCTGCAGCGAGTACAGGATGCTCATCGCGCAGTGCTTGATCCGTCTTCGTTCCCAGTGACGATGCAACCACCGACGCGCGTGGGCGTCACGGCTTTACGTGCCGGCGGCATTGTTTTCCTCTCGGTGCGTGATCGAGATCGCTCCGGTGGCGGAGACCGCCAGGAGGGCTTTAGAGTTGCTTGTTATGGCGCGCGCGTGGCCGGATGATCATCGGCGGCCGGTTGGCGAGCTCGGCGCGCGCGTGGACATCACCGTTGTTCGGGGTCCGCGCGGGCCCACCCTGTGGGAGCGAATCGCCCCCCTCCGGACCCGGAGGGCGATCGCCTGCCTGGCCGCGGCGACGGTGGGCGGTCGGTGCGCTCGTGGCAAGCGTCTCGGTGCCTGGCCACGGCGGAGGGCGACGACTCCTCCCGACGACGGTCCTCCGAACACCGTTGCGCCTCACTTACCTCCGCCCCACCGGCCGAGCCGCCGCCCCGCCGGCGTCCGCCTACCCGCTTCGGTGCCTGAGCCTGCTGATCGCCATGCACGATCCCAGCCTTATGAGCGCGGCCTTTGACCGGAACTTGCCTTGCGGTCGTCCGCGCGGTCCGAACACGCTGATCGCTGTTGGTGCCCCACGATCAGGTGGGACACGTAGGGCTCCTCGTGCGCGATCTCCCCGTGGCTGAGCGCACGCCGGTCGACGACCCAGGCCGTTGACCCGTATTTCCACCGGTCGTAGAGTTGGACGGATCGCCGATGACGGCCCACTGCATATCCGAGGACGTGAGTCGTAGGGCTCCGCCGCGGATTGGTGCGCGGGCGGCGGCATTCCGATCACCGGGAAACCGAATGCTTGGTCGCGTCGTGGTCGCCGCTGTGGTCGTGGCATCCCTTCTCGCGTTGCCGTTCGGGAACGCCTCGGCGGCCGGGACGTCGAGCTGGTCAGTTCAATGGCTTCCGGTTCCATCGTCCGCTTTGACGGTGCCGTTGTCGTGTTCCTCGAGTACGGCGTGTACCGCCGTTGCCGCCTACTATCCGTTCCCTTCCTCGGACAGCGATGTCTTGTACGCGGTCCGCTGGGACGGTCGACGGTGGTCGCGCGAGGTCATGGCGGATCCAGCGGGTAGCATCACCGTGCTTGTCGGCGGGATCTCGTGTCCGTCCGGATCCTCGTGCGTTGCCGTCGGTGGCTTCACCTCCGGGGATAGCCCAAGTCGATACGTCCCGCTGGTGGAGCGCTGGAATGGAACCGTGTGGTCAATCGAGGCCGTTCCCGCCCCGGTTGGAGTTCGGCTAAGCAGCCGGCTGACTAGCGTGTCATGCACGTCGCCGACCGCCTGCACCGCCGTGGGCGAGTCGGCCTCTCCGGATGGGACAACACCGCTGGTGGAGCGCTGGAACGGGACTACATGGTCGATTGAGCGCGCGACCGGTGGAACCTTGATCAGCGTTTCGTGCACCTCACGGCGCGCCTGCACGGCTGTCGGTCGCGCCGGTAACGAGACGCTCGGCGAAGGCTGGAACGGCAGCAGATGGTCCATCCAGCCGAATCCGCACCCGCGAGGCTTCGGGGGACCCGGCGGGGCCAATGAGCTGGGTAGCGTCTTCTGCGCATCAAGTGACGCCTGCATCGCGGTCGGCGACAGCGGCTGGGGGAGCGGCTTCAACTCCGTGCGCGTCACGCTGGCGGAGAGTTGGAATGGTTCACATTGGTCCGCGCAGCCCACCCCAAATCCAATCCAGCTCGACGAGCTCAACAGTGTCTCCTGCTCGTCCAGTGGATCGTGCATCGCGGTCGGCGACTACACGGATCGAGCCGGCGACGGGACGCTGCCGCTAGTTGAACGATGGCACGGTGGCCGCTGGTCGGTCGTCCCAACGCCACGCAGCCTGTCGACTGGCAAGTCGGCTGACCCCACGCTCCTCGGTGTGGTCTGTTTCGCCAGCGGAAACTGCCTCGCCATCGGCGATGCGGAAGGCGGCCCGTTCTCCGCTCAGTTCTCAAGCAATTAGATGAACGGGCTCCCGGGCGCGCGGCGCTGACACCCACGCCTTTGGGGCAGAACGCTCGAGGCGTGGCTCAGCCGGGGCTGATGCCGAGCGTGCGCTTGAGGAACTCCACCTGGAGCAGCATAAGGTTCTCGGCCACCTCTTCCTGCCTGGCCATGTGGGTGACGCCGGACAGCGGTAGCACGGTGTGCGGCCGCCCGGCGGCGAGGAGCGCTGACGACAGCCGCAACGTGTGCGCCACCACCACGTTGTCGTCGGCCAGCCCGTGAATGAGCATGAGCGGGCGCTCCAGCTTCGGTGCATCATCGATCAGCGAGTTATGCGTGTAAGCATCAGGGTGATCGTCCGGGTGACCTAGGTAGCGTTCGGTATAAAAAGTGTCGTACAGCCGCTGGTCGGTTACCGGCGCACCCGCCACGGCCGTGTGGAATACGTCGGGGCGCCGCAGCACAGCGAGCGCGGCCAGGTAACCGCCGTGCGACCAGCCACGGATACCGACGCGGGTTAGGTCGAGGTCGGGGTACGCCGCGGCGGCCGCGTGCAACGCCTCGACTTGGTCCTCGAGGTTCGGCGTGGCCTCGTCGTAGTGAATCAGGCGATCCCAATCGGGCCCGCGGCCGGGCGTACCGCGGCCGTCGGCGATCAGCACGGCGAAGCCCTGGTCGGCGAGCCACTGCGACGTCAGGTATGCGTTGCGTGCGGAGACCACGCGCCTGGCGGCGGGGCCGCCGTAAGGGTCGCACAGCACCGGCAGCCGGGCCGAGCCGCGCTTGTGCCCGCGCGGCAGCAGCAGCGCGCACCGCAACTCATGCGCGCCGGCGGTTAGAAACGTAACCTCCGGGGTGAGCACCGGGGTTTCTGCGAGTGACGCGATCTCGCCGGTCTGGTCGCCGCCCCGCCAGACGTGCACCCTAGAGCCGAACCAACCGAGCGACCGGGATGAAGTGACCACGAGGTCACCGCGCCTCGCCGCATGGTGCATGCCGGGGTCGTGGGTCAGCCGGACGGTGCCGTTCGGACCGCTGGTGTAAACGTGCAGCTCGGCCGAGTCCTGCCCGTTGGCGGTGAACAGCACGTCGTCACCGACGTCGAGGACGCCGGCGACGTTCAGGGTTACCGGCGTGACCGGGTCCTCGCCGATCAACAGCCGGTACGCGCCGTCTCTCGCCGCCACCCGGACCAGCTCGCCGCCCGGCGTCCAGGCGGGAGTCCCGACGATCACGTCGACCCAGTCTGGGTCAGTGTCCTCGCAGATCTGCTCCACTGTGCCGTCCTCGGCCACCGCCAACACTCGCATCGTCCGCTGGTCGCGCGAGGCCACCTGGAGCAGTGCGGGCCCGCCGCGCGACCAGTGCGCCGAGGTCAGGTAAGGACCGTGAGATGAGTCCCAGTCCACGGGCGTCGGATTTCCGTCCAGCCCGGCGAGCATCACGCTCACGTCGGCGTTCGCGGTCCCGGCGCTCGGGTAGGCGACCTCCACCGGCGGCCGATCCGGGTGGGCCGGATCCGCCACGTGCCAGCGGGCCACCGGCGTCGTGTCCACTCGGGCCACCAGCAGCTGCCGTCCGTCGGGTGACCACCAGAAGCCGCGGGTCCTGTACATCTCCTCGGCCGCCACGAACTCGGCCAGGCCGTAGGTCACGTTCTCGGCCTCCGGCGCCGCCAGCGCCCGGTCATCGGCGCCATCGGAGGCGACCACGCGAAGCGCCCCGTCCGCCACGTACGCGATGTTGGCTCCCGTCGGGTCCGGACGCGGGTCGAGCACCGGCCCCGCCACTACCAGCTCTCGCACAGGGGTGCCTTCCAGGTCGGCCAGATCGGCCACGAACAACCGCCCGGACAGCGCGAACACCGCGATGCGGACGGCCTCGTCGGCCGCGAAGGACACCACACCCGCCGCGGCCTGGCGGGTGCGCTCCCGGCGCGCCCGCTCTTCTGCCGGGAGGCTCTCCTCGCTGCCCGAGAGCAGGGCCTCTGGGTCGGCAACCAGCAGCTCCGCGCCAGTAGCGGTGTCAAGTACCCACAGGCCCGTGCTGCGGTCGGTGCCCGAGCGCGCCCGGAGGAAGGCGACGCGGTTGCCGTCCGGAGCGATCGCGAAGGCGTACGGGACGCCGAGGGAGAACCCGACCGTACGGGCGTTCTGGCGCGGGAAGCTGATGGTGGAGTCGGTCATGGTCCGATCCTCTCAAAACCACCACGAGTCCATGCCGAGCCTCCCAGCCGCGCCCCGGTGGGGTCGGCACGTTTCCCCGTTATGCGCGGTGCCGGCGTTAGACTCGAGCCGTCATCAACCGGGGGTGTGTTTGACAGGCACGGCGACCCTGAGGTGGCTCGTGGCTGCGTCGGTCGCGGCGCTGGGAGTCTTTGCGCCCCTGCTGGAAAGTGTTTCGTGTGTCTCGCCCGACGTCTGCGTCGCGGTCGGATACACCCTCGCGGGAGTGCCGAACGGACTCGGGCAAGGGGCGCGCGTTGAAGTCTGGAACGGCTGATCGTGGTCTACACAACCCACCCCACCGTTGACCGGTCAGGTCGAGCTTCATAGCGTGTCTTGCACGTCACCGAGTGACTGCGTTGCCGTTGGGCTGCAAAACCCGTCACCGCTGGACTTTCTAATCATTCAGCCGCTCATCGAACGGTCGAACGGAACCGCCTGGACGATCGACCAGGAAGCCACCATCGCCATGATCGACACCACGTGCGGAGGTAACTGCGCCCCACCACCCGAAACCGCGCTTGCCGGCGTCGCATGCCCATCTGCGTCGGCGTGCGAAGCTGTCGGTTCCACATCAGGCGTCCAGGGCACAACAACGTTCGCCGAGTCCTGGAACGGCACCGTTTGGGCAACCACGCCGACCGTCGAGCCCGGGCCAGCTCCGCCGGACGATCGGCTCACAGCGGTTTCGTGCACAACGTCCACCGCATGCATAACCGTCGGGTGGGGCGGCCCTCAGGGCATGTTCGCCGAACCGTGGAACGGAACAGGCTGGAGCGTCCAAGCGTCGAGCTCCGGAAGGGCGGCCATTCCGAACGGCATCTCGTGCACCTCGAGTTCCCGTTGCGAGATCGTCGGTCTCCGTCCACAGGGCAGATACCTTCCCGCGCGGCCGCGGGCCTGGCTATGGAATGGGGTGAGCTGGGACGTCCAAAACCCGCCCGGCCCTGCGAGCGCCTCGTTCGAATCCGTCGCCTGCCCGACCGCCTCCGACTGCTTCGCCGTCGGCACAACAAACACCGAACCGGGGCCCACCATATACCCGCTGTCGGCCCCGCTCATCGAACGGCTCGGCTAGTCGCACGGGTTGATGCGGGTGGGAATCAGGCCGCGCCGGGTGGTGCGAGGCGATTGCCGCTAGGCTGCGGCGACATGAGCGGATCGGGCGATGGACTGCGTGCTCGCCTGGTGGCGCGTGCGCGCGGGGCGCCGACGGAGCGCCACTGGGAGCGGTCCGCGCTGCTCGAGCCGCGTTACGCGCCGCGAGTTCCAGAGCTGATCAGCGACGCGGGCGGGTTGGTGTTCCATCCAGACGCTCTGGACCGGCCACCCGAGCCGCTGGACCCAAGAGACCCTGCCGTGGAAATGCTCGCGGCGTTTCTGGAAGGCCGCGCCGGATCGAGTCCCCTGCGCAAGACCGAAGAACAGTCCGAACCGCCCCCTTCGTCAGCCGCTTTGGAGGGGTGGCGCCTGATCGCGCGGACCGGGGAGCAGGCTCTGTTCGGACTCGGGATGCCGCCGGACCTGGTGATGGTCGCGGTGGGGAAGGATGCCCGCCGCGGTACCTGGTCGCGCGCGGGTAAGACGGCCGGGCGACCGCTGCGCGTGATCCGCGATGGGGTTCGCGCCTCCTCCTGGCGACTGGACCCCACCTACGAGGCGCGGCCAGATGACACGGTCCTGCGAATACTGGTGACCGAGCAGACGTACGCGGGCGGCAAGCGCGCCGACGGGCGGGTGCTTGACCCAGACCTCTATGAAGGTGACGACAAGCTGATCCTGACCATGTTCGTCACGCCGCTCGAGGGGTTCCTGATGCGCTCACCCAACCCGGAGACGCCAGTCCGGGTCGCGCTTTCTCAACCCATCGGCAACCGAGAGCTGATCGACGGCGCGGTCTACGACCACTCGCGATAGCTCACGACACGAGAACTCAGCCCAGCGTGAACGGGTCCCGCGTCCCGCCGCTCAGCTCGACCCAGACTGACTTGTTCTCGAGGTACTCGTTGACGGCGTCGATCCCGTTCTCGCGGCCAAGACCTGAGAGGCCGTAGCCGCCGAACGAGGACGCTTGGCGCGACGACGCGGTAGGCGTTGATCCAGATCGTGCCGGCGCGGACGCGTGCCGCCACCCGATGCGCGCGGTGGACGTCCTTCGTCCACACCGCGCCGGCGAGGCCGTAGGGCGTGGCGTTGGCGAGCCGGATCGCCTCGTCCTCGTCGGTGAAGGTGAGAGCCGCGAGCACAGGGCCGAACACCTCTTCACGCACGACGGTCGAATCAGGCGTGACACCGAGCCTGATCGCACTAGCGCGGGCGGCGACGCGCTCCACCAGCGAATCGTGCACGTCGGCGTGGACGATCAGCCGCGAGCCTGCCATGCAGGTCTGGCCCGTCGCGGCGAATACGCCGGCGATGATGCCGTTGGCCGCGGCGGCCAGATCGGCGTCCGGGAACACGACCTGCGGCGACTTGCCGCCGAGCTCGAGCGTGACCTTGTTGAGGTTCTCAGCCGCGGCGTGGGCGACGGCGCGGCCGGTGGCGGTCGAACCCGTGAACGCGACCTTGTCGACCCCCGGATGTCCGGCCAGGGCGGCTCCGACCTCGCGCGCCTGGGAGGTCACGACGTTGACGACGCCCGGCGGGAACCCGGCCTCGCCGATCAGGCGCCCGAGCTCGAGCGCCGCGTGTAGACGAGATAGTCGGGGTTCGGCGCCGGGATCTGGCGCCCCTCGAGCTTGTCGGCGAGCCCCGCGTAGTACAGGTACCAGCCGCCGAGCGCCCGCGTCTGGCCGAGCATCTCGCGCAGGAGCTTGCCCGAGTCGTAGACCTCGAGCTCCGCCAGCCGTTCAGCGTTATCACTAATCAGATCGGCAAGGCGCCGGAGCCGAGCGGCCCGCTGGAACCCCGTCATCGTTCCCCAGACGCCGGAGAGCGCGGCGCGCCCGGCGGCCACGGCGGCGTCCACATCCTCAGGAGAGGCGTCGGGCACCGTCGCCCACGGCGCCCCGCGGTACGGATTCTCGGTCTCGTATGTCTTCCCGGAGGCGGCCTCGACGGCCTGCCCGCCGATCACCATCGAGAAGTGCTCGAGCTCAGTCCGAACCGCTGTGGCCATGGCTCAACGGTATCTGCACGACCGGAGGTCGATCGACTGCACCGGCGACGACGGGCGCCGCGAGCGCTTCGGCAAGGTCTCCGAACCCCGGGGCGATCACCGCCCGGGCCCGGGGCACAGATTGCAGATGACGAGTAAGAGGGGTACGCGAACGGATTTATTCCATCCGATGAGTTCGGACGGCTGCGCCCGTTTAACGCCGGTGACCAACCGATGCCGCACGGAGCCCCTCACTGCAGTGGCGAAGAAGCCGCCCTCCTCGCGGCGGCGCGGGCCGGCGACGAGAGCGCGTTCGGCGTCCTGCTCGAGCGCCACCGTCGTGGGCTCGAGTGCTACTGCTACCTGATGCTCGGTGATCCGGATGCGGCCAGATATGCGATCGCCGACACGGCGATGACCGCGTGGCGGGAACGAGCGGTCGTCGATCCGCAGGCGTCGGTCCGGATGTGGCTGTATCGCGTCGCCGTCCGTGTCTGTTGCGAGGCGGCCGGCGATCCGATTAGTTTCGGCTCCGAGAACCGTTTGACGTCGTGAAGCCTCGTGAGCGGTCACGTCAACCCCGACCAGCGCCACCTCCTCGCCGCCGCCCAGGCAGGTGACGAGGACGCTTTCGGTCAACTGATCGAGCCGTATCGGCACGCGCTCGATGTCCACTGCTACCGGATGCTCGGCTCGGCTCAGGACGCCGAGGATCTCGCGCAGGAGACGCTGCTGCGCGCGTGGCGGGCGATCGGTCGATTCGAACCGCGCGCCCAGCTTCAGACCTGGCTGTACCGCATCGCGACCAACGCGTGCCTGGACGAGCTCGAGCGCCGCCGCCGCCGGCCACAGCCACTCGATCCGTTTCCCGACCAGCCTTCGGACGAGGCCGCGGCGCCCACGTACGACCCCGACGCGCGTTACGCGATCCGGGAGGGGATGGAGCTGGCGCTGCTTCGTGCGATCCAGGAGCTGCCCGGGCGCCAGCGCGCCGTCCTGATCTTTCGCGACGTGCTCGGTTGGACCTCACCCGAGGTCGCCGAGTTGCTGGAGTCGAGCGTCGCGTCGGTCAACAGCGCGCTCCAGCGCGCTCGCGTGACGATCGACGAACGTCTCCCCGCGACCCCTCGCACCGTGGCCGCGCCCGACGAGCGCGAGCTGCTCGATCGGTACGTGACCGCGTTCGAGCACGACGACATGGACGGGCTGGTGGCGCTGCTGCGGGAGGACGCGGTCATGCGGATGCCGCCGCAGCCATCGCTGATCGGAGCGCTTCGGATCGCGCGTTTCTTCCGCGAGGTCGGGGGCGGCGGGACGCTGGCACAATTCCGGCTGGTGCCGACGCGAGCGAACGGCCGGCCAGCCGTCGCGATCTACCATCGAGACCAGGAGCGTGGCTGGGTCTCGCACGGAATCTCCGTGCTCGAGATCGACGATGGGCGGATCGTCGGGATCGACTCGTTCATCGAGCCGGCGCTGCTCCCGCGGTTCGGATTCCCGGCAGACGCCTGAACCGTCGAGAGCCGCCGATGAGTTTCGGCGCCGGCGGTCGTTTGACGGGGTGAAGAGCGACAACGGCCACGGCGACACGGGCCAAACCACAGTGGCCCAGCCCGCCTCCGTCTCTTCTCCGCTCTGCGCTGTCCCGTCCCTGCCAGACCCCTGGAGGTCCAATGACGTCCGCATCACCCCGCATCAATCGCTGGCGCGCGTTTGCGCTGCTGGCGGTGGCGTACTTCATGACGATCATCGATCTGACGATCGTCAACGTGTCGCTGCCGACGATCGGTCGCGACCTGCACTTCAGCGACACGAGCCTGCAATGGGTGGCGACCGCCTACGGGCTGACGTTCGGCGGCTTTCTGCTGTTCGGCGGACGGGCCGCGGATCTGCTCGGCCGCCGCCGTGTGCTGATGGCGGGCCTCGCGGTGTTCACCGCCGCGTCGCTCGCATGCGCGCTGGCGAGCACCGACGCGTTCCTGATCGCGAGCCGCGCGATCCAGGGACTCGGCGCGGCGTTCATGCTCCCCGCCGCCCTCTCGATCGTGATGAACATGTTCAAGGAGGGCGCGGAGCGGAACAAGGCGCTCGGGATCTGGGGCGGGCTCGGCGCCGCCGGGGCGACCGTCGGGCTTATCGCCGGCGGGTTTCTCACGCGGTACGCCGGCTGGCAGTACATCTTCTATCTGAACGTCCCGATCGGGGCGCTCGCGCTCGCGTTGGCTCCGCGGGTCGTCCCCGAGAGCCGGTCGGCGACGACGCGCCGGCGGTTCGACGTGGCCGGCGCGATCACGGGCACCGGCGGACTCGTGCTGCTCGTGGACGCGATCTCCCAGGCGCCGCAGTACGGCTGGGGAGCGACCCGAACGGTCGGCGTGCTGGCGGCCGCTGTGGCGCTACTCGCCGGGTTCGTCGTGATCGAAAGTCGCGTGAGCGAACCGATCCTGCCGCTGTCGATCTTCCGGCAGCGCACGCTGGCCGGCGCGAACGTCGCCGGGTTGCTGCTCGGCGGAAGCTTCTTCGCGTTCATCTTCGTCGGGACGCTGTACATGCAGCAGGTCCTGCACTACAGCGCGCTGCAGACCGGCGTCGCATGGCTGGCCGCCTCGCTGACGTCGATCGCGCTCGCCGGCGTCTCGCAATTGCTGGTCACGCGCATCGGCGCGAAGCCCGTGTTGGCCGCCGGCATGACCCTGATCGGCGCGGGGATCATCTGGGCCACCCAGGTCCCGGTCCACGGCCACTTCCTGGCGAACCTCGCCGGGCCGATGGCGGTCGCCGGCGCCGGCACCGCGTTCTCGTTCATCCCGATCTCGATCGCCGCGCTCGCCGGCGTCGAGGAGCGCCGGGCGGGGATGGCGTCGGGGCTGCTCAACACGTCCGAGCAGCTCGGCGGAGCGATCGGGATCGCGATCGCCTCGAGCGTCGCCGCGAGCCACACGAAGTCCCTCGCGCACGCGGGAAGCGCCGTTCCGGTGGCGCTCACCGGCGGCTTCCAGCACGCGTTGTGGGTGCTGGGGGCGATCGCGCTGATCTCGCTGCCGGCGATCTTCGTGCTCGTCCGGCGGCGCCAGCTCGGTCCCGCCGCGACCGCTGCGACGACGACCGAGCGGCCGCCCGTCGGCGGAGATCCGGAGCCGGCGCTCGCCGGGACGAACTGACCACGACACCCCACGCAAGGAGACTCACGATGTCCTCGCTCACAGACAAGACGACGATCGTGGTGGGTGCGAGCCGCGGCCTCGGCCGCGGCATCGCCACCGCGTTCGCGCAGGCCGGCGCCCCGGTGGTCGCCGTGGCCCGCACCGGCCAGGCGGCGTTCGGGGGCGTCGCCAGCCCCGGCGCGGATGGCATGGCCCGCCCCGGCGCGGATGGCATGGGCCGCCCCAGCGCGGAGGCCATGGCCCGCCCCGGCGCGGAGGCCGTGGCCCGCCCGGGCGCGATCCTCGCCGAGATCGCCGATGCTGCCGACGCCAGCGTGGCCGCCGGCCTGCTCGACCGCCACCAGCCCGAGGTGGTCGTTGTTGTGGCCGGCGCCACCCCGTACATGCGTCCCCTCCAGGAGCAGACCTGGGAGACGTTCTCAGTCCACTGGCAGACGGACGTCCGGATCACGTTCCAGTGGCTGCGCGCGGCTTTGCTGCGGCCGCTCCGACCGGGCGGCCGCGTCGTTGTCATCAGCAGCGGTGCCGCGCTGAATCCGAGCGGTTCGCCGCTGAGCGGCGGGTACGCGGGCGCCAAGGCGACGCAGCGGCTGATCACCGCCTACGCCCAGGAAGAGGCCAACCGGGCCGGCCTCGAGCTCACGTTCACCACGGTGCTGCCCCAGTTCGCGCCCGAGACCGGCGTCGGCAGGTTGGCGGTCGCCGCATACGCCGCGCGGGCCGGCCTGCCGGTAGACGAATTCCTGCAACGGCAGCCGTTCGAGCTGCTCACGCCGGAAATCGCCGGCGCCGCGATCGTCGAATTGGTACAGAGCGATCCCGCGATGCTCGCCCCGGCGTACCTGCTGAACGGGGACGGGCTGCAACAGCTGCCGTAACTCCAGGGGCCCGCAGCGCTAACGCGACGACAAACTCGGCGACGCGTTCGCGGTTTAGATTGCGGCCGCGTGGAGCGCAGACCAACAATCCGCCCGCGATCGCGTTGACCGATCGGACGGCGCCCGATCGGCAACGCGCCGGCAGGATGGCGGCGGCGATCCTGTCCGCCGCCGCGTTGTCGCTCGCCGGCTGCGGGGTCGCCGGTGAAGCCGGTCAACGCGCGGCCGGCGCCCCGCGGAGCGCCGGCGCCGGCGCCTGATTTGCCTCAGTGCGCTCGTCGGACGTTGGTATCCACAAGATCCGCCACGTGGTGATGATCATCCAGGAGAACCGCTCGTTCGACTCGTACTTCGGCACGTATCCGGGCGCGGACGGGATCCCCGCCGTCGATGGCCACTTCACCGTGTGCCTGCCCGACCCGTTGACCGGCGGGTGTGACCGCCCGTTCCACGATCCGTCGCTCGTCAACGGCGGCGGCCCCCACGGCGAGGGATCGGTCTACGACGACGTCGACGGCGGCAAGATGGACGGGTTCGTGCAGGAGTCCGAGACCGCCGGCGGCCGTGGCTGCGGCGGGTTCGCGGGCGTGTGCAGCTCGTTTGCGCCGTCGGACGTGATGGGGTACCACGACGCGCGCGAGATACCCAACTACTGGACGTACGCCGAGAACTTCGTGCTCGACGACCACATGTTCCAGTCGAACGCGTCGTGGAGCCTGCCGGCGCACCTGTACGAGGTGTCGGAGTGGTCGGCCAAGTGCTCGCGCCCGGGTGACCCCTCGAGCTGCGTGAACGACGACGAGCTCGGGGGCTACCAGACCTCGGACATCATCGGGGTGGGGGCACGGGGACACCGGGCGGTTCAGCGCGTGCGGAGGTTGCTGCGCACGACGCGGCGCCGGCTGGCGCAGTGCCGGTACGCGCGGGGCTCCGGAACGCCGGGGAGCGTTGGGACTGGCGGAAGCGGGGGAACCGGGACGGGCGGGACCGGGACCGGCGGGACCGGGGGCACCGGTGGGACCGGAACCAGCGGCACCGGGGGCACCGGTGGAACCGGGACCGGCGGGACGGGGCCGACCGGGTCGACCGCGCGCCGGCGCTACGGGCCGGCGGTGGCGCAGTGCCGGCGGCGCGTCAAGGACGAGCTGGCCATGCGCCGGGCCACGATCGCGCGGCAGGTCTCGACCACTTACAACTACGCGTGGACCGACATCACCTACCTGCTGCACAAGAACGGCGTCAGCTGGGGCTACTTCATCACTCCAGGAGGCGAGCCCGATTGCGAGGGCGGCAACGCAAACTGCTCGAACTCGCCGTTCAGCGTCGGCACCCCGGACATCTGGAACCCGCTGCCGTCGTTCACCGACGTACAGCAGGACGGCCAGCTCGGCAACATTCAGGACACCCGGCGGTTCCTCAAGGACGCCGCCGACGGAACCATGCCCGAGGTCTCCTGGATCGTCCCCGATCAGCAGGAGTCCGACCATCCTCCGGCCAACATCGCCACCGGCCAGGCGTACGTGACCAACCTGATCAACACGATCATGGAGGGCCCGGACTGGGACTCGACCGCGATCTTCCTCGTGTGGGACGACTGGGGCGGCTTCTACGACCAGGTGCTGCCGCCGATCGTCGACCAGAACGGCTACGGGTTCAGGGTGCCGTCGTTGGTGATCAGCCCGTACGCGCGGCGCGGGTTCGTCGACCACCAGACGCTCAGCTTCGACGCGATCGACAAGTTCATCGAGGACGACTTCCTCGACGGCCAGCGGCTTGACCCGGCGACCGACGGTCGCCCCGATCCTCGCCCGGACGTGCGCGAGGACAACCCAGGGCTCGGCGACTTCACCGCGGACTTCGACTTCGACCAGCAGCCGCTGCCGCCGCTGATCCTGCCGCTGCACCCACCCCCGGGGCGGGCGTCGACTCCCGGCGGCTGACGCGCGTCAGCGCAGGATCCCGGTGTGCCCGAGCGAGTAGCGCCCGGGTTGGGGCCACACGCACAGCCCGTGCGGGCCGAAACCAACGGGAATCGCGGCGCGCAGCCGGCCGGTGCGGGTGTCGATCGCGTACACGACCGCGTTGTAGCGTCCGCTCAGCCAGAGCGTGTTGCCGTCCGCTGAGACGCCGCCCATGTCCGGGCTCGCGGGCAACGGGAGCTGCCACGTGCGGATCACGCGGCGCGTCCGGAAGCTGACCACCGAGATCGACCCCGCCTGGCGATTGGACGACGTACATGACTCGCGCGTTCCGGCTCGGGTACAGGCCGTGGGCGCCCGCGCCGGTCCGCAGGAACCCGATCACGCGGAACGAGTACGGGTCGATCTCCCACAGGCCGCCGTTCTCCTGGTCGGCGGTGTACAGCGTGCGACCGTCCGGCGACAGCTTCACGTCCTGCGGGCTCGAGAGGCCGTGGTTGATCACGAGCGTGCGGATGACCCGCTGGGTGCCGAGGTCGATCTCGATCATCCGGCCCGCGAACTCGCAGCTCGCGAACGCGTAGCGGCCATCCGCGGAGAAATCCATGTGGTCAACCCCGCGGCACTCGGGCACCGGCAGCGAGTGCACTAGGCGCATCGTGCCCGGATCGCGGAAGTCGAGGCGCTGAAGGCGCTCGGCGACGACGATCGCGAACCGGCCGTCGGGAGTGAAGTACAGGTTGTACGGATCTTCCACCGGTATCGGCCGTCCCGGCCGCGCGGTGCGTGGATTGATCGGCGTCAAGCTGTTGCCGAGGTCGTTGTCGACGTACAGCGTCCGCAGGTCATAGGAGGGCGTGACGTGCTGCGGCAACGCGCCCACCGGGAACTGCTCGACGATCTTCAGCGTTCGCTGGCTGATCACGTCAACCGTGTTGCTCATGCTGTTCGGCACGTACACGAGCGCCGGATCGCCCCGCACGACCGGGCTGAGGTCCCGGGCGTTGTCGGCGCTGTACACGTTCACGATGGCGCCGGAGCCGCTGCTTCGATCGCCGTCCGGCCGCGGCACGGGGCCGAGAGCGAGTGTCGACGTCGGCGTGCTGGACGTGGCGCTCGCCCGGGTCCGGCTCGACCCGCACCCTGCGAACAGGAGGCCTGAAAGCGCGCAGACCAGGACCGCCCCCGTGCCGGCCGCGGCTCTCCGCCGGCCCAGGATTCTCAGCTGGCTCAAAAGCAAGTCGGACGAGTCTGGCGTCCGTTTGCTCGAAACAAATAAGCCAGCGGTGAGACTTTCCACAGGGAGGCCGCACCCCGGTCCCGAGCGATTTTCGTTGGCTAGGATCGCCCGGATCCGCCGTCCATTCCTCCTGGCCCTGCTCCTCGCGGCGCCGGCCGTGTCCGCATGTGGGGGCGGTGCCGCGACGACGAGCACCACGCACCGAGCGCCGGCCGCGCACGCCCACGCGTCCGGGGCAGCCCGCACGCCCGCCGCGCCGCTGCGGCCGGCGACGCTCGTGTACCGCTCCCGGTACCAGCTGCCGGGGCCGATCAAGGACCCCGCATTTGCGGTCGTAGGCTCAGGGCGATTCGCGCTGCTCGGAGGGCTCGACTCCTCCGAGGTCTCGAGCGCCGGGATCGAGGTGGCAGATTTGAACGGCGTCGTGCGCACCGCGAGCCTGCCCCTCGCTCAGCACGACGCCCAGGGCGCGGAGATCGGCGGCGAGGTGTACGTGTTCGGCGGCGGCTCGTCCACGCAGCTCGACCACATCATCAGCTTCGATCCCGCGGCCGGCGGCGTACGCGCCGTCGGCACGCTGCCGCGACCCCAGTCCGACGTCGCGGTGGCCGCGGCCGGCGGGACCGCGTACGTCGTCGGCGGCTATGACGGCACGAACTGGCTGAACACGATCCTCGCGTGGCGGCCGGGCTCGCCGGTGCGGGTGGCCGGGCACCTGCCGGTGGGGATTCGCTACGCGGCCGCGACCGCGGTCGGCGACCATGTCCTGATCATCGGCGGCTCGACGCCCACCGGCGCGAGCGACGCGATCTACCGCTTCGATCCCGCCACCGGACAGGTGCGTCAGATCGGCCGGCTGCCGCAGCCGACCACGCACGCATCCGCGGCGACGCTCGGAGGGTTCGCGTACGTCGTCGGCGGCCGCGGCGACAACCTGGGCTCGCAGACGTCAACCGTGTGGTCGATCGACCCGCGCACGGGCGCGGTTCGAAGCGCCGGCAAGCTGCCCCAGCCGCTGTCGGACACCGCGTCGCTGTCGATCAGCGGCGCGATCGTCGTCGCCGGCGGATTAGCGCCGACGACCACCGTGGCCGACGTCGGTGAGCTCGTCCCCGGGCGCGCAGGGTAAGCGGGCTCAATGCCGCCGCGCCTCGGCGGCGCGCACGTAGTCGGCCACGACTCCGATCTGGGCGGCGCTCAGCGGGTGGCGCACCGGCATCTCGCGCACGAACTCGAGCATGTCGGCCCGGGTCGTGTGCAGCGCAAGCAGATCCCCACCCTGGAGGCGGGGCGACTGCCGACCGGTGAGGGAATGACACATGGCGCAATCCTCGGTGAACAGCGAGGCACCCTGAGCGGCCCGCGGCGAGCTCGCCGTGGACCCGCACGCCGCGCAGACGGTCGCGACCGCCAACGCCACCAAGGCAACTCCGGTGCGCACCCGGCCAAGCGTACGGCGGGTGCGGGGTTGTGACTTTTCGGGTGCCGCGCGAATCCCGCGGAAGGATCGCGGGATCGCCGGAGTCTTCGGCTGGCACAAACGCAGAACCTCAAACGGGGAGCAGGACATGAAGAAGCTGGGATTGATGTGCGCGGTGTCGCTGGTCGCCGCCATGGCGAGCTACGCGCCGCCGGCGTTGGCGGCGAGCGGCTGGACGTCCGTGAGCGTCCCGTCGACCGGGAACAACGTGTCGTTGCTGGGAGCCGCGGCGCGGACGAATTCGGACGCGTGGGCGGTAGGTCAGCAGTTCGTCGGAGCGGGACAGCCGCAGGCTCCGGCCGTCGCCTACCACTGGAATGGAACCGCGTGGTCGCTGACGCCGACCCCGAATCTCGGCGAGTACGGCGCGCTTGACGGGGTCAGCGCGAGCAGCGCGACCGACGCATGGGCGGTCGGGTTCACGATGATCCGTCGCCACGACTACGGCACGCTGATCGAGCACTGGAACGGATCCGCCTGGGCCGTCAGTTCGGTCGACGCGATCACCGGGTTCGCCGCGCGGCTGACCGGCGTCGCGGACCTGAGCTCGACGAATGTCTGGGCGGTGGGCGAGGGCGCTTCGGGCGGGCTGATCGAACGGTGGAACGGGAGCGCGTGGAACGCGGTCACGCTCCCCGACCCGAGCTTCACTCCCGCCTCGGGTAACGCGATCTCGGCCGACTCGGCGAGCGACATCTGGGTCGTCGGCAGCACGATCAGCGCGGCGACGGGTGCATCGGTGCCCGAAGCGTTGCCCTACAACGGGTCGGCCTGGAAGGTCGTCGCGGTGCCCGAGCCGAACCAGTCGAGCGGGACGCTGCAGGCGGTCACGGCGCTGTCGCCGACGAACGCGTGGGCGGTCGGCGAGGCCACCGGCGCGGGCAGAGCGATCGGCGGCAGCACGCTGACCGAGCACTGGAACGGGACCGCGTGGAGCGTCGTCCCGAGCCCGACGCCCGGCGCGTATCCGAGCCTCAATGGCGTCGCCGGGCGCTCGGCGAGCGACGTGTACGCGGTCGGGACGAACCTGCCGAGCGTCAACGGCGGGCCGGAGCAGGCGATGATCCTGCGCTGGAACGGCAGCGCCTGGTCAGTCGACTCGAGCGGGGCGTTCGGCGGCGAGCTCGCCGCCGCGGCGACGTTCCCCGGCGCGAGCAACGAATGGGCCGTCGGCGTCGGTAGCAGCGACCAGGGGCTCGTGTTGAGCCACGGCTAGACGTAGGGACCGGGGGCAAACAGGGGAGCAGCGCGAGGGGTTCCCGGCAGTGCCGGGAACCCCTCGCCATTGGTGGCGAGGCGGTGAGTTGAGCTTTAGGGGCGATTCGGGGTGGCCAGGGTTGGTGCGTAGTGAGACGGCCGGCGGTCGGCAAACGCATCGTTGCGGTCGCTGGTGCGCTTGTCGCGGGCCTCGGTCAAGTCGCAGTCCGCGAACAGCGTGGCCGTCCCGCGATCGCGGACGGGACCGGCGCGGACGCCGCCGTCGGGACCCGCGATCACGCTGCCGCCCTCGAACTCGAGGCCCCGCTCCGTGCCGCACCGGTCGCATAGGGCCACGAACACCCTGTTCAGGTACGCGGTCATCGCGGCGAGCGAGTGGAGCACCGGTCGCCCGTCCGGCGGGCGGGGATCGCGCGGCCAGTTCGTCGGCAGCGCGAGCAGGTCGGCGCCGGCGAGCGCGAGCCCGCGCGGAGGCGCACGCTCGCCGGCATCACGCGCCCCGCGACAGCCCGATCCTGAACTCGGCGCGGTACGACTCCCCCGGCGCCACGACCGTCAGGCCGGTGCCGCTGTTCAGCGCGTTCGTCGGAGCGGTCATCGGCTCGAAGCAGATGAACTCCTGCCCGGGGGGAGCGAACGCCTGCGCGTACGGGTAGCCCGAGAGAAATTCCACGGTGAGCTTGGTCCCGCCGCCGGCCGCGGCGAACGCGGTGGGCGCCGGATTCGCCTCGTAGCCGTCGTCGAGACTCACGCCGCCAAGGCCGAAGGGCTCGCGGTCGACCGGGACGCGCTCGCCGGTCGGGATCGAGTGGTCGTCGAGCACGAGTCGGCTGGCCGCGCCGAGCTTCACCAGCCAGTCGTCGCGGCCGGCGCCGGGCACGCGCGTGTACGGGTGGTATCCGAACGACACCGGGACCGGACCATCGGCGGACGCGGTGACGGTCGTCGTGAGCGTTAGCTCCGCCCGGCCGACGCTCGCCTCGCACCGCACCTCGTGCGGGAACGGGAACAGCTCGAGCAGCCCGTCGTCGTGCCATCGAAGGCGCGCGGCGATCGCGCCGGGCGCGCCGGGGTTCTCGACGTCCCAGCGCAGCAGCCCCGGGAGGACCCCGTGGATCGGGAGCCCGTTGCCGTCGCGCGGGATCCGCGAGTCGTCCCCGGACAGCGTCACGGTCCTGCCGGCGGCCTCGTACCCGAACCGGGCCAGACGGTTCGCCCACGGATACAGGAGCGGTATGCCCATCGTCTTGCCCTGCTCGGCGTAGGCGCGCATGCCGCGCCGGCGATCGAGCAACTCGTCGCCGTCGACCACGAGCGAGCAGCACACCATGTTCGCCTCGGGCACGAACTCCGCGGTCGTGGTCCCGTCGGCCGACGTCAGCGTGATCGAGTCGAAGCCTTCGGCCGGCGGGGCGGTCGCGGATCGTTCCACGCCGCGTATCTTCGCTGGTTCCGCGCGCCGGTGCCATGGGAAAGCTGCGACCCGGCGCGGCGCAGTAGCCTGTGCGCCATGGATCACGACCACGCCCGCAAGCTACTCGGCAAGGAACGCGCCCGAATCGAGGACGCGATGGCCGCGCTCAACCGCGACGGAGCGCTCGAGGGCGACGACAGGGTCGAGCCCGGCGACCTCGACTCCGAAGATCTCTACCAGGACGAGTTCAACGCCACCCGCGCCGATGACCTTCAGCGCGAGCTCGAGGCGCTCGAGCGCGCCGAAGCGCGGCTCGCCGATGGGACCTATGGCCTGTCGGTCGAGAGCGGCGAACCGATCCCGGATGGACGGCTCGAGGCCTTCCCGACCGCCGAGCGGACCATCGAAGAAGAGGATCGGCTCGGACCTCGGTGACGCACCCCCGCCGACCTACGATGTAGCATCGTAGATCCGGGAAAGTTACGGCTATTTATCAGGCGGCAGCACTACGCCGCCTCCGCGAGTTCGACCAGGCGTCGATACTCGGAGGCGGCGTATTCCTCGCGGTCGAGCGCCGCGGAGTAGATGTCGAACGCGATCGCTCGCTCGTCGGGCGCTGCCTGGCGCCAGCTGCGGTAGGCGGCCTCGACGGCCGCGCTCTCCTCGCGCCACTGCACATAGCCGTCCATCACCGCGTCGATGAGGTCCGAGATGCGGGTGACCGTGGAAGATCGCTTGCGGGTCATGCTCGTGAAGACGCCCCGCCGCGCGAAATCCTTCCATCGAGGTGGCGGCGGATCAGCCCTTCCGCGCCAGGCGCTGGAGCGCCCGCCGCCGCGCGGGGTCGAGCTGCGCCATCTGCTCGGCGAAGTGGCTGAGCGCGACGTCGCCGTACTGGTCGACGAGGCCCTCAACCTCAGCCTTTGCGCGCAGAGCCATGTACTCGTCGCGCTCATAGGCCGGGGTGTAGTAGTCGGTCTTGCCCTCGCGGCGGCGGGTCATCAGCCCCTTCTTGTGCAGGCGCGCCAGGATCGTCATGTACGTCGTGTACGCACGTTCCTTGCGCGCGTGCGCGTTGAGCGCCTCCATCACCGAGCGCACCGACGACTCGCCGCCGGCCCATAGTTGCTCCATGACCTCGGACTCGAGCTCGTGCAGAGGCGGCGGCGGCGCGGCGGTGCGGGAACGCTTCGTCGATCGGCTCGCCATCTACGACGCACCCTAGCAGGTGGAGGAGTTGACGCCCGGCCGCGCGGTGGCGCGAGGTTCGCGCGGGTGGCGCGGGGTTCACGCGCGGCGGCGGGAAACGATCCCGCGGAAGGTTTCACACCAGCCGCGCGTCTGCACCTACAGGATGGCTCCCGAGCGAACCAGCCAGCCGGCGGCCGTCGCGGCCGCGCGGGTCGCCCGCGCTCGGCGCGCTGCTCGGCACGCTCGGCCTCGCCTCTTCTGTGTTCGTGGTGTCGCGGCTCCTCGAGACGTGGCGCGTCACGCCGGCGGCCGCCTCGCACGAGATCTCGATCATCGGCGAGCGGCTGAGCTACCCGGCGGCCAACCTCGCGGCGGTCGTGGTCCTCGTGCTCGCGCTGGTAGGGCTCGCCGTGACCGCGCTGACCGTCGCCGGCGCGGTGGGCGAGGTCGTCGCCACGCGGCGGTTCGCGCGAGCCCTGGCGGCGTCCCGGACGCACCGCATTCGCGACGCCTGGGTGATCCCCGATGGTCGGCCACGTGCGTTCTGCGCCGGCCTGATCCGGCCGACGGTGTACGTGTCGAGCGCGACGGTGGCGCTGCTCGACGAGGCGGCGCTGGGCGCGGTGCTGGCACACGAGCGCCACCATGCGCACCGGCGCGATCCGCTCCGCCTCGCCGCAGGGACGGATCGGCGCTCGTGCGCTGTTCTTCGTACCGGGGCTGCGCGAGCTAGCCCGCCGCCAGCAGTCGCTCGCGGAGCTGAGCGCGGACGAGAGCGCGATCGCCGCCGCTCCCGAGAACCGCACGGCGCTGGCCCAGGCGATCCTGAGCTTCGTCGACGTATCCGGTGAGAATGCCGGCGCCGGCGTCGATCCGGCGCGCGTCGACCACCTGCTCGGCGAGGCCCCAAGCTGGCGCTTCCCGATGCTGCTGTGCCTCGCCGCGGCCTCTCTGGTCGCGCTGCTGGTCGCGGTCGCGGCGCTCGCCGGACAGCTCGCAGCGGGCTCGACCACGCTCGCGCCGCCGCTCCTCTCGAGCCGGCCCTGCGTGGTCGTGCTCGCCGCGATCCCCACCGTGGTCGGGCTGGTGGCCCTCCGTCTGCGCCGGCGCGTGGTCTGGGAGCGCCCGCGCGCCGGCGCGAGCCGGAGGATGAGACCGCGCCACATGCGATCTCCTACACAGGATAGTAGATAGGTCCGCGGTCGTCAAGGCACGACCGGCGCCCAGCGGCGCCTCAGATTCCGAGCGCGCAGCCGTCCTTGCGTGCGTCCGATCCGCCGAACAGCGTCTGGTCGCGGACGATGATCGCCTGACCGCCGCCGAACACGCCGCGCCCGGTCTCCTTGCGCACGTCGAACCCGAGCCGGGCGAACTCGTCCGCGCGCTCCCACAGCGGCGGCTCGAGGCTGAGCGTCGTGCCGTCGATCCGGAAGCGGCCGCGGTCGATCGTCACCTGCGGGTCGCCGTCGGGCAGCAGCGCGGTCAGGAACTGCACGTGCGACTGGGCCTGGATGAACCCGCCCATCAGGCCGAACGGCCCGACCAGCTCGCGGCCGCGTGTCAGCATCCCCGGGATCAGCGTGTGGTAGGGGCGCGTCCCTCCGACAACCGTGCCCTGCACCGCGAACCCGGCGGCGCGGTTGTTCAGCACGATCCCGCTCGATTCGGCGACCACGCCCGACCCGAACGACTCGTACAGGCTCTGGAGCAGCGACACCGCCATCCGGTCGCGATCGACCGCCACCACGCAGACGGTTCCCCCGGCCGGCTCGGCGACGGCGCCGGGAAGCGCCGCTCGCCGCGCGGCCACGTGCTCGGGCGACAGCAGACGACCGACGTCGGCGCCGTCGCGAACGTTCGCGAGCGCGTCCTCGAGCGCCAGCGCCACCGCTCGGACCAGCTCGCCCAGCCCGGGCTCCGAGTCGCCGAGGATCGCGAGCGCCTCGAGCGCCGCGACGCCCTGGGTCGGCGGGGGCAGCTCATGGACGTCGACGCCTCGGTAGGTGCCGACGAGCGGCTCGACCCACCGGGCACGGTACCCGGCGAGGTCCTCGCGCGAGAGCCAGGTGGCGTCCGCGATCGCCTCCGCGGGCGGCCCGGTGTAGAGGAACTCCGGCCCGTACGTGGCGATCCCGAACAGCGTCTCGGCCAATTCGGGCAACCTGTACGTGCCGCCGAACCCCGGGGGCGGACCAAACGACGACGGCGCGCGCGGACTCGTCCGCCACACCTCGGCGCAGTTGAACCCGGCGGGCACCCCGTCGCGCGCTAACGAGATCGCCGGGCCCAACAAGCGCTCGAGCCCGAGCCGTCCGAATCGCCGGGACAGCTCGTCCCACCCGGCGACCGCTCCGGGAACGTCGACCGAGTTCGGGCCGGACTCGGCGGGCGCCTCGGCGGGGACCAGCCGCGGCGCCGGCCCGGCGGCGTCGATCCCGTGCACGGCGCCCAGCGCGTCGCGCACGATCGCGAACAGATCGCCGCCGATCCCGGTCGCGTGGGGCTCGGTCACGCACAGCACCGCGGCGGCGCAGATCGCGGCGTCGACGGCGCTCCCGCCTTCGCGGAGCGCGTCGAGGCCGGCGAGCGTGGCCAGCGGCTGGCTCGAGGCGACCATTCCGTGCGACGCGACCGCCGCCGCGCGGGATGGAGACAGGCCGAAAGACACGCGACCTCAGGTGCCCGTCGGCCCGAACCGCTCGGTTCTGATCCGGTTCGGGTCGTGCCCGCTCTCGACCAGCCAGCCGGCGGCTGCCTCCACGAACGCGTTCGGGCCGCACACGTACACGCGCGGCTTCACCGATGGCGGCCCGGCGACGTCTTCGAGCAGCGCCCGGTCGATCCGCCCGCGGCGGCCCTGCCAATCGTCGGGCCACTCCCGGGTGAGCACAAAACGAACATCGACCCCGTCAAGCGCGCCATACCCGAGCAGCTCGTCGTGGTAGATCACCTCGCTGAGACGCCGCACCGAGTACACCAACCGCACCGCCACGGAGCGGTCGGTGCTCGACCAGTGGCGGAGCATCGAGCGCAGCGGCACCACGCCCGAGCCGCCGGCGATCAACACGAGCGGGCCGCCGAGCGACTCCTCCCAGACGAAATAGCCGCCGATCGGACCGCGGAGCTCAACCTGATCGCCCGGCCTGAGCACGTCGACGAGATACGGCGACACCTCGCCGTCCTCCAGCCGCTCGACGGTGAGCATCAGGTGATCGTCCTCCGGAGAGGACGCGATCGAGTAGCTCCGCTGCGCCTCGTAGCCGTCCTCCGCGGTCAGCCGGACGTCGACATGCTGGCCGGCGCGGTATCCCAGCGGCCAGTCGGGCCGCTCGAACACGATCGTCTTCGCGCGCGCGGTTTCCTCGACGAGCTCGAGCACCGACGCGAGCTGCCATGTCAGTCTCCCTGGTAGCGCTGCTCGAGCCATGGGTCGCCAAGGTTGTGATAGCCGTAGTTCTCCCAGAACCCGGGCTCGTCACGGAGCGTCAGCGTCAGCCCTCGCACCCACTTGGCGCTCTTCCAGAAGTACAGGTGGGGCACGAGCAGCCGCGCGGGTCCGCCATGCTCGGGGTGCAGGGGCTCGCCGTCGTACTCGTACGCCACCCACGCCTTGCCGTCGGTCACATGCTCGCGGGGCAGGTTCGTCGTGTAGCCGCCGTCGCACCACGCCGTCAGATACGCGGCCTCACTGTTGACGTGCTCGAACAAGGTATCCACCGACACCCCCTTCCAACGCGTGTCGAACTTGGACCACTTGGTGACGCAGTGGATGTCGACGGTGACGGTCTCCGTCGGCAGCTCGACGAACTCCTTCCACGGCCACGAGACCGGCTCGTCGACCTGGCCGTCGATCAGGAAGCTCCACTCATCGAGCGGCGTGTGCGGCGTCGGTCCGGCCGACAACACGGGAAAGCCGGTCTCGAGGTACTGCCCCGGCGGCAGCCGCGACGGGTCGGCGACCGGACGCCGATGACCGAGGAAGCCCCGCGAGACCGGCGACATCAGCTCTGAACCGCGTGGCCGAACTGGACGCGGATCATCCACAGCTGTTGCTCGAGCGCGCGGACGACCTCGATGATCACGTCCTGCGACGCGGCGTCGATCTCGCCGAGCTTGTCCATCCGCTCGCGGGCGCGATCGGCGACGTCGTTCAAGCGTTCGCTGAGCTCGCGGATGACGACGTGATCGCCGAGCGTTTCCCGGGCGATCGGCTTCAGCTCGGTAATGGCGGCGACGGCGCCGCTCTGGCCATCGGGCACGTAGCCGAGCGCGACGGCCCGCTCGGCGACCACGTCGGAGAGCTCGCGCCACGAGTCGACCAGCTCGTCGAGCTGCTCGTGCAGCGGCCGGAACAGCGGCCCGGTCACGTTCCAGTGGAGCTGCTTGCCAACGAGAGCAAGGTCGATCAGCTCGACGAGCATCGCCTGAAGCTGGTTTCCGACCTCCTCGCGCTGGTGAGTTCCGAGTGCCGGAAGGTGCGCGCCCTGCGTGGTTGAAGCCATGGCTCTTCTCCTGGGTTGGGGGACGACGCTCATGCTACGCGCGGGGACATAGTGTTGAGTGAAAGATGGGGACTGGTTCTTCCCGGGGCGCGACCGGCGCGACGGAGACGACCCACCCGAGCGGCTCTGGCTGGAGCCCGCTGCGCTAGTCACGCCGGCCGACGCGATGCCGCTTCCGGTCGTGCCCGAGGGCCCCGTCGGCCGTGTGCTCGTGACCCCGAGCTACGACGTCGCCCCGGGCAACGAGGAAGCGTTCCTCGCATACTCCGACCGGCTGAAGCACTTCCGCCAGCGCACCGGCGGGATGCGGTGGGGACTGTTCGTCGACGAGCAGAAGCCCGGCCGATACCTCGAGACGTTCCTGGTCGAGACCTGGGAAGAACACGAGCGCCAGCACGGGCGCGCGACGCAGCACGACGCCAACCTGCTCGAGGAACTCGACGGGCTGCTGGTCCCCGGGACGCATCGACAGGGCCATCACTACCTGACGGCGCCGG
Source organism: uncultured Solirubrobacterales bacterium (assembly GCA_963755525.1). Classification (GTDB taxonomy): domain Bacteria; phylum Actinomycetota; class Thermoleophilia; order Solirubrobacterales; family Solirubrobacteraceae; genus Palsa-465. The sequence goes on along the minus strand of CAVWKC010000022.1, from coordinate 2,361 downwards.
CCCCGGTCGCATCGTCGGTCATAAGCCAGGTTCACGCCCGAGGCGCCGAGGCGCGAGAATGGAGACGTGGCCGACCAACCACCCGCCTCCCAGACCTCGCCGAACGACCAGAAGCCAGGCCCGCCGTCTCCGGCGATGCCGCGTGACCGACGCGGCTGGCGGGTTGCCCCGGCGCCCGACGGGCGCGGGATGCCCGACGAGCACAAGCCGACGCCGCCCCATCGCCTCCGCGGCTTCTGGCTGTTCTTCATCCTGCTGCTCGCGGTCAACTGGCTGCTGGTGCTGGTCAGCCAGCCGGTCGGGCAGCCGCGGGTCACGGTCCCATTCAGCCCGTACTTCCTCCAGCAACTCGAGGCGGGCAAGGTCTCGTCGATCTCCTCCACGAGCGGGGCGATCAAGGGCACGTTCAAGGAGAAGATCCGCTTCCCGGCGAACGACGAGAAGGCGACGCCGACGACGCTGTTCGCCACCCAGGTTCCGTCGTTCTGGAACACGAACCAGCTGACGGACCAGCTGACCTCGGAAAAGGTCGAGGTCAACGCGAAGAATCCCAACCCGGGAACGTCGCTCCTGACCGAGCTCCTGGTCGGGTTCGGGCCGACGCTCTTGCTGTTCGCGATCATCTACTTGTTCATCAGGCGCGCGGCGAAGTCCGGTGCGGGCGGGCTGGGCGGGCTCGGGAACTTCGGACGCTCGCAGGCGCGCCGGGTCGATCCCGCAGAAGATCATGGTGACGTTCGACGACGTCGCCGGGATCGACGAGGCCAAGGCGGAGCTGACGGAGATCGTCGACTTCCTGAAGAACCCCGAGCGCTATCAGAAGCTCGGCGGCCGCACGCCCCACGGCGTGCTCCTATTCGGGCCGCCGGGAACCGGCAAGACGCTGCTGGCGCGGGCGGTCGCCGGCGAGGCCCACGCCGCGTTCTTCTCGATCGCCGCCTCGGAATTCATCGAGGCGATCGTCGGCGTCGGCGCGGCGCGCGTTCGCGACCTGTTCGCCAAGGCCAAGGAGGCGGCGCCGGCGATCATCTTCATCGACGAGCTCGACGCGATCGGCCGCTCGCGGCAGGGATCGGCGGGGATCACGGGCGCTAACGACGAACGCGAGCAGACGCTCGACCAGATCCTGACCGAGATGGACGGGTTCGACTCGAACGAGGCCGTCATCGTGCTCGGGGCGACCAACCGGCCCGAGATCCTCGACCCCGCGCTGCTCCGCCCAGGCCGGTTCGATCGCCGGGTCGCGGTGCAGCCACCCGACCGCACCGGCCGGCTGAAGATCCTCCAGGTCCATACCCGCTCGATTCCGCTCGGCGCGGACGTCGACCTGGGCGCGCTCGCGTCCTCGACCCCCGGGATGGTCGGCGCCGACCTCGCCAACCTGTGCAATGAGGCGGCGCTGCTCGCCGCCCGGCGCGGGCACGACAAGGTGGAGAACGCCGACTTCACCGACTCACTCGAGAAGCTCCTGCTCGGCGCGCCGCGCGGAATCCTGCTCAACCGCGAGGACCGGGAGCGGACCGCGTTCCACGAGTCCGGGCACGCGCTCGTCGGGATGCTCACCCCCGGCGCCGACCCGGTGCGCAAGGTCTCGATCATCCCCCGAGGCCAGGCGCTCGGCGTGACGCTGTCCACGCCCGACGCCGACCGGGTTTCGTACTCGCGCGACGAGCTCGACGCCAAGATCAAGGTCGCGCTCGGCGGCCGCGTCGCCGAAGAGGTCGTGTACGGCAAGATCACGACTGGCGCCGAGTCGGACATCGAACAGCTCACCCAGATCGCCCGGCAGATGGTCGGACGGTGGGGCATGAGCGACAAGCTCGGGCCGATCTCGCTGCTGCCACGCGACGGTTCGGGGCAGTTCTTCCCCGGCACGAGCGAAACCTCGCCGCACCTCCAATGGCTGATCGACCAGGAGGTGCAACGCATGGTCGAGGAGGCCCACACGGCGGTGACCGACCTGCTGCGCAGCCACCGCGGCCAGCTCGACAGCCTCGCGCACGCGCTTCTCCTCGCCGAGACGCTCGACGGCGCGGCCGCCTACGCCGCCGCGGGCGTGAAGATGCCTCCGTCCCAGCCGGAGATCGAGCCCGAATCCTCGGCCAACGGCGACTCCAAACCCATGTCCAAGGACCAGTCCAAGTCCGAAGCCGCGGACGAACCCAAGATCGAGGCGGAGCCGGCCGGCGACGTGGGCGCGCGTTGACGTGAGCCGTCTCACGGACCGCTTACCGCAACTGCGGTAAATAAATTGCTCGGAATTTCCGCGATCGCTTAGACTCCCGCCTCCCGTGAGGAGTGGACGAGGCTTTGCTGATCTGGTAGCTCGGCTGCCGCGGACGAAGGCGGCACTTGCTTTCG
>CAVWKC010000021.1:0-332287 GCA_963755525.1 uncultured Solirubrobacterales bacterium | reverse complement strand
ATGATCAGCGACATCGCGGACGCCGGCTTGGGCTTCTCGGTCTTCTTGGCCAGCCCGGTGACCGGGCGCGCCTGGACCACGAACAGCGCCTCGGCGTCGTCGCGGGCGATCGCCCACTCGACGTCCTGGTGGCGGCCGAAGTGGCGCTCGACGCGCTTGCCGACATCGACCAGCCGGTCCAGCGCGGAGCGATCGAGGCAGGCGCGCTCGGCGCGCCCGGGTGGGACTTCCACGCGGACAGCGCCGCCTCCGCTCGGGTCCGGAACGTACTCGACGTGCTTGGAGTGCACGTGCTCGCGCACCACCTCGCCGGTGACCTTGCTGACGAGATAGTCGTCGGGGGTGACCTCCCCGCCGACCACCGCCAGGCCGAGACCCCAGCTCGCGTTGATCGCCACCATGCTCGGATCGCCGCTCACCGGATTGCAGGTGAACATCACCCCCGAGACCTCGGCGTCTACCATCAGCTGCACGGTGACTCCCATCGCGGGCGGCTCGTTGGCCTGGCCGAGCCGCGCCCGGTAGCTGATCGCCGGCGGGCTGTAGAGGCTGACCCAGCAATCGCGCAGCGCGTCGCACACGTGCTCGACGCCCCGGACCCACAGGTACGTCTCCTGCTGACCGGCGAACGTCGCGTCCGCGCTGTCCTCGCCGATCGCGCTCGAGCGGACCGCCACCGGCGGCGAGTCGACCCCGGCCGCGTGGCCGATCTGCGCGTAGCGCTGCTCCACCTCGACGCGCACGACGTCAGGAACGGGCGCGAACCGCATCACCTCGCTGATGGCGTGCGCGGCGTTGGCGATCGCCTCGAGGTCGCCGGCCGTCACCCGTGCGAGGGCACCCTCGATCCTGCCCTCGAGCCCGGCGTCTGCAACGAACTCCTGGAAGGCCGCGGCCGAGATCGCGAACCCCGGTGGCACCGGGATCTCAGCCGCGAGCAGCTCTCCGAGATTTGCGCTCTTGCCGCCGAAGCTCGGCTCGTCGCTGCGGGAAAGTTGCTGCAGCGGCCGGGTGTAATCGGTCACAGCAACGTGACCGTGCCCTCGGTGCCGTCCACCCGGATCATCTGCCCGGTGCGGATCGCCGCGGTGGCGCGGCCCGTGCCGACGACCGCGGGCAGCCTGTACTCGCGCGCCACGATCGCCGCGTGGGACATCACGCCGCCGACGTCGGTCACCGTCGCCTTGATCTTCGAGAAGATCGGCGCCCACGCCGGCGAGGTGCTCCCGCACACGAGGATCTCGCCGTCCCGCACGTCGCCGATCTGGTCGACCGACCTGACCACCCGCGCGAGTCCCTCGACCACGCCGGACGACGCCGCGGCGCCGTTCAGCACCGACCCGCCGTCCACCTGGCGCGCCCACTCCTGCACACGCTCGGTGGTCACCCCCCAAAGCATGATCGTCATCGGGTCGGTGACCGCGTCGGGGGTGACGCCGATCGCGGGCGGGGGCGTCCAGTCGCCGAGCTTCTTGAGGATCTTCTTGCGACGGGCGACGATCGGAGGCCAGTGCTTGGGGCCGAGCGGACGGCCGCCGGTGGCCCAGGTCAGCACCAACTCATCGAGCGCGCTCGCGACCTCGTAGCGCGAGAGCTGGAATACGTCCTCGGAGTCCTCGATGAAGTCGTTGCGCGCGAGCAGGTCGCCGAACTCGCGGATCTTGTTCCACCACCGGGTGAGGAACCAGTAGTCGCAGAAGAACTTGTGCTCCTCGACGTACGGGAACACGGTCCGTGACAGGTCGAGCAGGTCGTTGAAGGCCGCGCGCGATTCCTCGTCGAGCAGCGCGCCGTACTCGGTCGCCAGCCGGTCGCGCTCGCGCTGGATCTCCTCGGTCGGCCGGTCGATCTGCTCGCCGGCGTTGAGCGCGCTGATGTGCCCGATCAGCGACGCGTACGGGATGCTCGGGTCGTCGAGCCAGCTGCGGTAATAGTGGTAGAGGCCGTCGCCGGTGGCCATGTTGAACCACGGGTCCTTGACCTTCTCGAGCTCGGCGAGCCAGCTCTGGCCCGCGTCGCTCGTGGCGAGCTCGGCGTCGATCTCTTGCGGTGAGCGGCCCTGCTGGAAAGCTCCGTCGACGCCAGTCTCGATCGCGAGGCGCGCGAGCCGGCGCAACTCGGCATCGGGCCGGAACAGGAGCACGTCGATGCCCGCGACCATCTGCGCGATGTGCTGATCGGGGATGTCGGGCAGGTGGCCCTTGCAGAACTCCACGAACGTCCCGTAGGCGCCGTAGCCGAGCAGCAGGAACTCGAAGTGGTGCTGCCACATCATGTCGCCCAGCCGAAGTGCGCGGGGGTAGGCGTCGAGCACCTCGTAGAACGCGGTGTTGCGATCCTCGCCGAACGCGACCTCGTCCGGCTCGTACTCGGGGAGGTCGGGGACGGTGAGCTCGCCGAGCTCTCGGATCAGCGCCTCCATCTTCGTCCGCCACTTGCCGTACAGCTCGGTCCAGTTCTGGAAGTAGTAGCCGGCGCGCTTCTGGAAGAACTCGGCCCGCTCCGCGATCTTGGCCGGATCGGTGACGGGGTTTCCGGAGATGTAGATGTAGCCGTTAACGCACCGGTAGTCGATCCCCATCGCGGGGGGCACCGCGAACACGCGGTTCTGCCAAGCCCCGACCGCCTGGTACGGCGAGTCGATGCAGATCACGTCGAACGCCGGCATCGGCATCGGGAAATGCATCGAGTTCCAGAACCAGAAGCGGTTCTCGTCGGTGTCGCGCCGGCGCTCGTCGAACAGCGCGTAGTAGGGGTACATCTCCTCCCAGCCCTCGCACCCGGGCGGAGTGTCGATCTCATATGGGCTCGGGAATGCCCCAGCCTTCGGCGCGGTTGTAGCCATCTGCTCCCTCTCTTCAGCTCCTTGCTCGTAAACCGCCACGAGCGGTGGGGAGTCTAAACCGAGCCAGATCGCCCCCCAAGTAGGATCGCGCGGCTTGTCACGAAGATTGACACTGATGATCAAGGAGGTCAGGCGATGGCGAGGATCGTGTTGGTGCATGGGGCGTTCGGACGGGCTGCCTGCTGGGACCGGGTCGCTCCTGGCCTGCGCGCGGCGGGTCACACGGTCGAGGCGGTCGACCTTCCGGGCCAGGGCGACGACCCGACCCCGGTCGAAGAGGCCACGCTCGATCGCTACGCGGACCGCGTGTGCGAGGCGCTGGCCGCAGGCCCGCCGGCGGTGCTCGTCGGGCACAGCATGGGTGGGATGGTCATCACGCAGGCCGCGGCCCGCTGCCGTTCGCATGTGAGCCGGCTCGTGTACGTGGCGGCGTTCCTGCCCTGGGATGGCATGAGCTTGATCGACATGACGCAGCTCCCCGAGGGTGCCGGCGATCAGGTGCAGGCAAACCTGGTCGTCGACGGAGATCCACCGGTGGCGACGATGGCGCCGGAGGCGGTGCGCGAAGCGCTGTGTCACTGCGCCGATGACGAGGCGGCGGCCTGGGCCGCGTCGATCCGCGGCTCGCAGCCCGTCGTGCCCTTCACGAATCCGGTCGCCCTCGGCGGCCCGGAGGGCGAAGCGTTCGCCGCGCTGCCGCGGGCGTACGTGATGTGCCTCAAGGACAGGGCGATCAAGCCGGCGCTCCAGCGGCGGATGCTCGAGACCGCCGGCTGCGACCCGGTGCTCGAGATCGACACCGATCACTCGGTCTGGGCGTCGCGGCCGGAGGAGCTCGCGGCCGCGCTCAACCAGATCGTCGGGTGAGATCAGGTCGTGTTCGCGTCGGCGGCCAAGTCCCGTGCGACCTCACGGCCCACAAGTAGCGCGAGCTGGACGTCGAGGATCGCGTCGGCGAGCTCGGGCAGCGTTTCCGCGCCGTGCTCGAGCACGTGCGCGGTGACCAGCTCGTTGACTGCGCCGACGGCGGCGAGGAACGTGTGCGGCGGGACCTCGGGAATCTCGGGGATGTCCTGTCTGGCGCGACGGTGGACGTCCCTTAGCTGAGTCGCGAAACGATCCTGGACGGCGGCGCGCCGGTCCAGGGCCTCGGGGCCGGCGCCGAGAACCTCGATCAGGAGGGCTTTGGCGAATTCGGGGCTGGCCGCGAGCGCCTCCAGGTACGCCCCGACGGCGGCGCGGTGGGCGGCCAGCCAGTCCGGCGCGAACGCCTCGAGCGCCTCGTCGATCGTGGCCAGTAGGTCGTCGACGGTGGCGTCGTAGGCGGCGAGGAAACAGTCCTCCTTGTTCGCGAACTGCTCGTAGAACGTCTTGCGCGACACGCCCGCGCGCTCGATCACGTCCGCCACCGCGACCCGCGCGTAGCCCTTGTCGGCGACCGCCTGGACCATCGCCGCGAGCATGCGCACGCGCTGGGCCTCCCGGACGACCGGCCGAGGCGCAGCGTGGCGCCCACGCGGAAGTACCGTCAGGACGCTTGTTGCGGGCGGTGCGGCCGTCATGGGAACATCAGTGTACACTCAAGAACACGACTGTTTCTACGAAAGTGTGCGAGAGGCGACATGAGTACAGGTGACGGGTTCCGGGGGCATTTTCGGGTGGCGATCGTGGGCGCCGGCTTCGGCGGCCTCGGCATGGCGATCCGCCTCAAGCAATCCGGGAGCGAGGGCTTCGTCGTGTTCGAGCGCGACGGCGAGGTCGGAGGCACCTGGTGGGCCAACACCTACCCGGGCTGTCAGTGCGACATCCCTTCGCATCTGTACAGCTACTCGTTCGCGCCGAACTCGGAGTGGACGAGGACCTATCCCCTCCAACCCGAGATCCGCGAGTACCTGCGCGACTGCACCGATCGGTTCGGCCTGCGCCCGCACATCCGCTTCAACTGCCCGGTGCAGAGCGCCGAGTGGGACCAGGACGCGGGCGTGTGGCAGATCGAGACTCCCGACGGCTCGTTTTCGGCGCAGGTGCTGGTGGGCGCGCCGGGGCCGCTCAGCGAGCCCTCGGTTCCGTCGTTGCCCGGTCTCGACGAGTTCGAGGGCGTCGCGTTTCACACCGCCCACTGGGACCACTTACAGGATCTGACCGGTCGGACCGTCGCAGTGATCGGGACGGGGGCGTCCGCGATCCAGACGGTTCCGCAGATCCAGCCGGAGGTCAAGCACCTGACGATCTTCCAGCGGACCGCGCCGTGGGTCGTGCCGCACCGCGACCGCCCGATCACCGAGTTCGAGCGACGGCTGTACCGGCGGGTGCCGGCGGCGCAGCGCGCCGTGCGGACGATGGTGTACGTCAGCCGCGAGGCGCTCGTGCTGGGGCTCGCCTACCGCCCGCAGTTGATGAACGCGGTGCAGAACGTGGCGGAGGGCCATCTCGCCAAGCAGGTGCCCGACGAGGCGCTGCGCGCGAAGCTCACCCCCGACTACGTGATCGGCTGCAGGCGCATCCTGCCCTCGAACAAGTGGTATCCGGCCCTGGTTCAGCCCAACGTCGAAGTCGTCACGAGCGGCGTGACCGCGTTCACTCCTCGGGGCGTGGTCGCTGCCGACGGGAGCATGCACGAGGTCGACACGGTGATCTTCGCCACCGGCTTCCACGTCACGGAGACCGCGTTCTCGACCATGATCCGCGGTCGCGACGGGGTGGTGCTCTCGGACGTGTGGAACGGCAGCCCGCAGGCCTACCGCGGCGCCGCGATGCCCGACTTCCCCAACCTGTTCCTGCTCGTCGGCCCGAACACCGGCCTCGGCCATAACTCGGTCGTGTTCATGATCGAGGCGCAGCTCAACTACCTGATGGGAGCGCTCGAGGCGATGGACCGCCGCGGCGCCGCCCGGATCGAGGTCCGCCGCGACGCCTACGACGCCTACAACCAGCACGTCCAGTCGCGACTCGGCCGGACGGTCTGGAACACCGGCGGCTGCGCGAGTTGGTACATCGACCGCAACGGCCGCAACAGCACGATCTGGCCCGACTTCACGTGGCGCTTCTGGCAGCAGACGCGTCGGTTCGACGAGGCGGCGTACGAGCTGACCGCGCCGGCGCCGGCCTCGATCCCAGAGCCGCTCGCCGCCTGACGCGCGGGCGGTGCGGTTGCCGGCGGGGGCGTGGCGCCGGCCGGCAGCGGCTCACGGGGTGCGGTGCGGGCCTCCAGGTGCGCGGGCGCGCGGCGCCAGCGCCGGCGCCGGACACCGTCGAGCCGCCGGCGCAATCACCGTGAATTCGATCGGCTTTTGATAGTTTGACCGCCCGCTTCCCCCCGCTTCCCGCCCGCCCCGACGCCCCGAGGAGAAACATGAGCTCGACCGATGACCTGCTCGCGAACAACGCCGACTACGTGTCCTCGTTCGACAAGGGCGACCTCCCGCTGCCGCCGGCCACCAAAACGGCCATCGTGGCGTGCATGGACGCTCGCCTGAACGTCTACGGCGCGCTGGGCCTGACCGAAGGCGACGCCCACGTGATCCGCAACGCCGGCGGGGTCGTGACCGACGACGCGATTCGGTCGCTGGCGATCTCTCAGCGCCTGCTGGGAACCGAGGAGATCATCCTGATCCATCACACCGGCTGCGGGATGCTGACCTTCACCGACGACGACTTCAGGCGCTCGATCGAGGAGGACACGGGGATCAGGCCCGAGTGGGCTCCCGAGGCTTTCCGAGATCTCGACGCCGACGTGCGCCAGTCGATCGCGCGGATCAAGGCCTCGCCGTTCATCCCGCACAAGGACGCGATCCGGGGGTTCGTGTACGAGGTCGAGACGGGCCGCTTGCGCGAAGTGTCCTGACCGCGCTCATACACAAGAAGGCCTGCGCTGGACGACTGGACTCTGTCCAGCCTGCGGCGCTACCGTCGCTCCCACACGAGAGGAGTGACCTTGGGCGAGATTGAGCTGATGGCGCTGTACTGGACGGTGAGCGGGCCGGTGGAAGTCCATGTCGGGCGCGAGTGGAGCCTGTTCAGCTGGCCCGACCGGTGCGCGGAGGCGGCGAAGGCCGGGTTCAAGGGCATCGGGCTGTGGCACGCGGACGTCACGCACCAGCTCGAGACCACCACGCTCGGCGAGATGGCCCAAGTCTTCAAAGACGCCGGCCTGAAGTACCTCGAGGTCGAGTTCCTCGCCGAGTTCTGGGTCCCCAAGGGCGAGCCGGCGCGCGCCGAATCGGATCGCCTGCGCAAGCAGTTGTTCGAGACCGCCGCGGCGTTCGACGCCCACCACATCAAGGTCGGCAACATCCCCGGCACCCCGTGCGACCTCGAACCCTCACCGAGGCGTTCACCGAGCTGTGTCAGGATGCGGCCAACCACACCGACGCCAAGGTCGTCTACGAGTTCATGCCGTTCGACGTCAACGTGAACACGCTGGACACGGCGCTCGAACTCGTGCAGGGCGCCGCCGAGCCGAATGGCGCGCTCGCGATCGACACCTGGCACATGGGCAAGCTCGGAATCTCACCGGCGGACCTCAAGCGGATCCCGCCCGAGTACCTGGGCTGGGTCGAGCTGTCCGACGGGCAGTACGAGAACATGCCCGACCCGATCGATGAGGTCGTCAACCGGCGCAAGCTGCCCGGCGAGGGCGAGTTCGACATCACCGGCTACGTCGAGGCGTGCCAGGAGATCGGCTACGCCGGCCCATGGGGAGTCGAGGTGCTCTCGGCGGAGCTCCGCAACCTGCCCATCGAAGACGAGTTCAAGCGCGCGTACGAGACGACGGCCGCACAGTTCCGCGCCGGCGTGACCTGAGGAGACCCGAGGAGGAAATCCACAGATGGAACAACTGGACAACGACAGGCTCGTCTGGATGTTCACCCAGATGCTGCGGATCCGCGAGTTCGAGGAGCGCGTCAAGCGGACCTTCGAGGAGCATCCCGGCGTGATCCGGGGCCACACCCACCTCGCCGACGGCGCCGAGGCGTCGATCGTCGGATCGCTGGCGACGATGAAGCCGGGCGACCAGCTGATGGCGACGTACCGCTGCCACGGCTACCCGATCGCGCTCGGCACCGACACCAAGTCGATCATGGCCGAGATCTACGGCCGCAAGGACGGGCTGTGCGGCGGCTACGGCGGCTCGATGCACCTCGTCGACCCCGAGCGCGGATTCCTCGGCACGAGCGGCATCGTCGGCCAGGGCATCCCCCAGGCGACGGGCGTCGCGTTCGCGGCGCAACTCCGCAAACAGGGCCAGGTCGTCCTGTCGTTCTTCGGCGACGGCGCCTCCAAGCAGGGCGCGTTCCACGAGTCGCTGAACCTGGCGTCGCTGTGGAAGCTGCCGGTCGTCTACGTCATGGAGAACAACAACTACAACGTGTCGACGCGCTCCGAGCAGGAGGACGCCAACGCCGCCAACGGCGAGCCGCTGTCGGTCAAGGCGACGGCCTACAGCATGCCCGGCGTGACCGTCGACGGCGGTGATCCGGTGGCGGTGTACGAGGCGGTCGGGGCCGCGTCGGACCGCGCCCGCGCCGGCGAGGGGCCGACGCTCGTCGAGTCGAAGGTCTACCGCCTGTCAGCCCACGGCAACATCATCGCCCCGCCCGGCGTGCCGCTCCACTACCCCGAGCACGAGGCGATCACGACGTTCGGAAACCGCGAGGAGTACGAGGCCGCGCTGCGCGGTGACCCGGTCCCCCGGTTCCGGGCACGGCTGGTCGAGCAGGGCGTGCTCGACCCGGCGCGGGCCGACGAGATCGCCAAGGAGGTCACCGAGGAGATGGAGGCGGCCGTGCAATTCGGGCTCGACAGCCCGTTCCCCGAGCCCGCAAGCCGCTGCCCGCCAAGACTACGTATACGCCTAGGAGAACCCGACCATGGCACGAGAGATTCCTTACATCGCGGCGGTCCAGGAAGGGATCCGCGTCGAGATGGAACGCGACCCCACGGTCGTCTTCTATGGCCAGGACGTTGCCCCGAGCGACGAGGACCCGCTGGTCCAGGCGTTCGGACGCGAGCGCGTCCGGGTGTCGCCGATCTCCGAGACGGCCGAGATCGGGATGGCGGTCGGCCTCGCGCTTGCCGGCTACCGCCCGGTGGTCGAGTTGCTGATGGCCGAGTTCATGCTGGTGGCGATGAACCAGGTCGTCAACGAGGCGCCGCGCCTGCGCTACATGAGCGGCGGCCAGGTCAAGGTGCCGGCCGTGTTCAAGGCCGGCTACGGGTTCACCGCGGGCTGGGCCGGCCAGCACACCGGCTCGATCTACGGCATGTTCATGGGATTCCCCGGCCTGAAGATCGCGCTGCCGTCGACCCCGGCCGACGCCAAGGGGCTGATGGCGGCCGCAATCCGCGACGATAACCCGGTCGTTTACCTGATCAATTACCTGCAGGTGCTCGAGCACGGCGACGTGCCCGAGGGCGAGTACGTCGTGCCGTTCGGCGAGGCGGCCGTCCGCCGCGAAGGGTCCGACGTCACGATCGTCGCCACCGGCTGGACGGTCGGACGGGCACTCGAGGCGGCCGAGACCCTCGCCAAAGAGGGGATCCAGGCCGAGGTGATCGACCCCCGCACGCTGAACCCGCTCGACATGCCGACGATCCTGTCCTCGGTCGAGAAGACCGGCCGGCTCGTGATCGCCGACCAGGGCACTCGCCACGGCGGCGCGTCCGCGGTGATCGCGGCCGAGGTGGCCGAGCACGGGTTCGGATCGCTGAAGGCGCCGATCGCGCAGGTGACCGCGCTCGACGTGACCGTGCCCTACAGCGAGCCGATGGAGGCGTACGTCCTGCCCAACGAGGAGAAGATCGCCCTGAGCGTCCGACAGGTCCTGGGCGAGGCGCCCGTCGCCGCATAGCCTCAAGTGGCCAAAGCCCCGCTCGATGCCGACACGGCGCGTGACCTGCTGCGCACGATGTGGCGGATCCGCCTGTTCGAGGAGCGGGTGGCGCAGCTCAAGCGCACGCTCCAGGTTTACGGGCTGATCCACCTGAGCATCGGCGGCGAGGGCGTCGCGGCGGCGGTGTGCCGGCAGTTGCGCGACGACGACGCGGTCTACAGCGGCCACCGCGCCCACGGCCACGCGATCGCCAAGGGCGCGCCAATCGACCGCCTGATGGCGGAGTTGATGGGGCGCGAAACGGGCATCTGCCACGGCCTCGGCGGATCCATGCATCTCGTCGACGCCGAGCACGGGTTCATGGGCGCGACCGGCGTCGTCGGCGGCAACCTGCCGCTCGCGCTGGGCACCGCGCTCACGCAACATCTCAAAGGCTCCGACCAGGTGACGGTCGTGTTCTTCGGCGACGGCGCGGTGCAGGCGGGGCACTTCAACGAGTCGATCAACCTCGCGGCGCTGTGGAGGCTGCCGGTGATCTTCGTGTGCGAGAACAACGGCTTCGCGGAGTTCACCTCGCGCGCGGAGCACAGCACCGTCGAGCGGGTCAGCGACGTGGTCGCGCCGTATGGGTTCGAGCGCGAGACGGTCGAGGGGAGCGACGTCCCCGCGGTTCACGCCGCGTTCGCAAAGTACCTCGACAAGGCGCGCGCCGGCAAAGGGCCGTACCTGCTCGAGTGCCTGACGTTTCGCCGGCGCGGGCACTACGAGGGCGACCCCGAGAAGTACCGCGACCCCGAGGCCGACCGCGAATGGGCCAAGCGCGACCCGATTCCGCGGCTGACTGATTTTTTGATTGGGGGTCAGGTGGTCGACGAGCGGACCGTGGCCGCCATCGAGCGGGAGGCGGCCGAGGAGATCGAGCAAGCGGTGCAGTTCGCGCGCGACAGCCCGTTCCCCGACCCGAAGATTCTGGCCAGCCTCGTGTACGCCACATGATCGAGACCACGTTCGTCGAGGCGATCGCGACAACGCTTGCGCGCGCGATGCGCGACGACGAGCGCGTGATCGTCCTCGGCGAGGACGTCGCCGAGGGCGGCCCGTATCTCGCGACCGCCGGACTCGCGGACGAGTTCGGCCGCGAGCGCGTGCGCAACACCCCGATCAGCGAGGGCGCGGTGTGCGGGGTTGCCATCGGGGCGGCGCAGTCGGGCCTCCGCCCCGTGGTCGAGATCATGTTCATCGACTTCATCACGCTCGCGCTCGATCAGCTCGTCAACCAGGCGGCGAAGGCGCACTTCATGTCCGGCGGCCAGCTGTCGGTGCCGCTGGTGCTCCGCACCCAGGGCGGCTCCGGCCAGCGCAACGGCGCCCAGCACTCGCAGAGCCTCGAGGCGTGGCTCACGCACGTGCCCGGTCTGAAGGTCGTGATGCCGAGCAACGCCGCGGACGCCGCCGGACTGCTCCAGACTGCGATCGCCGATCCGAATCCGGTCGTGTTCGTCGAGAACAAGTCGCTTTACTTCCGGCGCGAGACGGTGCCGGATCCGCCGGAGCCAGTCCCGATCGGCCGCGCACGCACGCTCAGAACCGGCAACGACCTCACGATCGTCGCGCTTTCGCGCATGGTCGGCGACGCGCTCGAGGCGGCCGAGAAACTCGCAGCGGAAGGGGTGCAAGCCGAGGTGATCGACCCGCGCACGCTGGTCCCGCTCGACCTCGACACGCTCGCCCGGTCGGTCAGGCGCACCGGTCGCGCGGTGGTGGCGCACGAGGCGGTGACCGCCGGCGGGTTCGGGGCCGAGCTCGCCGCGCAGTTGCAGGCGGCCGCGTTCGACTACCTGGAGGCGCCGATCCAGCGCGTCGGCGCGCCTTACACGCCGGTGCCGGTCAGCCCGTCGCTCGAGGACGCGTACCGCCCGGGAGCCGACGACATATACCGGGCCGCAAAGATCACGCTCGAGTGGGGCGAGCGCGACGTCGAGCCGTGGGAGCACGGAGCGATCACGTCGCCGTAGGTCAGGCGGGCTCGAGCTCGGGGTCGAGCGCCAGCAGCGACGCACCCGGCAACTGCTCGACGAGCCCCTGCCGAGTGAGCACGATCTCGAGGTTCGTGAGCGACAGGCGGGCGTGCTCGCGCGCGACGTTGTCGGCTCGCGAGCCCTCGCGGTTGGCGATTGCGTCGACCAGCCACAGGTGCTGGCGGTGGGCGACGATCAGGATCTCGCGCGACTCCGGCAGCTGGGCGTGCTGGAGCACGAGCGCGTTCGGGGTCGCGAACGGCAGGCACAGGACGGTGTCGAGCGTGCGCTCGAGCAGCGGGCTGTGCGCCATCTTGATCAGGCGCTCGTGGAACTCTCCGTTGAGCGCGATGTAGCGCTCGAACGACTCGTAGTCGGCGCGGTGCACGAGCGGTTCGACCTGTTCGTTGATCGCCCGCAGCGCGCGCAGGTCGCGGCGGGTGGCTCCATGCTCGGCGGCGAAGCGGCACGCGGTGCCCTCGAGCACGCCGCGGAGCTCGATCGCGTGCCGGATGTCGGCCTGGGTGAACTCGCGCACGACGTACCCGCCGGTCGGAAGCACGCGCAGCAGTCCTTCGTGCTCGAGTGCGGCCAGCGCGAGGCGGAGCGGCGTGCGCGACACCCCCAGTCGCTCGACAAGCGGCAGCTCGGACATCCGCTCGCCGGGTCTGAACTCGCCGCTCAGGAGCTGTTCGCGTAGGGCCAGGAGCGCCCGCATCATCTGCGTCCGGTTGACGTGATTGACCATGGGCGCGCGAGAGTATGGCTCCCGAAATCGCTGTATGCAAGATCGGCCTGCGAGAACGCCTGCAAACGATTCTTGTGGTCACGTTAGGCCTGCGTTGCATACAGCACGAGTCCCGAATAAGATCGGCGCCTCGCCAAGAGGGGCGATCAACCAAATCATTTCGAGGAGGAGTAGAGGTGAGGACGTACCACCAGGCGCTGCGCATGCGCTGGACCGGGGCGCTGGCCGTGTTGGTCGGCGCGATGCTGGTGCTCGCGGGATGCGGCAGCAGCAGTAGCTCGACCACGTCGAGCAGCGCCGCGAGCGGCGCGTCGAGCGCGACGAGCTCGAGCACCAGCGCGACCACGAGCGCGAGCACGGCCTCGACCAGCACGTCGTCGTGCGGGCCGAAGCCGGGAGTCAAGGCCACCGGGACACCGATCAACATCGGCACGATCGACACCAAGCAGCCCGGCACGGACTTCAGCGACGGGCCGAACATGATCAACGCGTACTACGCCTGCGTGAACGCGAACGGCGGCGTGAACGGACATCCGGTCAAGCTGTACGTGATCTACGACCAGACGCAGCCGGCGCAGGTTGCGGCCGCGGCCAAGCAGCTGATCCAGACCGATCACGTGGTCGGCATCGTCGGCGTGTTCGACCTGCTCGAATGCACGATCGACCAGAGCTACTGGAAGCAGCTCGGGATCTACGAGATGGGCGCGGGCATCGCGCCGGAGTGCTGGTCTACTCCGAACAGCGCGGCGGTCAACATGGGTCCGCGCTACAGCTCCGACGGCGCCGTCCAGTACGGGCTGAGCCAGCATCCGTCGAAGATCGTGTTCGTCCAGTCCAACGTCCCGGGCACCGGCTACATCGCCGCCGGCCCGGCGGCGCTAGCGGCGGCCGCACACGTCCCGATCAACGAGTCGACCGCCAACGTGCCGATCACCGACGCGAGCTCGCTGGCCCTGAGCCTCGTCGACAAGGCCGGCTCGAACGGGTGGGTCGTGCTCAACTTCACCCCGCCCGAGGCGCTGGTGATCCTCCAGGCCGCGCAGAAGCTCGGACTCGAGGACCGGGTCAAGGGCTGGGGCTGCTCGACACCGTGTAACACCGACTTCCTGGCCAAGTCGCTGGGACCGAAGTGGAACCACAAGCTGTTCGTGAACGCCGAGCTGACCGATCCGGACGACCACAACGGCCCGGACATGCAGCTCTACAAGGCGATCCTGGCGCAGTACGGCCAGGCCGTCGCCGGCGGCCTCGGCTCGTTCAGCCAGATGGGCTACCTGCTCGGGAAGTTCAGTGTCGGCGCGCTCGACACGGTCACGGCTCCGTACACGATCGCCAACGTCAACGCGGCGTTCAAGGCGATCAAGGACCAGAAGACGGACCTGCTGTGCCAGCCGTGGGTGTACGGCGACTACCCGTTGCACATCCCGAACAACGCGGACTTCACCACGACGCCGGATAACGGCAAGATGGTGACCGCGCAGGGATGCTTCAACGTCTCCTCGGCGGATCCGCAGATCGCGCAGTACCGCGCGGCGGCGGGGACGGCACCCTCGACGAACCCGGCGACGCAGTAGGAGCACGGACGCACTAGCACCACGTGACGCTCATGCGATCAGGGCGACCAGGGGTATGGATGCCCTGGTCGCATGCGTCCGTCACGCGCCGCCGGTGTCAGACCTGCTCGAGCTGGGCGCCTCTTGCCCGCCCGAGCTGGCCGTCACGGGCTTGTTCGAGCTCGGGTCGGGCGAGCAGCGAGGCGCCGGGCATCTGCTCGAGCACATCGGGATGATCGAGCGCGACCTCGAGGTTGGTCCGCGCGAGCAGCGCGTGCTCGCGGCCGAGGCTTTCGGCGCGGGTGCCCTGGCTGCGCTCGATCGCGTCGAGCAGACCGAGGTGGTGGCGGTGAGCCAAGAGCAGGATGTCGCGCGATTCGCGGCAACACGGCCTGCGCCATCACGAACGCGCTCGGGCTGGCGAAGGGCAGGGCGATGATCCCGTCGAGGGCGCGCTCGAGCATCGGGCTGCCGGCCATCCGCAGGATCCCGGCGTGGAAGCGCTCGTTCAGATCCACGAACCGTTCGAACGATTCGTAGTCGGCCCGGTGGACCATCTGCTCGATCGTGTCGCAGATCGCCGCGCAGTTCCTGCGATGGCCTCGGACGCGGCTCCGCGCTCGGCGGCGAACCGGGCCGCGGTGCCTTCGAGCACGCCGCGGAGCTCGATCGCGTCGCTGATGTCGGACTGCGTGAACTCCCGCACCTCGTATCCGCGCGAGCCCGCGGCTGCGCAGCAGTCCCTCGTGCTCGAGCGCCGCCAGCGCGAGGCGCAGCGGCGTCCGCGAAACCCCGAGCGTCTCGACCAACCGCAGCTCCGACATGCGCTCCCCGGGCGCAAACTCACCGCGCAGGATCAGCTCGCGCAGACGCAGCAGCGCCCGCGTCATCTGGGTCCTGCTGTCTCGACCGGCCACCTCTCACCTTCCTCCTCGACGCCGCGGACGCGGCGTGGCGGCAGTCTAGACCCGCAGTGCGATTGCATGCAAAACGTACAGTGCCACCTCTCAGAACTCTCATTCTTGAGGTCGTGTTAGGGGCTATTGCATGCAACTAGGCCACGCATTAGTATCGCCGCGCTCGCCAAACCCCTGGGGCGGGTCACAACACAATCCTCGAGGAGGAGGAGATCGGTGAGGATGTACCACCACGTTTCGCGCGTGCGACTTGGCCTGTCGTGTGCCGCGGTTCTCGGCGTGCTGCTCATGGCAGGCTGCGGCAGCAGCAAGAGCAGCAGCACCAGCAGCGCGGCGGCGCCCGCTGCTTCGTCAACCTCGGCCAGCAGCACCACCACCAGCGCCGCTACGAGCGCATCGACGAGCACCTCGTCGTGCGGTACCAAGCCCGGGGTCGCCGCCACGGGCACTCCGATCCCGCTGGGCGCGATCAACACCAAGCAGCCCGGGACGGACTTCACGGACATCGAGAACATGGAGGGCGCGTACTTCGCTTGCGTGAACGCCAACGGCGGCGTCAACGGTCACCCGATCAAGCTGTACAAGCTGACCGAGCCGACGCAGCCGGCGCAGATCGCCGCGGACGCGACCCAGCTGGTCCAGACCGACAAGGTGGTCGGGGAGTCGGGCAACTCGAGCATCCTCGAGTGCACGATCAACCACGCCTACTGGGAGAAGAACCACTACTACGTGATCGCCGCGGGGATCGCGCCCGAGTGCTACTCGACGCCGAACATCGCGGACGTCAACATGGGACCGCGCTACAGCTCCGACGGAGCGGTTCAGTACGTCCTCACCCTGCACCCGAGCAAGATCGTGTTCGACCAGTCGAACGTGCCGGGCACGGGCTACATCGCCGCCGGTCCGGCGGCGCTGGCCGGAGCACGCGACACGTGCCGATCACGCAGCTGACCGAGAACGTGCCGATCACGGACGCGAGCTCGGTGGCGCTCAAGGAGGTCGACGACGCCGGTCCGAACGGCGCGGTGGTGCTGAACTTCACCCCGCCCGAGGCGCTCGTGATCCTTCAGGCCGCCCAGAAGCTGGGGCTCGAGAACCGGGTCAAGGCATGGGCCTGCTCGACGCCGTGCAACACCGACTTCCTGGCCCAGTCGCTGGGATCGAAGTGGGACGGCAAGTTCTTCGTGAACGCCGAGCTCGCCGACCCCGACGACACGACCACGCCGACGATGAACCTGTACAAGGCAATCCTCAAGCAGTACGGCACGGACGTGTCGGGCGGCATCGGCAGCTTCAGCGAGATGGGCTTCACGATGGGTGAGATCGCGACACACGCGCTCGAGTCGATCAAGGGTCCCTACACCGCCCAGAGCGTGAACGCCGCGTTCAAGGGCGTGAAGAACTACGACACCGGGATGCTGTGCCAGCTATGGACGTTCGGCAGCTATCCCCTCCATATCCCCAACAATCAGGACTACACGGTCACTCCGAGCAACGGGAAGATGGTGCTCAAGCAGGGCTGCACGAACATCTCCTCGGTCGACCCGCAGATCGCTCAATACCGCAGCGCGGCCGGTACGGCGCCGACCGCACCGGGACAGCCGGCGGGGTGAGCGAGAGGTCATCTACTAAGTAAGTAGGATCCACAAACGATCAGGGCGTCCAGGTAGCGCACATGCTCATCTCCGGCATTCTCGGCCTGCCGAGCTGGCAGGACTTCCAGCCGTTCCTCGTCACCGGGCTCTCACTCGGTGCGGTATACGCGCTGTCGGGAGTCGGGATGGTGGTCCTGTACCGGGCCACCGGGGTGCTGAACCTGGCCTTCGGGGCGGTGGGCGCGATGGGCGCCCTGATCGCGTGGTCATTGATCAACCATTCGGGCTGGAACGAATGGCTCGCGTACCTCGTGTGCGTGCTGTTCGGGGGCGTGCTGACTCTGTTCTACGGGATGGTGTTCGGCCCGGCCCTGGCCAAGCGCGACCCGCTGGTCAAGGCGACGGCGACGCTCGGGCTCACGCTGATCCTGCTCGGGGTGATGGACCTGCTGTGGACCTCGAGCGGGGGCGCGTCGCGCTCGATCTCGTTCCCGACCGACAACGACACGTTCACGGTCGCCGGGATCCTGGTCGAATGGACGAACGTGATCGCCCTCGTCCTCGGACTCCTGATCACGGTCGCGACGGCCGCTTTCCTCCGTTTCACGAAGCTCGGCACGGCGATGCGGGCGATGGCCAACGACCGTGAGATCACCGCTACCTTGGGCGTGCCCGTGCGGCGAGTCGAGGCTGCGGCGTGGTTCGGCTGCGGCCTCCTTTCCGGCGTGGCCGGAATCCTGCTGGCCGACCTCGTGGCGCTCGATGCGACCACGCTCACGTTCCTAGTGCTGTCGTCGCTGGCCGCGACGCTGATCGCGAGACTCAGATCGATCTCGATCACGTTCGTCGCCGCGCTCGTCGTGGGCACGGTCGACGCACTCATTACTCCGATCCAGTCGATCACCAACTACCGGGATATGACGCCGTTCGTGTTCGCCGCGATCGCGTTGCTGTTCCAGAATCGCCGACGCGTGATCACGGTCGGCCGGCAGGGGGTGTAAGCGATCGAGCCCACCGGCTTGAAGACCGACGAGACCCCGGCGGCGGCCGAGACGGGCGGCGCAACGCCGGTGTCGGCCGGATCCCTGCGGTCGATGCGCAGGGTCGACCCGCGCGCGATGGTGCAGCCCGCCGTGGCGCTGATCCTGCTCCTGTTCGTGTTGCTCGTCGTGCCGTCGCTGTTCAGCACGTACTACATAGACGCGAGCACGCAGGTCGCGATCTATGCGATCGTCGCGCTCGGTCTCGGGTTGCTCGTCGGACGGGTCGGCATGGTGTCGCTCGGCCAGGCGGCGGTGCTCGCGATCGGAGCGTGGGTGGCGGCGCGCATCCTGTTCGCGGGCTCGATGCCGTTCCCGCTCGTGCTGCTGTGCTCGGGCCTGATCACGATGGTGCTGGGGACGCTGGTCGGACTGCCGGCGCTACGGCTGAGCGGCCTCTACCTCGCGCTGATCACGCTGATGCTGGCCGGCGCGATCACGGTCGTGCTCGCCACGACGAACTTCCCCAACGGAGGCCACGGCTTCCTCGGCTACAACGGCTCAAGCGTTCACATCCCGCCGATCCGCCGCCCGAGCATCGCGACCGGCGAGACCTCGTACTTCCGCTACGCGGTGATGGTCGCGGTGCTGATGTTCCTGCTCGTGTGGGCGCACATCCGCACTCGTCCTGGGCGCGCCTGGGCGGCGATCCGCCAGAGCGAGGCGGCGGCACTCGCGGGCGGCATCAACACCACGCTGTACAAGCTGTGGGCGTTCGCGCTGGCGTCGTTCGTCACCGGAGTGGCCGGCGGGTTGCTCGCGGGCGGGCTCCACTATCTCTACTCGATCGACTTCCAGACCCAGGATTCGATCACGCTGTTCGCGGTGGTCCTGATGGGCGGCGCGTACAGCCTGTGGGGCGCGGTCCTCGCCGGGATCCTGCTCCAGTTCTTCCCGGCTCTGTTCACCAACTGGGGCATCTCGCCGGACTGGCTGACGATCTTGTTCGGGGTCGGCGTGCTCCAGGTGCTGACGACGGCGCCGCGCGGAATCGTCGATCAGTTCCCCAAGGACATGGCCAGGCTCGGCCGGTTCCTGTATCGCCTGGTCAGCCGTCCCGCCCCCTCGACGGGTGGGGATCCGTGATCGAGGTCTCCGATCTCACGGTCCGCTTCGGCGGGGTGACGCCGCTTGACCAGATGAACGTCAAGTTCGAGGAGGGGACGTGCGGCCTGATCGGGCCGAACGGAGCCGGCAAGACCACGTTCTTCAACGTCCTGAGCGGGTTCGTCAAGCCGGTGGCCGGCAGCGTGTCCGCGTTCGGCGACGACCTCCTGGCGATCACTCACTTCCGCCGTGCCCGCTGGGGCGTGCGCCGCACGTTCCAGACCGAGCAGGCGATCGAGGAGCTGTCGGTGTTCGACAACGTCGCGATGATCCACGAGAACTCCAAGATGAGCGGGTCCACCCGTCGCCAGGACGTGCTGGACGCGATCGCGTTCGTGGGGATGGACATCGATCCCGCCTCGCGCGTGGGCACGCTCGGCGCCGCGCAGCGCCGTCTGGTCGAGCTCGCCCGGGCGGTCGTCGGACGGCCGAGGCTGGTCCTGCTCGACGAGCCCGCCGCCGGTCTCCCCGACGAGGAGACCGCGCACATGGGCGAGGTGATCCGCCAGATCCCCGAGCAGACCGGCGCGATGACGATCCTCGTCGACCACGACATGAGCCTCGTGTCGGCGTGCTGCGCGGAGACCGCGGTGCTCGACTTCGGCAAGATGATCGCCGCGGGGCCGACCGCCGAGGTGCTGCGCGACGAGCGCGTGATTCGCGCCTACCTCGGAACCGAGGAGGTCGCGTGACCACCGGGGGCGACGTCCTGCGCGTCGATGATTTCGTCGTCGCGCGCGGCGGGCGCAACGTCGTACGCGGGGTCTCGCTCGAGATTCCGTCCGGCGAGATCACCGCGCTGCTCGGTCCCAACGGCGCCGGCAAGTCGAGCATGGTGCTCGCGATCGGCGGGGTGCTGAAGCCGGTCGCGGGCAAGGTGCTGCTCGACGAGCGGGACTTCGCCGGCAAGCGTCCCGAGCGGATCCGCGCGGCCGGGATCGCGATCGTTCCCGAGGGCCGTCGGCTGCTCCCCGAGCTCACGGTGGCCGAGAACCTCCGCGTCGCCACGTACACGATGACCGGCGGGGACGCCGACGCCGGGCGCAAGCGCGCGCTCGAGCTGTTCCCCGAGCTCGAGAAGCGGCTCGACTACCCAGCCCGCTCGCTGTCGGGCGGCGAGCAGCAGATGGTCGTGCTCGCGCAGGCGCTCGTTTCCCACCCGCGGTTCGTGATCATCGACGAGCTGTCGCTCGGGCTCGCGCCCGTCGTTATCAATCGGCTCGTGCCGACGATCCGGTCGGTCGCCGAGGCCGGGGCCGGGGTGCTGCTGATCGAGCAGTTCGCGACGCTCGCGCTGGGGCTGGCCAACCGCGCCTACATCATGGAAGGCGGCCAGATCCAGTACTCGGGCATGGCCAAGGAGCTGCGGGACAACCCGGCCATGCTCCAGTCCGCGTACCTGTTGCGGACCCGCAACGGCGCGGGCACCCCTCAGCCGCTGACGGGCCCCCAGCTGCGCCCCACATGAGCCGCCGGATGAGTCACGCGGGCTGCGGTTAAGTGAGCCCGGATGGCGAGCGCAGCCCAAGCGTGACGTCGATCGAGCACGTGCTCGTGCTCAGCGACGACATCGACGCCACCCGCGACTTCTATTGCGCGGTGGTCGGTTTAACCGTCGGCGAGCGCCCTCCCCTCGACTTTCCTGGGTATTGGCTGTACGCCGGTGCCACGGCGTGCGTGCACATCGCCGAGCGCGGGCGTTACGCGGCACACGCGGCGGGGCTCGGGCTCGCCGTCCCTGAGAGTGACGCGGGAGTCGGTCCAGTCGACCACATCGCGTTCAGTGCGCCCAACTACGATGAGCTTGTCCAGCGGCTCGAGTCCCGCGGTGTCCCGGCCGTCACCAACGTCGTGCCCGGAGGCCCCCGCCAGGTGTTCATCGAGGATCCGAACGGCGTTCGGGTCGAAATCAATGTGAGGAGCTGAGTGACCGACAATCGAACGACCCCGCCGTTCCGTGCCGACCACGTGGGCAGCCTGCTGCGCCCGGCCGAGTTGCTGAGCGCGCGCGAGGATCACGCCGCCGGGAGGATCGACGACGACGAGTTGCGGGCGATCGAAGACAACGCGATCCGCGACGCGGTGAAGCTCCAGAAGGACGCCGGGCTACGGTCGGCGACCGACGGCGAGTTCCGCCGCGCCACGTGGCACATGGACTTCATCTACCAGCTCGGCGGACTCTCGCAGGCGCCCGGCGACATCAAGGTCCAGTTCCAGAACGAACAAGGGACCGTCGAGTGGACGCCGGCGGCGCTGCGCGTGACCGAGAAGATCCACCTCGACCACACGATCTTCGCCGACGCGTTCGAGTTCCTGAAGTCCGCGGTGAACGGGGCCACGCCCAAGCTCACGATCCCCTCCCCGAACATGGTCCACTACCGCGGCGGCCGGGCGGCGGTCGACGAGCGCATCTACCCCGACATGGAGGAGTTCTGGAGCGACCTGTGCGCCGCCTACGCCGACGAACTGCGCGCGCTCGGCGAACTCGGGTGCACGTACCTCCAGTTCGACGACACCTCGCTCGCGTATCTGAACGACCCGAACCAGCGCGAGCAGATCCGCCAGCGCGGGACGGGCGATGTCGAGCATCTGCACGAGCAGTATGTGCGCAACATCAACCGGGCGCTCGAGGGCAAGCCCGACGGCATGACGGTCACCACCCACCTGTGCCGGGGCAACTTCCGCTCGTCGTGGGCGGCGGAAGGCGGCTATGACTACGTCGCCGAGGCGCTGTTCGGCGGGCTTGGCGTCGACGGCTTCTTCCTCGAGTACGACGATTCCCGTTCGGGCGGGTTCGAGCCGCTGCGGTTCGTGCCCAAGGGCAAGTACGTCGTGCTCGGGCTGGTCACTACCAAGCACGGCGAGCTCGAGTCCAAGGACGTGCTCAAGCGCCGGATCGAGGAGGCCGCGCAGTACGTGCCGATCGAGCAGCTGTGCCTGTCGCCGCAGTGCGGGTTCTCCTCGACCGTTGAGGGCAACGTGCTCACGCGCGAGGAGGAGATCGCCAAGCTCGAGCTGATCGTCGAGACGGCAGCCGAGGTGTGGGGATGAGCATCGTGGTCGCGAGCACGAGCCGGGCGGACTGACATGCGCGCCGCGGTCACCGAGGGTGTCGGGTCGATGGCGGTGCTAGAGCGCCCGGAGCCGACCGACCCGGGCCCGGGCGAGGTCGTGGTCACGCCCCAGGCGGTCGGGATCTGCGGCTCCGACTATCACTTCTTCCTCGGCGAACTGTCGCCGGAGGCCGGCGGATCGCAGTTCCCGCGCGTCCAGGGGCACGAGATCGGGGCGACGATCGCGGCCGTCGGGCCGGATTGCCCTCCCGAGCTGGTGGTGGGGCAGCGCGTCGCGGTGTGGCCGCTGCGCGCGTGCGGCGAGTGCTACCCGTGCAGCGTCGGGCGTCCCAACACGTGCGACTACTTCGAGCTGATCGGGATCCATAGCGACGGCGGCCTGCAGGATCTGCTCTCGGTCCCGGCCGAGCAGGTCTACCCGATTCAGGCCGACGACGCCGCGGTGGCGGCGCTCGCCGAGCCGGTTTCGATCGCGGTGCGGGCGGTCAACCGCGCGGGAATCGGCATTGGCGAGCGGGCCGTCGTACTCGGCGCTGGACCGATTGGCCAGTGCATCTGCCTGGTCGCGCGCGAGCGCGGCGCGGACGTGCTCGTGGTCGACCTCCAGGACACCCGTCTCGCGCTGAGCCGCGACATGGGAGCGGAGACACTCGTGTGGACCGACCGAGACGATGTCGTCGCCGCTGCCCGCGAGTGGGCCGGGCCCCCGGGTCCACCGGTGGCATTCGACGCCACCGGAGCCCCGGTCGCGGTCCGTGCGATGATCGACATGGTCGCCTCCGCGGGGCGCGCCGTGCAGGTCGGGATGTCGGGCGATGAGGTCACGTTCCGGCTCGGCAGCCTGACCGAGAAGGAACTCGACTTGCTCGGCGTGAGCTGCTGTGGCGCCGGCGAGTTCGGCGAGGCGGTGGCCGTCGTCGAGCGCAACACGCCACTGCTGGCGCCGCTGATCAGCCACCGGTTCGCGCTGGACCAGGCGCCCGAAGCGATCCGGTTCGCGATCGAGAACCCCACCGACGTGATGAAGGTTGTCATCGGAGACGACTAGTTGAGCTCCCGTAGCGCTTTTAAGGCGTGTTAGCTTCGCCGCTCGGCGCGGTTAAGCCTGCCGTCGGAATGCCAGAACGGGGTAACGCCGTCCGTATGCTCGGCCGATAGGAGCGTAAGGCCAGCCGGCAGATCGATTCCGACGGGAGGGAGCCCAGGTGCGACGGGTGATGCTTACCGAGGGCGATGCCCGCCACGGGCGGCGGGTGATTCTGCTGCTCGCGGGGGCGATCGCAGTGGTTGCCCTGCTGGTCTCGGGGATCGCGCTAGCGCTGCCCGACAGCGACGCTTCCGACAGGCGCCGCCCCGGGTCCACGCCATTCCGCCAAGTTCGCCTCTGCCCAGGTGGCGGCGCCCGGCCGGCACGCACGCGGCGCCGGGTCCCAGGCCGAGGCGGTGCTGACGATCAGCCCGACCGCGAGCACGACGCCCGTTCCCCCGTCCTACTTCGGTTTGTCGACCGAGTACTGGGCGCTTCCGATCTTCGAGCGCGACATGCCGGTGTTCGAGCGCGTGATCTCGCTCCTGCACGTGCCCGGCAACGGCCCGCTTGTGCTGCGAATCGGCGGCGACTCGGCCGACCATTCGTTCTGGATGCCGAAGAAGCCGAGAAGCATGCCGTCGTGGGCGTTTGCCGTCACGCCCGCGTTCCTCACGGAGTTGCGAAGTCTTGTCAGGCGCGACCCGGTCAAGTTGATCGTCGACCTCAACCTGGTCACGGACACGCCGTGGACGGCCGCCACCTGGGCGCGCGCCGCCGAGACCTCGCTTCCGCGCGGGAGCATCGTCGGGTTCGAGGTCGGCAACGAACCGGACCTGTACACCCATTCCTACTGGTCGGCGATGGTCGCGCGCTCCTCGCTCGAGGCCCGGCCGCTGCCGCTCGAGCTCACGCCGGACAGCTACGTCGGCGACTTCTCCGCCTACGCGAACGTGCTCGGCGAAGGCGCGCCCGACATCCCGCTGATCGGGCCGGCGGTGGCGCACCCAAGGGTCAGCCTGCCGTGGATCAAGACCCTGATCGCCGACGAGCGCCCCGAGCTCGGCGCGATCACCGGCCACCTGTATCCGTACTCCGCGTGCGCCAAGCACAAGTCGAACTCGGGCTATCCGACGGTCACACGACTGCTGAGCTGGCAGGCCGTTGGCGCGCTGGCCAAGGACGTCGCCGGCGCCGTCAGGGTGTCGCACGACGCCGGCCTGAAGTTCCGCCTGACCGAGCTCAACTCGGTCACGTGCGGCGGGAAGACGGGCGTCAGCAACACGTTCGCCACCGCTCTGTGGGCGCCCGACGCGCTGTTCACGCTCATGCGGGCGGGGGTCGACGGCGTCAACCTTCACGTCCGGGCCTACGCGATCAACGCGCCGTTCTCACTCGACCGGCGCGGGCTGACACCGCGGCCGCTCCTCTACGGCCTGATCATGTTCGCGCGGACGCTCGGCGCCGACGCGCGGCTCGTCCGCCTGGATATGTCGCATGCCCGCTCGCTGAACCTGAGTGCCTGGGCCGTCCGGGTCCGCGGCGGAATCCTGCACGTGCTGTTGGTCGACAAAAGCAACCGGAGCGTCCGGGTCGAACTGCACCTGCCCACCACCGGCCCGGCCACGGTCCAGCGGCTGCTCGCCCCGTCGGCATACTCGACCACCGGCGAGACACTCGACGGCCAGCGGCTCGGACCCGACGGCACCTGGATCGGGGCGCGCCTGACGCAGACGATCACCCCCGGCGCCCACGGCTACGTGCTGACGCTTCCCCGGCGCAGCGCGGCGCTGGTGGGAGTGCGGATCGCGACTCGGGTCACCCGCGTGCACACGCTGGGGACCGGCCACCACCGGACCAAGGTCCGCCACCACGCGGGCCATTCGGTGGCCACGCTGGTAGCCGACCGGTCGGGTCGTCGCGGCGCGCGGCGCGCCTGAGCGCGCTCAGAAAACGACCGTGGTGTTCCCGTGCCGGAGCACACGGTCTTCGCAGTGCGCCTGCACGGCGCGCGCCAGCACCGACCGCTCGATGTCGGCGCCCAGCTGCGTCAGCCGCGCGACGTCGTCTCGGTGGCTGACCCGCTCGACGTCCTGCTCGATGATCGGCCCGGCGTCGAGCTCCTCGGTCACGTAGTGCGCGGTGGCGCCGACCAGCTTGACCCCTCTGGCCTTGGCGCGGGCGTACGGGTTGGCGCCGGCGAACGCCGGCAGGAACGAGTGGTGGATGTTGATCACGGGGACGGCGAGCCGTTCGAGGAACTCGCCGGACAGGATCTGCATGTAGCGCGCGAGCACCACGAGGTCGCATTGGCCGTCGAGCAGTTCGAGCAGCTTCGCCTCGGCCTCGGGCTTGCGCTCGGGGTCGACCGGCACGTGGTGGTAGGGAACCTCGAACAGCTCGACGTCGCCGCGGAGGTCGGGGTGGTTCGACGCGACCAGGGCAATCTGGCCCTCGAGCTCGCCGCGGCGCCAACGCCAGAGCAGATCGAGCAGGCAGTGGTCATAGCGCGACACCAGCACCGCAATCCGCTTGCGCCGCGCGGCGTCCCACAGGCGCCAGGTCATCCCGAGCGGCTCGGCGACCTTCAGCCCGAACTGCTCGCCCAGGCCGTCCCGCTTCTCGGGCGCCAGGGCGAACTCCATCCGCAGGAAGAACGTGCCGCCCTCGGGGTCGGTCGAGTACTGGTCCGAGCGGACGATGTTCGCCCCCGACTCGTACAGGAAGCGCGAGACGCCGGCAACGATCCCCGGCCGGTCAGGGCAGGAGATCAGCAGGCGCAGCAGGGAGACGGTCACCGCTCACGATGCCTGGAGCGGGGCCGGCGCAAGCTCGAACTGGGAGATCGCGCGTAGATCCTCGACGCGGGCGTCGATCTCGCCGGCGGTCAGGCGGTCCATCCGCTCGGTGCCGAACTCCTCGACGTTGAAGGAAGCCAGTGCCGTGCCGTACGCCATCGCCTGACGCAGGATCGGATCGGTGAGCGGCTCGCCCCGGTGGCGGGCGAGGTACCCGACGAACCCGCCGGCGAACGTGTCGCCGGCGCCGGTCGGGTCGATGACCGCCTCGAGCGGGTACGCGGGAAGCGCGAAGAACCGCTCCTCGGTGATCAGCGCAGAGCCGTACTCGCCCTGCTTGGCGATGACGACGGACGGTCCCATCGCGAGCACCTCGCGCGCGGCGCCGACGATGCTCGGTCGCTTCGTGAGCTGGCGCAACTCGGCGTCGTTGAGCATCACGCAGTCGACGCGCCGAATCACCTCGACGAGCGCGTCGCGCGCGATGTCGATCCACAGGTTCATCGAGTCCATCGCGACGAACTGCACCTGCCCGCACTGCTCGAGCACGCTGAGCTGGAGCTCGGGCTGGATGTTGGCCAGGAACAGGACGTCGCAGTCGCGCGAGGACGCCGACAGGCGCGGCTGGAAGTCCTCGAACACGTTGAGCTGGGTGTCGAGGGTCTCGCGCGAGTTGAGGTCCCAGCCGTACTCGCCCGCCCAGAAGAACGTCTTCCCGTCGGGGACCCGTTCGACGTCCGCGATGTCGGTGCCGCGCGAGGCCAGTACCGCGAGGTCCTCGTCGCCGAAGTCCGCGCCCACGCGCCCGACGACGTGCACCTGGTCGAAGAACGACGCCGCCAGCGCGAAGTGCGTGGCCGCGCCGCCGAGCATGCGCTCGCGCTCGCCGAACGGCGTCTTGACCGCGTCGTACGCGACCGATCCGACTACGGTGATGCTCACGCGCTGACGGCCTCAGCGGGTGCGGTCAGCCCGGCGGCCGCGGCGAGCGCGGCGGCCTTGTCGGTCCGCTCCCAGGTGAAGTCGTTGTCTTCGCGGCCGAAGTGACCGTACGCCGCGGTCTTCTGATAGATCGGGCGGTGCAGGCGCAGGTACTGCCGGAACGCGCCCGGACGGAGATCGAAATGCTCGTTGATCAGCTCGAGGATCTTCGAGCGGGAGATCTTCTCTGTCCCGAACGTCTCGACCATCGTGGACACGGGATGGGCGACACCGATCGCGTAGGCCACCTGGACCTCGACGCGGTCGGCCAGCCCCGCCGCCACCACGTTCTTGGCCACGTACCGCGCGGCGTACGCGGCGCTGCGATCGACCTTGCTCGGATCCTTGCCGGAGAAGGCGCCGCCGCCGTGGCGCGCCATGCCGCCGTAGGTGTCGACGATGATCTTGCGCCCGGTCAGCCCGCAGTCGCCCATCGGACCACCGATCACGAACCGGCCGGTCGGGTTCACGAGCAGGTTACGGCGGAGATGCTTGCGGTCATACAGATCGTCGGGCAGCTCGGGCTCGATCACGTGCTCCCACAGGTCCTCCTTGAGCAGCGACTCGGCGCCGTCGCGGTGCTGGGTCGAGATCAGGACCTTCTCGACCTCGACCGGACGCCCGTCGACGTAGCGGACCGATACCTGGGTCTTACCGTCCGGGCGCAGGTACGGGAGGATCTCGGCGCGGCGCACGTCGGCGAGGCGCTTGGCGAGCTTGTGCGCGAGCGAGATCGGCAGCGGCATCAGCTCCTCGGTCTCGTTGGACGCGTACCCGAACATCATCCCCTGGTCGCCCGCGCCGGCGATGTCGAGCTCGTCGCCGCCGGCCGTGTGGGAGTTCGTGCGCGTCTCGTAGGCGTGGTCCACCCCTTGCGCGATGTCGGGCGACTGCTTGTCGATCGCGTTGATCACCGCGCACGTGTGGTAGTCGAACCCGAACTCGGCGTTCGTGTAACCGATCCGCTTGATCGTCTCGCGAGCGACCTCCGGAATATCGACGTAAGTCGTTGTGGTGATCTCGCCGGAGACGACGACGAGGCCCGTGTTCACGAGCGTCTCGCAAGCCACCCGGCCGTTCGGGTCGTCGCGCAGCACGGCGTCCAGCACTCCGTCTGAGATCTGGTCGGCGACCTTGTCCGGGTGACCCTCGGTCACGGACTCGGACGTGAACAGATACTCGTTGTCGGCGTAGGTCATGCGCTTCTACCTTCCTTGTCCTTCCGGGTGATCTCGAGTAGATAGGCGGCCATAACATCCGTCGCGCCGAGCTTCAGGTGGTAGGCGTCCGATAGCTCCTCTACCCGCGCGATCTGATCGCGCGCATCGGTGAAGAGCTCCGTGAATTCGGACAACCCGAAATCCACGACGCGAGCCTGATAGCCCAGACGGTCCAGCAGCTGCGTGGTTCGCCGCTCGCCGATGATAGACAGTTGCATCACGTACGCGGTGCCGTCGTCCGCGAGGGCCTCGGGCAGCATCCGCATCAGGTGGTCCACGAGACCCCGTCCCCAGTAGTCCAGCGGCCGGTGCGAGACGACCGGCTCGAATGGATCCACGGGAGTCTGATAGAGGCTGGCCACGATCACGTCGTAGCGCTCCTCGGGGACCCACGGGTACAGGTCCTGCACGGCGGCGCTGACGCGGTCTGCCACGCCATTTCGAAATGCGTTCGTCATGGTGTTCTTGACCGCCTGAGGCGAGATGTCGAGGCCGTGCACGTGCGCGGCGCCGTTGCGGGCGAGCTGGACGGTCAACAGCCCGGACCCGCAGCCGATGTCCAAGCAACGTTGGTGGGCCCCTATTCCTTCTCGATACAGGTACTTCCACACCGTAAAGCTGCCCTGTGTGGGGGCGAATACGCCCGGCTCGACGGTGATGTCCGGGAAGTCAAGCGGGTACATGACCCGCCCGCGCGAGTCGGCCCACCGCTCCGCGGGCGCCCGTTTGCGCTCGCTCGGTGAAATTGCCCGGACGCCCTCGTCGGGGAGCGCGGCGGGCCGGGCCTGGCCGGGCTTGGTGTCGGTCAGGGCGTTGCGGGCCGCGGCGATCTGATCCGGTCCGACGCCGCAGCAACCGCCGACGATCTGCGCGCCCTCCGCACGCCACCGGAGCGCGAGCTCCGCATACTCGTCTGCGCCGACGCCGGCCTCCTGGCGCCAACCGGCCGCCGACAGATAGCCGAGATTGGGGTACACGCCGAGCGGTAGATCGGTGAAGTCGCGCAGCCACGCCAGCATCCCGGTGACGTGGTCGGGGGGTAGGCAGTTGATCGCGAGCGCGCCGACGCCCATCTCCTCGAAGCGGCGGGCCGCCCGGCCGAACGCGTCGCCCTCGGGACCGCCCCAGTGCTCGCCGTACACGCCACATACCCCGTGGCGGCAGCGGCGGAAGCTGAGCCAGACCGGTAGGCCGGTGTCGAGCAACGCCTCGACGGTCGCGTATGTCGAGCTGCGGATCAGCGTCAGCGTCTCGACCAAGATCAGGTCGGGCGCGTCGTGCTCGAACGCCCGGGCGAGCAGGCGGATCGTCTCCCGCCCGTCGGGCGTGTCGACGTCGCCGTTGATGCTGAACGCGACCGCGACCTCGTGTTCGCGCTGCGCCTCGGCCGCCGCCTCGCGCGCGAGCCTGACCCCGCGCCGCGCGACGTCCATCCAGTGGACCGGCTCGGTCGACTCCCACAGGTCCGCGCGGCCGTCTCGGAGCGCGGTGGCGAGGCCCCAGGTGTTGGTCGAGATCACGTCGCACCCGACGTCGATGTAGCGACGATGGACCGCCGTGACGTCGGCGGGGGCCTCGAGGATCGCGGTCAATCCCCACAGATGATCCTCGAGCTCGGGCCGCTCACCGCCGACCCGGATCAGCTCGGTGCCGGTGGCGCCGTCCATGATCACCGGCTGGTCGGTGGCGATCAGACGGGCCAGGCGGGCGTAGCGGCCCTCGCTCGCCGCCGCTACTGAGGCATCACTCGGGCTCACGTGCGTGCTCATATCTGGATCTCCCTCCGGTGCCGGCAGCGTACGGCTTGCGACCCGCCACAGCTTGCCGCCGGGCCTCGCGCTCCGCCACTCTCGCAGCGCCGGATTACCCTAGACTTTAGAGAGGGTCTGAAGGCTAGGGTAGCTTGAGAACGTCGTGAGATCCGCGAGCCTACCTCTCGATCGGACAGGTAATTCAGGAGCAAAGAGCAGGGCAGCCGGACCGAGGCGGCGATACCTTCTGCCCCGTGTCGGTTACCGCCCGAACTCGAGGACCCGCAGAGTCGCTCGATGTGGTTCTGCGCCGGGCGGGAGCGGTGCTGTGCAACCGTGGCGGCAGGCCGGTGGCGATGAACTTCGGCTCGTCTGCGGCCGAACTCGCGGTTTGTGTCAGGGCGGTCGGCCTGGTCGATCGCTCCGATCTCTCCAAGCTCGTGCTCGAGGCGCCGGCGGCGCAACTGGCCGCGCTCACCTCGCGGTTGGCCGGCGCCGCCGTCTCAGCCGGCGGCGTGCTGTCGGCCGGGAGCGCATGGTGGTGCGGAGATGCACCCGGACGCGTGATCGTTCTCTCGGATCCCGACACCGGCTCGCGCCTGCGCGAGCGCCTGCACGTAGACGCTCGGCGCTTCGCGGGGATGAGCGTGCGCGATGCCTCCACCGAACTCGCGGCCATCGGCCTGCTCGGCCGCAGCGCGGACAAGGTGCTGGCCGCGCTTGGGGCGTTCGGCAAGTCCGGCGATCCCCGCACGGTGGCGCCGTTCGCGCACGGTTCGGTCGCCGATATCCCGGCCTCGTGGCTGCTGCACTCCGATCGCCGGGCGCTCGCACTCGTGCCCCGCGAGCACGCCGGCGAGGCGTGGCTGGCGATCGAGGACGCCGGGCGGCCGTTCGGGATCAGCTGCGTCGGGCACGAGGCCGCCGCCCGGTACGCGCTGCTCGAGCGCACGCGCCCGGCTGCGCTTCCTTTCGGCTGAGTTCCCTTAGCTCCGCGCCAGGACGGGGCTGACGTGGTGAGCGCTGAGCGTCTGCTGGTTGAGCTGCTCGCGCTTGAGCGCGAGATCGTCGAGGCCGGCTACGTGCGGCGTTCGGATGCGCTCGAGCGGGTAGGGGACGCCGTCCGGCGTCTCGGTGAGATCGGCTCGCCGCAGGGGATCCTCGACCGCGCCGCCGAGGAGCTGGGGACGAGCTCGGCGTTCGATCGGGTCGTCGTCGGCGAGGTCCGCGGCGACGAGTTGGTCGTGCGGTCGGTCTGGAGCGGGTCAGATCCCGACGGCGCCGCGGCGGCCTTCGGCGAGCTGCGCGACGAGCCGATCCGGATCGAGTATCCGCTGGTCGAGGACGAGGTGGCGCGGGGGCAGCGGACCGAGATCGTGAACGCGCGCGCGGCGCGATCACGCGGAGCGCGGCGGTTGATCGACGTCCTCGGGTGGGAGAGTTATCTGGTCGGGGCGGTCGTCGTGCAGGGGGTCACGGTGGGTCTGCTCCACGGTGATGCTTCTGGTAGCGGCCGGACGCTCGATCCGCTCGATGTCGAGGTCGCGTCGCTGTACGCGGAGGGACTCGCGGGCGTGTTCGAGCGCGCCGTGCTGCGAGAGATGCTGCAGCTGCACCATCGCGAGCTGCGCTCGGCGGTCGAGTGGATGAGCACCCGGCTCGGGCAGCTCGCTCCAGACGCCGCAGAGTTGACCGCGCTCGGTGGCGCCACGGGCTTTGATCCGTCGCTCGCTGATGCGCTGACGCCGCGCGAGGTCGAGGTCCTGCGCCTGCTCGCGCGCGGCCAGACGAACCTCGAGATCGCACACACGCTCGTCGTCCGCGAGGGGACGATCAAGTACCACGTCAAGAACATCCTGCGAAAGCTCGGCGCGACCAACCGGGCCGACGCGGTGGCGCGGTACGCGCGCGCCGGCGGGGCGTCGGTGTCGTGAGCGCCGCGTCCTCCGAAGTGTTCTCGGGGCCGGTGGGCGAGGAGCTGGCGCGTCGGCTCGAGCGCGCGACCGCGGAGGCCCGGGCGCTGCTCGGTCTCGGCTTGCCCGCCGAGGGCGACGGCGCTGGACGTGACGGCGCTGCGGGAGCTGATCGGCGCTTTGCGCGCGCGGCTCTCCGAGTCCGATCTCGGCGCCGACGCCGTGCGCGAACAGGAGGCCGCGCTGGAGCGGCTGCGCCACCGGTTCGACGCGCGATTCGACGCGCTCGAGCGGGTCACGGCCGCGATCGCCGAGGTGCGCGAGGTCACCTCGCCGCGCGAAATGCTGCTGCGCGCGCCGGGGGCACTGTGCGCGCGGTCCGCGTTCGAGCGCGCGATCCTCAGCCTGGTCAAGGGCGGCCGGATGGTGGCCGAGGCGGTGTTCTTTTCAGGTCACGACCGGGCTGCGGCGACGACCCTGGCGCAGCTCCAGGCGAATCCGCTGCGGCTCGAGCACACGCTGATCGAGACCGAGCTGCTGCGCCGGCGCCGGGCCACGATCGTCGTCGACGCCGACGTGCATCCGCGGGTCGATCGTGACACGGCGCGGCTCATGGGGTGGCGGTCGTATGCCGCCGCGCCGCTCGTCGTCGGCTCACAGGTCGCCGGCGTGATCCACGCCGACCGCGGACCCGGGCAGCCGCTCGACGTGCTCGATCGTGACGTCCTGTGGGAGTTCGCCACCGGGCTCGCCCAGGCGTACGAGAGCACCAGCCTGCGCCGTACGCTCCGCGACGAGCGCGACCAGATGCGCCAGTTCCTCGACTGGCTCGGCGCGCGCTCGAGCGAGCTCACCGACGCGCCCGTGACGCTGTCAGCGGGAGGTCACGCGCGTCTTGGACCGCCCCCGCCGCTGCCCGATTCCTCGCCGGGGCGCGGGCGCGACGACCGCGTCGTGTTCGAGGGGCTGTTGACGCGCCGCGAGCTGGACGTGCTGCGGCTGCTCGCCGAGGGCGCCACCAACCGCGCGGTCGCCGACGCGCTCGTGATCTCGAGCGGGACGGTCAAGTTCCACGTCAACAGCATCCTGCGCAAGCTGCATGCGGCCAACCGGGCCGAGGCGGTGACGCGGTACCTCCGGCTGATGGGGATGCGCGTGCCTTAGCCGGCGCCGTGGCGGGGCGGGTCCTTGGGAAGAAACTTCAGTATGGCCGCAGTTTCTTCCCAGGCGCCACCGCTCAGCCGGGCTCGCCGGCCACTGAAAGCGACCTCACCGCGGATCCCGCGCTCAGACCGCGAAGAAGACCGTCTCGTGCGGACCCTGGAAGCGGATGTCGAACCCGTAGCCACCGGCCGTTGTGCGACTGGGCGAGCAGTGTCGCGCGCCGCTCCACCGGCACCCGCGCCAGCACTGGATCGCCGGCGTTGGCCTCGGCCTCATCGGCGAAGTAGATCCGCGTGACCGTGCGATGGAGCATCCCGCGGGCGAACACCGACACGTCGATGTGTGGCGCCTGCGTCGTGCCGGCAAGGCCGGGCACCGGCCCCGGCTTGAGCGTCACGATGTCGAACTTGCCGTCGCCGTCCTCGACGCCGTAGCGAGCGAAGCCGCGAAAGCCGTCGATCTCCGACGGCCCGCCGTAGCCGTGCATGTCGGCGAACCGCCCCTGGGGGTCGGCCTGCCAGGTCTCGAGCAGGAAATCCGGAATCGGCTCGCCGGCGCCGTCGTAGATCGTGCCGGTGATGTGGATCGCGCCGGGCGTGCCCTCGGGCACGGCGAACGGACCGACGTCGAACGGCAACCCGATCGCGAAGTACGGGCCGACCGTCTGGGAGGGCGTCGTCTCGAAGATCAATGTGCCTCCTCGAACGGCGTGGCCCCGGGTCCGCGTAGGTAGATGTCCCACTCGAACGCCTGCGCCCAGTTCGGGACGGTCCCGTGGATCGAGAAGCTCGAGATCATCCGCTCGCGCGCCTTCGGATCGCGCACCGAGTTGAAGATCGGGTCGTACGGGAAGAACGGGTCGCCCGGGAAGTACATCTGGGTCACGAGCCGTTGGGTGAACGCCCGCCCGAGCAGCGAGAAGTGGATGTGGGCGGGGCGCCACGCGTTGTAATGGTTACCCCACGGATAAGGCCCCGGCCTGATCGTCGTGAACTGGTAGCGGCCCTCGTCGTCGGTGACGCAGCGTCCGGCGCCGTTGAAGTTCGGGTCAAGCGGCGCCGGCCAGCGATCCCAGCGGTGCTTGTAGCGCCCGGCGGAGTTCGCCTGCCAGATCTCGACCAGCGTCCCGCGCAGCGGCTTGCCCTCGGTGTCGAACACCCGCCCGGAGACGGTGATCCGCTCGCCGATCGGCTCGCCGGCGTGCTGGACGGTGAGGTCGTTGTCCGACTCGCCGACCTGCGGAGAGCCGAGCTGAGGCCCGGTGATCTCGGTGATCGTCTGCGGCAGATAGACGAGCGGCTGCTTGGGATGTCGGAGCGAGGTCGACTTGTACGGCGGGTAGTCGAGCGGCGGGTGGGCGCCCTCGGGGTCTCGCAGATAGCTCGTCGGCGTCTCGGCGATCGGATCGTAGATCTGACGCACCTCCTGCTCGTCGGCTTGAAGCTCCTCGGTCATCTGATTTCTATGCCTCCAGTACGACGGCCAGGCCTTGGCCGACACCGATGCAAAGGGCGGCGACGCCAAAGCCGCCGCCGCGGCGCCCCAACTCGTGAGCGAGGGAGCCCAGGATACGGACGCCTGATGCCCCCAGCGGGTGACCTAACGCAATCGCGCCACCGTTCGGGTTCACCTTGGCGGGGTCCAACCCCTTCCATTCGCCGATGTCGGCCAGGCATTGCGAGGCAAAGGCCTCGTTCAACTCGACAACAGAGACGTCCTCCCATGTGATGCCGGCGCGCGCAAGAGCGATGTTGGCGGCCTTGACGGGGGCGATCCCGAACACGTCCGGATCGGCCCCGGCCGCCCCGCGAGAAACGACCCTCGCGATCGGCTCCCTGCCAACGAGCTTGGCGCCTTCCTCGTCGGCGAGCAGGGCCGCGCCGGCGCCGTCGTTGAGCGGTGACGAGTTTCCGGCAGTCACCGTGCCGTCCTTCACGAACGCCGGCTTCAGCTTCGCAAGCTTCTCGAGCGAAGTGTCGGGCCGGATGTTCTCGTCGCGATCGAGGTCGGTGTCCGGTACCGGCACGACCCACTCGCCATAGAAGCCGCTGTCCCACCCGGCCTGCGCGTTCTGGTGGCTACGCAGGGCGAACTCGTCCTGGGCCTCGCGGCTGACGTTGTAGATATCCGCGAGCTTCTCCGCGCTGGCCCCGAGCGAGATCGTCCACTGCTCGGGCATTTCGGGATTGACCATCCGCCACCCGAGCGTGCTCGAGTACAGCTCCTGCTGCTGGGACGGGAACGCGCGCTCGGGCTTGAGCAGGATCCACGGCGCGCGGCTCATCGACTCGACGCCGCCGATGAGCACGACCGACGCCTCGCCGGTCTCGATCATCCGGCTCGCCTGCATCGTCGCGTCGAGGCTCGATCCGCACAGCCGGTTGACCGTGGAGCCGGGCACGGAGGTCGGAAGGCCGTTCAGCAGCCACGCCATCCGCGCAACGTTCCGGTTGTCCTCGCCGGCCTGGTTGGCGTCGCCGAATATCACCTCGTCGACGCGTTCGGGCTCGAGGTTGGGGCTGCGATCGAGCAGCGCCTTGACGACGTGCGCGGCGAGGTCGTCGGGACGGACCTTGGCCAGGCCGCCGCCGTAGCGGCCGAACGGTGCGCGCACCGCATCGAGCACGTACGCCGTGCTCATCGGTCGAGCAACTCCCGCAGCGCGGAGAGCTCCTCGGACGTGGGCGGCTCGGTTGTCTCGAGCGCGTCGCTTACTTTCAGCTCCCAGCCGGTCTGCTCGCGCGCCTGCTCGACGGTCGCCCCGGGATGGATCTGCGTGAGCACGAGCTCCTTGGTCTCGGGGTCGGGCTCGAGCACGCCGAGGTCGGTGATCACCGCGGTCGGGCCTTTGCCGCGGAAGCCTAGGCTTTCGCGGGTAACCGGCCCGCCCGCCCCGTCGCCGTGACCGACCGTCGTCACGAAGTCGAGCTTCTCGACGAACGTGCGCTTGGCGTGCGGGGCGATCACGATCACCTCGCCGCAGCTCGCGGCGATCTCGGGCGCGCCGCCGGCGCCGGGCAGGCGCGTCTTCGGGTGGTCGTAGTCGCCGATCACCGTCGAGTTGAGGTTCGCGTGCTTGTCGATCTGGGCGGCACCGAGGAACGCGACGTCGATCCGCCCGGGCCCGATCCAGTAATTGAACATCTCGGGAACGGACACGACCGAGTCGGCGGTCTGCGCCAGCTCGCCGTCGCCGATCGACAGCGGGATGTGGAACGGCTTGGCGCCGATCGTGCCGGACTCGTACACGAGCACGAGGTCCGGGTTGTGGACCATCCGCGCCAGGATCGCGGCGGTGCTGGGGCGCCCGACGCCGATGAACACTGTCCGGGTGTCGCGCAGCCGGCGCGCGGCGACGATCGTCTGGATCTCGCCGGCGGTCGCGGGCGCCTCGACTGTCATTTCGCGGCGGCTCCCTGGTGCAACACGTGCTCGTTCATCCACTCGGTGAACTCGTCGCGGTCGCGGCTCATCTTGTCCCAGAACTTGTAGAAGTCGTTGTCGCGGTCGGTGATGCCGAGGCTGTACGAGGGACGTGAACCTCCGGGCGCCTCCGCGACCGTGGTGATGACCCACCCGGGGATCGTGATCCCGCCCGGACGCGGCTCGAGCTCGTCGACGATCCGCTCGACGGTCACGAGCGACCGTTGCGCGCCGAGGATCGCCTCCTTCTGGACCCCGGGGATCCCCCACAGCTGGACGTTCCCGTCGCGGTCGGCCTCCTGGGCGTGAACGATCGCGACGTCGGGGCGGAGCGCCGGCACAGCCATCAGCCGCTCGCCGGTGAACGGGCAGGTGATCGGCGCCACCGTGGTGTGCGCCACCAGATCGGTCCCGGCGTAACCGCGCATGACCGCGCAGGGCATGTCGGCGGCGCCGGCCGCGTACCGGTTGGCCATTCCGGCGTGGCTGTGCTCCTCGATCTCGACCGGCCGTGGCCACCCGTTCTCGATCGCGTCGCGAAAGCGATGAAGGCCCCCGACGCCCGGGTTCCCGCCGTAGGAGAACACCAGCCGGCGCGCGACGCCCATCCCGATCATTTGGTCATACAGAAGATCGGGCGTCATCCGGATCAGCTCGAGCTCGCGCCGGCCCTGGCGGATGATCTCGTGGCCAGCCTCGAACGGGATCAGATGCGTGAAGCCCTCGAGCGCGACCGAGTCGCCGTCGCTGACGATGGACTCGATGGCGTCGGGGAGGGACATCACCTCGGCCACGATCGACCCCCTTCTCTCCGCGTCGCACGGCTTACCCTGCCGTGTTCGCGATGAGAACAAGGGGTCACATACCGAACTATACCAAGAAGGTTGATGGCGCAATAGCCAATCACAGGGGGCTTTCGGGTGTCGGGACGCGGGTGGATCGCCGGCGGCTCAGGCCCGATCGAGCGCCGGCACCCCGGTGGTGCCGACCGGCGACACGGTCCGGTCGCGCGCGGCGGCGAGGCCGACGAGCAACTGCGGGACGAGCAGCGCGAGGAGGACGAACAGCGCCGGCGTCCACGAGCCGGTGATGTCGTGGACGGCGCCGATCGCGAGCGGCGCGACCGCGGCGATCAGGTAGCCGACGGTCTGCACGAGGGTCGAGAGGCCGGCGGTACTCGAGACCGTGCCGCCGCGCAGGACGATCAGGGTCAGCGCGAGCGGGAACGCCGCGTTCTGGCCGAAGCCGAGCAGCACGACCCACAGGTACGGCACGGACATCGGCGCGACGATCACGCCGATCCAGCCGGCGGCGATACACGCGACGAACCCGAACACGAACGCGCGCTGATCGCTCGCCCGCGCCGCCATCGTCGGCACGGTGAGCGCGGGGATCAGGCCGACGACGAGCGCAATGCTGAGCAGCAGACCCGCCCGGGAACTGCTCGCCCCGTGGCTGTGGAACACGCTCGGCAGCCAGGCGAGCGTCGCGTAGAAGCCGGCCGACTGGATCGCGAAGAACAGCGTGACCGACCACGCAACCTTGTCGTGAAGCAGCGAGCGCGCGCCCGCGACCTGATCCGGCGCCGACCCCCCGGCGTCACGGCGGCGGCGCAACTGCGGCGCCCACACGACCAGCGCAACGGCTGCCGGGATGGCCCAGATCGCGAGCCCCGGCCGCCAGCCGCCGCCGAACGCGTCGGCGACCGGCACCGACACGCCGGCCGCGAGCGCGGCGAAGCCGATCAGCGTGGTGCTGTACATCCCGGTGAGCAGGCCGACGCGGTCCGGAAAGTTCCCCCGCACCAGCACCGGCAGCAGCACGTTCGCGACCGCGATCGCGGTGCCGGCGATCGCGGTGCCGACGAACAGGAAGGCCAGGCCCGGCAGCAGCCGCACGAGCAGGCCGACCAGCAGCACGACGAGCGCGCCTGCGATGGCGGTTCTCGACCCGAACCGTCTGGCCACCGCGGGGGCGAGCGGCGCGAGCGCGCCGAAGCAGAACACCGGCAGCGCCACGAGCACGTCGGCCCCGGCGTCGGACAGGCCGGTGTCGGATTGGATCCGGTCGATCAGCGGACCGACGCCGGCGGCGGCGGGGCGGAGGTTCGCCGCCACCACCACCATGCCGATCGCCAGCAGCACCGAGGACCGGGGCCACTGGAGGCTGCGCCTGCGGTTCAATCGACCGTCTTGAGCGGGTCGCCGATCTCCCCGCCCGCGAGCCAATCGGCCCCGCGGCGGTAGAGCCGGTCCACCCCCGGACCGACCAGCCCGGGCATATCGCGCTTGACGTCGTACCCGATCTGCGTCTGGGCGTAGGCGAGGTGCTTGTAGCCGATGGGGAAGCCGGCGAGCACGTCCGCATCGAGCTCCAGGGCGGCCGCGGGGTCGACCGGGTCGAGCCGGTCCTTCTCGTAGATCGGCTGGCGGAGCACGATGCCCCACCGCCCGTCGCGCTTCTCGAGGAAGTCGTAGAAGCGACCGATGCACGCGATGTCGCATTCCACGCCGTGGACCGCGGCCCGCTGAAGGATCGTCATCTTCGTCTGCGAGATCGCGCGGTCGCCGGCGATGTCGACGGTATGGCCGCCGAGGAAGTGAAGGATGTTCACGCCGCGCTCGAAGCCCTCGCGGCTGACCCGGATGAAGTCGGCCGCGGGACCCTGGAACCAGGTGGCCATCATGAAGCCTTCGTCGTGCCAGACGGTGGCGAACCGCTCCCAATCCCCCGCGTCGCGCCACACGACCCAGTTCTCCACCAGCTCGCGAATCGCGGCGCGGTCGTCGCTCATGCGTGGACGCTGTGGGAGAGCATCGGGATCTGGCTCGTCGGCGGGATCGGCGGCCCCGGCGGCTTGCCGCTCAGATCCGGGGTCCCGTAGGTGTGGAAGGTCTCGATCGTCTTGACCCCCCAGGCCTGGCCGCGGGCGCGCTCGGCCTGGGTCCAGACGACCGGCTCGTACGCCGGGTCGTAGATGAAGTGGGTCCCGGTGGTCACCTCGACGCGGTTGCCGCCGGGCTCGTACACGTACAGGAACATCCCCTGCGCGACCGCGTGCTTGGACGGCGCGGCCTCGATCGGGACGTCGGCGTCGAGGAACAGGTCGGCGGCGCGAAGCAACTCCTCGCGCGTGTCGACGAACCACGCCAGGTGGTGCAGACGCCCGTTGCCGCTGGCGTGGTCGGCGGTGTAGATGAGCTCGTGGGCCGCGATCGTGAGGCTCATCCAAGCCCCTTGTTCGCTGCCGTCGTCGTTGATCACCTGCTCGTAGGTGCGGAACGCCAACTGCTCCTCGGCGAACCGGCGGTTGGCGGCGACGTCAGACGCCAGCACGTTGACGTGGTCGATCCGCTTGACCGCGGCGCCGCGGTCGACGTGTCGCTGGGGCACGTTCTTGAGCCGCGGGCGCAGGTGCTCGGGCGGGACGTAGCGATCCTGCTCGTAGAAGACCTCGAACCGGTGCCCGTCGGGGTCGCGGAACTCGAACGCCGGGCCGTGCCCGTGGTCCCCCTCGTTCCAGCCGACGCCGAACCCCGCGGCTTCGATCGCGGCGACGCGCCGCGCCAACGCCTCCGGACTCCACGCCCGCAGCCCGGTGTGGCCGAGGCCGGGCAGCTCGGACTCGGTCAGCTTCAGGCCGTACGGCTGATACTCGCCCCACCCGCGCAGGAACACCGACTGACCCTCGCTGTGCTCGATCTGCATCCCGAACAGCTCGACGAAGAACCGCAGGCTCTCCTCAGGGAACGGCGTCAGCAGCTCGGCGTGGGCGATGTGGGCGAGGTCGTGGGTGGGCTCAGGGTGGTGGTCAAGTGGCCGTTTCGACCTTTTCGCGGAGGCCGTCGAGGTCGTATGACAGCGCGCCGTCGTGCAGTTTGGCGCGCTTGACGACCTCGCGCTCGGCGCGCGCGCGCGAGGCCTCGAGCACGTCGTCGACTCGCTCGGCCTCGACGACCGCCACGCCGTCCGCGTCGAGCACGAGCACGTCGCCATTCCGGATTGCGGCGCCACCGACGACCACCGGCTCGCCGATCGACCCGACGGCCTCCTTGACCGCGCCGCGCACTCGCACCCACCGGGCCCAGATCGGCAGCCCCAGCTCGGCCAGCTCCTCGACATCGCGCACCGACGCGTCGACCAGGATCGCGGCGGCGCCCTGCGCCTTGGCCTGGGTCGCGAGCAGGTCGCCCACGAGCGCGACCGGCCGCGGTTCGGGCATGCTCAGCACCAGCACCTCGCCCGGCTGCACCGTCGCCATCGCCGCGTGCACCATCAGGTTGTCGTCCTGCCCGCATCTGACCGTCCGCGCCGGCCCGGCCACGCGCGACCCCGGGACGACCTGCACGAGGTCCGCGTCGACATAGCCCCGCCTGCCGCCGGCCTCGTAGACGGTGGCGGAGCCGAGCTCGGCGAGTTCGGTGAAGACGGCGTCGCTCACAGCGCGCTCACCACCTGCGGGGTGACGCGCTGGAACGCCTCGGCCTGCCGGATGTCCGCGTTACCCGACGAGCGACGCGCGTGGTTGCCGCGGTGATCGGCGCGCTCGGCGTAATACGTTTGGAGGTACTTCTGCGCCTTCATCTCGGACATCGCGGCCAGCTTCTTTTCGATCACGCTCGTGATGTCGACGAACGTGGTCGGCGTGAAGTTGCACAGCTCCGGCTGGTGGGGCTCGAACAGGAACAGCGCCGGCGGGGCGATCGTCTTGAACGCACTCGACACACCCGCGCCGGCCGCGAGCCCCCGCGCCCTGTCGACCGCGTAATGCGCGATCGGGTGATCGGGGTTGAACGGATCGGTGTCGGTGTGCGTGATCAGCACGTCCGGCGCGAACTCGCGGATCTTGTCGGAGATCAGCCGCAGCCCGTCGCCGTCGATCTCGAGCGGATAGTCACCGAGGTCGAGGCAGTCGAACGACGCGCCCAACGCCGCCGCCGCCCGCTCGGCCTCGCCGTGGCGGATCTTCTTGACGTTCTCGATCGTCTGCCCATCCTCTTTCCACAGTTCGCCGGACTCGCCGCGCTCTCCGTAGGACAGGGCAATTACCGACGCCTCGCCACCACCGGCCGTCGTGACCGCGACCGCGCCGCCGGCGCGCCACACGAAGTCGGCGGAGTGCGCCCCGATCACCATCATCCGGCGCGCGCTCACAGGGCCTCAGCTCCCGCCACCAGGCGGGTGTTCACCACGGCCATCACGTATATCTCCTCCTCCTTGAAGCCGGCGTCGAGCAGCCGGTCGACCATCAGGGCCATGCCGTCCTCGACGGGCGGGTTGA
The DNA here is from genome assembly GCA_963755525.1 of uncultured Solirubrobacterales bacterium. Taxonomy (GTDB): domain Bacteria; phylum Actinomycetota; class Thermoleophilia; order Solirubrobacterales; family Solirubrobacteraceae; genus Palsa-465. The sequence continues at coordinate 290,999 of CAVWKC010000021.1, read as the reverse complement.
ACACCTGGCCGAGATCGGTCGACAGGACCGAGCGCTCGGGTCCGGTGGCGCGGATGTTCTCGGTCCAGTGCTCCCAGGTGACCTTGCCCGTGTGCGGTGTGGTGAAACACCGCTCGAGCAGCGCACCCTTGTCCGCGAGCGCGTTCTGATCCTCGACCGACAGGTCCTGCGAGGGGAACTCGGGATGGGTGATAACGATCGTCTCGATGCCCGCGTCGACGGCCGCGTCCACGACCGCGAAGATCTCGTCCCGGCTGAGATGACCCGTCGCCAGGCACATCTTGTGCCGGGCGATCATCCCGAGGACCTCGAGTACCTCGGGTAGCGGCGAGCCGTGCGCGTCGACGACCGGCACCGGCGGGATCTCGATGCCCTGCTCGCGCAGATCCAATTGAAGCTTGACCCACACCGGCACCTTGGCCCCGCGCGGGGCCTCGCGCTCGTGGGACTCGTTGACGGAGTCAACGGTCGGCAGCCAGACGGTGCGGGCACCCTCGCGCGCGGCGATCTCGACCGCGAGCGGGTTGATGCCGCCGACCGCCCGGTTCAGCGCGATCGCGCCGAGCACCTGCACACCAGGGACCGCGGCGCGGACGACGGCCGCCCGTTCGGCGGTCGACCCGTAGTGCGACTTGAGCACGAGCCCGGCCATGCCGAGCTCCTGGAACTTCCGGGCCAGCGAGATGTCGTCGATGATCCGCTCGACCACGTCCGGCGAGATGTGCATGTGGGTGTCATACGCGCCGCGGAGCAGCTCCCGGGCGCGATCGGAGGGCGATGTGGTCATTCGGCTCGTCCTCGGAGTGCCTCGGCCACGTGCGAGAGATGGGTGCGCATGGCGGCCTCAGCCGCGTCCGGGTCGCCGGCGGCAACCGCCTCGACGATCGCCGTGTGCTCGCCGAACGAGTGCTCGCTGCGGCCGGGCAGCATGATCGTTCGGTACTGGAAGCGGACGAGCTGGGACTTGAGCGTCGCGATCAGCCGCTCGGCGGTCGTGTGGCCGGAGATCTCGAGCAGCCGCCGGTGGAGCACCGCATTCTCGTCCGAGGCGCTCAGCAGGTCGCCCGCGTCGAGGCGCCGACGCATCTCCTCAAGAATCGAGCGCAGCTCGGCGACGTCGGCCGCGGTCGCGCGGAGCGCCGCCTGGCGGGCGGCTAACCCCTCGAGCACGGCCCGCGCCTCGAGGATCTCGACGGCCTCGCTTGCATCGACGCGCCGGACGCGCGCACCGCGGTGGCGCTCGTGGACGACCAAGCCTTCGTGCTCGAGGCGGGCCAGCGCGGTACGGACGGCCGAGCGCCCGACGCCGAGCACCTGCGTCAGGTCCATCTCCACCAGACGCTCGCTGGGCTGAAACCGGCCGGTGACGATCGCCTCCCTGAGCCGGTCCTCGGGGCGACCGGTCTCGGTGTCGGCTGAATTGTCAACAATATTGGTCACGGGCGCGATACTAACGCGCCTGCGCGCCCAGATGGAGGGGCTAAGCCGTGCGGCCGGGGTCGACGACCGCGCCACCGTCGTCGCCGGGCGCGAGCACGATGTCGTTCTCGAGCGACACCCACTCCCCCTCGGGGACGCCGGCCGGGCGCTCGGGATCGTCGGGCGAGCGCTCGACGAACGTCCGCAGGAGCGACTGCTTGACGGCGAACACGGCGTCGGAGTCGAGGTATTTGCTGGTGGCGTCGAACACGTGCGTGGTGACGGTCTTGTATCCGCGCGCGCGCACGATGATGTGGATGTGCGCCGGGCGCCAGGGGTGGCGACCGCTGGCCTCGAGCATCCGGCCGACGGGGCCATCGTGGGGGATCGGGTATGGCACTGGACGCACGGCCACGAACGCGTAGGCGCCGTCATCGCGGGTCAGGTAGCGCCCGCGGAGGTGGTCCTCCTCGGCTTCTGGCCGCTGGACCGCGTAGAGCATGTCGGCGCCGTTCTGCCACACGTCGACCTCCGCGCCCGCGATCGGTTCGCCGGACACGTCGAGCACGCGGCCGTACACCCACGCCGGGACACCGGCCCCGGGCTCGACGACCATGCTCTCGCCGTACTCGCGCGCAGGCGACCCCGGCACGTAGAACGGCCCGAGCACGGTCGACTCGGTGGCGCCGGGCGGAAGGTCGTGGGCGAGCGCGTCGACCAGCATCGACAGCCCGAGCGAGTCCGACCAGAGGATGAACTCCTGCCGGCGCGCGTCGGTGATGTCGCCGGTGGCGGTGAGGACCGCGATCAACTCCCGCCACTCCGCCTCGGTCAAAGACGTCTCGACGGCGAACGCGTGGAGGTGGCTGACAAGGCTCTGCATCAGCGCTCGCAAACGCGGATCAGAGCATCCCTCGAAGCTCGCCACCGCGCGGGCGGTGATGTCCGCCGGCGTGGTCCTGGACGAGCCCGTGGCGGTCACGGCTACTCCCCCACCACGCACTCGAGGACCAACGGCTCGCTCCGCGCGGCAAGACCGGGCAGAACGTCGTCGAGGACCCGGGTCAGATCGTCGTGCGTCTCCACCCGCACCGACGGGCAGCCGAGCGCGCGGGCCAGGCCGCCGATGTCGACCGCCTCGAACCCCGGCCAGGCGGCGACGCCGCCGTGGCGGCGCGCGAGCCCGTCCATCACCGCGTAGCGCCCGTTGGCGAGCACGATGAGCAGCACGCCGACGTCGTAATGGGCGGCGCTCCACAGCGCTTGGATCGCGTAGGTCGTGGAGCCGTCGCCGAGCACGGCCACCACCGGGCGCTCCGGCAGGCCCATGCGCAGCCCGATCGAGCCGGACAGGCCGAACCCGAGGCAGCCGTTGGCGGTGCTCAAGAACCCGAACGGGACCTTCACCGGGATTCGCTGGTAGAGCTCGGGCTGGGAGGACGGGCATTCCTCGACGAGCAGCGCGTCGGTGGGGAGACGCTCCGCGAGCGCGTCGAGCACGTGACCGGGGCGGAGCGGTTCTCCGGCGGCGGGTGCAGACAACGGCGCCGGCCGCGGCACCGGCGTGGGTGGGTTGCCGGCGCGCGCGGGCAACCGCTCGACCAGCGCGCGGCAGCTTGCCGCGACCGGCGCCACCACGGCCAGGTCGCAGGGGCTGCGGTGGGCCTCGGCCTGGTCGGCGGTGAGCACCGCGACCCGCGTCTCGGGCTCGACCAGCGCGACGGGCTCGTCGAACAGATAGGCCCTGAACGCGTTGGTTCCGACGGTCAGCACCACGTCATAGCCCGCCAGCGTGTCGTGCATGAGCCGCCGCTGCCACGGCAGATGGCCGGCGAACAGCCGGTGATCCTGGGGGAAGCTGACAGCGCGGCTGAACGGCTCCTGCCAGACCGGGCAGCCGAGCCGCTCGGCGAGCGCGACGACGGCGTTCCAGCCCTCTCGACCCTCGCCGACCGCACCGACCACGAGCGCCGGCGCGTCGGCGGCGGCGAGCAACTCGGCCAGCTCGGCCACCTGCGCGGCGTCGACCGTGTGGGGGCGAAGGATCCGTGCTGGCGCGCCGGCCGCCAGGTCGTCGGCGGGCTCGAGCCAGTCGCCCATCGGGACCACGAGCAGCGCCGGGCCGCGCGCCGCTTTGGCCTCGTGGTACGCGCGCGCGATCGCGCCGGGCACATCCTGGCCACGGCTGGGCAGATGCCTCCACACCGGATACTCGCCAGCCAGCCGCTCGAGCTGGCGCCCGGTGAGGAACGGCTCGAACGCGATCTGGCGGCGGTCCTGCTGGCCGACGACGATCACGAGCGGGGCGCGGCAGTCGCGCGCGTTGGCGATCGCGTTGACCGCGTTGCCGAGACCGGCGGCGGTGTGCAGGTTGACGAACGCCGGCTCGCCCCGGGCGAGCGCGTAGCCGGTCGCCATCCCCACCACCGACCCCTCGTGGAGCCCGAGGACGAACCGGATATCGGACGGGAGATCGGTCAGGAACGCGATCTCGGTCGAGCCGGGGTTGCCGAAGATCGTCGTCATTCCGTGCCGGCGCATTACCTCGAACGCGGCATCGCGTACGGTCATCCCGGCCACCGGCCGGCGGGTTCCGTTGGCCGGGACGGAGGCGGTCGGCGTCTGGGCGATCTCGGCCATCGCGCGGATCCTACTGCCCGCCCATTTCGCTAGTGTTCGCATACCGAACGCCGGCCGAGGGCGTCCAATCAGTGGCCGATAAACCAGCTCAGAGCTCCGACTTCGTGCAGTCCCTCGAGCGGGGCCTCGCGGTGATCCGCGCGTTCGACGCCGAGCACCGCGAGCTCGCGCTCAGCGACGTGGCGCGCTCGACCGGGCTCACACGAGCCGCCGCGCGCCGCTTCCTGTTGACGCTTGTGAAGCTCGGCTACGTGAACTTCTCGCAGGGAAAGTTCTCGCTGCGCCCGCGCGTGCTCGAGCTCGGTTACGCCTACCTCTCGAGCCTCAGCCTGCCCGAGGTGGCGCTCCCGCACATGGAAGCTTTGGTCGCGGAGGTCAACGAGTCGTGCTCGATCTCGGTCCTCGACGACACCGACATCGTCTACGTCGCCCGCGTGCCCACGCGGCGGATCATGAGCATCACGCTCGCGGTCGGCACGCGCCTGCCGGCATTCGTCACCTCGATGGGTCGCGTGCTGCTCGCGAGCCTGCCCGATGACGAGCTGGCCGATCGCCTGGACCGGATCGAGGTCGTGCCACTGACCGCGCACACGGTGACGGACATGGACGCGCTGCGCACGATCCTGGGCGCGGTCCGGCGGCAGGGCTACGCCGCGACCGACCAGGAGCTCGAGGAGGGCCTGCGCTCGCTCGCGGTCCCGATTCGCAGCGCCTCGGGCACGGTGACCGCGGCGTTGAATCTGTCGGTGCACGCCAGCCGGGCGTCGATGGCGGCGCTCCGGCGCGACTTTCTGCCACTCGCCCTGCGAACCGCGACGGCAATCGAGGAAGACCTACGAGGAGCCGGCGACCGGCGCGGCGGTTCGTTCGCGTTGCCGGACTCCTGAACCGGTTCACCGCCCCCGGCGGGCGGCCCGAAAAGTTACGCATTTCGCACGGCTGAGGTTTCGCGGACGGATCCTCGGGACAGGATGAGGTTGCAGCCCGAGGCTGTGCGGTGGTTGGATCGCGCAGTCTCGTCGCGCGAACTGAATGCACGGGACGGACGGACGGGTCGCACTCGCTGGCCCGCGCACGGACCTCGCTTTGGAATAACCCAAACGGAGGTTCGATGTCTGCTGTCACCATGGCGTGCGACTTCGCGCGTCTCACCGACGATGAGTTGCTTCTCGAATACCACGAACACCGGGACCCCGACGCCCGCGACGAGCTCGTCAAACGCTTCATCCCGTTCGCCCGCAAGCTTGCGCTGCGCTACGTCCACAGTCGCGAGCCGCTGGAGGACCTGGTTCAGGTCGCATCTCTTGGGCTGCTGAACGCGCTCGAGCGATTCGAACCCCAGCTCGGCAAGAAGTTCACGAGCTACGCCGCACCCACGATCGTCGGCGAGCTCAAGCGCCATTTCCGCGACAAGGGCTGGGCCGTGCATGTGCCGCGCGACCTGCAGGAGCGGGCACTGGCGGTGAACCGGCAAAGCGAGCGGTTGTCGGCGCAGCTCGGCCGTTCCCCGACCGTCGACGAGCTCGCCGAGGCGCTCGAATGCACGATCGAGCAGGCCATCGAGGCGCTGGACGCCGCCCACAACTACAGCCCGGCGTCGCTCGACGCGCCAGTCTCACACGAGGACGGCGAATCGAGCGCGCTCGGCGAGACCCTGGGGGTCGACGACGGCGGGTTCGAGCTCGCGGAGGATCGCCAGGCGCTCGCCGCCGGCTGGGCCTCGCTGACCGCGGTCGAGCGCCAGGTTCTGGGACTACGGCTGGCGCACGAGTTCACGCAGCGCGAGATCAGCCAGCGAATCGGTTGTTCTCAGATGCACGTGTCGCGGCTGCTCAGGCGATCGATGATCCGCCTGGACGCCGCCGCTGCCGCCTGACCGCGTCGGACGCCCCGCGTCGGACAACCGAGAGAGAAGATCGATGGGATTCGGGCGCTTGCGCTCCGGCGCTGCGGGTAGCTCTTTAGCAGCGCACGACCCTTCCGGGCGTGCGGGAGGAATCAATGAGCGGAGAGACCGATTCACCGAAGGTCCGCCTCGAGCTGACCAGCCGACCCGAGGCCGCAAGGCTCGTTCGAAGCATGTCGACCGCGGCGGGCGAGGCGCTCGGATTCGACCCCGAGTTGCTGAGCGACGTGAACACCGCCGTCAGCGAGGCCTGCAACAACGTGATCCAGCACGCCTACGGCGACGAGCCCGGGCCGTTCTATGTCGACTTCGCGCTCACGACGGGCGGGCTCGAGGTGCGGATCCGCGACCACGGCCGCGGCATACGGCAGGCCGCGCCCGAGCACGACGGGCTGAAGGTCGGCCTCGCCCTGATGAGCGCGGTGGCCGACCGCGCCGAGTTCGTGCGGGTCCCCGAGGGCGGCACCGAGGTGCGGCTGTGCTTCCGCGGCGTGAGCGGCGGCAGCGGCGCGAGCGGAGCGCCCTCGAGGCGCGCGTCGCACACCGCCGGCGACCCGACCCAGGTGTGGGGCGCGCGGCTGCCGAGCGGACTGTCTGGCGACGTGGTCCTGACGGTCTCGCCGGTCGAGCTGCTGGGGCCGGTCCTCGGGCGGATCGGCCGGGCCCTGGCGCCGAGCGCCGGCTTCTCGCTCGATCGCTGCGCGGATGTGTACTTGGTCACCGATGCCCTCGGCGCACACGCGGAGCGCGCCGCCGAGAGCGCATCGATCAGCGTCGCGCTGGGGGCTCACGACCAGCTGCTGGAGTTCGCGGTGGCCCCGCTGCGGATCGGCGCGAGCCGCCGCCCCGACGGCCCTGAGCCGCCCCCGAGACCGGAGTCTCTGGCATCGCTCGCCGACGAACTCACCGTGGTCGACGTCAACGGCCACGGGATGCTGCGGGTGGCTATGCGCGACCACCGGCGCTCGTAAGTCGCACGCGGCCGTCCGTGGTAGCTTTTCCCCCGGCCCGAGAGGGGCCTGGCGAGGGGCACGAGGACTTGCAGAGCGATTTCCGCGTAGAGACGCACAGGACCGGTCGAGTCACCACGCTGAGGTTGAGCGGCGAGCTCGATCTGCTGTCGAGTCCGGCGCTCGAGCAGGAGCTCGAGCATGCGAATGGGTCGGACTGCGACGTGATTCTGCTCGACCTCAGAGAGCTCGAGTTCATGGACTCGACCGGGCTCCACGTCCTGGTCAAGGCACACCAGCGGGCGCAGGAGTCCGGTCGGAGCCTTGTCCTGACCAAGGGGGGCGACCAGGTCCAGCGGCTGCTCGACCTGACGGGAGTCGCCGAGCTGATCAGAATCGTCGACTCCCCGGCGCAGCTACTCGAGGCCGACCAGGCGCGCGACGGGTTGTGAGTTCGTCAGGACGCTGAGCCGTCGCGGGGGCTGGGCGCGCTCGTCCAGTAGGTCGCGCTCATGTCCTCGTTCCCGTGGTCCTTCGCCCCTTCTGCCAGCCGGCGGCGAATCGTGCTGAACAGGGGTACATCGAGCTCGCGGCGCTGCGCCGCTTCCTCGATCAGGCGGGCATCCTTGGCCGCGAGCGTGAGCCGGAAAGACGGTTCAAAGTTGCGTTCGGCGATCGCCTTACCCTTGAGCCTCAGGTACGGCAGGTCGAGCGCGCCGCCGTCGATCGCCTCGAATAGCAGCCCGGGGTCGAGCCCGAGCCCCTCGGCGAGCGCGATCGTCTCCGCGCCGCCCTCGACGACCGTCAGCACCCACGCGTTGGCGACGAGCTTCAGCCGCGTGCCCGTGCCCGTCTGTCCAAGCCACATCGTCTTTTGCCCAACTGCGTCGAAGATCGGCTGAACTCTGGCGTTCGCACCATCGGCGTCCTCCGGACCTGACGCGAGGATCACGAGCTTGCCCTGCTCGGCGGGTTGCTTGGTGCCGAGCACCGGAGCGTCGAACAGCACGAGGCCGCGGGCGCCGGCAAGCTCGCCGCACCGCTCGGTGCCGACCTCGCCGATCGTGCTCATCTGGAGCCAGATCGTCCCGTCGTGCACGCTTCCGAGCGCGTCTTCGACCGCGTCGATCACGGCATCGGCGTCGGACAGCATCGTCAGGATCACGTCGGCGCCGTCGGCTGCCTGGGCCGGCGAATCGAACAGCCGGCCCCCGTCCTGCTCGAGCGGACGGGCTTTCTCGCCGGTCCGGTTCCAGCCGCGCACGTCGAATCCGGCACGAGCAAGATTGCGAGCCATCGGCAGACCCATGGTGCTGCCGGCCCCGAGGACGGCTATGCGTGTTTCCATAGTCATGAGGAGCGTCTTATACCCATTGCCCGGCGCCGGTACGCGGACGGCCCACTACGCTGACGCGCGACATGACCCAGACCGCCCTCCCGCCCGGCCCCCGGATATCGCGCGCGCTCCAGACCGCGATCTGGTTCAGGCGCGCCCAGTGGATGATGGCCGAGTGCCGCAAGCGCTACGGCGAAACGTTCTCGCTGAAGATCGCCTACGAGGGCACTTGGGTCATGCTTTCGAACCCGGAGGACGTCAAGGCGGTGTTCACGGGCGATCCCCGGCTGTTGTACGCCGGCGAGGCGAATCGGATCCTGCTCCCGATTCTCGGCGAGCACTCGCTGCTGCTGCTCGACGGAGCCGAGCACATGGCGCAGCGCAAGCTGATGCTCCCCCCGTTCCACGGCGCGAGGATGCAGAGCTACCGCGCGCTGATGACCGGCATCGCCCGCGCCGAGATCGAGCGCTGGCCGACCGGGACGCCGTTCCGAGTCCGCCCCCGGATGCAGGCGGTGACGCTCGAGATCATCCTGCGCGCGGTGTTCGGGCTCGACGAGGGGCAGCGGCTCGCCGAGCTCCGCGTCGAGCTTCGCCGCGTCCTCGATCGGTTGACCAACCCCAGATGGGTGGCCTTCCTAATCGCGATCGGCCCTGAGCGGATGCAGCGGTTCGCGCCGTTCCGGCGCGAGATGGCGCGGGTGGATCGACTGCTCTACGCCGTGATCGCGGCGCGGCGCGCGGCCGGCGACGCCGGGCAGCGCGAGGACATCCTGTCGATGCTGCTAGGCGCCGAACACGATGACGGCTCCGGCATGAGCGATCGCCAGTTGCGCGACGAGTTGCTGACACTGCTCGTCGCCGGCCACGAGACGACCGCGACCGCGCTGGCCTGGGCGGTCGAACGGCTCGCGCGCCACCCCGACAAGCTCGAGCGGCTGGCCGCCGAGACGCGGGCCGGCCAGGACGGTTACCTGAAGGCGGTCGTGTACGAGACGCTCCGGCTCCGGCCGGTGATCTCACTCGTCAACCGCACTCTCAAGGCGCCGATGCGCCTCGGCGGCTGCGACCTTCCGGCCGGGGTGAAGGTCGTCCCCTCGATCTACCTCATGCACCGCCGGCCGGACATCTACCCGGAGCCCGAGCGCTTCCTGCCCGAGCGGTTCCTCTCAAACCCGCCCGGCACCTACACGTGGATCCCGTTCGGCGGCGGGGTCCGCCGCTGTGTGGGAGGAGCATTCGCGCAGTTCGAGATGGAGGTCGTGCTGGCGGAGATCGCCGCCCGGACCCCGATCGACCCCGCCCGCGACCGCCCCGAGCGCGTCTACCGGCGCGCGATCACCGAGACTCCGAGGTACGACGCCGAGGTGATCCTCTCCGGCTGACCCTGCCACCCGGCGACAGCCCGTTTGGGGACTGCCGCCAGGTGAGGGAGGAGAGGAGAGGCAAGTGCGGCCCAGGCTCGCTCCTCGAGAGCGATATGACCACACCGCTTTGCCGCGGCAATACCCGAGGTTGGACGCTCTAAACCCGGGTGAGCTGCACTTGCACAAGGCTTGGCCGCAATAACTCCACTTTCCTGCAGGACGAGGCGAAATTGTGGGGTTTGGGCGTAAGAACCGGCACTGCCCGGCGCCCGTCAAAGGCCGAGTAGCCTGGCCGCGTTTTGTTTGAGGACGAGGGGTCGTACCTCGTCCTTGATCGGGAGTTTCTCGAAGTCGGCGAGCCACCGGTCGGGGGTGATGAGCGGGAAGTCTGAGCCGAACAGCATCTTGTCTTTGAGGCGGGTGTTGGTGTACTGGATGAGGATCTCCGGGAAGTATTTGGGGGACCAGCCGGAGAGGTCGATGTACACGTTGGGTTTGTGGACGGCGATCGCGAGCGCTTCTTCCTGCCAGGGGAAGGAGGGGTGGGCGAGGATGATCCGCATCGCCGGGAAGTCGGCGGCGACGTCGTCGACGACCATCGGGTTCGAGTATTTGAGGTGGACGCCGCCACCGCCGGGCATGCCGGCGCCGATCCCGGTGGTGCCTGTATGGAACAGCGCGATCAGCCCGGCTTCGGCGATCACGTCGTACAGGGGGTAGAAGGTCTGGTCGTTGGGCCAGAACGCCTGGGTGTTGGGGTGGAACTTGAACCCGCGCACGCCCGCGTCGATCAGTTCGCGGGCCTGGCGGACGGCGAGCCTGCCCTTGTGCGGGTCCACCGACCCGAACGGGATCAGCACGTCGGGGTTAGCCTCGGCGGCGGCAAGGACCTCGTCGTTCCCGAGGCGTGTGCGGCCCATGCCGGCCTCGTCGTCGACGGTGAAGATGACCGCGAGCATGTTCCGCTCGCGGTAGTAGTCGGCGACCTCCCGGGCGCTCGGCTGCGGCGGGCTTCCCCCGAAGTAGCGGGCCGCGGCGTCCAGGATCTCGGTCGTGACCGGATCCTGGGGCTCTGACTGATTGCGCTCGGCGTGAACGTGAACGTCGATCGCCACCAACTTCTCGACGTCGACGCTCACGAGTTAGTTGCCGCCGCCATACACGCGGACGAGCGAATCCGCGACGCAGGCGGGCTTTTCGGTGTCCTTGACCTCGATCGTGATGCGCGCCTTGATCTGCACGCCGCCCGGAATCTCGGTCACCTCGACGATCTCCATCCCGCCACGCCACTGCGCGCCGACCGGCAGCGGCGCGGGGAAGCGAACTCGGTCGAGGCCGTAGTTCACGCCCATCACCGCGTCCGTGACCTTCATCAGCTGCTGACTGACCGGCGCCACCAGCGACAGGGTCAGGAAGCCGTGCGCGATCGTGCCCCCGAACGGCGTCTGCTTGGCGCGTTCGACGTCGACGTGGATGAACTGATGATCGTCGGTCGCGTCGGCGAACTGGTCGACGCGCTCCTGGGTCATGTCCTGCCAATCGGTGTACCCGATGTGCGTGCCCGCGCGCTCGCGCAGCCCCGCGATGTCGGTCACCAGGCCCGTGGTATTCGCGCTGCTCATCTGCCGCTCCAGAAGGGTCGAAGGTTGAGTGAGGGCACGCTATCAGCGGCGGACGCTCGCGGAGGCGGACACTGGCCGTGCAACCTGTTCTGAAGAACCTTTGTCCAGTCCGTGTTTGAGCACGGCGACGATGGCGGCCGGTGCACCGATACGTACTCGATGATGCGCCGCGAGGCTGACCAGACGCCCGAAACCAGCCGAGGAGACCACTTCTCGTGCTCGATGAGCGCCGTCCTGCTCGCCCGCGTGCACGCATGCGGGGGCGCTGACGCGGTCGCCGAGGTGCTCCGGCGCGCCGGCAGCGAGCGCACCGCCGAGTACTTGACCGATATCACCAACTGGATCGCGTACGACGAGGCCGTCGCGCTGTGGCGGGCCGGGGCGCTCGTGACCCACCATCCTCAGTTCGCCCGCGCGGTCGGCTCCGATACAGCCCTGAGACTGGCCGGGTCCCAAGTCTCGTCGACGCTTCGTTCGCTCGGCACCCCGGAGAACATCTACCGCGCGATCGCGACAAGCTCAGGCGAGTTCAGCACGGTGACGAGGCTCGAGGTTGCGGACGCCGGCCCGGGCTTCGCGGACGTCACCGCGGTGGCGGTCGATGGCTTCCCTCGCAGCCCCGAGCACTGCGCATGGACGACCGGGTTGCTCACGTGCGGACCGGTCCTGTTCGGGCTCGATCCCGCGACTGTGGAGCACGACGAATGCCAGACGGTCGGCGCGCCGCGCTGCGTGTATCGCATCAGCTGGAACACCAAGGCGGAGTCGGTCGAGGGCTCGCCCGAGCAGATCGCCGCCCTCCAGCACCAGCTCGAGGCGATGAAGGAGCGACTGCGCAGCGTGTTCGCGGCCGCGTCCGACCTGATCGCTGCCGATGACCTCGATGAGGTGCTGGCGCGGATCACGGCACGCGCCGCGCTCGAGGTGCGGGCGATCCGGTACCTGCTCGCGGTACAGGTCGGACCGACCGGTGAACTTCATTGCCATCACAAGGGGTTCGAGGAGGAGGGCGTCGCCGAGTACGTCGACGAGCTGCTCAACCGCCGGCCCGCGACCCATCCGGACTCGTGGCTGGTGGTCCCGGTCCGATCGAACCGGCGCGAATACGGCCACCTGCTGGCGCTGCGCGGTCCGGGTCAGGGCTTCCTGGCGCAGGAGCGAGAGCTGTTCGAGGTGTATGCGCGCTACGCCGCGACCGCGCTCGACGGTGCGTCGGCGCTGATGGAGGCCAAGCGCCGCTCGGAACAGTCGAGCGCGCTGCTGTCGCTGGCGCGCGCGCTCGCCGCGGCCGGGACCAGCAAGGAGGTCGCCGCCCGGCTGGCCGACGCGGTGCCGGTCGTCGTCGACTGCGACCGCGTCGGCGTGTGTCTCTGGGACGCGGGCCGTGGCGTGCTCGTGCGCCACGCGGTGACCACGCGCGAGGGGAGCGTCAACGCGGAGGAACTCGTGTGGGAGCCGATTCCCGGCAGCCCGCTCGACCGCATGGTGCGCGACCCGTCGGGCGAGCCGCTGTTCGTAGACGCGAGGGTCGACGACGCCCACCTGCTTCAGATGCTCTCCGACCTCGGGCTGGCTGCGGCAATCCTGGTTCCGCTCGTCGGCCCCGACTCGTTCCTCGGACTGCTGATCGTGTCCGTATTCGACCATCCCGAGCGCCTGAAGCCGTCCCCCGACCTCCTCGACCGCCTGTCCGGGGTCGCCGCCCAGGCCACCACCGCGCTCCAGAACGGCCGGCTGGTCGACGAGATGACCCACCAGGCGATGCACGACCAGCTCACCGGGCTCGCCAATCGGCTCCAATTCACCGGACAGCTTCGCGGCGCGATCGCCCGCGCGCGTGAGCAGATCCAGCCGGTGACGCTGCTGTACCTCGACCTCGACGGGTTCAAGCCGGTCAACGACGAGTTCGGACACGACGTCGGCGATCAGTTGCTGGTGGCGGTGGCCAAGCGGATGAACTCGTGCACGCGCGGCGAGGACACCATTGCGCGCCTCGGCGGCGACGAATTCGCGGTGCTGATCTCGTCGCACACCGCGCCGGCTGACGCCGAGGAGGTCTCGGACCGCCTCGCCGCCGCGCTGACCAGGCCGTTCGTCATCGACGGCCACCGGCTTCACCTCGGGGCGAGCATCGGCCGCGCGGTGTTCCCGATCGACGCCGACGACGCGGATGGACTGTTGCGCGCCGCCGACGCGGCGATGTTCGGGGTCAAGCGGGACACGCGGGCCCGGACGCTCGCACCCGGGCGCGCCCGTTGAGTGTTGTTCCGTAAACGGCCGGTAAAGGGGCGTACGATATGGGCATGACCGCATTAGGCGTGTCATTGCTGATGATCGGGGCGATCATGGTCCTGATCGAGGCTCACGTGCCGACGCTGGGGATGCTGGGCGGCCCCGGAGTGATCGCGCTGGCCGTCGGCGCGGTGCTCGCGGTGATGGGGCTCGGCGGCGGGCTCGCGCTCGGCGTCCTGTCGGCGCTGGTGCTCGCGGGCGCCGCCGGCGGTGTCATGTTTCTGACCGTCGGCAAGGGCCTCGCGGTCCGCCGGCGGATGGTCAGAGCCGGTCCGGAGAGCATGATCGGTCACCTGGGGACCGTCCGCAGCTGGGTCGATCCGACCGGGTGCGTGATGGTCGACGGCGCTTTGTGGACCGCGTGCAGGTCGGTGCTCGACGAGGAAAATCCTGGCGAACTGAAGGCCGGAGATACGGTCGTGGTCGACCATCTCGACGGTCTGACCGTCGGCGTCCGCCGCGCCGAGGAATGGGAGCGGGTCGCGTGATCCTGGCAATCGGCATCCTCCTGGTGATCATCGTGGTGATCGCGCTCACGACGCTGGGCGCCTCGGTCAGGGTGTTGCGCGAGTACGAACGCGGGGTCGTATTCCGCCTCGGACGGGTGATGAACCTCCGCGGCCCGGGGCTGATCCTGCTCGTCCCGACGATCGACCGGATGGTGCGGATCAGCTTGCGAACGGTCACGCTCACGGTGCCGCCGCAGGAGATCATCACCCGGGACAACATCCCGGTCCGCGTCACCGCGGTCACCTACTACCGCGTCGTCGATCCGAACAAGGCGGTCAACGCGGTGGAGAACTTCCACAACGCGACGCTCCAGATCGCCCAGACGACGCTGCGGGGGACGCTCGGCGGCGTCGATCTCGACCACCTGCTGTCCGAGCGGGAAACCCTGAACGAGTCCCTGCAAAAGGTGATCGACGCACAGACCGAGCCGTGGGGGATCAAGGTGACCACGGTCGAGATCAAGGACGTCGAGATCCCCGAGCGCATGCAGCACGCAATCGCCCGTCAGGCCGAGGCCGAGCGCGAGCGGCGAGCGAAGATCATCAACGCCGAGGGCGAGGCGCAGGCCGCCACCCGGCTGGCCGACGCCGCCGACATCATCGGCCGCAACCCGACCACGCTCCAGCTTCGCTACCTGCAGACGCTGCGGGAGATCGGCGCCACCCAGAACACGACCGTCGTGTTCCCGATGCCGATCGACCTGGTCAAGCCGGTACTCGACGCGATCCAGTCGGGACAGGCGAGCGCTTCGGTGCAGGCCCCGCCGGCACCGCCGGCGCCCCCGGCCAACGGCGCCATCGGTCCCGCCGAGTCGCGCGCACTGGGACCCGGGGCTCCGGGTCCTGGGGGTGTGCCGAGTTCAGCCGCCCCGGACGCGGATCCGGTAGAGCGGCAGGACTAGCCCGGCGCCGAGACTCGCCCGCGGTTCCGGCTTTCTGGACACTCGCCGGCTCGCGAGGTGTGAATGCCCGTTCACCCGGCTCTGGCGCGGTTCGCGGGACACTGGCCGCCGCTGGCTCGCCGAATGAGAAGTTTTCCGCCCCGATTTCCGGTGCATTAGGGCTTGGGGCGAGGCCCGCCCTCCCCGCTGGTGGCGGGGAAGGGCGGATCGTCGCTAATTACCTCAATGGGCCGTGATCTTGGCCTGCACCGACGAGGTCGTGTGCGTTGCGTCGGTGACCTTGAGCGTCACGATGACGGTCTTGGTCTTGTGCTTCTTGACCTTCGTCTGAAGCGCCTTCGACTCGGACAGCACGGGTCCGCTGAGGCTGACCGTGACACTGCCAACGGCCTTCTTCAGCGTGATCACGAGCTTGCCGCCCTTGAGCGCGACCGACTTGACGCTTCCGCCGGAGACGCCGAGGCCCTTGATCAGCGTGGTCGTCGTGCACTTCTTCTTGCCCTTCGACGTCGTGCACGTCTTCTTGGTGCTGATCGCCGACTTCGCGAACGACAGCCCGGTCGGAAGCCCGACCGCGAGCGACGCGATGTTCGCCCCGCCGCTGCTGTGGCTGACCTTGACCTTGAGGCTCGGATGGCCGGCGGCCAGACCCTTGCTCGAACCCGAAGCCTTCGGGGCGTTCGGGCAGTTGCTGAACTTGATCGCCGCGTTCGACGTGGCGGTCTGGTTGCCCTGGCCGGTAAACGAACCGGTCACGGTGTTCGGCGCGCAACTGGTGATCGTGAACGCCTTCTCCCCACCGGGGCCCGTGACCGTCAACGTCAGATTGGTCAGCGGCAGATCGGGGACATTGCCGAACGTGACCGAGTTGCTGGTCAGGTTCACGGCCCCGACGAGCGTCATCGCGAACGGCGCCGGGAACGACACCGCGATCGTCGGCGCGGAAGTAGATCCTCCCAGCGTCACGGTGCCCGAGGCCAGAGCGACGCTCGGCAGGAGTGGCGAGGTCGCCGTCGCCGTGCCGACCGTGCAGGCCGTGCCCGCGAGGCACGCGAGGTCGGCGCCGACATTCGGCGTGACCGAGCTGCCCAGGCCCAGCGTGATGCTCTTGCTCGCCGCTTCGGTGGCGCCCTGCGTGATCCCCAGGACGAGCTCACCACCGGAGTCGTGCGCATCCTTGGTAATCGACGCGCTCAGCGCCGGCTGGTAGGCCTGAGTGCCGCACCCGGTGACGGTGAGCGGCGCCGTGGTGCTGGCTCCGTCGGCCGTCAGCGTGACATTCGCCGGCGTGGTCGGGCAGGATGACGGCATCCGCAGCGAGGTCAACGACACGTTGATATCGCTGATCGCGGCCGTGGATAGGCCCGAAAACGCGACGTTGAGCCCACCGTCGGTGCTCCGCACGGTCACGTCCGCGGTGCTCAAGAGCGTTCCGCTCGGGCTGTTGCCCTCGACCAGCGCTACCCCGGCGGCGTCGGCGGCGCTCGGGCCCTTAACCAGATACTCGGTCACGGGCACGTTCGTGGGGCCGGGGACCGTGATCGTGCCGCTGCCAACCTGGCAGGCCGCGTTCGGGGTCGGTGAGGCCAGACATGCGCCGCCGCCCTGATTCGCGTTCGCAAGCAGGCCAGCCGGCAGGGCGAACGTAACGTCGTTGGGCGAACCGCCCGAGAACGAGGCGTTGAAGCCCACGGTCGCGGGACTGGTCCCGGCCGCGGTCGTACTCTGGGTCAGCGTCAGCGCGGGGGTGACGGCGGCCGACGCAATCGCCGGAAGCGCCAGCACGGCAGCTGTTGTCGCGAGCCCGATCAGGGCTCGCCTTGCTCGTATTGCCACTTGGCAGATACCTCCTCTGATGGTGTCCGTCTGAGCGGGCCCTCCAGCCCCATCTCCCACCACGCCGGCCGTCTCATCTAGGCGTGGAGCGGACGCGGAGGTCGCGCGCACGGCATGCTACCGGCATGCCGATGCATCCCCAATGTAGCTGGCCGTGCGTCTCCTAGCGTTCAGCGACCTCCATCGAGACCGCGCGCGCGCCGAGCGCCTCGTACAAATGGCGCAGGAGACGGACGTAGTTGTGGGCGCCGGCGATTTTGCCACGATGCATGAGGGGCTCGAGAGCACGATCGAGGTGCTAAGCGCGATCGCCGCTCCTGCCGTGCTGGTGCCCGGCAACGCCGAGACTGACGTCGAGCTGTGGCAGGCGTGCGCCGCGTGGCCGAGGGCCAACGTGCTCCACGGCCAGGCGAAGGAGGTTGCCGGCGCTCAGTTCTTCGGGCTGGGTGGCGGCGTGCCGCCGGGGATGGGCGGGACCAAATTCCCGTGGAGCTTCGACCTCAGCGAGGACGAGGCGGCGGCAAAACTCGAAAGCTGCCCCGAGGGGGCGATCCTCGTCGTCCACTCACCGCCAAAGGGATACGTGGACGACGCCGGCGGCCGCCATCTCGGCAGCGAGGCGGTGCTCTCCGCGATCGAGCGCAAGCGGCCCCGGCTCGTCCTGTGCGGCCACATCCATCAGTGCTGGGGTCGCGACGCGACGATCGGAACGACGCCGGTGGTCAACGTCGGGCCCGACGGGCGGGTGTTCGACATCTGAGGCTGGGGCGTCGGCGGTCCGGCCGCCGCACCACCGCCGTCGGTCCGCGCGAGCCGCGTGACCAACAACGCCAGCGCCGGGATCGCCACGAGCGCCACCATCGCCAGGAACCACACCTGGCCGGCGTCGGTGCCCTCACCGAGCGCGTGCACCAGGCCCAGGAGCCAGGCCAGCGCGGTGAACCGGTGGAGCTTGCGCCACCGGACCGCCCCGACCCACCGCCGGGCGTAATAGGACAGCCCGAGGATGATCAGGCCCCAGCCGCCGACGATCCCGAGTGAGGTCCAGATCGTCTTGTAGCTCGAGACGAACGGGAGCGAGATGTCGAGGATCGACGGGTGGAGGTAAGAGTCGCCGAGCAGCGAGACGCCGTGGACGACGATCGCGACGATCGTCGACAGCGCCAGCGTGTCATGCGCCGCGCGCAGGTCGGCGGTCCTGCCCTTGAGCAGCTTGGTGCTCATCAGCAGCCCCAGCGAGACCGCGAGGCTGGCGAGCACCAGGGCAGCGAAACCGGCGGCGCGGCTGGTTATCCAGAGGAGATGAGGTGTCAGAGCGGTGGTCATGCCTGACAGCATCGGTCCGCCCCGGTAGAGCCGCGTAGGGGCGGCGTAAGAGCTTCATAGGAGTGGCGCCGACGGTCAGTGCTCGACGTACGCCGCGCGCAGCCGGCGCTGGAGCGTGCCGGCGAACTGCTCGTTCGGGACCGCCTCGGTCCCGTAGGTCACGCCGAACTGGCTGCCCCGGTCCTGGAGCGTCGACGGCGTCGCGGTGCCGGCGGTATCGCTCGTCTGGCGGGCGACGATGAAACGCTGAGCCCCGGGCGTCAGCATGATCTTCGTCCGCCACCAGCGGGAGTTGGTGATCGAGCCGGTGGTGCCGGTTGTCGAGGTGGCGGTCGCAGAGCCGAACGCGACCGACCCGAAGTTCGCGAGCGGCAGCGCCTGGCAAGCGAACTGGCTGATGCACTCCGACGGCGCCTCGACGATCCACTCGGCCGAGCTCACGTCGATGCTCGGCGCGAACAGCTGCTTACGGAAGGTCCGGTGCAGGGTCAGGTTGTCGAGCTCGAGGGTCGCGTGATGACCGACGACGGTGACGGATGCGTGGAGCACGTCGCCGGGATGGACCACGAACGAGATCGTCCTCGACGGGGCTGGGACGAGCTCGTACCAGGCGCTCGAAACCGTGTTGCCCGCCTGGTTGCAGTCGACCTCCGTGCCGATCTGCTCGAGCGCGTCCGAGGTCGGCTTGTAGCCACCGATCCCCACCCACACCGCCGAATAAGTCGATTGGCCGGGAATGCACGTCGCGTTCGGCTGCGTCCACGTTCCCGAGACCTGGCGGTAGGACACGCCGGGACGGTGGACGGCATACCCGGCCCAGTTCGAGCTCGTCGTGGTCTTCGCCAGGGCGGCCGGCGCGGCGCACAGCGCGGCGGCGGCGATCGCCGCTGCGGCTAGCGCCGCCCTGGTCGCCCCGACGAGGATGTTGTTCAAGTGCCTACTCCTTGGCGGCCTGGAGAATCGCCGCTGAGCGCCCCAGGCAGTCGTACATTTGTCCGGTTGTCCCGCTGCTACTTAACGTGACGGCGCGGCATGTCTTTGCAACCACGCTGATCGCGGCCTGGCTGCCGGTACGGGTGTCGCCGCGAAAGCCGCCGCCCTGGCTGGTGCCGTCGTCGATCACCCACCGCAGGCGACCTTCCCTTACCTCCATCGCGATCCAGCTCGCCGTAACCGAGCTTTCACGGCCCGAGAATCCCCCAAGGCCCGCAACGTCCGCGTTCGGAGACAGGATCGCATCCGCGGCGCTGCTCTGGCTGGATACCCCGATCGCGCCTCCACCATGCGCCTCGGCGTAGCGGATCGCGGCGGTCAGCGAGGCGGTGTCGCCGCCGAAGCCGCCGCCACCGCCGGCAAAGGCACCGCCACCGCCGCCAAAGCCGCCGGCGCCCGGGAATCCGCCGGCGCCAGCGGTGGCGGAGCCGCCCTGACCCGAGTTCTGGAACAGCTGGCCGACCGCGCCGCCGGCGCCCGTGCCGCCGCCCGTGGTGCCCGTCGTGCCGCCGAACCGCCCGCCCGGACCGCCGAACCCGCCAGCGCCGCGGCCGCCGAACCCGCCACCGCCGCCGGGACCGCCGATCGACGCGCTCTCCGGCCCGCCGGCCGGGAACGTGCCGCTGGTCGCGTGGCCGAGCGTCTGCACCGCCCACGCCGACGGGGCGGCGAGCAGCGCCGCGAGCGCAACCGCGACGACGACCGCGCGGTACCGGCCCGCGTGGGCTTCGCCCGCGATTGCGAGCAGGATCGCGCAGGCACCGGCGATGCCGATCACGACGGGCTTCGCCCACGGCATCGCGCCGTCGAGCTTGCCGAGCACGACGAGCTCGGTGATCGCGCCGGCGGCGATCACAAGCGGTGCGATCACGCGGAGCGCCCGGCCGTCGGCGGCACCGCCGAGCGACCGCGGCAGCATCAGGCCGGCGCCGGCGCCGACCAGCATCGCGGCCCATGGCGCGAGGAACGAGACGTAGTACGGGTGGAAGATGCCCGACGCGAAGCTGAACACGACCGCTGTGGTCAGGAACGCGCCGCCGACCACGATCAGCCAGCCGGTGCGCTCGTCGCGCCGGCGCAGCCGCGTCAGGACGAGCAGGGCCAGCCCGGCGACGACCGCGAACCCGAGCAGCCACCCGGCCTGATCGCCAAGCGCTGAGGAGAGCAGCCGGAACGGACCGGTGGCGCCGCCGAACAGGTTGCCGCCGAAGCCTCCCGCGCCTCCGGGCCCGCCGCCGGCCCCGCCACCCGGGCCGCCGGTCTGGCCAGCGACCCGCCCGAGGCCGTTGTAGCCGAAGATCAGGGACCAGATGCTGTTGTCGGCGGTGCCGGAGATCCAGGGCCGGTCGGCGGCCGGGGTCAGCGTCACGAGCAGCGGCCAGGCCAATCCGACCACGGTCATCGCCACCCCGCCGGCGAGCAACTGGCGGAACGCCTTCAAGCGCTCGGTCGGGGTCGACCCCCACCGCATCCACATCCAGGCGAGCGCGATCCCGGGCACGACGAACAGGGCCACCAGCATCTTGGTCTCGAACCCGAGGCCGACGCACACGCCGCACAGCACGAGCCATTTGGTCCGTCCGGTCTCGAGCGCGCGCACCGCGCACCACAGCGCGGCGACGCAGCACAGGATCAGCAGCTCGTCGGGGTTGTTGTGGCGTGCGATCGCGACCGTGATCGGGGTCAGCGCGAACGTGAGCCCAGCGACCGCGCCGGCAAACCGGCCGAACATGCGCCGCGTCATGTCGTACACCAGCGCGGCGGCGGCGACCCCCATCAGCGCCTCGGGCACGAGGATGCTGAGCGAATGGAAGCCGAACACGCGCACCGACAGCGCCTGGACCCAGAACGCGAGCGGCGGCTTGTCGACGGTCATCAGCCCGGTCTTGTCGAGCGAGGCGAACAGGAAGTCGTGCCAGCTCGTGCTCATCGAGCGGATCGCGGCCGCGTAGTAGGTGTTGGCCCAGCCGTTGATGCTGAGGTCCCACAGGTTGAGGACCGCGGTCAGCGCGAGCAGCGCGAGCAGTTCGGGGTAGGCAAACAGCGACGCGACGCGGGACCGGCGCTCGGGGCGCGCACGGGCCCGCGCAGTCGGATAGGTGACCGAGCTCACGGCGCGAGCATCGGTCGGCGGGGCGAGGCCAAAGTTCGGTTACCCGGCGCCGAGTGCGGACCCCACAGCAGTCGCATAACCCCCCGCAGATCCGCGAGCGCCGTCGGGACGATGTCGACGCGCGAGTCGCCGTCCTCGACCCAGTCGACCGGCACCTCGTGGATCCGCAGCCCGCGGCGCTGCGCGAGCACGAGCAACTCGGTGTCGAAGAACCACGCGTCGTCCTCGATCAGCGGGATCAGCTTGTGCGCGGCGTCGGCGCGGATCGCCTTGAATCCGCACTGGGCATCGGTGAACCGGGCGTGGAGAGCGACCCGCAGCAGACGGTTGTACGCGCGTGAGATCAGATCTCGTTTGAGGCAGCGCGTCACATGCGCGGCGCGATGAAGGCGGGTCCCGATCGCGACGTCGCTGTGGCCGGCGAGCAGCGGCGCGACGAGCGGCAGCAGTGCGCCCAGGTCCGTGGACAAGTCGACGTCCATGTAGGCGACGACGTCGGCTCCGCTCGCTGTCCACGCCGTTCGCAGCGCCAACCCCCGACCTTTCGCCGGCAGGTGCATGGCGCCGACCTCGGGAAGCTCGTACATCAGTCGCCGGGCCACCCGAAGCGTCCCGTCCGTGCTCGCGTTGTCGACGATCGTGATCTGCCACGAGAACGGGAACCCGCGCGAGAGGTAGCCGTAAAGCATCCGCACCGACCCTTCGAGCGCGGACTGCTCGTTGTAGACGGGAATGACGATGTCGACGTCGGTGTGGACTGGCCAACTCATCGCGCTATGACTGGTCAGGCGCCCGGTGCGCCTCGGTGTAAATGCCCGCGGCCGCCATCGCGGCGAACACGCCCGCGACGCCCGCGACGATGACCCAGCTCAGGATGGTCATGATCGGTCTCCTCGATCGGAATGGACTTGACTCTGAGGAGAATCGGGCGCCGGGCGAAGTCCGTATGAAGACGTCTCTAAGACGCGCGTAGGAGTGCTCTCATACAGTAGGAAGCACCCATAGACCAGGAGAACGAGCCTTGACACCCAACAGCTTCGACGCCAGAGCGACGCTCACCGTGGGCGGTCGCGACTACGAGATATTCCGCCTCGACGCGCTGCAGGAGAAGTGCGACATCGCGCGGCTGCCGTTCTCGCTGAAGGTCCTGCTCGAGAACCTGCTGCGCAACGAGGACGGCGAGTCGATCCGCGCGCAGGACATCGAGGCGCTGGCCAAGTGGGACGCCGCCGCCGAGCCGAGCGCCGAGATCTCGTTCACGCCGGCGCGCGTGATCATGCAGGACTTCACCGGGGTTCCGGCGGTCGTCGACCTCGCCGCGATGCGCGACGCGATGGGCGCGATGGGGGGCGACGCGGCCAAGATCAACCCGCTGGTCCCGGCCGAGCTCGTGATCGACCACTCCGTGCAGGTCGACGTGTTCGGCACGAGCGGCGCGTTCGCGAAGAACGCCGAGCTCGAGTTCGAACGCAACCGGGAGCGTTACGCGTTCCTGCGCTGGGGCCAGGGCGCGTTCCACAACTTCAAGGTCGTCCCGCCGGACACAGGCATCGTCCACCAGGTCAATCTCGAGTACCTCGCGCGGGTGGTGTTCGTCGACGACACCCGCGACGGCCCCGCGCGCGCCTACCCCGACACGCTGGTCGGGACCGACTCGCACACGACGATGATCAACGGGCTCGGCGTGCTCGGCTGGGGCGTCGGCGGGATCGAGGCCGAGGCGGCGATGCTCGGGCAGCCGATGTCGATGCTGATCCCGCAGGTGCTCGGGTTCAGGCTCACGGGTTCGTTGCAGGAGGGCGCGACCGCGACCGATCTGGTGCTGACGGTCACCGAGATGCTGCGCGCGAAGGGCGTCGTCGGGAAGTTCGTCGAGTTCTACGGGGAAGGGCTGGCTCGGCTGCCGCTGGCGGACCGGGCGACGATCGGCAACATGTCGCCGGAGTTCGGGTCGACCTGCGCGATCTTCCCGATCGACGCCGAGACGCTGAGGTACCTGGAGTTCTCGGGGCGCCCGCCTGAGCTGATCGAGTTGGTGGAGGCGTATGCGCGCGAGCAGGGGCTGTGGCACGACGAGGACTCCGAGGAGCCGACGTTCAGCGACCGGCTCGAGCTGGATCTGGGGGCCGTCGTGCCGAGCATCGCGGGGCCGAAGCGACCCCAGGACCGCGTGTCGCTGACCGAGTCAAAGCCGGCGTTCCGCAACGCGCTCGAGGGCTACCTGCCCGACGAGGACCCGGAGGACGAGGCGCTCGCCGAGAGCTTCCCGGCGAGCGATTCGGTCTCGACGCACGTGCCCAACGGCGTCGGTCACGAGCCGGGCAGCGTTGGCGCTCAGGTGGCCGAGCGGCGCGGCACGGGCGTCCCGGTCACGCTCGAGGATGGAACCGAGACTTTCCTTGATCACGGGCACGTCGTGATCGCAGCGATCACTTCGTGCACCAACACGTCGAACCCATCGGTAATGCTCGGCGCAGGGTTGCTGGCGCGGAACGCGGTTCAGCGCGGGTTGACAGTCAAGCCGTGGGTCAAGACTTCACTGGCGCCGGGGTCGAAGGTCGTGACCGAGTACCTGGAGCGCGCCGGCCTGAACGAGTACCTCGACGAGCTCGGCTACCAGCTCGTGGGATATGGGTGCACGACGTGCATCGGCAACAGCGGGCCGCTGCCGGCGGAGATCTCGGCGGCGGTGCAGGACAGCGACCTCGCGGTCGTCTCAGTGCTGTCGGGCAACCGGAACTTCGAGGGCCGGATCAACCCCGACGTGAAGATGAACTACCTGGCCTCGCCGCCGCTGTGCGTCGCGTACGCGATCGCGGGGACGATGGACATCGACCTGTACGAGGAACCACTAGGCCAGGACCGCAACGGAAGTGACGTGTTTTTGAAGGACATCTGGCCGAGCGCGGCCGAGGTGGCCTCCGTCGTCGAGGATGCCGTCCAGTCGGACATGTTCCGCAAGAGCTACGGCGAGGTGTTCGACGGCGACGAGCGCTGGAACTCGCTCGAGGTGCCGACCGGCGAGCTGTTCGAGTGGGACCCGCGCTCGACGTACGTCCGCCGCCCACCGTTCTTCGAGGAGATGCCGCGCGAGCCGGTGCCCCCGGAGGACATCGAGCGGGCGCGCGTGCTGGCCGTGCTCGGCGACAGCGTGACCACCGATCACATCTCGCCCGCGGGGTCGATCAAGCGCGACGGCCCGGCGGCCGCGTATTTGAACGAGCATCATGTGGAGTCGCGCGACTTCAACTCGTACGGGGCACGTCGCGGCAACCACGAGGTGATGATGCGCGGGACGTTCGCGAACATCCGGTTGCGGAATCAGCTCGCGCCGGGGACCGAGGGCGGGGTCACGCGGTACTTCGGCGGCGCCAAGGACGGCGACGGCGAGCAGATGTCGATCTACGACGCGGCGATGAAGTACATGGACGCCGACATCCCGCTGATCGTGCTCGCGGGGAAGGAGTACGGCTCGGGGTCATCGCGCGACTGGGCGGCCAAGGGCACCCGTTTGCTGGGTGTGCACGCCGTGATCGCCGAGAGCTTCGAGCGGATCCACCGGTCTAATCTGGTCGGGATGGGCGTGCTGCCCTTGCAGTTCGCGTCCGGCGAGTCCGTGTCGTCCTTGGGGTTGACCGGACGCGAGACGTACACGATCGCGGGGATCGCCGGCGCGGATCCGATCCCGCGGGAGCTGACCGTCCGCGCGGATGACAAGGAGTTCCAGGTCGTGGTCCGGATCGATACTCCCAAGGAGCAGCGCTACTACCAGCACGGCGGCATCCTGCAATTCGTCTTGCGTCAGCTACTCGGGTAGACCCCCGGGGGCGGCGGATCGCCGTGGCGAACTATGCGGCGGGCCTGAGCGCCTCGAGCTCGCGGCTTTCGGCGAGCTCGGCGAGCGCCTTGCGCTCGAGCTTGCGGACGGCATCGGAGGAGATGCCGAGCCGCCTCCCCGCCTCGCGTAGGGGCGTCGGCTCGTCGCCGTCGATCCCGAAGCGCAGCATGACCACGTGGCGCTCGGCCTCGGGCAGGCGCTCGAGCGCGCGGCGCAGGGCGTCGTCGCGATCGGCGAGCTCGACCTCCACGTCCGGCGCGTTGGTGTCGCTCGCAAGGATCGCGCCGAGCGTCGTGTCCTCCTCATCGCCGACGGGCCGGTCGAGGCTCGTCACGACGCGCGCGATGTCCTTGGTGGCGCGCACCTCGCGCACCTCGAGTTCGGCGGCCGCCGCGATCTCCTCGTCGGTCGGCTCGCGGCTCAGCTCCGCGACCAGCGCGGCCCTCGCGCGAGCGATCCGCCGCTCGCGCTGGCCGATATGGACCGGAACCCGGATCGGCCGGGCACGGTTGGCGATCGCGCGCTGGATCGACTCGCGGATCCAGAAGGTGGCGTACGTCGAGAACTTGTAGCCCTTGCGCCAGTCGAACTTCTCGGCGGCGCGGATCAGGCCGAGCATCCCCTCTTGGATCAGGTCGAGCAGGGGCAGATCCAGCCCCTCGTAGCTGCGCGCGTTGGAGATGACGAGGCGCAGGTTCGAGTTGACGAGCCGCTCTTTGGCGGCGAGGTCGCCGCGCTCGATCCGCCGCGACAGCGCGACCTCCTCGGCCCGGGTCAGCAGGCGATGGCGGCGGACCTCGGCCATGAACAGGGACATCGAGTCCATCGTGCGGTCGGCCAACTCGCTCGTGCGGAAGGTCGCGTCCGGCGCCGCGTCCGGCGTCCCGTCCGGCGTTGCTTCCGACGACTCGCGCTCGGAGTCGGGCTCGGGGCGTTCTCCGGGCCGATCGGCCCGGAGCTCGATCCCGCGGTGTGCCAACAGCCCGCGCAGCGACTCGAGGTCGGCTTCGCGGTCGTCGATCCCTGCCTTCGGCGACATGCCTGGATTGCTACCCGTAGCGCGCCAATCGAACACCTCCAAGCGCTTCTGCCGACCACACTCCGCAATCGAGCGCGTCAGCGAATAGCCTTCTTTCACATGCCGATCCCGGAACTGCTCAAAAACCTGATCACGGCTGCCGGCCCGTCGGGCCACGAATCGGACCCTGCGCAAGTCTGGCGCGAGTACTGCGCGGGCTTCGCGCAGGAGGTCGGCGGCGACCGCGTCGGCTCATCGTTCGCCCGGGTGGCCGGGACCGCCGGCGGCCCGACCCTCGCCGTCATAGGCCACATCGACGAGATTGGCCTGCACGTCTCGCATATCGAGGACGACGGCTACCTGCGATTCGGCTCAGTGGGCGGCTGGGACGCCGGCGTGCTGCTCGGGCAGCGCGTCAGGCTGCGCACACGCGACGGAGACCTGGTTGGAGTGATCGGCCGGAAACCCGTCCATCTGCTCAAGGAGGAGGACCGCAAGAAGATCCCCGAGCTCAAGGAACTGCACATCGACATCGGCGCGAAGGACGGCGACGAGGCCCGCGGACTGGTCCGCATCGGCGACGTGGGCGTGATCGACTCGGTCCCGCTCGACTTCCGCCACGAGCGCGTCGTCTCGCGGTCGCTCGACAACCGGGTGGGCTGTTACGTCGCGGCCGAGAGCGCACGGCTCGTGGCCGAGGCCGGGGGCGCGCCCGGAGACGTGCTCGCGCTCGCGGTCGTCCAGGAGGAGACGACGTTCGCCGGCGCGCGCACGAGCGCGTTCGCGCACGATCCCGACGTCGCGATCGTGGTCGACCTGACGTTCGCCACCGACCAGCCCGGCGTCGAGCTGGGGCAGATCACCAAGCACGCGCTCGAGTCGGGGCCGGTGATCGCGCGAGGGACTTCGCTGCACCCCCTCGTGTTCGAACTGCTGTACGAGGCGGCTGAGGCGGAGAGCATCCCGTTCACGCTCGAGTCGCTCGGAAGGGGGACCGGCACCGACGCGGACGCGATTCACCTGAGCCGCGCCGGCGTGCCGACCGGGCTCGTGTCGGTCCCGTGCCGCTACATGCACTCGCCGATCGAGATGGTGTCGGTGACGGACATCGACGCAGCCGCGCGATTGATCGCGGCGTTTGCGCGGCGGCTCGAGCCGGGCACGTCGTTCGAGCGCTAGCGGGCGGGTTCACTAACCGGCGCGGGCGCATGCTGCTGCTGTTCGACATCGACGGCACGCTGCTGTCAGGAGCGACTCGCGAGCATGCTCGGGCGCTCGACGGCGCGATCCGAGAGGTGCACGGCGTCAACCCGGACAACCTGCGGTCGCAGATCGGACCCGCGGGCCGCACGGACGGCGAGATCGCGCGCCTGATCCTGCTCGACCTCGGCGTATCGGCGCGGCGGATCGACGAGCTGGCGGACGACGTTCGCGACGCGTGCTGCCGTATCTACGCGCAGATCTGCCCGCCTGATTTGAGCGACCACGTCGTCCCGGGGATTGCTGACCTGTTGCCGGCTCTCGCTGCGCGGGACGGCGTGACGCTCGGGCTCCTGACCGGAAACTTCGAGCCGGTGGCGCGGCTGAAGCTGCGGCGCGCGGGCATCGGCCGGTGGTTCCCTGCTGGCGCTGGGGCGTTCGGGTCCGATTCGGAGGACCGGGCGGAGCTGCCGGCGATCGCCCGGCGGCGTGCGGGGGCCGGGCGTGCGGAGGCGGGGCATGCGGGGGCGGGGCGTGCGGGCGCGGGGCGTGCGGGCGCGGGGCGTGCGGAGGCGGGGCCTGCGGGGGCGGGCGGGGCCGCATTCCCGCGCGAGCAGACGATCGTGATCGGCGACACCCCCCGCGACATCGCGTGCGCTCGGGCCGACGACGTCCGCGTCGTGGCCGTTACGACGGGCCAATACGGGCCCGATGAGCTTGCCGGCGCTGACGCGGTGGCGCTCGACGCGGCGGAGTTGCTCGCGCGGCTGGAACAGCTCGGCGCGTAGTCCGGCTGCACGAGCCGTGGCGCGATGCGCCGTGTGCTTGCGTATCTTTGGCCCGGTGCCGTTCTGGTTGCGCGCGCGTTCTGGGGGCCTGACAGCGATTCTCCTGATGGTTGTCGGGTTCTGCCTGCTCGGACCTCATCTCTCGAATGCGGCAGCGCGACGGACTGCGGGGGACGGCGGCGCGGCGCCGCAGCACGGGACGTTGCCTCAGAGCGGGACGACCCCGGGCAATGCGACGTTGCTGACGGTGGACCCCAACGCCACCGGGAACCGGATCTCCGCCGGATTCCTCGGTTTGTCGTTCGAGTACTGGGCCGCGGCGAACTACGCCGGGAAGAACCCGAACGCGGTCGACCCGGTGCTCGTGCAGTTGATCCGCAATCTGATGCCCGATGGCGGCGGCAGCCTCAGGATCGGGGGCGTGACGACGGACTGGACCTGGTGGCCCGTCCCCGGCGTCCGCAAGCCCGGAGGGGTGAATTACACGCTCACCACTCAGCGTCTCCAGACGCTGGGAGCGCTCGCTCGCGCGGTTGGCGCCCGTCTGATCCTCGGACTCAACTTCGAGGCGGATACCGCTGTGGTGGCGAAGGCCGAGGAGCGGGCGATGCTCAAGGTGATCGGCAGCAAGAGCATTCAGGCGTTTGAGTTGGGCAACGAGCCCGAGCTGTATTCAAGCTTCCCCTGGTACTACGCGGCCGACGGGAACGGCGTGGTCGGGCGGTCCTCAGGGTGGGGCTTCTCGATGTTCAGCCAGGACTACCAGCGGATAGCGGGCGCACTGGGGCCGGTCGCGCTCGCGGGCCCGACGGTGGGGGCGCTGTCCTGGGTGGATTTGAGTCAGTTCCTGGCAAGCGAGCCACGAATCTCGCTGGTCACCCTCCACCGGTATCCGACGTGGGGTTGCTTTAACTCACCCAGCTCGGATACGTACCCGACGCTCGGCAATCTCCTGTCCGAGTTTGCATCGGGTGGGCTCGCCGAGAGCCTCGCGCCTTTCGTGGCGATCGCTCATGCGCACCACCTGGCACTGCGCAACGACGAGATGAACTCGGTCTCGTGCGGGACCGCCAACGGTGTGGCCAACGTGTTCGGGTCGGCGTTGTGGTCGCTTGACGCGTTGTTCCAGATGGCGCGGGTCGGAGTCGACGGGGTGAATATTCACACTGCGCCCACCTACCCCGATCGGCTGTTTGTCGCGAAGAAAGTGCACCATGTCTGGCGGGCGGCGGTCGAGCCCGAGTACTACGGGCTGCTGATGTTCGCGCAGGCGGCGCCGCCCGGTTCGCGCCTGGTGCAGATCTCAGGAGCGAGCGGCGATCTGCGGGCGTGGGCGACGCGCGGCGCGGACGGCGCGATTCGCGTGCTGCTGATCAACGATGACACGACCCACGCACACACGCTCGCGGTGCGCGTGCCGGGAGCGCGCGGTGCTGCCACGGTCGAGCGCCTCGAGGCGCCGAGCGTTCACGCCACGACCGGGGTGACGCTCGGAGGTCACACGTTCGGCGCCGAGACGACGACGGGCGCGCTTCCCGCCCCCACGGTGACCACGCTCGCCGCGCGCTCGGGCGATTACGACGTGCGGGTGCCGGCGGCGAGCGCCGCCCTGCTCACGGTCGCAGCTTCGAGCTGATGTCGGGCAGGCGTCGCGGGCTGCTGCTGGCGAGCGCGGCGGCGTTGGTTATCGCCGCGGTCGTGGTCGTCGTCTTGGTCGCCGGTGGGAGCGGCGGGAGCGGGGGGAGCAGCGGGGGCGAATCGCGGTCGCGCACCGCGGGTACCGCCGCCGGGGAATCGGCGAGTCGTGCCGGTCGATCGTCGGTCGTGACCGTTTCTCCGGGCGCCGAGGGAGTGAAGATCGCGCCCGGCTTCCTGGGGCTGTCGATCGAGTACTGGGCGACCGAGGCTTACGCGGGAAAGAATCCCGACGCGGTCAACCCGGTGCTGGCGCGGTTGATCGACGACCTCGCGCCGGGGCAGACGCCGGTGTTGCGAATCGGCGGCGTCAGCACCGACCAGACCTTCTGGCCGGTCGCTGGCGTCAAGCGACCGCCCGGAGTCTTCTACCGGCTCAACACGCGGCGGCTCGAGGTGATGAAGGGGCTGGCCGAACTGACCGGCGCCAAGCTGATCATGGGGATCACGTTCGAGGCGGACAGCCGGCTGTTCGCCGGCGCGGAGGCGCGCGCGATGGTGTCGGTGATCGGGCCCAGCCATATCGACGCGTTCGAGCTCGGCAACGAACCGGAGCTGTACGGGAGCCCGGCCTTCTCGTGGTACACGCGCAACGGCAAGGGTGTCACGGGCCGATCGGCCAACTACGGGCCGTCACAGTTCGCCAGTGACTTCGCGGGGATCGGTTCCGCCCTGCCCGACTCGGTCCCGCTCGCGGGCCCGGCGAGCGGCGCGTCCGAGTGGCTCGACGACCTCGGCCCGTTCCTCGCGAGCGAGCCTCGCGTCGGAGTCGTCACGGTGCATCGCTACCCGTTCGAGGCCTGCGCCGTCCCGCCGACCTCGCCCTCCTACCCGACGGTGAACCGGTTGCTGTCGCCACTCGGAACCGTGGACCAGGCCGGTGGCCTGAAGCCCTACGTCGCCGTGGCTCACGCGCACGGTGTGCCAGTGCGGATCGGGGAAATGAACACCGTCGGTTGCGGTAACCCACCGATCGTGCCGAACTCGTTCGCCGAGGCGCTGTGGGCGCTCGACGTGCTGTTCGCCTACGCGCAGGCCGGCGTCGACGGAGTCAACGTTCATACATGGCCGGGCGCGATCTACAACCTGTTCACGTTCAACAAGACCCCGGCGGGATGGCAGGCGACCGTCGAGCCCGAGTACTACGGGCTGCTGCAGTTCGCGCAGGCGGCGCCGGCCGGCTCACGCCTCGTGACAGCGGCGTCGAGCAACCCGAAGATTCGGGCGTGGGCGACGCGAGCAGCGGACGGGACGATCCGGGTCACCCTGATCAACGACAGCACGACCGGGGCTCAACACGTCGCGGTCGATGTGAGCGGCGCGCAGGGCGCGGCAAGCCTGACCCGCCTGCTCGCCCC
This sequence comes from uncultured Solirubrobacterales bacterium, assembly GCA_963755525.1. GTDB lineage: Bacteria > Actinomycetota > Thermoleophilia > Solirubrobacterales > Solirubrobacteraceae > Palsa-465. Next base: position 259,891 of record CAVWKC010000021.1, on the reverse strand, counting down.
GAGCGCCAGCGCGACGAGCGGCGTGACGATCGGCGGCCAGAGCCTCGGCGCGACCGGGGAGCCGACCGGTACCGCGGTCGTCGCGACGGTGGCGGCGGGCGGTGGCGGGTATCAGGTTTCGCTTCCGCCGGCGAGCGCGGCGTTGCTCACGCTTCGCTGACGAGTCTCAGCCGCGGACGAGCTTCTTGTACGTGATGCGCTTGGGCCGGTCGGCGTCGGCGCCGAGTTGCTCGTGGCGGAACGCCTCGTACGCCTCGAAGTTGCCCTCGAACCAGCGGGTTTGGGAGTCGCCTTCGAACGCGAGGACGTGCGTGGCGATCCGGTCCAGAAACCAGCGATCGTGCGAGACGACCACCGCGCAGCCGGCGAACGCGAGCAGCGCCTCCTCGAGCGCGCGGAGCGTGTCGACGTCGAGGTCGTTGGTCGGCTCGTCGAGTAGCAGCACGTTGCCGCCGGCGCGCAGCAGCTTCGCCAGGTGGAGCCGGTTGCGCTCCCCGCCCGAGAGCTTCGCGACCTTCTTCTGCTGGTCTGAACCCTTGAAGTTGAAGCCGGCCACGTACGCGCGGCTGTTCACCGTGCGGTCGCCGAGCTTGATCTGGTCGACGCCGCCCGAGATCTCTTCCCACACGTTCTTATCCGGGTCGAGCGCGTCGCGGGACTGATCGACGTAGGCGAGTTCGACGGTGTCGCCGAGTCTCAGCGATCCCGCGTCGGGCTGCTCCTGGCCGGTGATCATCCGCAGCAGCGTGGTCTTGCCGGCGCCGTTCGGGCCGATCACGCCGACGATCCCGCCACGGGGCAGGTTGAAGCTGAGGTCGTCGATCAGCACGCGGTCGCCATAGGCCTTGCGGAGCTGGTTTGCCTCCACGACGGTGTCGCCCAGCCGCGGGCCGGCGGGGATATGGATCTGGACCTGGTCGAGCTTGACGTTGCGGTCCTCGGCGAGCAGCGCCTCATAGGCGTTGAGGCGGGCCTTCGGCTTGTTGCGCCGCGCGCTGGCGTTGAGCCGAACCCACTCGAGCTCCTGGTCGATCGTGCGCTTGCGGACGCTCTCCTGCTTCTCCTCCTGTTGCAGCCGGGCGCGCTTCTGCTCGAGCCACCCCGAGTAGTTGCCCTGGTAGGGGATGCCGCGTCCGCGGTCGAGCTCGAGGATCCACCCGGCGACGTTGTCGAGGAAGTAGCGATCGTGGGTGATGGCTACGACGGTGCCCTTGTAGTCCAGGAGGTGACGCTCGAGCCAGGCGACCGATTCCGCGTCGAGGTGGTTGGTCGGCTCGTCGAGCAATAGCAGGTCGGGCTGTCTCAGGAGAAGGCGGGCAAGCGCGACGCGGCGCTTTTCTCCGCCGGAGAGCGTGCTCACGTCGGCGTCCGGCGGGGGAGTTCTGAGCGCGTCCATCGCGATCTCGAGCGTGGTGTCGAGGTTCCAGCCATCGACCGCGTCGATCTGCTCCTGGACGCGGGCGAACTCGTCGGCGGTCTCGTCGGAGTAGTTCATCGACAGCTCGTTGAAGCGGTCGAGCAGCGCCTTCGTCTCCGCCACGCCGTCCTCGATGTTGCCGCGCACGTCCTTGCTCTCGTCGAGCGCGGGCTCCTGCTCGAGCAGGCCGACGGTCGCGCCCGACCCGAGCTGGGCTTCGCCGCGGAACTCGGTGTCGATGCCGGCCATGATCCGCAGCAGGCTCGACTTGCCGGCGCCGTTGTAGCCGAGCACGCCGATCTTCGCGCCCGGCAGAAACGACAGCGAGATGTCGGTCAGGACCTCGCGGTCGGGCGGGTAGCGGCGCGAGAGCTTGTAGGTGGTGAAGATGTACTGGGTCGACATGTGGTCGTTCAGAGGATAGGAGCCTGTCCGTGCTGCGCGTCCTGGCCGCTGTGTTCGCGTTGGTCGCGGTCGTTGCATGACGCTCGCGATCGTCGGGATGGTCACGGGGCGGCCGGGCGCTCGGGCCGGCCTGGTGGTGCGTGCCGTCGCGGTCCTGTGCTTCGTCACCGCGGTCGTTCTGAACATCGCGGCGCACTGAGTTTGCGCGGCGTATGCTTGCGTCCTCAACCTACGGTCCGAGGAGAGCGAGCATGGCGAAGGTGCTTTACACGGCTGAAGCAAACGTGACCGGCGGCCGAGATCAGGGTCATGGCAAGACCACCGACGGAGCGCTCGACGTGACGCTCCGGTTGCCAAGCGAGATGGGCGGAGACGGTGGCGGCACCAACCCCGAGCAGCTGTTCGCAGTCGGATACGCGGCGTGCTTCGAGGGCGCGCTCGGCGTCGTCGGCCGGCGGGAGAAGGTCGAGACGGGCGACGCGTCGATCGACAGCAAGGTCAGCCTGGTGACGACCGAGGAGCGCGGGTTCAACGTGGCGGTGGAGCTCAACGTCACGCTCCCCGGGATCTCCGATCCCGAGGAGGCCAAGCGGATCGTCGCCGGCGCGCACGAGGTGTGCCCGTACTCGAACGCCACGCGCGGCAACGTCGACGTGACGCTGACCGCGAACGGGCAGCCGGTCGGTTAGTCGTAGCTCGCCGCGTCCGGTGCGCGCGGATCTCTGGGTCCGGCGACGATCCGTGCGCAGTCCGTGCGCAGTCCGAGCGCAGTCCCGAGCGCAGTCCTCCAAACGCCACCACCAGAAACCCGCAGCGACCGGCTTTCACCAGATGCAATAACCGGCATTTCGTCTAGTTCTCCGGCTGCCAGTAGCTCAGCGCCCATCCCCCACCGGGCATTCGCCGCGCGGTGGCGAGCGCGACGTGCCACGCGGCTTTGAGTCCCTGGTAGGCGGTGGTGTTCGAGGCGGTCGTCGACTCGCGCGTGATCACGACGTACTCGCCGGGTTGGCCTGACAGCGGCGCCACCGCCTCGACAGTGCCGCTGTTGGCGATGCCGCCCTGCTGGAGCTCGTAGTCGCCGGCGGTCTCGGCAGCGGCGAGCGTCATCGCCGCGCGCGCCTGTCCGACGCTGCGCGCCGCCAGCGACCGCATGTCCGCCGACACCGTCTGCGCGTTCCAGTTGATGTACGCGGCGACGAACGCGCGGATCGCCTGGGTCGCCGTGGGGGCGGCGTGCGCCGCGGTCTGGCGCGGCGGTGGCGGTGACGGACGCTCGTGGGTCGCCTGCGCCTCGGCAAGGGCGGACGACGCGGTTCGCGGGGCGGCGGACGACCTGGTTCGAGGGGCGGCGGTCGACCCGGTTCGCGGGGCGGCGGTCGGAGACGTCCGGACCGGCCGGCGGCCCCCCGCGCCCGCATCGCCCGTCCCCCCGCATCCGGCCGCGGGCAACGCGCACGCGAATGCGCACAGGAATGACACCGCGCTCCGGCCGGTCACAGCCCCGCCGGGTGGCGCGCCACGAACCCGTCGTCGCTGCGGATCAGGGGGTGCCAGCCGATCCCGGTGCTCCCGTCGTCGGGACCGGCGGCGTTGTGCGTGTCCCAGCGCAAGCCGGCGACGTACATGAACACGTGATCGGCGTTCGCGTACAGCGTGACCCACTGGCCCGGGCCGGGCTCGCCGAACGACTCGAGCGTCCCCGACGGCGCGTCGTAGTCGACAGGGAGCAGGCCGGCGCCGTACAGCAGGTGCTCGACGCTGCTCGAGCAGTCGTACGTGGGCGCGATCTCGGACAACGGGAGGCCGTGGCCGCCGCCGTAGGTGTAGGGCTTCCCGACGATCTGGTTGCCGGCGGCGATGATCTCCCTGACCGCCAGCGGCGCGCCGGCGGGCGCGGCGGCGAGGCCGCTCGGCAGCAACTGGGCGTGGTCGCCGGGAGTGATCGGCGCGCCCTCGAGCGCCGCCGACACGCCTTCGAGGGCCGCGGGAGCGCACATCGCCGGGTCCTGCTCGGCGGCCGGCGGCGCGATCACCGCCGGCCCGCCGGCTGAGCCGGGCACTCCCTCCGAGGACTGGCCGAGGACGTTGCCGGCGCCGCTCGCCGGCGGGCGTTCGATCTGGACCGGCCCCGACCACAGCCCGTCCTCGTACGGGATACCGAGCCGGCCCGCCAGTTCCCACCACAGGTCCAGCACGCGCGGCAGGCCGTCGATCGGCCCGCCGCCGAACCCGATGTCGCGCTTGTAGGCGATCGCCGAATGGCCGCTCCAGGTAATGCGGAGCGGGGTCAGGTAGGGCAGCCCGCCCATCGCGGTGGCGGTCTGGAAGCTGTCGCCCCCGAGTTCCGCATAGCTGTCGGGTAGCGCGAGCAGGTTCGCGCCCGAGGAACCGATCACGCCGCTGGACGGATCGCCCGGGCCGCCGTACTCGGTGGCGCCGACGAGCTGACCGGCCCCGGGCGGGCCGAGCACGATCCCGGCGGCGGGGCTCTGGCCGCCCGCCGCGGTGCCCGCGTCGCAGCCGTTGCCGCCGGGGTTCAGCAGGCTCGTGATCAGCACGAGCACAGCGGCACCGAGACCCGCGACAACGACCGCCCCGATGACCCCGACGAGGACCACCCCGCGACCGGTCCGACGCTTGCCCATGACGCCGAGAATACGGTCGGCGACTACTGCTGACTCTAATTGAAGCTAATTAGGTGCAGGTGGCCTCGGTGGAAGCTTCCGGGGCGACAGGGGTGGCTGTCGGGCGGGCCCGGACGCCGACTCCGCGGCGCGCCCTCACGTTGGCGGCGTCGCTAACGTAAACGTGTAATGCCTCGGATCCTCGACGTTGAGCAGGCGATGCTCCTGCTGGAGATCGAGCCGCCGTTCGATCAGCGCGCCGTCCAACTCGCGCGCCGGCGGATGGCAAAGCGCTGGCATCCGGACATCGCGCCGCCCGGGCGCCAGCACGAGCATCAGCGCCACCTGCAGGCGATAAACGAGGCGGCCGACCAGCTCGAGCAGCTCGCCGAGCAATCGCGCGGTGGGCGGGTCAGCCGCAACGCCGTCAAGGTTTCCGCGGCCGCAACGCGCAAGGCCCGCGCGGAGGAAGGCCGGCGCGCGTACGAGGCCGAACAGCGCCAGCGGACGCGTGACGAGGAGCGCCAGAAGTACGATCCGTTCGGCTCGCGGGTCCCCGACCACTCGGTTGTCCACCGCTACGCGCGCTGCACGTCCTATCCGGAATGGGGCGTGGGCAGCGTGACCGGCATCTACTTCTCGGGCGACGGGGACGAGGTCCAGCAGTGGGCTCGCCTGAAATTCGCCGTCGGCATCCGGACCGTTCCGGCCGGCTCGCTCCAGTTCGTCGACTTCTCGAGGCCCGACGCCGCGGCCGACCGGGTCGAGCGGTTCATGACGGCCGCTCAGCACGCCCTGGCCGAGGGCGACGCGGCGCTGGCCGCCCAGCGCCTCATATATGCCCGGGACGCCGACCCCACGAACCCGGTCGTGCTCAGGCTGCTCACCACCGCGTTCTGGCAAGCCGGGAATCTGCCTGCGGCCGCGCGGGCGGTGCGCGACTGGGCGCGGGCCGAGACCGACCGCCCGACTCCTGAGCGGTTCGCGGCGCGGATCTACGAGGACATGGGCGCGATCGACCTCGCGGCCGAGGCCGCCGAGCGCGCCGCCCACCGCGCGCCCGCCGACGCCTCCTCCTGGGAGCGGCTGGGACGCCTGCGCCTTCGCTTGATGGATCGCGCCGGCGCGATCTCGGCGCTCGAGCAGGCCCGGCTGACGGGGCCGACGGTCGAGGGGCTGCTGTCGCTCGCGCTCGCGTATCACCTGGCCGGCGACGTCGGCGGCGAGGTGTCCGCCGCCGAGGCCGCGACCAAGCTCGATCCCGATTCCCGCAGCGCGTGGGCCAGCTACGCGCACGCGCTCGCTCGGACCGACCGGATCAACGAGTGCATCAACGCCTGCAACCGGGCGCTGGCGCTCGGCGACGATCCCGAGGTCGCGGACCTGCTGGCGCGCGTCGAGGCGTCGCGGCCGCGGGGTCTGCCCGGGCGGAACGCGGCCGAGTCACAGCGCGACGCGGCTTAGCCAGGCGCGTCCAGACGCCGTCGGAGCCGTCAATTACAAAGTCGCGGCCCTTAGTTAAGCGAGCGAGCCCTCGCGCCCGCACACGGGGCAAGACTCGCCGGCGGCCAGCGGCCGGCCACTGCATCCGGGGCAGTTCTCGACCGTCTCGAGCACGCCGAGCAACTCGCCCACGCGGCAGACGAGCAGCCGCTCCTCCTCGACCTCGATCCACACGCCGGCGGACGCCGGGAACACAACGTGGTCGCCGGGCCGGACCGGCATCGCGATCCCGACGTTCTCCCACCAGTCGAGGCCGGGGCCGACCGCGAGCACGATGCCGTGCTGCGGCGGCGGCTCCTCGGAGCCGGGCGGCACGATCAGCCCGGAGCGGCGGACCCGATCGGGGTCGAGCTCCTTGATGACGACGCGGTCGAATAGGGGGCGTAGCTGGTTGCGCATGGGTCTTGCTGCCGCTGATCATAGGGCGGCGAAACGCGGCGCATCCTGACCGGCCGGGCGGCCGGCGCGGTCACAACGGCTCGGGTGCGTCAGTCGTCAGCCGTCGGCCGGCTCGGGGTCGGGCTTCTTGCCCCTGCCGATGATGTCCGTCGGATCGGGCGGCCTGATCGGCTCGTCGAACGAAGGGCGGACGCTCTCGCCGCATCCCTGACAACGCTCGCGATCCTCGGGGTTGACAGTCCCGCACGCGGGGCACTGCCACTGTCCTCTAGCGATCCAGCGGCCTGTCGGGTCTGGAATCGAGGTCCTCCCGTGTCGTTACCGCTCTCGGGTGCGGGGGCATTGTAGATCGGTCCGGCGGGGCCCGTACGGTTCCCGCTGACCATGCGCCTGATCGTCGCTCGCTGTGAGGTCCGCTACTTCGGACGCCTGCACGCGCTCCTGCCGGAGGCGCTGCGGTTGATCATCGTCAAGGCCGACGGCTCGGTCCTGATCCACGCCGACGCCGGCGGCTACAAGCCGCTGAACTGGATGACGCCGCCGACCGTGATCGAGGAGTCCGCCGACAAGATCCTCGTCCGTAAGCGCGGCCAGGCCGACGGCGACCGCCTTGAGATTGACATCGCCGAGATCCTGTCTGACGTCAGCCACGACATGGGTACGCCCGACGCGGACACGGCGCTGACCAAGGACGGGGTCGAGGCGCACCTCCAGGAGTTGCTGGCCGACCAGCCGACGTGGTGCGGCGAGGGGTTCCGGCTCGTTCGCCGGGAGTGGCCTACCGACATCGGCCCGGTCGATCTCATGTGCCGCGATGCGGAGGACGCGTGGGTGGCGGTCGAGGTCAAGCGCGTGGCGGGGATCGAGGCGGTCGAGCAGCTCACTCGGTATCTCGAGCGGATCCGTCTCGACCCCGCGTTCGCGTCGTGTCGCGGTGTGCTCGTGGCACAGACGATCAAGCCGCAGGCCAGCGTGCTGGCAACCGCCCGCGGGATCGCGTGCGTCGAGGTCGATCTCGCGATCCTGCGCGGCGAGCGCGAGCCGGATCTGAGATTGTTTGCAGCGTGAGCGCCGACAGCGAGCCCGTCCTGACCGAGCGTCGCGACCGGGTCTTTCTGATCACGATCAACCGTCCTGACCAGCGCAATGCGGTCAACGCCGCCGTGGCGCAAGGGATCGCCGGAGCCCTGGAGGAGCTCGACGGCGACGCCGGACTCAGCGTCGGCGTCCTGTTCGGCGTGGGCAAGGGCTTCTGCGCCGGCATGGACCTGAAGGCGTTCGTGACTGGGGAGCGCCCGTTCGTGCCCGGCCGGGGGTTCGCGGGGATCACCCAGCGCTCGGCCGACAAGCCGCTGATCGCGGCGGTCGAGGGATTCGCGCTCGCCGGAGGGCTCGAGGTGGCACTCGCGTGCGACCTGATCGTCGCGGCGCGGGGCGCGAGGCTCGGCATCCCGGAGGTCAAGCGGTCGCTGGTCGCGGCGGGCGGCGGCCTGCTCCGGCTGCCTCGCGCGCTGCCGCGAAACGTCGCGATGGAGATGGCGCTGACCGGCGATCCGATCGAGGCCGAGCGGGCCTGCGAGCTGGGCCTCGTCAACCGGCTCGCCGACCCGGGGCAGGCGCTCGACGTCGCGCTTGAACTCGCCGAGACGATCGCCGCCAACGGCCCGCTGGCGCTCGCCGCCACCAAGCGGATCCTGGTCGAGTCGCCCGACTGGGCCGACTCTGAGTTCTTCGAGCGCCAGGCGCCGATCTACGACCCGGTGTTCAACTCCGAGGACGCGCGCGAGGGCGCGACCGCGTTCGGGGAGCGGCGCGCGCCGATCTGGAAGGGCCGCTAGCCCGTGTCGCAGGGCCGCTAGCCCACGCGCGGACGCGCCACGACCGGCGGGCATCTGGGGAGGGTCGGGGCCTCGGTGGCGATCCCACCCCGATGAGCTCGAAATAACCTGCAAAGCTCGACAATCGGCGCGCTCCCGGCAAGCCCTGCCGTGTTGCACGTGATAGTCATGCACAGCTCGGCGAGGCCGGCGCTGGGACGCTCCGCTGCCGAGTTATGCATGCCCCGGGCGCGGAGAACGCCCAGGCGACGCCGCACCCCACCCTCAGATGCCCGTCTTTGCCGGACGGCGACCCGCACTCGCCAAACCGCCGACGACGAACTCTCAGGCCGCCTCGCCCCAGATCGTCGCCACCAGCGACCGCGACCCGCCGCGGTTGCGGTGCTCGCACAGGTAGATCCCCTGCCACGTCCCGAGCGCGAGCCGGCCGCGCGAGATCGGCAGCGTCAGCGACGGACCGAGCAGCGCGGCCTTGATGTGCGCCGGCATGTCGTCGGCGCCCTCGAGGGTGTGCGTCCAGTAGGCCGCGTCCTCGGGCACGGTGGCGTTGAAGTAGGACTCGAAGTCGCGCCGAACATCCGGCGAGGCGTTCTCGTTCAAGGCCAGCGACGCCGAGGTGTGCTGGATCAGCAGGTGCAGCAGGCCCACCGCGACGTCGCCGATCTCGGGCAGCGCACCGACAACCTCTCGCGTCACGAGGTGAAACCCGCGCGGCCGGGGATCGAGCACGATCTCGCGTTGCGCCCACATCACAGATCGGGGACCCGCGCCACTCGCATGTCGACACGCGACCTGCGGAACGGCACGCCCTCGGCGTCGAGCAGCGCGCGCTGGCGGGCGCCCTTGGCGAGCGATCCGTCCGCGCGCACGATCCGGTGCCATGGCACGTCCGGATCGTCGCAATCGTGCAGCACAGCGCCGGCGACGCGCGGCGCGCCCGGCGAGATGTCCCCGTAGGTGCGGACGAACCCGACCGGCACCGCGCGCACACGCTCGAGAATCCGTCGCGTTCGGTCATCAGCGATCACGGCGACGCAGCATAGGCCGGAGCGTTGCGAAGGCGTCAAGTCCTGATAAGGTGCCCACGCCGAATTTCCCGACCTGACGCGTTGGGGAAACGGGGGACCCAAGTTCCCTGGGGCGAATCGTGGTCTGATGACCGCGTAGCGCGAGCCGCCGCGCGAGCCCGACAGCTAACCCCGTAGGCGACCGCATATGAACTCCAGAAGGCGCACGATCCCGACCTGGGTGGTCGCAGTCGCGGCCACGGTTGCCGCTGCCCTCGGTCTCGCCGCCATACCGATCACCTCGTCCGCGGACCCGAGTCTGGGCCAGCTGCACTCGCAACTGGGGGCGGTGCAGGCGCATGAGCAGAGCCTCTCGGCGAGCATCAGCAGCCTGTCGAGCCTGATCTCCTCGCTCGACTCGCAGATCGCGCTCGTCGAGTCGCGCGAGGCGATGGTCCGGGCCGATCTGGCGGCCGATCGCGCCAAGCTGGCTCGGGTCCAGGCCGCTCTGACACGCGAGAGAAAACTGCTGGCGATGCTCAAGGCGCGCCTCGCGCGGGCGCGCATGCTGCTGGGTCGCCAGCTCGTGTCCAACTACGAGCAGGCGAAGCCCAACCTCGTCTCGGTCGTGCTCGAGTCCAACGGGTTCAACGACCTGCTCGACAAGATCACCTACCTGCGCGACGCGCAACAGGAGCAGCAGACGATCATTCAGGTCACCAAGCAGGCGAAGGCGCGCGCGAATGCGGCCGCCGCGCGCCTGGCGTCGCTCGAGGCGAGCGTCCGCCAGATCACCGTCGAGACCGCTCAGCGCGTCCAGGCGCTGGCGGGGATGAACATGCTCCTCCACTCGAAGCAGAACGCGCTCGCGCAGGCGCGGAGCGCCCAGCAGGGCGCGCTCGCGAACGAGAACGCGAAGGGCGCGGCGCTACAGGCGGAGATCAGCAAGGTCGAGGCCGAGCAAGCCGCGGCCGAGCGCGCGGCCGCGCTGGCAGCCCAGCAACAGCGGCCGCGAACAGGTTCGGCGGGCGGATCGGGCGGGTCGGGCGCGCCGACGCCGGTCGGGCCGACCTACGGGCCATCCGGAGGGTGGGCGATCCCGTACGCGATCGTGCTGTGCGAGTCGGGTGGCCAGAATCTGACTCCGAACTACGCCGGTGCCTCGGGCTACTACCAGATCATGCCCGCCACCTGGAAGCTCTTCGGCGGCACCGGCCCGGCGGCGTACCTGGCGAGCAAGTCAGAGCAGGACGCGGTCGCGAGCCGCATCTGGAACGGCGGCGCCGGCGCGTCCAACTGGGTCTGCGCCGGGATCGTCGGGATCCACTGACGGGACGCCCCCGCAGCGCATAACCTTCCGCCGTGCCCCGTGCCGTGAAAGGCGGGCTGGTCGTCGCGATCCTGATCGGAGCCCTCGCGCTGCGGATCGCCGAGGTCCAGGGCACGTCGTACCGACCGATCAACGACGCGGGCTCGTACCTGACCATCGCCAGCTATATCTCGCGGACCGGCGACTACTCGCTGAGGCGCACGCCGGGATCCGGGGCCGGCGGAACCCAGGGTCCAAGCGCGTACTTCGCCCCCGGCTTCCCGTACTTCCTCGGCTTGGTCGACATCATCGACGGCCACAAGACGCGGCGCGACGGCGCGATCCAGCCGGCCCGGACGTCCCAGGCGATCCTCGGCACGATCACGGTGGCGTTGATCGGGCTGGTCGCGTTCGAGATGTTCGGGGAGGTCGCGGGCCTGGTCGCGCTCGTGCTGGCCGCGATCTACCCGGTGCTGATCGAGCTGTCCGCGACGATCGTCGCCGAGAACCTCCTGACCGCGCTGGTCCTTGCGGCGGTTTACACGGGGCTACGCGTGCGGCGTGCGCGGAGCGGCCGGACGCGGCTGGGGTGGGTCGCGGCGACGGGCGTGCTCGCGGGACTCGCGACGCTGACCCACGAGAACGGGGTGCTGATCCTGATCCCGCTGATCCCGGCGGCCTGGACGGGCCGCCCGCGCCTGAGGCTCTCCTCGCTCGCCGCGCCCGCGCTGCTGATCGCCGTCACCGCGCTCACGATCCTGCCCTGGACGATTCGCAACGCGGTCGTCATGCACGCGTTCATTCCGGTGTCCGACGAGACCGGGATCACGCTCGTCGGCACCTACAACGTGGCGTCGGCCGCCAACCCGCAACTCCAGTACAAGTGGCGGATCTTCTACGGCATCCCGGGCGAGCACAGCCTGATCCGCGAAGCCCCCACGCTCACCGAGCCGCAGATCAGCTCCCGCCTGCAGAGCCAGGCGCTCCACTACATCTCCGACCATCCGTTCTCGCCGTTCGTCGTCGCCTACCACAACACACTGCGGATGCTCGAGCTCAGGGGCGCATTCGCGTACCACGCATCGGCATCGGCAATCGACCTCTCGACCAGCATCGCCTGGCGGGGCATCGTCAGTTTCTGGATCCTGTGCGTGCTGGCGTTGGCCGGCGCGTTCACCAAGCTCGCGCGAAGCGCGCCGAAGTGGGTCTGGGCGGTGCCGGTGCTGCTCGCGCTCAGCGTCGTGTTCGTCAACGTCGAGACGCCGCGCTTCCGGGAGCCGGTCGACCCGTTCCTGATCCTGCTCGCGTCGGCCGGGCTGGCGACGCTCGTCGCCCGGCTACGCGGTGCGCCAGTCGTACGTGAGACTCGGAGCGCGGTACCGGCTCGCCCGGCTCAGCTCGTCGAAATGGTCGAGCGCCTGGCCTGAGCCGAAGGCCACGCAGGTGAGCGGCGACTCCGCCGAGTAGACCGGCATGCCGGTCTCCTCGGCGACCATTTCCCGGAAGCCCCGGACGAGTGTGCCGCCGCCTGCGAGCAGGATCCCGTCCTTGGCGATGTCGCTCGACAGCTCGGGCGGCGTCTCCTCGAGCGTGTCGCGAATCGCCCGGAGGATCTCGCGCGCCGGCGCCATGATCGCGGCGCGGACCTCCTCGCTGCGCAGTTGCACCGCGGTCGGGAGCCCGGTGACAAGGTGCCGCCCGCGAACCTCGGTCGTCTCCTCGGGATGGAGCGGGACGACCGAGCCGATCGCGATCTTGATGCTCTCGGCGGTTCTCGACCCGATCGCAAGTTGATGGACGGCTCGCATGTAAGACGAGATCGCCTCGTCCATCTCGTAGCCGCCGACGCGCACCGAGCGCGAGACCACGATTCCCCCGAGCGAGATCACCGCCATCTCGCTGGTCCCGCCGCCGACGTCGACCACCATCCGGCCCACCGGCTCGTCGATCGCCATGCCCGCCCCGATCGCGGCCGCGATCGGCTCCTCGATCAGGTGCACGCGCCGCGCACCGGCCGCGAGCGAGGCCTCCTCGACCGCACGCTTCTCGACCTCGGTGACGCCCGACGGAGCGCACACGATCAGACGGGGATGGGCCATCCGGCGGTCGATCACCTTGCGGATGAAGTAGCGCAGCATCTGCTCGGTGACGTCGAAGTCCGCGATCACGCCGTGCCGGAGTGGCCGCGTGGCCGCGATCGTCGCCGGCGTGCGCCCGATCATCCGCTCGGCGTCAGCGCCGACCGCGTGGACCTCGCCGGTGTCGACGTCGGAGGCAACGACTGACGGCTCTGAGACGACGATCCCCCTGCCGCCAACGTACACGAGCGTGTTCGCGGTGCCGAGATCGATCGCCATGTCGTGCACGCCGAGCGCCGGCGTGAGATGGCGTCTGGAGTTGTCTCGCTTGGATCCGTCTCTACGAAAGCCGATGACGACAAGGGTGCCAGAAATGGACCCGCGAGGGTGAGAATCCCCTGCTAACGGAAAAGCGCTCGCGCTCAGAGGCGCGGCTAGCGTTCGCCGGGGAGCTTGCGCGGGTACTGCGAGACGGCTTCGCCGACGTTGAGCGCCGTCGTGATGATCCGGTTCTGCTCGTTGGCGTGGGCGACCGGGTACCCCTCGCCCGACGCCGCGCGCTCGGGACGGCCGATGTAGCCGAACTTGAGGTGCCGCGGGAGGATCTGCATCAGCCGCGGGCCCATGTGGGCGCGCGCGCCCATGTTGCGCGGCTCCTCTTGGACCCACACGACCTCCTCGAGCGCCGGGTAGCTCTCGGCGAGGGCCAGGATCTCGGCCTGCGGGAACGGATACAGGAGCTCGACGCGGCCGATCGCGACGCTCGGGTTGTCCTTGCGCATCTCGTGGCCGGCGAGCTCGTAGTAGATCTTGCCGGTGCACAGGATCAGGCGCCTGACCTGCGAGTGGTCGTGCTCGGGCTCGGGCAGGACGGGCTGGAAGCGGGTCTCGGACAGCTCGGCGACCGTGCTCGTCGCCTGGGGCAGGCGCAGCAGGCTCTTTGGCGTCATCACGACCAGCGGGCGCTGCTTGGCGACGCGCGCCTGGCGACGCAGCAGATGGAAGTATTGAGCCGGCGTCGTCGGGTTGGCGACGCGGATGTTGCCCTCGGCTGTGAGCTGGAGGAACCGCTCTAGCCGCGCCGAGGAGTGCTCGGGCCCGGAGCCCTCGTAGCCGTGGGGCAGCAGCAGGGTCAGGCGCGAGGTCTGGCCCCACTTGGCCAGACCCGAGACGATGAACTGGTCGATGATCACCTGCGCGCCGTTGGCGAAGTCGCCGAACTGCGCCTCCCACAGCACGAGCGTCTCGGGCGCCTCCTGCGAGTAGCCGTACTCGAACCCGAGGCAGCCCATCTCGGACAGCGGGCTGTTGTGGAGCTCCATCGGGGCGAGCGCGCCCGGGAGATGCTGGATCGGGCAGTGCTCCTGGCCGGTCTTCGGATCGTGCAGGACGAGGTGGCGCTGGCTGAACGTGCCGCGCTCGGTGTCCTGGCCGGTGAGGCGGATCGGGATCCCCTCGGTCAGGAGCGAGGCGTACGCGAGCGCCTCGGCGTGCGCCCACACCACGCCTCCGCCCGTCTCGGTTTCGAATACTTCTCGGCGCTGCTCGAGCTGGCGGACGAGCTTGGGGTGGATCGTGAACCCGTCGGGCACTGCCAGCAGCTCGTCGTTGAGCACGCGCAGCCGATCTGCCGACACCGCGGTCTTGACCTCGGGCGAGGGCGTGCGGTCGAGCTCGTACTCGCCCGTGGCGTGGTCGCGCTCCTTGGAGGCGAGCTTCTCCTTCAGCCGGGCGTGGTCCTCGGACAGGACCTCCCAGACCTTGTCCGTCAGCTCGGTCGACTCCTGCTCTGTGACGACGCCCTGCTCGATCAGTGCTCGCGCGAACAGCTCGCGCGCCGGCGGGTGCTTCTTGATCACCTGGTACATCTCGGGCTGCGTGTACGCGGGCTCGTCGGCCTCGTTGTGGCCGAACCGGCGATAGCCGATCAGGTCGATCAGCACGTCATGGCCGAACTCCTGGCGGAACGCGAACGCAAGGCGGACCGCGCTGACGCAGGCCGGCACGTCGTCCGCGTTCACGTGGAAGATCGGCACGTCGAAGCCCTTGGCCAGGTCTGAGGCCCAATGGGTCGAGCGCGAATCATCCGGATCGGTGGTGAAACCGACTTGATTATTTTGGATCAGGTGGATCGTCCCGCCGACGGTGTAGCCATCGAGCGCCTGGAGGTTGAGGGTCTCTGCGACCACACCTTGACCGGGGAACGCGGCATCGCCGTGAAGGATCACCGGGACGGCCGCGTTGGTCTCGCGGTGAGCGTGCGGGCCTTGACGCGTCGTCTGGGCGGCGCGCGTCGCGCCGGCCGCGACCGGAGCCACGAACTCGAGGTGACTCGGGTTGGACTCGAGGCGGACGATGATCGACTCGCCGCTCGGAAGCTGGTAGGAACCCTGAGCGCCGTGGTGGTACTTGACGTCGCCGGTGCCGCCCTGCGGGATCGTCGTGATCGCCTCGAGCGTCGAGGAACCCTCGAACTCGGCGAAGATCGAGTCGTACGGCCGGCCGAGGTTGTGGGCGAGGACGTTGAGGCGGCCGCGGTGGGCCATCCCGATCACGACCTCGCGCGCGCCGCGCGTGGCCGCAAGCTGGATCAACTCGTCGAGCATCGGCACGGTCATGTCGAGCCCCTCGATCGAGAACTGCTTCTGCCCGAGGTAGGCCTTGTGCATGAATCGCTCGAGCGCGTCGACCTCGGTCAGACGCCGCAGCAGCGTCTTCTGCTCCTCGGCCGACAGCGGCGCCCGGAACTTGCCCGACTCGATCGCCTCCCGGAGCCACAGACGCTGGCGATGCGAAGCGATGTGCTCGATCTCGTAGGCGATCGGCCCGCAGTAGGTCTCGCGCAGGTTGGGCAGCGCCTCGGCGAGCGTCTGGCCGGAGACGTACATCCGCAGGATCCGCGCCGGGATCCGCTCCATCAACTCGGGGGTTAGCCCGAGCGGGAGGGGGTCGAGCGCCGGGTCGCCCTCGGGCTCCCGGCCGAGCGGGTCGAGCTTCGCCGCGAGGTGGCCGTGGGTGCGATGCGCCTTGAGCAGCGAGGTCGCGGCCTGGACCGCCTGCATCAGCTCGTCGTCGAGGACGGCGGGGCCCGCGGCGGCCGGGATCGCCGGGACGCCAGCCGGGGGGGTGATCGCCCGCGCCTCGGCCGCCGGCGCCAGCGGTCCCAACGACACCCCGAGGTCCGCGAACACGCCCTCGTAGAAGCCATCCTCGCCCTGAAGCAGCGACTCGATCCGCTGTAGAAAGCGACCGGACTCGGCGCCCTGGATGATCCGGTGGTCGTACGTCGAGGTCATCGTCATGACCTTCTCCGCGCCGATCGCCTCGCCGATCGCGCCGAACCCCGGCGGATATGCGATCGAGCCGGTGGCGACGATCGTGCCCTGGCCGACCATCAGCCGCGGCACCGATGCAATCGTCCCGATGCCCCCTGGGTTGGTCAGGGTCAGATTGCCACCGGTCAGATCGTCGGCGGTGAGCGTGTTCGTCCGCGCCTTCTCGACGAGCGCGTTGTAGGCGTCGAGGAATTCCTTGAAGTGCTTGCGCCCGGCGTCGCGGATGACCGGCACCATCAGCGCGCGGGTGCCGTCCTTCTTCTCGACGTCGACGGCCAGGCCGAGGTTGCAGGCGCCGTCGTCGACCCGGTGCGGCTTGCCGTCGACCTCAGAGAAGTGATGGGCCATCACCGCCATGTCGTCGGTGGCGACGCGCGCGATCGCGTACGCGATCAGGTGGGTGAACGAGACGCGCAGGCCGGCCTGCTTCAGCTGCTCGCGGCGCTGGCTCAAGGTCGTTACGGTCAGCGTCCGGAACGAGGTCGCGGTCGGGATCGAGCGGCTCTCGTCCATGTAGCGGGCGAGCGCGGCCGCGCCGCCCTTGATCAGGGTCGCGCCGGCGGGTTTGGACGGCGCCGGCGCCGGGGTCTGAGTGGGTGCGGCGGCGGCCGCGGCGGTCGCGGTGGCGCCGTTGCCGCCGTTGGCCTTGGCCGCGAGCACGTCCGCCTTCGTGATGCGGCCGCCGCGAGCCGTGCCTTGCAGCGAGGTCAGGTTCACGCCCTGCTGGGCGGCGACGCGACGCGCGACCGGTGATGCGAGGGCGCCGCCATCGTCAACCACCGGCGCGGACGCTCCAGCACCGGGTTCAGGTGCATCGTGGTGCTCTACGCGTGCGCGGGCGGCACCGGCGCCGGCGGTCATCCGCGCGATCACCTGTCCGACGCGCACGGTCTCGCCGTCCTGGGCGAGGATCTCGGCGATGGTCCCGGAGGCGGGGGCGGGAAGCTCCATGTCGACCTTGTCGGTCGAGATCTCGACGACCGTGTCCCCTTCCTTGACCGCGTCGCCGACCTTCACGCTCCACTCGATGATCGTGCCCTCGGTGACCGACTCGCCGCCGGTCGGCGTGACGATGTCAACCAGCTCGGCGGCGGTGGCCTCGGCGGCGGCGACGCCCTCGGCCTCGGTGGTCGCGCCGGCCACGGCCTCTTCTGGGGTGGCGGGAGGGGACTCAGCGGAGACCGGCGTCGCGGGCGCGGCGCCGTCGCCGTTGGTCGAGATCTCCGCCAGCACGGCGCCGACCGCGACCGTCTCGCCCTCGGCGGCGAAGATCTTGACCACCGTGCCCGCGGCGGGAGATGGGACCTCGGCGTCGACCTTGTCGGTCGAGATCTCGACGAGCGTCTCGTCGATATCGACCGGATCGCCTTCCTGCTTGCGCCATTCGAGCACGGTGCCCTCGGCGACGGAATCGCCCATCGCCGGCATGACAACCTGGACAGTGCCGCTAGTGACTGCCATCTAGTACAGAGGGTAGCCGGGAAAGGGCCTTCTGCCTACGCCGGCGCTGCTCGACCACGAACCCGATCGTGCCGCAAAACGGGCCAAGTCCGCCGAGCACCGCGACGTCGACGGCGAGCCAGTATGGGATCACGCGCGTGCGAGCGGCGGCGATGCACACGAGTGACATCCCGATCCAGATCAGTCCGTGTGCCAACCCGAAGATGAACGTCCAGGGCTGGGGGTTGTGGAGCGCGAACGCGCAGATCAAAAGCGCCGTATACACGCACGAATGAAAGAACGAGACGGCCTCGAGCCGCCCGAACGTGACCACGCGCGTGAACCCGGGCCGGTTCGCCGGGCGGTCGGCGAGCGCCGACATCAGTCAGACACCAGTTGGGCGAGCCGGCGGAGGGGCTCGTCGGCCTTCGGCTGGCCAGCTCGCGGGGTCCCGCCGGCCACCATGCGAACTCGTCGTGCTCGTCGTCGGGCGTGACGGTGGCGCCTTCGGCGAGCCACGCCTGGCCGATCAGCAGAACGAGCTCGCTCGGAAGCAGCAGCATCGCCTCGACCCGCAGGCGCAGGGGCTCGACCGACCATTCCTCGCGCAGCTCGCGGCTCCATCGTGTCGGCCGGATTCTCGTCGACCTCGACCGAGCCGCCGGCGCCGAGCGCCCAGCGTCCGGCCCAGGACGCGAGCCACTGGGCACGGCGGCCCGCCAGCCAGCGACCGTCGGCGGCGCGGACCATGCACAGGATCGACAGGCTCTGCGCCGCGCCCGTCGGGGATCAGGCGGAGCGCCCAACGAATCGGCTGGAGCTCGAGCGACAGCCGCCCCGGCGCGGTCTCGAAGTCGACAAGTCGCGCCGCGAGCCCGTCGTGGCTGGGCGATCCGCGCCGGCGCAGGGCGTCGAGCGCGACGTCGGCGGCGTCGGTCGCCTCGCCTGGCGGCTCGAACGGATCTTCACGCCACGCGGCCGCCACCTGATCGGGTTCCCAGGGGCCTCGGGCGAGAATGCCGGCAGACACCGCCACGCCATACACGGTATCTGGGGTGGGTGGCTACGCGTACGCCCGCGCCTGCAACTCGAACAGCTCGGCGTACTGCCCGCCGGCGGCGATCAGCTGCTCGTGCGAGCCGGACTCGACCACCTGGCCGCCGTCGAGCACGACGATCACCTCAGCCGTGCGGACGGTCGAGAAGCGGTGCGAGACGAGCAGCGTGATCGTGCCGTGGGCGGCCGCGAGCTCGCGGGCGGCACGCGCGTAGCGCGCGAACAGCGCCGCCTCGGACGGCGGGTCGAGGCTCGCGGTCGGCTCGTCGAGCACAACCAGCAGCGGCGCCTGGCGCATCAGACCACGGGCGAGGGCGATCCGCTGCCACTGCCCGCCCGACAGCTCCTGGCCGGCGGTGTAGCGATTGCCGACCTGGGTCTCGAGGCCGTCGGGAAGCTCGCGCTCGAGGCCTTCTGACCCCGCGCGCCCGAGCGCCGCGCGGACGAGGTCGCCGATCGTCGATCCGCGCGAGTTCGCCGACGCCGACGCTCTCGCGCAGCCGGAACTGGAAGCGCACGAAGTCCTGGAAGGCGGCGGTCAGGTGCCCGCGCCATTCGTCGACGTCGACCTGGGCGAGGTCGACGCCGTCGAGGAGGATGCGGCCCGCGGCCGGCGGATACATGCCGCAGAGCAGCTTCACGAGCGTGGTCTTGCCGGCGCCGTTGTGGCCGACGAGCGCGATCACGCGGCCGGCGGGCAGCTGGAGCGACAGCGGCCCGAGCGCGGTCTGAGCCCCGTTGCCCGGATACGCGAACCGCAGACCGTCGAGCACGATCCCGGACCGCAGACGCGCGGGCGCCGCGATGCGCCGTGGCCCCGTGACGCGCAACGCGCGCGCGTGGTCCTCGAGCGACAGCAGTTGCCGCGCGGCGCCCATCGATGTGTTGAGGCTGCCGGCGGTGTCGGTCGAGCGGGAGATCTGGGTCTGGGCGCGGCGCATCAGCGACACCGCCATCACGACCTGCCCGGGGCTGACGTGGCCATCGGCGGCACGCAGCACGAGCACGACGATCGCCCCCACCACGCCCACGGCGAACACCACCCAACCGAGCGCCTCCCAGCCGGCGCTCACGAGCGCGGCCCGGACGGCCCGCCGGCGTACGCGTTCGGCGAGCGCCGCGTGGCGCGCCGCGAGGGCGTCGGTGATCCCGTAGGTGCGCAACTCACGCGCCTCGCTGGCGCTGGTGGCGAGGCCGAACAACTCGTCGAGGAGCCGGCGGTCCGACGCAAGCGCGTCGTCGGCGCGCTGCTGCACGGCGCCGGCGCGGCGGTCCGATAGCGCGGGCGCGAGCGCGAGCAGCGGCACGACGAGCACCGGCGGGTAGATCGTCGCGAGCAGCACGACGATGCCGATCGCGCGGGCCGCCTGCCCGGTGAGACCGATCAGCTGTCGCGGCGCGCCGGCGAGCGTGCGGCGGTTCTGGGTCAGCTGCTCGACCCGCGCCAGCAATTCGTGGCGCTCGAAGTGCTCGAGTGTCGGCAGCGTCGCCGTCAGGCGGGCGATCCGCACGCCGAGCGCGAGGCTCGTCTTGTCGGTCAGGAGCGATCCCTCGGTGCCCGAGACGAGCGCGAGCAGCCAGCTCATCGATAACAGTCCCGCGATTAGCGCCGCCCCGAGCGCGATCTGCCCGGTCTCGTGCGCGGTGGCGCCGTCGATCATCACGCGATAGCCGATGCTGTAGGTGACCGACGCCACCGCCGCGAGGAGGCTCATGACCAGGCACGCGATCGCGGTCCACCGCGCGGCCCGGAAGCCCGTGCCGACGAGCACGCCGCCGAGGCGTCGCCATGTGGCGATCACGCGAACCGCTCCGCCTGGACGCGGAACATCTCGGCGTACCGTCCATTCTGGGTCAACAACGCCTCGTGGGTGCCGAGCTCGGCGATCCGACCCCCGTCGAGTACGGCGATTCGGTGCGCGCGCCGCACGCTGCCGAACCGGTGCGAGATCACGATGCTCGTGACGCCGGCCGTCAACTCGAGGAAGCGTTCGTAGAACGCGGCCTCGGCGCGGACGTCGAGCTGGGCGGTCGGCTCGTCGAGCACGAGCACGCGGGCTCCCTTCTGAACGGCGTACAGCGCCCGCGCCAACGCGATCCGCTGCCACTGCCCGCCCGATAGCCCCACGCCCCCCTCGTACTGGGGCGAGAGCACTGTGTCCCAGCCGCGGGGAAGCTGTTCGATGATCTCGGTGGCCCCCGCGCGGTCCGCCGCTCGCGCCAGCACGTCGTGATCCGGTGCGCCGTCCGCGAACAGGCCCACGTTCTCGGCGGCGGTGAACGGGAAGCGCGCGAAGTCCTGGTAGACGACCGCCACCTGACGCTGCCAGTCGCGCTCGTTGAGCGCGGTCAACGGAACGCCGTCGACCGTGATCGCGCCGCCGGTCGGCTCTCGCATCCGCGCGAGCAACGTCACGAGCGTCGTCTTGCCGGCGCCGTTGATGCCCACCAGTCCGAGAGACTCACCGATCGGCAGCTCGAGCTCGAGATCACGGAGCACGGCCTGCGTGCCACCGGGGTAGGTGAACGTGACCTGCTCGAACCGGACCTGGCGGCGCGGCAATCCGGCGGCTGGGAGCGGTGCCGCGCCCGGGTCCTGGATCCCCGCCTCGCCTGGGCGCAGCGAGCTTGTCAGCGCGTCGAGGTCCGGCACCGCCGCCAGCATTTGCGCGAGGCTGATGTCGGCCAGCGTGATCGACCCGACCGTCATCGTGGTCGGGAGCATCATCAGCATCGTCGCGAGCGTCCGCAGCGAGATCTGGTCGTGGTCGGCCTCCCACCCGAGCACACCGGCCGCGAGCGCGTAGCCCGCGAGCACGAGCGCGCCGGCCAGCCACACCTGACGCGACAGCCGCCGGAGCGCCGCCCAGGCGGGCTCCATCCCGCGGAGCCACTCCGCACGGTGGCGCTCGGCGATCCACTCGCCGAGCCCGAACACGCGCATCTCCTTGGCCGCCGGGGGGCGCCAGGCGAGCCCGAGCAGGTACCAGCTACGCCTCAAAGGAGCGCCCGCCTGCCTGGCCCGGGTGGCCTGAAAGCGGACCCGGGCGCCGAGCGGGCGGCGGACGAGCAGCCACATCGCGAGCAGCGCCAGGCCGAGCCACCAGCGGTACGTCGCCAGCACGACGCAGGCGAGCACGCCCGCGAGCCGGTCGCCGACCAGCGAGATCAGCGCCATCGGCGCAGCCTCCGGCTTGCCGCCCAGCAGCTCGCCGCGCGCGGAGGAGAGCCGCTCGAGCACGTCCTGATCTTCGAGGTGCTCGATCCCCGCCGGCGCGGATACCGCCTGCACCAGCCGGCGCTGCATCAGCCCGTCGACCCGTGCCGCGGACGCGGCCGTGAGCGCGTCCTCGAGCGGTCCGCGCATCAGCGACAGCGCGTAGGCGAAGCCCGCGAGCGCCAGCGCCAGGATCAGCCGTTGCCCCTGCGGCGAGGACAGCCCGAACGTGACGGCGTCCGGGATCGCGCCCGCGACGCGCCCCATCAGGACGAGCACGAGCACGGGCAGCACCCCCTCGGCGATGATGAACACCACCGCCAGCAGGCTCAATCCCCGGCTCGCGTGCCACAACAGCGCCAGCGCTCGGAGCCGCGTCGACGCCCGCAGCCGCCTGCCCACCGAACCCACCACGGCAGGCGAGACTAGGGTGCGGCCGAGCTCAGTTCCAGAGCGCCGGCGCCATTGTTCGATGCATTTTCCGCATCGCCGAACAGCTCGTGCGCGAGCGTGACAACGGAGGCGACCGCGAGGGACGGCGGCTCCGGGCGCCGGATCAGAACGAGCCGGCTCGGGGCGTCCTCGATCTCGCGGTAGACGACGCCGCGGTGGGGCACCGCGGCGCTCGACGGGAGCCGGTAGACGCCGATCCCGGCGCTGGCGAGCGCCAGCGCCTCGGACGGCGACCGGATCTGCTGGACGATCCGGAACCGCACCCCGAGCTCGGCGGCGTTCGCGGTCACGGCGTCGTACGCCTTCGGCGCGAGGTCGCGCTGGAGCGCCACCATCGGCAGGTCGTCCAGGTCCGACAGCGTGACCGTCTCGGCGCCCGCGAGCGGATGGTTCTCAGACATCGCCAGTACGGACGGTTCGCGCCGCAGCGTCGACTCGATCATCTCGCTGTCCTCGAACAATGACCGCACGATCGCGAGGTCCACGTCGCCCCGGCGCAGCGACGGCGCGATCTCGACGAACCGGAGCTGGCACACCGACAGCTCGATCTCGGGGTGACGCTCGGCGGCGGCCGCGACCAGCGGCGCCACGTGGGCGCCGAGCGTGCTCCACACGAACCCGACGGCCACCCGCCCGGCGGCGCTGCGCCCAGCGGCCGCGGCGCGTCGCTCGAGCCGATCGGCGGCAGCGAGCGTGTCGCGCGCGTCCTCGAGCAGCCTGGCGCCGGCGCCCGTCAACACCGTGTGGCGGGGCGTGCGCACGAACAACTGGACTCCGAGCCCGTCCTCGAGCGCGCGCACGCGACGGCTGACCTGCGGCTGGGACAGCTCCAGACGGAGTGCCGCCCGCCCGAAGTGAAGCTCGTCGGCCACGGTCACGAACGCGCGCAACTGGTCGAGATCCATGCGCCAAGCGTATGACACGATGCCGCCGTGGCGCGCGCGCTCAAACATTGGGGATGGGGCTACGAGGACGAGCAGCCCTCGCCGGCCGAGTTGCGCGACGCGGCGGCGTTCCTTAGCGGTCGCCTCGGGTTCGGGTCCCCCGATCCGGAGGAGCCGGTCCCGCTGTCGGACGTGTCGCTGCCGCCGCCCCGCCTGACTCCGCCCGAGGCGCTCGTGGAGATCTGCTCGACGAGCGACTACGAGCGCGCGCTGCACTGCTACGGCCGCTCATACACGGACGTCGTGCGTGCGTTCCGCGGCCGGTTCGATCACCCGCCCGATGTGGTCGTGCAGCCACGGACCGAGGAGGATGTGGTCGCCGCGCTGGACTGGGCGGTGTCCGCAGGCGCCGCGGTGATCCCGTTCGGCGGCGGCACGAGCGTGGTCGGGGGCGTCGAGGCGGCCGGCTGCGAGGGCTACGCGGGCGTCGTCACGGTCGACCTGAAGGCGCTCGATCGGGTGCTGGAGGTCGACCCGGTGTCGTTGTCGGCGCGGATCCAGGCCGGCGCCACCGGACCCGTTCTGGAGGAGCAACTCGGCGCGCACGGGCTCACGCTCCGCCACTTCCCGCAGTCGTTCCAGTTCTCGACGCTCGGCGGATGGATCGCCACGCGCGCCGGCGGACACTTCGCCACGCTCTACACCCACATCGACGACCTCGTCGAGTCAGTGAAGGCACTGACCCCGATCGGCGTCTGGGAGTCGCGGCGACTCCCCGGGTCGGGCGCCGGAGTGTCGCCCGACCGGATGCTGATCGGCTCGGAGGGGACGCTCGGGGTGATCACCGAGGCCTGGGTCAGGGTCCGCCCCCGCCCGACCCGTCGCGCCTCCGCCCCGGTGCGGTTCGCCGAGTTCGCCGCCGGCGTCGAAGCGGTCAGGGCTGTGTCGCAATCCGGGTTGTACCCAACGAACTGCCGCCTGATCGACGCCCGCGAGGCCGAGGTGACGGGCGCCGGCGACGGCTCGCACGCGCTGCTCGTGCTCGGGTTCGAGTCGGCGCACCACGACGTCGAGCGCTCGATGACGACGGCGCTCGAGATTTGCGGCGACCACGGCGGTGCGTGGGAGCGGCGCGGCGCCGGCTCGGGGAATGCCGGCTCGGGGAACGGCGAGGCCGTCGGAAGCTGGCGCGAGGCGTTCCTGCGCGCCCCCTACCTTCGCGACGTGTTCGTGGCCATGGGCGTGCTGTCCGAGACGTTCGAGACCGCGATCACCTGGGAGCGTTTCCCGGCCCTTCACGAGCGCGTGATCAGGGCGGTCACGAGCGCGCTCGTCGACGTGTGCGGTGGCGGGACGGTCACGTGCCGCTTCACGCACGTATATCCGGACGGCCCCGCCCCGTACTACACGATCCTCGCGCCCGCGCGCCGCGGCGCTGAGCTCGAGCAGTGGGCCGAGCTGAAGCGCGCCGCCTCAGACGCGGTCATCGAGGGCGGTGGCACGATCACCCACCACCATGCGGTCGGGCGGACTCACCGGCCGTGGTACGACCGCCAGCGTCCCGAGCCGTTCGCCGCCGCGCTGCGCGGGGCGAAGGCAGCCGTCGATCCGACGGGCGTGCTGAACCCCGGGGTCCTGATCGACCCATGAGCGCCCGAGTCGTTCGCCATGTCCGGTGCGGGCCCCGAGCTGTACGACCGGATCGGACGAACCTACACGGGAACGCGCCGCCCGGATCCGCGGATCGCGTCGGCGATCTGGGAAGCGCTCGGCGATGCGGCCACGGTGCTCAACGTCGGCGCCGGCGCAGGGGCCTACGAGCCGCCGGACCGCGAGGTGGTTGCGCTCGAGCCCTCGGAGGTGATGATCGCGCAGCGTCCACCGGGGTCGGCGCAGGTCGTACGGGGGCGCGCCGAGGAGTTGCCGTTCGAAGACGGCGCGTTCGACGCGGTGATGGCGGTCCTGAGCGACCACCATTGGACCGATCGCCGCCAGGGGTTCGCCGAGCTGCGCCGGGTAGCGCGCGAGCGCGTGGTGCTGTTCAACGCGAACCCCGGGGAGGCGGAGCTGTTCTGGCTGACCATGGAGTATCTCCCCGAGTTCCTCGAGCTGATCCCGTCGCGCTACCGGGGTCCCGGCGCATGGGAGGAGGAGCTGCGCACCGCGCTTGGATCGGCGCGACTGACCCCCGTCCCGATTCCGCACGACTGCACCGACGGCTTCTACGGAGCGTTCTGGCGACGCGCCGAGGCATACCTGGACGCGGACGTGCGGGCAGGCGTCTCGGTGTTCGCACAGCTACCCTCGGGCGCGGTGAACCGCGCGATCGACGCGCTCCGCGCGGATCTGGAGAGCGGCAGGTGGCAAGGACGCCACCGCGAATTGCTCACGATGGACGAGCTCCACCTCGGCTACTACGTGGTCGCGGCGGCTGCAACCAAGGAATCAGGAGGATGCAGATGAAGGTCATCGGCGCCGGACTGCCCCGTACCGGCACGCTGTCGCAGAAGGTCGCGCTCGAGATGCTCGGGTTCGGGCCTTGCTACCACATGGTCAATGTCCTGACGGACCTGCCGCTCGCGGAGCAGTGGGCGAGGGCGATGGACGAACCGGCCGACTGGGAAGCAATCTTCGGCGAGCACGAATCGACGGTCGACTGGCCGGGCTCGTTCTTCTACCGCGAGTTGGCCGACGCGTATCCGAACGCGAAGGTGGTGCTGAGCATCCGCGACCCGGAGGCATGGGAGCGGAGCATGCTCGACACGATCTGGGGTCTGGTCCACGGCCATTCCCTGATGGCCCACATCTCGAAGGCGCGCGAGGTCGTCGATCCCGACTGGTGGGCGTACATGCAGCTGATGAGAAGGATGTGGGCCGCCCAGGGCGTGTTCAGCGGGCCCGAGCTGCGGCCCGGACAGCTGGCCGATGCCATCACCCGCTACCAGGAGCAGGTCCAGCGGAACATCCCCGAGGACCGGCTGCTGGTGTGGAGCGTTCAGGACGGCTGGGAGCCGCTCTGCCGCTTCCTCGACGTCGAGGTCCCCGACGCGGAGTTCCCGCGACTCAACGACTCGAAGATGTTTGTCGACCGGATCATCGACGGCTCGCTCGTGGTGGTGCAGCGGTGGCGGGAAGCCGGCGGCGTGGCGAACGCACCGGCTCGCCAGCACGCCTGAGTAGCCAGACCAACCGGCGCTTGGGAAGAAACGTCCACTATTCGGACGCTTCTTCCCAAGCCATACGCCACCGCGAGCCCGCCGGCCGGGCTCAGAAGCCTCAGCCGGCGAGCGTGCGGTTGAAGCGCCGCAACGCGAGCGGCACGCAGACCGCGATGATCACGGGCCCACAGGGCCATCGCCACCTCGGGATGGTCGAGCTGCCACGAGCCGCTCGAGGGCACGCCCTCGGTGAGCCCGCGCACGGTGGCGACGAGCGCCGAGATCGGGTCCCAGTGCGCGATCGCCCGCGGCACCGTGTCCATGCCGGCGATCGGCACGAACGTCCCGGCCAGGAACGCGAGCGGGAAGATCACGATGAAGCCGACCCCCTGCATCGCGTCGGGCGAGCGGACGAGCATCCCGAGCAGCACGCCCATCCAGGTGAAGGCGAGCATCGCGAGCACCATCAGCGCCACCAACTCGGCCGCGTGGCCCGCGCTGAGCTGCGGGTTCCAGCCGAGGATCAGGCCGAACACGACCACGATCGTCATGCCGAGTACCTGCTCGCAGAACTGGCCCATGACCTGCGCGCTGATGATCGACAGCCGGCTGATCGGCAGCGAGCGGAAGCGGTCGATCACGCCCTCGGTCATGTCATGCGAGGTGGCGACGCCGGCGCCGATGATCCCGAACGCGAGTGACTGCCCGATGATCCCCGGGAACAGATAGTCCTTGTAGCTGACTCCCGGGACGTGGATCGCCGAGCCGAACACGTACAGGAACAGCAAGATGAACACGATCGGCTGGATCGTGACGTCGAGCAGGCGCTCGGGCACGCGCGGGACCGCGCGCAGGCTGCGCACGGTCAGCAGCGCGGTGTCGCGGATGAAGCGGCCCGCCCCGGCGATGCCCGATCCGGAGACGGGAGCAGGGGCGGGGGCTGCGATCGCACTCATGCGGCCACCTCCGTCGGTTGGGATTGATCGAAGCGGGGTTCGGCGCGGGGGCCCTCGTGGGCCACGTGACCCGTCAGCGCGAGGAACGCGTCGTCGAGTGTCGGACGCCGGAGCGCGATCTCGTCGACGCCGGCGCCCGCCTCCGCCACCGCGGCGGCGACGCGCGCCAGGTCCTCGGCCTCGTCGGGCGCGGCCACCGAGATCGTGCGCAGCTCGACCGCGGTCGTGATCTCGAACTGGTCGCCGAGCATCGAGCTCAGGCGCTCGAACTCGGCGCCGTCGGCCGCGATCACGTCGACTCGCTGCGCCCCGACCTGAGCCTTGAGCTGGGCCGGTGTGCCGGCCGCGACCTCGCGGCCGCGATCGATCAGCACGACGCGGTCGGCCAGTGCGTCGGCCTCCTCGAGGTACTGAGTCGTCAACAGCAGCGTCACGCCGTCCTCCACGAGCGAACGGATCGTCGACCACACGACCTGGCGGCTGCGGGGGTCGAGGCCCGTCGTCGGCTCGTCGAGCACGAGTACGTGCGGGGTGTCGATCAGGCCGGCGGCGAGGTCGACGCGGCGGCGCTCGCCGCCGGATAGCTTCTTGACCAGCCGGTTGCGGAACTCGTCGATCGCGAACCGCTCGATCAGCTGCTCGGTCGACGGCGGCCGCCTCACGGCGGCCGCGGCCGCGCAGCCGAGCCATCAGCATGAGGTTCTCGCGCGCGGTGAGATTCGGGTCGAGCGCGGCGAACTGGCCGGTCAGTGAGATCAGCCGTCGGACCTGCCCCGCGTCATGGACGACGTCGTACCCACCCACGCGCGCGGAGCCGAAGTCTGGGCGCAGGAGCGTCGCCAGCATCCGCACGGTCGTGGTCTTGCCGGCGCCGTTCGGCCCGAGCAGCGACACGACGGTGCCGGTGTCGACCCGCAGGTCGAGGTCCGCGACCGCCGTGAACTCGCCGAAGCGCTTGGTGAGTCCTTCGGTTTCGATTGCCGGTATCTCTGTCATGGGAGGCGAAGTCTACAGTCACTGAAAAAATGCTGCAACTGAAATTTCCCGCTTATGCTTCGCCAAGCGATGGAACACGATGAAGAGCTGCTCGAACAACCGTTCAGCGACGACCGGGTTCACCGGGTGTTCGTCGCCGAACTCGGCAACGAGCTGGCCGACGCGTTGCTCCGGGTCCGGCGCTTCCAGGAGGCCGAGGAGCTGCGACGCCATCCCGACGAGGGGTTGCGCGAGCGCAAGCGGCGGCTGACCCGGCAGCGGATATCGGACGTCGCGACGATTCTGTTCGGCGCCCGCGGCTTCGACAACGTCAAGGTCTCCGAGGTCGCCGACATCGTCGGGGTCTCGGAGAAGACCGTTTACAACTACTTCCCGACGAAGGAGTCGATGGTCCTCGACTGGGCCGACGAGACCGTCGAGAGCATGGCCCGCGTGATCCGCGAATGCCCGCCGAACGAGTCGCTAACCGCCGCGGTGTTGCGGGCGATGAAGGAGGACATGGAGCGGTTCGACGACGTGCCCGACGACATTGTCATGTTCCTGCCCAGGTTCGTGGACTTGATCGACTCGACGCCGGCGCTGCGCGCGGCGTGGCTCGAGATGTACGACCGGATCGTCACCGTCGCCACCGAGGCGCTGGCGGCACGGGCCGAGGTGGACCCGCGCGATCCCGAACCGATGATCGCCGCGCGGGCGCTGAGTGGACTGGGCGGCGTGGCGCTCGCGGCGCGCGTGCGGTACATCGAGCAGGGGCTGCGCGGCGTCGAGTTGCGCGACGCGGTGCTGACCGACCTCGAGCGCGCGGCCCGGCTGCTCGACACGGGGCTGTGGTCATTCAACCTGCTGACGCACGGGCGGCGCACGCGCCAGCAGGTGCTCGACGCCGCCAAGGCCGCCGAGGACGCTCGCCAGCAGGTCGTCAAGGCGCTGCGCCAGGCGCGCAGCACGTGGCGCCAGATCCGCGAGGAGCGGCGCGACTAGCTGGTCCCGATGCTGACGAGTACCGTGTCTACGAGCCTGGGGATGAAGTCCGGCTCGATCGGCGCGCGGGAGGCCAGCGCGAACACGAACTTGTAGTAGACGCCTCCCCAGAGGAGGAAGAAGGCGAGGTCGAGGTCGACGTCGCTCGTGACCTGGCCACGATCGACGCCTCGACGCAGCACCGCGGACACAGCCGTTCGGCGGTGCTGCATGAGATCAACGGCCGTTTGGCGCGCGTTGGGATCGGTCCTGGCGGTTACGCCGAGGCTCGGATAGAGCTTCCTGGCGTCGCGCTTGACCACGGCGAGCTGGTCTTCGAGAAGCTCGACGAGGTCCTCGCGCACGTGGCCACGGTCCGGAACCGGGATGTCCTGCACGAGGCCCTGGAGCACGTGCGCGAGCAGTGCATCGAGGTTCGGCCAGCGGCGGTACACGGTCGCCCGGGCCACACCGGCGCGGCGGGCGATCGCCTCGATCGTCAGGCCGGCGAAACCCCGTTCCTCGAGCAGCGCCGTCGTCGCGGTCGCAATCGCCTCGTCGAGCTCGGGGTTTCGGGCCCGGCCGCCGACAGCCGGGGCCCGAGCGTCGTCACCGCCCGCGGTCCTCTCCACGGGGCTAACCCTACGTGAGCTCATCGCCCGACGCTTTGGCCCACCAGCGCAAGAGAAACCGATACAAGGCGTCTCGTATCGTAAGCTCCGCCGGTGCGGACGCGTACTGCGCTGATCGTCGACGACCACCCCGAGTTCCGCGCGGTCGCGCGGATGATCATCGAGGGAGCCGGCCTCGAGGTCGTGGCCGAAGTGGCTGACGGCGAGGCCGCGCTCGCGGCCGCGGCCGACACCAACCCGGACGTAGTGCTGCTCGACGTCCGGCTGCCCGGGCTCGACGGGATCGCAATCGCCGAGCTGCTCGCCGTGCGGCGCTCGCCGCCCGCCGTCGTGCTCACGTCGAGCACGGACGCTGCAAGCTACGGCAATCGACTGACGGCCGCGCCCGTCCGCGGCTTCATCGCCAAGGAGCGCCTCTCCATCCGCGCGCTGGAGGAGCTGCTGGCGCAGGAGCCGCGCCCGGCACGCGGCTAATCGGTCCCGCCGAGCCGCGCCAGGACCGCGGACGCGGCCGGCGCGACGTCCGCCGGTAGGCGCCCGAGCAACTCGCGCCAGGTCGGCTGGAGCGTGATCGCGGCCTGCACCTGCGTCACGCCGGCGTCGAGATCGCCGGCTTGGGCGGTCCCGAGCCCGGCCCAGAACAGCAGCTCGTGGTTGCCGGGGGCGCGCTCGCTCGCCTCCGCGTACAGCCGCGCGGCCTCGTCGTGGCGCCCCGAGTTCAGCAGCTCGTCGGCGTTGCCCGCGAGCGCATAGGCAGCGTGCATGTCGACGAGCCGCCGGAGCTCGACGAGCGGGTCGGGATGGTCCTCGACGCGGAGCGACACGACGGTCTCCCACGGCTCGGCGTCGGGCGGGACGACCAGGATCGCCGCGGACTGGCGGCCGCGCAGATCGCCGCCCTCGCGCTCGGCGGCGTCGAGCGCAGCGAGGAGACGGCCGGTGAGCGAGCCTTCAGCCGCGGTGAACGCCTCGAGCATCGCCGGCCAGACCGTCTCAGAGGCCATGATGTTGGCCTGGCACGAGACGCCGTCGCCGGTGACGTGCCCGGCGAAAGACATGCACGCGGTTCCCGTGTGGGCGGCGACACGGCCGGCGGCGTCGACCACCGCGACCTGGCGGGACTCGCGCCCGGGGTCGGCCGCGACGAGCTCGGCAAGCGCGGCGGACGCAGTCTTCCCCGCCGCCAGCAGGTCGAGCGCGCGCGGGCCGTAGCCCGGGTCGACGTTGGCCTGCGTGGCGACGGCCCCGATGCCCGGGCGAGCCCACGTGACGAGCGAGCCCACCGAGAACCAATGCGACTGGACGGCGACGCCGAGCTCGCCGGTATCGGGGTCGCGCGCGACGATCGAGTACGTCACGCCAGGACGGGCTAGAAGGGGGGCGTGATCCGGGGCGCCGTGCCGGGCGTCTGGAGCGGCTGCACGAGCTCCTGTTCGGCGACCGCGTCGACGACCTCTTCCTCTTCCTCGACCTCGCCCTGGTCGTGCTGGCCGTCGCATAGGATCCGGAACTGGCCGGTCTGCCCGCCGTCGGCGTGCAGGACGATGCCGGGGATGAGCTCCTCGCCTTCCTCGAGGTCGAGCCGCTCGATGTCGAAGTGCGCCATGCCGATCCCCCACGTGTTGTGGTCGGGGTTCTCGCGATCGTGCGCCGCGACCCCCATCGCGATCTGCTGGAGCAGCTTTCCGATCTTGCTCGGATCCGCCATCGAGGTGCCCAGGCTAGCGGGTCGACGCGGCTCGGTCAGCTCGATCCGTTGCGCTCGATGAGCTCGATCCGGTAGTTGTCCGGGTCGCGCACGAAGCACAGCCGGCTGCCGCCCTCGCTGACCGTATACGGCGGGCGCTCGGGCTCGATCCCCTGCGCCGCCAATCGCTCCAGCGTGCCGTCCAAGTCCTCGGTGCCGATCGCGATGTGGCCGTACGCGGTGCCGAGGTCGTACGAGTCGACGCCGAAGTTGTAGGTCAGCTCGAGCCGCGGCTCGGGGCCGTCGTCGGGGAGGCTCATGAACACGTTGATCGCCTCGTCGCGGATCGGGGCCCGGCGCCGCTCCTCGAAGCCGAGCGCCTCGTAGAACGCGACCGAGCGGTCGATGTCGGTGATTCGGTAGCAGGTGTGGAGAAGGCTCATCGTGCGGAGGCTAACGAGTACGCTGCCCGCAGTGATCGTCGAGCGCTCGATGAACGACGACTTCCTCTCGAACACGTACCTGGTCGCGGACGAGCCGGGCGGGCACGCGGTGATGATCGACGCCGGCGGCCCCGTGCAGCCGTTGCTCGACTACCTCAAGCGGGGCCAGCTCACGCTGACCCACATCCTGCTCACCCACCGCCATCATGACCACGTATCCGAGGTCGGCCGCGTGCTCGAGCGCCACCCAGGAACGCCCGTGCTGATCCACGAACTCGAGCGCGGGGAGGTGCCGACAGCGACCGGGACGATGTCGCCGGGAGAGAAGATCGTCAGCGGAGCCCTGGAGATCGAGCCGATCCACACGCCGGGCCACACCGCCGGCATGCTGTCCCTGCTCGTGAACGGCACCGACGTGTTCACCGGGGACACGCTGTTCAAGGGATCGGTCGGAGGGGTTCGCGCACCCGGCGCCTCGGGGTACGCCGACCTGCGGTCCTCGATCATGGACAAGCTGTTGGTGCTTCCGCCGGCCACCCACATCCACCCGGGTCACACCGACCCGACGACGGTCGCCGACGAACTCGAGCACAACCGGTTCGTGCGGATCTGGCGGGGCGTCGACCCCGAGGGCACCGAGCCGTGCATCGCGCTCGGCGACCCGGCCACGCTCATCCTGCTTGGCGACGACTACGACGGCGGCCACAAGGCGCTGGGTCCGGCTGGCCGGACGGCTCGGACGACATCGTGCCGGGCTCGCGCGTGGAGCGCGGTAGGTAGGCGCCAGCCGCACGACCCGGACGAGCATAGCATCTAGCGACGTGGCGAAGGACAAGATCCCCACCTCACGCGTGGGGCGCACCGCGAGGATCGGGGGGCTGGCCGCGGGGCAGGCGATCCGGCAGGCGGGCACCCGCGCGGCCAATGTGACCCGCAACGAGGATGGGCGGAAGGTCGCGCTCGAGAAGCGCCAGATCGAGGCGGCCGAGCAGATCGTGACCGCGCTCGGGACGATGAAGGGCGCCGCGATGAAGCTCGGCCAGGTGCTGTCGTTCCTCGACGTCGGCATCGTGCCCGACGAGTACCGCGAAGATTTCCAGCACAAGCTCGCCGCGCTCCGCGACGCCGCGCCGAACGTCGCCTTCAAGGACATGCGCAAGGTGATCGAGGAGGAGCTCGAGGAGCCGCTCAAGGAGACGTTCGCGGAGTTCGATGAGGAGCCCGTCGCGGCCGCCTCGATCGGACAGGTCTACCGGGCCAGGCTCCACGACGGCCGCGAAGTGGCGGTCAAGGTCCAGTACCCGGGGGTCGCCGCCGCGGTCCGGGCGGACATGCAGAACCTCGGGTTGATCCTGCGGCTGGCCAAGCGGATCGCGCCCGGCCTCGATCCCCAGTCGATCGGCAGGGAGATCTCCGAGCGCATCCACGACGAGCTCGACTACGAGCTCGAGGCCCAGAACCAGCGCACGCTCGCCCGGATCTTCCGCGGCCACCCGTTCATCGTGATCCCCGAGGTCGTGACCTCGCTGTCGCGCGAGCGGGTGCTGGTCAGCGAGTTCATCTCGGGCACCGGGTTCGAGGACCTCAAGAGCTATCCCCACGAGGATCGCGACCGGATCGGCGAGATCCTGTTCCGCTTCTATTTCGGCTGCCTGTACCGCCACCACCAGTTCTCCGGCGACCCCCATCCGGGCAACTCGATGCTGCTCGACGACGGGCGGATGGTGTTCTATGACTTCGGCCTGTTCAAGCGGATGCCGCTGGGCGCCGTCGAGCTCGAGATCCAGGTGGCGCGCGCGATCATCGAGGGCGACACCGACACGATCATGGAGCTCGGATCCGAGGTCGGCTTCTTCCCCGACCCCGACAAGTTCGATCCGCAGCGGGTGCTCGCTCACTTCCGCGCCGCGACGTCGTGGTACACGGTCGACCAGTACACCGAGCTGACCCCCGACTACGCCACCCAGGTGCTGATCGACATGAGCGATCCGCGCTCTGAGTACTTCGGCCAGCTACGCCACGAGTCCGCACCGCCGGACCACATCTTCGGCCGGCGGATGGAGGTGCTCACGCTGGCGGTGCTGTCCCAGCTGCACGCGCGCGGGAACTTCCACCGAATCGCGCGCGAGTGGTTCTACGGCGACCCGCCGGCGACGGAGCTGGGCGAGCTCGAGGCCGAGTTCT
This sequence comes from uncultured Solirubrobacterales bacterium, assembly GCA_963755525.1. GTDB lineage: Bacteria > Actinomycetota > Thermoleophilia > Solirubrobacterales > Solirubrobacteraceae > Palsa-465. The sequence goes on along the minus strand of CAVWKC010000021.1, from coordinate 225,907 downwards.
ACGCCCGCGCCGCGGCCTGAGCGCCCCGAAAACCACGCACTCGAGGTCGTGCTCGGCTCGAGTGCGCGGAAACCGTTGCCATACCGGGACGAATATGTATTCGGCTCCGGGCGGAGGGCGAGTGCGGGGTTTTGGGCCTCGCTGCGCTCGGCGTCCGTCGGATGTGGCGCGGCAGGCCCCGTCTGCGAGGCATGGATGCCGAGCGGGGCCGTCGCCGCGACCGCCGGTTCCGCCGGGCGTCCATGCCCGGCGGGCGCGCACCCCTGAATCGCTGAGAGCCAGCGAATCGAAACGGCGGGCATCTGAGGGTGGGTGCGGTGCTCCCCCGGGGCCGTTTCGCGACCCGCGACATGCATGACGCGCCATTTGGTGCCCGCCGGCGAGGCCGTGGCGTCTCGCGCATGCCCCACATGCCTGACAGGCCACGGCCGACCGCGATCGCGTCAAATGGCGCGTCAAGCATGATCCGCGACCCGCCCCCGCGCCGGCGACCCGCCCCCACCCACCCTCAGGCGCCCGCCGTCGGACCCAACCCGCCGGCGACACCGACGCACGCAGAAAGCAAAAACTAAGGCCGCAGGGCAAGGACGCCCGGCGGAACGGCCCCATGGACGCTGCGAAGCAGCCCCTAAACCCGCTGGATCTGCATCAAGCTCGTGGTCCCGGGGCGGCCGCTCGGCAACCCCGCGGTGATCCCGACGCGCGCGCCCGGCTTGACCCACCCCAGCTCGACGACTCGGCGCGCCGAGTCCGCGATCAGCGCCTCGGTCACCTCGTGCCGGCGCATCGAACCGGCCTGCACCCCCCACATCAGGCTGCAGCGCCGGACGGTCTCCTTGCCCGGCGACAGGGCGTAGATCGGGACCTGGGGACGGTGGGCGGAGATCAGGCGGGCCGAGCGGCCCGACAGGGTCGGCACCACGAGCGCCGCCAGGTGGAGGTCGCGCGCGGCGGCGCACATGCTGTAGGCGACCGTGTACGCCGGGTCGCGGGCGTCGCGGCGCACGCGCTCCTCGTTCCAGGTGCGGTAGGGCAGCGCGTGCTCGGTCCGCTCGGCAATCGAGGCCATCATCGCCACCGCGTTCACCGGGTAGGAGCCGATCGCGGTCTCCTGCGAGAGCATGACCGCGTCGGTGCCGTCGAGGATCGCGTTGGCGACGTCGGTGGCCTCGGCGCGCGTGGGCCGCGAGGAGTTGACCATCGAGTCCAGCATCTGGGTGGCGGTGATCGACGGGCGGGCGAGCTTGCCGGCGATCCGCAGCAGCTGCTTCTGGACGATCGGCACGTCCTCGATCGGAAGCTCGATCCCGAGGTCGCCCCGCGCCACCATCACGCAGTCGGCGGCGCGGATGATCTCCTCGGCGGCGTCGACCGCCTGGGGCTTCTCGATCTTGGCGATCAGCGGCAGGCGCGTGTGCCGGCGGACGAACGTGACGTCCTCGGCGGTGCGGACGAACGACAGCGCGACCAGATCGACGCCGATCGACTCGCCGAAGCGCAGCATGTCGAGGTCCTCCTCGGGCACCGCCGCCAGGCCGCGGGTCGAGCCGGGGATATTGAGGCCCTGGCGTGAGGCGACGGTGCCGCCGACCTCGACCGCGGTCTCGACCTCGCCGTCGCCCTCGCGGATCTTGGTCACGCGCAGGCGGATCGCGCCGTCCGCGAGGTAGATCACGTCGTCGGGATCGACCGCGCCGGCCAGGCCCTTCCAGCTCACCGACATGACCTCGCCGTCTCCGGGCTCGGTCGACCCGCACGCGAGCACGAGCGTCTCCCCCGGCTTGAGCTCGGCGATGTCGTCCTTGAGCGCGCCGATCCGGAGCTTCGGGCCGGGAAGATCCTGGAGGATCGCCACCTGGCGGCCCGCCGCCGACGCGGCCTGGCGCACCGTCTCGGCGTTCTCGGCGTGGATCTCGCGGTTGCCGTGGGAGAAGTTCAGGCGCGCGACGTCCATCCCGGCCTCGGCCATCCGCGTGAGCGTCTCGAGGTCTTGCGAGGCGGGTCCGATGGTGGCGACGATCTTGGTCCTGCGCATCTCAGTGCCGGAAGCTACTGCACGCGGCCGTCCGGCTCGTTGCCGCGTCGTTAGATGCGAATCGGATCGCCGTCGGCGGTCAATCGGCCGCCGGCGCGGAGATCGCAGATCAGATCCCAGTGCAGGGCTGAGACGTTGCACCCGCCGGTCTCCGGATAGGAGCGGCCGAGCGCGAGGTGGACGGTTCCGGCCATTTTCTCATCGAGCAGGATCGAGCCGGTGGCGCGGTCGATGCCGGCGTTGGTGCCGATTCCGAGCTCGCCGAGGAAGCGGGCGCCTGGGTCGGTGGCAAGCGCGGCGTCGAGGTAGTCCTGGCCGCGGGCCGCGGTAGCGCTCACGACCTTCCCGTTCTCGAACGTCACGGTGACGTCCTCGACGAGCACGCCCCGCGGGCTCGAGGGGATCGTGAACCGGATCGTGCCGTTGGCGGAGTCCTCGAGCGGGCCGGTGAACACCTCGCCGCTCGGCATGTTGCGCTTGCCGTCGGAGTTGATCCAGGTGCGGCCCTCGACGCGCAGGCGCAGGTCGGTCCCGTCCGCCTCGATGCGAATCTCGCGCGCCTCGCTGAGGCGCTCGACGAGCTTCGCCTGGCGATCCGACAGCTCGCGCCAGGCCGCCACCGGGTCCGGACGGTCGAGGAACAGGGCGCCGGTGACGAACGCGGCGTAGTCGTCGTCGCTCATCCCCGCCTCCTGCGCCAGCGCCGACGTCGGCCACAGCGTCCCGCACCAGCGCTTACCCATCCGCGCCTCCTGGATCGGCGACCGGGCGCGCCCAGCGCGCGTGAGCACGGCCGGGTCGACGTCGGCCAGGGCCCGCGTGTTGTCGGGCGCGTCGATCCGCAGGTAGGCGTCGATCCGCTCCATCTCGGCGAGGTCCTGCGGCGGAAAGCCGTCGAGCAGTTCATCGGGCGCGAGCTTGTAGAAGTCCTCGGCCACTCCGGGGATCGAGATGCGCAGCCCCGGCGGCCACGCACCGCGGGAGATCGCGGCGCGATGGAACGCCCGGAGAACCGGCGCCGCCTGCGGCGTTGAGTACACCAGCACGTAGTCGCGCTCGTGCACGCGCAGGCACCAGTCGCAGAGCAGCGCGGCGAAGGCGTCGGGATCGGGGACGCTCATGGCGCCTGGAGCTCCGGGAAGTGCTCGACTACGTGCTCGCGGAGCGTGTCGCGGACGAACCGCCGCTCGTCGGTCGTGGCCATCCGGTAGCGCCCGAGCAGCTCTTTCTGTCGCGTGATCTCGAGTCCCGAGATCGTCCACGACACCGCGAGGAACTCGAACAGCAACTCGGTCGCCCGCTGCCAGGCATCCTCGCGCTCGAGGCCGCCGGCCAGCGTGTCGGCATAACGCGTTCTCGAGCCGGCGGTCATCGACCCACGGAGCACGAGCACATTCCCCTCCTCGTCGCGGTACTCGGAGGTCGGGGCGGCGAGCTTCTCGGTTCGCTTGCGGTCGCGTTTGGCCACGGTGATCAAGGGGCCGGTGCCTCTGCGGCGCGGGCGAGGTGGGCGGCGACGTCGCCGGTCACGGGGTCGACATGGCCGGCCCACACGGTCGCCGGGTCGAGCGCGGCGAGCTTGCGGATCGAGGCGCGCGCCTGGTCGGTGTCCTGGTTGAACGCCGGATGGGGGACGTGCGCCGCCTGCCGGCGCCCCGACTGCGGGTCGATGGTGTAGAGCGTGTCCGAGACCAGCGCGAGACGATCGGACTCGCGGAATAACCCGATCAGCCCGGGCGCGTGACCAGGGAGATGAACGACGGTGAAGCCGGCGACCACGTCGCCTTCGTCGAGCGTGCCGGCGACCCTGACAGGGCCACCGTCCCAGGTCGCGATCAGCCGCCACAGCACGGTCCGGCCACGCGGGTCGAGCTTCGCACGGTCCCAGAAGTCCCGGTAGGAGGCCGCCGACTCGGCGGCTTTGCATTCGGCGGGGTGGCAATAGACGGGCGCGTGCAGGGCCGGAGCGGCGCCGCGGTGATCGGCATCCGCGTGGCCGAGGACGATCCGCTTGATCCCGCCGAGACGCGCTCCCGCGGCGGCGAGCGGCGCGGCCATGTCCGAGATCCCGCAGTCGAACACCGTGACGCCGTCGCCGTCCTCGATCAGGTACACGTTCATGATCTTCGCGACGCCGCCGCGGACGAGCCACACGCCCTCGGCGATGCGCTCGGGATCGGATCCCTGGATCCAGGAGCGCGCGCGGGTACGCGCGTTGGCGAGCTTGGTCAGGTTTTGCTCTGCGCGCGAGCCGGCCGGCGGGAGCACGCCGAGCTGGCGGGCGACGTCGCCGCTGTCGAGATAGGCGTCGAGGTGTTCGATCTTGTCCTCGCCGTTGACGGTGAGGACGTCGCAGCCCTCCATCTCGAGGCGCGCGCCGTTGGCGCGGAACCCCTGGAACGTTCGCGGGCCCGCGAACGTCCCGCGCGCTCGCCAGCGCACCGCCGCCCGTCCGTCGGCGGCGGTCAGCTCGAGCAGTTCGTACTCGAGGTCGGGGAAGGCCCCGAACAGCTCGCCCAGGAAGGCACGGATGTCCGCCGGCGCGGTCATCTCGCGCTGACCGACAACGCGCTCGATCCCGCCGGGCGCCCAGTTCGCGACCGCGGCGTCGATGTCGTGCGCGGCCAGGGATGCGAAGTAGCGGGTCGCGACGTCTGCGCTGGACATCCGGGCGCCGAGTCTAGGTGGGCGAGGAATATCGTGCGCGAGCATGCCGCGCAGACAGGAGCTCGGCCGTGGCGAGCGAGTCATACCCGGACTGTGGCGGTTGCGCCTGCCACTGCCGCTGCCCGGCGTGCCGCACTGCAACGCGTGGGCGATCGCGGCAGGGGACGGGTTGGTGCTGGTCGACACGGGCATGCACGAGCCGGGATCGATGGCGGAACTCGAGCGGGCGATGGCCCAGGTGGGGCTGAGCGTCGACCAGGTGCGGCTGCTCGTTTGCACCCACGCCCACATCGATCACTGGGGGCAGGCGGCGACGATCCGCGACCTGGTCGGATGCGAGTTCTGGCTGCACCCGAACCACCGGCACGGCTTTGCGACCGCCACCGATCCCGAGCTTGCGCTCGCGCGCCGCGTCGAGATCGGTCGCCAGAGCGGCGTGCCCGAAGCCGTCCTGCGGCAATACGCCGAGCGCTCGCGGGGGATGGCGTCCGGGATCGCGCGCGCGATCGAGCCCGACCGGTCGCTGGTGAACGGCGTCGAGATCGAAACCGACCTGGGCACCTGGACGGCGCTCGAGACTCCGGGCCACGCCCCGTCGCACGTGTGCCTGTTCCAGGCCGAGCGGCGGCTTCTGATCTCGGGGGATCACTTGCTCGGGCGCATCTCGCTGTACTTCGACTTCGGCTGGACGCCCGACCCGATCGGCGAATTCCTGAGCTCGCTCGACGTCGCCGACGAGCTCGGCGCGCGATTGGCCCTGTCCGGCCACGGCAAGCCTTTCATCGACGTTCACGGCCACGTCGAGGCCAATCGCAGCCTGGTGCGAGAACGGCTCGATCTCGCGGTTGCGGCCGTGCGGCACGAGCCCAAGCCCGCGATCGAGATCGCCGCGAGCGTGTTCGGCCCGGATGTGATCGGAACCGCCCTCGGATGGCGGCTGCAGGAAACGCTCTGCTACCTGCACCACCTCGAGGTCGAGGGTCTCGTCTTCAGCGAATCGGAGGGCGAGCTGGCCCGTTGGGGAGTTGCCGCGAATTGAACCTTGACACGACCTTGTCAAGGTTGGTATCGTGCCCGCACAATGCAAATCGATCAGATACTCGCCACCGCCGATGAGCCCGTCTTCTCGTTCGAGTTCTTCCCGCCGAAGACCGACGAGGGCGAGCAGAACCTTCGCGCCGCGCTCAGCGCCCTGCGCGAGCTCGAACCGGATTTCGTGTCGGTCACCTACGGCGCGGCCGGGTCCACCCGTGGCCGAACGCTCGATCTGACCAAGTGGATCAAGCAGGAGCTCGGGATCGAGGCGATGGCGCATCTGAGCTGCGTCGGCGCCACGCGCGACGAGCTGTGCGTGATCCTCGACAGCCTCGCCGACGCGGGGATCGAGAACGTGCTCGCACTGCGCGGGGACCCGCCGCGCGGGCAGACCGCCTGGGAGCCGCATCCCGGTGGGCTGCGGTACTCGAGCGAGCTCGCCGCGCTGATCGCCGACCGGTATCCGATGAGCGTCGGCGCCGCCTGCTTCCCGGAGGTCCATCCCGATGCGGCGGACCTCGACAGCGATCTGCGCTTCCTCAAGCACAAGGTCGAGGCGGGCGCCTCGTTCCTGATCACCCAGCTGTTCTTCGACAACGAGCTCTATTTCCGGTTCGTTGACGAGGCGCGCGCGGCCGGGATCGACGTCCCGATCCTCCCGGGGATCATGCCGATCACCGACGTCGCCCAAATCAAGACGATCACCGGCATGTGCGGCGCGCACATCCCGGAGACGCTGCTCCGTCAGCTCGAAGCGCGCGCCCCGTTCCCCAGCGAGGTGCTCCAGCTGGGCGTCTCGTACGCCACGCTCCAGTGCGCGGAGCTGCTCGCGCGCGGCGCCCCGGGGATCCACTTCTACACGTTGAACCGCTCGCCAGCGACGCGCGCGATCCTGGCGGCGCTACGGCTGCTGCGGCCGTGGGTGCGCCGGGAAGTAGTTAGGACGGCGGAGTGATGTCCAGGTTGTGGGCGAGCCTCGGCTCGCCGTCGACCTCGTAGCGGACATCGATTTCGTCGTTGCGCTTGTAGGTTCCGATCCCCCAGAACCCGAGGAACCAGGCCCAGCCGCTGAGCTTCTGGCGCACGAGCTCGCGCTCGAACAGAAGCTCGCCGGCCTCGATTCGGTAGTCGACGCCGAGCTCCTGGCGCACGCCGTTGACGTACACCTCGAACGGGGAGCGGACGGCGGTTGGAAGCTTGACGCGCCAGTAGTCCATCGGCTCACAGACCGCCCGGCGGGCTCACAGGTCCCCGGGGATCAGGGACATGACCACGACGTCGACGCCCCGGCCGCGCTTGCGGACGTACTCCCGCAGCGTGCCCTCGGGGACGAACCCGGCCGCCTCGGCCGCCCGCACCATCGGCGCGTTGCCGGGTTCGACGAACAGTTCGACGCGGGCCAGCCGGCAGGCCCCGAGCAGCCACTCGCCGGCGAGCTTGAGCGCCCGGGGTGCGAGCCCGCGGCCCCGCACCTGCGGCGCCAGCCAGATGCCGATCTCGGCTCGGCGCTGATCCCAGTCGACCGGTTGCACTCGGATCTGGCCGCCGCACGTGTCCGAGCCCGGCTCCAGCACGGTGAGCATCGCCCGCTCGCCCGCAGCGCGTTCGAGCTGCTCGCGCTCGGCCGCCCGGCCGAGCTCGGCGCCGCTTGGCGGCCGGTCCTCGCCGATCAGCACGTGCATGCGCGGGTCGTCCTGGTGGGCGATCAGGATCTCGGGTATGTCGCGCTCGGCGTAGTCGCGGAGCATGACTTCGCTATCGGTAAGCGGCTCGGACAGGAGAGGGAACGAGCTCATGTTGTGGCGTGCGGTGGACATCCCGTCGTCGTCGTCGTCGGAAACGGACCGTACCCTGTCTGGCTGTGGAACCCGTCGTCTACCAGGTGCGGCGCTCGGATCGGGCGCACCGGGTGCGCGTCACGGTCGATCCCACCCGCGGGGTCGAGGTCGTGTTGCCGCGCCGGGCGCCCGCCCGCGAGGCGGCCGCCGCGGTCCGCGAGCTCAGGCCGTGGATCGAGCGCCGAGTCGCCGAGATCGAGGGCGCGCGCGCTGCGGTCGCGGCGCGCGGCGACACGGTCCCGTACCTGGGGCAGACGCTGGCGTTGTCGGTCCAGGATGGACGCTCTCGAGTGACGCGGCGCGGTGACGTGCTGTTCGTCCCGGCGGGCGCGGAGCGCGGGACGGCACTCGAGCGCTGGTATCGCCGCGCGGCCCGGTCCGAGATCGAGCCACGCCTACAGCAGGCATGCACGCTCGCGGGCACGTCGTACTCGACGCTGACGATCCGCGGCCAGCGAACTCGCTGGGCGAGTTGCTCGCGATCGGGGGCGATGAGCTTCAACTGGCGGCTGCTGCTCGCGCCCGAGGCCGTGCTCGACTACGTCGTCTGGCACGAGGTCTGCCATCTCGAGGTCATGGATCACTCGCCGCGGTTCTGGCGGCTGCTGGCGTCCCGTAGCCCGGGCTACCAGGAGCACGTGAGCTGGCTGCGGGTTAATGGCCCGACACTCGTGCTCTAACGTGACGGCAATGCGAGAGCGTTGTCGGCCCTCGCCCGCGCTGGTACGCTCGCGCTTACCACGGCTGGAGGCCTTTGGTGGACGGATTCAGGCATGCAGCGCGAACGAGCGACGCACACGGGGTGGCGACCGAGTGAGGGACTTTGGTGCGGATGGAGAGCAAATGCCGGACCGAGGACCTCGCCAGACGCATTGCGTCTGTGACCCCCTTGCGAGGTCTGAGGTCTCGGTCCGGTCAGCCCTCGCGCCTGCCTGCCGGTCTATCGCGTGCGCGAGAGGAGCGCCGCTGGTTTGTGAGGCTTGCCTGCGGCTGCATTGTTAGGTAACCTACCAAGCTGTAAACTCAGCGTCAAGTTCCAGTGGTGGCTAGCCGCTGGTGGGGGCGGTACGCTCCCCAGGCAGAACAGGACATTCGATGACCCCGCCAAGCACTAAACCGTTCGGAGAATCGCTTCGCTCGCTGATGGATGAGCGCTCGCTCACCTATCGCGGCCTGGCCGAGGCGACGCGCAACCTCGACGGCAAGGGCATCACCCACGCCCACATCAACATGCTCGCGAACGGACACGACAAGCCGTCGATGCGCGCGATGGAGTTGATCGCGGCCGCCTGCGGCGTCGACCCGGACTACTTCGCCGAGTATCGCCTGGCCGCAGCGATGCGCGAACTCGACCCCGCCGAGGTGGGGCTGGAGCAGGCGCTCGAGAACCTCAACGCTCGGCTCGGCGCGCGACGAACGTCCGGCGCCAGAGGACGCCCATCGCAACTGCCCCAAGCACAATCTCGTCCCACGGGGTAGACAGCGGGTCCAAGCGGCGGCAGCGCGATCAGGAACGCCACCGCCCACACAACCCACGCGGTCTGTACGCCCTTGCGCGTGACCTCGGGGTAGCGCCAGAGCATCGCGGCAAGCCGATCGGAGAAGAACCCGAGCTCGTCCTTGTCGCCGAGCAGCCTGGCCGCCGCCGACAGCGACGCAAGCGCCAGCACGAACGCGAGGTAGCCGAACGGCCGGACCAGGAAACGCAGCGCTTGGGTGATCAGACTCAAGCCGGGCCTAGACATCGGTATCTGAAAGATATCTCACGATTCGAGCAACGCCTTGCGAAGCAGTGAAATTGCGTCCTCGCCGTCCTGCGGCTCGAGCGCCTTGCGCCTGACGCGGCCGAGGTAGGCCTCGAGCGATCCGTCTCCGTGCACGTCGACCCCGGCGTGGAAGTTGGCCCACCTTTTTTGGGGACCGGCGAGCTCGACCCTGGCCATGACCTGCTCGTCCGGGGTGTAGCGCTTGAGCTGAGTTTTCGCCGGTTCGCGGGCGGCTTCGCCCACGAGGTCATTGACGCGGGCTTGGAGCGCTGCGAGCGCCGGGTCGAGGGCGTCGAACCGTTCGTGCTCGACGCGCGCGCCGTCGCGGACCGTCAGCGTCCAGGTCTGGGTGGCCAGGTGAGCTCTACCGCTTGTCCATCGGTACGTAGTCGCGTCCACGAGCGCCCGTGTAGATCTGACGCGGCCGCGCGATCTTCTGCTCCTTGTCGTCGATCATCTCGAGCCACTGGGCGATCCAGCCGCTCGTGCGTCCGATCGCGAACAGCACCGGGAACATCTCCATCGGCATCCCGAGGGCCTCGTAGATCAGGCCCGAGTAGAAGTCGACGTTCGGGTAGAGCTTGCGGTCGATGAAGTACTCGTCCTCGAGCGCGATCTTTTCGAGCTCGAGAGCGATGTCGAGGAGCGGGTTGGTCCCGGTCACCTCGAGCACCTCGTCGACGGCCTTCTTGATGATCTTGGCGCGCGGGTCGTAGTTCTTGTAGACCCGGTGGCCGAAGCCCATCAGGCGCTCCTTGCCGTCCTTGACGCCCTTGATGAAGTCGGGGATGTTGTCCTTGGTCTCGATCCGGCGGAGCATCCGCAGCGCCGCCTCGTTGGCGCCGCCGTGGAGCGGCCCATACAGCGCGGCGACGCCGGCGGCGACCGCCGAATACGGGTCGACCTGAGAGGAGCCGACGCCGCGCACAGCGCTGGTGGAGCAGTTCTGCTCGTGGTCGGCGTGGAGGATGAACAGGACGTCGAGCGCGTGCTCGAGCCGCGGATCGGGCTCGTAGCGGATCTCGGTCATCTTGTAGATCATCGAGAGGAAGTTGCCCGGATAGGACAGCTCGTTGTCCGGATACACGTACGGCTTGCCCTGGTTGTGGCGGAACGCGAACGCGGCCAGCGTCGGCATCTTCGCCAGCAGCCGGATCACCTGGATGTACCGGATGTCGTGGTCGTGGATCTGGCTCGCCTCGGGATAGAACGTCGACAGCGCGCCGACCGAGGCGAGCAGCATCCCCATCGGGTGCGCGTCGTACCGGAAGCCCTGCATGAACTCCTTGACGTTCTCGTGTACGAACGTGTGGATCGTGATCTGGTGCGTCCACTCGTCGAGCTGCTGCTGGCTGGGAAGCTCGCCGTGGATCAGCAGGTACGCGACCTCGAGGTAGCTCGACCGCTCGGCGAGCTGCTCGATCGGGTAGCCCCGGTACTCGAGGATCCCTCGCTCGCCGTCGATGTACGTGATCGCGGAGCGACACGATGCGGTCGCCATGAACGCGGGGTCGTAGGACAACAGGCCGAAGTCGTCCTCGTCGACCTTGATGTTGCGAAGCTCGGTAGCGCGGATCGTCCCGTCTTCGATCGGAATCTCGTATTGCTTCCCGGTTCGGTTGTCGGTGACCGTCAGGGTCTCTTTCGCCGTCGCTGCGCCGGCGCCGTCTAGTTCCTGCGTCTCAGTCGTCATGGCGCTCCTCTCGCGCGGTTGCCGGGGGGCGGGGTCTTCCGTGTTGCTGGCCGGGGCCGGGCGGAATACCAGCATTCAATGTAGTACCCAGGCATTGCCGGCGGGACGCTAGACGGCGACGTGTACGAACGTCGTCTGGTTCGGGGTGTTCGCGCGCGAGGGCCGGCGGGTGGGGTCGGCGCGTGGCCGGGCGCGAGTCGATACGTGCGCGGGCGCGGGGCGCTACTTCGGGAACGCGCTGGTCAGCACCGCAGCGGCCATCGCGGCGACCATCAGCACGAAGCTGATCGCCATCACGCCGCGCGCCCCGCGGGCGCTGCCCGGGAACGCCGGCCGCGTGAGACCGACCGCAGCGAGGCTGAGCGCCCAGATCACCAGCAGCCCGCCGGCGATGTAGAACGGGACCTTCGAAGGCTCGCCGGCGGCAATGATCAGCGTCACCACGGCCGCGAGCCTATCCGATGTCGTTTCTGGGTGGATTCGCGCTGCGGGTCGGCAGCCCCTGGTAACGGCTCTCGGTCGCGGCTCGCTGCCCCTGGTAATGGCTGCCGAGCTCGGGGCTGCCGTAGGGCCGAAGCGCCGGCCGGTCGAGCGCCATGAACGACAGCTGGGCGATCGGCAGGCCCGGATACAGCTTGATCGGGATCCGGGTGAGGTTGTTGAGCTCGAGCGTCAGCGTCCCCTTCCAACCGGGGTCGCAGAAGCCGGCGGTGGCGTGGACGATCAGCCCGAGGCGGCCGATCGAGCTGTTGTGCGTCGGTATGAACGAGCGACTGACGAGAAACACGCCCTCCGGATCGCCCACTTCGATGCAGCGGACGGGGACGCTTTCGCACGGGCGTACCGCGGTGATCGCGCGGTGGGCGGGCGGGCCCATATCAAAACGCTGGGTGAGCCTCTGTCGCGCGAGCTTGCGTGGGAGGCGGAACACGTACTCATGCGGAGTGAACTGAACCTCGTATCGAGTACCGCGCTCCCGGCTGTAGAGCTTTGCGGGCTTCTCGGCGACGACCGGTTTGTACCCGAGGCTCGCGATCAACTCGCGGTAGTCCTCGGCGAGCCGGGGGCTGATCGTCGTCACGTCGCAGCGGCTGTAGACGTCGACGTACCCGTCGGTGTCCATGATCCCCTCTAGCAGCGCCCGGCGTTGCTCAACGCTCGACTCGAGATATTCGCGGGGTATGTGCTTGTTGCCGAGCAGCCCGAGTGCGCGAAGCCGGCTGTGCAGCGAATCGTTCCCGACATACCGCCCTGTTCTGGGGTCTCGCATCTTGCCTGTGACGCCCAGGCTGTACGCCATGGGCCCCGGTCGGCGCGCCACGGACTCTCCGGCGAGCGCGAGCTCTCTGAGGATCGGCGGATCGGCGCTCGTGATGACGGCGACCGCGCTCGTCCCATCCCCGAGCCACGCACCAAGGACGTATGGGTCGATGGACAGCTGCTGGTGCGGGTAATGGACCGGCATCGCTTGTGCGACGTGGTTGTTGTACTCCGCGCCCTGTCTGAGCGTCCGCGCGATCTCGCCCGTGGTCTTGATGCTCGGACGACCGCGCCGACTGCGGTCGTTCCGCGTCCACACCTGCCATTGGTGATCGATGTCCGCCACGATCATCGTCCCGTCCGAGAACTCGACGCGCCGGCAGGGGCGATCGATCATGGTCTCGCTCGCCGCGATCACGGGCGTCGGGTGGCCGTGGGCGTCGAACACCCAATCACCCGGGCGCAGGTTGCCCATCGTTCTCCAGCCGTCAGGCGTCGGCACCGGCGTATCGATCGCCAGCGCCTTGCCTTCGATACGGGCGACGATGTCATCGGGTAGCTCGACCCATTCGAGCGTACGGCCGAGGCAGAACTCGCCGGGGTGGATGACGAACGACTCGTCGTTCTTGATGACCACTTCCTCGGTGAGGCCGGCTGGAGGCTCGCGCAGGTCGATCGCCGACGCGCGGTGGTTGTGGAACACGCGGAACGAGTCGCCGAGGCGCAGATCGACGCTCGCCGGCTGGACCAGGCCGGGATCCCACGGGTCGATTCTGATCCGGCCGTTGTCGACCAGTTCGACGATCGTCGCGTCAGACAGGACAGACGCCAGGGCGCTCATATGCCATCAAGTCTGCCAGCGGGTGGGGATGTGGGGGGAGCGGTCGCTGATTCCGGGGCGGTCGTGGGGTTGCTTGGGTCAAACGGCGGGCACCTGGAGGCGGGTGTGGCGTTCCCGCCGGGAGCCGATCCGCGGGTCCCGGAGCATGCATATCACGACGATTGACCCGCATTCGCGCCAGGCCGTGCCGTGTTAAGCACGTGGGGCGTGCATAGCACGGCACGGCCCGGCCAAAGTGGCTCCGTTGTCGAGTTATGCAGGTCGCGCGCGTCGCGGCGCGCGTCGGTCGGGCGTGCGGCGGTGGAGGCGGGGACTAGCGCTCGACCGTGCGGGTCCGCGCACGCGCGGTCCGCACCCGCGGCGGCGAGGGCGGCGCGGGGTCGCCGTGCGGTCCACGGCGCGGATGACGCGGGAACGGCTTGCGCGGGTGGATCGGGTAGCGCTCGATGCCGCCGTCGTCGTCACGCGAGGACGACTCGTCGGGCTCTTGCTTGATCGCCCACCAGACGATGTAGATCAGCCCGGCGAGAGGGATCTTCAGGGCGAACATCAACCAGATGAGTCCCCAAGTCACGGCGTTCGATCCTACCGGGATCGAGCCGGGATTTCACGTCGGGCGGAGCCTCTCCCAACCGAGGCGCAATCCGGAACGTATTAATGTGCGCAAGACGTGTCGCTTGCTCGCCTTCGCCTGATCTCGCTCACCGGCGCGGCGCTGATATTGGTGTTGCTGGTGGTGCTGTCGCTCCTGGCCCGGCTCGACATCAAGCGCCTCCCAGCCGCCAGCGCCGAGGTCCCCGCCCCGCTCGCGGTCGGCACCGAGCTCCAGGTTCCCCGTCCCGTTCCGTCGGTGCCGCTGATCGACGCTAACGGCACGGCGTCCTCGCTTAGCGCCTGGCGGGGGAAGTGGGTGATCCTCGCGCCGTCGATGACCCTGTGCCACGAGGTTTGCCCGCTCACTACCGGCGCGCTGATGGAGCTGGTGAACGACGTGCGCCTTGCCGGCCTGTCGCGTCAGGTCGTGATCGCCGAGGCGACCGTCGATCCGTGGCGAGACAGCCCATCCCGGCTGCGTGCTTACGAGAAGCTCACCGGCGCCAATTTCCAGATGCTCACCGGCACGCAGTCCGAGATCAAACGGCTGTGGAAGTTCTTCGGCGTCTACTACGCGCGGGTGCCCCAGGGCAAGCCGCCCGACGTCGATTGGCTGACTCACAAGCCCGAGACGTTCGACGTCCAGCACACCGACGCGCTCTTCTTCATCGACCCGGCCGGCCAGGAGCGGATCGTCGACGAGGGCATGCCCGAGGTCGACGGTCAGCTGTCGCCGGTGCTGAAGCGTCTGCTGAGTGCCCAGGGACTCCAGAACCTCGAGCACCCGCAGCTCCCGTGGACCGCCAGCCAGGCGCTCGACGACCTGTACTTCCTGATGAACCGGAACGTCCGCGCGAGCGCCGTGCCGAAGGTCACCGCGCCGACCGCGGCCGCCGCGGCCCGCGTGCTCGCCGGGTCGCCGGGGTCCCTGGCCGCGTTGCACGCTCAGACCGGCGACCTGATCAGCGCGGCCTCGGGGGGGACTCTCGCCGAACGCCTCCGCTCGCTGCGCGGCTACCCGGTCGTGCTGAACGCGTGGGCTTCCTGGTGCCCGGCGTGCCGGGCGGAGTTCTCGCTGCTGGGCGCGGCGTCGGCGCAGTTCGGACGCAAGGTCGCGTTCCTGGGTGCGGACACGAACGACTCGGCGGGCGACGCGCGGTCGTTCCTGTCGCACCACGCGGTGAGCTATCCGAGCTACTCGGTGGCGTCTAGCGACCTGTCCTCGCTCGCGGTCCTCGAGGGGATGCCGACGACGATCTTCGTCAACGCCGCCGGCAAGGTGGTGTTCGTCCACACCGGCGAGTACGACAGCGCGGCGGCACTCGACAACGACATCGAGCACTACGCGCTCGGTCGCAAGGCCGAGTAGGGATCGGCGGAGACGCGCGGGGGCAACGAGGGCTCAACCCTCAGCCACCGCGCGGGGCGCGCGGGCAACCACCAGTTCCAGCGCCCGAACAACGACACGACGGCAGGCACGAGGAGCGCCCGGATCACGGTGGCGTCGAGCAGGATCCCCGCCGCAAGCCCGGTGGCGAACACCTTGACGTCGGTCTCCGGGCCCGAGGCCATCGACACGAACGCGAGGAACAGGATCAGCGCGGCGCTCGTCACCAGGCGGCCGGTGCGGCCGATGCCGCGGACCACCGCGGCGTCCGTCGACCCGGTCCGATCGAACTCCTCGCGCATCCGCGAGAGGATGAACACCTCGTAGTCCATCGACAGGCCGAACAGGAACGCAAACACCATCAGCGGGATCCAGGCCGTGACCGAATGGGTCGCGGCGATCCCCCACAGCAGGCTCGACCCGTGGCCGTTCTGCCACACGAGCGTGATCACGCCCCACGCGGCGGCGACGCTGATCATGTTCAGCACGACGGCCTTCAGCGGCAGCAGCAGCGAGCGGAAGGCCCGCGCCAGCAGCAGGAACGTCAGGATCGCAATCAGCGCGATCATCTCCGGGAAGCTTCCGTAGATCGCAGATACGAAGTCCGCGTTCTCGGCGCCGATCCCGCCGACGCGGACCCCGGCTCCCGCCGCGTGGGCCGCGGTGCGGGCATTGGTAAGGGTGTCGCGACCGGCCGTGGTCGAGCCGTCGGCGAGCGGGAACGCGTCGATCAACGCGAACCCGCCGCGGCGCCACTGTGATCCGGACGGCGCGACCGCGCCGTGGACGCCCGGCACGGCGCGCAGTGCCGCCGCGACCGTGTAGGGATTGCCGCTCGCGGGCGAGAGCACCTCGATCGGCTGGAGCGCGCCGGCGCCGATGCCGGACCGCTCGAGCTCGATCAGGCCGGCGTGGGCGTCGCCGTGCTTGGCGAGTGCGTCGACGTTCGCGGCGCCGGGCTCGAGGCCGGTGGCGGAGATCACGAGCGCGGCGAGCACCACCACCGCCACCGCCGCGGCGATCCAGCGCCGGCGGACGACGAACTGCGCCCATGCGGTCCACGAACGGCTCGCCTTGTCGTCGCTGCGCACGTGCGGCCAATCGAGCCGGTCGCCGACCTTGGCGAGCACGATCGGCAGCAGCGTCACCGCGACGATCACGCTGATCAGCGGGATCAGCATGCCGGCGTACCCGATCGAGCGGAGGAACGGGAGCGGGAGCACGATCATCGCGAGCAGACCGATTGCGACCGTCGTGCCGCTGAATACGACCGCGCGGCCGGCGGTCTCCATCGCGCGCACGACCGCGGCCTCGCCCGCCAGTCCGTGCGCCCGCTCCTCCCGCCAGCGGACGACGACGAGCAGCGAGTAGTCGATCGCCAATCCAAGCCCGATCAGCGCGACCAGGAACTCGACGATCAACGACACGCTGGTGAACGCGGTCACGCCCCAAAGGACCAGGAACGTCGCCATGATCGAGACGATCGCCATCAGAACCGGCACGAACGCGAGCAGCGACGCGAACACGAACGCGAGCACGACCAGCGCTCCGAGCCCGCCGAGCATCCCCTCGAGGAGGACGCCCGGTCCGCCGCCGCCGCCCGTCTGGTTCTGGAGCGCGTCGAGGCCGGTCACGTGAACCGGGGCGCCGGCGACCCGGTCGCCGGCGAGCGCCGCGGCCGCGGCCTTCGCGGCGCGCGTGTTGGTTCCGAACGACTCGTTGTCCGGCCGCGGGTAGGCGAGCACGAACGTCGTGCGGCCGTCGGCGGACACGAAGGCGCGGTCGCCGGTCGACGCGACCGACGCGGTCCGGCTTCCCGGGAGGGCTCGCTGCAGCTTCATCGCGACCTGGTCGAGCCCGTGCTCGACCGCCGGCGAGGACACCGAAGTCCCGGCCGGCACCGTGACGACCGCGAGCAGCGGGACGTTGTCCCCGCCGTTGTGGAAGATCCGCGCGATCCGGGCATCGGTCGTGAAGCCCTCACGACCCGGGACCGAGAACTGCGTGCTGAACGCCTTGGTCGACGATCCGACCGTGGCGATCCCGACGATCGTGACGAGCACCCAGAATGACGCGACGCTGCGCTTGTGTGCGAGGACCCACCGTGTGACCGACCCCAACATGCTTGCCACCTCAAAGTTCGTTTGCGCGAGCTATCATTGGTACTACAAACTATTTAGTGTGTCAACAATGAGCCGGTTATACTTTTCACATCGATGCCTGGACCACAGCTCCTCCACGCCGCACTGACTAGGAACACGGGCTTTCTGATCAGCTGGATGGGTCTGATCGCGTCAAAGCACTTCGGCGAACGGATCGCGTCGATTGGCCTCACGACGCGCATGTGGGGCGCTCTCAACGTCCTCGACGCGGAGGGCCCGATCACCCAGGGCGCCCTGGGCGCGGCCGTCAGCATGGATCCGAGCTCGATGGTGTCGACGATCGACGAGCTCGAGTCGATGGGGATGGTCGAGCGACGCCGGCACCCGAGCGATCGCCGCGCGTACGCGCTCCACATCACCGAGCATGGCCACGAAACGCTGGCCCGCGGACGTGAGCTGTCGCGGGAGGCCCAAGCCGAACTGCTGGCACCCCTCAGCGAAGAGGAGCGCGCTCAGCTACGCGAGCTGCTGCTGAAGCTCGCGTTCGCCACCGGAGAGCTCACTTCCCCTCCCGCCTGAGTCCGACCGCGGCCGCGCCGCAAGCGCGGATCCGATCGCCAGCAGCGTCCACGTGATCGGGTCCTCGAGGAAGTCCGCGTACAGCAGCGTGTGGAACAGCAGCGCAAGGAACGCCGCGGCGATCGCCACGCGCGCGGGATCGGAACGGCACCGCCTGAACAGCACGAACAGCGCCGCGAGCACGAGCCCGACGTAGACGAGCTCGCCGATCAGCCCCTGCTCGGCCGCGATCGTCACCGGGATCGTGTGCGAGGCCGACGTCGTCTCCCCGATCTCGTGATGGCGGGCGGCGAACTCGGTCTCGAACGACCCCGATCCGTAGCCCCAGAGCGGTCGCTGTTTGAACAGATCGAGGCCTCCGGTGACGAGACCCGGACGGCCGCTCGAGGCGCCGTTGAGTCCCTGGTTGAGTCCGAACGTCGTCGGCGTGATCGCGATCACGGCCACCGCGAGCGCGACCACGCCGGCGGCAATGAACACCGCCCTCCCCACCCTCCATCGGATCGCCGCCAGCGCTCCCAGGCCGACCAGGAGCGCGCCGATCGAGGATCGCGACAGGGTCAGGAGCAGCGCTACCCACAGGATCGCGAGCACCGCGCCCGTGACGAGCACCGTCCGTTGCCGGCGCGCGTACAGGATCACCGACGCCAGCAGGATCATCACGAGCGCGAGGAACCGCCCGAAGATGTTCGGGTCGAAGAACACCGAGTTGACCGTGAAGTACGCGTGCAGCTGGTTGGCGGCGATCAGCTTCGGGTTCAGGAAGATCGTCTTGGTCTCGTACTCGACGAACCCCACCAGCGCGAACAGCACCGCCAGCCCGGCGAGCAGCGCGAGGCAGGTCCGCGTCAGCCGCTGGGTCCAATCGAGCCGACGCAGCAGGCAGTAGGCGAGCGCGAACGGCACGTAGAAGAACACCACCTGCTGCAGCGCGGTCGTGAACTTCGGCGAGTAGGCGGCCTGGAGCGCGTACAGGACCACGTAGCCGGCGAGCAGCCACTCGAGCCACCGGATGGGGCCGTCGCGGGGCGGCTCGTCGGCGGCCGGTGGCGCGCGCCCCCGTAGCGAAGTCACGATGAAGGCCAGCGAGCCGGCGGCGACGACGAAGTACAGCGGCACGAGCAGGTTGGACGTGACGCCCCCGGACTCAATCGGGATCCGGAATGGGAGCGCCACGATCACGGCGCCGGCGAGCACCTCCGGGCGCTTGGCGACGAGCAGCGCCGCGGCCGCCACCGCCGCGAGCACGATCAGCGCGCCGACTGCGGCCACCAGCGGGTGGCGGTGGACGACCCCGAGCTGCGGCGAGTGCCAGATGTCGCCGAGCAGCAGGATCGGCGCGAGCACGAGCGCGCCGAGCATCGCCAGCGCCTGCACGCGCGTGTCGCGGTGCAGCATGGCCACGGCTGCGAGCGCCGCAGCCACCACGATCCCCACCTTCGGCAGCGGTCCGCTGAGGGCTCCATATACGAGCACGGTCAGAATGATCCTCTACCTTTGTCGAGCGCATGTCGTCTAAGAAGCTTCCAATTGCCCGACGCCGCGGCCTCTGGCCGACCCTGTGCCTCGCGCTCACCGCGGTCGCGGTGGCCGGCTGTGGCGGTGCGGTCAGGGTCCAGCCGACCACCCCGGCGGGCTCCGCGACGCTCGCCAGCCGGGGCAAGACCGACAGTCCGCTGACCGACATCCACAACCACCTAGGGTGCCTGCAGGCCAACCATCTGACGGTTCAGGTCGTCAGCCCGACGAAGCTCCAAATCGGCGCGGCGCCGGGCGGTCCCACGGTCGTGTTCACGCCTACGGCGGGAGCGTCGCAGGCGCAGCAGATCGACGGAAACGCGCAGGGCGCCGAGGTCATCGGCCCCGCGTTGCTGTATCCGAATCAGGGGTCGCCCGGGGAGTTGACCCAGATCGAGGACTGCCTTGGACAGGGCGTGCAGGGATAGGCGAGCACTAGAATGCCCCGCGATGCCGGCGCCCGGTGCGCAGGCTCACGTATGCGTCTGCCGCTGCCGTGCGTAACTTGGCGAGCGCGGCATCAACCAGATCTTCCCGGTCCCCTTGTCGTCTGTTCCCACTGCTGAACTGACTGCGCCCGCGCCGTCGACTGATGTCACGGCGCGTGCCCGTGCGCTCGCCGGCCGCGTGTCTGGCCCCAGGCTCTATCTCGGGCTGGGCGCGGCCGCGCTGGTCGTCGCCGCGCTGTCGCTGCTGATCCCGTCGACCCCGAGCTACGACCCGTGGGCGTGGCTCGTTTGGGGACACGAGATCATCCACCTCGACCTCCATACCACCGGCGGCCCCTCATGGAAGCCGCTGCCAATGCTGTTCACGACGGTGTTCGCGGTGTTCGGCAAGGCGCAGCCGGACCTGTGGCTGATCGTCGCGCGCGCGGGTGCGGTCATGGCGGTGGCGATGGTGTTCAAGCTTGCCTGGCGACTGACACGTGACCTCGTCGGTGGCACCGTCGAGCCGACCGGGTCCGTGCGCTGGCTCGCCGTGATCGCGCCACTGCTTGCCGGCGTTATCGCCGCAGGCAGCCTCGTCAACTCGGGCGGGTTCATCTCCGACAACGCGCTCGGGTACTCGGAGGGCCTCGCGACTGCGCTGGCGTTGATCGCGGTCGACAGCTTCATGGACGGCTCGCGCCAGCGCGCGTTCGTGTTCGGCTTCTTCGCCGCCCTCGATCGCCCCGAACTGTGGTTTTTCTGGGGCCCCTACGGTCTGTATCTGTTCTGGCGCGATCCGGGAGCGCGCAAGCTCGTCGTGGGCCTGTTCGCGCTGATCCCGGTGCTGTGGTTCCTCCCCGAGCTGTGGGGCTCGGGCCACCTGCTGCGTGGCGTCACGCGCGCTGAGCACCCGCGCTCGAACAGCGCCGCGTTCGCGAAGTGCCCGGTGTGCACGGTGTTCAAGAAGGAGGCCTGGCCGACCGTGCTCAACCGGGTCAAGATTCCCGGCCTCATCGCGCTGTTCGTCGCCGCGTTCGGGCTGTGGCGAACGCGCGCTTCGTGGCGGCGGCATAGTGGTCAGGTCGGCCCGGCGATCCGGGCCCGTGCGTGGCTACTAGGGCTTGGCCTGTTCGGGCTCGTGTGGTGGTTCGGGATCTCGCTCGAGACGCAGGCCGGGTTCTCGGGCAACAACCGCTACCTGGTGCTCGGCACCGCCCCTGTCGCGATCGCCGGCGGGGTCGCGTGGGGATGGTTCTCGCGCACGCTCGCGGATTGGATCCGCCGCGTCGCGGGCGTGCTCGGATCCGGGTTCCGACGTCTGACCGCCCCCGCGTTCGCCGTGTCGGGTGGCGTTGTGGTCGCGATCGCGCTGTTCCTCGCCGTGCCCCCGTGGATCGGCACGAACATCATCAGCCTGCCGCGGACGCATCACGCGCTCGTCTATCAGGCCCACCTGCGCGAGGACCTGACCGCGGCGGTGCAGAGAGCGGGCGGCAAGGACGCGCTGCTGGGCTGCGGCGCGGTCATGACCGAGGGCTTCCAGGTGCCGATGGTCGCGTGGACGCTCGGCGTCCGCACGCTTCGGGTCGAGGCCGAGCCGAGCAACCTCGCGGGACCGCCGTGGCCGGCCGTGATCCTCCAGACCCGCGCGCAGTCGAAGTCGACGTTGCTGCCGACCCCGCAGCAGATCATCGCCTGGGAGCACGAGGGCGCGAAGTACAAACTGATCGCGCACGTGCGCACGTTCCGGGTGTTCTCGACGTGCGGCGCCAAGGCGCCGCCGTCAGGCGCCGCCGACCATGCAAATCAGGTGACTTCGTAGTGGCCGTCAGCGCTCGGCCGCGCGGAATCCCGCGAGTGATCGACGTGCGCGAGCCGAAGCTGCTCCAGCGCGTCCCGGTGTGGGCCAGCACCGCGGGGATCCTGGTCATCATCACGCTGATCTCCGCGTACCTGCGGACGAAGTACATCACCGGGCAGTTCTGGGAGGACGAGGCGATCACCACGGGGATCGCTTCGCACTCGCTGAGCGCGATCCCGGGGGTCATGCGCCACGACGGCTCGCCGCCGCTGTTCTACCTGATGCTGCACGTGTGGATGAGCATTTTCGGCGCCAGCGAGGCGGCGACGCATTCGCTGTCGCTGTTGTTCGGCCTGCTGTGCATTCCCGCCGGCACGTGGGCGGCCTGGAGCCTGTTCGGGCGACGCGCCGGCCTGTACGCGGCCGTCCTGTTCGGGTTCAGCACGTTCCTCACCGCGTACGCGCAGGAGACGCGGATGTACGAGTTCATGGCACTGCTCGGCATCCTCGAGACCGCGGCGTTCATCCACGGCTTCGTCTACCGACGACGGCCCTACCTGATCATGTTCGCGATCTGCCAGGCGCTGATGCTGTACACGCACGGCTGGGGCCTCTTCTTCGGCGTCGGGACGGTCCTCGCGCTGATCCCGGTGTGGCACGCGAGCGACGATCGGCGCGGGCTCGTGCGCGACGCGATCTTCACCTACGTCGGCGCCGGGATCCTGTTCCTGCCCTGGCTCCCGAACTTCATCTACCAGGCCACCCACACGGGCGCGCCGTGGGCACCGACGATCCGCTTCGGCGTGCCGGTCCTGCTTTCGCGGGATCTGCTCGGCGCCGACCGCATCACGGTGGCGCTGCTGGTCGCGATCGTCATCGGGCTCGCCCCGTTCTTCACCAAGCGCGGCCGCGGCACCCGCGAGGGGACCGTCATGTGGTCGATCATCTTCCTCCTGTTCGGGACGCTGATCGTGGCCTGGCTGGCGTCGCAGATCACGCCGGCGTTCGTCGCCCGATACATGGCTCCCATCCTCGCGTCGATCCTGCTGCTCGCAGCGTGGGGCGCGGCCCGGTCTGGAGTCGTGGGGCTGGTCGCGATCGCGCTGTGCGTCGTGTTCGTGGTTCACCCCTCCTCCTACGCCCCGCAGTTCAAGAGCGACATGCGCGACATCGGCGGCGAGATGAAGCCGCTGATCCACCAGAACACGGTGGTGTTCAACGCGCAGCCCGACTCGACCCCGCTGGCTTGGTACTACCTGCCGGCGGGGCTGCACTACGTAACCTCGATCGGACCGGTGAAGGACCCGAGCTACATGGACTGGGTATACGCGCTCAAGCGCCTTACCAATGCCAACCCCGCGGCGACGCTCGATCCGGTGGTTGCTAGCCTCAAGCCCGGCCAGCGGTTGCTGTACGTGCGACCGCTGACCGAGGGCGTCCAAGACTGGAAGGCGCCCTGGGTACGCCTGGTCCGACGGCGCGCGGCGCAGTTGGGGCAGATCCTCCAGGACGACGTCAAGAGCGGAGTGCTCAAACCGATAGCCACGGCGCCGAACAACTATCGCGGCGCCAGCATCCTTGCTTACGCCGCAGTGTTGTACGAGAAGGTTTCCTGAGATCTCGCGATGACCGATCTGAATTCGAACCCCAGCGGCGGCGCCTCAGCCCGCGGATCTGAGATCACGCCGGAGCACCCGGTGGTGGCGCTTGGAGGCGGGCCGGCCGGCCTCACCGCCGGCTATCTGCTCGCCAAGCAGGGCAAGCCCGTGATCGTGCTCGAGTCGACCGATCAGGTGGGCGGCATCGCGCGTACCGACGTGCGGGAGGGATACCGCTTCGACCTCGGCGGCCACCGCTTCTTCACCAAGGCGAAGGAGGTCGACGCCCTCTGGCACGAGATCCTCGCCGACGAATTCCTCAGGCGGCCGCGCCAGAGCCGGATCTACTGGAACCACAAGTTCCTCGAATATCCGCTCCAGGGGATGGACGTGATCAAGAAGCTCGGGCCGGTCGACCTGACCAAGGCACTGTTCTCCTACATGTGGGCCGCGATCAAGCCCAAGGGGCGCGAGGACACCTTCGAGCAGTGGGTCACCAACCGGTTCGGGCGCTGGCTCTTCAACCAGTTCTTCAAGTCCTACACGGAGAAGGTGTGGGGGGTCTCGACGTCCGAGATCCGCGGCGAGTGGGCGGCGCAGCGGATCAAGGGGCTGTCGTTCTTCGCCGCCGCCAAGAACGCCTTCTTCGGCAATAGGGGCAACCAGATCAAGTCGCTGATCTCGGAGTTCAACTACCCGCGTTATGGACCGGGACAGATGTGGGAGAAGATGCGCGACGAAATTCGCGCCCATGGCGGCGAGGTCCGTCTGAACGCGCCGGTGACGAGGATCCGCTTCGACGGCGACCGCGTGGCCGAGGTCGTCGCGGGCGGAGAGACGCTGACGCCCTCGCACGTGATCTCGTCGCTGCCGCTGCGCACGACGGTTGGGATCGCCGAGCCCGATGCGCCAGGCGACGTCCGCGACGCGGCGCGCGGGCTTCGCTACCGCGACTTCCTCACGGTGCTGCTCGTGATCGAGAACGAGGACGTGTTCCCCGACAACTGGATCTATATCCACGACCCGTCGGTGAAGGTCGGGCGAATCCAGAATTTCCGCTCCTGGAGCCCGTTCATGGTTCCCAACGACAAGGACGCGTCGATCGGGATGGAGTACTTCTGCTTCGAGGGGGATGAGCTCTGGACCATGAGCGACGACAACCTCGTGGCGATGGCGACGCGCGAGATTCAGCAGCTCGGCCTAGCCCGGGCCGACAAGGTGAAGATGGGCTTCGTCGTGCGCGTACACAAGGCCTATCCGATGTACGACTCCGAGTACGCCGAGCGGGTGAAGACGATCCGCGGGTGGCTCGATCGGATCCCGAACCTGATCCAGGTCGGACGCAACGGGCTGCACCGGTACAACAACTCAGACCACTCGATGCTGACTGCGATGCGCGCCGTCGACAACATCCTCACGGGGGCCCACCACGACATCTGGGCCGTCAACGCCGAGAGCGTGTACCACGAGGAAGACGTCGAGGACGAGCAACCCTACGTCGCCGCGCCCGACACGCCGGCGATGGAGCAGCCGCTCGCGTAGGGCGGGTCCGTGCGAGTAGGGCGGGTCATGCAGAGCGGGCGCGGGTCCAGGGCGGGTCGTCGGCTGGTACTAGCTGGGGTGATCGCCGCTCTCGCCGGGGCGCTCGCAGCGCTGGCGGTGGCCGGGCCATTGGTGCTGGCGCTCCCGTCGTCGGCCGGCGCCCAGACGACCAATCCACTCAGCGGCGGGTTCCCGCAGCCTTCGGTTTCGATCCCAACTTCGACGACGGCCACGCCGACGATCCAGACGACCGCGACCGCCGGCAGCGGGAGCGGGTTCAAAGGCAGCTCGGCGATCATCATCGCGATCGGAGCGATCGTCGTGCTTGGCGGGATCTCGTTCTACATCTGGCGCGACGCCCGCCGGCGCGCCCCGAAGGGCCACCGGCTTAACGCCCCGATCGACGCGGAGGGCAAACGAGCCGGGTCCAAGGCGCGTCAGAAGCCGCGCAAGCTAAGCGCGGCGGAGAAGCGCCGGCGCAAGCGCGGCCGGGCGCGATAAGCACCCTGACGACTCGCGAGCGGCCACACCCGGGCACGGCCGGGCGCGACCGGTCCACGCCACCGTCCACAGCTCGCCGCTCCCGACCCGGTCGGTCCGCTGCGGTCTTAGTTTTTGTTTTCAGCGTGCGTCCATGTGCTTGGGCGGATTGGGTCTGACGGCGGGCATCTGGAGCGGGGCGGAGCGGGTCGCCGGCGCGCGGCCGCTCGCGGATCATGCGTAACACGCCAATTGGTCCGATTCGGGTGAGCCGTGGCGTGTCAGGCATGTGGGGCATGCGTAGTACGTCACGGCCAGGCAGGAGGCGCTCGATTGGCGTGTCATGCATGCTCCGCACACCGCGCAACGCCCCGGAGGACCACCGCCACCCACCCTCAGGTGCCGCTGTCAAAAACCCCGGCGCCTACCGCGAGAAAAGCTCCACCCAGATCTCGCTCGCGTAACCAAACGACGTCGGCGGACACGCTTCAGCCGGATCGCAGGTCGTCGCGGAGCGCGGCCCGCGCCCGCAACAGCTGGCGGTCTACCGTCCGGGGCGTGCAGCCTTCGTGCGCCGCCATCTCGGCGTAGCTGAGCCCGAAGGCGTGCAGCCACACGAGGCGCTGCTGCCGCTCCGGGAGCCGGTGCACCTCCTGTAGGCGCTCTCGGAGCTCGGCGAGCTCGCTCGGCGTCGTCGCCGTCAACCAAATACGCCGGCTCCTCGCCGTCCTCGATCGCTGCGTCGAGCGGCAGCTCTCGCCGGTCGCGGCGCAGCGACCTCAACGCTTCGCGGACCGCCGTCCGCGCCAGCCACGCCATCACGGTCTCGCGATGGACCCGCTGACAGTGGTGCAGCAGACGGAACCACGCGACCTGGCACGCGTCCTCGATCACCGCGTCGGACGCGCGCACGTCGAGACGCACGATCTGCTCGAGCCGGTCCGCGAACGAGCCGTAGAGCTCGCCGACTTCGCCGGCGCGCATTTCTGTCACTTCTTCGATTAGGGCCATATTGAACCTAATTGAGACTAAATTGATGCGAACAAACCTAGCAAGCTTCATTTCATATTGCTAGGTTCAAATAGTTTCAATTGGCTCAATTAGACTGAAGGGAGAAGGCATGCTGATTCAGGCTGTGTTGCCGCTCGGCGACGTCAGCGCCACGCCCGACGTGGGCGGTCTGCCCGGGAGCAACGTCCTCCAGCAACTCGTGAACGGCGCCGAGGCGTGGGCACTGGCGATCGCGCTGATCGGAGCGTTCGTCGGCGCCGCGCTGTGGGCAATCGCGTCGCACGCCCACAACCCGCACTACGCGGCGCGCGGGCGGATGGGGGCGGTGATCTCCGCGGCTTCGGCGCTCGTGATCGGGTCAGGTCCCGGGATCGTCAACTTCTTCGAGCATCTCGGCACGACCGCCCGATGAATGTGGGCTCCAGAACGGCGACGGTCGCCGCGATCTGCCTGGTGGGTATCGCCGGCTCGTGGGCGCTCGCGTCGGCGCCGGCTTCGGCGCTCGGCCTGGGCGGCACCGGCCTCGGTGGCACCGGCCTCGGTGGCACCGGCCTGGGTGGCACCGGCCTGGGTGGCACCGGCCTGGGTGGCGCGGCCCAGACGGTGGTGTCGTCGACCGGCACGGCGATCGGGGCCGAAATCGACGCCTGGGTGCTCGGTAGCGCCCAGGGCCTGCTGGATGACACCGCGACCGCCTTGGGCGACACCACGTCCCCTCAGCTACGTACGACGTGGTTTTCCTCGACGTACTGGCGGATGGCCGCGATCGCCACGGTGCTGACAATGCCTTTCCTTTTCGCGGCGGCGGTCCAGGCCGTGATCCGCTCAGACCTCGCGCTCCTCGCGCGAGCGACATTCGGTCTCCTGCCGCTGGCGATGCTCGGCATCGCGATCGCCGCGCCGCTGACGATGCTGCTGCTGGCCGCGTCCGATCAGATGAGCGGATTCATCTCCTCGGCCGCCGGCAACGCGAGCGCACATTTCCTCGCCAAGGCCGGGGCTGTGATCGGCGCGCCTCGACACCGCCGCCGGGTCGCCTTTCCTCGCCCTCCTCGTCGGGCTGTTCATGATCGGCGCTGCTTTCGCGCTCTGGATCGAATTGCTGATGCGGGAGGCAGCCGTGTACGTGATCGTGCTGATGCTGCCGCTTGCGTTCGCCGCGATGGTGTGGCCGGCGCGCCGGATCTGGGCGGTCCGGGCGGTCGAGTTGCTCGTGGCGCTGATCCTGTCGAAGTTCGCGATCGTCGCGGTGCTGTCGCTCGGCGGCGCCGCCATCAGCTCCGGGGCCGACGATGGGAGCGTCAGCGCGGTAATGACCGGCGCCGTGCTGATCTTGCTGGCGGCGTTCTCGCCCTGGGCACTCCTGCGACTGATCCCGCTCGCCGAGCTTGCCAGCGGCGCCGTCGGCACGTTCCGAAGCGAGGTCGGCCGCGCGAACCCCGTCGCCGCGGCCGCGCGCGCGGCGGATGAGTGGAGCTCGATCGCCACGGCTGCGATGCGGCGCGATGCGCATGCCGGCGGGCCCGACCCGGGACCGCCGGCGCCGCTCGATCCCGGCGCGTCCGGGGGTGGAGAGCCGGGTCCGGACAATGGCGCTACGGCCGACGGTGGCGATCCAGGTCCGGACGACGGTGGCGGTCGAGGTCCGGACGGCGGTGGCGATCCGGCCGGCGACGAGCCGCCATCCGAGCCCGTCTTCGATTGGGCTAGGATGCCCGAGCTCGAGCTCGGCGCGAACGGCGTCGGGAGCCCCGCCTGGCCCAACGAGGACGCATCGTGACCGGCGAACGGCTCACCTACCGGTTCGGTCCGCTCGAGCGCCGCGGCCTCCTCGGGCAGCTCCGGGGCGGGCAGGCGGCCGCGGTGGCGACCGGAGCGGCAGCGGCGATCCTCGTGCTCGACCGGGCGCCGTCGGCGGCCGGCGCGTTCCTCGGGACGCTGTTGGTCGGCGGCTCGCTGCTGATCGCGTTCGCGCCGGTCGGCCGCCGCACCGCCGAGGAATGGGCGCCGGTCGTGCTCGCGTTCTCACTACGGCTCCTGCGCGGCCGGCTCATGTTCCGCTCGCGCGCGCCCGCCAGCGGGATGCTGGCGTCCGAGCGCCCCGTGCCGTTGCGGCGGCTGCTCCGCCATCCGGCACCGGACGTTCCGCCCGCGATCAGAGGCGTCCGGGTCCTCGACGCGCCGTACCGCGACCGGCCGGTCGGCGTGCTCACCGAGCTCCGAGGGCGCCGGCTCACGGCCGTACTCGCGTGCCGTGTACTTGCGTTCCCGCTGCTCGACGCCGAGGCCCAGGAGCGGCGGCTCGCGCGGTGGGGCCTGATCCTCGCCGGCGCCGCTGCCGGCCCGGTCAGGAGGATCCAGTGGATCGAGCGGACCGCGCCCGCGCAGGGCGACGAGCTCGCGCGCTGGCTCCACGACGAGCGCGACCCGGCCGTGCCGCTGCGGGGCACGCCGATGATCGAGTCCTACCTCGAGCTGATCGGCTCGACGACGAGGGCCACGCAGGAGCACGAGGCCCTGATCGCGGTCCAGATCGACGCGCGCCGCGTCGCCGACCGTGACGACGACGGACCGGCTCGCGCCCTGGTCGAGCAGACCGAACGGATCGCGCAGGGGCTCGAGGCGGCCGAGGTGACCGTCCTCGGCGCGCTCGGGGCCGGGCAGCTCGCGCGGACGCTGCGAACGGCGTTCGATCCGTACGCCCGCGCGGAACTGGCGGCCGTCGAGGCCGCCGAACCGAACCGCGACGGCCTCGCCGAGGCCAACGCGTGGCCGCTCGGGGCGCGCGAGCACTGGGATCACTACGGGAGCGACGGCGCTGTCCATGCGACCTTCTGGATCGGCGGCTGGCCGCGCGTCGACGTCTCTCCGATGTTCATGGAGGCGCTGCTTGGCCGCTCGAACGTCGTCCGGACGGTCGCGGTCACGTTCCAGCCGATCGCGCCCGAGCGCTCGACCCGCGAGGTTGAGGCCGCCGTCACGCGCGACCACGCCGACCGCGAGCTTCGCCACCGCTTCGGCCAGGCCGAGACCGCCCGCCACCGCCAGGCGCAGGAGGCGACCATCCGCCGCGAGGTCGAGCTCGCCGCCGGCCACGCGGAGGTCCGGCTGGCGGGGTTCGTGACCGTGTCGGGGCGGGACCGCGACGATCTGCGCCGCGCGTGCTCGGACGTCCACGAGCAGGCGGCTCGCGCCCGGCTCGAGCTGCACCGGATGTACGGGCAGCAAGCCGAGGCGTTCGCGTTCACGCTGCCGCTGTGCCGAGGCCTGCGGTGACCGCCGAGCGGCCCGGGCACCGGTGCACGACGCGCCACGCGCAGGCCATCTATCCGTTCGTCGCTACCGGCGGGCTCGGCGGCCGCGGCGTGTTCGTCGGCCGCGACTCGAGCGGCGGCGCCTTCTGTTACGACCCCTGGGTCCTGTACGGCGACGGCGCGCTCGATGACCCAAACGCGATCGTGCTCGGCAAGCTCGGGCAGGGCAAGAGCGCGCTGGTCAAGACGCTCCTGTGGCGGATGCTCCTGTTCGGCCGGCGCGCGTTCGTGCTCGACGTCAAGCGCGAATACGGACCGCTGTGCGCGGCGGTCGGGGTGCGGCCGGTGGCGCTCGAGCCGGGCGGTACGGTGCGGCTGAACCCGCTCGCCTCCCGCCCCGAGGAGCACGCCCAGCTGGAGTTGCTTCGCGCCGTGACGATGACCGCGGTCGGAGGCCCACTCAGCCAGATCGAGGCGGCCGCGCTCCGCGAGGCCCTCCACGCGGTCCGGGCCGGCGGTGTGGCCGAGCCGACGCTTCCCCAGATCGCGAAGGTTCTGTTT
This sequence comes from uncultured Solirubrobacterales bacterium, assembly GCA_963755525.1. Lineage (GTDB taxonomy): Bacteria > Actinomycetota > Thermoleophilia > Solirubrobacterales > Solirubrobacteraceae > Palsa-465. The sequence continues at coordinate 195,914 of CAVWKC010000021.1, read as the reverse complement.
GACCCGCTGGTCGAAATGGCCGAGCGCCTCCGTACCACGCGCGAGCGGCTCGCGCTCGACGCCCGCCGCGCCGCGCTCGCGATCCAGGACCTGTGCGAGGGACCGCTGCGGGGGATGTTCGACGGCCCCACGAGTCCTGGGCTCGACCTCGACGCCCGGCTGCTCGTGCTCGACCTGCACGCGGTCAAGGACTCGCCGGCGGTCGGAATCCTGATGGCCTGCGCCACCGCGTGGATGAGCGCGCTGCTCGCGCGGATGGCGGAGCGCCCCGGACGCGAGCGCCTGATCAACGTCGCCGACGAGTCGTGGAAGATCGTCCAGCACACTGGCCTCGGCGAGTGGTTCCAGTCGAACTTCAAGCTCGCCCGGCAGTTCGGCGTGATGAACCTCGTCGTGCTGCACAAGCTCGCGGACCTGCGCACCGCGGGGGACGCCGGCTCGCGCGCGGCGCGGATTGCGGAGGGGCTCGTGGCCGACGCCTCGACCCGAATCGTCTACCACCAGGACGAGAGCCAGGTCCCGCTTACGCGGTCGTTGCTCGGCCTGTCCGAGACCGAGTCGCGGGTGATCTCGACCCTGTCGGCGGGACAGGCGCTGTGGCGGGTGGGCAGCCGCTCGTTTGTGGTCCAGCACTATCGCTCGCGGCTCGAGGCCAAGCTCACGAACACGGACACGGGGATGCGGCTGACCGACGGGAGGATCGACCGCGGATGAACTCGCGGCGCGGTGACCTGGTCTCCGACGGCGTGTTGCTCGCCGTGATCGGTGGCGTGCTCGCCGTCGTGGGGACGCTGTGGCTGTGGGGCGGCCTCGCCGGGGCGCTGTTCGGATCGGGCTGGCCCGGAGTCGGCGCCGGCCAGCTGCTCGGCGTGCTGACCCGTCTGCCCTCGCGCTTATCGGATCCCGCCGGCGCGTGGCCGGCGGCCGTGCGGGCGGATCTGCCGGGGCCGCCGGGGTTCTACGCCGCGCTAGTGATGCTCGCCGGCGCCGGCGGCGGGATCGGATTCCTGGGCGGCCGGATCAGTGGGCGGCTCGGACACGGGGGCGGCGCGCGCTGGGCAAGCGCGCCGGAGCTCCGCCCGCTGCGCAGCGTCGGGCGGTCGCGCCGCGCCGGCCGGCTCGTGCTGGGGCGCCATGGCGGTCGGCTGCTCCACGCCGAGCACCGGCACGCACTGGTGGCCTTCGGTCCGCCGCAGTCAGGCAAATCCGCCGGCATCGCGATCCCCGCGCTGCTCGACTGGGCCGGTCCCGCCGTCGCCAGTTCGATCAAGACGGACCTGGTCTCGTCGACGATTGACCGCCGACGCGCGCTCGGCCGGGTGTTCGTGTTCGATCCGTTCGGTCTGTCGGGAGCTCGCTCGCACACGTGGTCGCCGCTCGAAGGCGCACGTACCTGGGACGGGGCGCTCGAGGTCGCGTGGCGGCTCGCCTCGGCCGGCGAGCTCGACCGCCGGAGCGTCGAGGGCGGAGATTTCTGGGCGGTCGCCGCCGAGCAGCGCCTCGCGCCGCTGCTTTACGCCGCCGCGGTAAGCGGAGCGGGCATGGACACCGTCGTGCGCTGGACCGGTGGCCAGGGGATCCGGGAGCTCGACCAGGCGCTGCTGTGCGCCGGCGAGGACGGTCACCCCGCGTACGACGCCGTGCGGGCGTTCGAGGCCCAGGCGGACCGTACGCGCACCTCGATCGAGGCGACCGCACAGACGCTGCTCCGCGCCTACCGGTTCGGGCGAGTCGCACGCTCGGCCGAGTCGAGCGAGATCACCGCGGACCGGCTGCTCGACGAGACGGCGACGCTGTACCTGATCGGCGACGCCAAGGCGTCGAAGCTGCTTCGGCCGATCTTCCTGGCGCTGCTCGGCGAGGTTGTCGACCGGGCCTACGAACGCGCGACGCTGGCGGGCGGCCGTCTCGAACAGCCGCTGTTGTTGTGCCTCGACGAGGCTGGAAACATCGCGCCGCTACCCCATCTGGCCGAGATCGCTTCGACCGCGCCGAGCCACAACATCCAGCTGGTCACGATCTTCCACGACCTCGCCCAGGCCCGGTCGCGCTACGGGCAGCAGGCCGAGACCGTGGTCAACAGCCACCGCGCGCGGATGCTGCTGCCGGGCGTCGCCGACCTCGAGACGCTCCGCTACTTCGCCGGCCTGGCCGGTGAGGAGGAGGCCCGCGACCGCAGCCACACGACCGGCGCCGGCGGCACGACGCGCTCGACCTCGCGCCGGCGTCGGCCGCTGATCGCGCCCGATGCGCTCCGGCAACTGCCCGACCGTCATGCGCTGCTGCTGTACGGCCGGATCCCGCCGACGCAGGTCCGGCTGCGGCTGTGGTTCGAGGACCGGCGCCTGAGACGGCTGGCGGGCGCCTACGGGGCCACTAATGAGCCTGCCTGACCCTGACGAATGGCATGAGCCCGAGCACGACTGGGAGGAGCCGGTGTCCGCCCGCTGGCCGCTCAGCTGCGAGGGCCTGTATCCGCGCGAGCGGTGGATGTGGTTCGAGCAGCTGTGGTCGGACGTGTGCGCACTCCGCGGGCGCTACCGCCTGGCGCTCCGCAGCGGGTGGTGGGAGGACCAGGTGCAGGTGGAGGCGCTGGCCGCACTCGCGGCCTGGGTGGAGCGCTACGACTCGGGCGAGTGGGACGACCCGCCCGGGAAGCTCGCGCTGCTGTACGACCTCGAGCGGGTGGCAGCGCTGCTGAGGGACGGCGGCGAGCCGTTCCATCCCGATCGCGACCGGCTCGCGTTCGCGCGGCACCTGATCGAGCTCGGGTGCCAGCCGCCCCCAGATCGCTGAGTAGTGGCGACACGGGGCGAGTAGTGGTGAGCGCCCGTCCATGCGGGGCGCATCAGTCGGGCATGATCTGTTTCGCACGCCGTGCCGATCAAGGAGCCTCGATGCCGCTAGCCAAGCAGCGCCCGCGCCAGTCCACCCCACACGAAGCCATGACCGCCGCGGCAGCGGCGACGCTGCCGGTCCACGAGATCGGGGACAGTGGCCTCGACAGCGAGACCGCGTACGAGCTGATCTCGAGCGAGCTGCTTCTCGACGGCCAGGCGCGCCTGAACCTGGCCACGTTCGTGACGACGTACATGCCCACGGTCGCCGCCAAGCTGATGGCCGAGACCGCGGACAAGAACATGATCGACAAGGACGAGTATCCGCAGACGGCGGAGATCGAGGCGCGATGCGTGAACATGATCTCGGACATGTGGAACTCGCCCGACCACGAGCAGGCGACCGGCTGCTCGACGACCGGGTCGAGTGAGGCCGCGATGCTCGGCGGGCTCGCGCTCAAGTGGCGCTGGCGCGAGCGGAGGCAAAAAGCCGGCAAGCCAACCGACCGCCCGAACCTGGTCATGGGCTCCAACGTCCAGGTCTGCTGGGAGAAGTTCTGCCGCTATTGGGACGTGGAGCCGAAGCTGGTGCCGATGGAGGGCAACCGGTTCCATCTCGAGGCCCCGGAGGCGATAGCCGCCTGCGACGAGAACACGATCGGCGTCGTCGCGATCCTCGGCTCGACGTTCGACGGCAGCTACGAGCCGGTCAAGGAGATCGCGGCCGCGCTCGACCAGCTCGAGAGCGACAAGGGCATATACGTGCCCATACACGTCGACGGCGCATCCGGCGGGTTCGTGGCTCCGGTGCTCCAGCCGGACCTGGAGTGGGACTTCCGCATCGACCGCGTGCAGTCGATCAACGCCTCGGGGCACAAGTACGGCCTCGTCTACCCGGGCGTCGGCTGGGCGATCTGGCGCAACGAGGAGGCCCTCCCGCGGGACCTCGTGTTCGACGTCAACTACCTGGGCGGCCACATGCCGACGTTCGCGCTGAACTTCTCACGGCCCGGCGCCGAGGTCGTGGCGCAGTACTACATGTTCACGACGCTCGGCCGCGAGGGATACCGGCGCGTGATGCAGGGAGCGCAGGACGTCGCCACCCACATGTCGAGCGAGATCGCCAAGCTCGGCCGCTACCAGCTGATCTCCGAGGGCCGGGACTTGCCCGTGTTCGCATTCGGGCTGCAACCTGACGTGAAGAACTACACCGTGTTCGACGTCTCCGACCGACTGCGCCAGTACGGGTGGCTAGTGCCCGCCTACGCCTTTCCCGAGAACCGTCAGGACCTGAGTGTGCTGCGGATCGTCATACGGGCGGGAATGACGATGGAGATGGCCGACAACCTGCTCGAGCACTTGGGCCAGATAACCGAGTTCCTCGAGTCGCTGAACGCGCCGCTGCCTGGCCCGGACGTCGAGAAGCGGACCGCGTTCGCACATTAATTAAGAAAACGCTCAAGGTCCGGCCTCGCGGAGCCGATAAGTCACGTACGCGCGCCGGCCGAGGCTGTATTTGCGGCCGGCACCTGACCGACAGCAGGCCTGTGGCGGCGGCGAGAGCGCCCTAGAGCAGCTCAGCCAGCCGCCGCGCCGCTGCCCTTATCCCCGCGGGCGTGCCCGCCTCCAACACCGCCTGCAGATCGAGCACGCGGACGCCGAACGAGTCGAGCTCGCGCGTTCCGACGATCGCGTGGCATGGCACGCCGGCCTGCCGCGCCCGGGTTGAGACCTCGGAGACGACCTTGCCGGCGAGGCTCTGCTGATCGAGCTTGCCCTCGCCCGTGACGACGGCTCGGGCAGCGCGCATGCGCCGATCGAAGTCGACCGCCTCGAGCACGAACTGAGCGCCGGGGACGAGGTCGGCGCCGAACTCGGCCCACAGCCCGCCCGACAGCCCGCCGGCGGCGCCGGTCATCGGCACCCCGCGCGGGTCGCGCTGGAGTCGGCGTGCCTGGTCGTTAAGGCGTCTGGTGAGCCGTGAGACGGTACGTTCGTCAGCGCCCTTCTGCGGACCGAACACGCGCGCCGCGTGCTCGAACGGCGTGCGGACGTCGGTCAGCACCGTGATCCGGGCGTCGCCGAGGCCGCCGGCCTCCCGGATCGCGCGGATCGCGCCGGTGCCGCCGTCGGTGGTCGCGCTTCCCCCCACGCCGAGATAGACGAGACTGGCGCCCGCCTCGATCGCCGCCATGATCAGCTGCCCGGTGCCGAACGTGCTCGCCTGCACCGGGTCGCGCTCAGATGGGTCGACGAGGCCGAGGCCGCTCGCCGCCGCCGTCTCGACGATCGCGATGCGATCACCCAGCGCGAACGCGGCGTCGATCGGGCGTCCGAGCGGATCGGACACGGAGACGGTGCGGAGCTCTCCGCCCACGGCGTCGACAAGCGCGTCGAGCGTCCCCTCGCCACCGTCGGCGACCGGGCACAGGTCGACCGGCCGACCCACGTCCTCGAGACCGCGGCCGATCGCATCCGCGACCTCGGCGGCGGTCAGCGTGCCCTTGAACGAGTCGGGCGCGACGAGGATCGTGGTGGGAACGCCGGGGATCATGCCGGCAGTATCGTCGGTGATCGGTGCACGAGACGCCCGCCGACATCCGCGCGCTCCAGGACCTCCTCGATCGGAGCTACGAGGGCGCCGGGCCGCACCTGCGCAGCATCACGACTCCGGAGCGACGCGTGAGCGCCGAGCATCTGGTCAGTGAGTTGACCGGGATGCGCCTGCTCGTGGTCGCCACCGTCACCGCCGACTGCCGCCCGATCGCGGGCCCACTCGACGGGATCTTCTATCGCGGCGCGTTCCACTTCGGGACCGCGCCGAACTCGGTCCGCTACCGCCATCTGCTCGCGCGGCCGCACGTCAGCGCCACGCACCTGCCGCGCGAGGAGTTCGCGGTCAACGTGCATGGGCGGGCGGTGCCGGTGGAGATCGCCGGCGGATTCCGCGAGACGCTGCTCGAGGTGTACGTCCCGCGCTACGGCGCCGACTGGGAGAAGTTCCTCGACAGCGGGCCGGTGTACATGCGAATCGACGCCGACCGGATGTTCGCGTTCGGGACGGGCTAAGCCCACACTCGACGGGTCGCCGACGCCCGAGCGTCGGCTTAGCCACACACCAGGTGGCTGAACCTGAATTCACCGCCGCCGGGGGTGGCGAGTGTGGGGTTGTCGGGGATGGGTCTCGCTTCGCTCGACGTCCGTCGGATGTGGCGCGGCAGGCCCCGCCTGCGAGGCATGGATGCCGAGCGGGGCCGTCGCCGCGACCGCCGGTTCCGCCGGGCGTCCGTGCCCGGCGGCGGTGATCGCGACCGCCCGGCCGGGCAAGGATGCCCGACCGTCAAGGCCCCATGGACGCCGCCGTAGGCGGCCCCAAATCTCACGCCACGGCGCGCGCCACCGCTCGCCCGGCCGTGCGCCCGCTGAACAGGCACCCCCCGAGGAATGTTCCCTCGAGCGCACGGTAGCCGTGCACGCCACCGCCACCGAAGCCGGCGACCTCGCCGGCGGCGTACAGGCCCGACAGCGGCTCGCCGCCTGCCGTCATCACGCGCCCGGACAGATCGGTCTCGAGCCCGCCGAGCGTCTTGCGGGTCAGGATCCAGAGGCGGACGGCGATCAGCGGCCCGGCTCCGGGATCGAGCAGCCGGTGCGGTTTGGCGACGCGGCTGACCCGGTCGGGCAGGTACCTGCGCGCGCCGTGGATCGCGGTGATCTGGAGGTCCTTGGCGTAAGGGTTGGCGACCTCGCGGTCGCGCGCCTCGATCTCTCGCGAAAGGTCGCCGGCGTCGATCAGGTCATCCCCGGTGAGCGCGTTCATCCTCTGCACGAGCGTGCGGAAATCGTGCTCGACGATGAAGTCGGCGCCGTGGCGCTTGAACGCCTCGACGGGCGCCGGCGCGCCCTTGCCGACCCGGCTCGCGAGCAGCTGGCGCGTGCTCTTCGACGTCAGGTCCGGGTTCTGCTCGGAGCCCGACAGCGCGAACTCGCGCTCGACGATCTTCTGGGTGAGCACGAACCAGCTGTAGTCGTGTCCGGTCGTCCTCAGATGCTTCAGCGTGCCCAGCGTGTCGAAGCCCGGGAACAGCGGTACGGGCAGGCGCCGGCCGGTCGCGTCGAACCAGAGCGGCGACGGGCCGGGGAGGATGCGGATCCCGTGGCGGGTCCAGATCGGGTTCCAGTTCTCGATCCCCTCGGTGTAGTGCCACATGCGGTCGGGGTTGATGATCCGCGCGCCGGCGTCAGCGCTGATCTTCAGCATCCGGCCGTCGACATAGTCGGGGACGCCCGACAGCATGCGTTCCGGAGCGCGGCCCAGCGTCGCCGGCCAGGACGAGCGCACGAGCTCGTGGTTGGCGCCGATACCGCCGGAGGTCACGATCACCGCCTGCGCGCCCAGCTCGAACTCGCCCACCGGCGTCCGCGAGCTCGGCTGCCCGCGCGACGACCGAGCTCGGCTCGAGCACGGTGCCGGCGACGCCGGCAAGCGCGCCGCCGTTCGAGCTGATCGAGTCGACGCGGTGGCGGAACTTCAGCGTCACGAGGCCCCGGGCTACCCCTTCGCGCACCCGGCGCTCGAACGGCTCGACCACGCCCGGGCCGGCCCCCCACGCGATGTGGAACCGCGGCACCGAGTTCCCGTGCTCGGTGGCGAGATAGCCGCCGCGCTCGGGCCAGCCGGGGCTCGGAACGAAGCGCACGCCCTGGTCGTAGAGCCACTGGCGCTTCTCGCCGGCGGCGAACTCGACGTACGCCTGCGCCCACTTGCGCGGCCACTCGTCCTCGGGGCGGTCGAAGCCGGCGCTGCCGAGCCAGTCCTGGAGCGCAAGCTCGGTGCAGTCGTGGATCCGCATCCGCCGCTGCTCGGGGGTGTCGACGAGGAACAGCCCACCGAGCGACCAGAACGCCTGGCCGCCGAGCGACGCCTCGGGCTCCTGGTCGAGCAGGATCACGCGCCGGCCGGCGTTGACGAGCTCCGCGGTGGCGACGAGCCCGGCGAGCCCGCCGCCGACCACTATGACGTCGGCATCGGTGCTCACTGCGACATCTGCTCGAGCTTGCAGTCCTCCGGCGACTTGTCGTCGCGCCAGCGCAGGATCTTCGTGCCGTGACGGATGCGCCCACCGCTGGCGTGGTCGAACGTGACCTCGACGACCAGCTCTGGGCGGAGCTCGATCCACTCGAGCTCCCGCTCGCTCTGCCACCGGCTCGGATCGCCGTGGCCGCGGTTGCCGGTCTCATAGGCGGCGAGCTTGCCGACGAGAGAGCGCTTCTCGGCCGCCTTCAAGCCCGAGGAGTGGCCGACCACGTGCATCTTGCCGGCGTCGTCGTACAGAGCGAGGATCAGCGAACCGACCGTGTCGGCCTCCTTGCCGGGTCGGTAGCCGACGACGGCCGCGTCGATCGTCCGCACCCGCTTGATCTTCATCATCCCGGTGCGCTCGCCGGGGCGGTAGGGCGCGCGGACGTCCTTGGCCACCACACCCTCGCCGCTGCGCAGCCACGGCTCGGCCTGCTCGGGATCCATCGTCAGCGGGGTGCAGTCGATCCCGGTGGTGCACAGCTCTTCGAGCCCCGCGCGGCGCTCGGAGAATGGCCTCTGGAGCCACGACTCGTCCTCGAGCGCGAGCAAGTCGAACGCGACATACCGTGACGGGGTCTCGACCGCGAGCATGTCGATCCTCGACTTGGCGGGGTGGATGCGCTGCTGGAGCGCGCCGAAGTCCTGGCCGCCCTCGGGGTCGTCGATCACGATCTCGCCGTCGACCACATACCGGCCCGACGGGAAGGACAGCTCGGGGAAGTAGCGCGCGAGCGGCTTCCCGCTCCGCGACTGGATCATCGTCGGCTCGCCGTCGACGAACACGATCGCCCGGAAGCCGTCGTACTTGGGCTCGTACGACCACTGCTCGCCGATCGGGAGATCGGCGCGGGAGCGGGCGAGTTGTGGCTCGACCGGCGGCTTCAGCGGCAGACTGGGCATGCCCGCGATGCTATGCGATGCGACCGGGCGGGCGTCGCGGCGCGGTCCCGGGCGGGAGGTCCGGGGCCAGTACGATGGACCGATGGCACCCGCCCGCGCGACTGTCGCCGAAGAGGAGTACGTCGAGATGCTGTTCTGGCTATACGAGGCCGGGCTGCCGATGACCGGCGCCAACCTCGCCCGGGCCATGCAGCTGTCGGCGCCAACCGTCCATGAGATGCTCGGCCGGCTCGAGCGCGACGGGTACATCGCCCGGAACGCCGAGCGGACGATCGAGTTCACGGACGCCGGGCGCGAGCACGCCGAGCAACTCGTCAGCCGCCACCGGATGATCGAACGGTTCCTCACGGACACCGTCGGGGTGCCGTGGGACGACGTCCACGAGGAGGCCGAGAAGCTCGAGCACGCGATGACGCCGCGGTTCGAGGCGTACGTGCGGGCCTCCGTGGGCGACGCCAAGACCTGCCCTCACGGCCACCCCATCCGGGTCCACGAGCGCATCGACGGAGTGCCGCTGGCCGACTGCTCGGTCGGGGCCAAGGTGACGATCCTGCGCCTCGAGAACGAGGCCGAGGATCTGCTCCACTACCTCAAGGATGCAGGGATCGAGCCGGGGCTCGAGGGCGAGGTCGCGACGAACGACGGCGAGAACGTGTCCGTGAGCTCGGACGGTACGGTCGCGACGGTCACCGTGAGCGTCGCCGAGACCGTGTCGGTGCTCGCCGATCCCTCGCCGCCGCCACGCACCGCGCTGCCCGAGCAACTCGTACTCGGCCGCGAGCGCTACGGGCGCTGAGGCGCCGCCGTCAGGCGCCGCCGACCATCGTTACTAACACGGCGCGGGCAGCGCGCGCTGGCTGTGAACGCACCGGCGGATCTGGGCGTAGATCGCCGGGTGGTTCAGCAGGTCGAAGTGGTTTGCGCCACCGAGGTGGTAGTAGTTATCGACCGCGAACCGCAGGCGCTCGCCCCGCCCCGGATGCGCCCACGCGCTGGGCTGGAGCACCAGCAGGTCGCCGAGGATGCGGCCGACGGGCGCGTCGGCCTCGCGCGACAGCGTGGCGCAGATGAAGTAGTGGCGCGCGGTGGGCAGGAACGGGATCTCGCGCGAGGTGTTGCGCACGAACGCGTCACAGTCCTGGTCGAGCCAGCACTCGTCGACGAGGTAGCCGTAGCGGAGGTCCTTGATCCCGGAGCTGCGGAGGTTGAGCGCCCGCGCGAGCGGCCGCGTCTCGGGCAGGCGCGCTAGCGCGGCGGTGGCCGCGTTCGTGACCTGCTCGAGCGGGGCGCCCTGATGTGGCGTCCCGAGCGTGACCACGTGATGGACCTTGGCCACGCAGTCGCTGCCGGCGCCGTAGTAGCACGCGCTCCGCGCGACCAGGCCGCCCATCGAGTGGCCGATCAAGACGACCTCATCGACGCGGGTCGGCCAGGCGGCGATCAGGCGCTCGAGCTGCTCGGCGAGCTCGCGGCCGCTCTCGGAGATGTGGCGGCCGGTGTTGTAGCGCAGGTACAGCGGGCTGTGGCCGAGCTCGATCTCCATCCGGTGGCCGTAGGGGACGTGCCGCGCCGCCCCGAGCTTCCACGCGTCGTCGGTCTCGCACAAGCCGTGGATGAACACGGCGAGCCGCGGCTTGGCGTTCGGGTAGGCGTGGGCGAGCGCGTCTGGCGTCAGCGCGAGGTCGCGGCCGCCGCGGCGGAACGCCATCGTCAGCGCCAGCGCGTTCCCGCGGCGCTCGAGCGTGTCGCCGAACGCGCCGTTGAGCGCGCTCACGACGGCCCGGCCGGCGGGGCTTCGCTGCATCGAGGGGGCATCGGCGGGCTGCGCTGCGGACGCCGCCTGCGCGCCGGCGCGGACGACCGCGCCGGTCAGCTCGGCGGCGGCGTCGTACGCGGTTCGGGCGATCCGGTCGTGGACGATCTTGACCGGAATCGCGGCCGGACCGACGCGCCGCCAGACGCGCCCGGCGATGCCGGTGTGCACTTCGTGGATCTGCTTGGCGGCCCCGGCAGCCGCCTCACTCGCGAGGTCGCCGAGGGCGGCGATCTCCTCAGGCCGCATGCTCGCTTTCGACGCCGCCAGTGAGGTCGTGGTAGGCGGCGGCGAGGCGCTTGACGCCTTCCTCGATCTCCTCGGGGGTGACGCCCGAGTAGGCGAGCCGCAGGCTCGAGTCGCCTCCGTCGAGCACGAAGTCCGACCCCTTGACGAACTGGACCCCGCGCTCGGAGGCCGCCTCGAACAGAGCCCCGACGTCGCTGCCGCGAGGCATGTCGACCCACAGGAAGTAGCCGCCGAGCGGCTTGACGAAGCGCGCGTCGGGGAGCTCGCGCTCGAGCGCCGCGCACAGCGTGTCGGCGCGCTCGTGCAGAGCCTTGCGCACGACCTCGATCGACTTGTCGATCGCGCCCGAGACGCAGAACTGATGGACGATCGCCTGCGAGACCATGCTCGGCGAGATGTAGGTCTGGGTGGCGATCTTGACGACCTTGGCGATCAGCTCGGCCGGCCCGACCAGGTAACCAACTCGGATCCCCGGACACACGGTCTTGGAGAACGACGAGGCGTACACGACGGTGTCGCCCGGGTCCATCGACAGCATCGTCGGAAGCGGCGCTCCCTCGAAGCGGAGCGCTACGTACGGGTCGTCCTCGAAGATCGTGAACTCGTGGGCCTGGGCGAGTTCGAGCAGGCGCTCGCGCTTCTCGGCCGACAGCGTGTAGCCGGCGGGGTTCTGGAAGTTCGGGATGATGTGGGCGAGCTTCGGCCGCGCGCCGGCGGCGAGCACGCGCTCGAGCGCGGCCACGTCGATGCCGTCGGGCTCGAGTTCGACCATGCGCACGTCGGCGCCGCGGTTGCGCAGCGACAGCAGCGTGCGATCGTACGTGGGTCGCTCGACGATCACCGAGTCGCCGTCCTGCACCAGCGCGTCGAACAGGAACGCGTCGGCCTGCATCGAGCCGTTCGTGACGATCACCTGCTCGGGCGCGACCTGGTGGCGCTCGGCGATCCATTCGCGCAACGGCGGGTAGCCGATCGCGGTCCCGTAGGCGGTCATGCCGCCCGGATCGGCGGCGAACGCTTGGTCGGCCGCGGCCCGCAGGCCGTCCACGTCGACGATGTCGAGCGACGGCGCGCCCCGGGCGAATGAGATCGACTTGGCCATGCTCTGGAGCTTACGCGAGGCGAACGTCGATGATCGCGCGGTCGGTGCCTTCGTAGCCGCGCACGGTCACCTCGCTCACGCCGCGCAGGTGCGACAGGGCCGCCTCGAATTCGCGGAGCGCCCCGGTGCTCGCGAACGGGCCCGCCGATAGGGTCACGCCCGCCGGCTCAGCGTGCGGGCGAGGTTTCGGCACCAGGATGCGCTCGTAGCCGTCGAGCAGCTCGCGCATCGATGCCACCAGCCGCTCGCTGAGCTCGGTCAGCGCCTCGACCTGCTGGTGGCTCGCGCCGAGCGCCGGCGCGGGGACGGGCGGCGGCTCGGGGACGGGCGGCGGCTCGGGGATGGACGGTGGTGGTGGCGGCGGCTCGGGGGTGGGCGGTGGTGGCGGGGGCTCCGGGAGGGGCCCGGGCGGTGGCGGGGCCGGCGCCGGCGGGTCGGGGATGGCCAGCGCGCGATCGGACACGAGCACCGGCCGTGGGCTGCGGTCGGGGACGAGTTCGGCTTGGACGTCGTGCAGGAGCCGGTCCAGCTCCTCCAGATGCGCCCCCAGAGCGCTCGCTCGTTCGCTCGCCACGTCCTGGGTCACCCTAGCGACCGGCTCGGCGGTGGCGGCCAGACCGGAGCGCGACTACGCGGTGGCGCCGAGGAGCGAGACCGCGAGCTCTGCGACCTCGGTCGGGGTGCGCCCCACGCGCACGCCCTTGCTCTCGAGCGCTTCGGCCTTGGCCTTGGCTGTCCCGCGCGACCCGGACACGATCGCGCCGGCGTGGCCCATGGTCTTGCCGGGCGGGGCGGTGAAACCGGCGATGTAGGCGACGACCGGCTTGGTCACGTTGTCGGCGATGAACTCGGCCGCGCGCTCCTCGTTGTCGCCGCCGATCTCGCCGCACATCACGATCAACTCGGTCTCGGGATCGTTCTCGAATAGGCCGATCACGTCGATGAAGTCGCTTCCCGGCACCGGGTCGCCGCCGATGCCGACGATCGTCGAGTTGCCGAACCCGCTTTGGGCGAGCACGTTGCCGATCTGATACGTGAGCGTGCCCGAGCGCGATACGACCCCGACGTTGCCCTGCTTGAAGAACGCGGCGGGGATGATCCCGACGTTGGCCTTGCCCGGCGACAGGATCCCGGGGCAGTTCGGCCCGATCAATCGCGAGCGGCCGCCCTGCTTGATCTTCGTGTACGTCCGCAACTCGTCGTGGGCGGGAATGCCCTCGGTGATCGCGATGATCAACTCGATGCCGGCGTCCTCGGCCTCGAGGATCGAGTCGGCGGCGAACCGGGGTGGCACGAAGATCATCGCGGTGTTCGCACCAGTGGAACCGACTGCCTCGTGGAACGTGTTGAAGACCGGGATCCCCTCCACGTCCTGGCCGCCCTTGCCGGGCGTGACGCCGCCGACGACCTGGGTCCCGTACTCGCGGTTGCGCAGGGAGTGGAAAGTGCCCTCGCGCCCGGTGATCCCGGACACAACCAGCTTCGTGGACCCGTCTACAAGAATGCTCATGCCGCCGCCAGTTCCACGACCTTGGCCGCCGCGGCGTCCATCGTGGACTCGGTGTACACGTTCGGAAGGTTCGCCTCGGCGAGCAACGCCCGCCCCTCGACGTCGTTCGTTCCATCGAGGCGGACCACGAACGGCACCGTCGGGTTGATCTGGTTGAACGCCTCGATCAGCCCGCGCGCGACCTCGTCGCAGCGGGTGATACCGCCGAAGATGTTGAACAGCACGGCCTTGACGTTGGGATTCGAGAGGATCACCTCGACCGCGCTCGTGATCGCCTCGGCCTTCGAGCCGCCGCCGGCGTCGAGGAAGTTCGCGGGCGAGCCCCCCGCAAGCGCGACGACGTCGAGCGTCGACATCACCAGGCCGGCGCCGTTCCCGAGAATCCCGATGTTCCCGTCGAGCTTGACGAACGTGAGCCCGCGCTCCTTGGCCATCCGCTCCTGCGGGTCCTCGGCCGAGGGATCGCGCAACTCGGCGTTGTCCGGGTGGCGAAATAGGGAGTTGTCGTCCAAAGTCACCTTCGCGTCGAGCGCCTTGACGTCTCGCTGGGGAGTGACGATCAGCGGGTTGACCTCGACGAGCGTGGCCTCCTCGGACACGAACACGTCGTACAAACGCGCCAGCATCGCGCCGACCGGCCGTACCACGTCGGAGTCGACGGCCGCCTCGAACGCGAGCCGCCGGCCGTGGAACTCCTGGAAGCCGAGCAGCGGATCGACGTGCAGCCGGGCGATCGCGTCCGGATCTGAATCGGCGACCTCTTCGATGTCCATTCCGCCCTTGGTCGACAGCATCACGAGCGGCGCCTTGGCCGAGCGATCGAACACGACCGACGCGTAGTACTCGGAGTCGATCTGCGACGCCCCCTCGACCCACAACTCGTGCACGGTCAGGCCCTTGATGTCCATCCCGAGGATCGCCTGGGCGTGCTCGATCGCCTCGTTGCGGTTGTTCGCGACCTTGATGCCGCCGGCCTTACCGCGCCCGCCGATTTGGACCTGGGCCTTGATCACGCACGGATAGCCGATGTCGTCGGCGGCGTCCGCGGCCTCATCGACGGTCTGCGCATGCCTGCCGTCAGGCACGGGAACCCCGTGCCGGGCGAACACTTGCTTTCCCTGGTACTCAAGGAGGTCCATGCGCCGGTGGACTCTAGTGAATGGATCGAGCCCTCGGGTTGTGGACCAGGCAGCGCGGAGCCTTGTCGCCATGGCATCATGGCCCGCGCGATGGCGATCCCGAAGGAAATCACGTTCGTCACATTCGATGTCTACGGAACCCTGATCGACTGGGAGCAGGGCGCGTACGACGCGTTCAAGTCCGAGGCCGACCGAGACGGGTTCACGATCGAGCGCGACGAGCTCATACCGCTGTTCTACGAAGTCCAGAAACAGATACAGGCGGGCTCGTACGAGCTCTACGCGGAGGTCCTGCGCCGCACCGCGGTACAGATCGCGAAGACGCTCGCCTGGCCGCTCGAGCCGTCCCGCGCCGGCTTCCTACCCGACTCGGTGCAGCGGTGGCCGGCGTTCAAGGAGACCAACCCCGTCCTGGCGAAGATCGCGAAGAAGTACAAGGTCGGGTTAATTTCCAACATCGACGACAAGCTGCTCGGGCAGACCCGCCGCCACATCCCGCTCGACTTCGACCTGGTCGTCACCGCCCAGCAGGTCCGGTCCTACAAGCCCGACCCGGCGCACTTCGCCGAGTGCGAGCGGCGCATCGGCGGCAAGAAGGGCTGGGTACACGTCGCCGCCAGCTACTACTACGACGTCGAGCCGTGCATCAAGCGCAAGATCCCGGTGATCTGGGTCAACCGCGACAAGGAGACGCTCGAGTCCAACCAGAAGAAGCCGGACGCCGAGGTCGCCAGCCTGCGCGAGGCGATGAAGCTCCTCGGCATCTCGTAGGGCTGCGCCGGATGCGCAGCCGTGGTGACTGCCGCGCGAGCGGAGCGGTCTCCTGGAATCGTGAAGCGAAGCGACGCGCGGCCAGAAGCTGGATGCGGTCTCGATGAAGGTCGTGGCGGTCAACGCCGACGTAATCGTCGTGATCAGCCGTTTCTGGCAGACGACGTGCACCGCGGTTCGCGCCGGCGACGAGGGCTTCGTGATCGACTCGCCGGTATACCCCGACGAGCTGGAGGCGGTCCCGAGCGTGCTCGAGCAGGCGGGTTTCCCGGTGTCGGGACTGCTCGTCACCCACGCTGACTGGGACCACCTGCTCGGCCGGATCGCGTTCCCGCGGGCGTCGCTCGGGTGCGGTGAGAGCACCGCCGAACGGCTCGCCGCCGAGCCCGGCGACGCCCAGCGCGAGTTGAGGGCGTTCGACGAGGAGCAGTACATCGACGACCGGGGCCCACTCGCGCTGGCCGGCGTCCAACCGCTGCCCGTTCCCGGACGCCTGTCCCTCGGCGAGGGAGATCGAGAGCTTGAGCTCCATCCCGCGGACGGCCACACGGCGGACGGCACCGCCTTCCTGATCCCGTGGCTGGAGGTCCTGGTCTGCGGCGACTACGTGTCCCCTGTGGAGATCCCGTGGATCTCGCGCGACGGATCGTTGGATGCGTATCTGGCGACGCTCGAGCGCCTCCGCACCCTGATCGGAGGGGTGCGAACGATCGTCCCCGGTCACGGCCGGCCGCTGGGCCCCGAACAGGCCATACAGGTGCTCGACGAGGACGTCGCCTACCTCGAAGCGCTCCGGGTGGACGGCCTGGGCGCGCCGCTGCCGGCAGGGCGGCGAACCGACACGCAGCGCCGGATTCACGCCGAAAACGCGCAGCGGCCATCTACGCTACGGCCGACATGAGCTACTCGGGCCTCGCCAGCGCCGCGATCGTGCTCGCCGTGCTCGCCGTGCTCATCGCCGTGATCGCCGGGGTCCTGGTGTGCGTGGGACGCCGGCGGCTGGCCGAGAAAGCGCTGCCGGTATTCCTCGGCCTGCTCGCGTGTGTGATCGTGGTCACGTTCGCCGCCGTCGCAACGAGCAAGAACGACCTGCGGTCGCACATACAGCGGACGCTGGCGCTCGCGTCGGCAGCGGAGCGGACCGAGCTGTCGCGGACGGGGCGTTACACGATGTCGGTGTTCAGCCTCGAGCGGGTCGACCGTGCGTTCGCGGCCGATGTGAAGATCAACGAGCCAATCGTGCGCGTCACGAGGGGCCCGGGCCGCGGCGACGTCACGCTGTGGGTGTCGCTCGGCCCCGGCATCCACGCCCAGGCGACGCTTCACCCCGACGGCCGGCTCGTACCCGTGTCCGCGCGAGGAGCGCAAGCGCCATCCCTGCGGCGGCTGGTGCTCGCCACGCCGGAGCGGCGTTCGACGTGACCACCGCCGGCGCCGGCGCCGGGATTTCCCCCCGTCTGCGGGGCTCAACTGAGCCCGCCTCGGCCGGATCGCGGGCGGACGAGCGCGGGCCGCGTCGCTTCCTGCGCTGGACGTGGTGGGCCGCGCTGCCCTTCGGCCTGCTCTACCTGATCCTGCTGGCGCACCAGCTCGACGCCGCGATCCGGATCACGAACCTCGACGCCGATGCGGCGTCCGGACCGGTGATCGGCGAACTGTTCGGAGCGGCGCCGGCGCACTCCAACGTCGTGCTCGGCACGTTCGCGTGGTACTCGACGCTGCTGTTCGACCTCGCCACGAAATGGCTCCCGTACCACCGTACGGTCTGGGAGGCGGCGCCGTACGCGATGGCCGTGGCCGGGGCCGCGCTCACGGCGTGGTCGGTGGCGCAGGTCGCGAGCAGGTGGGCGGCGGGACTGACCGCGGTGCTGTTGATCTCGACCTCGCCGGCGACGCTGCGCGTCGAGCTCGCGACCACGCAGCACGCTCCCACGTGGTTCTGCCTGGCGTTGCTGGGAGCGTTCGCGGTATGGGTCGAGCGGCGGCCTATAACGCGCTGGCCGGTGTTGATCCTCCTGGTGGCCGTCGTCGGGACGATCGTCGGCGTCAACGCCGCGTCCGATCCACTGCTGGACATCGCTGGGCTGGCGCCGTTCGGGCTGGCGCTGATCGCCACACGGGTGCTCGTGCCCGGACGCGACAGCGCCCGCGCGCTGTGGAGCGGGCTTGCGACGCTCGCGGTCACCGGCCTCACCTGGGCAATCACCGCGCTCGTGATGTCGGCGCTGGCGGTCGCGCGTGAGCCCGGACTGCACACGACGAGGGTCGTCGTCGGACACAAGAACCTCCATAACTTCACGTTGTGGTGGAAGTCGCTGGCGACGCTCGGCAACGGCGACTACTTCGGGCACGCGCTGTCGCCGGCGAGCGTGCTCGCGGGCGTATGTGCCGTGATCACCATCGCCGCGGTGATCTCGATCCCTTGGCTGAGCTGGCGGCAACTGCGCCGGCGCTCGCCCGCTCGGACGGCGTTCTACGTGTTCTGGTGCTCGTCGGCGATCCTGCTGTCGCTCGCCTTCCTGTTCAGTGCATATCCCGTCGACATCCATGCCGGGCGCTACCTGGTCGGCCTGCTTTACGCGGCCGCCGCCGTGGTCCCGGCCGCGGCAGCCGGCCGAGTCTGGACCAGGGCGATCGTGCTGGCGGGGACGTGCCTGTTCGCGCTCGGGGCGGTGGTGTCGATCGCCGGGCACAGCCCGGTGCCCGGGCCCTCGGCAAACACCGCGGTGACGACCCCCGTGGCCAGGCAGATCGAGCGGATCGCCGCCCGCGATCACCTGACCGTCGGTTACGCCGGCTACTGGGACGCCTCTCCGGTCACCTGGGCCACCGGATTCCGGACCCAGGTGTACCCGGTTTCGGTGTGTGACCAGCGACAGCACCTATGCCGGTTCGATCTGCACTTCATCAGCAGCTGGTACTCGCCTCGGCCGCACACCGGCAGCTTCCTGTTGACCGATCCCTCGCTCCAGAACGTGTGGATTCGCCCGCCTGATCTCGGGCGCCCGACGGCGGTGTATCGGATCGGGCGCATCACGATGTACACGTATCCGTACGATCTCGCCGCGAAGATCAAGAGCGTGCCGTGAGCCGCGCCACTCCCGCCCGCGAAAGCCGACATAATCGAGCTACGGGGAGCGATTCGCGAGCCTTCGGCGGGGCCGTTCCCGGAACCGCGAAGACGAGCCATGCCTGACGGACAGCGACAAGACCTCGTGGAGATGGCCGGTTCACCCGTGGCCATTCCATGGCGGCCGGCACGCTACCTGGCCTCGGACCGCCACCGCACGATCGCCGCGGTCGCCTGCGCGGCGATCGGCTTCGCGATCGCCTGGTACCTGATCCACCACGGCTGGTACCGGCTCGACACCCAATGGGACACCAAGGAGTACGCGGTGTACGCCCGCAACATCGTGGTGCGAGGGCTCGTCCCGTACCGCGACTTCTCGGTCGAGTACCCGCCGCTGGCCCTCCCGGTGTTCGTGCTTCCGCGGCTGATCGCCGGCAGCCACTTCTCGGGCTACATGGTCGTCTTCGGGCTGATGATGGCCGCGTGCGGCATGATCTCGGCCGGCCTGGCCGCGCTCGTGCTCGCGGCGCAGCGGGTCTCCACGCGCCAGCTGATCTGCGGCGTGGCGCTGCTCGCGCTCTCGCCGCTGCTGCTCGGAGCGGTGCTGTGGTCACGCTATGACCTGTTCCCGACGATGCTCACGGTGGCCGCGCTGGCGGCGATCCACTTCGGCTGGAATCGAAGCGGATTCGTGCTGCTCGCCCTCGGCACCGCCGCCAAGGCGTTCCCGGTGGTGGCGGTGCCGATCGCGACCGTGTACGTCTGGCGCCGCCACGGGCGCCGCGCCGCGCTGGTCTGCCTGGCCGCGTTCGCCGTCGTGCTGCTCGTCTGCTTCCTGCCGTTCCTGGTGATCGCTCCGCACGGGGTCTGGTGGGCGGTCCACGGCCAGGAGAACCGCCCGCTCCAGATCGAGAGCGTCGGCGCGGCGGTGTTCCTGGCGGCGCATCAGCTCGTCGGGCTGCACCTCTCGTACTACTTCACGCACAGCTCGGACAATCTCGACGGTCACCCGGCGCTCACGTTCGCCGGGGTCATGAGCGTGTTCCAGCTTCTGAGCCTGCTGGTCGTTTGGGTGCAGTACGCCCTCGGACCGGCCACCCGCGAGCGGCTACTGACCGCTACCGCGGCGGCGGTGTGCGCGTTCATCGTGTTCGACCGGGTGCTCTCGCCGCAATACCTGATCTGGCTGGCGCCGCTGGTGGCGATGATCAACGGCCGGCGCGGGCTAGCGGCGATGGCGCTGCTCGCGTGCGCGATGGCGATGACCCAGATCTACTACCCGCTGCACTTCGCGCCGCTCAAGAGCTTCGAGGCGCTCGAATCGTGGACGGTGGTCGGGCGCGACCTGCTGCTGGTCACGCTGTTCGCGACGCTCGCCTGGCCCGACCGAGGGGTGACGATTCCCCGACTGCGCCGCCCTGTGCTGGCTGCCGCGCGGCGCTGATCAGCGGTCGGCTATTCCGCGGAGCTGATTACCGCGAGCGTGTCGCCGCTCGCGACCGAGGCGCCGACGGCGATCGGCAGCTCGGAGACGACGCCGGCCTTGTGCGCGGTGATCTCGTTCTCCATCTTCATCGCCTCGATCACCGCGACGAGCGCACCCTCTTCGACCGTGGCGCCCTGCTCGACCGCGACCTTCAGCACGGTCCCCTGGAGCGGTGAGGCGAGCGTGTCGCCCCCTCCCCCGCCGCCGGCACGAGCTCCTCGCTCGCTGCGGCGCGGAGCCCGGCGAGCCCCCGCCTCCGCCGCAGCCGGCGCGGTGCCGTTGACCGCGCCGGCGAGCGGCGGTCCGATCACCCTTACGTCGAAGCGCTTCCCGGACACCTCGACCGTGTAGCTCTGCTCGACCGGCTCGGGTGCGCCCTGGCCGTCTCCGGCGCCCTCGCCACTCGGCTTCTCGACCTTCGGGAACGCGAGCTCCTTCAGCCACGCTCGGTCCTCGATCAGGTCGCGGCACGTCTCGGCGTCTTGCCACTGGCGGGTCTGGAGGATCGCGGTGTGGAACGGGATCAGCGTCTTGAGCTTTTCGATCCGGTACTCGCCGAGGGCTCGCAACATCCGTGCCGTGGCCTGCTCTCGATCGACGTCGCAGACGATCAGCTTCGCCACCATCGGGTCGTACATCGGCGAGATCTCGGAGCCGGCCTCTACGCCGGAGTCGACGCGGACGCCGGGGCCGGCCGGCTCGCGGTAGTCGCCGATCGAGCCGGGCGCCGGGGCGAAGTTCTTGCTGGCGTCCTCGGCATTGATCCGGCACTCGATCGCGTGGCCGCGAATGACGACGTCGTCCTGGGAGATCGACAGCGGCTCGCCGGCGGCGACGCGGATCCCCTCCTTGACGATGTCGATCCCGGTGACCATCTCGGTCACGCAGTGCTCGACCTGGACCCGCGTGTTCATCTCGAGGAAGAAGTACTCGCCGTCCTGGAGCAGCCCCTCGATCGTGCCGGCCCCGGTGTATTTGACGGCCGCCGCGGCGTCGGTGGCGATTTTCCCGATCTTCGTGCGGAGCGCCTCGTCGACGGCGGGCGCCGGCGCCTCCTCGATCAGCTTCTGGTGGCGGCGCTGGAGCGAGCAGTCCCGCTCGCCGAGGTGGATCACGTTCCCGTGGGTGTCGGCAAGCACCTGGACCTCGACGTGGCGCGGATCCGGCAGGTAGCGCTCGAGGTACACGGTCGAGTCCGAGAAGAACTTCTCGCCCTCGCGCGCGGCGCCCTCGAACGCGTCCTCGAGCTTTGACTCCTCGAGCGCGACCCGGAAGCCCTTGCCGCCACCGCCACCGGCCGCTTTGACCGCCACGGGATAGCCGATCGTCTCGGCGATGACTTTCTTCGCGTCCTCGATCGTCGCGACCGGCTCGGTCGTCCCGGGGACGATCGGGACGCCGGCCTCGGCCATTAGCTCGCGGGCTCGCGTCTTCGAGCCCATCGCCTCGATCGCCGACGCGGGCGGGCCGATGAACGTGATCCCCGCCTCCGCGAGCGTCGCCGCGAACGCCGCGTTCTCGGCCAGGAAACCGTACCCGGGATGCACCGCCTCGGCGCCGGAGCGCTGCACGGCGTCGATCAGCTTGTCGATCGCGAGATAGCTCTCGCGAGCGGGGCCCGGCCCGAGCAGGTACGCCTCGTCGGCGCGCTTGACATGCACGGCGTCGCGATCGAGTTCGGAGTAGACCGCCACGGTGGCGATCCCGAGCTCCTCACACGCGCGCATGATTCTGACCGCGATCTCGCCGCGGTTGGCGATCAGGACCTTCGAGAACATGCGGCGCGGGACTTTACCGACGCGTGAACGACGTGGGCGTAGGATGAGCGCGTTATGCCCCGTCGAGAGGCGATTCTCGATCCAACCGGCGTCGCTGACGTGCCACGCGAGGCGGCGCTCGCCCCGCGCGTCCGGGAGCTGGCCGGCCTGCGGATCGGCCTGCTCGACAACGCCAAGCCGAACGCGGCGCTGGTGCTCGAGACCGTCGCGGCCCTGTTGCGCGCCCAGCACCACGTCGGCGAGGTGACCAACTACACGAAGTCGTACTTCGGCACGCCGGTTGAGGAGGATCGGGCCAGGGAAATCGCGCAGAGCTGCCAGGCGGTGATCGCCGGCGTCGGCGACTGAGGATCCTGCTCGGCGGCCAGTTTGGCCGACGGAATCGTGCTCGAGCGGGCAGGGGTGCCGGCGGTGTCGATCTGCACCGACGCGTTCGCCGCGCCGGCGCGGGCGATGGCCGAGATGTACGGACTACCCGGCTTCGAACCCGTGATGATCCCGCACCCGATCGCCAGCCTGGGCCGGGCCGAGATCGAGGCCAACGTGGCGGCGGCGATCGCCGATGTCGTCCGGATCCTGCTGGGTGCCTCTTGACCGACCTGCCGGTCATCGACATCGACGAGATCCGGCAGGTGATGGAGGACTACGCCGACCGGGGCTGGACGGACGGGCTGCCCGTCATGCCGGTGACCGAGTCCTACCTGGACGAGTTCCTCAGCCAGACCACGCACGGGCCCGACGAGGTGCTACTCGCCATGCCCCACCTCGACCGCGAGTGCACCGTCCGCATCGCCGCGATCAACGCCGCGATGGCCGGCTGCCGACCCGAGTACTTCCCGGTCGTGCTGGCCGCGTGGTCGGCGCTGCGGCTCGAAGGCTACGTCGAGCGCGCGATCTGGCAGAGCACGACGGGCACGGCCCCGATGCTGCTGGTCAACGGCCCGGTCCGCGAGCGGATCGGCGTCAACAGCAGGGGAAACGTGTTCGGGTCAGGCTTCCGCGCCAACGCCACGATCGGGCGTGCGATCCGCCTGACCGCGATCAACGCGTTCGGCCTGCGGCCGCACGAGCTCGATCAGGCGACCCAGGGCAACCCGGCGAAGTACACGGCGTGCATCGCCGAGAATGAGGAGCAGTCGCCGTGGCCGGCGTTCCACGTCGAGCATGGGTTCGAGGTTCGTACGAGCACGGTGACCGCGATGACGATGCGCTCGGTCGTCCACATCGAGGCTCGGCACACCACCGTGCCCGAGCAGCTCGCGCTCGATCTCGCCGACACAATCCGGCGAACCGGCGCGCTGATCCACGAGACGATCAGCGCCTGCATCGCGCTCGGACCCGAGCACGCCGAGCTGTTCGCCCACGCCGGCTGGGGCAAGGACGACCTGCGTCGCTTCGTCTACGAGCATGCATCCAATTCTCGTGAGGCGCTGACCGCGGTCGGCAAGGACGCGGTCTCGGGCAAGACGCGGTGGCGGCTGTCGAGCGCGCATCCAGACTCGGTCCCCGACAGCGCCGCAGGTCAGGATGTCGTCCCCGTCCTGACCTCGGAGCAGGCCGTCCAGGTCGTCGTTGCCGGCGCTCACAACAGCGGCGTGTCGGCGGTGATCGAGACCTTCGGGCCGCGCGGCGGTGCGCCCGCGATCGCACCCGTCGAATCGGCGGCCGCTTCGGCCTGAAGGTAGACCCCCTGACGGAGTAGCTCGCGCTTGAGCGCGGCCGCGTCGATGTCGGCGACAGGGACGTCCGCCGCGGCGGCCAGAGCGGCTCCGACGCCGGCCGCCTGCCCGGTCATCCAGCACTGGGGGATCTCGCGCATGAACGCCTGCGTCTGGGGATCGGTCGCGATATGCCGGCCGGCGACCAGCACGTTGTCGAGGTCGCGCGGGACCAGCGAGCGATAGGGCACCGAGACGTTGTTGAACTTCTGCGAGGGCGACGGCGAGACCCCGATCTCGTCGTCGAATCGCGTGCCCGCCCGCCAGTCCTCGCTGGTGAGCTTGTGGCGGCCGACGAGCCGCCGCGTGTGGCGCACGCCGATCTGCGGTGCCGACAGCATCAACCAGGCGTTCTCGAACCCGGGCGCGTGGCGGCGGAAATGGTCGAGGTGCGCGACCATCCGCCGGCGCGACTCGACCTCGACGCGCGTCAGGTCCGAGACGTCGACGCCGCTGTAGCCGCTCAGCCGTGGCCCCAGGAACAGCGCCACGTCATTGCTCCAGCCCACCACCGGCCGCTCAGCGAATCCCAGCGATTCGCCGGCGTCGGCCTCGAACTCGAGGTCGGCCCGCGCACACAGATCGAGGTCGCCGGTGCAGTCGACGATCACGCTGGCCAGGATCGCGCGCCGCCCCTGCTTGCTCTCGAATGTCACGCCTCGGATCTGGCGCCCTTCGATCAGGGGATCGGCCACCCAGGCGTGGAACAGGAACTTCACGCCGGCCTCGATCAGGATCTCGGCCGACAGGTACTTGAGCCACTCCGGATCGATCATCGGAGACCACGTGACCGTGTCGCGGAACGCGCCCTGGCGCTCGCGCCAGTACGCGACCGGCTCGGGATCGGTGGCGCCCCAGAGTTCTCTTGGCGCACCCGCGACGGCGTCCGATGGGAGCCGGTCGAGGATCTCCTGACCGATCCCGGTGATCACCGGCCGCCCGGTCCAGTCGGTCATGCGGTCGATCCAGATCACGAGCCCGCCGGTCGACAGGCCGCCGAGGTGGTTGTAGCGCTCGAGCAGCAGCACCTCGGCGCCCGCGCGTCGTGCGGCGAGCGCCGCCGCGCAGCCCGCGGGCCCGCCGCCCACGACCAGTACCTGCGTCTCAGCGTGGACCGGCATCTCGCGCGCCCGCTCGGTGACCGTCAGCCGGCGCGCTGGGGGCGCCGGCGTGAATGCGTCGTCGTGCTCGAGGCCGCCGCCGCCGTGGACATCGACGCCGTGCCCTGGTGGTAGCTCTCCTCCTCGCCGGCTGGGTTCCGCGGGTGCTCGGTCATACCGCTTGGGAAGAAACTACCCCCATGCTGAGGGAACTTCCACGCGGCTCGGCGGCGACGCTAGCGCGCGCTCAGAATCATGCCCGCCGCCACCGTGTCGTTGCTTGCCTCGTCGATCAGGATGAAGCTGCCGGTGGTGCGGTTGCTGGAGTACGGATCGGCCATCAGCGGTGAGCCGGCGCGCAGGCGCACTCGGCCGATCTCGTTGAGCGCGAGTCCATCCGCACGCTCGTGGGACAGATTGTTGACGTCGACGCGGTAGTCGAGCTCCTCGATCCGGGCGCGCGTCGTGCGCGTGGTGTGCTTGATCACCAGCCTCGCTCCCGGCTGCAGCGGCGTCTGGCCCATCCAGCACACCATCGCGTCGAGTTCGCGGGCGGCGACGGGGGGATCGTCGGCCTCGACGAGCATGTCGCCGCGGGAGATGTCGAGGTCATCCTTCACCCGCACGGTCACTGACATCGTCGGGAAGGCGGTGTCGACCGGGCCGTCGAACGTCTCGATCGAGTCGATCTCGGTGCGCTGACCGCTCGGGAGTACGACCACCTCGTCGCCTGCGCGCAGGATCCCGCCGGCGACTGTGCCGGCGTAGCCGCGGTAGTCGTGGTGGTCGTCGTTGTTCGGCCTGATCACCCACTGGACCGGGAAGCGAACCTGGGCGAGGTTGCGGTCGGGCGCGATCACGACGTGCTCGAGGTGGTAGAGCAGCGGCGACCCGCCGTACCAGGGCATGTTCAGCGACCGGTCGACGACGTTGTCGCCGAGCAGCGCGGAGATCGGGATGAAGCTGAGGTCGGGTATGTCGAGCCGCGCCGTCCAGTCGGTGAGGTCGTCGACGATCTGGTCGAACACGACCTCGTCGTACCCGACCAGGTCCATCTTGTTGACGCAAACGACGACGTGCGGGATCCGCAGCAGCGACGCGATGTACGCGTGCCGCCGGGTCTGCTCGCTGACGCCCTTGCGCGCATCGACGAGCACGATCGACAGGTCCGCGGTCGAGGCGCCGGTGACCATGTTCCGGGTGTACTGCTCGTGGCCCGGCGTGTCGGCGATCACGAACTTGCGCCGGGGCGTCTGGAAGTACCGGTAGGCGACGTCGATCGTGATCCCCTGCTCGCGCTCGGCGCGCAGGCCGTCGGTCAGCAGCGCGAGGTTCACGTAGCCGTCCCCGCGCCGCTCCGACGTGCGGACGACGTGCTCGAGTTGATCCTCGAAGATCGACTTGGAGTCGTGCAGGAGGCGGCCGATCAGCGTCGACTTGCCGTCGTCGACCGACCCGGCGGTGGCGAACCTGACCAGCTCGCTGGTACGGGTTCTGAGCGCGTGCCCGTTCGTCGCCGCGCCCGGCGTCATCGCTGCACTCCCCCCACGGCTAGAAATAGCCCTCGCGCTTACGATCCTCCATCGCGGCCTCGGTCACCCGATCGTCCGCGCGCGTCTCTCCACGCTCGGTAATCCGCGTGGCCGCGATCTCGGAGACGACCTCTGGCAGCGTCGCCGCCAGTGAGCGGACGGCGCCGGTGCAGGTCATGTCGCCGACCGTGCGGTAGCGAACCGAGGTCTCGAACGGCTGCTCGCCTTCGATCAGCTGCACGTACGGACTGAGCGCGTACAGCATCCCGTCGCGCTCGAACACCTGCCGCTTGTGCGCGTAGTAAATGCTCGGGACCTCGAGCTTCTCCTGGTCGATGTACTGCCAGACATCGAGCTCGGTCCAGTTCGACAGCGGGAACACGCGAACGTGCTCGCCCTTGCGAATGCGCCCGTTGTAGAGCGACCAGACCTCGGGGCGCTGGCGCTTGGGCTCCCACTGGCCGAAGTCGTCTCGGAACGAGAACACCCGCTCCTTGGCGCGGGCACGCTCCTCGTCCCGGCGCGCGCCACCGAACGCCGCGTCGAACCCGTGCTCGGCGATCGCGTCGAGCAGCGTCACCGTCTGCAGGCGGTTGCGGGACGCGCGCGGCCCCGTCTCCTCGGCCACGCGACCTTTGTCGATCGATTCCTGGACGCTCGCGACGATCAACCGCTCGCCGATCTGGTCGATCAGGCGATCGCGGAACTCGAGCACCTCCGGGAAGTTGTGCCCGGTGTCGACGTGCATGATCGGGAACGGGAAGCGGCCCGGGCGGAACGCCTTCTCGGCGAGGCGCAGCAACACGAGCGAGTCCTTGCCGCCGCTGAACAGCAGCACCGGGTGCTCGAACTCAGCCGCGACCTCGCGGAAGATGTGGATCGATTCGGCCTCGAGCGCCTCGATGTGCGAGAGCTCGTAATGGAGGGGATTCAAGCTAGGTGGTCCTTCACTCGTGGATGCCGCACTCGGTCTTGTCCAGGCCGGCCCAGCGTCCCTCACGGCCGTTGCCGGGCCGGGTGCACGGCTCGCACCCGATCGACGCGTACCCCTGGTCGTGTAGCGGGTGGTAGGGCAAGTCGCGCTCGAAGATATAGCGCCACAGGTCCTTCTCGCTCCAGTCGGCCAGCGGGTTGACCTTCCAAATCCCGCGGCGATCGTCGTACTCGAGCTTGCTGGCGCCGGCGCGGGTCGGAGCCTGCTCGCGACGGATCCCCGTTACCCACGCGTCCACGTCGTCGAGCGCGCGCTCGAGCGCCTCGACCTTGGCCTCGCCGCAGCACCGGTTGATCGTCCACGGCTCATCCGGGCTGCGGGCATCGATTACCTCGATGCTCACGCCGAACCGCTCCTCGAACCGCTTCCAGGTGTCGAGTGTCTCTCCGAACAGCACGCCGGTGTCGATCATGAACAACCGGGCATCGGGCTCGATCGAGGTCAGCATGTGCAGGAGCACCGACTCCTCCTTCTGGAAGGAGCAGGCCATCTTCAACCGCGGGTGGAACCGCTCGACCGCGTACGCGAGCACCTCCTCGGCGGAGGCGGTTTCGAGATCGGGGATCGTGGCGCTCATCGTTGTCGCACCGCTCAGACCGCGCACTCGCCCTCACCGCGGATCACTTCGAACGGGGCCTGCTTGGTCCAGTCGATGAAGTAGTTCATGTTGTCGAGGCTGAACTCGATCGGCATCGTGAGATCCTTGACCTTCGTCTCGAACTCCGCGGGGCCGACGCGGTCGACGAAAGCATTGAACTCCTCACCATCGGTCCGCTCGGATTCGTAGAAGCGTACCCACCGCTCGACTGCCTCGGGTACACGCTTGGCCGGGAGACGCGCCTTGAGCCGCTGTCCGTACCGCACGTCGCCACCCTCATACGCGCCGCCGATGTGCGGAATGTAGGCCGGAATCGAGTGCTCGCCGACCTTGATCGACGCGCCGTAGAAGCCGATGTTCGCGATGTGGTGCTGGCCGCACCCGTTCGGGCAGCCGCTCATCTTGACGTGGATCCGCCGGGTCAGCTCGTCGCCGATCTCCATCTGAATGACGCGGTCCTGGATCGCCTGGTTGAGCCCCATCGAGCTCGTGATCCCGAGCTTGCACGAGTCGGTCCCGGGGCAGCTGACGACGTCGGTGATCTCGTCTGCGCCGGCGTCACCCAGCCCGAGTTCGCCCAGGGCGCGCCATACGTCGTAGACAGACTCGTCGCGGATCCAGCGGAAGATCAGATTCTGGTGCACCGTGGTGCGCGCCGCGTTCCCGGTGTGGTCGCGCATGATCTGCGCGAGCCCGCGGAGCTGCTCGGGAGTCAGATCGCCGCGCGTCACCTTGACCTCGACGGTCGAGAAGCCGCGCTGGCGCTGGCGCTGCACATTGGTCTCGACGAAGCGCGTGAACTCACGGTTGTCTCCGTTGGGCGTCGCAAAGCTTTGCGGCTTCGCCGGCGCATTGGCCTCTTCGTCGTAATCGAACAGGATCCTGTCGAGGCTGAAGTCGCGCTCGTCGACCCAGTCTTCTTTCAGCTCGTCCTCGACCATCGTCCGGAACTCGTCGATCCCGATCTTGTCGATCAGGACCTTGATCCGTGCGCGGGCGCGGTTGACGCGCAGCCAGTCCTGGCGATCGAAGATCCGCATGCACGCCTCGGTGACCTTCAGGTAATCGCCGTTGTCGAGCTCGACGAACTCATACAGGGTGGGAGCCAGGCGGGGCATGATCGAGGTACCGCCACCTACCCGCATTTCCACGCCCCTCACTCCGTTCCTCAGTTTGGGGAGGAATGCCACGTCGTGGATCCGCGTGATCGCGTTGTCCTCGTCGGTCGCCGCGAACGCGGTCTTGACCTTGCGCGGCATCGCCTGCGTCGTCTCGTGGCGGACGAAATAGCGCACGTACGCGCCGGCGTACGGGGTGACGTCGAAGAGTTCACCCTCGAGCGTGCCGGCGCGCGGGTCCCCGGTGACGTTGCGCATCGTGTTGCCGCACCCCTCGCGGCTCGACAGCCCCGCGTCGCCGAGCTCGCGGATCAGTTCGGCCGCGTCCGGCAACGGCACGTGGTGCATCTGGATGTTCTGCCGCGTCGTTATATGCCCCTTGCGGAGCGGCACGTACTTCTCGATGACGTCGGCGAATGCATCGAGCTGGTCCGGCGTGACCCCGCCGAACGGGAGCTTGACCCGGATCATCTGCACGTCGGGCTGGCGCTGCCCGTAGACGCCCTGCTTCAGGCGGAACTTGATGAACTCGTCGTTCTCGAGATCGCCCTTCAGGAAGCGCGTCGACTCGGTGTCGAAATCGTCGAACTCGCGCTCGAGGATCGGAATCACGTGCCCCGGAACGTTCTCGAGCACCTCGGGGTTCTCAAGCGTTCCCGTCCGGCCGTTACCGTGATGGGAGGCCGTCTGGGGGGCGTCGGTACTCGCGCTTGGCGGCGATGCGGGGTGCATCGGACTCCTTCCGGGTCGGGTCGGACGTCCAAATGTACCAAAAGGCAATCGGGGTTCAGGCGTTTTGGCCGATACGCTGGGGAATCCCGCCCAGCCGGGGGGTGGCCCCGGTGGGCGTGGTGGTAGCGACTGGAGTTGGGGGGCGGCGCGCAGTGCGGGAGTGGCAGTGAGCGTCGGGAGCGCGACCTAGCTGTGAGCGAGGCCACGGCGTTCGGCGCCGGATAGGAGCGAGGCGGCAACGCCCGTTCCGCGGCACTCGCGCCCGACCCCGTCCTACCCACCATCAACGAAGGAAAGTGCGCGGCCGCGGAACGGGCGTGCCCGCCGAAGCGACCTATCGCGGCGACGAACGAGCGGCCGAAGAGAATTCCGGCGCCGCGACGGTGGGGGCAACCGCCGCGGCAGCCGGTGCGCTCTCAGCCGGCGCCGACCGAGTGACTGGCATCCGCTTTGGGGGCTGAGCGATGCCAATGATCGCCGGCGCGTCGGCGAGCGCGAGTACGAACCCGTCGCAGCCATGACGGGTCCGGAAACCGATCCGGTGGGAGATAGCGTCCACTGCACCCCGCGAACAGCACCACCCGCGTACTACCCCCCTCTTGCTTGCGCCCCAAGCACCTATCTCCCGGTAGGCCCTCCAACTGGCCCGCCAGCCAACGACTGGACGCTGGCATAAGCGCCCGTTCATGTCAAGGCAAGCGCGCTTAAAGCAACGCACGCATCACGCAACCGCGTGCTTAACCCCTTCAAACCCAGGGCGCAGGCTCCCCTGGGGCGGTGTTCACGCCCTCCTCGAGGGCCGCGCGCTGCCATGGGTTGGCTTTGGGCGCGGGGGGCGCCGGCATGGGTGCCGTGTCGCGCATGAACCGTTCGAGCGCCGCGACGACCGCCGCCGCCTCCTCGGCCGAGGCGGTCGGCGCAACGATCGTCAGCTTTGGCCGCCGGTTCATTGGGGTGACGAGCGTATCGTGCGCGTCCGTGCCCTCGCTTCCGGTGCTCGATCACGACACGGTGCTGGCGGCCGTGTCCGCAGAGATGGCGATCGAACGCGTGCGTGAGCGGCCTGCTCCGCTTCCAGGCCGGCGAGTGGGTGATGCCGTCGAAGGTCTACCTCGAGAGCCCGCCGTTCGGTGACTTCCGCGCCATGCCCGCGCGCGGCGCCGGCTTTGCGCTGCTCAAGTGGGTGACCTCGTTCCCGGGCAACCCGGCGCTCGGACTCCCGACCGTGACCGGCGTGATCTGCCTCTCGAACGCGGAGAACGGCGAACCGCTGATGCTGATGGATGCCCGCTCGGTCACCGCGCTGAGGACCGGGGCAGTGGCGGCGGTGGCGACGGTGGCGCTGGCGCGCGACGGCACGCGGACCGTCGGGATCGTCGGATGCGGCCTGCACGGAGCGTGGGCAGCACGGTGCCTGGTGGCGGCAGGCTACGGCCCAGGCGTGTGCCACGACCCGCGCACCGACGTCGCGGACGTGCTCGCACACGAGCTGGGATGGACCACCGGATCGCGCGACGAGGCGCTCGGCTGCGACGTCGTCTGCTGCGTGACGCCGGGCAACGAGATCGTGGTCGACGTCGGCAGTCTTCACGCCGGCCTTCACCTCAACATGCTCGGCGCGGACGGCCCTGGCAAGGCGGAGGCGAGCGTCGGCGCGGTCGCGTCGTGCGCGCTGTTCTGCGACGAGTGGGAGCAGGCCTCGCACGGCGGCGAGCTGACCGGCGCGGTCAACGCGGGCCTCGTTACGCGCGATCGGGTGACCGAGCTCGGCGCGGTTCTTGCCGGCGAAGCGCCCGGCCGCCCGGGACCCGACGCGGTGACGATGTTCGACTCGACCGGCCTAGCCGTGCAGGACCTCGCCGTGGCGGCGGCCGCGTTCAGCGCCTGGGAGGACAGCCGCGTCGAGGCCCAGACCGTCACGCTCTAAGCGCCCGCCGGCTGCTTGATCGTGCTGACTAGTAACCGCGGCTCGCGGTGTGACTCTCGGCGGCCGGGCGTGTCCGATAGCTGACCATCGGACTCAACTTGAACACGGTTGGAAAAAATTGGACGCATGTTCCACCGTTCATCGACCGGATGAGCGTTTAGCAGTGCGTCGGGGAGGATCCCCAGGCGCAGAGTTGGTTCAGCGCCGGGATGCGCGCGCCGCTCTGTGCCGGTGACAGACAGCTGACGTGAAGGGGCTGCGGCCGTTCGGGCCGCGTGTGATCTCAATGCCGGGTGGGACGGGCGCCGGTCGCTCGCTCCTAATCGTTGCACTTGCCGGGGGTGCAGGTGTTTCAACAACATGGAGGATGCAAGTGTCTCGTTTTAGGGTTCGCAGGCCGTCGCCTGCGCTCGTGGTGGGGGTCGTGGCGCTGTTCGTCGCTATGAGTGGAAGCGCAGTGGCCGCGACCACGCTGCTGGTGCACACCAACAACATTGCCAACGGAGCCGTGACCGGTAAGAAGATCGCCGATGGCGCGGTTGGCATGAACAAGCTCGCCCGGACGGTCCAGGCCACGCTGGCCAAGGCCGGCGAGCCGCGGGGAACCGTCAGCGGTCCCCAGGGTCCGGCAGGGCCGCAGGGAGCGACCGGCCCGCAGGGCGCCGCCGGCGCGACCGGGGAGCAGGGTCCTGCCGGCCCGGGCTCCGTGTTCAACTACGAGGTCGACAACGGCGCCGAGTGGGCCCTGTCACCCGGTAACCAGCCGCTCGCGCTCGCGAACGCCAGCGCGGGCTACGAGGACGCCGGGATAACCCTCGACGCTGGCCCCGTCGCCAGCCTGAGCCCGATCACGTACACGGGCTCGGACAACCTCGCGGCGAACGTGTGGATCAGCAATGGAGGCGAGTCCTTCGCGGCGGGTCTGCACCCGTTCAAGGACGGTGGTGCGGACTTCAACTACTACGCGCAGGAGAGCGATGGCACATACTCTCCGCTCGGCGGTCCGACGGCACCTTCCGGTTGCAGTGGGAACCTGACCTTGGCGCAGTTGAAGTCGTGCTACGCCGGGTACGAGGCGATCGCGTGGGTCGGCGTCACGAGCAACGGGGTGGACACTGTGAACGCGCATGTGTCCTCGATCAACGGCACGCCGCTGAGCGCTGATGTGACGCTCGACGGCAGCACCGCTCAGGCAGGCAGCTAACGACCTTGGCCCGCCCCGATTTCCGGGGCGGGCACGATTGGTCTCTGGGCTGGGCCGCAAACAGCGCCAGCGCTAGCGCCTCGTCCTCGCGGACGGGGCGCTTTCGCCTGCTGCGTGGCGCCGTGCACGAGGGTGAACTTCGCGCGCAAACAGCTTGTCCGCGTCCCGCCGATTGCAAGAAGCCGCCGGCCGGCGGCACCCGTCGCGGCTAGCGCTACCTCCCTCGCGCGATCGTCCAACGAAAGACGATCGTCGCCGAACTGCCGTCCGTATCGGCCGCTCGCACGCGCACGGTCCGCGAACTCGCGCGCCGCGGCGTTCCGGAGATCAGCCCTGACCGCTGGTTGATCTTCAGCCCGGCGGGCAGGTCGGTAGCGGAAAACGTAAGCGGCAGGCCGCCCTCATCATGCGCCTCGACGCGCACGGTCACCTTCGCGCCGACGCGGCCGGAACGATTGCCCAGCCGGCGCAGCCGCACGACGTTGGACGCGTTGAGCGCCCGCGGGGCGTTATCGGTCACGGGCGGAGCGGCCGAGCCGTCGCACAGGGTCTGGCCCAGCGAGGCGGTGGGTGTGCCCAGTCCAGAGGCCATGTCGTATCCGCGGCCGGCGGAGAAGCCAGCCACGGAGTCAAAGCCGTTGTTTCCCGACGCTGACGTCGTTGAAGTTGGCTGCGTACGCGCCCGCCGCCGCCCGGTATAGGGCTGGGTTGAGGAAGCCGATCCGGCGGCCGCCGCACGCCGGCGAGGCTTCGGCAAGCGCCGCCAGCGCGGCCACAGTCGGCGCCGCGACGCTCGTGCCGCCGACCGATCGCCAGGACCCGCGGTAGTAGGCGACGTAGCCCGTCGCCGGGTCGCCGTCGACCGAGATGTCCGGGACCTCCCGACATGCCACCCCGGAGGATCCGCAGGTGACGGTCGACTGAGGCGTGGCGGCCGCGTTCTGGTACGCGGGGCGGCCCCACAGGGTCGACACGCCGCCGCCCGTGGCGCCCAGCGAGTCGTTCCACACCATGTTGTCTGAGCCCTTCAGCGAGGTGGCGCCGACCGCAGTCACCCACGGCTGGCTGGCAGGATCGTCCACCGATGGCCTGCCGTCGCCGCAGTCGTCCGCGCCGGCGTCTCCCGAGGAAACCAGGATCGACTGACCCTGGACGGCTGCCTCCTCGAACAACGTGTTTTCGACGGAGGCGGGAACCGAGCCCTTCAGCGCTTCGCACATGCCCCACGAGGTGGAGATCACCTGGGCCGCATCATCGCTGATGATCCGGCTGTAGGTGTCATAGGCGCCGGTGCCGGTGGACGGTCCCTCATACACCCTGATCGACGCCTGCGGCGCGAGCCCGATCAAGTCCTCCACGTCCATCGCAGCCTCGCCGATGCCCGGGCCGGTGCCGGCCCCGCCGTCGACCGCCACAGTAGTCACCGTGGTGCCGGTCCCGTAGCACGCCTGGTAAGCGGCGACATCCGAGGCGCTAAACGGCTCGAGCTCGTACAGGGCGATCGTCATGCCCTGGCCCTGGTCCCCCGCAGCGTAATTGCGCGACAGGCCGTAGGCGGAGGCGATCGCATCGGCGGTGTACGCGTCGGTCGAGGCCGCGGCGGCCCGGGCTGCCGCGCAGGGCTGTGGGCCGGCCGACCCCGCGGCCGGCGGAAGCGGCGCGAACCTCGCGCCAACGGTCGGAACGGGATCGAAGATCGGCCCGCCATGCACCGTCACGGACGCGCGCGGCGCGGCGGCACCGGGCCCGATCACCGCCTGTACGAGGCGATTGACGTCCGCGTCCCCCAACGGCATCGCCAACGGGCCCGTCTCGCGGTCGGGCGCGAACGAGGCTCGGAAGGCGTTGGGCGGCCTGGCCGGGCTGGTCACCTCGAGCGCGAGGCGGTTGGCGGCGACGGGCCCGGCGGTCATGCCGTTCGCCGCCAACGCCGCTCTCACCTTGGCGATGGCGCTCGTGGTCGCGCCGAACCGGTCCGCGAACTCCGCGACCGTCAGGTAGTGGCCGTAGAGAGGCGATCCGGGGGTCGTGACCGCTGACGCGTACGCCGCCAGAGCGGCCGCGTTGCGCGGCGCCAGCGCGAGGGTGGTGTGGACAGTTCGCGCCCTCGCCGCCGCAGAGGCCCCGGACGCAGAACCGCCCAGAATGGCGATCGAGGTGACCGCAAGGATGAGCAGCAGGTGGCAGCGCGGCCGGGGCATGGCTGTCGTATCGACGTTCTCGCCCGATCAGCCGTCCCCTGCTGCAACGCGCCGGACAGCTGTCCGATGAGCTGATCGCCACCATCGAGAGCCGGCTCCCGGTTAGAGCGGGATGTTGCCGTGCTTGCGGCGCGGGCCCGGCTGGCGCTTGTTCTGGAGCGTCTCGAGCGCCGTGATGATCTTGGGACGCGTCTCGTGGGGGACGATCACGTCGTCGATATATCCGCGTTCGGCGGCCACGTACGGGTTCGCGAAGTGCGCCTTGTAGTCGTCGATCAGCTTCTGCCGGCGCGTGTCCGGCGTCGGCGAGGACGAGATGTCGCGGCGGTAGATGATGTTGACCGCGCCCTCGGGCCCCATCACCGCGACCTCGGCGGTCGGCCACGCGAAGTTGAAGTCGGCAAGCTGGTGCTTTGACCCCATGACGTCGTATGCGCCGCCGTATGCCTTGCGCGTGATGATCGTGATCTTCGGGACCGTGGCCTCGCAGTAGGCGTACAGCAGCTTCGCGCCGTGGCGGATGATCCCGCCCCACTCCTGGGTCGTGCCGGGCAGGAAGCCGGGCACGTCGGTGAGCGTGATGATCGGGATGTTGAACGCGTCGCACGTGCGGACGAACCGCCCCGCCTTCGTCGAGGAGTCGATGTCGAGCACGCCGGCGAGCTGGTTGGGCTGGTTGCCGACGATCCCGACCACGTAGCCGTTCAACCGCGAGAAGCCGCAGATCATGTTGCGCGCGTAGTGCTCGTGAACCTCGAAGAACTCCCCGTCGTCGAACACGTGGTGGACGACGTCGCGCATGTCGTAGGGCTTGTTCGGGCTGTCGGGGACGACGTGGTCGAGCTCGGGGTCCTGACGGAACGGATCATCGGTCGGCAGGACCCGGGGCGGCATCTCAAGGTTGTTCTGGGGTAGGAAGCTCAGGAGATACCGCGTGTCCTCGAGGCACTGGTCCTCGTCATCGGAGGCGAAATGGGCGACGCCGGATTTCGTGTTGTGGGTCATCGCGCCGCCGAGCGACTCGAAGTCGACCTCCTCGCCGGTGACCGTCTTGATCACCTCGGGGCCGGTGATGAACATGTGCGAGGTCTCCTTGACCATGAAGATGAAGTCGGTCATCGCCGGTGAGTACACGGCGCCGCCGGCGCACGGGCCCATGACGAGGCTGATCTGCGGGATCACGCCCGAGCACTGCACGTTGCGGGTGAACACGTCGCCGTAGGCGCCGAGCGACACGACGCCCTCCTGGATCCGCGCCCCGCCCGAGTCGTTGATCCCGATCACCGGGCAGCCGATCTTGGCCGCCAGGTCCATGATCTTGCACATCTTCTCGGCCATCACCTCGCCCAGCGAGCCGCCGAACACGGTGAAGTCCTGGCTGAACACGCACACGCGCCGGCCGTCGATCGTGCCGTGGCCGGTGACGACCGCGTCGCCGTACGGCCGGTTCTTCTGCATGTCGAACTCGTACGTGCGGTGGCGCATGAACACGTCGAGCTCCTGGAACGATCCCGGGTCGAGCAGCTTCTCGACGCGCTCGCGGGCGGTGTACTTGCCGCGCTCGTGCTGCTTGGCGACGGCCTGCTCGGAGCCCGCGTGAATCGCCTCGTGGCGCAGCTCCTCGAGCTGTCCGAGCTTCTCGGCGTACGTTTCCGGGGCTTTTTCACGCATCGGGGTGGGCGAGTTTAGGAGGAAATGGGGTATCGCGCCGCTGCAAGATGCGATACAACTTCGCCACCTTGCAGGAATCGACGCATCAGCGTCGACGATGGACGACATAGCAGCCGAATCGCCGCACCATCCGTGGGCGGCGGACGGAGGACCCAACAGCGACCTCTAGGGGCGCCGGGGCGAATCGCCGCAATCGTGTGGCGTAGCGCAAGTCGCGAGCCCGTCAGCTAACTCCGCAGGCTTACGAACAAGGAGGAAGTTGGTGGAGACCGCACGTGATCTCGCTTGCGCTGATTTGTGGCAGGCGTCGTTGGAGCGCTCGCTTGCGCGAAGGGGAAAGGCATCCCGGAGCTCACTCGAGCTGTTCCACCTCCAGCCTGAGCGCGACCTGAGTTGCGTCGACGTGCTGCGCGAGTCGGCGATGTACTCGCAACTTCGACGGTCAGCCGCGGCGCGCCGGCCGACGATGACGCTCCCGGGCGCCGGCGGGATCTCGGCGCTCGCTCTGCTCGCGGCGACCACGCTGCCGGGACTCCTCGGCGGCCGCGGCACATCGGTGCGTACGGAGCGAATCACCCTCCGAGCCGATGAGCACGGCGCCGCGCCACCGAAGACGAAGGTCGCCGCGGTGACCGCGACCGCGAGCTCTGCGAGGCCGGCGACGGCGACGCTCGCCGCTGCCGGCGCGACGACCGTGCCAACCTACGCCACCGAACCCCACCCGGCGCTCCCGGCGGTTCACGCGTCACGGCCGGTGCCGACGCGCCCCGCGCACGCGAGCGTCACGACCGCACACGCGGCGGTTTCGACCGCGCATATCGCCGCGGCTGCCGATGCGACGGGCGGTGCGGGGAGCGGCGCGGCCTCTGCGAGCGGAGGAGCGGCAACGGCGGCTGAGCACAGCGTGGCGGCAGCCACCACGCATGCGGCACCGGCGGTGCATTCGACGCCGGCGGTTCATTCCAAGCCGGCCGTGCATTCGACGCCGGCCGTGCATTCAACGCCGGCGGTGCATCCCACGCCGGCCGTCCACACGGTTTCGCCGACGGTCCACCATGCGTCGCCGCCGGCGCACCATGCGTCGCCGACGGTGCACCGCGTTTCGACGCGCGCGCCGCACGCGCCGGCGCCGACGAAGACGCTGACCCACGTGACCACCGGTGGCGGCACGGTCGAGGAGACCACGTCGGTTGGACACCCTCGCCCGACCACTACGACCGCCCACCCCAAGCCAGTCGCGAAGCCGCATCCGGTGGCGACGACCCCGCCGCCCGCCGCCAAGCCGGCGCCTGCTCCCGTCGTGGCGCCCGGGCAGTACGTGAACCCGCTCGCCGGCGCGAGCGTCACGCCTGAGCGGATCGACCAGGGCGTCGACTACGCCGGGTCGGGGCCGCTCGGCGCGATCGGCGACGGCACGATCATCTACGTGGGCACGAGCGGCACCGGCTGGCCGGGAGCGTTCGTCGAGTACCGGCTCACCGACGGGCCGGACGCCGGCCGGTACGTGTACTACGCCGAGGGCATCAGCCCCGCGGCGGGGCTGCACGTCGGCCAGAGCGTGCGGGCGGGGCAGCCGATCGCGCACATCATCGCCGGCGACTCGAGCGGGATCGAGATCGGCTGGGGCGCGGGCGTCGGCACCGAGTCGTACGCCATGCAGCAGGGTCAGTGGCACGGTGGCGACGACGCCAACAGCGTCCCCAGCCCCGCCGGCAAAGACTTCTCAGCCCTGATCGCGGAGCTCGGAGGCCCTCCAGGGAAGATCGAGGGCTGAACCCCGGACCGTACTCGCGCGCCGCGCCCCCAGCCCCTAGGCGCGCGAGTACGGCCGGTGATGCGCCTGGCCAAGGCTGTCGAGGGCTGCCGTGAGCGCGTCGTCGGTGGCTTCGGTGGCGGGTTCGCTGGCGTCAGCGGCGGGCGTGTCGGCCGCGACCGCCTGTGGTTCGGGATCGGGTGTCGGCTCCGGCTCGGCGGGCGGTCGTAGCTCCGGCTCGGGCGCCGGCGCGTCGGCCGGGACGGGCTCGTCTGGTGCCTCGAGTGCGGGCTCCCGCTGGTCGACCGCGACGAGCTCCTCCTGTACGTCGAGCTCGGGCCTCGGCGCCCTGAGCCAGCCGAACAGGCGCGCGAAGCGGCGCCGGCGCGCGGGCGTATCGGTTGCCAGCTCGACGGCTGAGGGCGCCTCGGCGATCGCCTCCGAATCGGGCTCGTCAGCCGTCTCGGGCTCGTCAGCCGTCTCGGGCTCCGCCACGGGCTCACGCTGCGCCACCGGCTCGGCGTCCGGCACCGGCTCGGCTTCCGGCGCCGGCTCTGCCACCGACTCCTCCGCCGCAACGGCGGCCACCTCCTCGTCGGCCACCGGAACGGCGGTCAGGATGACCTTCGTTCCCCAGCCGGACGGCTCGATCCGCACCGTGCCGCGTGCGCGCTCGCCCTCCCAGGCGACGGCGGTCTCTGGTTCGAGCCTTGTGATCCGGATCTCTCCGAACTGGTCCAGGTGGCGCGCCAACGAGGCCGCGTCGCTGCACTCGGCCCACAACTCCGGTGGCGATTTGACCAGCGTTCGGCTTGCCACGTGCTCCGTCATGGCTGGTGGTTTCGCCCGCGCGGGCGGGACTCCTGCCTGCTGCGGGGTGGCGACGCGAGACCTGCAGAACGCGTTTTACAGGTAGTTCTCGACCGCACCTTGACCCCGGATATCGTGACCAAGGCAATGATCCAAACCAGACAGCTCGGCGCCACCGGGCCGGTGGTATCGGCCCTCGGGCTCGGCTGCATGGGCATGTCGGGGACGTACGGCGCCGCCGACCGCGACGAGAGCATCGCGACGATCCACGCGGCGCTCGACGCCGGCATCACGCTGCTCGACACCGGCGACTTCTACGGGATGGGCCACAACGAGTTGCTGATCGCCGACGCGCTCAGCACCCGCGCCCGCGACGACGTCCTGATCAGCGTGAAGTTCGGCGCGCAGCGGGGCCCGGACGGGGAGTGGCTCGGCTATGACGCGCGCCCGCAGGCGGTCAAGAGCGCGGTGGCGTACTCGCTGCAGCGGCTCCGCACGGATCACATCGACGTCTACCGGCCGGCGCGACTCGACGCGAACGTCCCGATCGAGGAGCCCGTGGGCGCGATCGCCGACGACAAGGCCGTCAGCATCGCCCAGGTCGCGTTCGCCTGGGTGCTGTCCCGCGGGGAGGACATCTTGCCGCTCGTCGGGGCGCGCCGGCGCGACCAGCTAGGCGAGGCGCTCGGCGCGCTCGACGTCCACCTCACCGAAGACGACCTCGAGCGCATCGAGGCGGCGATCCCGCCCGACGCTGCGGCCGGCGACCGCTACGGCGCGCCGCAGATGGCCGACCTCGACAGCGAACGCTAGGCGTGCTCGGGTAGGACGAACAACAGCAGGGGCAGCACGCTGTGCCCGTCGTCGAGTAACAGCGACGCGGTCCCGACTCGCTTCCACCCCCGGCGCTCGTAGAACGCGATCGCGTCGTCGTTGTGATCGGCGACATCGAGCACGAGGCGCAGATGCTCCGAGGCGGCATGGTCCTCGGCGGTCCGCATCAGCGCGCTCCCGATGCCTCGTCCGCGCGCGCCCGGCGCGACGAAGAACCGCGAGACGACCGCGAGCCGTTCGACCGGCACCGGCGCGGCCTCGCGCCACTCGCGCCGCGCCCGAGTCTCGTCACTCCCCAGCAGCGCGAGGTGGCCGTCGATCTCGCCGTCGCTCTCGCTGACCCACGCGCGCAGGACGGCACGCCCGGTCAACCAGCGCGGCGGGTCCTGCGGCCAGCGGAACGGGTAGCGGTCGCTCACGTGCACCGCGTGCAGGAGCTTGAGGCATGGCTGGAGATCCTCGGACCGGCGAGGCCGAATCATCCTTGACCAAAGCTGCCCGGCTAACGGCCCTTTGACACGAACAGCTCGATCTTGCTGCCGGCGCGGAGGGTGTGACCGGCGCGAGGGCTCGTGCTCATGACGCGCCCGCGGCGCAGCGTGCGGGACGTGAGCCGCTTGATCTTGCCGACCTTGCAATGGGCCTGGCGCATCGCCCTCTCAGCGCCGGCCAGCTTCATCCCCTTGGTCCGCGGGACCTTGCAGCGGACGGGGGCCGGCGGTGCCGGGGGTGGGTTGTAGACGACCGCCACCTGCGCCCGCGCGGTCTCGCCCGCGGCGTCGGTGGCGAGCGCCGTGATCGTGTTCGTGCCCGGGCTGAGCGGGACCTGGGCCGTCCACGCCCCGTTCGGCGCGACGGGGACCTGCTGGCCCCCGACGACGAGCGACGTGATCCCGGAGCCCGCGCTCGCGATGCCGGACAGAGTCGCGGTCGACGTGCTCGTCCCACCGGCCGGCGTCCCGATCACGACCGACAGCGGCTCGAAGGCATCCTGCGCGGCGAGCGCCATCCCGGTGACGTCCGCGACCGTGTAGCCCACCGAATAGACGTAGCTCAGGGTCGCGTTCCCGCCGGCGGGAACGACGAGAAGGTTGTGCTCCTGGAAATCGTCGTTGGCCGTGAACGCAAACTCCGACGGAGCGGTGCCGAACGTGATCGAGCCCACGGCCTCGCTTGGATCCCCGTCGGGCGCCGAGACATTCGTGTGGACCAGAATCGAGCCCGGCACCGAGGTCGGGCCCGGCAATGTGTTGCCGGCGGCGTATGGCGAGAACGCGGTCTGACCGGGGAACTCGTAGCCGGGATCGCCGTCCGGCGGCATGGTGACCACGCCGACGGCGTCGTCGTAGAGGAGGTCCAGCGCGTGAGCCTTTCCGTCCGTCGAGGTCCAGCTGTCGTTTATCGTGACCACCCGGCCGCCGTCGCTCGTGGTGATCGTCCTCTGCAGCTCGACCCCCGAGTCGACGAAGGTCGGACACGTCAGGGCCGTCGGTTTCTCCTCGTTGGGGCCGTCGCAGTCGACGAACGGCTCCATCGCCTGCGAGGAGATCAGGCCCGTGGTGGGATCCCAATCGACACCGTCCTTGAGCTTCGTGGGAAAGCCCGGGAGGTTCTGGCTCAGGGGATTGCCCGTGGTGAACAGGCTCTCCGCCGCAGCGGCGTCGTAGGCGTTGCGACCGTCAACCTGGACTTCGGACCGGCCGCCGAAGGCGCCGAGGTCGTCGCTGAGCAGTGACCCGGCGCAGTCGATTGCGAAGTTCCCCACGTCGTATGCGGCGTCGATCGGCGCCGCTTCGGGTCCGCCGCACGCGTGCGTGTAGGGCTTGGGAAGACTCTGGGGCGGCGTCCCGACCGCGGACCACATGGCGTCGCCGGTGAACGTGACGTCGTTGACGAAGTAATTGAAGGCCGGCGCGTTCGGTGCACTTGAGATCGCGAGAACCGCGGCCTCGGAGACCGCGACCTGCTGGGCGGCGAAATTGTCGAGCTCCGGGCCGGTCTCGCTGCCCGTCGGGATCGCGCGAAGGCGGCAGGCGTGACCGGCGATCGGCGCTAACGGGATGGGGCCGGTGTTGAACTTTCCGCCGCTGATGGCAACCGGGCTCGTGTTGAGCTTCGCGACCGTCGGAGAGGCGCCGTAGTAGCAGACGACGTCGACCTCATCACCGTTATTCGCACCCGGCGCGACGCCGCTAACGGTCACCGTCGTCGCAGGAGCGTTGTCGAGCGAGATCAGGTACGGATTGTTCGCCGGCGTCGATGGGTTCTGCGACGTCCAGCCTGTGATCTGCGTGCTGGTCACCGCCGCCCGAGCGGCCGCGGGCGCGACCGCGACTACAACGAGCGCGGTGACAATGGCGGCGATCCGTAGCCTGGGCATGACAAAAAGGACCCCTTGTCTCCCATTCTTCCCGTTCCGGAACGTCTCAGAACGTGTGCGCTAAGGCGATGTTCAGAAGGTCGGCTGGTACTCGCCGAACACGTCCTTCATCGCCCCGCACACCTCACCCAACGTACATCGGTCTTTGAGAGCCTGCCGCAGGGTAGGGAGGAGGTTATTGGTCGTATCGGCGGCGGTTCGCAAATCCTTTAGCCGCTTCTCGACCAATTCGCGATCGCGCGCCGATTTGAACGCTGACAGCCGCTCGACCTGCTCGCGCTCGGATTCGGGATCGACGCGGAGGATGTCCGGGACATCGGGCTCGCCCTCGTCGACGAATTTGTTGACGCCGACGACGACATCCTGTCCGGTGCGGTAGCGCTCGTGGTAACCGAACGCAGACTCTTCGATCTCGTTCTTCATGAAGTCGATCGCGTTGATCGATCCGCCGAGGCCGTCGACCTTGTCGATCAACTCGGCGGCGCGCGTCTCGATCTCGTCGGTCAGCGCCTCGATGAAGTACGAGCCGGCGAACGGATCGACGGTGTCGGCGGCGCCCGATTCGTAGCCGATGATCTGCTGCGTGCGGAGCGCGATCTTCGCGGCGCGCTCGGTCGGCAGCGCGAGCGCCTCGTCGAATCCGTTGGTGTGGAGCGACTGGGTGCCGCCGCACACGGCGGCGAATCCCTGAAGCGCGACCCGGACGATGTTGTTCTCGGGCTGCTGCGCGGTCAGCGTGACGCCGCCGGTCTGGGTGTGGAACCGAAGGCGCCAGGAGCGTTCGTCCTTGGCGTCGAATCGCTCGCGCATGATCTTCGCCCACATCCGGCGGGCGGCGCGGAACTTTGCGATCTCCTGGAACACGTTGTTGTGGCCGTTGAAGAAGAACGCCAGCCGCGGCGCGAACTCGTCGATCGCGAGGCCGGCGTCGAGCGCGGCCTGGACGTACGCGATGCCGTTGCACAGCGTGAACGCGACCTCCTGCACGGCCGAGCAGCCCTTCTCACGGAAGTGGTAGCCGCTGATCGAGATCGTGTTCCAGCGCGGGATCCGCTCGCGGCAGTACGAGAACAGGTCGGTTGTCAGCCGGATCGCGCCCTTCGGCGGGTAGATGAAGTTCCCCCGCGCGATGTATTCCTTGAGGATGTCGTTCTGGGTCGTCCCGCGGAGCTTCTCGGCCGGGAC
This sequence comes from uncultured Solirubrobacterales bacterium, assembly GCA_963755525.1. GTDB lineage: Bacteria > Actinomycetota > Thermoleophilia > Solirubrobacterales > Solirubrobacteraceae > Palsa-465. The sequence continues at coordinate 152,419 of CAVWKC010000021.1, read as the reverse complement.
CCCCTGCTCCTCGCCGACCAGCTCGTAGAGCAGCAGCAGCACTGCCGCCGGCGCGTTGATCGTCATCGACGTCGACACCTGGTCGAGTGGGATCTGGTCGAACGCGGTGCGCATGTCGTCGATCGAGTCGATCGCGACGCCGGTCCGTCCGACCTCGCCGAGACATCGGGGATCGTCGGAATCGAGTCCAAGCTGCGTTGGCAGATCGAACGCCATCGACAACCCGGTCGACCCGTTCTGGAGCAGGTAGCGATAGCGCTCGTTGGACTCCTTCGCGCTCGCGTACCCGGCGTACTGGCGCATCGTCCACAGCTGCCCCCGGTACATGTCGCGGTGGATTCCGCGCGCGAACGGGTACTCGCCGGGCTCGCCGAGTCGCTCGGGCAGATCCGCGGGCAGGTCGTGGTCGGCGTACAGACCCTTGATCTCGATCCCGGAGTCCGTGAACCGCCGCGGGTCATCGGGGCCGACGATCGGGGCGATCGTGCGGTGCTCGTCGGTGGTGGCCATGACCGCGAGGTTACCCTTTGAGCCCGTGCAAGTTCGCATCAGACTGTTCGCCGGACTGCGGGAACGCGCCGGTGCCAACGCGGTCGAACTCGATCTCCCCGAGGGCGCGATCGTGGCTGACGCGCTCGACCGAATCCGCGAGTTGACCGACGGCGTGCCCGTGGTCATGGCCGTAAACCAGGAGTACGCCGACCCCGGGGCGCCCCTGCACAGCGGCGACGAGGTCGCGCTGATCCCGCCGATATCGGGTGGCGCCGTCGGCGCCTCGCATGCGCGGCTGACGACGGCACCGCTCGCGCTCGACCCGCTCGTCGAGCGCGTCCGCGACCCGCGTGCCGGCGCGGTCGTGACGTTCCTCGGCGTCACCCGGGAAGTAGCCGAGCTCGAATACGAGGCCTACACGGAGATGGCCGAGCGCCAGATGACCGAGATCGTGGCCCGCGCGATCGAGCGACACGGCCTGTGCGCCGCGGCCGTCGAGCACCGCGTCGGCACGGTGCCGCTGTCCGAGGCGTCGGTGGCGATCGCCGTGTCGGCCCCGCACCGCGCGGAGGCGTTCGCGGGAGCGCGCGAGATCATCGACGAGATCAAGGCCAAGGTCCCGATCTGGAAGAAAGAGGAGGGCGAATGGGTACGCGGGGTGACGCCGGATCCGCAACCCTGAGATCGCTGCCGGCCGTCCACGAGCTGGCGGCGGCGATCGACGCGCCCCACGGGCTGGCGGTGGCGGCCGCGCGAGCCGCAATCGACGAGCGGCGGGCGGCCGTGCTCGGAGGCTCGACCGAGGACGTCGACCTCGTCGCCCGAGCGCGCGAGCTGCTGGAGGAGCTCGCGCGGCCATCGCTGCGGCGCGTGATCAACGCCACCGGGGTGATCCTCCACACGAATCTCGGCCGGGCGCCGCTGGCGGCGAGCGCGCGGGAGGCGGTCACGCGCGCGGCCGAGGGCTACAGCAACCTCGAGCTGGACCTGGGGTCGGGCGAGCGGGGCAGCCGTCACGCCCACGTTGAGGGACTTATGCGCGAGCTGACCGGCGCCGAGGCGGCGATCGTCGTCAACAACGGCGCGGCCGCCGTGCTGCTATCCGCGGCCGCGCTGGCCGGGCCGGGGCGAGCGATCGTGGTGGCCCGCGGGCAGCTGGTCGAGATCGGCGGCGGCTTTCGGATCCCGGAGGTGATCGCCCAGTCGGGGGCGCGGCTGCTCGAGGTGGGCACCACGAACCGGACTCGCCTCAGCGATTACGAACGGGCGCTCCACGCCCACGACGACGTCGGCGCGATCATGCGCGTGCACCAGTCGAACTTCAGGACGATCGGGTTCGTCGAGGACGTTCCGGTGGAGGCGCTGTGCGAGCTGGGCGTGCCCGTGATCGACGACGTCGGTTCGGGCTGGGTCGGGGGAGCGGTGGCGGTGGAGGAGCCGGCCGTCGCGGACTCGGTGGCGGCCGGCGCGGCGCTCGTCTGCTGTTCGGGTGACAAGCTGCTCGGGGGGCCCCAGGCCGGCCTGATGGTCGGCCGACGGGACGCGGTGGCGGCCGCGCGCCGCCACCCGCTGGCTCGGGCGATGCGGATCGACAAGCTGTCGCTGGCGGCGCTCGAGGCGACGCTCCGGCTCTACCGCGATCCGCAACGAGCGCTGAGAGAGATCCCGGCCCTGGCGATGCTGGCCGCGGACGAGCTCACGCTGAGCGCACGGGCGGAGGAGCTCGCCCGAGCTATCGGCGACCGTGCGCGAGTGATCAGGGCCGTGGCCAGGGTCGGTGGCGGGACGCTGCCTCTGCTCGAGCTCGAAGGGCCGGCGGTTGCGCTGGAAGGGGAGCCTGAAGCACTCGCCCGGGCACTGCGCGAGAACGAGCCGCCCGTGATCGGCCGGATCCACGCCGGGCAGCTGTTGCTCGACCCGCGCACGCTCACCGACGAAGAGGTTCCGATGGTCGCGCGCGCCGCTAACGCGGCAACCGCCGAAAAATCCCCATCCCCTCGATGAAGCCGCTGACGCTCGGCACCGCCGGGCACATCGATCACGGCAAGACGGCATTGATCCGGGCCCTGACCGGCGTCGACACCGACCGCCTGCCGGAGGAGCGCGCTCGGGGGATCTCGATCGAGCTCGGCTACGCGAGCCTGGCGCTCGCGTCCGGCCGGCGGCTGTCGGTCGTCGACGTTCCCGGGCACGAGCGGTTCGTGCGGACGATGGTCGCCGGCGCCACCGGGATCGACCTGTTCCTGATGGCGATCGCGGCCGACGACGGGGTGATGCCGCAGACGCGCGAACACGCCGCCGTGCTCGAGGCGCTCGGCGTCCGCACCGGGGTCGTGGCCGTGACCAAGAGCGATCTCGCCGACCCGGACTTGGCGCTGATCGAGGCCTCGGAGCTGTTCCCGGCCAGCGAGGCGGTGGCCGTGTCGGCACGGACCGGCCAAGGCATCGAGGACCTCCGGGCGGCGCTCGACCGGGCCTCCGCCGCAGTCGCCTCACGGGCCGATGCGACCGACTCGCCAGCGCGGCTGCACGTCGACCGCGTGTTCACGATCCGCGGGGCCGGCACGGTCGTGACCGGCACGCTGTGGTCGGGCGAGATCGGGCGCGGAGACGAGCTCGGGGTCCTCCCGGAGGGGCGGCGGGTCCGCGTCCGCGGCGTCCAGGTGCACGACACGCCGCTCGATCGCGCGCCGGCGGGCCAGCGCGTGGCCGTGAACCTGGCCAGCACCGCGGTCGACGAGATCGAGCGCGGCGACGTGCTGGTCGGCGCGGGCTCCGAGGTCCGCGCGAGCTACCGGGTCGACGCCGAGCTCGAGTTCGCCGCCGACTCGGAGCCCGAGCACGGCAGCCGGGTCCAGATCCATCACGGCACGCGCGAGGCGCCGGCGCGGCTGACCTGGCTCGGGGGGCGCTTCTGGCAGGTCCGCCTCGAGCGCCCGATCGTGCCCGCCGCCGGCGACCGCCTGGTCGTGCGCCGGATCGCGCCGCCGGACACCCTGGGCGGGGGCCGCGTGCTCGACCCGCGGCCGCGACGGCACGGGCCGGGTCGCGACGTCCTCGCCCGGCTCGAACGCCTGGCTCGGGGCGAAGCGCCGGAACCGACCGGACGGGCCCTCCCGGTCCCGCGGCACGGCCCGCTCGGCGTCCGGCCTCGCCACGACCGGGCCGGCCGCGAGTCATCCGGCTGGACGCCGAGCGAAGCGAGGCCCCAAAAACCCCTCTCGCCCTCTGCCCATCGCACTCGAGCAGCGACTGCGCGACGCCGGCGTCGAACCCCCGATCGACTCGGAGCTAGACGCCGGCGATCTGGCCGCGCTCAGAGACGCGGGACGCGTGGTGCGCGTGTCGAAGACCCTCCACTACCACGTGGACTCGCTGGACGAGATCCGCGCGCGACTCGTGTCAGCTAGCTCAGCGCAACGGCGGCGCGGTGACGCTCGCGCAGCTACGCGACGAGCTTTCGACCTCGCGCAAGTTCGCGCAGGCGCTGCTCGAGCACTTCGACTCGGAGAAAGTCACGATCCGTCGCGGCGACGACCACGTCCTGCGGCGGAGCGCCACCTAGAGCGCGCCGCCGGCCGCCGTCGGGGCGGTCGGATCGGTCGCCTCGGACTGCGAACGCTCGCGCGCCAGATACTCCTCGATCAGCATCGGCGAATCCGCGGAGCGCTGCACGACCGACAGCAACGAGGACATCGCCGAGACCTCCTCGACCTGCTCCTTCAGGAACCACTGCATGAACTGCTCTGACAGGTAGTCGTTCTCCTGGCGGGCGACCCCCATCAGCTCCCCGATCTGGTCGCTGACGCGGCGCTCCTGCTCGAGCGCGAGCTCGACCGGCGCAACGACGTCGCTGAACCCACTCTCGGGCGCGTCGACGCCGGGGATCGTCACGGGCTCGTCGGCGTCGAGCAGGTACTCGACCATCATCATCGCGTGGTTGCGTTCCTCGACCGCCTGGGCATAGAAGAACGCCGCCAGCCGGGGGAGCGTCTCGGAGTCGTAATACACGGCGTTCGCGATGTACTGCTGCGACGCCGCGAACTCGTAGGCGATCTGATGGTTCAGGCGCTCGACGAACCGCGCTGCGGCCATCGTTCCTCCTCTCGTGGTGGACGAATCATCGTATTGACCGGTACGCACCGGAGCGAAGTAGTCCGTAGATTGGCGGGATGCCGACCAGCCTAGTTACCGGAGGGGCGGGATTCCTCGGTTCACATCTGTGCGAAGAGCTGCTCCGCCGCGGCCACCGCGTGATCTGCATCGACAACTTCGAGACGGGGTCGCTCGCCAACATCGAGCACATCCGGGATGAGGCGTTCGTCCACAAGAACGTGGACATCATCGAGCCGTACTTCGTCGACGAGCCGATCGACTTCGTCTACCACCTGGCCTCGCCCGCCTCGCCGATCGACTACCTGCGCCTGCCGCTCGCGACGCTCAAGGTCGGCTCGTACGGCACGCACCACACGCTCGGGCTCGCGAAGGTCCACCGGGCTCGGTTCCTGATCGCCTCGACCAGCGAGGTGTACGGCGATCCGCAGGTGCACCCCCAACCCGAGAGTTACTGGGGGCACGTCAACCCGATCGGCCCCCGCGGGGTGTACGACGAGGCCAAGCGCTACGCCGAGGCGTTGACGATGGCCTACCACCGCCAGCAGGGAGTCGACACCGCGATCGTGCGCATCTTCAACACCTACGGGCCTCGAATGAGACCGCATGACGGCCGGGCGATCCCGACGTTCCTGCGCCAGGCGCTCCAGGACCGGCCGATCACCGTGTTCGGCGACGGATCGCAGACGCGTTCGTTCTGTTACGTCGACGACGAGATCCGCGGCCTGATCGCGCTCGCCGAATCGGGGCACCACAACCCGGTCAACATCGGCAATCCCGACGAGTTCACGCTGCTCGAGCTGGCGAAGACCGTGATCGACGTGACCGGCTCGAAGTCGGAGATCGTTTACGAGGCACTACCGACCGACGACCCGCAGGTGCGCCAGCCCGACATCACGCTCGCGCGCCAGATCCTCGGCTGGGAGCCGAAGGTGACCCTGCGCGAGGGCCTGGAGCGAACGATCGAACAGGCGGGTAGGGAAGCGCTCGTCGGCGCTGCGTAGCGCCGACCCGAGGACGCAGGAATGCTTGCTCGATATACCGCTACTTCCCGGTCGAGCTACCGTTATAGCCACCGCGGGGGTCGAGGAACGGTGCGAGTCGCAACGTGACTGTCGAGCAGAAAGAGGTTCCGAACATCCACTCTGGCGGCGGCCCGAGCTCCGCCGCGCCGATGCCTCTGCCCGAGCGCGACATCAGACGTAAGCGCCCGCCGTTCCTGTCGTTCGTGCTGCGGTGGGAGACGCTGCGCAAGGTCGCGCGGGTGGCGTCGCTGCTTGTGCTCGATTTCATCGGCGTCGTCGGCGCCCTGTTCACGGCGCTGATGCTCAAGCTCGCCGTCCACGACCAGCTGAGCGCATCGGTCGCATGGCAGGACATCAAGCACTGGATCCCGTTCGCGTACCTGGTGACCGTGCTGGCGTTCGCCCGCGTGGACCTGTACGCCGATCGCACGCGCCGGCCCGGACTGGCGCGGATCGCCACCGCTCTGTTCCAGGCGACCGTGATCGCGCTGGTGTTCGCGCTCGCCGACGGCCAGCACTTCTCGAGCTACTTCATCTTCTACGGCACGCTGTTCTTCGCGACGATCTACATCGCCGCGCTGCGCGAGCTGCATCTGCGCGCGAGCGGCTGGCTGCTCGACCAGGCGGGCTACGCGCGTCGCGCCGTACTGGTCGGATCCGGGAAGCACATCGACGAGGTCGCGCGGGCGCTGGCCGACCGGTCGCGCACGCGGGTCGACATCATCGGCTACATCTCGCTGACCCCTCGCCCGCGCAACGGTCTGCGGTCGCTGGGGGCGCTGCCGGATCTGCCGAGCGTGCTTGAGCTCGAGGCCGTGCAGGAGGTGATCATCGCCGACCCGGACTTCCCCCAGGACAAGGCTGTGGAGCTCGTCGACATGTGCCACCAGCGTGGCGTGACCGTCCAGGTGGCGCCGTCGACGATGGAGATCCTGATCGACCGGGCGGAGTTCGCCCCGGGTCACACGGTGCCGCTGTTCACGCTGCGCCCGCCGGTGTTCGAGGGCGTCGACTTCGCGGTCAAGCGGACGTTCGACCTGGTGGTCTCGATCATCGGGCTGGTCCTGCTCTCGCCGGTGTTCCTCGCGATCGCGGTGGCGATCAAGCTTTCGTCCCGCGGGCCGGCGATCTACCGCTCGGAGCGCCCGGGGATGGCGGGCAAGCCGTTCTACTGCTTCAAGTTCAGGACGATGCGCCAGCACGCCGAGCAGATCCAGGACGAGCTCGAGCCGCTCAACGAGCTCTCCGGCGCGCTGTTCAAGATCCGTGACGATCCGCGCCTGACCCCGGTCGGGCGCCTGCTGCGGCGGTTCTCGCTCGACGAGCTGCCGCAGCTGGTCAACGTCGTGAAGGGCGAGATGTCGCTCGTCGGACCACGTCCGCTGCCGATGCGCGACTTCGACCGCCTCGAGGAATGGCACAAGAAGCGCTACCTCGTGCTGCCGGGGATCACCGGGCTGTGGCAGGTGTCGGGCCGGGCCGAGCTCGACTTCGACGACCTCGTGCGGCTCGACTTCCTGTACCTCGAGCGCTGGTCGATCATGCTCGACCTGTCGATCCTGCTGAAGACGATCCCCGCGGTGCTGAGCCGCCGGGGCGCCTTCTAGGCACCGGTTTCCTCGGACGCCCTGTGCCGGCGGTCCCGGATACGCTGTCGTCCACAACGCCCATGCCGCCGACCGATCGATTCGTCATCAGCTTTGCCGCCGAGCCCCCACAGGAGCCGCTCCCGTACGGCCGGTGGGGCGACACGCTCGCCGGCCACTTCCGGGGCGCGATCCGGGAGATCGACACCGAGGGCGAGGACATCGGGGAGATCGACACCGAGATCTCTTGGTTCCCGGACCGGACGTACGGCGGACGCACGTACATCCCCGCGGTGGCGCGAACGAGCGGCGGCTATGAGCTGTTCGGGTTCGTCTCGTTCACCGAGGGCGAGCGGGGGCCGGCCGACTTCGCGGCGTCGGTCGACTTCACCGCTGAGGTGGCCGAGTCCAACCCCGACTGGAAGCTCGACCTCAACGACGAAGTGATCGGGAGCTGGCGCGGCGAGCAGGGCAATACCGCCGAGATCACGCTCGTCTGGGGCGTGCCGCTGGTTCCCGGCGGCGCCACCGTGACCGCCGAGCTGGCGGACATCGCGGTCGATCAGGCGCAGGTGGTCGAGGACCGCTTCACGTTGATCGCGCCCGACAACTACCGCTCGGACTTCCTCGAGATCAAGCTGTGGAGCAAGAGCGGCGACGAACTCGCCCGTGAGTCGCTCTACGTCGACGAAGACGACGACGAAGACTGATCCGCGAGCACTTCCGCGCTCGCGCCGTTCGGGCCGCTGCCGGCGAGCGCGGCTCCCAACCGGTCCCGCACCTCGGACTCGGTCAGCGGGAAGTGGCACGCGGCGATGCTGCGCGTGCCCTTGAGCTCGAGCAGCGGCTCGTCCTGTGAGCACAGCTCCTGAGCCTTGGGGCACCGGGTGTGGAAGCGGCAGGCCCGCGGCGGGTTCGCCGGGCTCGGGACGTCGCCGGTGAGGAGCTGGCGGTTGCGCTCGCGCCCGGTGGGGTTGGGCACCGGGACGGCGGCGAGCAGGGCGCCGGTGTAAGGGTGGCGCGGGAAGCTGTAGAGCGCGTCGCTGGGGGCGATCTCGACCACCTTGCCGAGATACATGACCGCCACGCGGTCGGCCATGTGTCGGACCACCGAAAGATCGTGGGCGATGAAGATCAGGGTCAGTCCCATGTCTCGCTGCAGCTCTCGCAGGAGGTTCAGCACCTGGGCCTGGATCGAGACGTCGAGCGCCGAGACCGGCTCATCCGCGACGAGCAGCTTGGGCTCGAGCGCGATCGCCCGGGCGACTCCGATGCGCTGCCGCTGCCCGCCCGAGAACTCGTGGGGGTAGCGGTTGTAGTGCTCGGGGTTGAGCCCAACGCGATCCATCAGCTCCTGGACGCGCTTCTTCCGCTCCCCCTCGCCCTTGAACATTCCGTGGATGGCGAACGGATCGGAGATGATCGAGCCGACTGTCTTACGGGGGTTGAGCGACGAGTAGGGGTCCTGGAAGACCATCTGCATCTCGCGGTGAAGGGCCTTCAGCGAATCGCCCTTGCGTGTGGAGACGTCCTCGCCGTCGAAGATGATCTGCCCCGAGGTGGGGTCCAGAAGGCGCACGAGAAGCCGCGCGGTCGTGCTCTTGCCGCAGCCAGTCTCGCCCACGATCCCCAGCGTCTCGCCGCGCTTGACCTCGAACGAGATGTCGTCGACTGCCTTCACCGCCCCGATCTGCTTCTGGAAGATGATTCCCCTGGTGATCGGGAAGTGCTTGACGAGATTTTTGACCTCTATGAGCGGTGCCCCGTCCACGCTCACTGGTCTGCCTCCTGGGTGAGTCGATGGCTGCCCGAGACGGGCAGCGGCCGCGCCTCCTCCACCACCAGGTGCCGCATCTGCGCCGACTCCTCACCGGCCACCAACCCTTTCCAGACGCGCGTGCGAAGCTCGGTCGAGAGCAGGCAGGCCGCCTCGTGTCCGGGGTCTCCGGCCACGGGGGTCAGCGGCGGGTCGATTCGCTTGTGGTCGTCGAGCACGTACGGGCAGCGCGGGTGGAAGTGACAGCCCGTCGGCCGCTGGATCAGGCTGGGAGGCCGCCCCGAGATCGGAACGAGCGCCTCGTCGCGGGGGGTGTCGAGTCGCGGAATCGACTTCAACAGACCCCAGGTGTACGGGTGCTGGGGCGCGAGGAAGATCTGCTTGTCCGACCCACGCTCGACGATTCGCCCCGCGTACATAACCGCGATCTCGTCGGCGAACTCCGCGACCACGCCCAGGTCGTGGGTAATCAGGATGATCGCCATCCCCAGGCGGTCCTGGAGCTCCTGGAGGAGCGCGAGGATCTGCGCCTGAACGGTCACGTCGAGCGCGGTGGTCGGCTCGTCGGCGATCAGGAGCTTGGGCTCGTTGGCGAGCGCCATCGCGATCATCACTCGCTGGCGCATGCCGCCCGAGAACTCGTGCGGATACTGGTCGACGCGGCGCTGAGGGTCGGGGATCCCCACCATCGCCAGCAGTTCGACCGCTCGCTCCTTCGCGGCCGAGCGGGACACGCTCTGGTGAGTGTTGATCGCCTCGGTCAGCTGCGCGCCGACCTTGTAGAACGGGTGCAGCGAGGACAGCGGGTCCTGGAAGATCATCGCGATCTGGTTGCCGCGAATCGAGCGCATCTGTTCCTCGGGGAGCGTCAGCAGATCGCGACCGTCGAACACGATGCTCCCGCTCACGCTGGCGTTCCTTCCCTTGGTCAGCCCGAGCGTGGTCAGCGACGAGACGCTCTTCCCGGAACCGGACTCCCCGACGATGCAGAGCGTCTTCCCGATGTCGACCCCGTAGGAGATGCCGTCGACGGCGTGGACGATCCCGTCCTCGGTCGAGAACTCGACGCGCAGATCGGACACCTCGAGCAGCCGGCTCATGAGTACCGGACCCGGGGGTCGAGGAACGCGTAGACGATGTCCACGATCAGGTTGGCGAACACGATGAAGAACGCCCCGAACAGCACGGTGCCCTGGATCACGGGCAGGTCGGCGTTTTCGATCCCCTGGTAGGCGAGCCGGCCGACTCCGGGGATGTTGAACACGGTCTCGATGAGGATCGCCCCGCCCAGCAGGCCCCCGATGTCGAGGCCCAGGACGGTGACGATCGGGGTGATCGCGGAGCGCACCCCATGGTGGAAGATCACCCGGCGCTCGGAGAGCCCCTTGGCGCGCGCCGTCCGTATGTAGTCCTCGGACATCACCTCGATCAGGTTCGCCCGGAGCAATCGAGAGTAGAACGCCGCGAAGGCGGCGGCGAGCACCAGCCACGGCAGAATCAGCGACCCGAACCAGCGTGCGGGGTCCGAGGTCAGCCCGGTGTAGGTGCCGGCACCATCGAAGATCTTGATGATCCCGATGTCATTGGCGAACAGGAACAGGGCGACCAGCCCGAGCCAATACGACGGCGCGGAGATCGCCAGCAGCGCCCCGCCCATCGCCGTGCGGTCCATCACGCTGCGACTGCGGACGGCGGACAGGATCCCGATCGGCAGCCCGATCATCAGCCAGACGAAGACCGCGCCGACGGTGAGCGAGATCGTCGCCGGCAGGCGCTGGAAGATCATGGTCCGAACCGGCTGTGAGAACTGATAGCTGTAGCCGAAGTTGAAGTGCAGGACGACGCCCTTCATGTAGCGCCAGTACTGCACGTAGATGGGCTTGTCGAGGCCGAGGTTGTGCCGGATCGAGGCGATCAGCGCCGGGTTGGGCGAGCGCCCTGCCCGGAGCACCGCCGGGTCGGCCGACGGAAGCGCATAGAAGATGAGGAAAGTCACCGCGCTGACCACGATCAGCAGCACGATGACCCAGAGAAGGCGGCGGATGATGTAGCGGCCCATATCGGTGAGAGCTCCTGAGGGGCCCCGCGAGCGCGAGGCCCCTCAGATATCTAGCCCTATTGACTGATCCTAACTCAGCTCGGCGAGCTGAACGAGAGGTTCCAGTCGTCGTTCCACGGGTCGAGGACGCCCTTGACCTTCGAGCCCTCGAGCAGCGCGTTGTCAGACCAGACCTCCGGGATCGCCGCAGCGGAGTCGACGATCATCTTGTCAACCTGAGCGAACGCCTGGTAGCGCGCGGTCAGGTTGGTGATTCCCGCGTCCGTGTTGAGCGCGTTGTTGATCGCCGGGTCGTTGAGGCTCGCCCAGTTGCTGTTGTTGATCGGGATGATGGCGTCGCCGCTGAACGGTATGTACAGCGCGGCGTATGGATCCGGGAAGTCCTCGATCCACCCCGCCGTCGGACACACGTTGACGTGCGCCTTCACGTACCCGCAGAACTTCGAGTACATCGTCTGCTGCGGCACCGCCTTGATCGACGTCTTGAACCCGAGCGCGCTGAGCCCGGACTGGACGACCTGCATCTCCTGCGGCCCGGGGGCAGAGTTCGACCCGACGATCAGGACGCTGCCGTACTGCCCGTACTGACCCGTGTACTTGCAGTTCGGGTAGCCCGCCAGCTTCATGTACTTGCACGCGACGGTCATGTCGCCGTCGGGGTGAGACACGAAGTCCTGCGCGAATCCGGCAGCGCCGCCCGCCTGCTGGAAGCCCGGCACCTCGGGATAGATGAAGTGCGTGGACACCGTGGCAACGAGCTGGCCACCGCGAGCCAGCGCGTAGGCGGAGCGGTTCGACGCGGCGACCACGGCCTTGCGCAGGTTGATGTTGTTGAACGGCGGCACCGTCGTGTTGAGCGCCGCGTAGTAGGTCCCCAGCGGCGCGATCGACAGCTGGGTCTTCTTGGTCTCATACGCGGACTTGAGCACCGCCGCCGGCGGCGTGTCGGCCATCAGCAGGTTGGTGCTGTCGAGCGTCTGGCGCGCCGCCACCGTCGGATCGGCGCCGGCGTTCCACACGATCTTGTCTGAGTACGCCGGGCGCACGCCGTCGACCGAACGGCTCCAGTTCGGGTTGCGAACCAGCGTGACGCTCTGACCCGCCTTGTAGCTCGAAATCATGTACGGGCCGGTGAACACCTGGCTCGTCGGATTCGAGTCCCACGTCGACGGGCTGCTCTTGTCCGCCTTGGCCGTGTACCCGGCGGGGACCGCGGAGGTGCCGGGCAGCGTCAGCGCGTCGGCCATCGTCGCGCCGAACGCCTTGGTCAGATGGAACACGATCGTCGTCGCGTTGGGGGTGCTGATCCCCGGGATCGGCTTGTCGCTCGTGGCCGTCGGATCCGCGCCCACGATCGGGAAGTAACCGGCGGCATAGCCGTTCTGGACGTTCGAGTTGAACATCCGCTGGAACGCCCAGGCGACGTCCTTCGACGTGATGTCCCGGTTGACCGGCGGTCCGAACTTCCAGTCCGGCTTGATGTGCACGGTCACCGTCTTGCCGTCAGCGCTGATCTGGGGTGGCCCCGAGGCCAGCAGCGGCACCGGCGTGTCGCTCGTCGGCGTGAACGTGTAGAGCGGGGTCTGGGTCGCGTACACGACCACGTAGTCGATCTGGAAGTACGACGCGGCCGGATCGAGGTGCTCCCAGCCCTCGTTCGAAGTCAGGGTGAGCGTGCCGCCCATGTGCTGGGCGCTCGGATCGGGCTTGGTATTGGCGAGACCGGCGAGGTTGACGCCGCTCTGGGGCGACGCGCCCGCGTGGCCATTGGTGCTCGAAGCCGAGGCGGCGGCCGAACCCGAGCTGCTCGAGTTACTCGAGCCCCCGCACGCGGCTACCACGGTCGCGCACGCGACCGCGATGAGCGTCAGTCGAAGCAGACGCATGAAGCTTTCCTCCTTAGCAGAAACATGTAGTTGTCCTCCTCCTTTTGTTGCGAAATGCGACGGGTACTTCTTGTACCTCTCCTCAGCGTCCCGCCCTCGGGTTCAACGCATCCTGCAGGCCGTCGCCGACCAGGTTGAACGCGAGGACCGTCAACACGAGCGCGGCCCCAGGGAAAACCATGTACCACCACGCCGTATTGAAGATTGGCGATGCGTCGGCGATCATCTGCCCCCAGCTGGCCGTCGGCGGCTGGACTCCTACCCCCAGGAAGGAGAGAGCCGCCTCGAACAGGATGTTCGTGGGCAGGATCAGCGACGTATAGACGATGATCGGCGCCACCAGGTTGGGCAAGATCTCGCGCCGCATGATGCGAGCGTTCGATGCGCCCAGCGAGCGCGCCGACTCGATGTATTCCTTCTCCCGGATCGACAGGACCTGCCCCCGGATGATCCGCCCGAGGTATGGCCACGACGCGAGCGCGATCACCACGATCAGTGTCACGGGTCCGGGTGTGATGAGGCCACCGAGACAGCCCTTGCCGAGCGCACAGGCCGAGGCCAGTCCGATAGCAAACAGCAGAACCGGAAAGGCCAGCACGACATCCATGAAGCGCGACAGCAGCGAGTCGACCCAGCCTCTGAAGAAGCCGGCGATCGTGCCCAGCGTCACCCCGATCAGTACCGCGATACCGGTGGCGATGAACGCGACCTCGAGCGAGATCCGAGCGCCGTAGATGACGCGGGCGAGGACATCGCGACCGAGCTCGTCCACGCCGAACGGATGGATGCTGCTTGGACCCGTTGGCTGGCCGAAGATGTCCAGCGCGCACTGGGTGGCGGGGCCGGGGCAGTTGTTGTTGGGCGTGTTAGGGCCGCTGACCCCGAGCAGGCTCACAATCGGGCCCGCAAAGATGGCGACGATGATCAGCACCACGATGAAGACGAGCGACACCATGGCGACGCGGTCGGTGCGGAACCGCCGCCAGAAGAGCTGCATCGGCGAGCGCGCGACGATCTCGCCCGACGACACCAGGTCGAAACTGGCCTGCTCGGGCGCTTCCTCGACGAGCAGCTCGGAACCGCTGAAGCTCATCGCCCGCCGCTCAGAGCAAACCGCGTCAGTATGGGGCGCTCCTCCACGGAATCGAGGGATACCACATATCGCCGCCCTTTGTCATCAAAGATTAACCCGAGGTAAACCAAGCGCACGCTCGCGACCAATCCGTGCGGACGGATATACGACGCTACGACGCTTCCGGGCGCCCCCGGAACACGGGCCGGCAAACGAGCCGACGCCGCCGATCCCGGGGCGCCGATCTGCGCCGATACGCTCTCGAAGCCGCCGCCCTCGTAGCTCAATGGATAGAGCACGCGCCTCCTAAGCGCGGGATGCAGGTTCGATTCCTGCCGGGGGCATCAGATCCTTGTCAGAGCGGCGTCTCGATAAGGAGTTGCTCACCGCGCCCCGTGCTACCGTCCGGCCACTCCGTGGCCGAGAGCACGTTAGACGCACCCACGATCCCGGCGCCGGCAACCGGGGATCAGACACTCCCGCGCGAGCCCGCTCCATGGACGCTGCGCGCATACGTGAGCGAGCACCCGGGGATCACGACCGGCGCCGTGCTCTCGGTGATCTCGGCGGTTCTCGTGCTGTGGGCGCGGACGCGACCCAGCTACGACGCCTACGGCTGGATGGTTTGGGGCTACCAGACCCTGCATCTTTCGCTTGACCTCGGCGGGGCCCCGTCGTGGAAGCCCGTCCCGTTCCTGTTCACGGTCCCGTTCGCGCTGTTCGGGCATTACCAGCTTTGGCTGTGGATGCTCACCGCATGCGCGGTGGCGCTGGCCGGCCCGGTGTTCGGCGCTCGAATCGCGTTTCGGTTGTGCGGGGGGAGCGGTCGTGGGGAAGGCTCGGTGGGCGCGGCGCGCGCGCTCCAGCGCTTCGCCCCGTACGCCGGCGCCTTCGTCGCCGGAGCGGCCGTGCTGGGGATAGAGGATTACTTCCACTACATCCTGAGCTCGCAGTCGGACCCGATGCTCGTCACGTTCCTGCTGGCCGCGCTCGATATGGGCCTGCTCGGGCGGTACCGCTGGGCGCTCGTGTTCGCTGTGCTCACCGGACTGGGCCGGCCCGAGGTGTGGCCATTCCTGGGACTATTCATGCTCTGGTGCTGGTTCAAGGTGCCGCGCATGCGCTGGATGGTTATCGCCGGCGTGATCCTGATCGGGTTCATGTGGTTCGGGATCCCGACCATCACCAACGGGCGGCCCGACATCGCGGGGCAGCTGGCCAAGGGGTCGCCTCGCGAGCTCAAGAGCAACCAATTGGTCGGGACGATCAGGCGCTTCCACGAGATGCAATACCTGCCGGTTTGGATCGCGGCGGCGCTCGCCGTCCTACTCGCAGCGCTCCGACGCAACCTGATCGTGCTCGCGCTGGGCGTGGGCGTCGTGGCGTGGTTGATCGTCGAGATCGCGTTCGCCTACCACGGCTGGCCGGCCCTGCCGCGCTACATGTTCGAGGCCGCTGGGGTGGTCGCGGTGCTGGCCGGCGTGGCCGTCGGCTGGCTCCTGGGCGACCTGCCCCGGATCGTACGTGGCGCCCCCGTCTGGGTGGGCGCGGTCCTCGCCGCGGTGCTCGTCGTGGCCATGATCCCAGGCGCGATCTCCCGCGCGCGCGCCGAGCACAAGGACCTCACCCACGAGCGTGCCCGGACGCACGAAATCACGCTGCTTTCGAGCGTGACCAATGCGATCGGCGGCACGCACCACGTGCTCGACTGTGGTCAACCGGTCACCGACGTGGGCTACGTGAGCTCGCTGGCCTGGCTCTACCACTTGGACGTCGGCTCGGTCGGCGGTCTCCAGCAGCACGTCGAGGGCGCGGAGCTCCGCAACCCGGCGATTCCCAAGGTGCTATTCAAGCCGCTGAACTCGGGCGGCTGGAACGTCGAGCCGTGGCACACGCGGTCCTTCCAGGTCGCCCGCTGCGGGGGGCTTCACGTCACCTACACCAGCAGCGGCCAGCTGATCCGGCGTTAGGGCGAAGATCATGGCCCAGACGATCGAGCAGACGCCGGCATCGGCGCCCGCTGGACCGGGACGCCCGGCCGATCGCGCCTGGCTGAGCCCCTGGTCGCCGTTCGTGGTCGCGGTGGCGAGCGCGGCGGGGCTGCTCGTCGTCTCGCTCCTGATTCTGCTGTGGGCGAAGACCCGGCCGGGGTTCGATCCCTACGGATGGCTCGTGTGGGGTCGCCAGACCGTCGCCGGGAACCTCAATACGAATGCGGCGCCGTCGTGGAAGCCGCTCCCGTATCTGTTCACGGCCCCGTTCGGGCTGTTCGGCCACTACCAGCTGTGGCTGTGGATGGTCACCTCGCTCGCGGTATCGCTCGCCGGCGCCGTGTTTGCCGGGAGGATCGCCTACCGCCTGACCGCACGCGAGGGCGAGGCCACGTGGCCCGCGTTCGTGGCGGCCGGGTTCGCCGCGCTCGCGCTGCTCGGCCTCAGTTCCTACTGGCACTACATGCTGAGCGCGCAGTCGGACCCGATGATCGTGACCCTATGCCTGGGGGCGATCGACTGCCACCTGTCCGGCCGTTATCGCTGGGCCTACACGTTCGGCGCGCTGGCGGCGCTCGGGCGACCCGAGGTGTGGCTGTTCCTCGGCCTGTACACGATCTGGGCCTGGCTTCGCGTGCCGTCGATGCGGCGGCTGATCGTGGTCGAACTCGTGCTCGTGGTCGTGTTGTGGTTCGGGATCCCGGCGTTGACATCGCGGACTCCGTTCGTGGCCGCGTCGAATGCGCTCGGGTCAGGGCGGCGCCTGCGCAGCGACCGGGTGTTCGGAACGATCGGCCGCTTCCTGGACCTGAACACGGCCGTCGTCGAGTTGACCGCGCTGCTGGCCGTGGTTTTGGCGGTCGTGCGACGAGACCGGTTTACGCTCGCGCTTGCGGCGGGGATCTGCGCGTGGGTGCTCGTCGAGATCGCGTTCGCGCTGCACGGTTGGCCGGGTCTCGGGCGCTATATGTACGAACCCGCCGGCGTGCTAGTCGTGCTGGCGGGGGTCGGAGTCGGTCGCGTGCTGGTCGAGGCACCGCGGATCTCGCGGGTCGTTGGCTGGGCGGGGATCGCGCTCGTGGCGGTGATCGTCCTTGCGCTGGTGCCGCCGGCGCTGTCGCGGGCGCGGAGCGAGCACCACGACATCGTCGGCCAGCGCGCGCGAACGGCCGAGATCGGGAAGCTGACCGGAACGATTTCGCGGCTGGGCGCCGCGCGGCTCCGGGCCTGCGGGGAGCCGCTCACTCGCCTCGAGTACCAGACGATCCTGGCCTGGAACCTGCACGTCAACGTCGCGACAGTCGGCTACAAGTACGGGCCGGCGGTGGCGAGCCACCGTCCGATCGTGCTGTTCACGCCGCTAGCCCAAGGCGGGTGGCTGGTTCAGGCGCTGCATCAGCGATCGCCCGGGTGTGCGTCGTTGCCTTGAGCCGAGGCTGCTAGTCCGATCCGCGACTCAGCGGTCAGGGCGGTCGGGGTAGACCTCGTCGATCGTCGTCAGCGCCACGAACGGCGCGCCGGCGGCATCCTCGATCGCCGCGGCGCCACCGGCGAGCCGGTCGCAGATCGCGAGCACGCCGCACACCTCGTGGCCCTCGTCGCGGAGCGCCTCGAGCGCGCGCAGCGTCGAGCCGCCGGTAGTGACGACGTCCTCGACGAGCATGCAGCGCTCCCCGGAGCCGAGCGTCGGGCCCTCGATCCGGCGGGACAGACCGTGGGTCTTGACCTCCTTGCGGACGAAGAAGGCCTTGACGTCCGCGCCGCCGGCGAGCGCGGCGCACGCAATCGGGTCGGCGCCCATCGTCATGCCCCCGACCGCGGTTGCGTCCCAGGCCCGGGCCTGCTCGGCAACGAGCTCGGATAGAGCGTTGAAGCCCGCCGGGAGGAGGATCGCGCGCTTGGCGTCGACCAGATACTGCGCGGTCCGACCGCTCGTCAGCACCACCTCGCCGATCACAAGCGCGTGATCGCGGAGCTCTGAAATCAGGCGCTCGCGCGCGGCCGTCTGTTCGTTGAGGTTCATCGGCGAAGGCTCATGCTAATCGCGCCCGAGGTCGAAACGGGCCCCGTGATCTCCCGCATCATCAGATTCGCCTCACTCGCGTGCTGCGCGCTCGTCGTGATGTCGTTCGCGATGTTCGCGCGCGACCAGATGGCCGGCGCGTCCGAACATCAGCAGACCGAACTGGTCGCGGGGACGAACCCGAATACCGCGCCGGCGGCGATCACCCATCGCCACTCGCAACCCCGCCGGTTCATCGACAGCGCGGCCAAGACGCTCATGTCGCCGTTCTCGGCGGTCGTCAAGTCGAACAACGCGTGGGTCAACGAGGGGTTGCCGGCGGTGATCGCGCTGCTCGTGTACGGGGTCGGGCTGGGGTACCTGGCCCGCTTCGCGAGCGTCCACTGAGCTTGCGGCTCAGGGTCCGCGGCTGAAGTCGCGGGCCTTTAGTAGTACGTGTTGACCCAGTCGCCGATCGCGAGCCAGTTGAAGACCGAGATCGCGTCGACGATCGGCAGGCGCATGCAGCCGTGGCTGGCTGGATAGTCGGGCGCCGGGTCGTAGCCGTGGATCGCGTAGCCGCGGACGAAGAAGTTCGAGAAGTACATCCCGTCGGGCAGGTAGCCGGGCACCCTCGAGTAGACCCGGAAGTTGCCCAGGATCGTCGGCGTCGACGGCTTGCCGGAGCTGATCGGATAGATCGCCACCACGTGCGAGCCGTCGACCAGCGCGAGCAGCTGCAGCGACAGATTGCCCTCGGCGTGCCTGCCGTTGCCCGGGAAGCGAACCGGGAACCGGCCGTACCCGTCCAGCAGGAAGCTGACCATGCGGCTGTCGAGCGTCTGGGACGTGCCCCAGTGCATCAGGCGGTGGTAGGCATCCACCGCGAGCCCGGTGCCCGTGTCGTACACGCCGGTCTGCGGGATGTAGAAGTTGAGCGCGGCGAGACGCTGCTGGATCAGCGCCACGAACAGACCGCTCGAGCCGAACGAGACGTTCTCGTCGAGCGCGTCGAAGCTGCGGCGGGCAAGCAAACCCCCGAGCGCCGCGTTACGGGTGTGCCCGACCTGAACCGTGACCCGCCCAGCCTTGGGGCTCGACAGCGACTCGGTGAACTCACCGTTACGACCCCCGGGGGCGGGCTGGATACGCAGGTGGTCGGTCTTGAACACCTTGCCGTTGACCGAGTCCTGGACGAGCACCCACTGCCCCGCGACGTAGGGTGCTACGACGCCGTGGACGTGCACCGTCCGCTTGGGCACCGTGACCAGGTGGTGGTTGACCAGGAACCCGTCGGGGACCGTCAGGGTCACCTTGGCCAATACGGGAGCGGTCGCGGTCGGCGTGGTGGTCGTCGTCGGCGTGGCGGCCGGCGTTGTGCTGGTGGCCGGCGTTGTGCTGGTGGTCGCGGCCGACGCGGTCCCGGCGGATAAAGCGGCGATCGCCGCGGCGGTGGCGGCGGTGGCGGCGGTGGCGGTGAGCCGACCAGCAAATACCCCCAACATGGTTGCGAAGTAAATCATGTGGCGTGAAGGGCGCAATGTGCGTTGCACGGCGGGGTGGTCGTCGTCTAGGCACGAGTCTCCTGCCTAGGGAACGGCGGGCACCTGGAGAGGGGTGTGGCGGCTGCGTCCGGCGCAGGGGCATGCATAGTTCGACAATCGACGCGGACCGGCGGGGCTGTGCCGAGTTATGCGTGCCATGCATGAATAACACGGCAGGGCTCGAGCTGACGCGGGCGATTGTCGAGCTGTGCAGGTTCCCGCGGGCCCGGCGCCGGCGCGGGGCCCGGCTCAGGTTGCCGGCGCCCGCGAGGGGCTCGACAGCGGCAGCGTCACGGCCGCGATCACCGCCAGCGAGCCCACCAGCAGGCCGAGGATCTCGCCGCCGTTCCAGTGCAGTTCGTTGTAGCCGAGCGCGATGGAGTTGTTGACCGAGTGGAGCGCCATGCATGGATATAGGGAGCGGGTCTTCCAGCGGACGATGCAGAGCACGAAGCCTAGGAACCCGAGCGGGAGCAGGTACTGCGGCGAGGCCGAGCCGGTGTGGGCGATGCCGAACAGGATCCCGGTCTCGACCGCGGCCACCCAGGTCCCGATGTTGTGGCCACGGACCATGATGTGCCAGCGGCGTAGGGCGCCGAAGATGAAGCCGCGGAAGAAGAACTCCTCGCAGATCGGCGCGATCACGCAAACGAAGATGGCGGCGCCGACCAGCGCGGCGGTGCTCGTGCTGATCCCCAGGTCGGTGGGCAGCTTGTCGGTTCCATGGAGCTTGACGATCGCCTGGTAGATCGCGGTCACGATGAAGTAGCCGAGGCCGGCGATCAGGAAGGCGCCGACCCCGACCGACAGCGCGATCCGGCGGTAGCCGAAGTCCGCGGGCTTCGGCCGGCGTCCCTGCGACGAGGCGAAGTAGAGCGCCGTGACCACGAACCCAAGGTCGAACACGACGTCGCTGATGAGGGTGATGGCCGGAGTGGTGCCCGACGAGCCGGCGGCCGCGCCGATGGCGGCGACGACGACGCTCAGCAGCACGCCAACCACAAGCCCGACGAGGACCGCCGCCGGCGCCGTCCACACCGGCCACGGCGGCTCGTCCGACGTATCCAGGCGCCGCGAGGGCGCCGGCGCTGGCACCGGCTCCGGTTGGGGGGAACTCACCTGCGGCGGGGGGACGCTCGGCATCTGAGATCAGCTTATTGAGGCTACGCGAGCCCGAGCCCCCCGAGTTCGGCCAGGCTCGAGATCGTCCGCACGCCGTCCACCGTCGGTCCTCCGTCGCGGCGCACCAGCACGGGTTCGATGCCGGCGGCGCGCGCACCCACGACGTCCTCCTCGAGGCTGTCGCCGACGTGAATCGCCCGCTCAGGCGGCGCCCCGGCGAGCTTCAGGGCCTGTTCGAAGATCGGCGGCGCCGGCTTGCGTGCGCCGGCGCCCGCGGATGTGAGGATCCCGTCGAGGAGCGGCTCGAGCCCGAGCGCGCGCAACACGCCGTGCAGCGATACGTCCCAGTTGCTCACGACCACAAGCCGCCGGCCGCCGGCCCGAGCGGCGATCAGCGCGGGGCGAACGTCCGCGAACGCGGTGAACCGCAGCGATGCCAGCAGCGCGTCGACGAGCGGATCGAGCTCGAGCTCGAGACCGGCGGCTGGTAGCTCGGCCCGTAGCACTCCGGCGCAGCGGCGCCGTAGCGCGGCCAGGCCTGTCTGATCGCGGCCTTCGTCGAGATGCGCCCGGTAGTAGGCGATCTCGGCCCCGATCGCCCGTGCCGCCTGGTCCTCGGACACCTCGAGTCCAAACCGCCGCGAGAGCTCGGCGCGGAGCAGCGGAGCGGGCGGCTCGAGCGCCACGAGCGTGCCGAGGGCGTCGAGCAGAACCGCCGCCGGTGGTCTTGGACTGGCGTGCATGCGCGCCGTCGAGTCTGGCATCCGCTGAGCGCGTGCAGGAGCCGCTACTGCAAGACCGAAAAACCCTGGCAGCTACACTGGGTGGTCCGTTTGCGGTGCCGAGATAGCCTGCCTGCGCACCGCCAACAACCGCCCCGTAGCTTCTCACAATGAGCCGACGCCAACGACAGCGCCGCCGCCGGGACAACCACGGCCACCCCGTCGGGCGCGTCGTGGTGATGGTCACCGTGCTGTCGGTTGCCGCCGTGGCGATCGCGGCGCTTCTCGCGGTCGGGTGGGTGGTCGCGACCGCGGACTCGGCGCCGAACCTCAGCCAGCTGGCCCCGAAGCACGCGAATCCTCCCACCGAGATCTTCGGGTCCGACGGTACGCCGCTCGGCTACATCCACACGGACACGGTGTTCGAGTACGCAGCACCGAACCAGATCCCCACCCGGCTCCGGGAGGCGACGGTCGCGATCGAGGACCGGCGTTTTTACCAGCACGGCGCGCTCGACTACCAGGGGATCGTGCGGGCCGGCGTCAAGGACCTGCTCGGCGACGGCAACGCGCTTGCAGGGCGCCTCGACGCTGACGATGCAGCTGGTGAACAACCTGTACCTCGACGGAACGGCCTATGCCTCGGACCACAACCTGAAGTACAAGATCATTCAGGCGAAGCTCGCCCAGCAGCTCGAGTCCAAGCACAACAAGCCGTGGATCCTCGCCTCCTACCTGAACGCGGTCCCGTACGGGACCTCCAACGGCGAGGAGGCGCTCGGCGTGGGCGCCGCGGCGCTGATGTTCTTCAACCGGCCGGTGTCGAAGCTCAACCTGGCGCAGATGTCGCTGCTGGCGGGGCTGCCGCAGTCGCCAACCCACTACGACCCGATCAGGTACCCCCAGCGCGCGAAGACCCGGCGTAACGAAGTGCTCCAGGCGATGGTCACTTCGCGCTACATCAGCCAGGGCCTCGCGACCGCGGTGGAGAAGCAGCCGCTCCAGGTCCACCCGAACAGCCGCTACATCGACCACAGCCAGCCGTACATCTTCGATTACGTCGAGCAGCAGCTGATCCAGAAGCTCGGCGCGAACGAGGTCGAGAACGGCGGGCTCAAGGTCTATACGACGATCGACCCGCGCATGGAGCAGGACGCGCTGACCGCGGTTATCGACCACGAGGGCGGGGCCAACCTCGACGCCCAGCCGGCGGCCGCGCTCGCGGCGGTCAACCCGGCCAACGGCAACGTGCTCGCAATCGCCTCCTCGGCGACTTATCAGCAGACCAAGTTCGACTACCCGGTGCAGGCTGAGCGGCAGACCGGATCGGCGTTCAAGACGTTCGCGCTGATGACGCTGATCCACGACTACGACGGCGATCCCAACTCGACCTACTACACGTCGAAGTTCCTGTCGCCCGGGTGGAATCCGCTCGATCCGACGTGGTCGGTGCACACCGCCGAGGAGACCTACCAGGGCGTGATCAACATCACGAAGGCGACGACCGTGTCCGACAACACGGTGTACGCGCAGCTCGCGGACGACCTCGGATACGGCAAGCTCGACGCGACCGCACGCGCGATGGGGATCACGTCGAAGCTGACCGGCAACCCGGCAGAGGTGATCGGCGGCCTGAGCTACTGCTGCACGATGCTCGAGATGGCCGACGCGTACGCGACGCTCGCGAACGGCGGCACTCACATACCGACGACGGTGATCAGCAAGGTCGTGTTCCCGAACGGCAAGGTCGACAACCTCGGCGATCCATCTGGTAACCGCGTGTTCAGCGACGGCGAGGCGTACGAGGGCACGCAGGTGCTGAAGACCGTGGTCCAGAGCGGAACCGGGACCTCGGCCAACTACGGATGCCCGGTGGCCGGCAAGACCGGCACCGCGGAGAACTACGACAACGCCTGGTTCGTCGGCTACTCGCCGAAGATCTCCACCGCGGTCTGGGTCGGATATCCGCAGGGAAACCTGTACATGCCGAACGGCTTCGGCGGGACGCTGGCAGCCCCGATCTGGAGGCAGTTCATGCTGGCGGCATCGCAGGGCTACTGTGGCGACTTCCCGCAGCCGACGGACCCGTTCGTCGGTACCGCGTTCACCGGCCCGCATTCGTCGGCCAAGGAGCCGCCGCCGCCCAAGGCGACGACCCAAAACTTGAACAACCCGGCGCTGTTCGCGCAGCCGGGCCAGAACACGACGCCGACGACCACGACTCAGACCGGCGGCGCGACGGTTCCGGGCGCGGGCACGGGCACCGGCCCGACGACCGGCGCCACCGGTGGCTCCCACCACGGTCGCCACCGCCACGGCTGAGTCGCTCAGCCGGAGTTAGCGGCTGAGCCGGTGAGTCAGCCGGCGCGCTGGCTCTCGATCCAGCGCTCGAGCGCGGGACCACTTTCGACGCTCGCGATCACCGCGTAGCGCACGTGATCGGAGGTGTGATGCCCACCGTGCCACAGGTACTCGGAGTCGACGACGGCCTGCTGGTACTTCGGCAGCGCGATCTTGACCTCGCCCTTGCGGTCGAACTCGGTGGGGCGGACGACCAGCGCGCTCGAGGGGTCATCGGTCAACTCGAGCCAGACGCGGACGACCCAGCCCTGATTCTCTGGGTTGCCCTGGTTGTTGTTGTCCAGGTGCAGGCCCCAGCGGGTCTCGCGCATCGTGTTGGCAGACATGCGCAGCAGCTGTACGCGGCCGAATCGGGCGCCGATCGACTCGACCCACTTGACAATCGACGGGCACTTCTCGGCGTTCGGTGTCCACACGCCGTCGAGGTCGGCCTTGCCGTACTCCCAGAACCCCTTGAGTTCGATCTCGCCGGTGGCGGAGGTGATCGGCGCGAAGTACGTGGTCGGGTCGCTCGAGTAGGTCGTGTACGTCAGGTCTTCCCATTCGGAGGCGGGGACGTCGGGTCCCTTGTACTTGTCAAGCCGCATCCACCCGCCGGCCTGCTCGAGCATCGGCATCCGGTAATGAGGTGTCTTTTTCTGCTCGAGCGATGCCTTCCTGACGCCGGTCGCGCGCAGGATCTGCTTCGTGTACTCGTTCTTCATTGCGTCTTTGAGTGCGGACAACAGGGCCTCCAGGAACGTTCGCTTGCGTACTGCGCCCAGGCCGGACCGGGCCAGCGGCAGAGCATACCCACTACTCTTACGGTAACCCGGGGGCCCGGGTCCCGTCCGCGTGCCGGATGGGCGGGCGCCCAATTCAGAGGATTTATTGCATGCCCAAGGAAGAGAAAGTCGAACTCGAAGGCGAAGTTGTCGAGGCCCTGCCGAACGCGATGTTCCGCGTCAAGCTCGACAACATGGATCGCGTCGTGCTCGGTCACGTGGCCGGGAAGATGCGCCGCTTTCGCATTCGAATTCTGCCCGGCGATCGCGTCCGGGTCGAGCTCTCGCCGTACGACCTGGATCGTGCGCGCATCGTCTATCGGCACCGCTGACCCCGTCCCGGGCTGAGGCGTCGATGCGCGAGCTCGAGCTGATCGAGGCGCTCGAGCACGTGCTGGCGGGCGCCCCACCCCGGGTCGTGCGCTCCCTCGGCGACGACGCCGCGGTCGTGCGGGGGGCGGGGCGGTACGCGGTGACCTCGGTCGACGCGATGGTCGACGGGGTCCACTTCCGCACGGGTCAGCTGACGCCCGAGGAGATCGGGCATCGCGCGCTGGCGGCCGCCGTGTCTGATCTCGCGGCGATGGGTGCCCGGCCGGGCGAGGCGTACCTGGTCCTCGGTATCCCGGCCGGGTTCGAGTCAGGTCGAGCGCTCGCGCTCGTCCGCGGAGCCCGGGCGCTGGCCGACGAGGCCGGGATCGCGATCGCCGGCGGGGACGTCACGAGCGCGCCGGCGCTGACCGTGTCGTTCACGGTCGTGGGCTGGGCGGACGACCCCGGCGAACTGGTCGCGCGCGACGGTGCGCTACCCGGGGACCGCGTGGCGGTCACGGGCACGCTCGGTGCGGCGGGCGCGGGGCTCGCGGTGCTCGACGGGCGCGCCGGCGCGGGCCTCGACGCGGGAGTGGCCGATGCCCTGCGCGAGCGGTACGCACGTCCGCGACCGCGGCTGGATGCTGGGCGTGCGCTGTCCGAGCAGGGCGCCCGCGCGATGATCGATCTGTCCGACGGGCTCGCCACCGACGCCGGCCACATCGCGCGCCGGAGCGGCGTGCGGATCGAGCTGTCGCTTGCGGCGCTGCCGCTCGCGCCGGGCGTGGCCGAAGTGGCCGCCGAGCTGGACGTCGATGCCCGATCGTTCGCGGCTACCGCCGGCGAGGACTACGAGCTGTGCGTCTGCGTGCCGGCGCGGAGCGCCGAGAAGCTCGAGAACGCACGCGGGGCCGCGCATCCTCGAGGGCGAGCTGACGTGGGTCGGCTTAGTCGTCGAGGGAGAGCCGGGCGTCGTCTTCGTCGACGCGGACGGCGAGCTTTCGGGCTTCGAGCACTCGTTCTGAGCGGCGCGCGCGCGAGGCCGCGGAGCCGGCGCAGCATCGCGTCAGCCACCGCCACCGGGTCTACCTCGTACTCGCCCTTCTCGATTTGTTCTTTCAGCTTGGCCGCGTTCATCGCGATCCTCAAATGGACTGTACTCCAGAGAATCGGCCGCGACACGGGCTACCGCATCGGGTCTGGACCCCAAAGTTCGCTTCGGCTAAGCGTCCAGGCGCGTAGCCCGCGCGCACCCGGAATCCTTGCGCGAGCCTGACGTGGTCGGGCGCGAGGGCTACGGGCCTGGACGCCTCAGCCGCGCTCACAGCTACGTCGCGAGCCTCAGGCCTGGCGAGCCGGACCGAGTGGGGTTACCGACTGGAGCTTCGCGAAGATGATGATCCGCTGCGCGGCGCTGTACAGCGGGTTGCAGGCTGACAAGACGAGCCGGTCGTAGCCGACGTTCCGGGTCACCCACAGCGCGGTCGGAAGCACGATCTTCTGGTACTGCACCACATAGGTGAACAGCCCGTAGGGCATCGTCAGCATGATCTTGTCCCCGGGCTTCAGATCGTTGATGTGACGGAACGGCGCCAGGTAAGTGGTGCGGTGGCCGGCGATCGCGACGGTCTGGCCGAGGCCGGGGAAGGCGGTCGTCGGGTAGTGACCGGGCCCCTTCTCGAGCGTGGAGTCGCTCGTGCCCTCGACGACGACGTAGCTCGCGCCGAGCTTCGGAATCGTGATCTGGCCGATGCCGTCGCCGGTGCCGACCTGGCGCTGCTCGCGACGGGCGAGGTAGGCGATCCGCTGGTCGGGATTCGAGAGGCCGCCCAGCGCGTGCGTCTGGACGGGCGTCAGCGGCGCGGTCTTGAAGCTGAGGAACTCCTTGTCGATGTTCGCGCGCTGGATCAGGCCGATCGCCGCCGTGACCGGCTCCTGCCAGATCAGCGTCACTCCGGCGTCGAGCATGAGGAGGACGCCCGAGATGATCAGAACGGAGGAGATGTCCCGGAACAGGCGCCGGAGCGGCAGGGCGCCGATGCGTCGCTGCGCGACCGCTGGGGCGCTCAGCACGCTCCTCATCGCCGGATCGCCGATCCGGTGCCCCCGAGCGAACCCGGACCGGCGTAGCTGACCGGGCCGCGGACGGTGACCGGCGCCTCGGCCGGACGGGGCTGCCGGGCGATTCGCACCATCATCAACGCGAGGCTGATCACGCAGCCGAGCACGATGCTCCACTCGAGCGCCGCCATCACGCTGTATTCGCCACCCGCCAGCATCAACACAGCATTCCAGGCAGCCGGCGCCACGCCAAGTCCGAGCACCATCGCGTAGTACAGGGCGGCGAGGACTCCGGGCACGAGCCCGGCCAGGAGGAGCAGGACCGCCCAGGGCGCGCGGAGCCGGTTCTCGGGCCCGACGATCCACAACCAGGAGTGGAGCGCGACCACCATCAGCGCGGCCGCGAACGGGTTCTCGAGCCACAGCGCCAGCGTCACGAGGCACAGCACGAGCATCAGTGCGGCGGCGGCGCCGGGCGAGGCCGCATCGTCGGGGACCTGGTGCCGCCGGCGGGAGGAGCGACCGTTACCCGGGTCCGCGGCTGCGTCCGCGGATTCCGTGGCGGCCTTCCCCGACCACATCCGGCGCCCGGCCCACCACACACCGACCGATCCGAGCACGACCAGGAGGCCGAGGCCGATCAGGATCGCCGTCGCGCGGCCTCCGAGTGTGAGCACGCTCCCGTCGATCGGTCCCGGCGGCGCGATGTTGATCGCGCCCGTGAGCCGGAGCGCGAGCACGACGAGCACGGCGACCGCGAACGGGACGCACCACGCGAGCACCCACAGCGTCCAGCGCGCCACTCGGGCCCCGCGCCGGCGCGCCCGGGCGAGCCCGTCGATCGTCGCGATCAGGACCGGGACGATCAGCGCCAGCACGAGCAGGCGCACCGCCCACGCGGGGATCAGCTTGCCGGACCAGCGCAGGTAGGAGGACGGCGCCGGCACGGACGAACCGGCTTCGAGCGCGCTGACCGACTGGAGGACGGCGCGGCCGAACCCGGCCACCTGGTACTGGCTGGTCGGCTCGTCGACGGCGGGTATCCGCGATCCCGAGGTCGAGATGAGTACCGCGGGCTCGCCGCTGTCGGCGAACGGTCGCTGCTCCGAAGCGGCGAGCGGAAACGCGAGATGCAGGAACTGGCCACCCAGGCTCTCATCGCCGACCGACAGCGTCGTCTGCTGCTGAAGCGCGGACGCGACCGTGTTGCGCAGCAGCGTCGGCGCGACGAGCGTCGAGTCCGACCACGGCACGACGATCGGCGTGCGAACCATCGTGCCGGCCATGTCGCCGAGCACGATCACCGCGTCGACCGGCTGGGGCAGGCTGCGCGCGAGCTGCGCCGCACCTGCCGCGCCGACCGAGGCGCTGGTCGACGCGAGCACGACCGAACGCTGCTGCGTCTGCGAGGACAGCACCTGGGCGAGCTCGAGCAGCACCCCGGTCCCGGACAGATCCGAGGCGGCGCCGACATGACTCGAGTCGCGGTGCGCGACGATCACGATCGAGCCCGGGGTGAGGCCGGCGAGCGTCCCCGTCACCGTCTGAATCGTGCGAGGCCCGTCGATCGTCTGCGCGCCCGACACCGACCGCTGGACCTGGAGCCCGTCCCTGCCGAACGCGCCCGCCACGTCGTCGGCGATGCCATTGTCGCCCGCGGAGCCTGGGGGGCGCACCGGGAACTGCGTCGCGAGGCTCTGCATCGTGGCGTAGGCGGTGCCTCCGTTGAACGCGTCGGGCACGAGCGTCGCGTTCATCGGGGTGGCCTGGTTGCCGAGCGAGAACGCCACAACGATCACCGCGAGAGCGACCACGATCAGACCGGTCCTGTAGATCCGCGGGTCCAGCATGCGATCCCTGAGGGTAACCGTCCGTCCACCCGGCGATCGAACGGTGCGGCTCGCGGCTACTACTCTTTTGCTGCAAACAGGAAGGACTCGGTGGCAGACCGCTCGGCGCGCATCCTGCTCGTGGACGACGAGCAGTCGATTCAGACGCTGCTCTCATATCCGCTGCGCAAGGAGGGGTACGACGTCGTGCAGGCGACCGATGGACGCCAGGCGCTTGACCGGTTCGACGAGCAGGCGTTCGACCTGGTGGTTCTCGACCTCATGCTCCCCAAGGTCGACGGGCTCGAGGTGTGCCGGCGCCTGCGGAGCATCAGCTCCGTCCCGATCATCATCCTCACCGCGAAGTCCGAGGAGATCGACAAGGTCGTGGGGCTGGAGCTCGGGGCCGACGACTACATAACCAAGCCGTTCTCACTGCGCGAGTTCTCGAGCCGGATCAAGGCCGCGCTCAGGCGGGCCGAGATGGTCCGCCCCGCGGAGACCGCTCCCGACGAGACCCCGCTCGAGACGCGGGAGATGCGGATCGACTTCTCCAAGCGGTCGGTTCGCGTGCGGGGAGGCGAGGCGCAGCTGACGTTCGTTGAATTCGAGATCCTGTCGGCGCTCGCGCGGGCCCCAGGACGGGTATTTACTCGGGACATGCTGCTCGCGCGCATCTGGGGCGACTCCGCCTACCGCGATCGACGAACGATCGACGTCCACATCCGGCACCTGCGCGAGAAGCTCGAGCACGACCCGAAGGAGCCGGAGTACCTGTTCACCGTGCGCGGGGTCGGATACCGATTCCGCGACACGGAGGAGTAGCTCGCACGTGGCCACGGGAACCGGGGCGGTTGGGGAGCGGGCGGCGGCGGGACTTGCCGGCGAGCGCGACGCGCATTCGCAGTCCCGGACGCGCCGTCGCATGACGCTGTCGCTGCGCAACCGGCTCGCGCTTGTGTGCTCGGCGATCACGTTCGTGGCGCTCGCGGCGCTGTACGTGTACGTCGCTCCGGGGTTGGAGACGCGCTTGCTCTCGGACCAGTTGTCGGAGCTGACGGCCGACGCCCAGCACCATTCGGCCGCGGTCGCGCGGACGGTCGGGAGCAACGATCCGCTCCCGGTGGTGCAAACGTACGTCAACGCGGCCGCGCTCGCGACGGGGGACCGCGTGACGTTGCTGCTGGTCAACCACGTGCCGTCGGGCGCCGTGCTGTCCGAACTGGCCGACTCGAGCCGGCGGTCGGCGACCGCCGCGCTGTCGTTCGCGGTTGCCAAGCAGGCGGTGGCGGCGTCGCGGATGATCACCGGCACCCAGGAGACGGGGGCTGGGACGGTGGCCGAGGCCGCGAACCCCGTCTTGTTCCACGGTCGCGTGGCGGCGGTGATCGTGTACTCGGCACCCGCGTCCGACATCGTCCGCACGGTGGCGACCGTCCGCCATCAGATCCTGGTCGCGGGCGGGATCGCGCTGCTGCTCGCGCTCGTCGGGAGCTGGCTGATGGCGCGGGCGCTGGCGCAGCGCGTCAAACGCCTCGAGCTCGCGGCCGAGCAGGTTGCCGCGGGCGACTTCGGGCAGCCGATCCCGGTCGATTCGAGCGACGAGTTGGGGCAGCTCGCGGTGGCGTTCAACCAGATGCAGCGCCAGCTCTCCCAGCTCGAGTCGGCGCGCAAGAAGTTCATCGCGACCGCGTCGCACGAGCTCCGCACCCCGATCTTTTCGTTGGGTGGGTTCGTCGAGCTGCTCGAAGATCCCGATCTCGATCCGGAGACGCGGGCGCGGTTCTTGGAGCAGGTCCGAGATCAGGTGGAACGTCTGCGGAAGCTGTCGGTGGACCTGCTTGATCTGTCCCGGCTGGAGTCCGGGTCCTTGGAGCTGCGACCCGAACAGGTCGATATCGGCGAGCTGACACGCTCGGTGTCGGGCGAGTTCGAGCCGTTCTTGGCCCAGCACGATTCGCATCTGGAGCTGCGGGTCGGCCCGGGCACGATCGAGGCGCAATGCGATCCTGTCCGGGTGGCGCAGATCATGCGGATCCTGCTCGACAACGCGCTGGCGCACACGGCGTGCGGAACCCGGATCGTGGTCACCGCCCGTCGCGACGCAGGGGCGGTGCGCATCGCGGTGCACGACGACGGGGACGGGGTCGATCCGCAGGCGCTGTCGCGGATCTTCGAGCCGTTCTACACGGCCGACGACGCTCAGGGGTCGGGGCTGGGGCTGGCGATCGCCAGCGAGCTCGCGGAGCGTATGTCGGGGCAGTTGTCGGTGGACTCCCGGCCGGGCGACACGACGTTCACGCTCGAGATCCCCGCATAGGTTTCGTGGTTTCTGCTGATCAGCGGGGGCTAGTGCTTGACCTCGCCCTGCAGTTGCGTTCGGCGGTGGTTCCGGAGTTGGGGTCGCACGCGGGCCGCGCGGTGGCGGGTGACGGCGCCGGTGGAGACGTGACGTTCGCCGTCGACTCGCTGGCCGAGTCTTTCCTGGAGGAGTTCGTGGCCGAGCACGCGCCCCGCACGGCGTTTTATTCCGAGGACCGGGGCCTGGTCGCGCCTTCTGACGCAGTGAATGTCCTGGTCGTCGACCCGATCGACGGGACGCGGCCGGCGATGGCGGGGCTCGAGTCGGCGTGCGTGGCGGTGGCGTTCGCGCCGATCGGCGACGGCGAGCCGACGATGGCCGACGTCGAGATCGGGTGCGTAGTTGAGATCAAGTCCGGGGACTGGTACCTGGCTGTCCGGGGGTCGGGGGTCGAGTCCACGCGCCCGGTGGCGCTCTCGCCGACGGTCGACATCGGCCGGATGTTCTGGGGATACGGGTTCCGGGGCCGGCCGGTACGGCCGTCGGTCGAGGTGCTGGGCGACCTGATCGACGCGTCGTCGGTCGGCGGCGGCACGTTCGAGCTCGGCTCGCAGGCGTTCGCGATGACGCGGATCGTGACGGGCCAGTTCGATGCCGTGGTCGAGGTCGGGTCGCGTTTGATCGATGAGATCCCCGGGATGCGCGAGGAGTTCGAGCGGGTAGGAGGCGGCCAGGTGCTGAACAACTCCCCATACGACCTGGCGGCGCCGTGGCTGTGCCTGCGCGAGGCGGGCGGCATCGCCAGCGACGGCTGGGGCGAGCCGCTCGACCGGTGTCGCCTGCTCGGCAGCGGCCACGAGTTCCAGATGTCGTCGATCTGCGCCTCGAACGCGCGGCTGCACGCACAACTCGTACGCGCCGTCGACATGGGAGTCGAGCGGCTCCGGGCGCAGTACCCTTAGGTGTCCGGGAGCGCGGCTCGATATCGTGCGGCCGGTCCTACGGCTTAGCCATGCTGCAACCGGTCACGGTCCCGCACAAGCATCTGAACGATTACGCGAGCATCGTCGGACGCCCGCTCGCCGACGAGATCCGTTCGCGCGCGGAGCGTTTGAAGGGGAAGCGGGTGCTGCATCTGTCCGCCACCTCGTTCGGGGGTGGCGTGTCGGAGATCCTTTACACGCTCGTGCCGTTGATGATCGACGTCGGGCTTGCGGCCGAGTGGCAGGTGATCTACGGGCGCGAGGAGTTCTTCAACGCGACCAAGGTCATGCACAACGCGCTCCAGGGCAACCCGCAGGACCTCAGCGAGGCACAGTGGAGGACGTGGCAGGACTACAACGGGATCAACGCGCGCGAGATGTCAGACGGATGGGATGTGTGCATCGTCCACGACCCCCAGCCGGCGGCGCTTCCGTCGCTCGTCGGAGAGAAGTCACGGCGGTGGGTGTGGCGCTGCCACATCGACCTCTCGACCCCGAACCCGGACACGCTCGCGCGCCTGCTGCCGTACCTGGACCCGTATCCGGCGGCGGTTTTCCACATGCCGCAGTACGTGCCGGCGGACATGGACGGCCGCGCGCACATCATTCCGCCCGCGATCGATCCGCTCGCGCCGAAGAACATGGCGTTCTCGCCCGAGGACGCCGTGTACATATGCGAGCAGTTCGGCATCGACGTCGATCGGCCGCTGCTGTGTCAGGTGTCGCGGTTCGATCCGTGGAAGGATCCGCTCGGGGTGATCGACGCCTACCGGATCGTGAAGGAAGAGATGCCGGAGGTGCAACTCGCGCTGGTCGGTTCGATGGCCACCGACGACCCCGAGGGGTGGGACTTTTTCAACGCGACGGTCGCGCACGCCGACGGCGACCCTGACATTCACATATTGAATAACCTGAACAACGTGGGGGCGATCGAGGTCAACGCGTTCCAGTCTCACTGTGATGTAGTTATCCAAAAGTCAACCCGCGAAGGGTTCGGGTTGACAGTGACCGAGGCGATCTGGAAGGGGCGCCCGCTGATCGGCGGCGCCGTCGGCGGCATCCCGCTGCAGGTGTGCGACGGGGAGACCGGATTCCTCGTCTCGAGCGTCGAGGAGTGTGCGCAGCGCGCGCTCGAGATCCTCCAGGATCCCGGGCTCGGCAAGCGGCTGGGACGCGCCGGCAAGGAGGACGTCCGCAAGCGCTTCCTGATGCCGCGCCTGCTGCGAGATTGGC
This sequence comes from uncultured Solirubrobacterales bacterium, assembly GCA_963755525.1. GTDB lineage: Bacteria > Actinomycetota > Thermoleophilia > Solirubrobacterales > Solirubrobacteraceae > Palsa-465. The sequence goes on along the minus strand of CAVWKC010000021.1, from coordinate 119,183 downwards.
TAGAGCTATTCGAGCAGCTCGGGGTCTGATTTCCGTGTCCTCTTCTGATCCCCCGCTGGTGCTGGTGTCGAATCGGGGGCCGGTCACATTCGGACCGAACGGAGAGGTTCGTCGAGGGACCGGCGGTCTGGTAACCGCACTGATCGGCCTCGCCACCCACCGCGATGTGACTTGGATCGCGTCGGCGATGACCGAGGAGGACGCGGCCGCCGCCGAGCGCAACGAACGCAAACCGTTCACTGTGCAGGCGCCGGGCGGCGGCGAATACCGGGTCAAGCTGGTCGCGTCCGACCCCGACGCGTATGACCGCTTCTACAACATCACCGCAAACCCGATGCTGTGGTTCATCCAGCATTACCTGTGGGATCTGTCGAACGCGCCGGACATCCGCCGCAACGAGACCGAGGCGTTCGAGTTCGGCTACAACGCCGTCAACGAGGACCTGGCGCGGGCGGTGATGGAGGAGATCGAGGGGCTCGAGCGGCCGGTCGTGATGGTCCACGACTACCACCTGTACACGCTCCCAGGTCTGATCCGCAGCGTCCGGCCGGACGTGTTCATGACCCACTTCGTGCACATCCCGTGGACGCAGTCGGACTCGTGGCGGGTGCTCCCGACCGTGATCCGTGAGGAGATCTACAACGGGATCCTGTCCAACGACATCATCGGCTTCCACACCCGGTCCTACCGGCGGAACTTCCTGCAGTGCTGCGAGGACCTGCTCGGGTGCGAGGTCGATCACGAGGCCGGCGTCGTGCATGTTTCCGACGGCCGCGAGGTGTGGGTGCGCGCGTACCCGCTGCCGATCGATGCGCGCGCCGTGCAGGCCGTCGCCGGGCGGGAGCGGACGCGCGAGTTCGAGCACGAGTTGCTGCGCCGGCGCCGCGACCATCTTCTGTTGAGGGTCGACCGGGCGGATCTGTCGAAGAACGTCCTGCGAGGGTTCACGTCGTTCGATTTGTTCCTCGAGCAGCACCCCGAGTTCCGCGAGCGGGTGACGTTCATCGCCCAGCTGATGCCGTCCCGGACCGACGTCCCCGAGTACGCGGAGTACCTGGAGCGGATCGAGGCGGTCGTCGCCGTGGTTAATCACCGCCACGGCTCGCCGGACTGGATGCCGATTCAGCTGAAGCTTCGCGACGACCTGGAGGAGGCGGTCGCCGCCTACAAGCACTACGACGTGCTGATGGTCAACGCGATGTTCGACGGGATGAATCTCGTGGCGAAAGAGGGTCCGATGGTCAACGAGCGGGCCGGGGTCTCCATTTTGAGCGAGAACACCGGCGCCCACGAAGAGCTCGGCGAGTACTCGCTGTCGGTCAACCCGTTCGACATCCAGCAGCTGGCCGACACGATTCACGCGGCGCTGACGATGGATGATGCGGAGCGCCGGCGGCGGATCGAGGGACTGCGGTCAGTCGTGACCGCGCGCAATCCGGGGGATTGGATCGACGAGCAGCTGGCGGACATTCAGCGCAAGGGCCAGTCCTAGCGGTCGCTACGGCTGCTCGCCCACGCGGCGGCCCGGCGCGCATCCAAACCATTTTGAGGGTCCCAGCTGTATCTGCGCGAGTGCCGCCGGTCGGGCGCCGCAGCCTCCGCTTCAGCCGAGTCGCGATCCGTGAATCGTTTTCCCCTCCGCAAGCATCGCGACGTATTCGTTGATCCGGCGGGCGCGGGTCTCGGGGCGCTTGGCGTCGTAGACGCGGTAGAGGAAGCTGTAGCGCTCTGAGCTCTTGAGCGTGGCGAAGAACTCGTTCGCTCGTTGGTTGGCTTGCAAGGCCTGCTGGAAGTCGTCAGGGACCGTCACGGTCCTCTGGGGCGCGTAGGCGGCGTCCCAGCGGCCGTCCTGCTTGGCCGCCTGCACCTGCGCCATCCCGGCCGGCGTCATCCGTTCTTGTTCGATCAGCTCGGTCGCTTTGGCGCGGTTGACCTGCGACCACTTGCTCCGGGGTCCACGCGGGCAGAAGCGCTGAAGCCAGAACGATTCGTCGTGGGCGCCCTTCTGCGCGTCGATCCACCCGTACCGAATCGCCTCCTCGAGCGCGTCCGCGTGCGTGACCGTGGTCGTCTTCGACCCCTTCCTGGCGATCTTCAACCACACCCCGTCGGACGTCGCGTGCTGGTCTGCCAGCCAGCGCTCCCAGGCGGCGCGGTCGGGAAACTCGAGCGTCTGCAGGTCCTTCGCGGGCACGATCGCGCGAACGCTAGTAGAGCCGCCGACGGGCTGCGGACCGCGGATTCCCCGGGCGCCGACCGCCTGCGGATGGCCGGTCAGCCGCTATAGTCGACCGCCGCCTCACCGAAGGCATCTGCTCATGGCCACACAACCCCCTCTATACGACCTGATGCTGCTGCTGTCGACGACCGCGCCTGACGAGCAGCGCGCGAAGATCCTCGCCGACGTCGAGTCGATGATCACCAAGGCCGACGGCTCGATCGAGCGTCAGGACGACTGGGGCCAGCGCCCGCTCGCGTACCGGATCGAGCATCAGCCCGACGCCGACTACCACCTGCTCCAGTTCAAGGCGCCACCGTCTCTGATCGAGACGCTGTCCCACGACCTGCGGATCACCGACGGCGTCGTCCGCTTTCGGGTGATCAAGAACCTCCCGGGCACGCCGGCGGCCCCGGATTCGCCCCCGCCCGTGGTGGCGACGGCCGCTCCCGCTGCCTCCGGCGGCGAGTCGGAGGCCGTCGTAGAGCGCTGAGTCGGCGGAGCGGGTGGGCGCCGGCGCCCGCGATCCCCTTTTGCAACGGGATTTCGACGGTCTGACACGAACGAACCGAGGCTCTGCAACTTGTCCGTCCATTTTCCGGGGACCGCGGATGTTGCCGTCTGGAGCGCGCTTAGACTCGGCCACAGGCTTTCAATGCGCTCTGGAAAGGAGCTGAGATGAATATCAACCGAGTCGTGCTGACCGGGAACCTGACGAAGGATCCGGACGTGCGCAACAACCCCGCGTCGGGGCTGTCGGTCTGCAAGCTCAGGCTGGCGGTCAACACGCGCCGCAAGAACAACGCGACCGGCGACTGGGAAGACAAGGCCAACTTCTTCAACGTCACCGTGTTCGGCCGCCAGGCCGAAAGCTGCGGGAACTTCCTCCACAAGGGGCGCCCGGTGGCGATCGACGGCCGGCTCGAGTGGAGCGAGTACGAGGTTGACGGACAGAAGCGCCAGTCCGTCGATATCATCGCTGAGAACGTGCAGTTCCTCGGTGGTCGCGACGACGCTGGGAACGGAAACGGGAACGGCTACTCCAGCAGCAGCATCCGTGCAGCGGAGAGTGACATCCCGGCCGATACCAGCGACTTCGAAACGACTTCCGTGGGCTCGGGATCGTCCGACGACGACATCCCGTTCTAGGAAATCAACGAAGGCTGATACAGCAACCAAGCAGGTGATCGAGATTGGCAAAGCAGCGTAGACGGCCGGTTCGCCGGCGCGACAGGAAGGGCGCCCAGACTTCCTCGCGCCGTAAGCCGTGTCCGTACTGCCGGGACAAGGTCGACCAGGTCGATTACAAGAACATCTCGATGCTGCGCAGGTTCATCTCCGAACGCGGCAAGATCCGCTCGCGCCGGATCACGGGTGCGTGCCGGCGCCACCAGAGCCAGGTGGCCCGGGCCGTCAAGCGGGCGCGCGAACTGGCGCTGCTGCCGTACGTGGCCGAGGGCTCGGGCAACGAACGCAGCGAACGCGGCGGTCGCGACCGCGATCGGGACCGCTAGGACGGGGGATCCCGCGATGCCTCAGGCGATCCTGCTCCAGGACGTGGAGTCGCTCGGCGAGCGCGGCACGGTCATCGACGTGTCGCCCGGCTACCTGCGTAACTACCTGCTTCCACGCAAGCTGGCCGAGCCGGCGACGACGGCTTCGATCCAGGCGGCGAAGCGGCGGCAGGAGGAGGCGGACCGCGCCGTCCGCGAGGCCGAGGACCGCGCCCGCGACAACGCCGCGACCCTCGGCCGGACCGTGCTCACGATCCCCCAGCAGGCGGGCGACGACGGCCGGCTGTTCGGCTCGGTCACGACCCAGGACATCGCCGACGCGATCCGGGACGCGCGCGGGATCAAGATCGACCGGCGCAAGGTCCATCTCGAGGACCCGATCCGCCACACCGGCACGTACATGGTCGTCGTGGAGGTCACCGACGAGGTGACGGCGACGGTCAAGACGATGGTGGTGCCGGCCTAGCCGAGCCTGCGCTCGGCTCCCGCCGGAGCCGAGCCACCGACTTCCCGAATCTGAGCCTCCGCGGAAGTCCTCGCTGGTTGCGGGAAGGGCTCGCGCGAGGACGCCTGCCTCGAACCTAGACTCGGATCGACCGTGAGCGCCGTCCAGACAATCGCCGTTCCGCCTCACAACCTCGAGGCGGAGAAGTCGGTTCTCGGCGCCGTCCTGCTCGACGAGCGGCACCTGCACGCGCTGCTGGTCGAGCAGCACCTGCGGCCCGACCACTTCTACCGCGAGCAGCACGGCGCGGTGTTCGCGGCGATGATGGTGCTGTACGAGAGCGACCGGAAGATCGACCACCTGACGGTCGCCGAGACGCTCCGCCAGCGCGGCAAGCTCGAGGAGATCGGCGGCCCGGCGGCGATCGACGAGCTCGCCGGCTGGGTGCCCGCCGCGGGACACGCCCGCGAGTACGGGCAGATCGTTCGCGACAACGCGCAGCTGCGCGCGCTGCTGACCACCTCGTACGAGATCCAGGCGAGCGTGATGTCGCGCGAGGCCCCGCCCCGGGATCTGGTAGAGCGCGCCGAGCGCTCCGTGCTCGAGGTGGCACACGACGATCGCCAGAAGAAGTTTCGCCCGATCGCCGAGATCCTCGACCAGGAGACCGACAAGCTCCACCGCCTATCGACGGCGAAGACGCCGCTGACCGGCACGCCGTCGGGCTTCAAGGACCTCGACGAGCTGACGGGCGGCTTTCAGCCGGGAAACCTGATCATCGTCGCGGCGCGCCCGTCGATGGGAAAGTCGGCGCTCGTCGCCAACATCGCCGAGAACGCGGTGCTCGGGGTCGGGCACCCGGCGCAACGGCCGAGCTCGGTCGCGCTGTTCTCGCTCGAGATGTCCGAGTCCGAGCTCGCGCAGCGCTTCGTCGCCTCCCAGGCCCGGATCCGTGGCGAGGAGCTACGCAAGGGCCGAGTGGCCGAGAACCGTTGGCCCAAGATCCTCAGCGCCTGCCAGCGGCTGTCAGACGCGCCGCTGTGGATCGACGACTCGAGCGACACCGGCGTGCTCGAGGTCCGGGCCAAGGCGCGTCGCCTCCATCACCAGCTCGAGGATGGACTCGGCCTGATCATCATCGACTACCTCCAGCTGATGCGCCACGAGGGACGGGTCGAGAGCCGCGTCGAGCAGGTCGGCCAGATCTCCCGCGGCCTCAAGTCGCTCGCCCGCGAGCTGAACGTCCCCGTGATCGCGCTGTCGCAGCTGAGCCGCGCGGTCGAGCAGCGCGGTGGCGAGAAGCGGCCGATCCTGTCCGACCTTCGCGAGAGCGGCCAGATCGAGCAGGACGCGGACCTCGTGATGTTCATCTACCGCGAGGAGTACTACGAGAAGGACTCCGAGCGGCCCGGGGAGGCGGACATCATCATCGCCAAGCACCGAAACGGGCCGGTCGGCGATGTGGTGCTGACCTTCCAGAAGGAGTACCCGAAGTTCATGAACTATGCCGGCGAGCGGTTCGCGGCGTGAGCGGGTGTGCGTTCGACATCTGCGACGGGAGTGGGCTCCGCTACGACGAGGCCACGAACACCGCATATGACTGCCAGTGCCGCCGGCAGATCATCGCCCAGCGCAAGGCGCGCAGCCTGTCTGCGGTGATTCCCCGCCGCTACTACGACGTCGCGTTCGACCGCTATCCGGTGACCGAGATCGATAGCAACGTGGTCGCGGCAACCCGCCGGTTTGCCGACGCGATCGATGAGCGGCTCGACGCCGGGCGCGGCCTGTGGTTCATGGGCGACGTCGGCACCGGCAAGACGACGCTCGCGATGCTGGTCTCAAAAGCGGCGCTGAAGGCGGGCCGCTCGGTCGCGATCTACTCGCTGCCGCGGCTGCTCAACGAGATCCGCGACACGCACCGCGCGGAGCGCTCGCACGTCGACCTGCTCGACCGCCTGACCGCAGTCGATCTGCTCCACGTCGACGACGTCGGCGCCGAACGGACGACGGACTGGGTGCTCGAGGAGCTGTACTCGATCGTCAACGCCCGCTACGAGGACCAGCGCTCGATGGTGATCACGACGAACATCCTCGACCGCGAGGCGCTGTGCGAGCAGATCACCGAACGCACCGTGTCGCGCCTGACCGAGATGTGTGACGAGCTACCGCTGCTCGGCCACGACCGGCGGATGGATCTGCGCTCGGCGTGATTGCCGGCGCTTCACTCGTCGAGCTGGCGCTCTGACTCCGCGCGGTCCTCGAGCTTCTCTTTGAGATAGCGGGCCTTGTCGGCGCGGCGCTCGTGCTGCGCGACCTCCTCTTCGTCGACCGCGGACTCGGCCGCCTCGCGCTCGGCGGCCTCGCGGTCGGCCTGGACGATCTTGAGCTCCTCGGTCTTGTGCTGCTCCTCTGCCATGGCTAGAACCTAGCGCGAGCGCCGGCAACCCTCCAGGGCCGGGTGGTGCCGCCCACGCGTGCGATGATCGATGCGTGACCGACGTGTCCCCGATCGGCCTCGACCACGTTCAGGTTGCCGCGCCGGCAGGGAGCGAGGACGACGCCCGGCGGTTCTACGGCGAGCTGCTGGGCATGGCTGAGCTCGCCAAGCCCGAGACGCTCCGAGCGCGGGGAGGCGCCTGGTTTGCCTGCGGGACCCACCAGCTTCACATCGGGATCGCCGACCCGTTCGCGCCGGCGACCAAGGCTCACCCGGCGATCCTGATCGGGGCGGCGGATCTCGATCGGCTGGCGGAGCGGCTCGCGGCCGCGGGCCGCGCGGTCCAGTGGGACGACACGATCCCGGGCACGCGGCGGTTCTTCACGGCCGATCCGTGGGGTAACCGGATCGAGCTCGTCGGCGCAGCCGGGGACTAGCCCGGACGCGTACGCCCATGCCCCGCGTACACTCCGTCGTCGATGCCAGGAATCGTGTTGGTCGGCGCCCAATGGGGCGACGAGGGCAAAGGAAAGGTCACCGACCTGCTCGCCGAGCGGGCCGATGCGGTCGTGCGCTTTCAGGGCGGGAACAACGCCGGCCACACGATCGTGCGCGGCCGGCAGACGTTCAAGCTGCATCTGATCCCGTCCGGAATCCTTCACAAGGGGACGCAGTGCGTGATCGGGAACGGCGTGGTGATCGACCCCCGAGTGCTGACCGACGAGCTCGACGAGCTGCGTCGGCGGCGGGTCGACACGCGATCACTGCGGATCTCAGCGAACGCGCACCTGATCATGCCCTACCACATGATGCTCGACCACGCCGGCGAGGCGAAGCTCGGGAAGCTGCAGATCGGCACCACCCGGCGGGGGATCGGCCCGTGCTACGCCGACAAGGCGGCCCGGCTGGGGATTCGGGTCCAGGACCTGCTCGACGAGAAGATCCTCAAGAAGAAGATCGTCGCGGCGCTCGAGCCCAAGCGGCTGACGCTCCGCCCGTTCGAGAAGGACCCGCGGCTCGATCTACAGACGATCACCGAGGATTACCTGACCTACGGCCATCGCATGGCGAACTACATCGCGGACACGGTGCGGCTCGTCCACGAGCGACTCGACGCCGGTCAGACGGTCATATTCGAGGGCGCGCAGGGCGCGCTGCTCGACATCGACCACGGCACGTATCCGTTCGTCACTTCATCGAACCCCGTGGCGGGCGCGGCGTGCGTCGGCGCGGGCGTGGGGCCGAAGGACATCGACGAGGTCTGGGGAGTGATGAAGGCCTACGGAACGCGCGTCGGCGCGGGTCCGTTCCCGACTGAGCTCGAAGGCGACATCGCTGACGAAATTCGCGAGCGCGGGGGCGAATACGGCACCACTACCGGCCGGGCGCGGCGAGTCGGGTGGCTCGACCTGGTCGCGCTGCGGTACGCCTGCCAGATCAACTCGCTGACCGCGCTCGCGGTGATGAAGCTCGACGTGCTCTCAGGATTCGAACGGCTGTGCGTGTGCACGCGTTACCGCGGGCCCGAGGGCGCGGAGTTCGACAGCTTCCCCTACCACCAGACGATGCTCCACCACGTGACCGGCGAGTACGTCGACCTGCCCGGTTGGAGCGAGGACATCACCGACTGCCGCGAGGAGTCGGACCTGCCCCAGGCCGCGCGCGACTACCTGCAGTTCATGTCGGACTTCGTCGGCGTGCCGATAGCGCTGATCGGCGTCGGACCCAGCCGGGACGAGGTCATTTGGACCGAGGCCGGCGCCGGGATGGCCGGCTCAGGGAAGGCGGCGTCGGCCGCCGCCTGAGCGCTGCTTCAGCCGCCGCGCGGGAGTCCGGTTCAGGCCGGACGCGACGGGTGGCCCTGTCCGGGCCAGGGCGCGAGCACGAGCACCAGCCGGGCGTCGGTGATCGCTGCCACGGTGCGGCGTTCGTTGGGCTCGAAGTGCGCGAGCAGCCCCACCCCGCCCTCGACCGAGCCGTCGTCCTGGGAGATCTCGACCTCGCCGGCGACGACGACCAGGTAGCTGCGCTCGTGGACCTGGTGGGACTGCATCTGCTCGCCGGCCGGCAGCAGGATCGCGATGGCGCGGGTCTCGGCGTCCGAGCGCAGAACCTGCGGATGGTGGGCCTCGATGTCAAGCTCGGCGACGTGCCAGGTCTCCATCCGGACTCCTCTCTACGGGGTGGTGAGTGGGGGTGGTGAGTGTGAGGGCGAAGCGACGCGGGCCTCACCGCGCGGAGGCGTCGAGCGAGCGCTGAAGCGCCTCGAGCACGCGGACGACGCGCAGGCCGCTCGCGCCGTCCGAGCGGGGCCGGCGTCCCTCGCGGGCGCACTCGACGAAGTGCTCGCATTCGATGCGCAGCGGTTCGACGTTCGGCACCTGGGGGGAGACGATGCCGCCCGTCCTGGTGATGTACTCGCCGTAGCCCCGTGAGACCTGATCGAACCCTTTGTCGAAGATGCTCAGCTTCCCCTCGAGCGCCATGTCGTCAAACGTCGCCATCCTACGCGAGCCGACGACCGTGAATCGCCGCTCCTTGTGCGGGTCGAGCCAGGACAGGTGCAGGTGGGCCGAGAGCCCGGACGGGAACCGCATGAAGCAGAACACGACGTCTTCGACGCCGGGCTGCACGTACGACTCGCCGCGCGCCACCATCTCCTCCGGCTCCTCGTCGGCGAGATAGAGCACGACCGACACGTCGTGGGCGCCAAGGCTCCACAGCGCGTTCTCGTCGGACCGCAGCTTCCCGAGGTTCAGGCGGTTGCCGTAGATGTAGTAGATCTGCCCGAGCTCCCCGGACTCGGTCAGCTGCTTGAGCTGCCCCACGCCGGGGTGGTACTCGAGCAGGTGGCCGACCATCAGCACCCGCCCGTACTCCGCCGCCGCCGCGACCGCGCGCTCGGCGTCCACGACCGACTGCGCCAGCGGCTTCTCGACGAAACAGTGCTTGCCGGCCTCGAGCACCCGCACTGCGAGGTCGGCGTGGGTCGGGACCGGGGTCGCGAGCGCGACCGCGTCGAGGGTGTCGTCGGCCAGCACCTCGTCCAGGTCGCCGGTGACCCGCGCGGTCGGGAACTGGGTGGCGATGTGCTCACGCGCGTCGGCCGACGGGTCGCAGACCCAGGCCAGCTCGCAGCCCGAGATCGCGGCGAAGTTGCGGGCCAGGTTGGGGCCCCAGTAACCGAGCCCGACGACGGCCAGTCGAAGGGAGCGCTCGTTCACGGCGACCGGCGCCTCATCGAACCAGGAGTGTAAGAGCCGAAACGACGCGCTCGCCGGCGTGGCCGTCGCCGTACAGCGGTGGGCGCACGGGTGGGGGCTCGCGGCGAAGCGCGTTGAGCGCCGCGCCCGCGTCGAGATCGACAAGCGTGTTCCAGCCGAGCTCGACGGTCTCGGTCCACTCGGTGCGAGCACGCAGCGTGATGCAAGGAACTCCGGCGAAGTAAGCCTCCTTCTGGAGACCTCCGGAGTCGGTCAGGACCGCGCGGGCGTTGCAGAGGAGCGCGGTCAGCTCGACGTAGCCGAGCGGTGGGGTCAGCACGATGTTCTCCGCGCGCTCGAGCTGTTCGAGCAGCCCTGCCGCCGATAGCCGGTCGCGCGTGCGCGGATGAACCGCGAACACGGTCTGCAGCGGCATCGCACGGAGAACGCCCACGAGCATCGCGAGCCGCTCGGGATCGTCGACGTTGGCGGCTCGGTGCGCGGTGGCGAGGATGTACTCGCCGGGCGCCACGCCGCGCGCGGCGACCAGATCGGTGCGCTCGCGCAGGCGCGGCTGCATTTCGAGCGCCACGTCGACCATCACGTCGCCGACCATCTCGACGGTGCCGGCAACGCCCTCGCGCCGCAGGTTCTCGACCGAGACCTCCGAAGAGCACAGGAGCAGCGACGCCGCGTGGTCGGTCAGCACGCGATTCAGCTCCTCGGGCATCGAGCGGTCGAACGAGCGCATCCCGGCCTCGACGTGGGCGACCGGTACGCCCGCCTGAGCGCCCGCGAGCGCGCCGGCGAGTGTCGAGTTCGTGTCGCCGTAGACGAGCACCGCATCGGGCGCCTCCTCGGCGACCACCGGCTCGAGCGCGCTCAGCATCCGGGCGGTCTGGGAGCTGTTCGACCCGAGCGCGATCGCGAGCTGCCGATCGGGCGCCGGCAGTCCCAGCTCGGCGAAGAACACCGCCGAGAGATCGTCGTCGAAGTGCTGGCCGGTGTGAATCAGAAGCTCCTGATGGCGCTCGCGCAGCCGCGGGGAGACCGCCGCCGCCTTGATGAACTGGGGGCGGTTCCCGATCACGGTGAGGACCTTCATCGAGTGTCGGCGCCCAGCGCGCTCGTCTCTGCGTCCAGCTGCCGGCGAACCAGCGCCGCGACGGACTCGGCCGTCTGCGCCGTGACGGGGCCCGGCGCGTCGAACGTGCGGTCATCGACGGCGACGACCGGCTGCACCTCGCGGACGGTCGAGGCCAGGAACGCCTCGTCCGCTTCGAGCAGTTCGTCGAGCGTGCACGAGCGCTCGGCCGCGCCGGTGGCCTCGATCACGACCGCGCGGGTGATCGAGGCGAGGATGTGCTCGTCGAGCGGCGGCGTCAGCAGCTCCCCGTCTTTGATCCAGAAGATCGAGCTCGTCGGCGCCTCGAGCACGCGACCGTGGGGGGTGACCAGCAGCGCCTCGTCGAACCCCTGCTCGCGCGCCAGCCGGCCCGCGAGCATGTTCGCGCCGTACGACAGCGACTTGATGCCGTCGAGGATCCGGGTCGGGGCGTACGTCACCGACCCGAGCCGGACGATCTCCGCGACCGCCGGCATCGGCTCGGTCAGGAGCAGCCGCCGGCCCCCGCGAGTGACCACGATCCGCAACAGCTCGTGCTCGGGCCCTACGCCGGCCTGCGCGAGCAGGCGCCAGGCATCGGCCCTGACCGCCTCGACGTCGAGCGGCAGCCGGAGATTCGCGGCCGACCGCTCGAGCCGGGCCAGGTGGCGGTCGAGTGCGAACGGCCGCCCGTCGTAGAGACGGATGACCTCGAACACGCCGTCGCCGCGGATCAGGCCCTCATCGGTCGCGGGGATCGTCGCCTCGGAGGCGAGCATCACCGCCCCGTCGAGCGAGGCGAGCGAGCCCGGAGAGCTAGCCTGCATCGCCGTTTTCGGACCACACGTCGGCGAGACGTACGACGACGGCCGCGGCGGCCGCCATGTCCTGCACGGAGGCCCACTCGCGGACCGAGTGGTACTCGTGTCCCCCAGTGAAGATGTTCGGGGTTGGAAGGCCCATCTCGCTCAGCCGGGAGCCGTCAGTCCCGCCCCGGATCGGGCGCCGGATCGGCTCGATGCCCTCCGCGCGAATCGCGGCTTCGGCGGCGTCGGTGACGTTCGGCACCGCGTCCAGGAAGCGCCGCATGTTGCGGTACTGCTCGCGTACGTTGAATTCCAAGCGAGCTCGCGGCTCGGTCGCGACGACCTGCTTCGCGGTGCTCTCGAGAAGGGCGACGTGGCGCTCGAGCTGCTCGTCGTCAAAATCGCGCAGGATGAACCTTGCCTCGGCCTTGCCGGGGCTGCCGGAGACCTCGTGGAGATGGATGAACCCCTCGCGATCGCCGGTCGTCTCGGGCGTCAGCGTGTCCGAGGGAAGGGCCGCGACGATCTGCGCCACGAGCCTGAGCGCGTTGACGAGCTTGCCGGTCGCCTGGCCAGGATGGACCTCGATTCCGCGTACGGTCACGATCGCTGACATCGCGCTGAACGTCTCGTCCTGGAGCTCGCCGATCTCCGAGCCGTCGAGCGTGTACGCACAGAGCGCGCCGAAGCGCGGGATGTCGAACAGCGTCGCGCCCTCGCCGATCTCCTCGTCGGGCGTGAACGCCACCCGGAGCGCCGGCCGCGGCAGCTCGGGATGCGCCGCCAGGTACGCGACCGCGGCCATGATCTCGGCCACTCCCGCCTTGTCGTCGGCCCCGAGCAGGGTGTCGCCGCTGCTGGTGACGAGGTCGTGTCCGATCTTGCCGGCCAGCTCGGGCATCGAGGCCGGGTCGAGCACCGTGCCCTCGCGCGGAAGCTCGACCACGCCGCCGTCGTAGGAGCGGTGGACGATCGGCTCAACGCCCCGGCCGGGGGCGTCGGGACTGGTGTCCATGTGCGCGATCAGGCCGATCGTGTCATCGCCGCCGTTGGCGCCGTTGCCCGGGAGCGTTCCGAGGACGTAGCCGTTCTCGTCGAGCTGCACGTCGCTCAGACCCGCCTCCTGCAGCTCCCCTACGAGGACCCGCGCGAGCTCGAGCTGGCCCGGCGTGCTCGGGGATGACGTGCGGTCGCGGTGCGACTGTGTGTCGATTCGCACATATCTCTCGAACCGGGCCAGAACGTCGGGAGCGAGCGCCTCGGCCAACGGTGAGGTGTAAGAAGCCGCCATTACGGTGAGTATCGCAACGTGTGGGTGGAGAGGGCTGGCCCCCGGGTAAGGAGTGACCTCGGGGTAACCGCCGGCGGAAGGCTCGACTCGAGCCGCCGCGGCGACTGAAAGCCAGTCGAATCGGACTACCAACACGAGGAGACCAGATACCGATGGCAACTCAGACTCCAATCCAACGCCAGGCCGCTGCGAAGAGGGCCGCGGCGACGCGTAAGCGGAACGCCGCCAAGCGCAGCGCGACCGCGACCAAGGCCTCCGGCCGTCGCACGCGCGGAGCCGCGTCCGGCGCGGCTCGGAACGCGCGAAGCAATGCGCGGAGCACGGCACGCGCGGCCGGCACCACGACCGCGAGCGCTGCCGGTACAGCGGCGAAGGCCGCAGACGCCGCCGGTACGCGGCTCGGCGCCGCCGCTCGCAACGCGCAGCGCGCCCTGCTGATCCCCGTCGGGGCGCTGGCGGCCGCCAGCGAAGCGGTCCGGCGGACCGCAGAGACCTACGCGGACTCCGGGCGCCGCGCACGCCAGTTCGATCGGTTCGAACGGCGGGGAGCAAAGGCACTCGTCTGGGGCCGGCGCGGCGTCGCCCGCCGCACGCGCTGACCCAACCGGCCCAGCCAATACATCCACATCACCGGGGTCCCGACAAATGGAGCTCGCAGCGGCGATCTTGTGGCACGGAAGCCGGTTATCTGTGCTAAAAGAGGTCGGTCTGCGAAAGGACGTCCTACGTGTCGGGAACCCCGGTTGGCGGGCCCGTGTCCACGGCTGATTCGCAAGAGCTGTTCGAGCGTTGGCGTCGAGACCGAGACCGTGGGGCACGCGACGAGCTGATCGCACGGTTCTTGCCGCTTGCTCGCAAGCTGGCCCGCAGGTACGCGCAATCGAGTGAGCCGTACGACGACCTCGTGCAGGTGGCGAGCCTCGGCCTCGTGAAGGCCGTCGAACGATTCGATCCCGACCGAGGGTTCGCGTTCACCTCGTTCGCGGTGCCGACGATCGTCGGCGAGCTGAAGCGGTATTTCCGCGACACCGGTTGGGCGATCCACGTCGATCGCGGGGCCCAGGAGCGGGCGCGCCGAATCAACGAAGCCCGGCAGGCGATCAGCGCCCGGACGGGCCGCCCCCCGCGCGTGGACGAACTTGCCCAGTACCTCGAGCTCAGCGAGGAGGAGGTGCTCGACGGCCTCCAGGTCGCCGAGGCCTACGGCACGGTGTCACTCGACGCCCCGCTCGCCGGCGAGGAGGACGCCACGCGCATCGACGCGATCGGCGACGAGGATCAGCGCCTCGGCCTGGTCGACGACCAAACGACGATCTTCGCGGCCGCGAAACACTTGCCCCAGCGCGAGCGCGAGATCCTGTTCCTGCGCTTCGGCGAGGATCTGACGCAATCGGAGATCGCCGAGCGGGTCGGCGTCTCGCAAATGCAGGTCTCGCGGCTGCTGCGGCGTTCCTTGCAGCGTCTTCGCCAACTGACCGGCGATCCTCATCTGCGGCCGTAGCCGGTCGCCGGCGGGGTGGGCGGAGTGATGGCGCCCCCCGAACCGGAGTGACGGTCCCCCCGACTAGCCCGTCCGCAAGCGTGGGCGAGGGCGGTCCGCGCCGCCCTCGCCGGCACACCTTCGTCCGTTACCAGCGATACCACCTTCGTCGACCCCCGGCTCCGGCCTCGACGCCTCCGATCAGGAAGCCGACGATCCACAGAATCACTGCGGCGATCAAGACCAGCCACAGGATGTGGGCGGCGAAGCCGAGGCCGCCGAAAAGGGCAAGGATCAGCAACAACACCACTAGCGCGACCATTTTTCCGCTCCTCCTTTTGCGTGAGCCAACCGGCTCTCGGAATTGGCTACCCGGTACGCGATGACATGACGCACGTGCCACACCAACCCCCCCAACCCCCTGGATTTCGGGAAAAAGTGATCGTCGGGGCGGGCGCAATCGCGATCCCAGCATCCACGCGCCAAGATCAGTAGGCTCGCTCCCCCGTGCAGAGTCACTTCCGGCTAGAGGTCCGCAACCAAGGTCGGGCAACCGTCATCGCTGTGAGCGGCGAGCTCGACCTGGCGTCAAGTCCGGCTCTCCAGGAGGAGCTCGACCGCGTCGCGGCGTCGGACTCCCAGCTGTTGATCATCGACCTCAGAGAGCTCGACTTCATGGACTCGACCGGCCTCAGCGTGCTGGTCCGCGCCCACCAGCGGGCCGAGGAGCAGGGTCGGCAATTGGCGATGGTCAGGGGCCCCCAACAGGTTTCGCGGCTCCTGAGCTTGACCGGCGTGGGTGACCGGCTCACGCTCGTCGACGCTCCGGAGGAGCTCCTCACCGAGGAATGAGGGCTCCCCGCAAGGAGCCGCTCGCCAACCAGCTCAGACCGCGGTCGCCGGCCTGCGCCGGTCGATCATCACGACGTAGAGGACCTCGGCACCATCCTCGTGCCGTACCTCGAGTTCGTCGCTGAGCATCGTCAGGGCCGAAGCCGCGCTGTAGTCCGGCGCCTGGTGCGAGAGCTGACCCCCGCTCCCGTCGACGAATGGCCCGATCTTGAGTTCGAGGCGTTGGGCGTCGGTCGAGATCGCGAACGACAGCCGTGGGCCCTTGGCGGCCCGCCCGGCATGCGCCGCGATCGCGTCGGTGACGAGATACACGTCTGAGAAGCGATCGAGCGAGAACCGCGCCCGGGCAGCGAGCGCTCGCGCCACCCGGCCGAGAACGCCGGCCAGCAGACTGATCGGCGACAGCGACACGACCGCATCACCGGACAGCCATGCGGCGCCGAGGTCGTCGTCCGGGCCCGCCTGGCTCGGCAGATGGAACAGCGGCTTGCCGTCTCGCTGCCCAGCGAACGACATCCGCACCTCGGTGCCGCCCTCGGGACCGGCGCGAAACTCGGCCTGCTCAGCGAGCGCGCGGATCACCGACAGCCCCACGCCGCGGATCGTTTCGTCGGCCGGAGCTAGCGGCGGCAGGCCGGACCCGTGATCCTCCACGACGACCTCGATCGCTTCCGGGTCGATGTACATGCGGACGCCCAGCGGACCGGTCACTCCGTCGTAGGCATGCATGACGACGTTGTTGCACGCCTCGCTGACCGCGGTCTTGAGGTCGTCGAGGAGCTCAGGGTCGAGGCCGATCAGCTCGGCCACGCCGGCGAGCACGCCTCGCACGAGCGTCAACGTCTCCGGACGTGAGTCGAGCTCGAGGCGGACGGCGGGTGCATCGGTGCTCATCGCCCGCGATTCTCCCGGCGATCGGCCCCGCGAATCGCGCGACGATTGACCCTGCGATTCGCGCGAGAACCGACCCCGCGAGAAGATCTCGCGGTTCGGATGCTTTTGACCTCCGTTTGCGGGGTAAACCTATGTCCAATCATGGATTCACGTGTACGCGCGCTGTATAAGATCGACGCCCAACCCGAGGGCCCGGCACAGGCACGTCGCATCATTGCCGAAGAGCTGTCGACGGTGCTGTCAGCAAGCGAACTCGACGACGTCAAGCTGATGGTCAGCGAACTCGTCACCAACGGCATCGTGCACGGCCGCCCGGAGAACGACGACATCCCCGTAGTGCTTGACGTGTGCGTCAACGGAAGGATCCGTTGCGCGGTACTCGACAATGGACCGGGCTTCGCCACGCGTGCCCGGGAGCGCGAGAGCGGAGGCTGGGGACTACCGCTGGTCGAACAACTGTCCGACCGGTGGGGGATGCACAGTTCGCCACGGCGCACCGAAGTATGGTTCGAACGCAATTGCGCATGAAGTCGTGCCGCCCCGCAGGGCGCCCCGTGCATCCTTACACCTCGTTTAGCCGCCGCGAAGACTAACGCGGCGGCCGGGTGACTGGCTGCGCGGTGGTCTGCCGGCGCGCCGGAGCGAGCGACTACGCGGTCCGCGCACGGGCACGCACGCCGGCTACCCCGACTTCGTGTGGCCCCCGCCGTCTTATCGAGGAAACCGTCAGCTGACGGACGGTGCGTCGCCGCTCTCCGTCATCTCGCGCAGGCGAGCGAGGGCTCGACGCAGAATTCGCGAAACCTGCATCTGCGACACGCCGATCTCCTCGGCGATCTGAGTCTGCGTCATGTCCTGTACGAATCGCAACGCGAGCACGTGACGCTCGCGCGGGCTGAGCTGATGCGCGGAGGCAGAAATCGTGACGCTCGCGTCGACCAACTCGAAGCGCTCGTCCTCCTGCCCGAAGGCGTCAGCAAGCGATCCGGTATCGCCCTCGGCGTCCTCCCGCGGAGCGTCGAGCGAAGTGGAGTGATGGGCACCGGCAGTCTCGAGAGCGTCGAGCACATCTTCGATGCTCATCTCGAGGTATTGCGCCAGGTCCGGCACGCTCGGCGGACGGCCGGTCCTGCTGGTCAGCTGCTGCTGGGCGTCTTCCACCTTGAGCGCCATCTCCTGAGCACCACGCGGAACGTGGACTGACCAGCCGAGGTCACGGAAGTAGCGCTTGAGCTCGCCGAGAATGGTGGGTACGGCGAAGGATGAGAAAGCGGTCCCTCGATCCGCGTCGAAGCGATCGACTGCCTTGACCAAACCGAGACTCGCTACCTGGAGGAGGTCCTCGAAAGGCTCTCTTGCCCCGGCGTAGCGTCGGGCCAGCTTGCGGGCGAGGGGAAGAAAGCGGGTGACGAGTTCGTCGCGCGCGCTTCGGTCCCCATGCTCCTGCCACCGACTGAACAGCTCAGTCGAGTCGCTTCGGGCGATCGCTAGTGAATTCATGGACGCTTGATACCCCGGCCACCCGAATCTCAAGCATGAAGCTCGTAAACCTTCGCACTAAGTCCGCGGATGTACTAATCGTCCGGGTTGTTGCTACGAGCCTCGCAATTCCGGGTATGACTGACGGCCGGCTGGCGAGCGGCGACCCGGGTCGGGTCGCCGCCCTCTGTTTCGCCTGACCGCGACTACGCGATCACGCGACGGGCAGGCCGCGTGCTGCGCGTCCCCGTCCGTGCAATCAGCCTGGCGATCAATCCGCCGACGACCAAGTAGACGATCGCCGCGATACCCCAGTTGACCACGAGCGTGGCCTTGGGATGACCGCTGATCGAGAACAGGTTCTTGAACGGCCCGACGAGCGTGCTGGCCGCGACGTGGATGTCGTGGACGATCGCGTTGCTCGGATTCGCGGACAACAGGAACAGGATCCCGCCGACCACGATCACAAGCACGACCACTCCTACCGCGAGTCGCACCAAGCGGGCGAGCGCGTATGCCATCTCTCCTCACCTCCATGTCGGGACGGTTGTCCGAAGTCCCGATTGATTTGAGGCTACCCGGGGCCGATTGGCATAAACGGGCGGCCGGGATGCGCCGGCGGGGGCGGTGCGGGTGGCGCCGGGGGCGGGTGGCGCGAGTGCGGGCGGGTGGCGCGAGTGCGGGCGGGCCGGGTGATGCCAGGGGGCGGTGAGGGGCGAGTGGCCGCGCCGATGTATTTCGCACCAAAGCTCACGCCCGCCCGCAGCCGAGGCAACATAAGCGCCCGGGCGGCGCTTATGTTGCCGGGGCTGGCGCGGGCGTGGCGGTTTGCTGCGTTTTACATGGTGGCGGGGCGGTGGTGGGCGCTCTCGCCGCGCCGGCGGGCGCCCTCGCCGGTGCGCAACCCGCCCGCAGCGCGCTTAGCGGCCCTGGGTGCGCATCAGCCGGGTGGCACGCGCCGGCAGGTCGGCGATCGTCTCGCGCGTCTCCGACAGGCCGGTCCTGAGCTCGCGATCGCCGACTTCGACGGGCATCATCGAGTCCTGCAGCTCGGCGAGGATCTGATCGGCGCGCTCGATCGCGTCGACCGCACGATCGACGTACACGCGCGGGTCGGCGGAGTGCATCCCGCCCGAACTGGTCGCGAAGTCGCGCCCCGGCAGCCCGTGGCGGGCGGCGAACTCCGCGTGCGTCCGTCTCAGACGGCCGTAGGCCGACTGCGTGGGGCGGAACAATTGCTCCTCGAGCGTGTCGGCCGTCTGCTCGTCGAGTTCCTCGTAGGCCTCGCCAAGGCTGGCGAGGGCGAGCGCGAGCTGATCGGTCGCCGCGGCCACGTCGTCGAGGAGCTGCGTCCTCGCTTCTCCGGCGCTGTAGGCCATCGCCGAGAGGTCAGCCCGAGGCCGGACGCGCCCCGCCGCGCCTATGAACCATGAATTTTCTCACTCGCGTCTTCATCCACGCCTATCCTACGTGGCGATGATCGGGCTGCTCATCTGGGTGCGATGGCAGCGATCGCCTCTCCGGGCGGGAGGGCGGTGATGGCTTCGATCGCAAACCTGCTCCGCGGGACCGACCGCGAGTTCTTCGACCTGTTCGAACGCGCCGGGGCGAACATCGTGCGCGCCGCGGAATTGCTTGACGAGATGCTCTCGCGATATCCGGAGACCCAAGACATGGCGCGGGACATCCTCGCGTGCGAGCACGCCGGCGACCAGATCACCCACGAGGTGTTCAACCGCCTCAACCAGACGATCGTCACGCCGATCGATCGCGAGGACATCCTCCACCTGAGCTCCGCGCTTGACGACATCGTCGACTACATCGAGGAAGTGGCCGACTATCTCGGCCTGTACAAGATCGAGGCGCCGATGGCGCAGGCGCAGCGGCTGGCGGGAGTGCTTCGTGACGCCACGCGCCAGATCGCCGGCGCGATTCCCCTGATCCGGGGGTTCAAGGACATCACCAAGCAGATGGTCGAGGTGCATCGCCTCGAGAACGAGGGCGACCGGATCACGCGAGAGGCGATCGCGTCGCTGTTCGAGACCGGGATCGACCCGATGGTCGTGATCCGCTGGAAGGACATCTTCGAGCGACTCGAGAGCGCGATCGACTCGACCGAGCGCGCGGCGTTCATCCTCGAAGGCATCGTCATCAAGAACGCCTGACCAGGAGACCCACATGACCGCCACGCCGGAGTTCGTCCGCGGCGTCGACTTCGTCGGCGTCCCAACCCACGACCTCGCCGCCGCCGCCAAGTTCTACGGCGAGACGCTCGGCCTGCCCCGGTCGGTGTACATCGAAGACCGCCACTTCTCGGAGTACGAGACCGGCAACCTGACGCTGAGCGTCTACAACGCCGAGAAGATGGGCCTACCTCACGAGGTCAACCGCAATCCAGTGGCGCTGCACGTCGACGACGTCGCCGCGAGCCGGAAGATGCTCGAGGAACGCGGGGTCAGCTTCCACGGTGACACGCTCGACACGGGGGTCTGCCACATGGCGCTGTTCTCAGATCCGGACGGGAACGCGCTGATGCTCCATCACCGGTACGCGCCCCGGCACACCGACGTGTAGCCGTCAGCCGACCGAGGGCTCTGGCACGGCCCGCTCGGCCGGCGCGTGGCGCCCGGTGGCGCGCGCCGTCGCGCCTTCGACCCGCAGGTGCGGCAGCAGGTCGTTGAGCCGCTTCGGGAGCCACCAGTTGGCGTCGCCGATCATCAGCATGAGCGACGGCACGAGCACCGAGCGGACGATCACAGCGTCGAGCAGGACCGCGCTGGCCAAGCCGACGCCGAACAGGTCGATGATCCGTTGGCCGCCGAGGATGAACGCGCCGAACACGAGGATCATGATCGCCGCGGCCGCGGTGATCGTCTTACCGGTGGCGGCGAGGCCGTGGACGACCGCCTCCTCGTTGTTCCGGCGCCGGTGCCACTCCTCGTAGATGCGAGTGACGAGGAACACCTCGTAATCCATCGACAGGCCGAACAGGATCGCGAACATGAACACGGGCACGAACGCCTCGATCGGCCCGGTCTTGTCGATCCCGAGCAGCGAGGAGCCGACGCCGTCCTGGAATACGAGGGTGACGACGCCGAACGCCGCCGCCGCCGAGAGCAGGTTCATAACCGCGGCGATCGCGGGGATCACGAGGCTGCGGAACACGGCCATCAACAGCAGGAAGCTGAGCCCGATGACCACCGCGAGGAACAACGGCAGCTTGCGCGAGAGAACGCCGGCGAAATCGTCGAAGATCGCGGTCTGGCCGCCGACGAGAACGTGCACGCCCGTGCCCTGCTCGGCGGCCGGGACGACCCGATCGCGGACGGTGTGCAACAGATCCGAGGTCGAGGCGTCCTGCGGGGAGCCCTTCGGGTAGACGTCGGCGAGCGCCACCCCCGCCAGCCCGGGCGCGCGGCTCGGGATGAACTCCGGTCGGGTGGCGCCGACAACGCCCGGCGTGGCGGCGACCGCGCGGTCCACCCGCGCGAACGCGGCCTGCTGGGCGGGATCCGACACCTGGGCGACCAGCTGGAGGGGTCCGTTGTATCCGGGGCCGAATCCCTTGGCGAGCAGGTCGTAAGCCTTGCGCGTGGTCGAGCCGGACGGATCGGAGCCCGAGTCGGCGGAGCCAAGGCGCATCGACAGGAACGGAATCGCGAGCAGCACGAGCACGCCGGTCGCGACCGCGGCAAACACCGCCGGGCGCTGCTGAATCCAGCCCGCCCAGCGTGCCCACCCTGGCGACTCGTCGCTCGTGCGAAGCGAGCCCGCCTTGAGCGCGCGGCGTTCGCTGCGCCGCAACACGCGCGTGCCGAGGAAGCCGAGCATGGCCGGCAGCAGCGTGAGCGAGGCGATGACGGTGAACGCGACCGCGATCGAGGTGCCGACCGCGACGCCGTACAGGAAGCTCACCCCGAGGGTGAACATGCCGAGCATCGCGATGCACACGATCAGCCCGGCGAACAACACGGCGCGGCCTGACGTGTCAAGAGACTCGACCACCGCGTCCTCGCCGCTGAGCCCGCGCAGCAGTCCCTGGCGATATCGGGTGACGATGAACAGCGCGTAGTCGACGCCGACCCCAAGGCCGATGAGCAGCGCGAGCTCGTTGGTGAACGAGGCCATCTGGAGCACGTGCGAAAGGAGGCCGATCGCTCCGACTGCGGTCCCGAGCGACAGGCCCGCGGTCACGAGCGGCAGGAGCATCGCCAGCACCGACCCGAACACGATGAACAGGACGATTCCGGCGGCGAGGATCCCGAACGGAAGGCCGCCGGCACCTTGCTGATTGGCCGCCTCGGCGACCTGGCCCTCGACCTCGATATCGAGGCCCTCTCCCGCGCCGGCGCGCGCGGCGTTCACGAACGCCTTGGCCTGGGCGGCGGTCACCTTGTTGGCCTGCACGTCGAACGTTGCGTTTGCGAAGGCAACCTGCCCAGACGGCGAGATCTGCGATGCGCCGCGCGGTCCGTACGGCGAAGAGATCTCCGATACGTGCGGCTGACGCCCAAGCTTGGCGAGGGCCGAATCGACCTGGGCGCGGACCGCCGGATCGGTGATTCGTCCGTGATCGACCGCGAACACGACCTGCTCGGTGTCCCCGGATGCCTTCGGTGCGTTGCGCTCGAGCAGATTTACGGCGTCGAAGCTCTGCGTCCCGGACAGGCGGAAGTTGTCGCTGTAGGCGCTTCCGGCCGCGGAGTGGATCGCGGTCACCGCGATCAGCGCGATGACCCAGCCGAGTACCACCAGCCCGCGGTGGGTGAAGCAGAACTTCGCAAGCCTTCTCACAGTCGACAGCCTCCGGTCGGTAGGGATCGGGATGTGCTCTCAGCTTCAAGGGCGCGGTCTCGATGACCACGTAGACGCGCCTTAGGCCGAGGATGCCTTGTCTATCTGACAATCGGCTGACAGTTCAGACTCTTCAGCCTGCCAGAACTCACCGGAGAAGCCCGCGAGCGGCAAACGGGCTACTGCGCGGTGCCGGCCTCCTGCGTCTCGGTGGGCGCGGACGCGACGCCGTTCGTGGACGCGTCGCCGGTCGCAGGGGCCTCCTCCGGCGCTGGTGGCGCGGGAGTGGACTCGGCGGCGATGTGCGCGCCGACGGCGCCTGCGACGCCGAGCGCGAGCGCGAGCACTGCCCAGCCGGGGCCGGTCCGCTCCTGCCCGAGGGCGTGATCGAGCGACAGCTCGCCCGGGCCGACCTCGGCGAGCGCGAGCACGGCGGCGATCAGCACGGCGTTGTACTCGTAGCCGCCGTTGGTCGCCCACGGCCCGTTCTTGAGGTGGACGCGGTTGATCGCGGTGAGCATGACCGAGGTCAGCGTGGCGGCGGCCAGCGGCGTCGCGAACCCGGCGGCGAGCGCCGCGCCACCTCCGGCCTCGGCCACGCCGGCCGCGATCGCGTTGCGCCGGCCCGGCCTCATTCCCATGCTGTCGAACATGTTCGAGGTCGCGTCGAGCCCATGCCCGTCGAACCATCCGAACAGTTTCTGGGTGCCGTGCCCGACGAACAGGCCGCCGACGGTGACCCTGAGCAGCAATCGACCGAGCTTCATCGTTCCTCCTGTCGTGGTTTGACGGGGTTGGTCCTCGACGCGTGCCGAGGCCGTCGATGCAAGGTGCCCCTAGATGATTACAGGAGGACAATCCCAGCCATGTCGAGGGACACCGCGCGATCCTTGCTTGGGTGGACCAGCAAAGCGCGGAGCGTGAAAGATTCCGGGCGTTCCCGGTGATAAGTGAGGTATGAACACCGCCGAACGGGACGCCAGGGTCCGATTCTCCGAGATGTACGGAGCGCTGTATGGACGGATCCACGCGTACGCGGAGCGCCGCGTCGGCGCTCAGGCGGCCGACGAGGTGACGGCCGAGACGTTCCTGGTGGCATGGCGACGCCTGGACGCGATCCCTAGCGAGCCGCTCCCATGGCTCTACGGCGTTGCCCGCAACGTCGTGCTTCGCCACCACGCCGGGCACGCGCGTCAATCGGCGGCCCGGGACGCACTTGAGCTCGAACGAGCCGCGCCCGAACCGGCCGACGGCGACGACACATCCCTTTGGGACGCTTGGCAGCAGCTGAGCGAGGCCGACCGCGAGGTGCTCGCGCTGGTGGCCTGGGAGGAGCTGCCAGTAGCCGACGCCGCACGCGCTCTCGGATGCTCGTCGCCGGTGTTCTCGGTTCGCCTGCACCGCGCTCGCAGGCGCCTGGAACGGCTGCTCGAACGGCCCGCCGGCGCATCGCCCCGCGTATCCAAGCTATCGGAGGCGTCATGACACCGCAGCTTCCGCCGACGCTCGAGCGCATCGCGCGCTCGAACCCGGTTCTCCCCGACGACGATCTCGGCCTCGAGCCCGACGCGCAGGCGGCGCTGGCCCGGATCCTCGCCACCGACCCTCCGGTGCAGCGCCGCCACGCCGCGCGCCGCAGCCGCCGAGTGCTGATCGTGGCGCTCGCGGCGCTTCTCCTCCTCGCTGTCGGAGGAGGGCTCGCCGCCACCGACCCGTTCGGGATGTTCCGCAGCCCCAACCCGGGGAGCGCGCTGTACGGCGTCGACTCGAGTCGCCACGTGAAACCGCCGACCGCGTACTTCATCCAGTGCCCGCGCACGGCCGGCATCTCGTTCGGTTGCGGTGCGGCGCTGTCTGGCGTTCGCTTCGAGCTGATCGGTCACATCGAGTCGAACAACGCCGATGTGATCACGCGATCCAACCTGAAGGCGGCGATCCGGCAGGCGCGTGCGCGCGGCCAAATCACGGCGGCGGTGGCCACCCGGTTCGGTCGGGACCTGGCCGCCGTGCCGGATAGCTTCCTGGCCGCGTTCCGCACGATGGCCCGCTACCAGCAGCTCGGCACCAGCATGAGCTCGGGTCCCCCCGCCCAGGCGTGCCCGCAGTCATCGTGTGCGAGCCAGCCGACCGAAATCTCAGTTGCCAGGACCTGAACGGAGATCAGAACGCCGCCGTCGGGAGCGGGATCTACACCGCCGTCCCGGAGCCGGGTTGGCGGCCGGCGCCACCGCAGCAGCAAGACCCCGGCTGGGCGCTCGAGGTCGCGATCCTGGGCCACCCGCCGACGGCCGCCGAGCTTCGCCTCGAGGAAGACCTGCTGATGGCTGCGAACGCGAGCTCGAGCACGACGACGACGGGGCAGGCCCAGCGGGTGCCGGCGCCGACCCAGTCGCACTGACCGGTCATGCTACAAGCGGTGCACGCCGGTCGCTGGGCCTCCGCGCTTGTCCGCGACACGGGATCGCGGTCCGCGGCGCCGACCGCGAAACCCTCCGGATCCATACCGACCCAGCGGAGTTGCGGGCCTGGACGCTGGGCAATCTCAACAGCTACTGGCGGCGCTGGGTGCACGGCGCCCGCCGCACCGCCGTGAACCGGAGCACGATGCTCGGTCGGCGGTACACGACGGCCGGCGTCCTCGGCGCGCCGCGACTGCACCACACGATCGCCACCGGCGAGATCGTGTCCAAGGAGGCGGCGGCCGCGTACGCGCTCGAAGTGTTCGACCCTCGGTGGCGGGAGCTGATCGAGGACGCGCTCGCGTGGTGGCGACAAGCCCCACCCGGGGCCGCGTACCGCGGCCGGCCGATCGCGCGTCGGCGGGACGCGGCCGAGTTTGTCTCGTGCGTGATCGACTCCGGGAACGCGCTGCGGTGAGGTGCCCAGCGTCCGAGTGGCCGCGGTACGGCTTCGCCCCGTATAAATCCGCGACCGAGATTCTGTGACCCGCATGAACCGCCAACCGCTCAGCACCCTCGTAGTCTGTGGCCTCGCGATCGTTGCCGCCGCGCCCGCGACCGGCGCCACCCGCAGCCACAAGCAGCGCGCGACCCCGCTCAGCGGAACGGTGTACATCGAGTCCAACTCGCGCGCTCCGGACTCGAACGAGATCCTCGCGTTCCGCTACCAGAGCGGCGTGCTGAGCGGGCGAGGGGTACGCCGCTACCCGACCGGCGGAAGCGGCTCGCACGACCTGAGCAACTCCGGCGTGCTCGACGCCGACCAGGAGGTCATCACCAATCAGAGCCGGACGCTGCTGTTCGCGGTCAACTCGAGCTCGGACACGATCGCTGTGTTCCACATCCACGCCGGCGGTGGGCTGACGCCGGTGAGGGGATCTCCGTTCCCGTCGAACGGAGCAGCGCCATCGAGCGTCGGGCTCGCCGGCAACACGCTGATCGTGGCCAACAAGGCACTGGACGGAGTGCGCGACCTGACCAGCGTGCCGGCCAACTACACGAGCTTTCACGTGCGCGCGGACGGGTCGCTCGGGCCCCCGATCTCCTCGATCGACGTGCCGCCGGGGTCCGCCCCGCTTCAGGCGTACGTCACGCCCGATCGCAAGGTCCTGATCACGAGCGAGGAGACGGGCGTGTTCCGGGCGTTCCGGATCGGCCCGGGCGGCACCTTGACCGAAGGCCCGAACTCGCCGCTGCCGCTCGCCAAAGCGGTGTTCGGAGGAGGGCACCGCGTCGCCAACGTGTGGCCCGCCGGCCTCACCTCCAACCCAAAGCGGAAGCTCCTGTACGCGCAGATCGCGAATCTCGACGAGACGATCGTCTACCGCTGGAACGACGACGCCCAGCTCACGTTCGTCCGGGCGCTCCCGAACCCGAGGTCGTTCCTGCCCTGCTGGACCCACGTGAACGCGGCGGGCACGAGGATGTACTCCGGCAACGCCGGAAGCGACAGCCTGACCGTGTTCAACATCGCGCGTAACCCGGCCAATCCACGGGCAATACAGTCGGTGACGCTCGACGCCCCCGGCAACCCATGGAACTTCGAGATCGACCCGAGCGGCCGCGTCATCTTCCTGCTCGACATGCGCGCCGTCCGACAGATCCCCGCCGGCGAGGGCAACCAACTCCACGCGCTTCGCATCGGCCCCGACGGCGCGCCTCACGGAGGAAGCCTCGTCCCCGGTCGACATCCCGGTCCCGACCGGCACGAACCCGATCGGGCTGGCGATCGTCCCCGACCGCGGCGGCTGATGAGCCTGCACGAGGTCACCGGCCGGCCGGCGGCGTCGTGGGACGGTCCTAGGCTGGTCGGATCGTTGGATCTGCTCGTCGTGCGCTCGGACGCGCTCGCCGACAACCCCTTGGGTGACCCCGCGGTCCGCCCGCTGTACGTCTACCGCCCGCCGACCATGAACGGCGATCCCGGAGTGAGGCTGCCGGCGGTGTACCTCCTGCAGGGTTTCGGCGGGCGGATCGAGGAGTGGCTCGCCGCGGACGCTGACGGCCTGACGCTGGTCGAGCGGCTCGACGCGATGTTCGACGCGCGAGACTCCCCGCCGGCAGTGATCGTGTTCGTCGACGCCTGGACGTCGCGCGGTGGCTCCCAGTTCCTCAACTCGACGAGCATCGGGCGCTACCTCGACTACGTTTGCGACGAGGTGGTCCCGTTCGTCGACGGCCGGTATCCGACGCTCGCCGCGCGCGAGCACCGCGGCGTTTCCGGCAAGTCCTCGGGCGGCTACGGCGCGCTGGTGCTGTCGATGCTCCGGCCCGACGTGTTCGGCGGACTGGTCTCGCACGCCGGCGACGCCCTGTTCGAATGCGCCTACCAGCCGCTGTTCCCCACCGCCGCGCGGATGCTCCGCGAGCAGTTCGGCGGCTCGTGGGAGGCGTTCGAGCGCTGGATCGAGCGGCCGGAGTTCGACTGGCGGGAGTGCGCGGTGCTGTTCGCGGCGTACGGCACCGCGTGCGCGTACACGCCCGACCCCGAGCGGCCCGGCAAGGCGCTACTCCCGTTCGACTCCGTATCCGGGCGCCCGATCGAAGACGTGTGGGCGCGGTGGCTGGCGCTCGATCCGGTGCGGATGGCCGCGCAGCACGCCGACGCGCTCGCCGGCATGCGCCGCATCTACATCGACGCCGGGCGCCAGGACGAGTTCTTCCTGGACCTAGGGGCGCTGGCGCTGTCCGGGGAGTTGACGCGCCTGGGGATCGCGCACTCGCTCGAGTTGTTCGACGGCAACCACGACGGCGTCGACCGTCGGATGCCCGCGGCGATCGCCGAACTGACGCGCGCTTTACAGCAGTGAGACTTCGCTTACCGCCGCGCCTTCTGGCCCCCGCGGCGCGTTTGTAAGCCGTGATGGATCGCGTGCTGATCGGCCGCCTCACGGTCCGCGGCGCCCTTCGGGTCCCGGAGATCACGGCGTACTTCTGGGCGATCAAGGCCCTCTCGACCGCGATGGGCGAATCGACCTCGGACTACCTGGTCCACGCGATGGATCCCAAGGTGGCCGTAGTGCTCGGGTTCATCGGGTTCGTTGCCGCGCTCGCGCTGCAGTTCCGGATGGGTCGCTATATCGCCTGGACCTACTGGCTCGCGGTGGTCGGTGTGGGCGTGTTCGGCACGATGGCCGCCGACGTCCTGCACGTCGGCTTCGGCGTCCCCTACATCGCTTCGAGCCTGCTCTACGCCGTCGTGCTGGCGGCGGTGTTCATCGGCTGGCACCGGGTCGAGGGGACGCTGTCGATCCACACCGTCAACACGCCGCGCCGCGAGCTGTTCTATTGGGGGGCGGTCGTGGCGACGTTCGCGATGGGGACGGCCGTCGGCGACCTGACCGCGACGAGGTTCGGGCTTGGGTACTTCGTCTCGGGGCTGCTGTTCGCGGCGGTGATCGCGGTTCCCGCGATCGGCTACTTCCGCTTGCGCTGGAACGCGATCTTCTGCTTCTGGTTCGCCTACGTCGCCACCCGGCCGCTCGGCGCGTCGTTCGCCGACTGGCTGGGCAAGCCCAAGAGCGTCGGTGGTCTTGGACTCGGCGACGGACCGGTCGCGCTCGCGCTGACGGCCGTGATCTTCTGCCTGGTCGCGTTCCTCGCGATCACGCGCCGCGACGTCCAGCATGCCGACACCGCGTCGCGCGCCGCCGTCCAGGCCGCGACTACGGGTAGTGAACCGCCGGCGCCCGAGCGGCGCGTACGCGAACCAACTCGCCGCCGGGGGCGCGGGCTCGACCACCTCGCCCGCGGCCGGAGCTTCACCGCCGTCCCGGACGATGCCGAGCAGCGCTCGCGTGAGGCCCGCGCCCTCGTCGAGAAGCACGTCGAGGGCCTCGGACACATGGTTGTCGGCGACCGTGAGACGGCCCTGATCGTCGTCGGTCCGCGCCGCGATCAGCGCCGCCTTGCGGACGAGCTCCTTGACGAATGACGCGGTGACGCCTTCGGTCCTCGCCACGACCGCGTCCGGGTCGGCCAGCGCCAGCTCGACGCCGGCGCCGTAGAGATCGAGCAGGCGGCGCCGGCCACCCGCGTCGGGGAGGCGGATCTCGACCGCCGCGTCGACCCGCCCCGGGCGCGCGGCGAGCGCCGGCTCGAGCGCATCGGCCCGATTCGTCGTCAGCAGGAAGATCAGGTCCGCGTCCTCGTCGAGGCCGTCCATCACGTTCAGCAGCGAGAATAGGAGCGGCGACGCCACCCCGCGGTGGGGCATGCGCTCGCCGGCGACGAGGTCGACGTCCTCCAGCACGACGAGCGCGGGCTGGAGCGATCGCGCGAGCGTCGCCGCCGCCTCGATGTACTGGAGCGCGGCGCCGCTCAACACCACCACGGTGTGGTCCGTCAGCCGGCCGATGAGGTACCGCGTCGTGAGCGTCTTGCCGGTACCCGGAGGCCCGTGCAGGAGCAACCCGCGCTTGAGGTGCTGCCCCGAGTCGCGGAGCCGCTCGCGGTGGGCGGCGATCCCGAACACGTGCTCCTCGATCGACGCGAACGTCGACTCGGGCAGGATCACATCCTCGCGTGCGAGCTGCGGTCGCGCGTGAAACGCAATCGGCCCCGCCGTCTGCTCGCCGAATGGGCCCGCGGAGAAACTGATCACCTGGTTGCGGAACACGCTCCGCTCGATCGACAGCCGGCGAACCCCTGCGACGATCCACTCGCCATAACCCCGATCCGTCGCCAGGATCTCGAGGCTGACCGCGGGATGCGGAGTGTGGTCGTGCGGCTCGCGCAACAGCACCGCGGCGGCGTCGTCTC
The DNA here is from genome assembly GCA_963755525.1 of uncultured Solirubrobacterales bacterium. Lineage (GTDB taxonomy): Bacteria > Actinomycetota > Thermoleophilia > Solirubrobacterales > Solirubrobacteraceae > Palsa-465. The sequence continues at coordinate 89,445 of CAVWKC010000021.1, read as the reverse complement.
CGTCCCGGATCAGGTACAGCCCGGCGCGTACGCACATCCGCGTCGAGCCTGGGCCGTCCGCCAGCGATACGAAGTCGACCGCGCCGACGACGATCTCGCGCCGGTGCGCGTGCTGGACGAGGTCGGCAAACGACATGTGCAAGTGGCCCTCGCCCCGCAGGCCGATCAGCTCATGCTCACCGCCGTGGCACTCGAGCCATGCGTCGAGCGCCACCTGGACGTTGACGTGCTCGAACCCCGGGTAGCGATCGGACACGACCGCGAGCTCACGCGGGTCCTGGCCGAGATGCTCCTCGAGCGTTCCTCGCAGCGGTGCCCCGTCACTCTGCGGAGCGAGCTCGTTGACGGCGTCGAGAAACCGCTGAAACGCCCGAGCGAATTCGGCGGCCTCCTGCTCTTCCACGGGCCGAGCTAGCGGAGGCCGTCAGCTATCGGGGTTGATCTTGGGCGATCACCCACGAGCGGTCGAGCTCGCGCACACTCTGGGCGCCCATCAGCTCGAGCCCGCGATCGAGTTCGGCGCGGAAGATCTCGAGCACGTCGACGATCCCCTGCTCGCCGCCGACGATCAACCCATAGATCTGGGCCCGCCCGATCAAGACCGCGCGCGCGCCGAGCGCGAGCGCCTTGATCACATCGGTACCGCGGCGCACGCCGCCGTCGAGCAGCACTTCGGCACGGTCTCCGACGGCGGCGACGATCGGGGGCAGCGCATCGAGCGCAGCCAGTGAATGATCGAGTTGGCGCCCGCCGTGGTTGGAGACGACCACGCCGTCGCAGCCGAGCGCGACCGCGCGCACCGCGTCCTCGGGGTCGAGCAGGCCCTTCACGTAGACGGTCCCCGGCCAGTGTTCGCGGATCCACTCCAGGTCGTCCCACGAGAACGTGGCGCGATCGATCTCACGGTGGAGGATCTCGATCGACTCGAACGCGGCCATGACGCCACCTTCGGCGAGCAGGTTTCGCATCGAGCCGCGGCCGTGGCGGTAGAGGTCGAGCACCCATCGCGGGTGGCGCGCCATGTCGAGCGCCTCGCGCGGGGTCAGAGTCAGCATCCGGCCCATGTCGCCGGTGCGGGTGTAGCCGTAGCGCCGCTCTCCCTCGCGGTTCCCGATCACGGGCACGTCGACCGTCACGAACAGCGCGCGGTACCCGGTGGCCCAGGCGCGCTGCATCAGCGTGGCGGTCTCGTCGCCGCCCGGATACAGCTGGAAGAAGTGATCGGCTCGCGTGCCCGCGGCCACCTCCTCGATCGTCCACGACGAGGCCGTGCTCAGCACCAGACGCGTGCCGGCGGCTTCGGCGGCGCGCGCCGCGGCGAGGTCACCGCGCCACTGCGACAGGCCGAGCGCACCGGTCGGCGCGAGCAGCACGGGCAGGCTGAGCTCGACACCGTCGACGGTCGTCGACAGATCGCGCTCGGGATACGCGGTCATCATCCGCGCGCGCAGCGACCAGCGCGAGAACGACGTCCGGTTGCGCCGGACCGTGACGAGATCGTCGGCGCCGCCCTCGATGTAGTTCCACACCATCCGCGGCACTCGCTTGCCCGCGGCGCGGCGATAGTCCTCGACGCTGATCAGCATTTCTGGCGGGCGGAGCCGGTATGCGAAGGGCTTCACCGCATGAAGACTGCCTGAAATCGGGTGCGGACTCCCGCACGGTCACGCGCCACGCAGAAAATGTCCCCGCAACCGGCCGCGTCGGCGTAGGCTGCGCATGACTTTGGGCTGTGCGCGAGTGGGGTGTTGCGCAGCCATGTCCCGTCACCCGTCCCCAGGAGTTTGCAAATGTCTCGAGTGTCGAAGACGACGGTCGGCGCGCTCGCGACCGGGCTTTGTCTGGTCGCAGTCGCCGCACCCGCGCAGGCGAAGAGCGAGCACATAACCGGCGGCCACGCGACCGTGCGGGCAGTGACGACAATCTCCTCGTTCCTGATCTCGCGCGGCATCACGGTGACGGCAATCGGGTCGGCTCACGTCGGCAAAGGCGCGATGACAATGCCGATGGTGGGCGGCACGGTAACCGTCCCGACGATGGCCGGCACGATGGACGCGAGCGGCGGCCTGCAATACAAGAACGGGAGCAAGGTCGTTCGCGTGAGCTCGTACATCCTCACGCACAAAAACGGCAAGGCAACGCTGACCGCGCTCGTCAACGGCCACCGGATCACGATCGCGACGATGTCGGCGCCGAAGGTGCACATGACCGCGACCAAGGGCACGATGAGCGGCGGCCTCGAGATCTCGGCCCAGTGGGCGAAGCTGATCAACCACCTGGTCGGGTTGCATGTCGTCCACGCCGGCGAGACGATCGGTCAGCTGAGCATGACGATCAAGATGGGCTGACCTAGCCAAAACCACAGGGGGCATGAATGCGCGTTGACTCCGGCGGCGTCGGGATCGAATACGAGGTGACGGGCGAGGGCCGCCCGGTGGTGCTGCTCCACGGGTTTCCCGACTCGGGGCGGCTCTGGCGCCACCAGGTCCCGGCGCTCGCCGACGCCGGGTTCAAGGTGATCGTCCCGGACCTGCGGGGCTACGGCAGCTCGGACAAGCCGGCCGAGGTCGACGCCTACGTGATGCAAGCGCTGGTCGGCGACGTCGTGGCGGTGCTCCACGACGCCGGGGTGCCGCGGGCCCACGTCGTCGGACACGACTGGGGTGCCGCCGTCGCGTGGGCGGTCGGGGCGTTCGTGCCCGATCACGTCGACCACCTGGTCGCGCTGTCGGTCGGCCATCCCTCGACGTTCCGCAAGGGCGGCTTCGAGCAGTACCAGAAGTCCTGGTACATGCTGCTGTTCCAGTTCAAGGGGATCGCGGAGAAGTGGCTGTCGAATGACGACTGGGCTCACTTCCGGGCGTGGGCGCATCACCCCGACGCCGACGCCGTGATCGCCGAACTCGAGGCGAACGAGTCCCTCACGCCGGCGCTGAACTACTACCGCGCGATCATTCCGCCGGAGTCGTGGCTGAGGCCGGGGCGCGAACTGCCGCCGATCCAGGCCGCGACGATGGGTGTGTGGAGCTCGGGCGACATGGCGCTGACCGAGCGGCAGATGACGAACTCGGCCGAGAACGTCGCCGGTCCGTGGCGGTACGAGCGGCTCGACGGGCCCGGCCATTGGATGCAACTCGAAGCGCCCGACGAGGTCAGCCGGCTCCTGATCGATTTCCTGCCAAGCGAGGGGTGAAAGACCATGTCGAAGATCCTCGTGCTGGGCGCCGGGGTGTGCGGGCTGGCGGCCGGGTTGATGCTCAGGCGAGACGGCCACAAGGTGACGGTGCTCGAGCGCGACCCCGACCCCGTGCCAAGCTCCCCCGAGGTGGCGTGGGAGCGCTGGTCGCGCGACGGGGTCAGCCAATTCCGCCTGGCCCACTACATGACCCCCAGGGGCCGGATCGTGCTCGAGGAGGCGCTCCCCGACGTCTTGGCCGGGCTCGAGGCGGCCGGCGGGGCCGCGTTCGACCCGCTGCCGCTCATGCCCCCGTCGATCACCGACCGCGCGCCACGCGACGGCGATGGTCGGTTCCGAACGGTCACCGCACGCCGTCCTGTGTTCGAGCAGGTGCTCGCACGGATCGCCGAGGCCGAGCCTGGGCTCGAGGTCCGCCGCGGCGTGGCCGTCGCCGCACTCCTCGCGCACGCCCCGAATGGCAAGCCGCCCCATGTGTACGGCGTGCGCACCGCGTCGGGCGAGCAACTCGACGCCGACCTGATCGTCGACGCGACCGGCCGGCGCTCCCAGCTTCCCCGTTGGCTCGCCGCCGTTGGGGCGTGGCCGATGCACGAGGAGGCCGAGGACTCGGGGTTCATCTACTACGGGCGGTTCTTCAGGGCCGCGGGCGCAGGAATGCCCGACTATCGCGCGCCGTTACTGATGCCGATCGGAACCTTCTCGCTGCTCACGCTGCCATCGGACAACGACACGTGGTCGGTGACGGTCTACACCTCCGCGGGCGACAGGCCGCTGAAGCGGCTGCGCGACCCCGGACCGTGGACGGCGCTGGTGCGGGCCTGCCCGCTGCACGCGCACTGGCTCGAGGGCGAGCCGATCAGCGACATGGTCGCGATGGGCGGGAATCCTCGACCGCTCCCGGCGACTGATCGTCGACGGGGAGCCCGTGGCGACAGGGGTGGCGCTGCTCGGCGACTCCTCGACATGCACGAACCCCTCGCTCGGGCGCGGCATGACGCTCGGCCTCCTCCACGCTCAGCGACTGGCCGAGACGGTCCACGCGCACCTGGACGATCCTGACGACTTCGCCGCGGCATGGGATGCGGTCACCGAGGCCGAGCTGACCCCGTGGTATCGCGAGACCGTCGAGGAGGACCGAGCCCGTCTCAACGAGATGGAGGCGCTTCGCCACGGCCTCCGCGCATCCCCAGAGCCGGGTTCGATGCCCTGGATGCAGGGCGCGCTGCTGGCCGCGCTACCGCAGGACGCCGACGCGTTCCGGGCGTATCTCGCGAACCGCTCCTGCCTGTCGCTCAACCGGGAGATCTTCGAGGACGCGACGTTCATGGAGCGCATCTTCGAGCTCGCGCAGCGTGCCGGCCCACCACCCCCGCTGCCAGGGCCCGACCGCGATCAGCTGCTCGCGCTGCTCGACGCTACGCCCGCGACGGCGTGACCGCTCGCGCGGGCGTGACCGCTCGCGCGGGCGTGACCGCTCGCGCGGCGTACTCGCGCGCGCACGCGACAAACTCGCGCAGCAGCGGGTGAGGCGGCTCGCCGGCGAGCGCGCCGATCTGCGGCTGGAACAGGCTCAGCATGAAGAACCGGTTGGCCGGCAACTCGAGCACTTCGGCCCCCGCGTCCTCCGCGGTCGCCTCGATCACCATCCCGCCGGCGGCTAGCTCCTCGGCTACGCCGGGTGCCGGTCCGTAGCCGCAGTAGTGCATGCCGACGAACGGCTGGTCGCCGACGAGCGCTGAGAACCGGGTGCCGGGGATCGGCGACACCGCCCGCTCCTCGCCCATCAGGCTGCACGCGAGCGGCGCGACGACGTTGCTGTCCTGCACGCCGTCGGACTCGGCATGCGATGCCTCCGGCACGCCCAGGACGTTCCGGTAATACTCGACGACCGCGTACTGGAGCCCGCCGCAGGTGCCGAGGAACGGTACGTCGCGCTCGCGAGCCCAGGTGACCGCGGAGTAAGCGGCGTCATCGTTGGCGTATGGCGAGCCGGGCACGAGCCAGATCCCGTCGAACCCGGTCAGGTCGGCGACCTGCGGTCCGTCGGTCGGCAGCCACTCGGTGCGCACGTCCCCACCGAGCATTCCCCTGACCGCGTTGACCCCGCGATGGCTCGGCAGCGCGGTGTTCTCGTCGCCGACGATCGCGATGCGCACGGTCACGGCTTCGAGGCTACCCGACCGGTCGATCCGCTCAGGCGTTTCGACCCCTAAGGTACATGGCATGTCCCGGGGACCGTCCGAGTCGCATGAGGTGCATGCGAACGTGATCCTGAGCGTGCTCCTGCTGGCGGGACTGGCCTACGCGGTGCTGAGCTCGGCCGTGATCCCGGCGCTACCGACGATCCAGCGTGACCTGCACACGACCGAGACCGGGGTCACCTGGGTGCTGACCGGCTTCCTCCTGTCCGCTTCGGTCGGCACGGCGATCATCGGGCGGCTCGGCGATATGTACGGCAAGGAGCGGCTGCTGCTGTACACGCTGCTGGTGCTCGCGGCCGGAACGCTGGTCGCAGCGCTCTCGAACTCGCTGGCAGTGCTGATCGTGGGACGCGTGATCCAGGGCGTCGCCGGCGGCATCTTCCCGCTGGCGTTCTCGATCGTGCGCGATGAGTTTCCCCCCGAAAAGGTCGCCGGGAGCATCGGCGTGCTGTCGGCGATCCTCGGGGTCGGCGGCGGCGCCGGCCTGGTCCTCGGAGCGGTCATCGTCGAGCACCTGAGCTGGCACTGGCTGTTCTGGGCGCCGCTCGTGGTCACACTGCTCGCCGCGCTCGCTACGTGGCGGTTCATTCCGGAATCGCCGGTGCGCTCACCGGGTCACGTGAACTGGCTGGCGGCGGTGTTGATGAGCGCCGGGATCTGCTGCCTGCTGATCGCGATCGCCCAGACGACCGTGTGGGGCTGGACCGGGACGAAGACGATCGCGTTGTTCGCAGTCGGCGTGCTCGTGTGCATCGCGTGGGTGTGGGTCGAGGTCCACAGCCGCGAGCCGCTGATCGACATGTCGATGATGCGGATCCGCGGGGTGTGGACGACGAACCTGGTGGCGTTCCTGCTCGGCGCGGGGATGTACTCGTCGTTCATCATCTACCCGCAGTTCGCTCAGCTCCCGACGAGCACCGGGTTCGGGTTCGGCGCGTCGGTCGTCGACTCGAGCCTGTATCTGCTCCCATCGGCGGCCGGGATGGCCCTGCTCGGGACGTTCGCCGGCCGTGTCGCCCACCGGTTCGGCTCAAAGCCCGCGCTGATCGTCGGGAGCGCGATCACGGGCGTCGCGTTCGGGTGGCTATCGGTCGCCCACGAGCACCCGTACGACATGCTGATCTCGGCGTCGCTGCTCGGGATCGGAATCGGCCTCGCATTCGCCGCGCTCGGCAATCTCATCGTCCAGGCCGTCCCGTTCAGCCAGACGGGCGTCGCGACCGGCATGAACACCGTGATGCGGACGCTGGGCGGGGCGCTCGGCGGACAGCTCGCCGCGACGTTCATCGCCGATAACACGGCTCACGGGCTTCCGACGGTGACCGGCTTCGAAGACACGTTCCTGATGGCGACCGGGTTCCTCGTCGTCTGCGTGCTCGCGGGCGTGCTCGTCCCGGGCAGCCGGAGGAGTACCGCGTCGGTCGTGCTCGAAAGACAGCTCGCGACCGGCGAAGCGCAGCTCGCGACCACCCGGGACGCGGGCTGAACTGACCGCGTGACGGGCGGCGGTCGCGCTTGCTCCCGTAGACTGCACACGGGCAGGCGCACGAGGAGAGGAGCGCGCATGGCCAAGGCGAAGCCGACGCCGCAAGAGCCCGAGAAGCTGACCCGTAAGCGGTTCGACAAGGAGCTGCTCCGGCTCCAGCGCGAGCTCGTGATCATGCAGGAGTACGTTCGCGCGAAGGGCCTGAAGATCGTCGTGGTCTTCGAGGGGCGCGACGCCGCCGGCAAGGGCGGCGTGATCAAGCGGATCACCGAGCGGACGAGTCCGCGCGTGTGCCGGGTCGTCGCGCTGCCGGCGCCGACCGAGCGGGAGAAGACCCAGTGGTACTTCCAGCGCTACGCCGCGCACCTACCGGCCGCCGGCGAGATCGTCCTGTTCGATCGCTCGTGGTACAACCGCGCCGGCGTCGAGCGGGTGATGGGCTTCTGCACCGAGGCCGAGTATCAGGAGTTCATGCGCTCGTGCCCGGAGTACGAGCACATGCTGTTGCGCGCGGGGATACAGCTGATCAAGTACTGGTTCTCGGTATCCGACGAGGAGCAGGAGCGGCGCTTCCAGGCCCGCGTCGAGGATCCGATGCGGCGCTGGAAGCTGAGCCCGATGGATCTCGAATCCCGAGCCCGCTGGGTCGCCTACTCGCGGGCCAAGGACGAGATGTTCCGCTACACCGACTCGAAGCTCGCGCCGTGGTTCGTCGTCCAGGCCGATGACAAGCGCCGCGCCCGGCTGAACTGCATCGCTCACCTGCTGTCGCTGGTGCCCTATGACGACCTCACCCCGCCGCCGCTCAAGCTGCCGCCTCGGGCCGAAGACGCGTACATCCGGCCTCCGATTGAGGAGCAGACGTTCGTGCCCGCGGTTTACTGAGGCGAATGGATAGGCTCGCGGCCGTGTCCGACTGGTTCGACGAGCTCGCCGAGTTTCTGAAGATCGAATCGATCAGCGCCGACCCCACGCGCGCCGGCGACGTTCGCGACGCCGGCGAGTGGGTGTGCTCGCGCGTCCGCGACGCCGGCGGCGAGTGCGAGCTGATCGACTGGCATGGACAGCCGCTGGCGATCGGCGAGGTCCCGGCATCGCGCGACCCCGACCGCGCTCCGACCGTCCTGTGCTACGGCCACTTCGACGTGCAGCCGCCCGATCCGCTCGAGCTGTGGGAGTCGCCGCCGTTCGAGCCCGAGATCCGCGGCGAGTACCTGTACGGCCGCGGGGTGGCCGACGACAAGGGCCAGCTGTACCTGCTGCTGTGCGCCGCGCGCTCGCTGGCGCGGGCGGGCGAGCTCCCGGTGAACGTGCGGTTCGCGTGCGACGGCGAGGAGGAGACCGGCGGGCACTCGATCGTCGAGTTCCTCGAGGCCGACGAACGTGGCGCTGATGCCGCGGTGATCTTCGACAGCGGGATGATCGCCCGCGACCGCCCGGCGTTCGACATCGCGACCCGCGGCATGTCCTACTTCCACGTCACCCTCCGCAGCGGGGAGCGCGATCTGCACTCCGGCATCTACGGCGGTGCCGCGCTCAACGCGGCGCACGCGCTGATCCAGACGCTCGGCGCGGTGATTGCGCCCGACGGGCGACTGGCCGCGCCGCTCCGCGAGGGGATCATGCCACCCAGCGAGGCGGAGCTCGCGAGCTGGCGCGAGCTCCCGGACGGCGCCGGCGAGCTCGCCGACCAGGGAGCCCGCCCCGCCGATCCGTCGGCCGCCGACGAGTTCTACCTGCGGACTTTCGCCGAGCCCTCGCTCGACGTCAACGGGATCGAGACCGGGTCGCCTCATCTCGAGAAGACGGTGCTCCCGGTGCAGGCGGTCGCGAACGTCTCGATCCGGCTGGCGCCGGGTCAGCAGGTCGAGAAGATCGCGGAGGCGTTCAAGCGCATGCTGCACGGGGCGGCCCCGCTTGGCGCCGACCTCGACGTCAAGCTGCTCTCGACGGCGCGGCCCGGGATCGTCCCGCCCGATGCCACGGCGATCCAGCTCGGCCTGAACGCATTCGAACGGGCGCTCGGGGTGCGGCCACTGCTGATCCGCTCCGGCGGCTCGCTGCCGATCGTGGCCGCGTTCGCCGACAAGCGGATCCCGACCGTCATCACGGGGTTCGCGCTGCCGAACTCGAGGCTGCACTCTCCGAATGAGTGCCTCCTCGCCGAATACGTGCCGCGCGGGATCGCGGCGGCGCGGGCGTTGTTCGAAGAGTTCGCGGCCCTTTAGGGGTTGGTGCCGGGGGTCGTTGCGGCCGGAGCTGGTCCGTCGGCGGACTGGGGTTTAACGGCGGGCACCTGAGGGTGGGGTGCGGTGTCCCCCCGGTCCGTTCCGCGGTGTGCGGAGCATGCATGAGCTCGACAATTGGTGCCGATCCGGCGAGGCCGTGCCGTACTCACGCATGTACCACATGCGTGAACGGCACGGCCGACCCAGAATGCGCATCGATTGCCGTGTTATGCATGCTCCGGGACCCGCCCCGCGCCGGCGACCCGCCCCACCCCGCTCCAGGTGCCGGCCGTCGGACCCAATCCGCCCGAGACACGGACGCACACTGAAAACGACCACTACGGCCGCCGGGCACGGATGCCCGGCGGAACCGGCATTGCGGCGACGGCCCGCTCGGCATCCTTGCCTCGCGTAACGGGCCTGCCGCAATTTCATCCGGAGGACGTCGAGCGAAGCGGACCCCTAAGAACCGTGGGCCTGCGCGGCCGTCACGATCAACTCGACGCACGTCGCCAGCGGCACCGCCGTCGAGTCGAGCACCAGGTGGTAGTGGCGCGGATCGCGTGGATCGCAGCGGTAGAAGTGCTTGACGTAGTCGATGCGGGCGGAATCGGAGTTGCGCTGCCGGCGCCTGGCCTCGTCCTCGTCGATGTCCTCGACGCGCATCGCCTGGAACACGCGGGGCTCCGGGGGCCCGTCGAGGCGGACGTGGAACGCGTCGGCTCTGTCGCGCATCACGATCGCGCCGGCGCGCCCGAGCACAACGACCTCGCCGGCGTCGGCGGCCTCGATCAGCAGGCGCTCGGTCTCGCGGCAGAACTCCGGCGACGTCGCCTCCGGCACCACCACGCCGCTCGTGTTCGGCAGCCGGGCCAGCAGCCGCGTGAATCGTGGCGCGGCGGCCTCGTCGTGGACGTGGGCGTGCTCAACCGGCACGTCGAGGCGCTCCGCCACCTGAACCGGGATCGCGCGATCGATGAAGCGCCACCCGAGCCGCTCGGCGACCTGCGGCCCGATCCAGCTGCCCCCGGCGCCGTACGAGGCGGAGATCGTGACGACTCTGCTGGTGGTCACGCGAGGCCTCCGCTCGCCATCCAGGCTCGCCAATCGGAGGCCGCGTGACTCATCCGGCCGCCACCGCCGGTTGCACCTCTTCGAGGCCGCCGACGGCGACGCCGGGGCGCAGCAATGTCCCCGAGACCACCGCGCCCAGGAGGAAGATGCCCGCGGCCCACCAGAACGCGACCGTGTAACCGTGCACAGCGGCCTGGGCCACGACCACCGGCGACGGGGCCTTGCCGACGAGGTAGCTCGCCACCGCGGTCGTCGCGATCGTATTCAGGAACGCCGTGCCGATCGAGCCGCCCACCTGCTGACAGCTGTTCACCGTGGCCGACGCGACGCCGGCGTCGTCCTGGCTCACGCCCAGGGTCGCCGTGTTGATCGACGGCGCGAAGATCAGCCCAAGCCCCAGCCCGATGATGAGCAACGCCGGCAGGATGTGCCCGGCATAGGTCGAGTGCACGCCGATTTGCGCGAGGATCACCATCCCGAGCGACGCCAACACCATCCCCGTGGGGACGAGCGGCTTGGGCCCGAAGCGTGGCAGCAGCACCGCGTTCGAGGTCGTCGAACCGATGACGATCATCGCCACCATCGGCAGGAACGCCAGACCCGTCGCCACCGGGCTGTAGCCCAGCGTCTTCTGCAGGTAGTAAGTCAGGAACAGGAACACGCCGAACAGGCCGGCGCCGGAGATCAGCACCGACAGATACGAGCCGCCGCGGTTGCGGTCGAGCACGATCCGCAGCGGGAGCAACGGATGGGTCGAGCGGCGTTCGATCATCACGAACACGATCAGGATGATCACGCCGACGCTCAGCGATCCGAGCGTCTCCCAGTCCGTCCATCCGCGCGGCTCGGCCTGCGAGAAGCCGAACACGATCAGGAACAGGCCGAGCGATACCGCCACGGCGCCGGGCACGTCGAGCCGCGGACGCTCGGCGGGAACCTGGTTGGTGAGCAGGACCATCGCGCCGAAGACGGCGGGCACCGCGATTACGACGTTCACGTACAGGCACCACCGCCACGACAGGTACTCGGTCAGCACGCCGCCGAGCAACAGGCCGACCGCACCGCCGGCCCCCGCGATCGCCCCGTAGATCCCGAACGCGATCCCGCGCTCGCGCGGGGCGGTGAACGTGGTCGTCAGCAGCGACAGCGCCGACGGCGCGAGCAGCGCCCCGGCCGCGCCCTGGAACGCGCGCGCCGTGACCAGCATCCCGAAGCTCTGCGCCGCGCCGCCGATCGCCGACACGACACCGAACGCAACCAGGCCGGTCATGAGCACCCGCTTACGGCCGAACAGATCGCCGAAGCGGCCGAACAGGAGGAGCAGGCTGCCGAACGTCAGCGAGTACGCGGTGATGATCCACTGCCGATTCGCGTTGGAGAAGCCGAGCGCCTTCTGTGCCGACGGGAGCGCGATGTTGACGACGGTGGCGTCGAGCACGACCATCAGCTGGGCGGTCCCGAGCAGCGCCAGGATCAGCCAGCGTCGCTCGTGATGAGGATTGGCCAGGTCTGCCGGAGGTGCGGGGGTCTCCGTTGCCGTCATGACCGGCGTTCACCTTACCGGTCGCGCTCAGCCCGAACGCGACCGGCGGGCTTGCTGCTTCAGGCGAGCGCGGGCGCCTCCGGGAGGCTCGCGAGCGCCGCGGCGAGGTCTTCCTCGGAAAACTCGGGATCCTCGAGCTTGCCCGACAGGTAGGCGTCGTAGGCGCTCAGGTCGAAATGGCCGTGGCCGCACAGCCCGAACAGGATGACCCTGGATTCGCCGGCCTCGCGCGCCTTGTCGGCCTCCTCGACCACGGCGCGGATCGCGTGTGCGGGTTCTGGCGCAGGAATCACGCCCTCGGCCCGCGCGAACCGGACGGCCGCCTCGAACGTCTCGTTCTGGCGGTACGCGCGTGGCTCGACGAGGCCCTGCCTGACCAGGCCGCAAAGGAGCGGCGCGTCACCGTGATACCGCAGGCCGCCCGCGTGCACCGGCGGAGGCACGAACCCGTGGCCGAGGGTGTACATCGGCATCAGAGGCGTCATCCCGACCGTGTCGCCGAAGTCGTACGCGTACACGCCGCGGGTCAGCGTCGGGCACGCGGCCGGCTCGGCCGCGATGAACTTGGTGTTGGCCTGTCCCCGGATCACGCGGCGCAGAAACGGGAACGTCAGCCCGCCAAAGTTCGAGCCGCCGCCGACGCACGCGATCACGGTGTCCGGCTCCTCCCCGGCCATCTCCATCTGCGCGATCGCCTCCTGCCCGATCACGGTCTGGTGGAGCAGGACGTGGTTGAGGACCGACCCAAGCGAGTAGTTCGTGTCCGGGTTCTGGGCCGCGACCTCGACCGCCTCGGAGATCGCGATCCCGAGCGACCCGGTGGTGTGCTCAGCCTGAGAGCGCCCGGCCTCGGTCACGTCCGAGGGCGAGCGGTGGACGGTCGCGCCCCAGGTCTCCATCATCGAACGGCGGTACGGCTTCTGGTCGTAGCTCGACCCGACCATCCACACCTCGCACTCGAGCCCGAACAACTGGCAAGCAAACGCGAGCGCCGAGCCCCACTGGCCCGCGCCGGTCTCGGTCGTGAGCTTCTTGATCCCGGCCTGAGCGTTCTCGTACGCCTGGGCGACCGCGGTGTTGGGCTTGTGGGACCCGGGAGGCGACCCGCCCTCGTACTTGTAGTAGATGTGGGCGGGGGTGTCGAGCGCCTGCTCGAGGCGGCGGGCGCGGTACAGCGGCGTCGGGCGCCACAGCTTGTACGCCTCGCGGACGGGCTCGGGGATCTCGATCTCGGGCTCGGCCGAGACCTCCTGGAGAATCAGCGCCATGGGGAAGATCGGCGACAGGTCGTCCGGGCCGGCGGGCTCCTTCGTGCCGGGGTGAAGAGGTGGCGGCGGCGGGTTGTCGGGATCGGCAATGTCGGCCATCAGGTTGACCCAGTGCGTCGGGATCGCCGGCTCATCCAGCACGAACTTGACGCGCGTATCGCTCATCGCCTCTCCTTTGCTTTGCTGTCGCTGCGACGGGGCGCAAGGCTAACGCCTTGACTCGGGCCAACGTCCGCGAATATGTTCGGAGGGGTGAGCGAACCCGCCGCTCTGTTAGGTCCCGACACCGCGACCGGCACAGACCCTGCCAACGTCGACGGGCAGGCGATCGCGATCACGGTGTTCAGCACCGTCAAATGGACCGGGCGCCTCTGGCTCCCGGTCTTGTTCTGGTTCGCAACCACGTTCCCCCGCGCGAGCGGCACGCTTGCGCGCCTGTCGTTCATCCACTTTGCCCGGTGGACGCTGGTCGGCGGGATTCCATACAACGGGCCGCCGCAGCAGCGGGAGACGCTGCACTACCCACGCCTGTTCTTCGAGAGCAACTTCAACGGCGGCTGGGAGGAGTACATCGACGCCTTCTCCCACATCCTCACGCGTGGGATGAAGTTCTTCTGGGGGACCTCGTACGGCTTCCCACAGCCGCTGCCCACGGGGCCGTTCAAGACCTACATCAAGCGCAACGAGCTCGTCGCCAACCACTTCTACGGCGCGTATCCCGACGCGACCACGACGATGGTCCTGTCCGCGCTCGAGCTCGCCCCCAAACTTGAGGCATTCAAAGAGCGCGCCGCGAACATGAGCGCCGAGGCGTTCGCGGAGCAGTGGCTCCTGTTCCTAGCCGAAGTACAGGACTGCTTGTGAGCAACAGCTCGGGTCAGGCCACCGCGTTCATGGCGCTCACGCCGATCCGGCCGGGCGAGGAACCGGCGCTGCGTTCGTTTCTCGACGCGCTGCGTCAGGACGACAGCCCGCTGGCGCGACTGGCCGGCACGCACTTCGCCCGGTGGGTGATCGTTCCCGATTGGGTCAACGACCCGTCGCAGCCGCGCGAGGATCACCTCTCGAGTCCGTACCTGATCTTCACGAGCAACTTCGACGGCCCGCTCGATCCCTACCTCGACGAACTGTGCGTCAAGCTGGCGCCCGAGGCGGGCGAGATATGGGGGCGGTGCGTCGGCTGTCCGCCCGAGGCGACGGGGCCGCAGTTGAAGGCGTACCTGCTCCGCAACAAGATCGACACCGGGTTCTTCGTGGCCGCGTACCCGCACTCCACGGTCCCGCAGGTTAGGGCCGCGCTCGACGCGCGTTCGCGGCTGATCGGGTTCACGGTGCGTGCGCAGTCGATGGCCCCGGACGATCTGCAGCGGGCGTTCATGGAGGAGTTCTGATGTCGGTCGGACCGCCACCGCCGCGCATCGACCGCTCCGACATCCAGGGCAACGTGCTCCGGGCGTACGGGAGCACCTACCCGTGCACGGCTTACGTGTTCGTCGGTATCGGTTCCGGGGAGGTCGCCGGCGGACGCGCGTGGCTGAACGATGTCGCCGACCTTGTCTCCAGCGACGAGGAGTGGAGCCAGGGGAAGCCGCGCTCTCATCACAACGTCGCGGTGACGTGCAGCGGGCTGCGCGCGCTCGGGGTTCCGGAGGCGGTGATCGAGACGTTCTCGGACGAGTTCCGTCAGGGGATGGCGGCGCGGAGCGAGATGCTCGGCGACCTCGGCCCGAACGCGTCAAAGCTATGGGACGCCGGCCTCGGCACCGGCGCCGCCCACGTGCTCGTGATCGTCAACGCGCGCTCGCGGGACGAGATCGAGTCCGAGCTCGCGAGCCTGCGGGATTCAATCGAGCGGGCCGTCGGCGTGTCGATCGTGCACGAGCAGTACGCGGAGTTGCTCTCGCCCCCGGCCGGCGACCCAGCCGCCCCACCGCGCGAGCAGTTCGGATTCTCCGACGGCGCCGCGCAGCCGGCGATCGCGGGGGTGTCGGACGATTCGGCCCCCGGGGGTGGCGTCCCGCTCGCGGGCGGTTCGTGGCGGGCGCTGGCGTTGGGAGAGTTCGTCCTCGGGTACCCCGACGAGGACACGCTCGTCGATCCCCAGCGCCGGCTGCCGAGCGCACCGGCCGACCCGCTCGGCCGCTCGGGGACGTACATGGTCTACCGCAAGCTCCGCCAGGACGTGGCGCTGTTCCGGCGTGTTCTCCACGATGCAGCGGCGCGGTATGCGTCCGGCGATGAGGAGCTGCTCGCCGCCAAGGTGGTCGGGCGGTGGCGGAACGGCACGCCGCTCGTGACCTCGCCGTCTCGTCCGGATCCGTCGTTCTCGGCGAACGCGGTCGCGAGCAACGCGTTCCGTTATCTAGATGTCGATGTCGACGGCAAGCGGTGCCCGCTCGGGGCGCACATCCGCCGCTCGAACCCGCGCGACGCGCTCGGCTGGCAGGGTCTCGACGACTCGGGTTTGCTGAGCTTCCGCCACCGCATCATCCGCCGCGGCGTGCCGTACGGGCCGCCGCTGCCGGCCGATGTGCTCGAGGACGACGGCGTCGACCGCGGGCTCGTGTTCGTGTGCTTCAACGCCAGCATCTCGCGCCAGTTCGAGAGCGTGCAGCTGCAATGGCTGAACGACGGCAACGGATTCCATCTCGGCCACGACAGCGACTTCCTGCTCGGGAGCCCGCTGGGGACCGGGAAGATGACCGTCCAGGGCGATCCGCCGTTCATGCTCTCGCCCCAGGGGATGTTCGTGACCACGCGCGGTGGCGAGTACCTGTTCATGCCAGGGATCGCGGCGCTGCGGGCGCTCGCCGGCGGGATCGAGGGGTAGGCGAGGTCGCTAGGCCCGGAAGCGGCGGCGGCTAGAGCGCGTTCCTGTCGTACATAGACTGGAGGGATCCATGAGCCTGGAACTGCTTTCCGCCGACCAGACCGACGAGGGATTGGCGGTCACGTTCGGCACCGACCGGGGCATCGAGCGCCTGGTGGGCACGCCCGATGAGATGGCCGAGCTGGCGCGTTCGATGCAACAGGTCGCCGCGCTCGGACAGCTGAACGAGCACGAGAACGTCTGGCTCGACGCGGTCTCCGTCGGGGACGCGATCGTGAAGCTCGGGATCAGCCCCGGCGGGCAGGCCCGGGTCCTGATCCTCCGTCCCTAACCCTCGTGGAGTTGCTGCGGACCCCTCGGCTGGCGCTCCGCGGCTGGACCGACGAAGACGCGCCGGCGTTCCTCGACCTCTACGGGCGCGAGGAGGTCATCAGGTGGCTGGGGCCGCAACCGCGACACGTCACCGTGACCACGCTCGAGATCGCGCGCGAGCGGATCCGCCACCGCGAAGAGCGAATCGCGGGCCTGTCGCCGCCGCTGGGTCTCTGGGCGATCGTGCCGGTGCAGCCGGCGCGAGATGAGCCGATCGGGACCGTGCTGCTGATGCCGCTCGAGGACGACGGCGGGTCGACCAACCTCGTCGAGGTCGGATGGCATCTGCACCCCGATTGGCAGGGCCGCGGGTACGCGACCGAAGCCGCTCGCGCGATGCTCGAGCGGGCGAGCGCAGCCGGGATCGAGGTCGTGGTCGCGCTCATCGATCTCGACAACGAGCGCTCGCAGCGCGTCGCGGTGCGCCTCGGCATGCAGGACGAGGGCGTGACCGATCGCTGGTACGAGCTGACGCTCCGCGAGTACCGCAAGGTGCTCGGGGTGGCTGGGCCGTGAGACGATGGCCGCGTGCTGGCGCTGCCCGATGAGTGGGTGTGGGACAGCTGGGTCGCCGATGACGGTGAGCGCTACCACCTGTTCTTCCTGAAGGCCCCGCGCGCGCTGAACGATCCCGGGCTCCGCCATACGTCGGCGCGGATCGGGCACGCGACCTCGACCGATCTGACGCACTGGGAGGTGCACGAGGACGCGCTCGCGCCGGGGCCGGGGCGATGGGACGACCTGGCGCTGTGGACCGGGTCGGTGGCGCGCGGCGACGACGGCGCGTGGCGGCTCTACTACAGCGCGCTGTCGACCTCGCGCGGGCTCGGGGTCAACGACCAGCGGATCGGCATGGCGGAGTCGGACGATCTGTTCACGTGGCGCCGGGTCGGCGACGCACCGCTGCTCGCCCCGGATCCGCGCTGGTACGCGACGCTCGAGCGTGATCGTGCTGCGAGCGCGACGTGGCGGGATCCGTTCGTGTTCGAGGACCCCGGCGGCGACGGGTGGCACATGCTGATCACCGCCCGCGCGGCCGGCGCCCCGCGGCGGAGCGACGGAGTCCTCGGCCATGCCCGGAGCACGGACATGCGCGCGTGGGAGCTCGGACCGCCGATCTCAGCGCCGGGCGCCGGCTTCGGCGAGCTCGAGGTCTCCCAGGTCCGGATCGTCGACGGCCAACCTCTGCTCGTGTTCACCTGCCACCCCGATCAGCAGAGCCCCGAGCAGCTGTCGCGGTTCGGCCGGTTCTGTACGTGGTCGGTCGCCGGCGAATCGCTCACCGGTCCGTGGGAGCTCGACCGGGCTCGACCGTTCACAGGCGAGCCGATGCTTACGGCGGCCCCGCTCGTCCAGCGACGCGACGGCAGCTGGGCGCTCCTCGGGTTCCGGAACTTCGATCCGGACGCGCCCGCGCAGCTCTACGTCGTCGACCCGATCCCGGTGGCGCTACGCGGCGGTGAGCTGGTCGACATCAGGTAGCGTCGTGGAAGATCACGCCGAGCGCGGTCCGCTGCCCTCGGGTGATGGTCGCGACGCCGTGGCGCATGCCGACGCGGTGATAACCGGTCTTGCCTTGGTTCGGCCGCGTGGCGGTCGGAAAGACCACGAACGCGCCCTGCGCCGGAGTGAGCACATGCGCGCGGCTCTGCGCGCGCGGGCGCTGCTCGAGCAGCACGAACTGGCCGCCGTCGAAGTCCTCGCCGGGCCGCGACAGGATCGTGAGCACCTGGAACGGGAAGAAGACGTCGCCGTACAGGTCTTGGTGCAGCGCGTTCCAGTCGCCCTCGCCGTAGCGGAGGATCAGCGGCGTCGGGCGCTTCTGTCCCGTGGCATGGCACCGGCGGAGCAGCTCATCGTGCTCGAGCGGGAACGTCGGCCCGCCGCCACGCAGCAACTCGGCCCAGTCGTTCGCTACCGGCGCCAGATGCCGGTAGAACGACGTGCGCAGCGCCGCGATCGTGTCGGGCAGCGGGTGGTCGAAGTAGCGGTAGCGGCCGTCGCCGAACCGGTAGCGGGCCATCTCGATCGTCGAGCGGAAGCGGCCGTTGTCGAACAGATCGGAGAGGTCCTCGCACTCGTCCTCAGTTAGCACGGGGACGGTGACCGCGTGACCCTTGTCGTCAAGCTCGGCGCGCAAGGCCGTCCAGTCGAGCGCGTCGACGCGTGAGCGGATGTCGGTGGCGATGTCGATCGTCGTTGTCATCGGCGATCCCTCCTGTTTCGCTGGACGGTCGTGTGCGTGAAACGGCACGCCGACCGTCTCTGTGAGATCACCGCTCAGGTTCGAGTCATGACCCCGTCGATGAGGTCGTGCACGACGGCCCGAACCTGCTCCCGCTCGGTGGTCGTGTCCTCGGCATTCGCGATCGACATCGCCGCCTCGTCGAGCGCGCCAATCATCACCGTGGCAAGCGGGCGGACGGGCTGCTGCTTGAGCTGACCGGCCTCGATCGCCGCCGTCAGCAGCTGCTCGGTCAGGCCGAGGCCGTAGCGCAGCGAGACCTCGCGGAAGCCTGCCCACCCGAGCACGTTGGGCGCGTCGAGCAGGACGAGCTGGCGGACCTCCGGCTCGCTTGCGATGTCGATCCAGGCGTCGGCCGCGGCGTGCAGGGTGTCGGCCGGGGTCTTGGGCCGGCCTCCGGCGACTGTGGCCGCCAGCCGCTCCATCACATCGGTCTCGACCGCCTCGAGGACCGAGACGAACAGCGCTGTCTTATCGGGGAATTGGTGGTACATCGCCCCGCGGGTGACGCCCGCGGCTTCGGCGATCTCGGGCGTTGAGACCTCGCTGTAGCCGCGCTCCCCCCACAGGCGGCGCGCGGCTGCCTGGAGCGCCTGCTGGGTCGCGGCCGATCTCTCGGCCTGAGTTCGTCGCGCTTGCATTTCCATACAGCCTGTTGGTATCTTACGTGCAGCCTGTACGTAAATCGAACTTCTTCGGAGGTGCTTCGCAATGCCCACGGTCGCTCTAACCATGGGAAACATCCATTATGAGAAGGTCGGCCCCGACGGAGGCCGGCCGGTGGTGCTGATCCACGGCTACGCGATGGGCGGCTCGCTGTGGCGGCCGCTGACCGAGAGGCTGGCGGCCGGCGGCTTCTCGTGCATCGCGCCGACGTGGCCACTGGGTGCCCATACCGAGCCGATGCGTGGAGAGCGGGCGCTCACGATCGAGGTGATCGCGGCGATGGTCGGCGAACTGCTCGAGGAGCTGTCGCTCGAGGACGTCGTGCTCGTGGGCAACGACACCGGTGGCGCGATCGCCCAGGTCGTCGCGACCACCACGCCGGAGCGACTTGGTGCGCTGGTGTTGACGAGCTGCGACGCATTCGAGCACTTCCCGCCGCCGATCCTCAAGCCGCTGATCGCCGCCGCGAAGTTCCGCGCCGACGTTCACAGCCGCGCTCCAGCCACTTCGCACGCGCCTCGGACGCGAGCGCGCGTACGGTGCGCTCGCGCACGCCGACATCGACGGCCTCGTCACCGACTGGCTCGAGCCTGCGTTTGCGAACTCTGCAGTGCGGGCCGACCTGCGACGCCTGACCGCCTCACTGAACCGGCAGACGACGGTCGAGGCCGGCGAGCGCCTGCCCCACTTCACCAAGCCGGCGCTGATCGCGTGGTCGCAGGACGACGCGTTCTTCCCGATCGAGGACGGCCAACGGCTCGCCGCAACGTTGCCCAACGCTCGGCTCGAGGTGATCGAGCGGGCGCGAACGTTCTCGATGATCGACCAACCCGACGCGCTCGCGGGACTGATCGCGGGATTCGCGGCCGGGCGTGCCGACAGACCCGCGGCAGCTGCGTAATCCGGTGTCCGGGGTGCACGCCGGGCGCGGGACGGCGGCGCGCCCGGACGCGTCGCCTCCGGGACATTCCGTATACCGGTCCGGGTCTTTCCGTCTAGCGCAGAGCGAGCGCGCGATCGACAATCGCTCTCAGATGACGCCCGCGCCGACAATCCTCTACCGCTGCACGCTGTGCGAGGCCGACTGGACCTACGAGGCGGTGAGGCACGTCGCGCGCTGCCGCGCGTGCGGCGGGAGCCTGCGCCGCCGCGAAGACCCTCCTGCCGTCCTCGTCGACCAAGCCGCCTCGCCGGGTCAAGCGCGTTCGCCGGCGGAGCGCGCTCGCCTTCCCGGGCTAGGACGGCCCCGCCGGGACCTGATCGCTGCGCAACTCCGCAGCCGTGTTCGTGATCAGCCGCGCGCCGCGACCATGCGTGATGAAGCTGAACCCCCACCGCGTGAACACGACGACGCGGTTCTCGAATCCGACCAGATACCAGAGGTGAACGACCAGCCACGTGAGCCACGCGAGGAAGCCGCTGAGGTGGAGCCCCTTGATGTCGGCCACCGCCGCGCCGCGCCCGATCGTGGCCAGGTTGCCCTTGTCGTGGTAGTGGAACGGCGGCGCCTCCTTTGACTCGAGCCGGTCGCGGACCACCCTCGCCGCGTAGCGGCCCTGCTGCATCGCCGACGGGGCGACCCCCGGCAACGTGACGACCGAACCGTCGGTTCCACGGACCCGGACCATGTCGCCGAGCGCGAACACCTCGGGATGCCCCGGAAGCGTGAGGTCGGGACCGACCTCGATGCGCCCCGCGCGGTCGAGCTCGGCTCCGGTCAGCTCGGCCAGTCTCGCGGCGAGCTTCGACGCGGTCACCCCGGCGGCCCACACGACCGTGCGCGTCGGGATCCGCTCGGACTTGCCGGCGCCGTCGGCGACGGTCACGGACTCGGCGTCGATCCCGACCACGGTCGCGCCGAGCATCGGCGTCACGCCGATCCGTTCGAGCGAGCGCTGCGCCTTGGCCGACAGCGAAGGCGGAAAGCTCGTGAGCACTCGATCGGCGGCCTCGATCAGAAGGATGCGGCCGCTCCGGGGGTCGACCGCGTCGAAGTTCCCGCGCAGCGTGTCGCGCGCGAGCTCGCCGATCTGGCCCGCCATCTCGACCCCGGTCGGCCCGGCTCCGACGACCGCGAACGTCAGCCACGCGGCCTTGACGTCCGGGTCGGTCTCCGTCTCGGCCGCCTCGAACGCGCTCAGGATCCGACCCCGGACGGTCAGCGCACTCTCGAGCGACTTGACCTCGGCCGCGAACTCGCGCCACTCGTCGTGCCCGAAATAGGAGTAGCTCGAGCCGCCGGCGATGATCAGCGTGTCGTAGGCCACCGGCTCGGGCGCGGGTACCTCGCCGACCGAGCGCAGATGAACCAGCCGCGCGTCGAAGTCGAAGTCGGCGACCTCGGCCAACAGCACCTTGATGTTGCGGTCGCCCTTGAAGATCGCCCGCAGCGGGTACGCGATCTCGCCGGGGTTCAGCGCGCCGGTCGCGACCTGGTAGGTGAGCGGCTGGAACAGGTGAAAGTTCCGTCGGTCGATCAGCGTCACATCGACCGGGGCGCGACGCAGCTTCACCGCGGCCTGAAGGCCGCCGAAGCCGCCGCCGATGACGACCACACGATGGACTGCGCTGTCGGTCATGCGCGGGACGGTACCGGGGTCGCTGTGCGCGGGTCTCGCGACCGGGGTCGCGGGGCGTGGGGTCTCGCGACCGGAGTCGCTGGACGTGGGTCTCGCGACCGCGTTCGCTACGTTGACCGCCACCGAGAACCCCGAACCGCTGGAGGCAACATGCGCATCAGGCCCTTCCTGCTCCTCGGACTCGCCGCGGCCGTCGCCCTGGTTGCGTGGGCGCCCGCGTCCGCCGCGCCGGCCCACACCGCCAAGCTGTCGCCGCCGGTGATCCACGAGTCGTTCACCCCGCTGCCGTGCTCGGGCACGCCCGGACACCGCTCGACGCTACAGATGGAGGGATGCGCCGAGCAGCAGATCCTCGCGAGCGACAAGAGGATCGACGCGCTCAACCAGGAGATCTTCGGAAAGCTGTTCGATGCCGCCGCCCGCCGCCGGTTCATCGCGGGCCACAACGCGTGGTTCGCGTACCGCCGCGCGTACTGCTTGAGCGCCTCCGACGTGTTCGAGGGCGGAACGGAGGCGGCCGTCGTCGACGCCGATTGCACGGCGTCCGTCAACGCGTCGCACGTCACGGACCTGAAGGCGTTCCTCCACTCATTCGGACCGACTTCGGGTTGATTCCACCTCCGGGGCCGACCCGGAGGTGTAGGGTCGGCTCGACAAGGCGCAATGCGCCGTGAGGAGAGGAAAGGGGTTCCGATGGCGGGCGAGCAGAATGTTGAGACGGCGAAGCGTGCCTACGCCGCGTTCTCGGCCGGCGACGGCGCCGGCGCGATGGAGGCTCTGGCCGACGACGCCGAGTGGATAACGCCAGGCAACAGCGCGATCAGCGGCACGATCCACGGCAAGCAGGCGATCGGCGCGCTGTGGGCCAAGCTCGGCGAGAAGGGCTTCACGACCACGCCGCAGTTCTGGTTCTCGGACGCGGACCGCGTCGTCGTGCTGACCCACGTCGCGGTCGAGGGCGGCGAGGCCGACTCCTGCGATGTGCTCACGTTCCGCGACGGCAAGCTGGTCAAGTTCCAGAGCGCCGGCGATACCGCGATGTTCGAGCGGGTGTTCGGCAGCGCGTAAGCGCACGATCTTCGCGACAGGACGGACCCGGGCCGGACGGCATTACACGGGAGTGGCCGCCTTGACGAGCTTCATCGTGAACTGCGAGTTGACGCGGGTTACGCCCGGCAGTTCGGCCAGCTTGTTCATGTAGAACCGCTCGTAGTCGTCGGTGTCGGCGACCCCGACGCGGATGATGTAGTCGGGGATCCCGAACATGCGCCGGCACTCGAGCACCTCGTCGAGCTGGCTGATCTGCGCCTCGAACGCTTCGACGGTCTTGCGGTCCTTGAGCGACAGCTCGACGAGCACCGACACCTCGAGCCCGCGCCCGATCGCGCTCGGCTCGATGTCGGCGTGGTAGCCGCGGATCACGCCGGACTCCTCGAGCGCGCGGACGCGCCGCAGGCATGGCGAGGGCGACAGGTTCACTCGCGCTGCGAGCTCGACGTTCGACAGCCGCCCGTCGCGTCTCAGCTCGTCGATAATTGCGCGGTCTGTCGAATCCATAGGTGAATATTGCCATCTCTGGCTGCTGTTCGAGCGAATTCGCAGCCATATGCCCGCATGATTGCGAGATAATGCCTCGACCATGCCTCGTGATCCGATCGTCAGAAACGCGCTCTCGATCGGGGTCGCGACCGCGGTCTACGCGGTGTCCTTCGGCGTGCTGTCGGTCGCGGCCGGCTTCAGTGTCGTGCAGACGTGCGTGATGTCGGTGGTGTGCTTCACCGGCGCATCGCAGCTGACGTTCGTATCGGTGATCGCCGCGGGCGGCGGCGTGGCCGGCGCGCTACCACCGGCGCTCCTGCTCGCCGCGCGCAACGCGATTTACGCGGTCAGCCTCAAAGACATCCTGTCGGGCAGCGTGCCCAAGCGCGCGCTGCGGGCACAGGTGATCGTCGACGAGACCACCGCGATGGCCCACGCGCAGCCGACGCTCGCGGCGAAGCGGCGCGCGTTCGATCTGACCGCGTTGTGCTTGTTCACGGCATGGAACATCGGGACGCTGGCCGGGGCGCTCGCCGGAAGCGGTCTCGGCAACCCCCGGGACTACGGCCTCGACGCGGTGTTCCCGGCGGTGTTCCTGGCCCTGCTCGCGCCGCAGCTGCGCGGGCCAGAAGCGATTCGCGCCGCGGTGGCGGGCGCGATCATCGCGCTCGCGCTGGTGCCGATCGCTCCGGCCGGCGTGCCGATCATCGCCGCGGCGCTCGCCGCCGTCCCCGTGTTGCTCGCCTCGAGTCGCCGGCGGGCGCGGATCGCGGTCGGGCAAGCACCGGAGGTTGGTCGATGAGTTGGTGGCCGGTGATCGCGCTATGTGCGTCGGCCTACGCGTTCAAGCTCGTCGGGCTCGTGATCGGCGCGCGACTCGACCACGAGGCATCCGCGCGCTGGTCGCTCGAGATCGTCGTCGTCCCGGTCCTGGCCGCGCTGATCGTGATCCAGACGTTCACCAGCGGGCAGCGGTTCGCGTTCGACGCGCGCACGCCGGCGTTGCTCGTCGCCGGGGTGCTCGTGTGGCGCAAGGCTCCGTTCGTGGTCGTCGCGCTCGCCGCCGCGGCCACCGCCGCGCTGCTGCGGCTGGTCGCGTAAGGGCTTGGCCGCGTAGTGGTCTCTTTCGTAAGTACGGCGACACCGAGAGTGGTCACCGGCGGATGCCTGGCAAGGACGCAGTGAGCGCGGTGTGGCTCTGCCACATAAGCGAGCGAGGACGCCGTCAGGCGCCGCCGGGGGCCGCTCGAATGTCGTCGTATTTGCGAAAGCGACCACTTAGGTCACCCCGCGCGGGAGTCGCACCGCCCCGACGCCGCGCAGGCGTTAGGGTCCCGCCAGTGATCGCCAAGAAGTTCGGGATCTTCGACCACATCGAGGGCATCCCCGGCACGCCCACGCACGAGCTGCTCCAGGACCGGCTCACGCTGATCAAGATGGCCGACGAGGCCGGGTTCGCCGGCTACCACCTCGCCGAGCACCACGGCAGCGACCTGTGCATGGCCCCGGGCCAGGAGCTGTTCATCGCGGCCGCCTCACAGGTGACCACGGACATCAGGCTTGGGCCGATGGTGAAGTTGCTGCCGATGCACCATCCGGTGCGGATCATCGAGGACATGTGCGTGCTCGATCACCTGACCGGCGGCCGGCTCGAGTACGGCGTTGGCCGTGGCGCCGTGCCGATCGAGCATTACTGGTTCAGCCAGGATTGGTGGGAATCCAGGGACCGGTTCACCGACGTCCTCGGGATCATCGAGCACGCGCTCGCATCCGAGGAGATCTCGAGCGAGAACAGCCGGTTCTTCGACTTCCCGACGATGCCGATGTCGACCAAGCCACTGCAGGAGCGAATTCCGTTCTGGTACCCCGGCAGTCCGCAGACGGCCGGCCGTCACGGGATGAGCCTGATGTGGCCGGGAAAGATCAGCCCCGCGGCGTACGAGCTGTATCTCAAGGCATGGGACGACCATCGCGGCGACAGCGTCAGGTTCGACGGGGTGGGCGGGGGTCCCAATTCCGAGCCGCGCGTCGGCTACAGTATGCTGCTGTCGATCGCGCCGACCGAGAGCGAGGCACGCGACGTCGCCCGGCGCGGCATGGAGGGCCTCGTGCGCCGCACGCAAACCGCCCACCGCTTTGACCACCTCAAGCTGTCGGAGCAGGAGTGCTACGACGCCCAGGGCGCGCTTCGGGCGATTCACGCGAATATGGAGCCGGCGATCGAGATCGGGTCCGGCACGCCACCGCAGATCGCCGAGCGGGTGGCGGCCCTGCTCGACGACGGGATGGTCGACTACATCTGCTTCATGTTCCCCACCGGCGACATGACCTTCGAGGAGTCCAAGCGGACGCTCGAGCTGTTCATCACCGAGGTGATGCCGCAACTCGAGCCCTCGCCCGCTCGGTCCTGACGCGATGCCATTCGCCGAGGTCAACGATCAGCGCCTGCGCTACGAGGACAGCGGCGGGAGCGGTCCGCCCGTAATCCTGTCGCACGGCTTCCTCATGGACCGCGAGATGTTCGCGCCGCAGGTGCAGGCGCTCGCCCCCGAGTTCCGCGTGATCACCTGGGACGAGCGGGGATTCGGGGAGACCGAGTTCGACGGACAGCCGTTCACGTACTGGGACTCGGCGCGGGACTGCCTTGGGCTGCTCGATCATCTCGGCATCGATCAGGCCGTGCTCGGCGGCATGTCGCAGGGCGGATTCCTGTCGATGCGCGCCGCGCTGCTCGCCCCCGACCGCGTCCGGGCGCTGGCGCTGATCGACACCCAATCGGGCGTTGAGGATCCCGAGCGCATGCCGGCCTATCGCCAGATGCAGCAGACCTGGCTCGAGCACGGTCCGCTCGACGAGCTCACCCAGATCATCGCCAACCTGATCATCGGCGACCCGGCTATCAACGAGCGCTGGATCGCCAAGTGGCGGGAGCTCCCGCGCGAGAACATGGGTGCCCCCGCGGACTGCCTGTTCGAGCGGGACGACATCACCGATCGCCTCGGCGAGATCACGTGCCCGGTGATCGTGTTCCACGGCACCGCCGACATGTCGATCGAAATCGACAAGGCCGAGCAGCTGTCTGGGGCGCTTTCTGGATGTGCGGGCCTGGTGCGTGTCGAGGGCGGACCGCACGCTTCCAACCTCACGCACCCCGATCAGGTCAACGGGCCGTTGCTCGCGTTCCTGCGGTCCCTATGAGGACAGCGCGCTGGTCATTCTGTCGAACGCGGCGAACGTGAAGCGACCGAAGGCATTGCTGACGCGACCCTCGAGTGTGGCGAGCCGCCCGATAGCGGCGCGCGCCTGAGGATCGGCCAACGGCTTCATCCTGTCGGCAAGGTCGATCGCCGTCGGAGCCGAGCTGGGCAACGCCTGCCAGGCACGCTGTTGGGCGGCGGTGCCGGTCTTGGGGCTTGCGGGGACGGCGCCCGGACACGCCGACTGGACGTGGCTGATGAACGCGTTAACCGCCGCCTCCTCTTTGCCCTGGCTCGCCAACTCGGCACGCACCGCGCCCGACGAGGCAACGACGACTTGGTCGTCGACGAGCTGTCGAGCGAGGTGGCGAGCGCGGTCGCCGGCAGCGCCAGCATCAACGCCCCGAGAATCCCTGCGATCGCCCGTCGCCTCCGCACGGCGCGGACCCTACCTGCCGCGACGAGCTGTCGTCAGGCGGCGAAGATCGCCTCGGGCAGGAGCGCGCTGACGATGTACTGGCCGGCGTCGACGATCTCGGAGATCTTGAGGTCGACCGCGAGGCTGCATAGGACGTAGGCGTCCTCCCGACCGAGGTCGTACGTGGTCGTGATGTGGTCGACCATCGCCCGAACGGCGTCCTGCGCGGCGATGTAGAGATCGCCGCCGACGCCGGTGGTGCCGTAGAACGGCGCCGAGTCGACGCGCGGGGTCAGCGGTCCGGGAGTGCGGTAATGAGGTGCGGGGATCGAGCGACCTTTCTCCAGCGTGAGTCGCAGCGCGGCGAACATCGGCGCCTCGAGGCCGGTCACGCACACCTCGCCGTCGCCCTGGCACGCGTGGGCGTCGCCGCACGAGAACAGCGCCTGCTCGACCTGCACCGGCAGATACAGCGTCGACCCGCGCACCAGCTGGCGCACGTCCATGTTTCCGCCGAACACGCCGGGCGGCATCACCGGTTGCGCCGACGCGCCGGCCGGGCACACGCCCATCGTCCCGAAGAACGGCTCGAGCGGAATCGCGATGTCGTCGCGCATGTAGGCGACGTCGCCGTACGGCAGATCGAACACGCGCAGGTAGGCATCCGGGAAATCCTCGGGTAGGAGACCCAATCCGGGGAGGATCGCGGTCCAGCCCCATCCCTGGGTGCGGATGTCGAGAACCTCGATCGCCAGCGTGTCACCGGGGGCGGCACCGTGAACCCCGATCGGTCCCAGCAGCGGGTACACGCGATCCCAGTCCAGCCCGGCGATCACGCTCGTGTCCGAGCCCGGCGTGATCTGGTTGTCGCTCACGTCGCGCGTCCACACGACGACCGTGTCGCCCGAGTCGATGACGAGCCGTGGCTCGTTCCCGGTGTCCCAGGTGAAGTGGACCTGCTCGTCGGGCAGATAGTGCGTGCGCGGCATTCGCGGCGACCTCCAGGCTCGGTTACCGCGCAACGCTAAGGGATCGGTCCGAGCGGAGGCAAACGTCGCCTCCGCTCGGACCGGGCGTGTCCGTGCCGGCGTGTCCTTGCCGGCAGTCCCGGCCGTTTCCAGTGCCGGAGACTCTTTCGGGCCGGCGCTCAGCTGTGCGGCAGCTGGCGCGCGCGGCCCGTGGTCACGTACAGGACTTGCACAACCGCCCGCCGGCGAGCCCGCCGCTCGCGAAACGCGACGAAGCCGGCGAAGCCGGCGAGAGCCAGAAGAGATGAAGCTGCGTTGAGGATGAGGATCGTGGTCACGGCGAGGTTCCTTTCACGGATATAGAGAGAATGTCGGCACAGCCGAAGAGAAACTTCGCGGAATCCACACAACTGCATAAGAATCCTGGCCGGGGATGGCGGGTGTGGCGACGTTTTGCCGGTGGGCGTATCGTCGAAACGACCTGCGCCGGGAGGATTGCGGGGCGTGGCGTCAGCCGACGGCGGACAGCGCCCGGCCAGCCGCGACCGCGGTGCTGGCGCGGATTATCAGCTCCGTCGGGATCGTCTCGTGGACTCGCCCGACCCGGCCGACCTCGATCTCGGTCAGCAGGAGCTCGAGGCTGCGCCGGCCCATCTCGTTGAAGTTCTGACGGACCGTGGTCAGCGGCGGGCTGAAGAACTCTCCGTGCGGGACGCCGTCGAACCCGACCACGCTGACGTCGTCGGGCACGCGTCGCCCGGCTTCGAACATCGCGCGCAGCACCCCCAGAGCCATCTGGTCGTTCGCGACGAAGATCGCGGTGACCGCGGTCCTCATGGCCAGTCGGCACCCGAGCTCATAGCCGACGTCGGCGCTCCAGTCGCCGATCATCGGCAAAGGGATGTCGGCACCGGCCGCGAGCAGCGTGTCGCGCCACCCGGCGAAGCGCGGCCCGGGGCTCGTCCGGTCGGCGGGCCCCGCGATGTGGAACACCGTGCGATGCCCGAGTGCGAGCAGGTGGCGCGTAGCTGCCGCGGCCCCTGCATAGTGGTCGATCGCCACCGCGGAGAGGACCTGCTGTGGCCCGGAGGCCACGGCCACGAGCGGAATGTCGCCCGATAGCTCGGCGAGTATCTGGGTCGCGTCCTGCTGCGGAGCGACGACGAGGATCCCGTCGACCCCCAGGCTCCGCAGCCGTGCGACCGCAATCGCCAGCGTGCGGCGGGTCGGAGCCGGCACGCTGACGATGCTCGCGAGGTAGTCCGAGTCGCGCGTCGCGCGCTCGATCCCGAGCAGCGTCCAGGCCTTGTCGTATGACGTCGGATCCAGGCTGAGCACGCCGATCGTCCTCGACCGGGCGCGGTCGCGCATTCTTGCTACGGGTGTGCGTGGATCGTTCAGCGTGCGCATCGCGGTTCGCGATCGGGCGGCGCGAGCTGACCGGCGCGCCGGCGTCCGACCGTCTCCCTGCCCGACCGCCACCGCATTAGACTGGCGCCGTCCGGCAGAAATGTTTTGAATCGATGCAAAACATATATCCATCGTCATATCCAGTGTCAAGAGATTCGGTAATCCCGCAGCGCGCGGGGCACAACGACATCCGCCGCAACAACCTCGAGTTGGTGCTGCGCCACCTGGCGACGGTCGGGCCCGACTCCCGGGCGGGGATCGCCGCACGCGCCGGGCTGACCCGGGCGACCGTGTCGCGGCTGGTCGCGGAGTTGATCGAGCTCGGGGTGGTGCTCGAGGCCGGGCGTGAGGGAGGCGGCCGCGCCGGGCGGCCCGGCACGCGCCTCGAGTTAGGGGACGGCGTGCTCGCGATCGGGACCGAGGTGAACGTGGACTACCTGTCGGTGCTCGTGATCGATCTCGCCGGGCGCGAGGTCCTCCGCGACCGGATGCCGTTCGACGCCAGCGTCGGCCCAGACGCGTGCATCGCTGCGCTGGCCGACCTGTGCCGGACCACACGCCGGCGCCTGACCTCACGCCGCGGCCGACCGGCTCCGGTCGTGGCCGGCCTCACCGTCGCGGTGCCGGGTCTCGTCGATGTCGGTGCCGGGGTCGTCGCCGAGGCGCCGAACCTGCGTTGGCGGGACGTGGCGGTGGCCGAGCCGCTTCGCCGAGGACTACGCCTTGGCGACACGCCGATTCACGTCGGCAACGACGCCAACCTCGCGGCGATCGCCGAGTACCGGTCGGGTGAATGGGCAGGGACGCCGAACCTCGTCTACATCACCGGCGAGGTCGGGATCGGCGGCGGCATCATCGTCGGCGGGCAACCGCTGCTTGGCACGCGCGGCTACGGCGGCGAGGTCGGGCACATGAACGTCATGCCCGACGGGCCGTTGTGCGGATGCGGGCGGCGCGGCTGCTGGGAAGCGTGTGTGGGCCTGAACGCGCTCCTCCAGTCGGCGCGCCAGCGGCCCCGCGGCGACGCCCCGCCGGAGCGCAAGATCGAGCCGCTGGTGAAGCGGGCCCAAAGTGGCGACGAGCGCACGCTCGAAGTCCTGGCTCAGCTCGGGCGGTGGATCGGCGTCGGCGCCGCGAACCTGGCGAACCTGTTCGACCCCCAGGTGATCATCCTCGGGGGTTACTTCGTCCACCTCAGCGATTGGATTCTTCCGGCCGCCCAGCAGGCGCTCGAGGCCGGGACCCTCGCCGGCGCCGCCCAGACGCCGCAACTCGCGACCTCGACGCTCGGGTTCACCGCCGCCGCGCAGGGTGGCGCGATCCACGCGATCGAGCGGGTGATGTCGGATCCGACGACGCTGCTGGCCGTGGCGTGAGGCCGGTGGCGGCGGCGTGGCCTATCGTCACAGGCTGTGGCGCGGCTGACCAGTGTCGACGAGATCTACGCCGCACTGGCGCGACGCGGCGTGCCGATCGACTACTCGCTCTACAACGCGCCGCACGGTTTTCGGGAGTTCGGCGTCACCGACCCCGATGGTCACGACATCGCGTTTGGCCAGCCAATCGGCGATTGATCGGAGAGGTCGGCGACGGTCGGTGATCAGCATCGTTGTCGCCATCCTGTTCGGCGGGATCGTCGCACTCGTCGTTCTGACCGTCGCCCAAGGAGATGCCGCCAAGACCTCTGCGGCACCAGGCGCGACGGGAGTCTGCCGTCGGGCCGCTTCCGCGTGGTCGCGGGTGGCGGCCGGGCGGGCTTCTCCGGAGACGGTGGGCCTGCCGTCCGCGCGGAGCTGGCCGCCGTCTCCGATCTGGCGTTCGCGCCCGACGGCACGCTCTACATCGCCGACGGCGGCCGGGTACGGGTCGTCAGCCCGGCCGGCGTGATCCGCACGATCGCCGGAAATGGTCACGGCCGTTGGCGGCCCCAGAGCATCGCGGACGGTGCGGGTCGACCAGAACAAGCTCACACCCGTCTTCAGCTTCACGCACGACGTGAACGGCGAGTACTTCACGCTGACGTACTTCGCGTTCGGCCCGGGCGGGGTCGTTTACGCGGACGAGATCCCCGGAGGCCAGGGGTACGGGTTCGAAGCCCACCAGCAGCTCTTGTCGGTCAGCGGCAAGCGCGTCAGCTTGCTGTGGCAACAGGCGAACTAGCGCACGCGGCCGGCGTCGCGCACCGCCGACCAGGCCCGAGCGATCTCGGCACCCAGCCGGCAGTTACCTCGGACGATCTCGAGGTTGACGCGCACGCTGTCGCGGTCGGTGTGCTTGTGGATGTAGTCGAGCAGGAACGGGGTGATGTCCTTGCCGCGCACGGACTCAGCGGTCGCCGCGTCGAGTGCCTCGGACAGCAGTCGGTCGTGCAAGGCAGGGTCGAGCTGTGCCGCCTTGGGCAGTGGGTTCGCAACCAGAATCCCGCCTGGACGGTCGAGTGTGTCTGCGGCCTGCATCACCTCCGCGATCTCCTCCGGGCTGGCGACGGCGAAGTCGACCGTGTAGCCGCTGTCGGTGAGCCAGAACGCCGGGAATCGATTCGTGCCGAACACGAGCACGGTGACGCTCAGGGTCTCCAACCGCTCGAGCGTCGCACCGATGTCGAGGATCGACTTGACGCCGCCGGCGACCACCGTGATCCGGCAGCTCGCAAGGATCCCGAGATCGGCCGACTCGTCAAACGTCGTGTTCGGCATTACGGTGGACGCCGCCGATTCCGCCCGTGGCGAACACCCGGATGCCGGCCTGTGAGGCAAGCAGCGCGGTCGCGGCGACAGTCGTGCCGCCGGTGGCGCCCTGCACCGTCGCCACCGGCAGATCTCGGGCGCTGAGCTTCAGCGCCCCATCGCTGGCGACGAGCCGCTCGAGCTCGTCGGGCTCGAGGCCGACGTGCGCGACGCCGTCGAGCACCGCGATCGTCGCGGGCACCGCACCGCAGTCGGCGACGGTCCGCTCGAACGCGAGCGCGGCCTGGAGATTCTCAGGGCGCGGCAGCCCGTGCGTGATGATCGTCGACTCGAGCGCAACGACCGGATCGCCGTCGCGGAGCGCGCGGGCGACGGTCTCGGAGAGAACTACTCCTCGTCTCACGCCGCCAACGTAGCGCACGCTTCTGCCAGCGCGCCCGTGCGCCCTCGGGGCGTGGGGGCGTGATCATGTCGGGCATGCAGTCCCCGATCTTCGCGACCGACAAGGGCAGACCGCTGTCGCTCTGCACGATCGGCGATCTGATCCTCGACGTCATCGTTCTGCCGAACGCCCCGCTCGCCCCAGATGCCGACACGCCGGCAACGATCCGCTTCAGCGCCGGCGGTCAGGCCGCGAACGTCGCCGCGTGGGCAGGCGCGCTGGGTGCGACGACCCGTCTTATCTGCAAGCGGGGCACCGATCCCTCGAGCGAGCTGGCGGCGACGGCGCTCGCGCGCTACGGCGTCGAGATCTGTGGCCCGGTGTTCGAGGGTCGCGGCGGCGTCGTCGTCTCAGTCGGCGATGCCGACGGGCAGCGGACGATGGCCTCGGATCGGGGCGTCGCCTCGCTGCTCGACCGTTCCGAGATCGACCCCGCGTGGGTGCAGTCGTGCGACGTGTTGCATGTGTCGGGCTACTGCCTGCTCCGCGAGCCGATGGCCGACGCCGCGATCGAAGCCGCGAGGCTGGCTCCTCGCGTCACCGTCGATCTCGCCTCCGCTCACGACATCGAGATCGTCGGCGCTGCGCGGTTCGCCGCACGTCTCGCGGCGCTCGAACCGGACGTTGTGTTCGCGACCGAGGCCGAGCAGACCGCCGTCCCGGACTTCGACGCCACCTGGGTGATCAAGCTCGGCGCGCGAGGCGCGCGCTTTCCGGAGGGCCTGTATCCCGCGCGACCGGTCGTCGCCGTCGACACGACCGGCGCCGGAGACGCGCTGGCGGCCGGCTACCTCGTCGGAGGCCCCGAGTGCGCAATCGAGGCGGCTGCGCGGGCCGTCGGCACGATCGGCGCGATGCCGCCCGAGGTGGCGCTGGGTCGCGTCTGAGAGCCCGCGCTACCCGAATGTGAACGAGTACGCCTCGGCGCCGGGCTCGGCGAAGGTAATTTCCAGCGTCCGCTCGCGTACCGCAGCTTCCTGGCGCACGAGTTGGTACAGGCGGCCGTCTCGGAGCTCGCCGTTCCCGTGATCGTCGACGTCCAGGCCGTGTGACCGACCGGGAGCCTCGCCGTCCAGGAGCACGCGGAACGGAATCGGCCCTCGCGCGCCGGGGGACAGAACGGCGTGTGCGTCGCGTGACTGAAACCGGAACGCGATGCTCCCGCCGGGCTGGTCCAGCGCCACGTTCTCCCGTCCGACGGTCCACTCGCCCGCGAGAGCCCAATGGTTCACGCGCAAATGCTCGGGCAGTTCGAAGGCTCGGCGCGCCCCAGGCGTGGCGCTGCCCGGTGATGCGAACCGCTCACCCCGCGCGGAGCCCACATAAGTCTCGGGCGTGCGCAGGTGGTCCCAGTCGGCCTGCGCCTCGACTCCACTTGGGTCGACCGGAGCGAGCTTCCTGTCGACGCCGAGAAGCTCCTGGATCACGCGCTCGGACTGCTCGTACCGGCCTTCGCCGAAATGCTGGTCGCGGACGATCCCTTCCCTGTCGACGAAATAGAGCGCCGGCCAGTAGTTGTTGTCGAACGCGCGCCAGATCGCGTATTCGTTGTCGACCGCGACCGGATAGTCGATGCCTCGCACGGTCGTCGCCCGCCGCACGCCCTCGAGCTCGTGCTCGAACGAGAACTCCGGCGTGTGGACTCCGATCACGACCAGCCCGTCATCGCGGTAGACCTGCGACCACGCCCGGACGTACGGCTCCTGGCGAAGCCAGTTGATGCACGTCAACGTCCAGAAGTTCACGACGACGACTCGGCCAACCAGCCCGGCCGGAGCGAGCGGCTCAGAGTTGATCCACCCGTCCGCCCCGTCGAGCGAGGGCATGTGCACGAGCATCTCCCTTCACTGGAAGTGCGGCGCCGCCTCGAGGGTGGAGATTACGACGAAGACCCGCTCGAGCGTAGTGCGCTCTGGAGCGCAGGCAGCGAGGCCAGCGACGCCACTTGCGCGGCGGGCGGCAGGCTCGGCGAAACGTGCTCTCCGACGTCTGAGATCGCGAGCGAGTTCTCGAGCCGAATCCCGGCATTCGAGCCAGCGCCCACGATGCGCAGCCACTCGGAGCGCACAGAGCCCGACGACGTGAGCGCTACCGAGCCCGTCTGGCTTCGGACCGCACCAGTGGCATGAATTGCCGACTGCAAGGCGGCGCGTCGGGACGCCGGCGTCTGGGCCATGGCCTGGTCAAGCGAGAACGTGAACGTGGCTGCGTTCGAGCCGTTCTGTTTGATCGTTTTCACGCCGCGAAGCGCGTCAAGCAGGGCGAAGCCGTCGATGAGCGGGTGAAAGACCCCGAGCGATTCGAGCTCGGCCGTCGGAGCCTGCACCCACGTCTTGCCCGATGGCAGCAAGCGAGTGAACTGGGGCGCGTTGACGGTCAGCCAGGCCGTCCCGTTCTGAAAAGCGACGCGCGCCTCGACCGAACCTTCCTTGACGATCGTCGTGCCCGCGTTGGAAGAGAAGTTCTCATCGCCGGTCACCGTGGCCTGGACATCGCCCTGAGGCGAGACGAGCGACACCGCCTCGACGACATGGGCACTTCCAATCGCCCGAGTCGTGTCGATCGACGCGAGCAGGCGTGACCGCGTGACCGGGTGCGAGGATCCGCCACAGCCACCGAGGAGCGCGCACAGGGGAGCGACAAGCAGAGGTAGACATCGGCGAACCGGCACCACCGCAGGCCTACCCGCTCGCCCCGGAGCCAGAGTGCCCCGCAAATGGTCAGGCAGATAGGTACGACGACGGCGATCACTATTCCCGGGTGACTGAGTATGGGGTCTTCCAGGATGCCGAGGACCGCTCCTCCGCAAGTCAGAAGCGAGGTCTCGGTGAAAAAGATGACGGCGACGAAGGCGCCCGTCGAGCTTGGATCGGGGGCGCATCGTGGGGCAACTCGGGTGATGAGAACATGCCTGGCGAACGACTCTACGGCGGGAAACCGTCCAACATCCGCAAGAGCCAATCCCGGACGCCCCCTCTATAGCTGCTCGGCACTGGGGTGGACAGTTTCAGTCCAGCTCAGAATCGTTCATGTCTGCGATAAAAGCGACACTGGGCCCGTATGTTGATCGTCGGTCCGCGAGCGCGCAGTTCGCTGGGTTTCTTCGTCCTCGGCCGGATCGGCTGCGATGACCTGCAACCGAGCGAGAGCAATTGGATTGCTGATGTCAACGCACATTGCCCCGAGTTCGCGGGTCGTGGGCTGGCAGTCCCACAGACACTCAACGGCCTGGGTGTTCGCGAAGGCGGGGTCGGTTTCGGCCATCGCGCGCGCGATATAACGGCGACCGTACGAGTAGGAAATGCCGTAGAAGATCGACGTGAGCTCGGGGTACGGGCCGTGATCGGGATGTCGGCTGAGTGCGGTGGCCAGCGAGCAGATGACGTAGAAGTCGCTGGTGTCGCGATTAAGCGTGTCGCGGCACAGGTACTCGCGAATCACCGGGATGTCTTGCGTCTCAGCGTGCTCCGCGAAGATTGCCGCTGCGACCCGCGGACGCGGCGCGACCCCTGGACGACCTCCCTCGCTGGACCGGAGCCACTCATGAGCCAGCGAGCGGGTCTGGTCATAAGGCAGCAGCAGCAACGCTCGGAGCAAGTGCCCACGCAGACCGCGATAGGCGGGGTCGTGGATATGTTCGACGGCGATCTCGAGCGCTTCGGATCGCTGCTGGTAGGCGAGCGCTCGTATCGCCGGCCCCTGCATCGGGAGCGACTCGCAGCGGGCTGCGGCGATGAGCGACCGAACATCGGCCGGGCTCGTGCGTGCTTTCAATACGTCGAACACCTTCATTCCCAAACGGCCGTCCCGCACCGTAAGAAGCTCCGGTGTGCTGAGCGACGCTAGATCCGGCACACGCAGCCGTTGATCGTTACGGCCGGTGGCGTCGTCGTACTCACGGAGTACGTCGACGATGAATGGATGGGTGGCTGCCCAGAGCGACCAGGGCGGAGTATCGGAGGCGATCCAGAAACTCTCCCGCGTCTTCTCAAACGCCGAGCGCAGCTCGACGCGGGAGGGAAACCGCGCACACAACACCGAGCCCAGCCTCTCCATCGCGGAGCGCCACGCGGGTATCTCCGAGGTTCTTTCGCCATCACCCTGAAGCTGAAAGAGGACGCTCGCCACATCGACCCCATGTGCCAGGTACCGCCCGACCGCGTCCTGCGCGCCTCGACTGCCCCGCACGCCCATCCGCACGAGCACATCCAACGGCAACGTCGAATGATCCTCCGGATCGTCACCGGTCACCTCATGAGCGGCGATCACCCCCTCAACTGCTGCGACATCGGCGTCGGCGGCTAACAGTAGAAGCGCGTAGTAGTCGGCGCGTTCGTCGAGATGCCAGTCCAGCCGGGTGTCGCGATCCACGCAATCGAGCACCATCGAGCAAACCTCATCCGATGGCGCGTCGAGCGCCGACAGGAACCCAGCACCGAGGCCAAGCTCAAGCTGGCCCAGCAACGACCCCGACCGACCGACGAACTCATCCACGACATGATCATTTCCGGGCACAACCGCCGATGTCAACGCCTCGGCCTCGATCGGATGAATATTGAGTCCGGTCCCGGGATCACACGGTTGCGGCGTCGACGCGCCGCTCGCCGACACCGTGTCGTCCTGGTCTGGCGGCCGCCTGGCGGTCTCTTTGCATCGGTAGGCTTCTGTAAATGACGCCGCCGCGGCTCTACTACATGCCGCGCACTAGGTCGAGCCGGGTCCTGTGGCTGCTTGAGGAGATCGGCGCGCCGTATGAGTTGACCGAGATCAGGGGTGCGCAGCGCCGGTCTGATGAGCACCTCCGTCGGCATCCCCTCGGACGGGTGCCCGCGCTCGAGCTCGGGGATGGCACGACGATGTTCGAGTCCTCGGCGATTTGCCTCCAGCTAGCCGATCTGAACCCAAACGCCGGCTTGATCGGGCCCGTCGGTTCGCCCGAGCGGGGACTCGTTTACCAATGGGTCGTGTTCGCGGTCTCCGAACTCGAGGGGCCGCTGTTTCGCTGGATTCGCGACCTCGGCGAAGGAGTCATCGAATCACCGGCGCACGATCGCTTCACCCAGGCGGCCGTCGCCATGCAGTCCGCGCTAGCCGAGCGTGACTGGCTGGTCGATGATCGTTTCAGCGTCGCCGACGTGATGTGCGCGAGCGTGCTTCAAGGAGCCAACGCCCGAGAGCTCCTGCGACCGTGGCCGGAACTCGAGGCCTACGTGCAGCGCGGCGAGGCACGCCCAGCCTACGCGCGGGCGGCTGCGATCTCGGATCGCCCACGTTCCTGACGCAAGCAGGTTCCCAAGTCGTCGAGTTTGGCCGGAATCATCGGGTGGGCATGGCCAGGGCACTTGGAGGAGGTTCTCCCCAAGCGCCTCGTGTCTCATGGAAGACCTGATCCTGGAGCCAGTAGGCCAGGTCGACGATGTCCTCCGCGTCGGCGGGTCGCTGAGCGAGGCTGGGACGCGCCGAACCCAGCGCGGCTGGCCATCGGCTGAGCCTAATTGCAATGTTGGTGTTGCTCGATACTCGTGAGGTGATCGATGGCGAGCTTCGTCTGGGCGGGCTGAGGCTCGTCGATAACGTCGATGCCGGCGATTGGGTCGTGGCTGGCACACACGGCTGGAGTGTCGTGCACCAGCTGGTGCCTGAGGTGTTCGAGGCGTACGCCAGGGTGTTCCATCTCGCCTACCGGCAGGTCGAGGACGACGAAGAGACCCAGACGTACGCACCGACCTCGGGCCGTTTGATCCCGGGGACAACTCGTGCTGTGACCGTTTACGGGCGGGAGGTGCGGTGGGCTGAGGTGACCGAGGCCAACCGGCGCGTCGCGCACCCGGCGATGGAATGGGCGTCGATCGCCGGCGATCACGGTTTCCGCTGGGCCGAGCAGCCCGGGCTCTGGGATGAGGCGCCGGCTATGGGAACGCTGCCGTTGCGACACACAGAACGGCTGTGCGAGCTGCTAGCCAACCATACGCAGACCGCGCCTGTGCGTCGCCAGCGACGTCGATCTGCAAAGCACATACCTCGGGGGGTCGGCCGAATCCGTGCAGCAACTCGTGGACGACGCCCAGCTCGAAGTCTTGACCGTCGGTGCCCAACAAAGCCTCGCCATGGACGCCGACACCATCAACCCCGAACCGAAAGGCGAATATCGAGGCTAATCCTCTTCGCCGGTAGCACGTTGCGCGATCGTCTCGCTCTCTCGCCCATGGCCAAACTTCCGCCTTGCTTGGAGAGGCGAGCGATACCGCCGCCGGCCAGACCCCGGCACTCGGAAGTAAGAATGCGTCGATGAGCGACGCTCTGATCCTGATCGGTGGCCCAGGCTCCGGCAAGAGCTCGGTCCTGGATGCTCTTAGCACGATGTTGGAGATCGATGGCGTCCAGTTCGGCGCGATCGAGACGGAGCACCTGGCGCGAGGCTGGCCGTGGCTGAGTGCGGCGCAATGGCTGCTGCAGCTGGAGGCCGTAATCGAACTTCAACGCCGCGCCGGACGCCAGACGTTCCTCGTTGCCGCGACGACCGAAACTGAGCAGGAGCTTCGAGCCGTAGTCGATGCCGTGGGTGTGGGGCAGGTGGTCGTTGTCTGCCTCAGCGTTCCTGCCGACCTTGCGGCTCGCCGTGTCGCCGAGCGAGAACCTGATTCTTGGCCAGGCAAGCTCTCGCTCGTCGAGCACGCGCGGAAGCTCGCATGTGAGATCCCTGCACTCGGTGGAATCGACCTCGTTCTCAGCACGGTTGACCGACACGCTGCAGAGGTCGCGACCGAAGTGAAGAGGCTGCTGGCAGACAGGGGAATCCTTCGGGCCGGCTAATCATTCCGCCGCTTCCAACTTTGATCGAGACGCGGAGGGGAATCAGAGGGCGACTCCGCGGAATCACCCTCACTTCTCGTTCACGATCGACCCGGAAGCGGTCTTGGGACGCTGCGATCTGGGGGTTACGGTCGAAGCGTTGCCGGGACGTCCGTGCCGGAGCGCCTCAGCCGGGCGACGAGGTCATCGACGGCGAGCAGCCACGCGTTGTCCGGGCCCCGCTCTTCGTCCCACACCTCGCGAAGTTCGCTCTCGGAGCGGACCCGTCCGATCGCCTGGACGGCGTGCCCGATCTCGTCCGCATGCGGCTCGTGCGGGTGTTCGCCGACCCAGCGACGGATGTGATCGGGCAGGTCGTCGGCCACCCCGCCAGCACACGAAGCCGACAACTCGGCAGCCGCGACGGCCGCACACGCAGCATCGAGCTCAACGTAACCCGCCTCAGCGAGAACGTCATCCAGCGCGGAAACGATCACAAGCCCCGGGTCGACCGCCTCCTCCACGACGGAGAACCAATCGCTTGCGGCGTCGTTCTCAAAGCTCCCGGTACCCCACGCTTCCACAGACCAACGATACCCGCGAGCGCCAGGACTTCGGGGCTGCAGAGAGTGTGCTTCTCGACGCGTCCAGTCCACGCTCCTGCTGGAGCGACACGCGATGCACGGGACTGGGTACCGATCGTCTTTAGACGACGCGGCGTCAGTTTGGATTGACAAGCGTGCTGTTGTCAATCTAGACTGACGGCCATGAACGCCGAAGACATCGCCTCCGCGATCGCATCCAACGACCCGTCGCTGGGGCTCCGCGCCGCTCTAGCTCTGCACCGGCTCGCGGAACGGGTCGAGGCGGACCACGTCGCGACCGCCCGCCAGCAGGGGTGGTCTTGGCAGCAGATCGGTCACGCGCTCGGCGTTACCCGCCAATCAGTCCACGCCAAATACGGAAAGCGACTCCGATGACCAAGCATTCGAAACCAGCCGACGCGTGGAACCCCTGGAGCACGTACATCGACGCTCGCGAGGAAGCGCGGCACCGCGGTGACCGTAAGGTCGGCACCGAGCACCTGATACTCGGGCTGCTCAGGGAACCAGCCCTGGCGCAGGCCCTCGGATGCGACCTACAGACAGCTCGCGACGCGCTCGACGCGATGGATCACGATGCGCTCGCCGCAGTCGGCATCGGCGCTGCGTTCAACGCACCACCGATACCGATCGACGAGCCGATCAAACTTTCGTCGAGGGCGGCTTTCACGGCCGCTTTGCGGGACCGTTTGCCAATGACACCCGCAGCCAAGACAGCGATGGAGGAATCGTACAAAGAGATACACCGTGGTCACGGCATCGGCCCGCAACAGGTGCTCCTGACGGTCCTCGAGCTCGAGCCGCCAGATCCCGCCGCCGAGCTGCTCGCCGCGCTAGGCGTCGATCGCGCGGCCGCGCGGCAACGTCTCGGCGTGGGACGCGCCGCAGCGTAGGCAGACCAGCGCCGAGCAGCGGAGGGTGGAAGCGAGTCGCTGACGCAGCCATCTCGTGCGCCCGGCCGCCACTCTCGGTCGCGCCGTAAACACGCAGCGCTGACCAGATACCTACGACCCCAGCACCACACCGCGCTACAGAGACTGATCGCCCCCTGACAATCGTCGATCCTCCGGACCGACCTCACCGCCACTGAGCGACGGCTCGGCGCCGCCGTCACCGCAGGCTGCCCGCACGGCAGAGCGCGCTGCGCTTGACGGCAAGCCCACCGGCGCTACCTAACCCCAACGGGTTGAGACAGGGGTCTGGAAGCGACACGCTGTTAGGGCGGTCGATGGGTCCCTCGAAGGTTCCGCGGAACACTTTGCGGCCTAGTGCAGCGGGCCGCGTCTACATCCTCAGGCTGCAGCGTTCTCCATGGGCCAGAGTCCGGACGCGCTGGTAGAGCGTGTCCGGAGCGAGGTCGGCGCCGCCGGGCCAGACGATCGTCCCGCTTTCGCTATCGGCGGTGACCGCAGCGAACCCAGCCAGCGTGATGGCTTGCTCGAACACCGGGCCGTGCATGCGGTCCAGGACATCGACCTCGCCGGTGAGGCCATCAGTGAAAGGTAAGACGCAGCACGCCGTGACGCACAACGGAGACCGCGGTGATGTCGGGCGAGAGTCCAGTCATCGAAGTGGATCGATCTCTAGCAGTTTCTCACCCGCCCGAGCCCGGCGCCAGTAACTCAAGGAGCTCCTCCCGACGCAGCTCGGCCCAGGCCAGCACGAGCCGCAGCGCCGGACGTCGAGGCTGGTTTCAATCACCTCGACCTGGGTCTTAAGGCGCGTTCTTCAAGGCGGCAGAGCAGCTTGACGCTCACGATTGCCATGTCACTTTGCGACCGTCAGGCACCGGACTGAGTGCGGCGCCGACAGGTTTGCACTGCCTGCAACAAACCCGCGGCGGTTCAATTTTGCCGTTCAGCCCGTCGCGCCATCGAGCCGCTCGGCGAGTTCGACGATCAGGCCTTCGGGTCCGCGGACGTAGCAGAGGAGGTAGATGTTCTCGTAGTCGACGATCTCCCCGACCGTGTCCCAGCCGGCCTCTCGGGCGCGGTCGACGACGCTACGCACGTCATCGACGGTGAAGGCGATGTGCCGGAGCCCGGGACGGTTCGCGGCCGGCGCCGGTTCGCGCGCGTTGGCGGAAGGCGAGTGGAAGCGCACCACCTCGAAGATGTCGCTGCCGTCGGAGGCACGAGCCATCACGACCTCGACCGTCACGTT
The DNA here is from genome assembly GCA_963755525.1 of uncultured Solirubrobacterales bacterium. Classification (GTDB taxonomy): domain Bacteria; phylum Actinomycetota; class Thermoleophilia; order Solirubrobacterales; family Solirubrobacteraceae; genus Palsa-465. The sequence continues at coordinate 47,536 of CAVWKC010000021.1, read as the reverse complement.
CTCAAGACCGATGATCCGATCGATCCATTCGCCGCTGTACACCGTGGGCTTGTCGCAGTCGAAGCCGAGCAGCGCAAGAAATCGGACCGTCTCGTCGAGGTCCTCGACGACAAGACCGACGTGAACGAAGTTGGTGACGCCGGGGCGGGCGCTGGTGACCTTGCTCATCTTCATCCTCCTGTTTGCCGTTCCCTTAGGAGTCGCCGGGAGCCGTCTCCGCGGCGAGCGCGTCGAGCGCGTCGAGCGCGTCGAGCGCACGCGTGGCTTTCTTCTCCTTTCCATCAGCACCTCGCGAGCCGTAAGCCACTCGCTGCTGAGACGACTGGAGGGCGTCTCATCGCCGCACCCCTCCGACCGATCCCTGCGCCACGCCTCGGCGCACGCCGTGAGAGCCCCGAAGCAGCCACGCCCGCAGCCAACCAAGAGCCGTCGGCGCCGCGTCCGGGGAACGGCCAGCCTCTGCGATACGACGCCGCTCGACCGCTTGGCGCAGCAACTCGTCGCGATGAGCCAGCGCTGCCTGGTACTCGATGCCGATCATCATTCTCCCTTCTGGCCGCGTTATCCGCCCGCCGCTCGTCTTGTCCTACGAAGCGTGCCCGGCACCGACTGCCCATGACAACGATTCACCTCAGGGTGAAACGTTCGTTTTGGCCCCGGGTGGGATGAACCGCTACCGCTCGAGCTTGGTGAGCTGCTCGCCCAGTTCCGTCCTGGCGTAGAGCACGCTACGGCCGTGACGCGTCTTCGAGACGAGTCCCGCCCGTAGCAGCGCGCCAAGGGTGGGACGAGACACCGCTCGCGCGTATCTGAGCCATTGCGCCAGCCCGATCGTCGTCCGCGCGCATCGAGCGCTTCGTGCACCTGCGTTCGCGTGCGGCCGAGCACGCCCGCGAGCGCTGCGCCCGGCTGAGGCCCCTCCGCCTCCCACAGCAACGCCACTCCGCGTGCCGGATACAGAAGCGTCGGCTGCCACGGTGCGTCGTAGATCACCGCCGGCCGCTCCCACTGAAAAACGGAAGGCACAAGCAGTAAGCCCTGTCCTCGCAGACCGACCGTCGCGTCCGTGATCAGCTCGAGCTCAAGACGGCTCTCCGAGAAGCGCACCAAGCGGTTGAGGTCGCCGAACAGGCTGGCATGCCCGCCCGTCGTCAACCTCTGCGCGCGGTAGGCGAGGTCAGCGTCCAGTAACGCGCGAATCCTCTGCCACTCCGGCTCGATCACCTCAGCCCAATAGGCGCCAAGCGCATCGGCAAGCTGGCCCAGTGCGCGTGGGGCATCCTCGAGCAGCTCGGCAAGCACCGCCGGCGGTTCGCTCGAGCCGAGCATCCTCATCACATCCGCACGCATCTGCTCCTCCGGAGTTGCCCGCAGCCGCTCTAGCTCCTCCGAGAAAGTCGCCACGGGACTGACCGGCGGCGGCACCAAGAAGTCGGGCATGTAATAGACGGGCACCGGCGGCCGCCGTGGCGTGAGCGCGAAAGCGGTCGCCAGCGGCAGCGTCCGCGCCACCGGCAGGGCCCTGCGCATCCACGGGATGTGGGCCGCGGCGCGTTCTGGCGCTCGCAACAACCGCAGACTCTCTACAACCTCATACAGCGGGGAGATCGCGAAACGCGTCGTCGCGAGATCAGCGACCTCGAACTCGAGAACGATCATTTCACACCAGCGCTGCCGTATCGGTCTGCCCCAGGACCGGATGGTGTACAGATCTCCGAGGCCCCAGCGCTACAAACGCGGCGCCACAAAGCCAGCTGGAATCTAAAGACCCGTTGAGCGAGCACACATGACAGAGGCACGACAACATCGCAGACCCCGCCAAAATCCCGCGTTCACGACGCCCGCGAGCCTCCGACAGAGACACCGTTCGCCCCGCAACGCGCGGATACGAGGGCGCTCGCATGCCTCTCGCCCGACCTTCACCGCCAGACGCAATTTGGGCGATCTCGGGTCTCCGACCACTCGGGCGCCGTTGACCCGCAATCGTTCGGGGCGCGGTACTTCGGTGAGCCCGAGACTGTGGCGACCGCTCTTGCCTAGCGGAGGGATCTGAATGCCGCGCGTATCTCTGCGGCGAAGAGCTCGGGCTGTTCCCAGGCTGCGAAGTGACCGCCCTTGTCCACCTTGTTGTAGTAGTTGAGGCTGGGATAGGCGCGCTCGGCCCAGCTGCGCGGCGCCTGATAACTCTCGCCGGCGAACACCGTGAGCGCCACCGGCATCGAGATCTCGCTGGTCTTTTGTGCTGCTGCGCTGTTCGGGTTCCCTCCTCCGTTCTCCCAATAGATGCGCCCCGCCGAGGTGCCGGTGTTTGTCAGCCAGTAGAGCGTGATGTCGTCCAGTACCTGGTCGTTCGTCGGCGTCCTTTCTGCGTCCTCCTCGTATGTCCACTGCGTGAATCCTCCGTGCACGAGCATCCACGCCGCGAGGCCGGCCGGGGAGTCCGCCATCCCGTAGCCCATGTTCTGCGGCCGCGCCGTCAGCATCGCGAAGTACGCCCGGCCCCCCGTCTTGATGCCCGTGGCGAGCTTGTCGAATGTCGCGCGCTCCTCCTCGGACAGGCCGTCCGGCGCGGGCCCGCCAACGCCGAGCGCAGCGGCGACGTCGCTCGGCACGGTCGCCGGCAGGTTGACGTGAATGGCGAGCAATCCGGTCGGCGCGTGCCGCCCCATGGCTTCGGTGACGACCGACCCCCAATCACCGCCTTGGGCGACGTAGCGCGTGTACCCCAAGCGGTTCATCAGCTCGGCCCACGCTCGAGCGATCCGGTCGGGGTCCCACCCCGCCGACACCGGCTTCTCCGAGAAGCCGAAACCGGGCAGCGACGGCAGCACAAGATCAAACGCGTCCTCGGCGCGTGCGCCATACGCCGCCGGGTCCGTGAGCGGACCGACGGTCTCCAACAGTTCGACGATCGAGCCCGGCCAACCGTGCGTCATGATTAACGGCAACGCCCCGGGGTGGGGCGAGCGAACGTGGATGAAGTGGATGTCGAGCCCATCGAGGCTCGTCACGAACTGCGGCAAGCCGTTCAGCTTCGCCTCGAACTTCCGCCAGTCATACTCGCCGCACCAGTAGCGAACGAGTTCCTGGAGCTTCGCGAGCGGCGTTCCCTGGGAGCCGTCATCAACCGTCTCTCTGTCAGGCCAGCGCGTCGCGGCGATGCGTCGACGCAATTCGTCGACCTGCGCCTGCGGGATCTCGACAAGGAACGGCCGCACTGCTGGGGCACCCGCTGGCTTCTCGCTTGTGGCAGACATGCAGGTCTCCTTGCTTGACGGCGGCGCCCAGCGTGATCGCATCGGATCCACGCCGCGCCGCGCCGGCCTAGTCTGCTCCCTGACCTCCCAGATTGCCAGCGCGGTCGGGGCGCGAGCCACATCAGGACGCATCACGCCCGCCCCGGAGTCGAAGCGCGACCTCGATCCGAGACCCGCGACGCGGGCGTACCCGCGGCCTCAATCGACGACGACGAGGAACGGCTTCCCTTGCTCGACGAGGTACGTGGCCAGCAGCGCCGCGCGTCCGCTGCCGATACTCCGGACCGCGTGGACCGTCTCCGGCGGGATCACCAACGCAGCGCCGGCGTTGTAAGTCGCCAGCGCCTGACCGTCGATCGAATACTCCGCCGATCCCTCGAGGACGTAAGCGACCTCTTCGCCGGGATACTTGTGTCTGAAGGCTGGCGCCTCGGGGGCTAAGCTCGACGCGGTCCTGGATAACCACGCGCCCAGGAGCACTCAGACCGTGCTCTTGGAGATCGACGCGCTTGAGTCCGGCACTTGCTGAAAGGGTGAACTTCAGGGCTGTGGCCGGCCCATGATCCGCACAGAGGGAACAACGAAGCCACGCCACCGCTCTCGCAACCCGAGCACGTGCCCGCGCCACTTGGACGGCGCTCTCGACATGACCCCCCGGCGCTCTTAGGAGAAGCCCGATCCCCTCAAACGGGACAGCCCGCCGACGTGGCATCCGCTGCTCGTATGACGGACTCTGATCACTCCCGCCTGGACAGCGCGAACGGCAGCCGGCGGCACGCTTGCCGGACGCTGAATCGGCCCGACCCCGCGCGGCGGCGGTGGTTATGCACCGTGTCCGGGGTCCGATCCGCGAGTCTGAGTTTTTTTGGGCTCCGCGCACATAAGCGCCTGCGATCGGAGTACAGTCAGATAACGAGCTGGCCCTGCGGCCAGAACACTCACCCCAAGTCCGGATGCCACCAACGGTGCTACTTGCGCCACGCGGCACGGAGTATGGGCTACTGGTTTTGACTGCGGGGCTGGGTCGTGTCTTAGGCGTCGCGTGTCTTAGGCGTTATCCCGCCGACTCGGTGGACGCGTCTCAATGTGATTGACCGCGCTGCGGTTCTGGCGATCTCGCTAACGCGGGCCGAGTCTGCGTTTTCCACCAAGGAGTTCAACATGTCGATTGTCGAGTCAACCACTTATGTCGCGCCGGGCGAACCCGGCAGCTTGGTAGAGCTCAAGGAGCGCTACGAGAACTTCATCGGGGGACATTGGATCGCCCCGACCACGGGGGAGTACCGCGAGAATCTGACTCCGTCGACGGGCGAACCGTTCTGCGAGGTCGCGCATTCGGGTGCGGACGACATCGAGCTCGCGCTCGACGCGGCGCACGCGGCTAAGGATGCGTGGGGCGGGCGCTCCCCAGCTGAGCGCGCCGCTGTTCTGAATGACGTCGCGGATGCGATCGATGCGAACGCCGAGATGCTTGCGGTCGCGGAGAGCTATGAGAACGGCAAGCCGGTGCGCGAGACACTGGCGGCGGACATTCCGTTAGCGGCCGATCATTTCCGCTATTTCGCTGCGGCGGTCCGTGCCGAGGAGGGTCGGATCTCGGAGATCGATGATCAGACCTACGCGTATCACTTCCAGGAGCCCTTGGGTGTGGTGGGTCAGATCATCCCGTTCAACTTCCCGATTTTGATGGCGGCGTGGAAGATCGCGCCGGCGCTGGCTGCGGGTAACTGCACGGTGATCAAGCCGGCGAGCCCGACGCCGTGGTCGCTGTTGAAGCTTGCCGAGGTGATCGGCGACATCGTCCCGCCGGGGGTGTTGAACATCGTGAACGGCCCGGGCGCCGGGATCGGCAAGGCGCTCGCGTCGAACAAGCGGATCGCGAAGGTCGCGTTCACCGGCGAGACCGTTACCGGCCGGCTGATCATGAGCTATGCCGCGCAGAACCTGATCCCCTCCACGACCGAGCTCGGCGGGAAGTCGCCGAACATCTTCTTCGAGGACGTAATGGCGGCCGATGACGCATTCCTGGACAAGGCGATCGAGGGACTGGTCCTTTACGCGTTCAACAAGGGCGAGGTGTGCACCTGCCCGTCCCGGGCGCTGATCCACGAGTCGATCTACGACGAGTTCATGGCCCGCTGCCTGGAGCGCATCCGCGCGATCAAGCAGGGTGACCCGCTCGACCGCGAGACGATGATCGGCCCGCAGGTTTCGGCAGCGCAGCTCGAGAAGATCGAGAGCTACGTCAAGATCGGACGCGATGAGGGCGCGGAGGTGCTGATCGGCGGCAGTCGCCCGGAGGTCGGCGAGCACCTGGCCGGCGGCTACTACTTCCAGCCCACGGTGCTCAAGGGCCACAACAAGATGCGGGTCTTCCAGGAGGAGATCTTCGGCCCCGTGCTCGCGGTCACCACATTCCGCGACGAGGCCGAGGCGCTCGAGATCGCCAACGACACGATGTACGGCCTCGGCGCCGGCGTGTGGACTCGCGACGGGAGCCGGGCGTTCCGGATGGGGCGCGCGATCAAGGCGGGGCGCGTGTGGACCAACTGCTACCACCAGTATCCGGCGCACGCGGCATTCGGCGGGTACAAGAGCTCGGGCGTCGGCCGTGAGAACCACCGCATGATGCTCGAGCACTACAGCCAGACCAAGTGCCTGCTGGTCAGCTACGACCAGAACGCAATGGGGCTGTTTTAGAGATGGCGGCCACGACCCATGATGGTGCGCCGGCGGTTGGCGCCACCACGGCGGCGCTCGAGGTGATTCGACGCCTCGAGGCCGCCCATGGGCCGCTGGCGTTCTTTCAGTCTGGGGGCTGCTGCGACGGCAGTTCCGCGATGTGCCTGAAGGACGGCGAGCTGCCGGTTGCGGTCCATGACGTACAACTCGGCGAGATCGGCGGCGCGCCGTTCTACATCGACGCCGAGCAATACGAGCGGTGGAGCAAGCCGCGGTTTCTGATCGACGTCGCGCCTGGCGCCGCCGATGGCTTCTCGCTCGAGGGACTCGAGGGTGTGCATTTCATTTCTCGTTCACCTTGATGGCGCCCGCGCGGAACCCGCGCCGGCCAACCCGACCTAGACCGACCCGATAGAGGCCGGCTACCTAGAAGGAAGGACACACCATGGCCACTACAACCGTTCCGGAACCCCGCACGTCAGAGGCTGCACCCACCACCTACCGTGCCGCGGTCGTCCACGACTTCGGCAGCCCGCTAACCGTCGAGCAGGTCCCAATGCCGAAACTCGGTCCGGGACAAGTACGCGTGAGGGTCGAGGTGTGCGGCCTGTGCCACACCGACATACACGCCGCGAACGGCGACTGGCCGATCAAGCCCTCACCGCCGTTCACCCCCGGCCACGAGGGCGTCGGCATCGTCACCGAGCTCGCGCCCGGCCAGGTCGCCCACACTGACCTCGGCCACGAGGTCCACATCGGTGACCGCGTCGCGATGCCCTGGCTCGGCTACGCGTGCGGCAGCTGCGACTACTGCGTATCAGGCTGGGAAACACTCTGCCACGCGCAGGAGATGATGGGCTACACGATCGACGGCGGGATGGGCGAGTACGCCACGGCCTACACCGACTACGTCGTCAAGGTCCCCGAAGGCGTCGACCCGTTCGACGCCGCGCCGCTCACCTGCGCCGGCGTGACCACCTACAAAGCGGTCAAAGTCGCGGGCACTCGCTCGTCTGATTTCGTGGCCGTGTTCGGCGTCGGCGGCCTCGGACACCTCGCGATCCAGTACGCGGCGATCGCTGGGGGTCGAGTCGTCGCGGTCGACGTGGTCGACGAGAAGCTCGAGCTCGCGCGCGAACTCGGCGCCGAGTTCACCATCAACGCCAAGAAGGAGGACCCGGTCGAAGCGATCCAGCGGCTCGGCGGCGTCGACCAGGCGATCGCGCTCGCCGTCTCGCCATCTGCATTCGAGCAAGCGTATCGGTCGCTCCGTCGCGGCGGGAAGCTCGTGTTCGTCGCGCTGCCGGCGGACAACGAGATCACGCTCCCGATCTTCGAAACCGTGCTCAACGGGATCACGATCGTCGGCTCGATCGTCGGCACCCGAAAAGACCTGCGCGAGGTGTTCGAGCTTCACGCGGCCGGCAAGACACGCGTGATCCGCGAAACGCGACCGCTCGACCAAGTCAACGAGGCCATAGCCGACGTCGAGGCCGGCCGAGTCGTCGCGCGGATCGTGCTCGAGCCATAGACGACACGGCCACGGAGGGATCCCACAGGCGCCCATCGATCCTCCACACCGGTCGCCATCGGGATCTCTCCGTCGATACCCACGGGACTCCAACCGCTCGCGCGCCGGTTTGGTACAGGTTTCACGCGCTACGTTTCACACCAGCCGACCGGCGGACCAGCGGAAGAGAGTTGCGAAATGGAGATGATGAGCCCGCTCGACGCGTTGTTTCTGGACGTCGAGGACGCAGTAACACACATGCACATCGGATCGGTGGGCATCTTCGAGGGCCCTGCGCCGGGTCCTGGGGAGGTGCAGTCGGCGGTTGCCGCCCGGTTGTCGGAGGTCCCCCGGTATCGGCAGAAGGTTCGGTTCGTACCGCTCGCGCTCGGCCGCCCAGCGTGGGTGGACGATCCACATTTCAATCCCGAGTACCACGTGCGGCGTACGGCACTTCCGGCGCCCGGGGGCGACGAAGAATTGCGCAACCTGGTCGGACGGGTTATGTCCCAGCAGCTGGATCGCGCAAAGCCGCTCTGGGAGATGTGGGTCGCGGAGGGGCTCGGCGACGGCCGCTGGGCGGTGATATCAAAGGTGCACCATTGCATGGTCGACGGAGTCTCGGGCACGGACCTGATGACCGTGATACTCGGCAAAGAGCGCGCGGCGACGGCCGCGGTCGACGATGGCTGGGCGCCGGCGCGCGAACCGAGCTCGGCCGCGCTGGTGGCACACGCGCTGGCGCAGCGTGCGGCCAGTCCGCGCGAGGGGTTGCGGACCGTGCAGTCGGCGGTGCGCGGCCCGCGCCGCGTTGCCCGACAGACCGTTGACGTCGCCCGCGGTTTCGTGAATCTGCGGATGCTTCTGAGCCGCAACCCTGCCAGCACGCTCAACGGTCCGATCGGCCCGCACCGACGGTGGGACTGGGCGAGGGCGCGGTTGGTGGACATCAAGCAGATCCGCGCGCTTCACGGCGGCACGATCAACGATGTCGTGCTCGCCGCGATCACCGGTGGCTTCCGGGAGCTCCTGCTCCGTCGCGGCGAGACCGTCGAGGGACGCGTTCTCCGCACGCTCGTACCCGTGTCGGTCCGCGCCGATGATGCGCACGGCACGTATGACAACAAGGTCTCTGCGATGTTCGCCGAGCTGCCGGTCGGGCTGGAGGATCCCGTCGAGCGACTGCATTCCCTGCACGAGCAGATGCAGGATCTCAAGCAGTCGGGGCAGGCCGTCGCAGCCGAGCGGCTGACGGCGCTCGGCGGGTTTGCCCCCGCGATGCTGCTGGCGCTCGGTGGGAGAGTGGCCACACGGCTGCCGCAGAGCAGCGTCAACACCGTGACCACAAACGTCCCCGGCCCGCAGTACCCCTTGTACCTCGCCCAGCGGCGGATGCTCGAGGCGTTTCCGTTCGTCCCCTTGGGAGGCCACGTGCGGGTTGGCGTCGCGATCTTCTCTTACGACGGCGGGATCAACTTCGGCGTCACCGGCGACCTTGACACGGCCCCGGATATCGGGGTTCTCTGCCGCGGCATCGAACGTGGCGTCGCGGAGCTCTTGGGCGCGCCAACGGCGAAACCCGACAAGCCGCGAGCCCGCGTGGGCGCACGACCCTGAATAACGCTTTGGGGCAGTCTGGGAACTGCGCGGAGACGCTTCCGCGGAAGCGGCTCCGCACGTCGATCAATCCGGCGCCGCGTTCCCCTGAGGCGACTGTTTCCGGCTCTCCCACCAGTCTTGGATGTGCTGCTCGGTCGCCGCGGGGGCCGGCGGTCGGGGCTCCTTGTTCGCGACCCGATAGCAGACACAGGACCGGGCCCCACACGCACGCCTGCGCCGGATTTGGCCACCCCCGTACGTAGCGCCCCGGCCCGACTAATCGCGATGATCGCCGATGTCGTCACCGCGGTGGTCGTCCGTTCTGCGAGCCCCAGATCGAACGGCGGCGCCGGTACCGGCTCCGCCTCCGAACCTGTACGAAATCTCCAGTTCCGCGGTGGCCCCTCAAGCGCTCGGGCGGAGATGCCGATTCCGAGAGTGTCGAGAAAGGCTAACTCGTCGTGAGGCGGGGGCGCAAAGCCAGGGATCTCGGGGTTCGAGATGGCCCAGCTGCCGAACGATCTATAGGAGATCGTGCGCCATGGATGGCGGCCCCGCATGGAGGTTAAGCCTTGTTTGGTCTCGTTCGTTCACGCCTGCGCGTCGCCGTCCCCGCTGTGGCGACCCTCGTCTGCATCGCGCTGCTCGCCGCTCCCGGCGTCGCGTTCGCGTCGTGTCCCACCCAGCCGGTCACCACCCCGTTCTCACAATGGGGTGACAACAACAGTTACTTCCTCGCCCCGGGAGGCTCGTTTGAGGGAACGGCCGATCAGGTCGGCTGGACTCTGTCCGGCGCGAGCCTGACGCAGGGAAACGAGCCGTTCTACGTCAACGACAGCAGCGACACCCAGTCGTTGACCATCTCAGGCGGAGGCAGCGCCACATCCCCCTACTTCTGCGTCGACAACACGATGGGGTCCCTGCGGTTCTTCGCGCAGGAGACCGCACCCGGCGGCGGTCTCCGCGTGCACGCGCTGGTGCAGACGGACGATGGCGTCCAGACCGTGCCGATTGCCCATCTCTTTGATGGCTCATTGCCGTCCTGGGCGCCCGCTCAGCCGATCACTCGGGACACCTCCAGCCTGTCCGACGACCAGACGCTGATGGTGGCGCTGGAATTCACCGTGCCTAACCCGGCCGCGAGCTGGCAGATCGACGACGTGTACGTCGATCCCTACCGGTCCGGCTGAGCCGGACTGACATCGAGCGCGGATCGAGGATCAGGTGGAGCGGACCGCCTTGGAGTTGGAGCGTCACGAGGACGTGACCGAGTCAGCGACCGAGCAGCTGCTCGAGCGCAGCTGGGGGCGGCGCGAGCGCCGGGCGTCGCAGCGCGAGCTGGTCGTCGACGCGGTCGCGGCGGCACTGCTCGTGGCTGCAGCCGGCGCGCTCCTGCTCGCGGCCGGCGGAACCCGGCCTCACGCCGGACAGGTTGGGCCGTTCTCCGGCACGGCTGTCCTCCTGATCGCGGTCTATGCCCTCGTCGGACGCATCGAGTTCGCCGTTGGCGCAGGCTACGTCGTCCCCACCCAGCTCATCCTCGTGCCGATGCTGCTGGTCCTCCCCCCCGCCGCCGTCCCCGCAGCGGTGGGCGCCGGGATGGCGATCGGGAACACCGTCGACTGGACCTTCGGGCGTGTGCCCCCGCGCCGGGTCCTGTCGGCGGTCCCCGACGCGTGGCACGCTGTCGGGCCGGCCGTGGTCCTGCTGCTGGCCGGGTCGCCGGCGATCGGGGTCGGTCAGCTGCCGCTGCTGGCGCTGGCGATCGCCGCGGGATGTCTGCTGGATCTCACGTGCTCGCTCGCGCGCATGCGGCTCGCGGGCGTGGCGCCCGAGCTCGATGTGCAGATCCGGGTGATCGCCCTCGTCTGGACGGTCGACCTGTGCCTGGCGCCGCTTGGCTTCCTCGCCGCGATCGCCACCCGACGGCACCCCGGCGCGATCCTGCTCGTGCTGCCCCTGGTGTTCCTGCTCTGGCTGCTGGCACGCGACCGCACACAGCGAATCGACAAGGCTCACCAGCGGCTCAAGCTCGTCGAACAGGAGCGGGTCCGGCTCCAGTCCGCCGTTCGGCGCCTCGGCGACGCCTTCGCGGCCAAGCTCGAGCTAGGCAGCCTGCTCGAGATTCTCCTGCATGGCTCGATCGAGGCGCTCGATGCCGCCGCCGGTCGGCTCGAACTGGCCGGAGGGTCTGCGCCGGTTCGGCTATCGGTCGGCGTCGAAGGCTGGCTCGACGCGATGAAACCCGAACCCGGAGGCGCTCCAAGGCTCGAGATCCCCATTCAGGTCGGGCAGGTCGGCGTGTGGCGTCTGAGTGTGCCGATGCGGATCGCCGCATCGCCGAACGAGCTGGCGGGGTCGCTGTGGCTGGTGCGCGCCGGCCGGGCGTTCGAGGAGGACGAGATCGAGCTGATGACCGAACTGGTCGGAAAGGCAGAACTCGCCGCAGCCGAGATCATCGCCCATCACGCGATCCGCGAGCAGGCCATGACCGATCCGCTCACGGGCCTGGGCAACCGTCGCCGGCTCACCGCCGATCTTCGCACGGCCTTCGATGAGAACGCGAAGACCGCCGGGCCGTCGCTGCTCCTGCTCTTCGATCTCGACGGCTTCAAGGCCTACAACGACACGTTCGGTCACCCGGCCGGAGACGAGCTGCTGGCGCGTTTGGGACAGAGGCTGAGTCACTCAGTGGATGGCGTGGGTCGCGCCTACCGACTCGGCGGCGACGAGTTCTGCGTGCATCTCGACCTCGCCGGCGCCGATCCGGATGAGCTGATCTCAACCGCCGCTGCCACCCTGTCAGAGACCGGGCCCGAGTTCACGATTGGCGCATCAATGGGCGTCGTTCTGCTGCCGCAGGAGGCCGAGGACACCTCGCGTGCGCTCATGCTCGCCGACGAGCGGATGTACGCGAACAAGCGCCGCCGCTACACAGGGGCGGGTTGTCAGGCGAGCGAGGTCCTGCTCCGCACGATGCGCGCAAAGCAGCCCGAGCTCGATCAGCACGCTGGCCACGTCGCCCAGCTCGCGTCTCGAGTGGCCCGCCGGCTGGAGCTCAGCGGCGAGGCGCTCGACGAGGTCTATCGAGCCGCTCAGCTGCACGACATCGGCAAGGTGGGCATCCCTGACGCCATCCTCAACAAGGACAGCGACCTCACCGACAGCGACTGGGAGTTCATCCGCAACCACACGATTCTCGGCGAGCGGATCCTGCAGGGCGCTCCGGCGCTGCGGCCGATCGCGCGTCTCGTCCGCGCCAGCCACGAACGCTGGGACGGGACGGGCTATCCGGATCGGCTGCGCGGCGAGGAGATCCCGCTCGGCGCCAGAATCGTCAGCGTCTGCGACGCTTACGAAGCGATGACCAGCAACCGCACGTACCGCCCGGCCGTCTCGGCCTATATCGCCTGCCAGGAGCTCCGACACTGTGCCGCCGGGCAGTTCGACCCCGCCGTCGTCGAGGCTTTCCTGGCCGTCATCGCGGACGAAGCGGAGGACAGCCCGGTCGACGCGGTGCATGCTGCTGGGGCCCACGTCCGGACGCTGCTCGCCGCGGGCACCACCTTCCAAGCGGCATAGGCGGTCCAGCGCTCGGAGGTGCGTGAGGAGAGACGCGTTCGCGGGCGCGGGAGCACGCACAGGCGAGCAGGACGTCTGAGTGGCCAAAGGGCAAGTCCGGGCTCACACCACCCAGATCGCATAAGCACTCGTCGGCGAGAACCGAGATGCCGAGCGCTGCGCAGGCCTGCGTCGGGTGCGAGATCCACCCCACGCCTCTAACGAACCGGGATCGCCGCCCCCCGGTCGCCGCTCATGTCTCCTGCTTCAACGGCAAGGACGAGTGTGGCGTCAGTTCCGGAGCTCGTCCCGCTCCGGAAGCCACGATTGGTCCGAGCCCCGTGCCTACGTATTTGGCCTCGCAGTAGCGCGGTCGTTAGCAGACCGACGACGTCGCGTCTAGCACCACCGCGGCCGAGTATGCGTTTGGTCGCCTAGGCGCAAGCCAGCCGCAGCTGCCCGCCCGTGACGGATGCGATTGCGCGGACCGGTCGCGTCGGAGACGCTCCCGTTGCGGGAAGCAGGGCTTGGATGGGGGCACTCGAACGGGACGCGCACCTAGGCACGCGTCGACGGCGCCGGTTGCGAGTTTGGCGAGACGCACGTCGGTGATGAAGAGCGAGCTGGACACCTACGTTCGTGCTCGGGCGGTACTCGCGCTGACGGCGCGGTGGTGGCTGCCTGAGTACGTCAGCGGAAGCTTCACGATGTGTTCCGCAGCGGTCTCGTTACTAAACTCTTCTTGACCGAGGAGCGAGTATTTCCCATACGCCCACCGTCGTCAGATCAACGATGATCCCGGTACTGCTTCCCGAGCAGGGAGTAACCAATTCCCCGATACCGGGCCTCGTTTGAGTGACGACGAGCCCGGTATCACCCTTGAACTTCGCCGAGTACGCGCAGCTCGTTCCCACGCACCTGATCGTGCCACCAGTTCTGATGTTGCATGAAAGTGAATCGTCGGAGGCGTTCTCGACAAAATCACCTCCGGCTGCTTCACACCCCTTTTGAAATCATCTTTGAAAGTCATTCCCATTCCTCCTATTGATCTTGTCAGATGCCGGCCACTCGGAATTACGTGAGTTCCGCGGACCCGCGTTGAGACGCAACCAGGGCGTCAATCCGCGACTCCGATTCACTTTTGTCGTCTCCGGCGCGGGCGGGAAGCCTGCCTCGGCTGGCGTGTCACCCTTGGACTAGTGACGTGCGGCCGCGAGCAGCCGCATCCGCGTCGTTCCAGACCGACGATCAGCAGGCGGGACGGGTCAAATACCCGGCGCCTCACTACCATGACCGAGCGTTCCGCTTGGCCTACCGTACAGGGACACGGTCGGCTCCCTCGGTGCCGGTCAGGTCGAATGAGAAGTTCGGCTGCTCGCAATTCCGTAGGGTCATGGGTTCCCTCGACCACTTCCGGTTCGCGGTCGCGATACGCCGTCGTCTTCAACCGCCCGAACCCCGCCCACGATCGAGGCCCCCGGCATCGCAGCACGCCCGGATCGCGATCACCGAGCGGTTCAGCCACGATCGTCCTGGACGGTGTGCGTCACCGCCACATGCGTGTAATTGAGCGAGAGGGTCTCCGCGTGGGCGGCGACCGGCGCGCTGGCCGCGGCGACTACAACGACAATGGCGACGGCATGCTTGGCGAGCTTGAGCATGATGGGCTCCTTGACTTGGTGGACTCGGGCCTGCGACTTCATGGCCAGTCAAGCTACGAGCAGACGGCTACCGATACATCGGGAAGTCTCCCTACGTTGCGATCAACGGTCCCCATCTTGGATGACCGAGGACCGACTTAGCGCAAGGGCTTTGGCCGGTGGTCGCGTTGGTGCGACACTGGTCGCGAGGATGACGCGAGCATTTCGGGATGGTCGATCAGAGGCATGAGCGAACGCTCGCCCACGAGCGCGGGCGCGTTCTTGGAGCGCGACGAAGGTCTGCTCGCGCTAGAGGGATCGCTGACCGAGATCGTCGAGGGCGGCGGGGGAAAGCTGCTGCTCGTCACCGGCGAGGCGGGTGTGGGCAAGACGGCGTTATTGCGTCGGTTCGCGTCGTTTCAGCCGGCGTCGATCCGTGTGTTGTGGGGTTCGTGCGAGCCGTTGCTGACCCCACGCCCCCTGGGACCGCTGTTCGATGTGGCCGAGACCGTCGGCGGCGAGCTTCAGGAGTTGGTGAAGACGGGTGCTCGTCCTCACGAGGTGACCGCGGCGTTGCTGAGCGAGCTTGACAAGCGGCCGCCGACCCTGCTGGTGTTGGAGGACCTGCATTGGGCGGACGAGGCGACGTTGGATGTCTTTCGGCTGCTCGCGCGCAGGGTCGAATCGGTTCCGGCGTTCGCGCTGGTGAGCTTCCGAGATGACGAGCTCGATCGCGCCCCGCAGCTGCGGATCGTGCTCGGCGAGCTGCCCGGACGACCGCGGCGGCTGAAGCTTGCATCGCTCTCGCTCGATGCCGTCCGCGAGTTGGCGGCGCCGCATGGGGTCGATGGGCAAGAGCTGCATGCGAAGACGGGCGGCAATCCGTTTTTTGTCACCGAGGTGCTCGGGGCGCCGAGCGAGCGGATTCCCGAGACCGTGCGCGACGCGGTGCTCGCTCGCGCCGAGCGGCTGCCGGAACCTGCTCGCAGGTTGCTGCAGGCGTTGGCGGTGGTTCCGGGCCGCGTGGAGCTGTGGTTGCTCTCCGCGGTCGCTGGTGAGCCGGCAGATCGGTTGGAACAGTGCCTGGCGTCGGGAGTGTTGACGGTCGTGGACGGCGGCGTGGCCTACCGTCACGAGCTCGCGCGCGAGGCCGTGGCGACGACGTTACCTCCGGACCGGCGGCTGGCTTTGCATCGTGCGGCGCTCACCGCGCTGAGCGCCCCTCCGGTGGGTGACCCCGATCCCGCGCGCCTGTCTCATCACGCTGGAGCGGTCGGAGACGCCGAGGCCGTGCTGCTTTGGGCGCCGCAAGCGGCAGTCGGGGCAGCCGGCGCGGGCGCGCACCGCGAGGCGGCGGCACAGTACGCACGCGCGCTTAGGTTCTCCAATTGCTTGACCGTCGAGGCGCGTTTAGACCTTCTCGAGCGTCGCGCATATGAGTGCTTTCTGACCAACGAGCCCGATGAGGCGATCGCGTCGCTGCAGCAGGCGATCGAGCTGAGTCGCGGCCTGGGCGATTGGTTGCGGGTGGGTCGGCTGCTGTGCTCGCTGGCGCGAGCGCTTCACGAGTCCGGGCGAGACTCGGAGGGAACAGCGCTGGTCCGGGAGGCGGTAGAGCTGCTGGAGCCGCTCGGCGAAAGTCGGGAGCTGGGTCGCGCCTTCGGGACGCGCGCGCAGTTCTGCATGCTGAGGGATGACCTCGAGCAAACCGTCACCTGGGGGGATAAAGCAATAGAGCTCGCCGAGCGCCACAACGACATCGAAACGCTGGTGCACGCGCTCAACACCGTCGGAACCGCATTACTGAACGTAGGCTCGCGGGAGGGCGTGGAGAGACTGGAACGGAGTCTGCATCTCGCTCGCTCCACCGGCTTCGATGTGGACGTCGGTCGTGCATTCAACAATCTCGTCGCGGGGGCACTCGTCTCGCGCGACTACGGCCTAGCCGAACGTTACGTCGGCGTCGGAATCGAATACTGCGAAGACGGCGGTCTTGAGCTCTGGCGCGAGCTCCTGTCGGCAAACCGGATCAGGCTGGAACTCGACCGTGGACGGTGGGATCAGGCCGGCGAAGCCGCGAGCGCGCTTCTATCTGACCCGAGATGCACCGTCAGCGTGCGGTCCGAGGCGCTGGTGTCGCTCGGCCTGGTCAGAGCCCGCCGGGGCGACCCGGAGATCTGGGCTCCGCTGGACGAGGCGCTGGCCCTGACCGCCTCCAGCGAGGTGACACAAGCGTTCGGGCCGATCGCCACGGCTCGTGCCGAAGCAGCCTGGCTCGAGGGCAAATCGACCGAGGTCGCGGGCATCACCGACAACGCCTTTGCGTTGACGCTTCCACGGGATGCTCCATGGATAACCGGCGAACTCGCCGTCTGGCGGTGGCGCGCCGGGATTCGGGATGCGCTTTCGCCTGGCAAGGCGGCGGAGCCTTTTGCGCTCTCAATCGCCGGGGAGGGAGCCCGCGCCGCGAGTCTATGGCAAGGGATCGGCTGTCCGTATGAAGCGGCGCTGGCGCTGGCTGACAGCGGCAGCGAGAAAGCGCTCCGCGAAGCGCTCGACCAGCTGCAGGCGCTGGGTGCGCGTCCGGCCGCCGCGATCGTGGCGCGGCGCCTGCGCAAGCTGGGTGTTCGGGGGTTGGCCAGAGGTCCCCGCTCCCGAACATGCCAAAACCCTGCCGGCCTGACTGCACGCGAGCTAGAAGTGCTGGCGCTGCTCACCGAGGGGCTGCGCAACGCGCAGATTGCTGAGCGCCTGGTCGTGTCTGAGAAGACCGTCGATCACCACGTCTCGGCGATCCTGGCAAAGCTCGACGTCCGCACTCGCGGCGAGGCGAGCGCTCAAGCGATGCGGCTTGGGCTGACCGCCCCGATATAGGTACCAACGACTCCGATCGCGTGTGGACGCGCGTACGAACCGCGGCGGTGCCAGCATCCGTGTCGAGCACGTTGCATCCTCGCCAAATGTGATGGCCCGCCGCGCAATAAGGATTGGGGCGCAGATCAGCGTCGTCGTGCCCGCCAGCATTGATGCAGGCCCCGTCCCCAGTCCGACCCGCGCCCCCGCTATTCCCTCAAACTCGGCGGGACTCGGGCAATCCTGGCTTCGGAGCGGAGGAGGAGGAGCGCTGACGGCAGAGTCCCGCTTTGCGTCGAACCAGAAGTGCGCCGATGACCGGAGACGCGCTGCGGCATTGTCGATGAGGCGCACGTCGTCGTGGTCGAACTCGTTCTTCGTCACTGAGGTGCTGGCCACGGGCGGCGAGCGGCTCCCCGTCACCGTGCGTGATGCCGTTTTGGCGCGGGCCGCTCGGGCATCCGAACCGGCCCAGCGGCTGCTCGACGCGGTGGCGATCGTCCCTGGACCGGCTGAGATGTGGTTGCTCCAAGGGCTCGCCGGCGACCTGGTGCGCTACCTCGATGAGTGCCTTTCCTCGGGCATGCTGGCTGCTTCGGGGACGGCCATCTCGTTCCGCCACGAGCTGGCCCGCTTGGCGGTCGAGGAGGCGATCTCTCCCGCCCGCCGGCTGGAGCTGCATCGCGCGGCGCTGGCGGCACTGGAAGACACAGCGGATTCTGATTTGGCGCGGCTCGCTGAGCATGCCGAGGCAGCGAGCGACGCGCAGGCTGTCCTCAAATATGCTCCGGCGGCGGCGGCGCGTGCAGCCTCTGTGGGAGCGCATCGTGAGGCTGCCGCGCTCTACGCACGTGCCGTGCGCTTCGTCGGTGAAGCCTCCGCCAGAGCCGGTCTTCTTGATTCGCATGCCCGCGAGGCATATCTGACCGGAGATTTCGCGGAGGCTTTCGAGGCGTGTAGCGAGGCGCTGGTCAGCCATCGTGCGTCCGGAGCGGTGCGGAAAGAGGCGGCGTCGCTTCGGCTGCACGGGCGTCTGCTGTTGCAGCTCGGCCGCGATGAGGATGCGATCGCCGCCGGGAAGATGGCCATCGGCTTGCTCGAGACATTGCCACCGGATCGGGATCTCGCAGTGGCATACGCAAATCTGGCCGAGCTTGCGATGACGCGCGAAGATCCCGGACAGGCGAGCGCGTGGGCGCAACGCGCGCTCGAGGTCGCGCACGAGTTCGGTGACAGCGAGACGGCCAGCCACGCGGACGTCTACATCGGCGCGATCGAAGCCAAGCGCGGCGACTCGGCAGGCAGCCCGAGGCTCGAACGGACGCTGGAAGCCGCGATCGACGCTGGCTTCGAGGAGGTTGCGGCAGAGGCCTTTAACTGGCTCGTGAGGGAGGCGGTTCGAGCCCGTAGTTTTGTATCAGTGGACCTTTACCTCGCGCGTGGCGTCGAGTACTGCAGCGAGCGCGATCTCGGTAACTGGCGTCAATCGCTCGTCGCAATGGGCGCGCGGGCCGATCTCGACCGGGGACGCTGGAGCGACGCGGCTGGCGGCGCCGCACGCGTGCTGCGAACCGCTCGGACGCAGGCATCGGCACCCGCGCTTGCACGTTCAGTGCTTGCGCTGGTCCGTGCTCGGCGCGGCGATCCCGGCGTGGACGAGGCCCTCGAGTTCCCCGTGGCAACCCACGACGCGAGCATCGCACGCCCCCGACCCGTATCAGCCCCTCCCCCAACGAGCAAGATGTACCTCGCCGCCGCACGCGCGGAGATCGCCTGGCTCAAGGGCGAGCCGGCGGCTGTCCTCGAGGCGACCGAGGAGGCGTTCGATCTCGCGGTTCATGCGGAAGCATGGTGGGTTGTGGGCGAGCTCGCCTATTGGCGCTGGCGCGCAGGGATCCTCGAGGACGTTCCGCCCGGCGCGGCCGAGCCATACACGCTGTCGATTCGTGGCGACTGGCGGCGGGCCGCCGAGTGCTGGACTGAACTTGGCTGCCCGTACGACGCCGCGCTCGCGCTCGCCGATGGCGACGACGAAGGCGCGCTGCGCCAGGCGTTCGATCGGCTGCAGGCCCTTGGCGCCCGGCCCGTCGCAGCGATCGTCGCTCGCCGCCTGCGCGAGCGGGGATTCCGGGGCGTGCCGCGGGGGCCGCGCCCGGGCACGCGCGAGAACCCAGGCGGCCTGACGGCGCGCGAGGTCGACGTCTTGGCGCTCTTAGTCGAAGGCTTGCGCAACGCGCAGATCGCGGAGCGCCTGGTCGTGTCGGAGAAGACCGTCGATCACCACGTGTCAGCGATCCTGCGAAAGCTCGACGTGCGCACGCGCGGTGAGGCGAGCGCAGAAGCCGCGCGGCTCCGGCTGATCGGCTCGACATAAAGAGGCATCAGCGTCTGACATGGGTACATCTCCCGGGTGGACGGCTCGTACACGCGCCACGCATTCGGGTTCCTGGCCAAGGCGACCATACGCCGAGCGGCCCCGACTGCGACCTCCTCGCCCCGCAAGCGGAGAGGCATAATCCTCTTGGCGTCAGCCGCGCGGCCTGGCGGCCGAGCAAGGGCCGCGCGCCGTCCAGGCTGCTCGCTCTCGTTTAGGACGTATAACTCAGAAGCCAGCGACCGGTTCCGACCTCGCGCTGCGCCACGCTGTGCATGACCGCGTAAGGCAGGTAGAACCCCCGCTGGTGTGGACTACTTGCAGCGCCAGGGAACGCGGTGTGTTGCGCACACGCTCGATTGCGCTCGATGGCGTGAGAAAGCCCCGGTCGATCAATCGGCCGGGGCTTGTGGCTCTGTCGAGCCTTGGGGTGCTAGGGCAGCGGTGGGATCGTGTTGAACACGCCCCAGGGCGTGTGCGCGCCCGCTCCGTAGATGCCCTGCGTCCCGACGTCAACGGGCGGCCCGATATAGGCGTCCTTGTAGAACAGGTACAGGGGCCGGCCGTGGTAGGTCACCTGGTGGCTGCCGTCGGGTCTGACGATGAACCCGAGGGCATGCTGGTCAACGCCGGGCCCTGCTACGGGCCGGTCTGAGGTGAGGAGCGGTGGCCAGTAAACGGCACACAGCCCCTGACAGGCGCTGTCGTGGCCCCACTCGTGACGTCTAACGTCGCCCCGCTCGTGGCCACGGTCCCGGCTCAGGGTGTAGACGGGGAAGCTCGCGTCGGGGAAGGCGCTGAAGTCATTGTTCATTGTTGCGGCTAGTACGGTCGCGTCGGGCCCCGTGCCGCCGACGGGAGCGGTCTCGAGCTGCAAGTGAGCCCGACCTGTTGCCGGAGTGCCCCGGCGCGGATCGACTAGGTACCAGATGCCCGGAGGGCTGGTCACTGGATCGTCCAAGTTGGCGCCTTGCGTATCCCCCGCCGCTTGGTCCAGGAAGAACCGGTAGAGCGGATAACCGGCGTAGGTCACCTGCTTGACCGACGAGACGCCCGTCAGGAAGTCGAAGTCGGTGCGGGTCACCGTCCCGAGAAGCCTGGGGTTGACCCCGGGCCCCGCGATCGGAGCACCCTTGGTGAGGAGCGCCGGCCAGAGGTCACTGTCGCAAGGCGTCTTTAGGGCGTTCGCGTTGTCGCTACACGCGAACGGCGCGCCGTTCAGCGCATGGAGCTGGTCTGAGGTGAGCAGGTACAAAGAACAACCGGCGTAATCGCCCGAACCGACGACCAGCACCCTGCCATAGGACGTCGTCCATGTGACCGACACGGTCGCAGGGCCGGTCGGAGCGCCTGTCACATCGTCGGAACAAGCAGGACTGCTTTGGGCGCTCGCAGGTGAGCTGAACATAAGGGCCACGGCAACGAGGCCCAGAGTAAGCGCGGCGGCTGTGGTACGGGCTGCAACAGGCCTCCCGAGCCCGCGAAACATCGTCGTCATTACGACCTCCAATCGCCTGTGTAGAAGTAGGGGTCAAGTACCTGGACCTGCGTGATCTGATCGATGGGCAGGTCGTTGCGAGCGGCCGTCTTGCGGATCGCCTCGGGCGTGGGTGCGTCATAGATGCAGAAGGTGGTGCGCTTGTCGGCGCTCACGTAGGAGTGCACCCATGTGACACCCTCCTCAGCGTTTCGCTCGACGATGGTTTCGCAGAGCTCGGAACCACCATTGCCGACCGGAATCTGCAATCCGTCGGGGAAGGTGCGCTGCACCATATATCGCGGCATGTGGGTCCTCCTGATCGGTTGCCCCGTGGTATGCCGTGAACGTACGAGCACCGTGACCGGCGCGCATCGGGAGGAGCACCTATGTTGGGAGTCGCTGCTACCTATCTTGGGCCAGCCGAGCGCCCGCCAGCGATAACGCGTATGGCTCTGCCTCGGCTTCCGGCCCGAGCCGATCGAGTATCCCCACGCGCGAACGACAACACGCTCGGTCGCCGTCTCTCCAATTCCGGCCTGGCCCGGGACGAGCACCAGCCGCCCGCGCCCGTCGACGGCGTCCGCCCGCACAGCGTCGAGCGCCTCGAGAAACCCAGCGCTCCAGCAAGCCCCCCGGGCCAACAGCGGTAACCAGGTCCCGAACCGCGTCGCCCAGGCACACATCGTTCACCCGGCGGGATCTGCCCGTCAGGCCGTCCCAAGATGGGTACCCCCACCCACCAACATGGGTGGTTCTCCCGATGCGTCGGTGGTGACGTCCACCTAGTTTGGTGGTCCCGCAGGTCCAGACCCGCCGCCGAGATCTGCCACCTACCGCATCAACGTGAGGACACGCAATGAGTACTGGCACACGACGTCCGGGATCGTCTCGGCGAGACTTCTTGAAGGGTGTAGGAGCGGCTAGTGCCGGACTGGTGGCCGGCTCCGTTGGTGGCGCTGCGGGACTGGCGGGGTCCGCGACGGCCGGCATATCGCCGGCATCTCCGAGGAGCTACGCGAACGGCGGTGGCGGGGCGCCAGCATCGAGCATCGACTTTGGCCGCATATTCCCGAATCTGCCGCCATTTGCAGAGGCGGATGACACGGTCCGCGCGGCGCTGCTCGAGGTGGGCCAGCCGGGCGGGGTCGTTGACGCGCAGGATGACTTGGCGGCCGGCCCGAAGGCGTTGATCGTGGATCCGACGGTGAACGGCAACCCGACGGCGGCCAATCCGTATGGGACCAATCCGGATAACCCGACGATGACGGCGGGGTCGACGTTCGTGGGGCAGTTCACCGATCACGACATCACGTTTGATCAGACCTCGCAGCTGGGGGTGCCGCAGAATCCGCTGACCTCGCCGAACACGCGCACCCCGGCGCTGGATCTCGATTCGGTGTTCGGGGGCGGTCCCGGGCTGCGGCCGGATCTGTATGTGGCTAACCCGGACGGGTCGGTGGGGCCGCAGTTGAAGATCGGCTCGGGCGGGGTGCACGAGGACGTCCCCCGGGTGCCGAACGGGGACGGCACCTACACGGCGCTGTTGGGCGACCCGCGCAACGACGAGAACCTGATGATCGCGGGGCTGCACTGCGCGCACATCCTGTTCTACAACCGGGTGCTGGACGAGCTGTCTGAGTTCGATCTGGCCCGGTTCCCGGCGGCCCGCGCGGGGGAGCGGTCAAACCCGTATGTGGCGTTCCTGATCGCCCGGCAAATCACCCTGTGGCACTACCAGTGGCTGTTGGTCAACGAGCACCTGCCGCAGATCGCCGGGCAACAGGTCGTCAACGACGTGCTCCAGAACGGCAACCGCTTCTATAACCCGCCGCCCGGGGACGCTTTCATGCCGATCGAGTTCGGCGCCGCGGCATACCGCTTCGGGCACAGCATGGTCCGCCCCTCGTATCGCGCGAACTTCACCTCAGGCACCGGCGACAGCTCAAGCCCGACCGCCGACCCGTTCTTCGGGCTGGTGTTCGACGCCTCGATTCCGGCCGCCGAGTTCAGCGCGCCGCCGAGCTTTGACCGCGACGATCTGCTCGGCGGGTATCCCGCACCGCGCCGATACATCGGCTGGCAGACCTTCTTCGACTTCGGCGACGGCCAAGTCAAGAACAACAAGAAGATCGACACCACCATCTCCAGCGTGCTGTTCACCCTCCCCGTGCCCGCGATCGCCCCCCACACCCAAACGAGCCCCACCGTCCTGCCCCAACGCAACCTGCTGCGCCAGCTGACCTGGTCGCTCCCCTCAGGACAAGCCGTCGCCGCGGCGATGGGAGTCACCCCGCTGGGAGCGAGCGATCTTGGCGACATCGGCGCCATCTACGCGCCATTTGCGACTAGCACCCCACTGTGGTACTACGCGCTCGCCGAGGCCAAGGCCCTCACTGACGGGCTCACGCTCGGCCCGCTCGGCGGGCGGATCGTCACCGAGACGCTGATCGGCCTGCTGCGCGCCGACCGCACCAGCTACCTCAGCCTATTCCCCGGCTTCCGGCCGTTCCTCGGCACCGACCTCCAGCTCGGGTCAAACCTCGACCCCAACATCACCGGCAACCGCACCTACACCCGCGCGCACTTCCTCTACTACGCTGGAGTCGTCACACCCGGCATCTACCGCTGAGGAGCAGTCGGGGTGCTCACGAACCTCCTCACGCCAACGCACATCGCGATCCTGTTGGCCGTCCTGCTATTGATCGTCGGGCCAAACGCCTTCCCCAAACCGGACGGGCGCTGGGCAGTGGCATCCGTGAGTTCAAAGACGCGATCAGGGGCAATGAGCACCCGACTGGGGATACGCCGACGCAAGCCGTGACAGGTCGCGGCCACCGACCAGAGGGCCCGCCCTGACCGAGAAGCCGTCTTGCGTAGTGGCCCGTGGGCTGCTGGCTTCGCCGATGACGACACCGCACGTTGCGGGTAGAGAGCATGCTTTTAGGTTCTCAGGCCCAGTGGGGCTTTCAACGCCGGCCGCGTAGGACGAGCTTCGGAACGTGTTCAAAGGTTGAGCTCTGAGGACGACGCGGAAAAGGTGACAGGTGGCAGCGGCGATCCATGTGAGGGCGGGCAACTCTCCAAGCGCGTGCCGGGCGACGAGATCCCGGATTCCCACACGAGGAGCAGCCGGCACAAGGCGGGTGCTAACTCGATTCCCGCTAGCACGTCATAGCGCTTTCGACGACTTGCACGTAGTGCGGCGGGGGCGTGGACCTCGGCGTGCCGCTCTCCAGGCATTGCGACAGCGGCCCATCGCACCGTCTGCCAGCCGGCGCACCCCTCAGCTAACCCAGCGCCGTTAGCGGCGCCCGGTCTCCGGCGAGGTCCCTCTGGCAAACCAAGGCCGTGCTGCCGCGTGGGACGAAAACGGAGGCGTCCAGCGCCGGCCGCGGCAGGCCGGCGCCGAGGCTGCTCCCTTTCGTCCACACCAGCAGTGAGCCTGCGGCCGTCCCGAGCTTGTGCAGCCCCTGGCGGAGCGGAAGCCGGCCGTCAGGTAGCCGCGACCAACGGGGGTTTGTGCGATTCACACAACCCCGGGTGGGACGCCGGTCGCGACGCCGGGGAGGTGCGAGCTGCACCCGAGAGACCCAGCTGCGGCCGGGAGGCCCCGAACGGCGGCAGAGACGCCCTTCCCGCGCATAGAGGGGAAGACCCGAACACGGCGAGAAGGCTCGCGCTGCGGTCAGAGCGGGTCCGCTCATCGCTCTTTGGTCTCGGTGGCCATTCGGAGCGTTCGTTTGTGACGTGGCACTCGTCTCGCGTAGCGGCTCGGTTGGCTGTGTCGATGGGGCGTCGGAACCGTCGTGGAAGAGCCGCGTTAGGCCGGCGCGTCGCGATGTTCGCGCCGGCGAGGCGCGGCTGGAGCTGCCGACTTGCTCGGCCGGCAGCTCCAGCCTGTGTTCGAGCGGATGGTGGCCGCTGCGTGGTCTGTTGGTCGTTTGTCCGGGATGGTTGCGTCAGACGAGGTCGCGGGCTACGCAGGCGCCAGGCGGCTGCCGCGAAGATGGTGAGTGTCCAGGCGACCATGACCGCGAGCGCGGGGGCGGGCGACAGGTCCCCGTGGGTGCCGCCGAGGACGCCTCCGGGAGCGCCGGCGAGCGGGAGGAGGCGACCGACTTTCGGGACCGCCTGGAAGACGGCGGGCTCAATCGCCGCGGCGATGATGATGAGCCCGATGACGGTGACGATCTGGTTGCGTATCAGCGCGCCGACGCAGACGCCGAGGGGGCCGAGCAGGGCAGCGACGGCCAGGTTGCGCCACAGCACGTCGGCGATGCCGCCGGCGCCCAGCGTTGCTAGCCCGCGGTCTGACAGGACCAGCTCGCCGACGATGATGGTCGGCACCGTCACGATGATCGCGAGGGCGATGCCGGCCACGGAGTAGGAGATCGCCTTGGCGGCGAGCAGCCGCACTCGGTTGGGGGCGGCGAGCACGGAGCCTGTGATCGTGCGATGACGCCACTCGCCCGTCATCGCGATCGCACCGAGTATCACGATGATGTAGGTGATCGCGCTGTTGGTGAACAGCGCGTGCGCTTTGGTTTCCTTCCCTAGGGCCGCGCCGAGGACGACGAGGGTCAGCGACAGCGCCGCGGCGCTGGCGAGGACCGCGGCGAAGGTGCGGGTGGTGCGGAGCTTGAGCAGCTCGGCTCGCAGGAGCGCGGTCATGACTGCACCCCAGTGAGGGCGATGAACGCTTCTTCGAGGGAGCGCGTTCGGGGGGCCAGGCCGAGCACGGCCAGCTGCTCGTCGCCGGCGATTTTGCCGACCTCTTCCGGGGTGGCGCCGGAGACGTTCAGCACGTCACCGTCGCGGTCGACGCGGTGACCGCGACGCTCGAGCGCGCGGGTCAACCGGACCGGGTCCTGTGCGCGGACCGTGGTCGCGGGGCCGTCGTCGCCGCCGAGCACCTGCTCCAGGGGCCCGTGGGCGCGCAGCTCGCCGTCGGCGATCACGACGACGTCATCGACGGACTGGGCGACCTCGGCCAGGAGGTGGCTGGAGATCAGCACCGTGCGCCCGTTTGCCGCCTGCTCCCGTATCAGATCGCGCAGCCAGATGATCCCGGGCGGGTCCAGGCCGTTGTTCGGCTCGTCGAGGATCAGGACTTGCGGGTCGCCGAGCAGGGCTGCGGCGATCGCCAGCCGCTGACGCATGCCCATCGAGTAGCCCTTCACACGCCGGTCGGCGGCGTCGCTGAGCCCGACCGCGGACAGGACCTCCTCGACGCGGTGGGGGGGATGGTTTCCCGTGATGGCCAGGACCCGCAGGTGGTTTCGTGCGCTGCGACCCGGATGAAACGAGGCGTCCTCGAGCACCGCGCCCACACGGGCGCTGGGCTCGTCGAGCTCGTCGTAGCGCAGACCGCCGAACGTGGCGGCCCCCGACGACGGCTGCACCAGCCCGAGCAGCGCGCGCAACGTCGTGCTCTTCCCGGCCCCGTTCGGTCCGAGGAACCCCGTGACGCGACCGGGCTCGATGTCGAACGAGAGGTCATTGACGGCGGCGACGGCGCCGAAGTGCTTGGAGAGATCGCGGATCTCGACGGGGGCCATCGGCCCTCCGATCCGACGGCGACCGCGGCCAGGCCCGGGCTCTTCGGCTTTCCGAGCGGGGGAAACTTCTTCAAGTACGGCGTGTGTTGCGGTCATCACTGCTCCTCAGGTTGGTGCAAGTTGCCTGGGGATCAGTCTGGGACCGCCGGCTGTGCCTGTCATCGCCCGCAGGGCGCGTGTGCGCTCCTCCTCAGGGCAGATCTTTGCCGCTCGCGCCTCTGTCGAAGGACAGAGACGCGTCTATGCGCCGGGCGTGACCAGCCCGCTCTCGTACGCGAGGACGACGGCCTGAACTGGGTCGCGTAGCCCGAGCTTCGCGAGCAGGCTGGAGACGTGGGTCTTGATCGTGCCCTCGCTGACGAACAGCTCGGCGGCCAGCTCGGCGTTGCTCTTACCGTGCGCCAGCATCCTCAGCACCTCGCGCTCGCGCTGCGTCAAGGCGTCCAGCCGCGTGCCGAGCTCCGGCCTGACCGGCCGGCGTGCGAACTGCTCGACGATGCGCCGCGTGACCGACGGGGCGAGCAGCGCCTCGCCGGCAGTCACGACGTGCACCGCGTGCAGGAGCTCCTCGGGTGGGGCGTTCTTGAGCAGGAAGCCGCTGGCGCCCGACCGCAGCGCCTCGAACACGTACTCGTCACGCTCGAACGTGGTGAGGATCACCACACGACTGTGCAGCTCGCCGTCTTCGGTAATCCGCCGCGTGGCCTCGAGTCCGTCACCGTCGGGCATCTGGATGTCCATCAACACGATGTCGGGCCGCAGGCGCCGGGTGCTGGCCATGGCCTGCTCGCCGTTCGCCGCCTCCCCGACCACCTCGATCTCGGGATCGGACTCGAGGATCATCCGGAAGCCGGCGCGAACCATCGCCTGGTCATCGGCCAGCAGCACACGGATGCTCACAGCGCACCGTCCGAGGTGGGCAGCTTGACGCGCACGGCGAACCCGCCGCCGGATACCGGCCCCGCCGTCAGTTGGCCGCCGTGCAGGGCGGCACGCTCGCGCATGCCGATCAACCCCAGGCCGCCCGGGCTCGTCCCTGATAGCGCCGTCGCGCCGCGGCCGTCGTCGATGATCTCGACCTCGAGCTCATCGGGCGATCACGAACGCGAGCCAGCCGAAGATCGCGGTCTTGCGATGGCTCGCGCTCCAGCGGCCGATCCGGGCCGCCAGGTTGTTTGCGTACTTCAGGGGGTGACATCTCGGTCCCTTTCTGCTGTGGGTGTGGGCGTGAGTGATGTGTTGAGTCCGCCCGGCTAGGCGGCGTAGCCGAATGGGTGATAGAAGGCCTCTAGCGCGCGGTCGCGCGCGACGGCAAGGTCGAAGCGGTGGCCGCCCCGCGTGTCGTCGACCGAGACGGTCACTGCGTCCTGGCGGGGGTGCCAGAGCAGCAGGACGTGGATGCCGTCGTTCTCGCGGGCGGCGAGCTCGCGCGTCTGAAGCGTCACTGGAGTCATGGCTCCTATCTCCGGTTCAAAGGTGGTGAGTGGTCGGGTGGTTGGGGCTTGCATGAGCGGTCCTTTCCAAGTCGCAGACCACCGAGCGCGCACGTACGTCAGCAGAGCATGTGGCGGCAACCAGCACACCGCCACATGCTCTGCGCGAACGGATTCCGGGGGTCAGTGTTCGACCGCTGGAATGGCGATGGGCGGAACGGTCTCCGGCGGCTCGCCCGGAACGGTCTCCGGCGGCTCGCCGATTCGTGCGACGTCGAGGGCGATCAGGCCGAGGTTCGCACCGCAACCTGCTCCGACGATCGTGGTGATGACCGCCATGATCCCGGATGTTGCGTTGAACCCCAGCAGCGCGCCGATGAGGGCGCCCGTCAGCGCGACCCAGATGCCGATCCTCGTGGCCCTGGCCGGCCGGTCGCGGTTGACCCAGGCCCAGTAGGTGCCGAGGCCGATCGGCGTGCCGATGGAGAGAACAGCCATGAGTTCGCTGTTGAGGGGGACTGTCGGCAAAGCCACCAGCACGATGATCAGGCCGATGAACCATCCGCCGAGGCCGAGCACCAGCAGGTAGACGGAGCGCAGCATCGCGCTCGCCTTGCGCCCGAAGCCGCCGCGCTTGTGCGCCCGGCGCCACATCAGTAGCAGTGACAGGATCGTGAGGAGTCCGAAGCCCGTCATCGCGCCGAGGCCGTCTTCGGCGTAGGCGCCTTGGCTGGAGCTTGGGCTGAAGTCGACCTTGTTGCGGGTGTAGAGGGACGTGTCGACCTTGCCGGTGTCGAGGTAGGTGTTGATCAGACGGGTGCCGGCTGCCGGTTCGTAGGGCCAGAAGTCGTCGGAGTGGCCGAGGTCCGAGAGCACCACCTCACGGCCGTTCGCGAGGTGAGGCAGGAGCTCGCGGGTCGCAATCTCGGGCGGCGTTGCGAAGTCGAGGTTGCCGCCGATCAGCAACGTCGGAACGTTCGAGTTTTGCACGTGGGTGTACTCGTTCTCGTCCGGGTTCGCCGGCCAGGCGTCGAGGACGCGGCCGCCGGCCCAGATCAGGTCGTTGCCGGCAGCACTGATCAGCGATCCACGGTTTGCTCCCGACGCGTAGAAGTGCTTCGCGTAGGTGGCGTCGCTGCGGCCGATCGCCGCCAGGTCGCCCCAGACGAACGAGCTCGGAAAGGTGAGCCGTGCCAACACGGACAGGAACCACGCGCCGCTTGCGTCGCCCTTGTCGGCGGAGAGGAGTGAGTTGATCGTCAGTGGCGCGGCGATCGAGTTGCCGCCGGCGGAGGTCTCGTTGATCAGGCCGAAGAACGCGGCGGCTTTGAAGTCGCCCTTCTCGATCGGCAGGAGCAGCCAGTGACTGGGAACGTGAGCGAACGAGGACTTCACCGACGCGGCGAGATCCGGCGTCCGGCTGCGACAGCTCGCCGCCTGGGCGCAGAGCGCGGAATAGCGCTGGATCTGCTCGTTGGTCGTCTTTGCGTCCCAGAGGAAGTTGCCGGGTGGATTGACGCCGATCATCACCGAGCGATGGATGCTCTTCGGGTAGCGCCAGGCATAGATCATCGCGACCCGGGTGCCCGCGCTTTCGCTCACCAGGTCGATCTGGTGGTAGCCGAGGGCGTGGCGGGCCGCGTCGAGGTCGGCGACTTCTTCGGGGATCGAATAGCCGGCGAGATCGACACCATCGCTGCGGAGCCGGTCGGCGCACGACCGGTACGCCGCGGCGACGGCGCGGTACGACTGCTCGCTGAGGAGGTCACCTGAGTCCTCCATTGCCGAGCTCACCTCCGGGCAGTCGAGCCGGACGGAGCCGTCGACGCCGCGGTAGCCGACGAGCACGACGTCGTGGTTGGCGGTGAAACGGCTCGCGTCCGGGAAGACCATGTTGGTGACGCCGGGGCCGCCTTGCAGGCGGAAGATCGGGGCGCCCGGATGGGCCGAATGCGCACGGATCACGGTGACCGGCAGCGCGATCAGCCGCGAGTGCGGGTCGGCGCGGTTCTCGGGCACCACGAGCGTCCCGCAGTCCGCGGCGTAGGCGCCCTTTTCGGTGGTGTAGGTACAGCTCTTGAGCGTCAGCTGGCCTGCATGCGCGCCGGCAGGCACGGAGACGGCCGTAGAACTGCCGGCGAAGTGGAGGTAGCCGAGCCCGAGCGTGAGGACGGCGATCAGGGCCAGGCCGGTGATCCGGCCGCGACTGAAGCGTCTGGTCGAGCGATGCATGGTCCGTTCTTTCCCGTTGGTCGTCATCACTGCTCCTCAGGTCGGTGCAAGTTGCCTGGGGATCAGTCTGGGACCGCCGGCTGTGCCTGTCATCGCCCGCAGGGCGCGTCTGCGCTCCTCCTCAGGGCAGATCTTTGCCGCTCGCGCCTCTGTCGAAGGACAGAGACGCGACTACGCGCCGGGCGTGACCAGCCCGCTCTCGTACGCGAGGACGACAGCCTGCACGCGGTCACGGAGCCCGAGCTTGGCGAGCAGGCTGGACACGTGGGTCTTGATCGTGCCCTCGCTGACGAACAGCTCGGCGGCCAGCTCGGCGTTGCTCTTACCGTGCGCCAGCATCCTCAGCACCTCGCGCTCGCGCTGCGTCAAGGCGTCCAGCCGCGTGCCGAGCTCCGGCCTGACCGGCCGGCGTGCGAACTGCTCGACGATGCGCCGCGTGACCGACGGGGCGAGCAGCGCCTCGCCGGCACACACGACGTGCACCGCGTGCAGGAGCTCCTCGGGTGGGGCGTTCTTGAGCAAAAAGCCGCTGGCGCCCGACCGCAGGGCCTCGAACACGTACTCGTCACGCTCGAACGTGGTGAGGATCACCACACGACTGTGCAGCTCGCCGTCTTCGGTAATCCGCCGCGTGGCCTCGAGTCCGTCACCGTCGGGCATCTGGATGTCCATCAACACGATGTCGGGCCGCAAGCGCCGGGTGCTGGCCATGGCCTGCTCGCCGTTCGCCGCCTCCCCGACAACCTCGATCTCGGGATCGGACTCGAGGATCATCCGGAAGCCGGCGCGAACCATCGCCTGGTCATCGGCCAGCAGCACACGGATGCTCACAGCGCACCGTCCGAGGTCGGCAGCTTGACGCGCACGGCGAACCCGCCGCCGGATACCGGCCCCGCCGTCAGTTGGCCGCCGTGCAGGGCGGCACGCTCGCGCATACCGATCAACCCCAGGCCGCCCGGGCTCGTCCCTGATAGCGCCGTCGCGCCGCGGCCGTCGTCGATGATCTCGACCTCGAGCTCATCGGGCCAGTACCGCACGTGCACGTCGGCGCGCGACGCCGCCGCGTGCTTGAGGGTGTTAGTCAGCGCTTCCTGCACGATGCGGTACGCCGACACGCCGATCATCGGCGGCAACGAGCGTTCCTCCCCTTCGATGCTGACCGCGACAGCGAGCTCGGACTCACTCATGCTCGCCGCCAGCCGCGGAAGCTGGCTCAGGCCAGGGCGCGGAGCCAGATCGTCCTGGTCGCCGGCCTGCCGCAGGAATCCGAGCAGGCGGTGCAACTCCCCCACCGCCTGTCGGCTCGAGACCTCGATCGCGGTCAACGACTCCTTCGCCTTGACACGGTCACTGTCGATCACGACCCGGGCAGCGCCGGCCTGGACGCCCATCATGCTCACGTGGTGGGCGACGACGTCATGCAGCTCCCGCGCGATCCGCACGCGCTCCTCGAACACGGCGTGCTCGGCCTGTGTCGCACGTGACTCCGCCACCTCGGCCTGCTCGGCCCGCGCGCGGACGGCAAAGCCTGCAACCCAGGCGACGGCGAAGTCGACGGGAATGAAGACGAGCTGGTAGACCGAGTGCCCGGGGATGAGGTAGACGATGGTCGCCGCAGCGCCGACCACGATCGCCAGTCCGAGGCCGGCCCGCCGGACGTCCCGAAGGTTCCCGAGCAGGAATGCGGCCGCCAGCTGCGATCGGGAAGAGGGACTCGGGGTACGGGATCAGCAGCGGGTCGACGAACGAGATTCCCGCGGCCAAAAGGAAGAACGCCGCCGGTCCGGCAAACGGAAACCATCGCCGCGCGAACACGGGTAGCACCAGGATCGCGAGCGCGGGAAGGCAGAACCACAGCGTCGTTGTCGGAGCTCCGGACGAGCCGCGTCCGAGCACCACGTTAAGCATCGCCACGATCGCCAGCAGCGCGATCAGCAGGTCGAACCAGTACGTGCGGGCGAGATGTTCGATTCGGCTCACGCACTCGAACGTACTCCACCAGCTCGCGGACCGCCTC
The DNA here is from genome assembly GCA_963755525.1 of uncultured Solirubrobacterales bacterium. Taxonomy (GTDB): domain Bacteria; phylum Actinomycetota; class Thermoleophilia; order Solirubrobacterales; family Solirubrobacteraceae; genus Palsa-465. The sequence goes on along the minus strand of CAVWKC010000021.1, from coordinate 15,340 downwards.
CCACAAGGTCAGACCCGGGATCCCTCTCAAGTACTACCCACCTCGGAACCGGCAGCCTGGCGACGACGCCGCGCCGGCGACGCCTCGCCCTGACGGCGCCCACAGCTGGCAGCTGCTTCGGTCTATGTCCGGCAGTTCGAATAGCGGTCCGCTTCCGGACCAGCCGTCGGTTGTCGAACGCTCAGAGCTCGGCGAAGGGCGAGGCGTAGCGAAAGGTGCCGGTGAGGCCGCGTGGGACCGAACTCAGCACACGCGCCTGGAACTGTTTGCCCCAGGCTGGGTCGGGCGCGGCGATCCCGAGCTTCGAGGCGGCAACGAAGCCGAAGCGCTGATAGAACGCGGGATCGCCGAGCAGCGCCACAAGCGGCTCTCCGCTCGCGTCCGCCGCGCCGAGCACCGAATGCATGAGCGCGTGCCCAACGCCGCCGCCCTGGCGATCGGGCAGGACGCTGATCGGGCCTAGGCCCAGCGCGGGCGTGTCGTCGACGAACCCTCGAGTGCAGACGACGTGGCCGATCACGGCATCGTCGGTCACCGCGACCAGAGACAGCGCCGGTAGCCAGCCCGCGTCTGCGCGCAAGCGACTCACAAGCGCCGTCTCCGGCGGTTCCGGTGCGTCGGGCCGCCGGCGAAATGCTGCCGTCGTCACGGCGCTGATCGCGTCCACATCCTGGGGCGCCTCACGTCGGATCAGCATGCCGACAGTCTCTCATCGCCCGACCGCGCTCACCGATCCAGCAGCGAACGCCGCAGAGCGCCCCTCGCGCCATCAGGGCGACGCAGAACTCGTCTCGATCGCGGAACCCTCAGCGACCGTCGGGCCTCGACGGCCGAGTGTTGAAAGTCGATCGGAGCGGCGCTTGACGGCAAGGGGAGGGTGCGCATTCGCAGATCTGCCCGTGGCGGTCAGCTAGTTGTGCCATAGGCCAGCCTTCTGCCACACGCGTATTGTCCCGTTGAATCCTCCGGCGGCGAGGAAACGTCCGTCAGGACTGAACATGACGCTGAAGACTTGGCCTGGGCCGGCGTTGAGCGTCTGGAGCCGGGCGTAGGTTCGCGTGTCCCACAGTTGGACCGTCCCATTCTCGTTGCCGGTGGCGAGGGTGCGCCCGCCAGGACTGAACGCCACGGTATTAACCGGGCCACGGCTGCCGGTGCGCAGCGTGCGGGCCAGCTGGCGGGTTTGCACGTCCCACAGCGCGACCGTCCCGTTGTCGCCGTTTCCGGCGGCCAGGGTCCGCCCGTCGGGACTGAACGCGACGCTACTGACGAGGTAGTGGGCTCGGAGGGGCTTCCCGACCGGCTGGAGGCTTTGCGCGTCCCACAGGACAATTGTCCCGTCGATGTCACCGGCGGCGAGGGTGTCGCCGTGGGCACGAAACGCGACGGTGCCGATGGCGCCGGCGTGGTTGTTGAGCGTCGCGAGCCGGGTGTGACGCAGCAGGTTCCACAACACGACTGTTCCGTTGGCGCTTGCGGCGGCGAGGGTGCGCGCGTCGGGACTGAACGCGACGCTATAGACCGAGCCGGCGTGAGCCGTTAGCTCCGTCCCCAGCTTTCTACGGCTCGGCACGTTCCACAAAAGGACGGCCCCGTCTCTTCCTCCGGCGGCGAGGGTGCGCCCGTTCCGGCTGAACGCGACACTGTCGACGATCCCACTCAGGCCTTTGAGCGTCCCGAGCAGGGTGCTGCTTCGCACGTCCCACAACTGCACCGTCCCGTTCTCGGTGGCCGTGGCCAGTGTGTCGCCGTGGGAGCTGAACGCAACGCTGCTGACGGGCCCGGCGTGACCATTCAGGGCCGTCCCGAGCGGGTTGCTGCGCGCGCCCCGTAACAGGCCCGTCCGATTGCTGGTGTCCATGGCCCGCGTGCCGGCGTCCGAGCTTCGGACTGCGGCTTGCCCGTACACGACCGCACGAGCCCGTGCGGTCGTTTGGACACTCTCCGCTAGCGACGAGCTGGCCGCGACCGATGCGGTGGCCGCTCCGACGATCAGCGCTCGTCTGAGACCGGTCATCGCGTGTTTGGGTTCACGCCGTCCTAGCATAGGCACAGTCTCACACGTGGTTCAGCGGCGTGCTGGCTTGGCTTTCATCGGTGCCTCTGCGCTGCTCTCCCGCCGAACCTCGGCCTGTGCTGCCGACTGCCGTGCATTTCGCGCCGAAAGCTGGTCCGCTCCGGGCGTCCGGAGCGTGTCCAAGTGGCGATGGCGGACCGCGACAAGATTGGAGCACATGACGCCAGCGAAATCATCGCTACGTAACGTGCGCGACTAGCACCGCCGGTGAGCTGTAGTGCGCAGGCTGACCGCGCTGATGAGCACTATCACCGCAGCGCCGACGTAGCCCGCCGTCGTGCTCCCCAGAATCGCGAAGTCGGCGATCAACAGCGCCAACAGGCAAAGTCCGACCACCGCTCCGTGCCAGTTCATATCACCGCTTAGGTATTCCCACCGACGCTTCGAACTCATAACCGGCCTGCCTCTCAGTTGTGCGCCTGCAAGTAGAACATACGCGCATGCCCAGCGAGCACATCCGTATTTCAGAGCAGGACGAGCGCCACGCGGATCCTGCCGCGTCTCGATCAAACCAGCCCTCTGCACCCGTTCGGCATGCCCCGCGTTCGGGGAACGGCTCCGGCTATGTCGGGTCGGCCGTATCTCGCTTGAACAGTCGCTTCTTCGGGGGTGGATAACCGGCTCGGGCAATCGTGGCGGAAAGCCAGCCCACCCACCAACCCGCGAAAATTAGGAAGACGCGACTCCGAGTCTCGTTCGTGGCGGTGACTGCGAGTATCACCCAGATAAGCCCCCACGTGATGACGCAGCCGATGCTGTACGCCGTGTATGTCTCGTGCTCTCGCCTAAAAGTTTGCAGTCCGTCCCAGGCTTTCATGGAGGCCTCCTCGATTCGTAACACGCCATCGTCATACCACGTATGGACGAATGGATTCTTCTGCTGTCGTCTCTGATCCAGGGCTCGAGCGGTGTCCGCGAACGCGGCACTCGGTCGCGAGCCGCGCCATTCGCGTCTCTGCCAGGAGCGGGCCATAGCTCGCATCCGCTCAGGGCTAGGAGCGGACGCCCTTGGCACCCGGAGTGCGATCAAACCGGCACGCCTGGCACGTCCAGGTCAGGCGTCTGAAGGAGGCCGCCCCCGGTTGTGGTGGCGCGGAGTCGGAGGGAGTGCTCTTGGGCGAGTTCGACATCTGAAAGCTCCGGGTTCAACCCCCACTCAAGCTCCGGGTGCGTGCGTGTCTGGCGCAGATCGCGCATATTCCCTTCGAGCACGTCGATAGTTGCCAGGCAGAGCGCTCGCGTTCCTCCCATGCTGCCGCCCAATAACTCGAACGCTTCCTCGGACCAGGCGTAGTATCCGCCGAGATCCCCGATGCGCTCCAACTCGGCGTCTGTGATGGTCAGCACGCGCTCGGCTAGATTCTCTTCCCCGTGCTGGGGCAGCATGTTGGCCAGATGCGCATGGGTAGCTCGGATCCTAGGAGACATCCGCTAACCGTATCTTGCAACCATCGAGCTTCGCTTCCGCTACGGGCTTACTGGCAGCCAGCGACGACGCGATCAGACTGCCGAAACGCCTAGCGTTCCGAGCAACCCGATGCCGGTTGGCGACCCTTCCCGCCACGGACGAATCTGAGCAGTACGCGCGACTCCGCCAGCGAGACACCCGCTTTGCCAGGCGATCCGGTCGCGCAGGGAGCGTGGTCCACGACGCGGACTTCGGGGGCCTCGGGGCAGGGTGGCGAGCCGGTTTCTGCTACCCGGGGATCGAGCCCGAACTCCGGCGGCTCGAGCATGCGATGCCCTTGGCCGGCGGCGGCGTCCAGCAACGAACGGCGCGCAGGATCCGCACCGGCCGCTTGGGAGTCCTCTGGGTCGAGTCGAGGGGTGCGAGGGGATTAGATTCTCCTGCGTGACGGCGACCGACTTGGCACACGTGGGGGACGAAGAGGCGGCGGACTCGGGGTTCGGGCACTGGGTGGCGGTGCGCCGCGGCGTCCTCGTCCTGTATTTCATCTCGCTCGGGGTCTGGAGCGCCCATTACGGGATTCCCGTGCAGCGCGAGCTAGTCGTCGCCTGGGTGTGCGGGGCGCTCGTCTGCGCGTCGCTTGGCCGGCCGTGGCGCGAGGTATTCCGGCTCGTGCGCGACTGGCTGCCGATGATGATCCTGCTGAGCGCCTACGACTTCACGCGCGGCTTGGCCGACACCCTCGGGATCGGCGTCCATGTCCACCCGATGATCGACTTCGACCGCTTCCTCTTCTTCGGCACGACGCCAACCCAGTGGCTGCAGGCGCACGTGAACAACCCGAAGGTCGTCAACTGGCTAGATGTCGCGTTCACGCTGATCTACACGTCCTATTTCATTGTCCCGTTCGCCGTCGCGGGGTTCCTGTGGACGCGCGACCGGCTCGAGTTCCTGCGCTTCTCCCGGCGGATCGTGACCCTCTTCGCCGCCGGCCTCGCCACCTATATCGCGTTCCCGGCCGCGCCGCCGTGGATGGCCGCCGAAATGGGTCTGCTGCACGGCGTCGCCCGCACCACGTCGGACGGCTGGCAGGTGATCGGCGGGAGGACCGTCGAGCTGTTCGACGAGGGCCAGGCAACCGTGAACCTGGTCGCCGCTGTGCCGTCGCTTCACTCGGCGTTCACGATGCTGCTGGCACTGTTCCTATGGCCTCGCGTGTACCGCCCGCTGCGGCCGTTGCTTGTGCTCTATCCGCTGGCCATGGGGCTGACGCTCATGGCCACGGGCGAGCACTACTTCTTCGACGTCCTGGTCGGGTGGATATACGCCGGCGGCGTGATGGGCGCTTGGACGTGGTGGGAACGCCGGCGACAGCGCGTAACGGTGCGCGGCCGGTCGCGACCTCCCAGCTACCGGCTTCCGACGGCCAATTCCGAGCTCCGAGTACCGGGCGACTAGCGGCGCCATTCTGGCCGACGAACCCGGCTCTGCTCCACCCCGGGGCGTTCTCGGGCAGGACGCCCCGAGGCGGGGATCGCCCCTTACTAGTCGGTGGCTGTGTCCAACGTCCAAGACCTCGGCTTACGCGCTTGCGCACTACAAGCTCGGACACTTGAAGCCCAGCCGCGATCTCGCGATAGCTGCGCTCGTGCACCACCCGAGCCTCAACCGCATGCCGCTCCTCGCTCGGAAGCGACTCGACCAGCTCGAGCACGCCGCCGCCCGCGCCCGCCGCCATCGCTTCGGTCTCATCGAGATCGCCGTCATCGAGCTCGATCGGCTCGATCTCCAAACGTCGGCGTGCGCGGTCCGCGACTCTGCCCCGCCGCCGGCTAGCACCGAGCGTGTTACGAGCGATTCCGATGACCCACCCGCCAGCCGACTCGGTGTCCGCCCGATACCGGCCCGCAGTCGCGATAACCGCGGCAAATACCTCAGCCGTGATATCCGCCGTCACCTCCGGATCGCGCGTCTCCCGCATCAGAAACGCGACGGTACGAGCCAGATGGCGGCGGTAGAAAACCGCGCACGCGTCCCCATCGCGGCGGGCGATCGCCTGCAGCAATTCCCGATCCGACCATCGTTCGCGGGCCACTGACGACGACATCACTCCTACATATCCGAGCACCCGAAATTGTGACCGCGACCACACCAGCCGGCCAAGCCTGGTTTACGATTGCGAGAACGCTGCGCGGCCGGCTCTGACTGCGGTCCGGTTATCCCTGCAGGTCGTGCCCCGCTATCACGCGGCTGAGCCGAGCGCGACCGCCTTCGGTCTGGCCCAGCTCCGGGCCGCCGTCCTGTCGCGTGTGCGAACCATTCCCGGCAAGGTCCCGCGGTGGGAACATATTGGGGACATGCTGTGAAATCGGGCGCCGACCCGGAAAACGAAAAAACCCCGCTGTGCGGGGCTTATCGAGTGGGCCGTGGAGGAATCGAACCTCCAACCTTGACCCGGAAAACGAAAAAACCCCGCTGTGCGGGGCTTATCGAGTGGGCCGTGGAGGAATCGAACCTCCAACCTTGGGATTAAGAGTCCTAACCGGCGTGCGGAAGCGAATCGCGGCTAATTGAAAGTGCCTGCTAGTTCGCACCTTCCGAGTAGCAACAAACTACACGGAGAGCAGCTAGTAGAGCCGAGGCCGTTCACGCAAACGTTCACGCGGGGCGCTTTTTGCCCCTGCGTGCGCGCAGGTGTACGCAGCGGTTGCAAATCCGCTTCGGGCCGTGCTAATAATGTCGGCAGGAAATCCCATCCCTGTGCATTGCTCAGGTTCCTCAGACGCGAGCGGCATAGCCGCAGAGACGTCACCGGATAGCAGTTCGTCCCCAAGGAGCCGAATGAGTGATGCCCGAAATCCTGGCTGGACCCGCTGTACTGCTGACGCTTCAGCAGGTCGGCGAGCTACTTCAACTCAGTAGGACCACCGTCTATCGCCTGATCGACGACGGTCACCTGGTGACCGTTCACGTCGGGTCCGCGGTCAGAGTCCTCCGCGGGTCGGTTGAGCAGTTCGTTGCTGACCTTGCCGAAAAAAGCGGCGAGCGGGCCTCGGAACCCGACTCGCCGCAAAAGATCGCCTGTGTCGGAGGCGAACGTGAACACCCGACAGGGTAGTCCACGGCCCGACGGCAGACGCGCCGTCGACGCGGCGGTCGGCTATCGGTCGGCCGGACGGGCGCAGGTCATCCTGAAGGGCCGGCAAGGGTCCTTCACGGCCGATGTCGTCATCGCGGGCGGGTTCGTTCACGGAACCAACGTGGTGAGCACGATCGCCGGCTACCGCCGAACCTGGCCAGACCGAGCCTGGCAGATCGGTGCGGTGCGCGAACTCCACTGGCTTGACGGCGAGGATCGGATGGCGGCATGAGCGCCGAGCCGATCACGACGCTGACCGTAGTCGAGGAGCAGGCCGACCAGTCCGTCTTCCCGCTCACCGACCTCGGCAACGCCGAGCGGCTCGTCGCGATCCACGGCAACGACATCCGCTACGCGACCGGTATCGGCTGGCTCGCCTGGGACGGCCGGCGCTGGGCGCCCGACGACACCGGCGAGCTGCTGCGACGCGCGAAACCGACCGCACGGGCGATCTACCACGACGCCGCGAACTGTGAGGACGACGACGAGCGCAAGCGGATCGCCAGTGGGCCCGGGCGTCCGAGTCGGAGCCGCGGCTACGGGCGATGGTCAATCTCGCCGCCAGCGAGCGAGACCGTCGTCAGTCCGGCCGGCCGACCTCGACGCCGACCCGTTCCTGCTCAACGTCGCTGAACGGCACCGTCGACCTCCGCACCGGCAAGCTCAGCCGCACGACCGCGGCGACCTGATCACCAAGCTCGCGCCGGTCGACTACGACCCAGGCGCGCGATCGGAGCATTGGGAGCGGTTCCTCGCACGCGTCACCGGCGACGACGGCGAGCTCGCGCGTTCGTGCAACGACTCGCCGGCTACACCATCGCCGGGCGTCACCGACGAGGAGATCCTCGCCTTCCTGCACGGCCCGGGCGCCACCGGCAAGACCACGGCCGTCGAGGCGATCAAGGCCGACGCTCGGCGACTACGCCTCGACCGCCGACTTCGAGACGTTCCTCGCCCGCCGCGGCGACGGCGGCATCCGCAACGACGTCGCCCGCCTCGCCGGCGCCCGGATGGTCGTCTCCGTCGAGGTCGACGACGGCAAACGGCTCGCCGAAGGCCTCATCAAGCAGATAACCGGCGGAGACAAGATCGCCGCCCGGTTCCTCCACAGCGAGTTCTTCGAGTTCGAGCCGCAGTTCACGCTCTGGCTCGTCGCGAACGCCCGGCCGCGAGCGCACGCCAGCGACGACGCGCTCTGGCGCCGCATCCTCCAGGTCCCGTTCACCGAAGTCATCCCGGCCGACCGAACGCGACCCCGAGCTGAAGCGCGCACTCCGCACCGACCCCGCCGAACAGACAGCCATCCTCGCCTGGCTCGTCCAAGGCTGCCTCGAATGGCAGCGCCAAGGGCTCGCCGTCCCCGACCGCGTCCGCAACTACACCGAGGAATACCGCCGCGAGAACGACCCGCTCGCCGACTGGATCGCCGACGACTGCGAGCTCGGCGAGCACCACTGGACGCCCGCCAAGCGAACTCCGCGACCGCATACGAGCGCTGGTGCGAGGAGAACGGCGCGAAGCCGATCGACGCCGGCCGCCGCTGGGGCGAAGCACTCAAAGCCCACGCCTGCACGGCAACCAGACGCAACCGCGGCCGAGGCTGGCAAGGCATCGAACTGAAACCCGCGACTGAACCACGACACGCCGTGACAGGTGACGGGTGATGACGCCTAAATCGTATAAATCACCTTACGCGCGCGGCGACATCGGATTTACCCTATATGACGGTCACGAGGCGTCACACGTCACGCCGGTGACGGCCCGCGCTCACGGCCACCTAGCCGCGTCCACCGAAACGATGCGTGCGCGCGCGACGGCCCACGCCAGGGGATTTGTACTCCCCTGCCACGCTGAAAAGCCCTGCAAACCGGCGGGTGCGCGAACGCTGCGTGAACGGATGGCGGCCTGATGAGCGCGTCACCGTATCTCCAGGTGGAGGACGTTGCCGAGCTGCTGGGCTGCTCGAAGCGGACCGTCCACGAGCGTGCCCGCCTGGCCGAGATCCCACATCGCCGGCCACCTGCCGCTCGCCGGCTGCTGTTCCTCGAGGGCGAGATCCGGGCATGGCTGGACGGCGCCGAGCTTGAGTGCCTAGCGCTCCCTCGTGGTGGCCGCGTGGTCCGGCCGAAGGGCAGGACAGCGGCGTGAGCGACGCGCCAGCACGCCGTTATAGCTGGCCGCCGTTCGAGGCTGGCAACACGGCAGCGCAGCGGCACGGCGCCTACAACCCCGCGCTGGTCGAACAGCGCGCCCGGGAGTTGGCGCCCGGCATCTACCACGCCAATCCGCACCTGGACGAGCTGCGGGACGGCCCGGCGGTCATGCGCTATGTGATCACCCTCGCTCGCATCGAGCGCGTCTATGCGTGGCTGACCGAGCGGCAAGATCAGGTCTTCTCCGACGTCGACGCCGGTGAGGTCCACGGCGTCTACCTGCGACTGGAGACGTGGGAGCGGCAGGCGGACAAGGCCGAGGAGCGACTGGCCATCGCGCCGCTGACCCGCGCTCGCTTGGGGCTCGATCTGATCGCGGCCAAGCGGGCGACCTTGAGCGACTTCATCGGCGGCGAGGGATCGGAGGCGGCATGACAGCGGTGGAGTGGATCGAGCAGCGATCGGGGCTGCGCCTGGGGCAGTGGCAGCGCGCGGCCGTGCTCGCGATGTTCCCCGCGGACGGTTCGCCGTCGCAGTGGGAGACGTTCGTGCTCTCGACGGTCAAGAAGGGGGGCAAGACGACGCTCAACGCCTGGTGCACGCTCTACGGGGCGATCACGTTCTCGGCCGGTGAGACCGCCTACGTGATGGCGAACGACGCCGCGCAGGCGGAGGAGAACACGTTCGAGCTGATCGCGGTCGCGGTGCGGGAGGCGGCCCTGGAGCAGGGTGGCGCCGCGGTGATCCGGTCGGATCGGATCACGTTCGAGAACGGGAGTCGGATCGTCGCGCTCCCGGCGGACTATGCGGGCGCGGCCGGCGCTCGGTTCGGGATCACGTCGTGGACGGAGTTGTGGGCGTATCGCTGGGAGCAGCACGTCCGCTTGTGGGAGGAGCTCACCCCCGTACCGAACCGCCGCTCGTTGCGGATCGTGGATAGCTACGCGGGCTTTGAGGGGGACGCGCCGGTGCTCGAGCCGCTGTGGAAGCGCGCGCTGGAGGGGCAGCGGTTGGACGCCGATCTGCCGATCTATTGCAACGGGAAGCTGTGGGCGTTCATCGACCAGGGCGAGGATGCGCAGGTGCGGGCGTGGCTGGGCGACCCGGCCGGTATGGATGCGTATTACGCGGAGCAGCGTGCTTCGCTGCGCCCGGGGACGTTCGCCCGTCTGCATCTGAATCATTGGCAGAGCGGCGAGGAGGCGTTCGTCACCGCGGAGACCTACGACCAGTGTGTGAGACGCGATCTCCGTCCGGTGGTGAGCGATCCTCACCTACCGATCTTCGTGGGCGTGGACGCGGCGACGCGCCGGGACTGTGCGGCGGTCGTGGCGGTGGCGCGGGTGAAGGACGGGGAGGAGGTTCGATATCGGCTGGTGCGTCATCGCATCTGGACGGTGAAGCGCGGCGCGACGTTGGATTTGGAGGAGACGATCGAGGCATTCGTGCTGGAGCTGGCGCGCTCGTTCCGGGTGCGGTCGGTCAGATACGACCCGATGCAGATGGTCCGCTCGGCGCAGACGCTTTCCAAGCGCGGGATCCGTATGGAGGCGTTCGATCAGACCTCTGGGCATCTGACGGAGGCGGGGCAGAACCTCTACGACCTGATGAACGCGCGGCAGTTGGACCTCTACCCGGACAAGGAGCTGCGCCGGCACTTCCTCAACGCCGTGGCGGTCCACTCGGGCCGCGGGTGGCGCCTGGCGAAGGAGAAGACGTCGAACAAGATCGACGGGTGCGCGGCGACGTCGTTTGCTGCTCTGGCGGCGGTGCAGACACCGGGCGGCGAGCTCACGCTCTCGGTCCCGCAGGGCCAGATTCCGGGGACGGGCCCCGGCGAGTCGATCGCGCGTGGGCGCGGATCTGTCGAGCAGGTGCTCGCGGACCGGAATGTCGATATGTCGGGGTTGCGTCGGCCGCCTGGGATGCAGGATTGGCAGTGGCGGCAGTACCGGCGGATGATGCGTGGCGGGGGCTCGTGGAAGTGACCAACGACAACAGGAGGGAGATGCAATGCAGCTAAGCGACATGCAGCCCGAGTACTTGGAGAGGGTGGCGGCCGACAACGGCTACCGGCCGGCTGACCACTTCGCGGATCAGAGCGGGCGTCCGTGGATCACGTGGTCTGACGGTGGCGCTCACGTGATCGCCGTCCCCGACCCCTACCACTACGCCGATCAAGTCCTGGCCCAGCGGCAGATCGGCTCGCTCGCCGCGAAGATGTCCGGGACTTGCCCGCTCTGCGGCGGTCGGTCCGTCGAGCCCGAGCGGGGCCGGATAGTGGACCAGCACACTGGCGACTGCGATGCGTCCCCGGCGGCAATCGCCGGCCACGGGCGGTCGACGTTCAACTGATGGCCGAGCGGCCGCCCTGGGACATACCGGCGGCGCGTCTCGTGACGGCCCACCTGCTCGGGCTGCGCGCTGAGGGTTGGGCGTTCGGCGCTGCGTGGGGCGCAGCGCTGGGCGCGCTCCGCTACCCGGATGAGGATAGGCGGGCGCTCGAGGCGACCAAGAAGGGGTTCCGGCGGGCCTACGAGCGCCGCGAACCGACGGGCCCCGAGCGCGCACTGACACTGGTCGCCGCCAGTCGGGGCGGTATCCCGATTCCGGACGAGGACGAGAGCGCGCAGCCCGAGGCGGATCGCCCGCGGTGCGGATGGTGTGGCGATCCGCTGCCGGACGGGCACAAACCGTCGATCCGGTTCTGCCCGCCACCGAAACGCTGCCGCCGCGAGCACAACTACGCGGCCGAGCGAGCACGTAGCAGAGATCGGACGGGAACGCTCCGAGCGGTCTCGGGTGCCTGCCGTCCGACGAGCGGGAGTCTGGCTGCGATCCCCGCTCCCGAAAGGAATCTCGCAGCATGAAACTCGAGTTGAAGCCCAGGCTGAACCAGCTCGGCCAGTTGTCCGACCCTGACCTTCACGCCTTCCGCGTCGAGGTGGCCGAGGCGATGGCGGAGGTGCCCAACGATCCGGGGAACGTGTCGCCGATCGGCCAGCTCGGCGCCCTGCAGGTGGCTAACGATCTCATCGCTCGCGAGTTGGACAAGCGTGACGTCGCGCTTGCTGCCAGTGCCACACCGGAGCCGCGGCGGCGTGGCAAGGTCGCACGCATGGCGGCCAGGCAGGGCCGCGCGAAGCCATCACCCGAGCTGGCCCAGGACACGGGCCGGGCGGTGCTGACCGCAGCGGCCGAGATGCCGGGCATCTCCCCCGGCCAGCCGATCACCGATCGGGAGGCGTTCGCGGAGGGCGTCTGCAACGTGATCCGCCGGCTGACCAAGCCGGGTGAGCGCAGCGCGGACACGCTCGTGGCGTGCGCGCGCTGGGAGTACCCGGAAGATCGGCGGCTGGGGCCCGACCAGGAGCGCAACGCGCGGCTGATTGACGCGGTGTGCTCCCCGGACAGTTTGGTTGCCACGGGCGGTATCTGTTCGCCGGTAAACGTCGACTACAGCCTGGCGACCTGGGCGACGCCTGACCGGCCGATCAGGGACGGTCTTGCCCAATTCCAGGTCGGCCGCGGCGGCCTCATCTATCGGCAGCCGCTCGACGTCGGCGTGCTGAGCGCGGCGGTCGGCGTGTGGACCGAGGCGACGGACCTCAACCCGGCCGGCGCGACGAAGCCGATCTACACGGTGTCGTGCCCGTCGACCGTGACCGTGTACACGGACGCTGTCACTCAGCGGGTCGGATTCGGCAATATGCAGATGCGGTTCGATCCGGAGACCGTCGCGATGGCGATGGACCTCGCGGTGGCTGCGCACGCCAAGCTCGCCGAGCAGAACCTCCTCAATCACATCGCCTCGGCGTGCGTGCAGACGGTCACCGCTCCGCCCGCGTCGACCGGCCTCGGCGCCACGCGCGACTTCCTGACCACGCTGAATCAGGCGGTTGCTCAGTACCGCGACGTCCATCGTCTGCCTGACACTCAGGTGCTCACCATCGTGCTGCCGCGCTGGCTGCGGAACGTGATCCGCACCGACCTCGCCCGGCAGATGGCCACTGCTGCGAGTGACACGCTCAACCCGTTCGCTGTCAGTGACGAGCAGATCGAGGACATGCTGAGCGTGCTCGGCCTCAACCCGATCTGGCACACCGATGGCCAGAGCACGAGCGCGCCGGGTCTGTCGGGTGCGGTGAACCAGTATTTCGCGACGCAGGCGGGCTCGACCACGATCGCGAAGTTCCCGACCGAGACGGTGTTCTACCTGTTCCCGGAGGGCTCGATGCAGTTTTTGGACGGAGGAACGCTCGACCTGGGCATCGTCCGCGACTCGCTGCTCGACGCCACCAACGACCTGGAGACGTTCGTCGAGAGCTTCGAGGCGATCGCGTATCGCGGCTACACGTCGGGCGCTTATCAGTACGTCGTGAGCCTGGCGGCGATCGGCGCGAGCTCGGCCACGGTCGGCAGCGTCCCGACGGCGTGACCTTGGGCGATCCCTCCTACGCGCCCAGGACCGGCGCGGCGGCCCCGACCTCCCCTCGGGGCCGCTCGCCGCTCGTCCCGGGCGGGCGGGGCCGCTCGGCGGCGCCCATGAAGGCTCCCCGTGCCAAACCGTGCTCTGGCTGTCCGTTTCTCAGGGCTAACTGGGGGGGCCCTTACAAGGGCTTCGGTCCGGATGGCGAACCATACGAGATACCTGACGCCAACAGCGCTGAAGATCGCAAGGGTATGTGGGGCGACCTCCAGCGTGGTTTCCTGCGGCTGTGCCACGTAGGCCCGCGTCCGCTGGCGCTTGATCCCCAGCACTCCGCGGCAGCGCGAAAAGCCGCGGCACGCGGGCCGGACCAGGCGACCCTTCCGCTCGACCTCCCCGATGAAGAGCGACAGCGACTCGAGCAAAAGTGGCTACCGTGCGGGGGCGCCACTGCGCTGACGCACCGCGAGCTGCTCGTCACCACAAAGGGGGCTACTCAGCACTGGTGCCGGTCGGCATTCTGGAGGCCCTCCGTCGAATGCTTGGCGACCGGCCGATCCTGGTCGGAGGACAGCTCATCAGAGCCGCCGAGCTCGAGGCTGCCGACCCTATCTGGGGCCGGATGGACCCGCGCTTCTTTCTGATTCCGCGCGAAACACTGCTCGACGCGGCTCACCCGTCGATCGCGGATCGCACGATCGCCATTCTCGAGACGCACAAGCCTCCTCGGCCAGGCGAGTTCGATGGCGTTCCCAACCATCCCCAGGAGGAGTAATGCCCGACACGCCCAAGCCTGAGCACGAGCCCTCGCACTCGACATTTCCGGTGACCTTCCCGGTCGTCTTTCCGCCGCGCGATCGCCGCGAGCAGGTAGAAGCCGAGCGCGCTGCGCGGGAGAGCACTGATGGCGTTCGATAGCCCCGCCTACTGCACCGACAGCTCCAATATGGATGCTGAATTCTTCGCCGCTCCATCGGCACGCTCCTCTCCTCCGCGGGTGGGATCGTCACTCCCGGCGATCTGGCGGTCACGCAGCAGGGCTCGCCGAACATGAGCGTGCAGGTCGGCGTCGGCCAAGCGTGGATCCCGGGCTCGACCACAACGACTCAGGGCCCGTACTACTCGCGTAATGGCGCGTCGGTGACGCAGGCGATCAATGCCGCGAACGCGGCCAATCCGCGGATCGACATCATCTGCGCCCAGGTGGTCGATAAGGCGTATGCGGGCGCGGCGACGACGTGCGCCGTCGGCTATGTCGCGGGGACCCCGACCTCGGGCGCGACGCTGTCGAACCTGCTCGGCGTCGGTGCCCTCCCTGCGAGCTCGCTTCTCCTCGCCTACGTGCTCGTCCCCGCGAACGCGAGCTCGATCGTGACCGCTGATATCGCGAACGTAGCGCCAGTGCTGAGTGTTGCGGCTTCCGCGTGTTGGCCGCACCGTCGGGCACGCTGACGCTGCCCGCGCCTTCTCCGGGCGCGCTAGTCACGATCCAGGCTGCGTCGAGCGTGACGGGTGCGAGCCCTACGACCATCGCCTACGGCTCCGGTGGCGGCAAGATCTTCGGCGTCGGGCTCTCGAGCTTAGGGGTTGCAAGCTTCCCGCTCGGGACGCCGTTCGCCAGCGTGACGCTCGAAGGCGACGCGGCCGGTACTAACTGGCTGATCGTCGGCGGGCAGCACGACAGCGGCTGGGTGGCGGTCACGCTTGGTGGTGGCGTCAGTAACGCCGGCTACACCGCATCCGCGCGCTTACAGGGTGATGTCGTGCGCCTAAAGGGACTGCTGTCAGGGACATCCATCACCGCTTGGGGGACCATACCTACTGCACTGAGACCGACGCAAACGGTCCAGTTCGACAACTACCTCGCTGGTAACGGCTTTGAGATTGTCGCCTCCACCGGCAATATGCAGACGGCAAGCGCGGCGAACCAGTGGGGCCTGGACGGTATGACCTACACGATCAGCTAGGCAATGATGACGGCGCGGAAATGGGCTCCTGCGGCTCTGCCCCGCGCAAAAAACCTGACCGTTCTCAGTCCCAACGAGGTAGAACGATCCGCCTCCGAGGCCCGGCGGTCTCGTGCAGAATGGCAACACGGTAACGGGCTGGCCGTGAGCTTGCGGCGGCGCATCCG
>CAVWKC010000020.1:0-86610 GCA_963755525.1 uncultured Solirubrobacterales bacterium | reverse complement strand
AGAGCCCGGTCTTCCCCACCCGCGACGGATCGTTCCGCGACAAGGACAACCTCAACCGCCGCGTGGTCGCGCCAGTCCAACGAGCGGCAGCAACGCTGCGCTCAGAGCGCGGCCTCGCTGAACTGCCAACCGGGCTCTCAGCACACGTGTTCCGCCGCACGTACGCCACCTTGATGATCGAAGCCGGCGCGCCACCCAGATACGTCCAGCGCCAGCTCGGGCACGAGAGCGCGCGCCTGACACTCGAGGTCTACTCGCGCGTGTCCGACTCCCAAGACCGGACCAAGCTCGGCCGCGCGTTCGACGAGCTCATGGCCGGCGCCGTCCCCGCAGAGGCATACACGCCCCCCACCGAGATCGCCCTCCCCCTCATCGACGACGAAATGGCCGGTCTCGATCCCACCCAGGCCGTCACGACCGGGAACGACACCTAGGTGCCCTCTCGCGTCTTACTCCGCCTGTGCGAGCGGATTCCGTCTCCGCGGTGCGCCACGACGTGAGGCCACTGTGACGGGCTCCACCACCCTTCCTCGCTCGCTCTCCGCCGGCCGAGACGGCCGCGACCCGAGACCCTCGACAAGCCGTTCGCTTAGGCAGCAGCAGCCCGTCGTTTCACCCTGACGTGCCCCGAATTCTGCCGAGAAACATGCGAAAAGCAGATTCTCTCGGCAGAATTAGCGCTCCGACGGACCTCGATCCAAGTCTCAGAACCCTGGTATTACCAGGCCTTTCCTCATGTGGGCGGTACTGGGCTCGAACCAGTGACCTCCTGCTTGTAAGGCAGGCGCTCTACCAGCTGAGCTAACCGCCCCGCGAGAGCCCGATGGTACTGATGGCGGCCCAACGGGCCACCGCGGTCTGGGCGCGGATACGCGCTGCCGGGCCGTGGTTGGTTTTCAACGCACCCTCTTGGACAGCGCCGCGAGCGGATTAGATTTTGCGACAGCACCGCGGATGCTCGCGATGGCAAAATCAATCGAGATCAGACCCGATGCGGATGGAACAGGAGACAGCAGACAGCGCAGCTGAAGGGCAGGGCAACGGGGCGACGGCTACGACCGACCGCAGCCCGATGCTCGAGATATCGAACGCCATGGTGGGCCTGTACAAGGAAGCGTTCGGACGCGGTCCGACCAAGGCCCGCGCGCAGTTCGCTGGGCACGACACGCTGGTCGTGATCCTCGAGGACAGCCTGACCGTGGCCGAGCGCAACCTGGTGGCGATGGGCGAACACCAACGGTTGCGCGAGGCGCGGTTGTTCTTTCAAGACGCGCTGGAGGACCAGTTCCGCGCGATCGTCGAGCAGGCGCTCGGCCGGCGCACGGTGGCGTTCATGAGCGGGATCGATACCGCCCGAGACGTGGCGATGGAGGTCTTCACGCTCGAGCCGGCGGACGGCAGCGAGTCGGGCTTGAGCGAGCCGTGAGGCCGCCGGCCAACCGGTGCACTCGAGCTTCCTGCTCGCCCGCCCGCCGCTCGCGCGCTCCAGCGTCGATGACAGGCGCCTAATCGTTCATACTTGCGTAGTTCCCCTGCGGGCGGGCCCTGTCCGAGACCGCCTCAGCTCGGAGGTCGATGGCTTCCACACGTCGAGTCCGTTTCCTCGATGCCAAATTCGAGCTCACGCGTCGGCTTTCGCCGGACGAACGTGTGGAGCTTGCCGCGGTCACGCTGCCCGTGGTCGAGGTGGCCGCGGGACCGCTTCGGCTCAAGGCGATCCTGAACGCTCACAAGGCGTTCGCCGTCGGTGTGCTCGATGGCTTGGCGGTGCACAGCATCCACATCGGCGAGCAGTCCGGAATCCAGCTGCTCGGCCCCGGCGACGTCCTGATTCAGCCGAACGCAGATCCTCCCTCCTGGGTGGACGACGTCGCCTTCCGCGCGCCCGCTCCGATGTCCGTGACCCTCCTCGGCGACGACTTCCTGGCTGGCGGCGCGGCGCGCGCCATACCTGATCCCCGCGCTTTACGACTGCCTGGCCGACCAGATGCAGCGTTTGAGCAGCCAGCTCGTGATCTGCCAGCTTCCGCGCGTCGAGCAGCGAGTGCTGGCGATGCTGTGGCTGCTGGCGGAGACCTGGGGTCACGTCACGCCCGGCGGGGTTCGCCTCCCGATGGCGATCACGCACGAGACCCTCGGTGGCCTGATCGGCGCGCGCCGGCCGACCGTGACGCTGGCGCTGCGCAAGCTCAGCGAGGATGGGTCGGTGCTCCGCCAGGAGTCCGGCTGGCTACTGCTCGAGGTTCCGCCCGAGCCCGCCGGCGCGCCCAGGGTGCTCGCGCCTGAGCTCGCGGGCATCTCGCTGTCACGATGGGCGCCGGAACCCGAGCTGCCGGCCGATCCGAGCGTCCGCTATGCGGGGCTCAAGGACACGGTCCGCGTGCTCCGCGAGCAGCACGTCCACGATCGGCAGGAGACTCGCGATCGTCTTAGCCGCGCCCGGATCGCTCGTGTCCGTATCGCCGCCCTGCGCCAGCGGATCTCTGAAGATGCGGTCAAGCGGCGTCATCCTCCATCATCATGATCACACCGGAGACGTTGCCGTCGCCGGTGCTCCCGAGCGGAAGGAGCGTGACGCGGCACATGAAAGCCCTCCCGCGCCGGTTGGTCGCCTCGACCACGAGTTCCTCGCGCTGAGACCTTCCCGCCAGGGTGTCGCGCAGCTGCTGACGCACGTTCTCGACCGGCAGGCCGACGTCGAGCGACATCAGGTGCTCGTCCTCTACGTCCTCGGCCGTTAGGCCCCACAGCTCCCGGGCCTTTCCGTTCCAGATCTGGACGCGCTGGTTGCGGTCGAGCACCGCCACCGCCACCCCGATCGTGGTGAGGATCGTCTCGAGGAAGGAGTTGACCTCGTTGAGCTCGCGGCTTCGGTGGCGGAACTCCTCGTTCATCGTCTCGAGTTCCTCGTTCGAGGACTGGAGCTCCTCGTTCATCGTCTCGAGCTCCTCGTTGGTCGACTGCAGCTCCTCGTTCGTCGTCTCGAGCTCCTCGTTGGTCGACTGCAGCTCCTCGTTCGTCGTCTCGAGCTCCTCGACCGTCGACTGAAGCTCCTCATAGGCTTGCTCGAGCTCGCGCTTTGACCCGGTTAGCTGGTCCTGGAGCTTGTGGGCCTCGGTGACGTCGATGTAGGCGATGCTCGTACCCATCGTCACCCCGTCGCTAGTGAGCGGCGTGAGGCGAATGTCGAGGATTCGGTCGCTGTCACCGGTTCGCCAGTGCACGGCCGTTGATCTCCGACGCTCGCATGTCAAGATCGACCGAGTCGAGATGGCCGCGGAGCTCGACCGGTCGATAGGACAGCTCGAGGTCCTGGATCGGCCGGCCGAAGTCGTTCAGCCCCAAGCCGAACATCCTGCGCGCGGCATCGTTGGCCATGATCATCGCGCGGTTGTGGTCGAGCACGACCTGCGCGGCACCGACGATGTCGAACGCCGCCTCGCGCAGATTGTCGGCCTCGGTCGGCGCAAACGCGCGATTGCCGTCGATCGCCAGCACACGCACGCGATCCCGAAGCGTCGGCTTGATCACCTTTCGGAACACCCTGCGCTTGAGCTCGAGCGGGGTGAACAGGTCGGTGTGCGTGATCAGCATCTCGGACTTGCCGAGCAGCAGGTACCCGTCGTTGTCGAGCCCGAAGTGGAAGCGTCGCAGGATCTGCGCCTGGGTCTCCGCGGTGAAGTACATGAGCGTGTTGCGGCAAACGAGCAGATCGATTCGCGAGATCGGCGCATCCTGGACGAGGTCGTTGCGGCCGAAGATCACGCACCGCCTGAGGTCCTTGCGAAACGTGTAGCGCTGATCGGTGCGCTCGAAGAAGCGCTCGAGGGCGTCCGGCGGCACGTCCTCGATCTGGCGGGGCAGGTAGGCGCCGTGCCGTGCCTGATCGAGCGCTTCCTCGTCGATGTCGGTGGCGTAGATCTTCACCCGCTCCCGAAAGGCCTGATCTCCCATCACGCGCGCGAGCACCATCGCCACGGTGTAGGGCTCCTCGCCTGACGCGCAACCCGCGCACCAGACCCGAAGCGGCGAGTCGGGCGCGCGGGAGGCGAGCAGTTGCGGCGCTATCTCGGCGGCGAGGTACTCCCAGGTCTGCGGATCCCGGAAGAAGCCCGTCGTGTTGATCAGCAGCATCTTGAACAGCTCGGCGAACTCCTCGCCGTGCAGCTCGAGGAAATCGACATACTCGTCGTACCGCTCGGCACCGACGGCCGCCATCCGCTTGGCGACCCGCCGCTCGATCGTCGACCGCTTATAACCCGTGAAATCGAAGCCACGAGTCTCCTTGACGAACTCGAGCAGCGCGTCGAGCGTCGTGTCCGCTCGCTCGGCATTCACGCGGCGCCCTCTTCGTCAGCCAGATAATCGTCCGCGTCGGTGGCCGATACCCGGCGCAGCGTCGCCCCGAGCGCCGAACCGCAGTCGGCAAGGGCTCGGAGCGGGCCCCCGTGATCCGGGCCGACCGCGCGCACCTGCTCTCCGTGCGGGGGGTCGGGATTGGGATCTTCCGCCGCGCCCCCCGGCGGCGGGTCCTCTCCCTTCACCATTGCCGCGATCGTACCGGCCACCAGATCGGACGGCACGATCGCATCCACCGCCACGTGAGCGATCGCGCTGGCGGGCATGCCGGCGTACATCGCCTCTTGGGGATCCTGGACGATCGTGGCGCCGCCGCTGGCCTTGATCACCGCCAGCCCGGCCGACCCGTCGTCACGAGTCCCGGACAGTACGACGCCGATCACGCGGCCCTCGAGCGCCGCGGCGGCCGAGCGAAACAGGACGTCGATCGCTGGCCGGTGACCGTTTTCGCGCGGGTCGTCGGTCAGCTGGACATGTCCGTCCTCGATCGCCAGATGATGGTCGGGCGGCGCTACGAGGATGACCCCCTGCCGAAGCCGCTCGCCGTTTTGGGCCGCCCGGCAGGGCAACGGTCCCGCCCTATTGAGTATGTGCGGGAGCATGCTCCGGCTTCCCGGCGCGACGTGGAGCACGATGCAGATCGCCGCCCGCAGGTCCGCCGGCAAGCCCTTCACGACGCGCATGAGGACCTCGACACCGCCTGCGGAGGCGCCGATCACCACCAGGTCGCGATGCCCATCGAACTCCGCGTGGATCCGATCCCCTTCCACAGGAACAGCGTACGCCCACCCGGGTTCCCGTACCAGCTTTCGGGGGCGTCATACCGGGGGTTCACGGGGCCGGCGATCAGTCTCGCGCGCGACGACGGTCTAACCGCCATGAAGATCGACGCCGACCCGCGAAAGGAGCCGACCGTGACCTCAGATAGCCGAAACCGCTGGATTGCGCTTGTCCTGCTCTGCATGGGCTCGCTGATGATCGTCCTCGACACGACGATCGTGAACGTCGCCCTGCCGTCGATCCGCAGCTCGCTCGGCTTCTCCCAGACGTCGCTGGCCTGGGTCGTCAATGCGTACATGCTCACGTTCGGCGGTTTTCTGCTGCTCGGTGGGCGGCTCGGCGACCATTTCGGTCATCGGCGCCTGTTCGTCGCCGGAATCCTGCTGTTCACGGTGGCGTCGCTGGCCTGCGGGCTGTCGACGGCAAAGGGCATGCTCGTCGCGGCGCGCGCGGTCCAGGGCTTCGGAGGCGCGATCGTGTCGGCGGTGGCGCTGTCGCTGATCGTCTCGCTGTTCGTCGAGCCCACCGAGCGCGGGAAGGCAATGGGCGTGTTCGGGTTTGTCGCGGCCGGTGGCGGCACGCTCGGAGTGCTGCTCGGCGGCGTGCTCACGGACGTGCTCGATTGGCACTGGATCTTTCTCGTCAATGTCCCGATCGGCATAGCGGTCTGCGCGCTTGCTCCACGGGTGCTTCCGGCAAGCCACGGATCGCGGTCCGGCGGGCGACTCGACGCTGCCGGCGCGGTGATCGTGACTGCGGGCCTGATTCTTGCCGTGTACGCGATCGTCAACGGCAATCAGGTCGGGTGGCTGTCGGCTCGGACGCTCGGGCTGCTGGCGGGCTCGGTCGCGCTCCTGGCCACGTTCGGAGTGGTCGAGTCACGCGTGCGCTCCCCGCTGATGCCGCTCGGCCTGTTGCGCCGGCGGAACCTCGCGACAGCCAACGTGGTCGGCGTTCTGTGGGCGGCCGCGATGTTCGCGTGGTTCTTCCTGTCGGCGCTGTACCTCCAATTGGTGCTCGGATACACGCCGCTGCGGTCGGCCTGGCGTTCCTGCCCGCGAACCTGATCATGGCGGCGCTGTCGCTAGGCCTGTCGGCCAAGCTCGTGATGCGCTTCGGAATCAAGTCGCCGCTGGCCGGTGGGCTCGCGTTCGCCGCCGTCGGACTCGGGCTCCTCGCCCGCGCCCCGGTCCACGGCCACTTCCTGACCGACATCCTGCCGAGCATGATCCTGCTCGGGTTCGGCGCCGGTGCGGCGTTCAACCCACTGCTGCTGGCGGCGATGGGCGACGTCGAACCGAGCGAGGCTGGCTTGGCATCCGGGATCGTCAACACCTCGTTCATGATGGGCGGCGCGCTCGGACTCGCGATCCTCGCGAGCGTGGCGGCGTCGCGGACCAACCGCATGCTCGCCGCCGGCGCTACTCACCTGAGTGCGCTGACCGGCGGCTACCGGGTCGCGTTCATCATCGGCGCCGGCTTCGCGGCCCTGGCCGCGGCTCTGAGCGCGCGGAGGCTGCGGGCCGGGGCGTTTGACGCCACCGCGGAACACGGCGTCGGCACTCCGTCACGCGAGCCCGCGCTCGCCGACGGCAACCTGTAACTAACCTCCGAGCCCGCGGTCAAAAAGTAGCGCCGGTTTCCGGCATCTGGACGGGTATCGGGGATGCGGGTTCCCCGCTCAAGCTCGCGGCACCGCCCCCCGACAGGCCATGCATGAGGCAGTTCCGGCCGCGTCTTCCCGTGCTTGGGCTCCTGGCCCGTTCCGTGGTGTTCCCGGCGGCGCTTCTGATCGCGGCCAACATGGTCATGGTCATGTTCGTCCCGGTCCTCCACATGGTCGTTGTCGGGGTCGCGGGTGCTCTCGCCGCCTCGTGCGCGATCTGGATGTCGATCATCGCCGCGCGCCGTAACGACGGCCACGCCGTGTGGATCGGCATGGCCTTCTCGGTCATCGCCACGATGCTGGTCATCCACGGCCTCGCCACCCCCACCGTGATCCTCCCCGCCAACGGCCTGGTGCAGGTCGCCGGCGCGCTCAACCTGCCGGTCTGCGGCACGATCCTCGCCGCGTCGGGCCTGCCGATCCTGCGCATGCCTCGCAGAGCCCAGTTGCTCCTGCGAATTCAATTTCTGGTGGTCGGCGCGCTGGCGGCCGCTGGCACGACGGCACTCGTGTTCTCGCGGCTGATTCCTGTCGTCCCCAACCCTTCGACCCTGACCGCCGAAGTCATCTTCGTCGCCGGCGCGATCCCGCTCGTGCTGCTGGCCTGGCGCGCCGGCAGGACCTACCTGCTCACGAGGCGGATCTCGGACCTGATCGTGATTGAAGGGATCGTATGGCTGATCGGGGCACAGTTCGGGCTGCTGAACTTCTCGATGATGGACGGCGCGTGGTGGGCGGCGCACGCGCTCGAGGTTGCCGGCATTGGGATGGTCGCAATCCCCGTCGCGCTCGACCTCCGGCATGCGGTGGCCTCACGGCCGCTCGTCGGGGATCTGCGCGCCGCCGATTTGGTCGAGCACGAGGAGACGTTCCTGGGCGGCCGCGTGCGCGCGCTCCTGGTCCGGCTTGGCGAGAAGGACCCGTCAACCGAGGGGCACACCCGCCGGGTGGCCACGCTCGCGGTCGCGATCGGCGAGCATCTGGGCCTCGCGGAAAGCCATCTGCGCCAGATCGCGCTCGGCGGCCTCCTGCACGACGTGGGCAAGCTGTCCGTACCCAACGAGATCCTCAACAAGCCGGGCCGGCTCACCGACGAGGAGTTCGACGAGATCCGCCGCCACCCGGGCGCCGGGCGAGAGCTCCTGACCGAGCTTGGCGGGTTTTCGCCGCTCGTCCTGGATCTTGTCGAGAGCCATCACGAGCGCCTTGACGGCCGCGGGTACCCCAATCGCGTCCCCGCCGGCGAGCTCGATTTCGCGGTCCGCATCCTCACCGTCGCCGACGTGTATGACGCGCTGACCGCCGACCGCGTGTACCGCGAGGCTTGGCCGGCAGAGCGCGCGCTCGCGCTGCTCGACGACGAGACCGGCGCCGCCTTCGACCCCACCTGCGTGGCCGCCCTCCGGACGATCGTGGCCTCCGAGCAGCCTGAGCTCAGCCCGGTTCAGCCGGTTCGCGACCCCGCCCTCGCGCCCGTGCGCGCCCTTCCGGGCCCCGTGCTCGGCGAAGCGGCCGCCTGAGCGCGCGGCCGCCACACCCCGTCGGCCGGGTGGAACATCGCGTTCGCGACTCCAGCGTAGGGCCCGCATGAGCCCGCGCGGTCGAAATCCGCGTGGATGTACGTCGCGCGGTCGCCGACGATCGTGACGGCCACGCAGCGCGGCGGAACTACGGACGCCGCCGCGACGCCGGCGGCTCCGCGGTTGCGGTGGCTCGCGCCGCCGCCCGACCAGACGGCCCCGCCACCGGCGGTCAGCACGACCGCGAGGATGGCCACGGCCACCGCCAGCCTGAGCGCGAGCCCGATCCGCTCCCGGACCGGGCGCGCGGCCGCGTCGGTCACGATCGTGATCTCGACCTTGGACGGCGCGTCCGCCGGACCGCGCCGAGAGTCGACCCTCGTCTCGCCCGACACATGACCAGTATCGCGATCGCGACAAGCAGATAGGCTCCGCCACCGCCACCCAATCCAAGGAGGAATCGCGATGGTGAAGTTCGTGGTCCTGTACGGCCAGCCGGAGGACCCGGCGGCGTTCGATGAGCACTATGTGAACACGCACATTCCGCTCGTTGAAAAGATCCCGAACCTTCGTAGGTTCGAGGCGGGCAAGGTGCTCGGGACGCCCGATGGCAGTGCGCCGCCCTTCTATTACCATGCGGAACTGAGCTTCGATGACGCCGCGGCGCTGGAGTCGTCGCTTGCGAGCCCGGAGGGGCAGGCCGCCGGGGCCGACGTGGAGACGTTCGCCACGGGCGGGGCCACGGTCATCATCACGGAGGCGTGAGCCTGACTACGACATCGGGCTAGCAATGGCCCGGAATCTGGATCCCGGCAGGGTGTCAGCCGATCCAGCGCAAATGAGCATTGGATCAATCAGCGGGCTCGCGGCCGCGCAGTCGATGTTCGGCGTCGCGGCGCAAGCGGCGGGAAGCGTCGGCTCGGCGGGCGCCAGCAGCAGCGCCGCTGGGGCCAGCGGGTCGACGGGCAACGTCGCCGAGCAGGCCAGCGTCTCCGTGATGCGGATGGCGCTCGACCAAGAGCGCTCGCTCGTCAACATCCTGGCCTGAGTCAGTCAGCGCGGTCGTTTGACGGTGACGGCGACAGGTAAGGCAGGGTGTGCTCCGGCGACGCGTTGGTGCCGCCCTGGGGATACTCGGGCGAAGGTGCCGGACCGAGATCGAGCGTGCCCGCGTAGTCCTCTGCGTTGTCCACCGGATAAAAGCCGAGCCGGTGCCCGGGGGTGAGATCCCACCACCCGCGCGTGTTGGCGGAAACCGCGTAGAACGCGGTATAGGTGACATCGGTCGCGCGCATCGCCGCGAGGAATGCCGCACGACAGTCGCGAGGACTCAACCAGGTACTCAGGTGCCGCCGGTCGAGCGGTACATCCTCGAAGCTGGCGATCCGGATCGCGATCACCGACAGGTTGAACTTGTCGGCGTAGAGGCTGGCCAGCCCCTCACCGGCGACCTTGCTGACGGCGTACAGGCTGTCGGGCCGCGTCGGCATGTCGGGTCCGATAACCGCGCTCACCGGATAGAACCCCGTGACGCGGTTGCTGCTCGCGTAAACGCAGCGAGCGACCCCAGCAAGCCGCGCCGCCTCGAACACGTTGAACGTGCCGAAGATGTTGACCGCGCACAAAGCGTCGAACCGCGCCTCGTCGGCCAGGCCGCCGAGGTGCAGTACCCCGTCCGCGCCCGCGATCGCCTGGTGCACGGCGGCGGGATCGCGCAGGTCCGCCACGACCGACTCCTCGCCTTCGTACTCCGGCGTCACGGGCACGAGGTCGACCAGTCGGAGCCGCCCAACCTCCTCAGCGAGCGCCGGGCGCACGCTCGTCGCGATGCGGCCGGCGGCGCCGGTGAGAACCCATGTCTGGCCTCCGAGCACTACTACGACGGATCCCACCGTTCGGGCACGAGCACGACGCGAAAGCCGTCGGGGTCCTCGAACGTGACACCGTGCTCGTCCCAGTAAGGGTTGGCGGACGCGACCGGATCGGCGGGAAGGCGCGACGAGATCGCCTGGACCGCCTGGTCGTCGCCGAGGTAGAGCACGAGCAGCGACTCGGGGTGCGGCACGGGAGCGCGGTGTTGCCCGCCGGCGGTCAGTTCGAGGTGGGCGCCGGTGCCGGGCACCTCGAGGAAGACGCCGCAGTAGCCGTCGTGATCCTTGAAGCCGCCGATCTCGGTCAGACCAAGGCCGTCGCGGTAGAAACCGACGAGGTCGTCGAGGTGCTCGGTGTGGCGAGCCACGCGCAGTTGCATCCGCGCGACCTTATCGCGAGCCGTTTTGGAGCGAGCGGCCGCTATCCGCCGCTCCGGCGACCGGACCGGCCTCCGCTCAGACTGCTGAGTGCGTCGCCGGCCAGCGCCGGCTCGAGGTCCAGTTGCGTGGTGGCCATTATCCGCGCGACCATCATGTACTGGCCGATGACCAACAGTAAGTGCATGATCTCGCGCGGGGTGAAGCGCGCTGTCATCGCGGCGAACGTGTCCTCGTCGGGGCTGGCGTCGCGCACGACCTGAGTGGTGAATCGGACCACCAGCCGCCCGTCGTCGCCGAGTACGGTGGCGTCGAGGTCGCCCCGCTCGATCGCATTCAGTTGCTCCTGGGTTCCACCGACCGCGAGCGTGATCGCGGCGTGCTGCACCCATTCGTACTCCGCGCCCGGAGTCATCGCCGCGACCCGGGTGATCGCGAACTCGCGCAGCAGGTGATCGAACTCGTCGCCGTCGAACAGCACGCCGCCGAACCGCATCCAAGCGGGAAACGCCCCCTGCGCGTTCGCGACCATGCGGAAGATGCCGAGGTCGGGCGCCTTGCCGAGCACCGCTGCCACGTACGGTTCCGCCTGGTCCGGGTCGAGGTATGGAAGCCGAGCCATCAGGACTCGTGGCCGCCGGTGAGCACGGCGGTGGCGAAGCTTGCGAGCGTCGGCGTCAGCGAGAGCAGACGCTCGGCCGCCTCGCCGGCGGGACTCTCGAGCAGGCACTGCTGCACAAGCTCAGCGATTCCGCCGACGAGTCCTCTGAGAAACTCGTCGGGCACTTCGGGGAGCGAAGGATCCTCGGCTCGCGCGCGCTCGCGAAGCCCGCGGTACTGCTCGACGTAGGTCCCGAGCACGCGCTCGCGCATCTCGAGCGCCTGCGGCCCCGCGCCGAGCACGTCGATCAGCAGGACACGCGCGAAGTGAGGCTCGGCGGCAAGAATCTCGAGATAGGTCTCGAGCGACACCCACAGACGAGTGCGCCAGTCGGGCTCTTCGAGCGCCCGGACGGCCGCGTCGATCTGCGCGAGCCCGTTCTCACACCCGATCCGGTAAGTCTCGACGAAGCAGTGCTCCTTGTCCTGGAAGTGCGCGTAGAACGTGCGGCGCGAGATCCGGCCCGCGCTGACGACGTCGGCGACCGATGTGTTGGCGTAACCGCGCTCCGCGACGGCCTGTGCCATCGCCTCGAAGATCCGCGCGCGCAGAATTGAACTGGCGGTCTCGTCGACGTCGTCCCAATCTCGGGGCGGACGGACCGACCGCAGGAACAGGGAGCCGGTGGCGGACATCCGCGGGTCACGATAACAGCCACGGACGCTGACGTACCAAACTTGACAGCTCGCGTTCCCCTTTGGTACGACTTTGTTTCCAGGTTCAACGACCAACAGGCACGAGCGCTGCAGGGGCGCTCGGACCAACAAGCGGGAGACAGCGTGCACAGCAAGAACGGTGTGAGGGTTGTGGCCGCCCTCGTTGCGGCGATGGCGACTGGCGCCGTGGCGGCGCCGGCGGTGTTAGCGCAGGGTCTGCAGATAAACGTCCTCTCGACCCGGGCCAATCTCGTCTCGGGGCCCGAGGCGCTGACGTCGATCGACCTGCCGGCGGGGACGGCTCCGGCGGCGGTGACGGTCAGCCTCAACGGCAGCGACGTGACGAACCAGTTCGCCGAGCGGGCCAACGGTCAATTCGAGGGACTGCTGAGCGGCCTCGTGAGCGGGTCGAACACGGTCACCGCGACTCTCGCCGGCGGCAGTTCGACCGATGGCGGTTCGACGTCGTCGGTGATCGTCGATCACCCGATCGGCGGCCCGATCTTTTCCGGTCCTCAGGTGCAGCCTTGGGTGTGTCAGACGGGCGCCAGCGACGCGCAGTGCGACGCGCCGACGACGTATGCGTACTACTACATGCCCGCCGTCGACCAGTCACAGGTCAACTCGCTCACCGGTCCGACCGACCTGAGCGAGGCGTTCCAGTCGTATAGCCCGTCGAGCCCGCCACCGTCAACGGCGATCGCGACGACAACGACCGACAACGGCACCATCGTCCCGTACATCGTGCGCGTCGAGACCGGCTATCTCGATCGTGACCAGTACTCGATCGGGATGTTGTGGCAGCCCGGCAAGCCGTGGGCGCCGTGGGCGCCGCAGCCGCAGTGGGACCACAAGCTCGTGATCACCCACGGCGCGAGTTGCGGTGCCGATCACGCCACGAGTACGGCGCCGAGCACCGAGTACGACCCGGCGCTCTCGCGCGGAATGGCGGTGATGTCGACCGCCATGGACAACGCCGGCCACGACTGCAGCGTCCTCACCGAGGCCGAGTCGCTGATCATGGCCAAGGAGCACCTGGTCGACGAGTACGGGACGCTCCGGTACACGATCGGCACGGGTTGCTCGGGCGGGTCGCTCGCCCAGCAGCAGGTCGCCAACGCCTATCCCGGCGTGTACCAGGGGATCCTGCCGCAGTGCTCGTTCCCGGACGCGTGGTCGACCGGTCAGGAGTTGATGGACTATCAGCTGACACGCAACTACTTCGAGAACCCGACGAAGTGGGGAACCGGCGTCGTGTGGACGCCCGCGCAGATCGCGGCCGTTCAGGGCCATCCCAACTACGCCAACTCGGTCGAGTTGAGCACGCTGTACTGGCCGACCCTGGCCGACCCGTCGTACGCGTCCGCCGGCGTCAGCTCCTCGCAGCTGTGGAGCCCGTCGAACCCGACAGGCACGCGCTGCGATCTCGAGGACTACACGATCAACCTGTTCGGGCCTTACAAGGGTGACAACCCATACGGGTACGCCGGCATCCCGCTCGACAACGTCGGCGTCCAGTACGGGCTGCTCCCGCTCGAGGAAGGGCTCATCACGCCCGAGCAGTTCATCGACCTCAACCAGAAGATCGGCGGCTACGACAACAACTACGACACGACGACCGCGCGGATGACGGCGGAGGAGCCCGCTCTTACCAACGACTACAAGGGTGGCGGGATCGACGAGACCAACAACCTGAACGACGTTGCGATCATCGACCTGCGCGGTCCAGACGCCGGCAGCTTCCACGATGCCTATCGCTCGTGGGCGATCCGTGCGCGGCTCGAGCAGGCCGAGGGTCACTTCCCGACGAACGACGTCATCTGGTTCGGGGAAACCCCGTTGATCGGCGACCCGAACTACGCCGCGGAGGCGCTCGTGGCGATGGACGGGTGGCTGTCGGCGGTCGAGGCCGATCACCGCAGCCTGAAGCTCGAGCAGAAGATCGCCGACGACCGCCCCTCGACCGTGCACGATCAGTGTTCGGACATCCCCGACGTCGACCAGGTCGTGGTCCCCGGGGTCGGCGAGGTGTGCCAGTCGTCGCTCCTTCAGACCCGTTTCGCGACGCCGCGTATGGAGGCGGGCGAGAGCATCGCCACCGATCAGGAGAAGTGTCAGCTCGAGCCGCTCAGCCAATCCTCCTACTACCCGATCGTGTTCAGCGATCAAGAGTGGGCGCAGCTGGAGCACATCTTCCCGAACGGCGTGTGCGACTGGTCGGAGCCCGGCGTCGACCAGCGGCCGACGATCCCGTGGCAGACCTACCAGGACGCGTCGGGCAAGGTCATCTACGGCGGTAAGCCGCTCGGTCCGGCGCCGGCCGGCTCGGGTGGCGGATGGACGAGTTCGTCGTTCGATGAGTGGGTGAGCCAGTAGCCGGTCGCCGCAGGATCATCTTCACCGTGGTAACCGCTGCCTGGTGGCCAGTGCCGCCGGGCAGCGACACGGTGACGGTGATCCCGCGGTGTCCAGGTCGGTATAGGCTGCCCCGGCCCAACGAGATCACAGGAGCGATGAGCGTGAACGTTTCCTCGAGGTTCGACGTCGCCGGTTTCGGCGTGATCGTCACCGGCGGTGCCAGTGGCCTGGGACTCGCCTACGGCGAGGTGCTCGCGGCGCACGGCGCGCGCGTCACTCTGATCGACGTCGACGCCGAGGCCGTCGAGGCGCAGGCGTCACGGCTCCGGGACGAGGGACTCGACGTTCGCGGCACGGCCGCGGACGTCACCGACCACCCGCGGCTCGATCAGGTGATCGATGAAGCGTCAGAGTTGTACGGCCGCCTCGATGTCGCATTCGCCAACGCCGGCATTGATCCCGGCGTCGGGTTCGTCGGCGCCTGGGCGGGCGGCCACCGGCCTCGCGTGGAGGAGGGCGCGCTCGAGCGCTACACCGACGAGCGCTGGAACCGCGTGATCGACATCAACCTCAACGGGATCTTCGCCACCGCGCGAGCCGCGGCCCGTCACATGCGTCCCCGCCGTTTCGGCCGGATCATCATCACGACGTCGCTGGCCGCGACCGTGACCGAGGGCGCGATCGGGTCCGCTTACATGGCGGCGAAGGCCGGCGCCAGGCACTTCATGCACTGCACCGCGCTCGAACTGGCCGCCGACGGCATCACCGTCAACGCGATCGCCCCGGGCTTCTTCGTCACGAACATCGGCGGCGGCCATGCGCACAACCCCGACGTACAGGCGGCCCTCGCGAAGGACATTCCGATGCACCGCGTCGGCTTCCCGGACGACATCAAGACGCTGGCCCTATTCCTCGCCTCACCGGCGTGCGAGTACATCACCGGGCAGGAGATCGTGATCGACGGCGGCTGGGGCCTTGGGGTCGCCGACTGAGTCGGACGCTCTACCGGACCGACGTGGTGGTCCCGCTGGCGCGACGCGCTCGGCGAAGGGCCTGACGACGCCGGGTCCCGGCAGCCCGATCCTCGTCGACCGCACCTAACTCGAGCGCAAGCTCCCGTCCCTTTCTACCGAGGTCGTAGTGGTCGTTCTCCGGGCGCCCGGGCTTTGCCTGAAACCATTCGCGGCGCAGGCCGAGCCGCTCGGCAAACTCGTGCAGCTCATCGACCGTGTCGGCCTGGAGGTGACCGCCGCCGCTCCACCGCCCCCAGTCGCCGACGGCGAAAGCGTTGTCGATGTAGACGCTCAAGCTGTGCACCTTACCGAGCGGCGATTACCTGCCGGGTAAGCGCCGCGGAGTGACTGTTACCTGGCGGGTAATCGACAGCCCGCATGCCGTCCGGCACCGTGATCGGCATGACTACGCAATCGAATTCATCCACCCTCGCCATGCCGGCGGGCGCCCGCTCGCTGCCGGCCGCGGCGCACCGCTGGGCGGCGCTCCCTGTGCTGCTCGCCGGCACGTTCATGGTCGTGCTGGACTTCTTCATCGTCAACGTCGCGCTGCCCTCGATGCAGCGCAACCTGCACGCCGGCACCGGCGCGATCGAATGGGTCGTGGCCGGGTTCGCGCTGACCTCGGCCGTGTTCCTGATCACCGCGGCGCGGCTCGGCGACCGGATCGGCCGCCGGCGCACGTTCTCGATCGGCCTCGGCCTGTTCACGCTGGCGTCGGCCGCGTGCGGGGCGGCCGGCACCCCGACCATGCTCGTGATCGCGCGGCTGGCGCAGGGGATCGGCGCAGCGTTGGTGATGCCGAACGTGCTCTCGATCATCAACGTCACCTACACCGGCGCCGACCTCCCGCGGGCGCTCGGCATCTACGGGCTCGTGATGGGTCTGGCCGCGGCGTGCGGGCAGCTAATCGGCGGCGGGCTGATCCAGACCGATATCGCCGAGCTCAGCTGGCGGGCGTGCTTCCTGATCAACGTCCCGGTCGGCGTTGGCGCGCTCGCGCTCGCGCCGAAGTACGTGTCCGAATCACGCTCGGATCGGCGAGCACGGCTCGATCCGCTCGGCACGCTGCTGCTCACCGCCGGGCTGACCGCGATTGTGCTGCCGCTTGTCGAGGGACGCCAGCATGGGTGGCCCGCCTGGACCTGGATCTCGCTCGGCTGCGCGCCGCTGCTGCTGCTCGGCTTTGCCGCTCTCCAGCGCCGTCTCGCCCGGCGTGGCGGCGAGCCGTTGCTGGTGCCGGCGATGTTCCGCGAGCGCTCGTTCACCGTCGGGCTGATGACACAACTTGTGTTCTGGTGCGGCCAGGCGTCGTTCTTCCTCGTGCTCGCGCTCTACCTGCAGCAGGGTCGCGGGTTGAGCGCACTTGACGCCGGGCTCGTGTTCACGATCATGGCGGTGGCGTACGTCGCGGCGTCCGCGCAGGCGCCGACGCTCGTCATCCGGTTCGGACGCCGGCTGCTCGCGATCGGCGCGCTCGTACTCGCGGGCGGCCACGGCCTGCTGCTGGCCGCGGTCGCGAACGTCGGCGTCAGCGTGCTGGCGGCTCGATCGTGGAGCTGTTCCCGGGACTCGTGCTGGTCGGCGCGGGGATGGGTCTGCTCCTCGTCCCGCTGACCACGACGATCCTGTCGAGCGTCGACGTCCAGCATGCCGGCAGCGCCTCCGGAGCGGTCACCACGGTGCAGAGCGTCGGCGGAGCCCTGGGCGTGGCGATCACGGGCGTGATCTTCTTCGGCGCCCTGCGCGGCGGGTATGCCCATGCCCTCGAGCTAAGCCTGATCGAGCTCGGCGCGCTGCTGCTCGGAGTGGCGGCGCTCACCCGCCTGCTGCCGGCGACGCCACGCCGCTAGCGTCGAACCCGCGAAGGCACGGAAACTTGCGGTCGAAGCTCGCGCGCCCGAACCTCGGGTCGTGGAACGCGATCCCGACGCTTACGCACCCGGCTCGGCCGGCACGCCGCAAAGTGATCGCACCGACCGCGCCGACCGCACACCGCGAGGATCGCGAGAAACGCGATCGTGCGAGGACCCGCGCGCGGGAGCAGGGCGCCGATCCGCTGTCGAACCGTTGGACCGCGAGGACCGGCGACGATCGTCACCCGGACGTTCGTCGGCGGCGACCCGATCACTTCTCGGTGGCGTTCGCTTCGGGCTCGGCGGGCTCGACGGGCTTGCGGTGTCTCCGGAAGCCGAAGAAGTGCTCGGCCTGCTCGATCTCGTGCTCGGCGTGCTGGACCTCGTGCTCGGCGCCGGCCAGCGGGCCGAGGAGCTTCACGAGGTCCTGCATCGTGTCGGTGAGGCGATCGACCGACTCGGTCAACGGTCCGACCGAGGTCGCGAGCGTCTCGATCACCTCGACGTGGTGCTCGATCGACTCCGTCGCATGATCGATCGCGCGAACCGCGTCGAGCGTCTCGCGCTCGGTCTGTTCGAGCGGCTTCATCGCGTCTTCGTTCAGCACCCGCACGACCGACTTCACAGGTCTCAAGACGAAGTCGAACACCTCGCGCGAATGCTACTCGGCTATGAGCGAGCGGCCGTTTGCGCGGCCCGCGGGCGCGGGCGTAGGCTGTGCCCGTGTCCGAGCCCCCGCTGTGTTTCGTAGTCATGCCGTTCGGGATCAAGCCCGACGCCAACGGGCAGACCGTCGACTTCGACGCGGTATACGAGAAGTTGCTCGAACCCGCGATCCGCAAGGCCGATTTGGAGCCCCTCCGCGCCGACCAGGAACTGGTCGGTGGCCTCATCCACAAGCCGATGTACGAGCGGTTGATCCTCGCCGACTACGCGGTCGCTGATCTGACGACCGCGAACGCGAACGTGTTCTACGAGATCGGCGTGCGACACGCGCTCCGCCCCTACTCGACCGTGCTCGTGAGCGCCGACGTGAAACGCGTCCCGTTCGACCTCGCTCCCGATCGGGTCCTCCCCTACAGCCTCGACGGTACCGGCCGCCCGGCGGACCCCGACGGCGATTGCCAGATCTTGGTCAAGGCGCTCCGGGCCGCGCGCGAAGCGAACACCGACAGTCCCGTGTTCCAACTCATCGGCGACCTCCCGCGTCCCGACATCGACCGCCTGAAGACCGACGTGTTTCGCGACCGCGTGGCGTACTCGGTGTCGGCGAAGGAAGAGCTCGCCCGCCACCGAGCCGCGGACGACGCCGGCGCGGTGCGCGCCTTCGAGGAACGACTCGGACCGCTCGACGACGTCGAGGCCGGGATCCTCGTCGACGTGCTCCTGTCCTACCGCGCCACCGAGGCGTGGGCCGACATGGTCCGATTCGTCGAGTCGATGCCGGAGCCGCTGCGGCGAACGCTGCTCGTGCGCGAGCAGTACGGGTTTGCGCTCAACCGCGACCACCGTCCCGACGACGCCGAACGAGAGCTGCTCGCGATCCTCGAGAATCATGGACCGAGCGGCGAGACGCTCGGGCTCCTCGGCCGCGTCTACAAGGACCGGTGGGAGGCGGCGCGCGACGGCTCGATCCTCAAGGCGCACGGCTACCTCGAAAAGGCGATCGACGCCTACCGCCGCGGGTTCGAGTGTGATTGGCGCAGCGCATACCCCGGCGTGAACGCGGTCACCCTGCTCGAGATCCGCGGGCCCGGAGATCCGGTGCAGGCGGAGCTGCTCCCGGTCGTCCACTACGCCTGCATGCGGCGGATCGCCGGTGGCGCGGCCGACTACTGGGACCATGCGACCCGGCTCGAGCTCGGCGTCCTCACGCGCGACCGCGACGAGGCGTTCGCGGGAGCGACGGCCGCGCTCGCGGCCGTGCGTGAGAAATGGGAGCCCAAGAGCACCGCGTACAAACCTGTCGCTGATCCGCGAGGCACGCGCCGAGCGCGACGACCGGATCGACTGGGCCGATGAGATCGAGCGCGAGCTGCTCGAAGCCGCGGGCGCGCCTCAAGCCACCGGCGACCGGGCCTAGCTGGCGAACAGCGCCTGTTGCGTGTAGCCCGGCGCGCGCTCGATCTCGAGCATCCGCCGTTTGGTCGCGATCCCGCCCGGGGCGGAGAAGCCGTGCAGCGCTCCGCCGGCCGAGAGCACACGATGGCAGGGCACGATGATCGGGAACGGGTTCTGGGCGAGCGCGACGCCCACCTCGCGAGCCGCGCGCGGTTCGCCGATCACCCCGGCCACCTCGCCGTAGCTGGCGGTCGAGCCGGGCGCGATTTCGCGGGTCGCCGCATACACGCACCGCCGGAACGAGCCGAGGTGCCGTTCGTCGAGCGCGATCTGGCGGAGGTCAGGTTGCTCGCCGTCGAGCAACGCCACCATGCCAGCGATCGCGTCCCGGACCGAGTCGGGCACGTCGGCCGAGGCCTCGAGCCGCTCACCGCGCAGCCCGCGCGCGCCCGGCATCACGACCTCGGTAATCCCGGCCTCGCTCCACCGTACGCCGCACGTTCCAATCGCTGTGTCGAACAACACCATCGTCATCGAGGATAGAAACGACCGGTGACGACGGGTTGTGAGATTCGCCGATACGCCCCAACCTATAGTGCGAATCGATGCCTCCGCTGACCGCCGTATCGGACCGGATCGACCAGCTCGCGCAGGATCTGCGCCACCACAAGCGGCTCTACTACTCCGGGGAGCCGTCGATCAGCGACGCCGAGTACGACGCGCTCGAGCAGGAGCTCCGCGCGCTGATCGGCGAGCACCCGGAGCTGGCCCCAGCGGACAACCCGCTCGAGGAGGTCGGCGCCGAGCTCGCGGGCGAGCTGTACGCCGACGCGCGCCATGAGGTGCCGATGCTGTCGCTCGAGAAGGCGACGACGGACGCCGAGCTCGACACGTTCCTCGCGCGCTTCCCGGACCAGGCGTTCGCGCTGTGGCCGAAGTTCGACGGCCTGTCGGTGTCCGTCCTCTACCGCGGCGGCAGGCTGGCGCGCGCGGCCACGCGCGGCAACGGCGAGGTCGGGCAAGACGTGACGGTCAACGTGCGCGGCGGCGAGGTGCACGGAATGCCCGAGGTGCTGCCCGAGCGGATCGACTGCGAGGTCCGGGGCGAGGTCGTGATGCTGCGCTCGGATTGGCGCGCGTACAACGCCGCCCACGAGGACAAGCCGCTGGCTAACGCACGCAGCGCCGCTGCGGGCACGTTGCTCGCCAAGGACCGCGCGAAGGTCGCCGAGCGGCCCGTGACGTTCTACGCGTTCGACCTGATCCGACTCGGCGACGGAGCGACCGAGCGCAAGCTCGCCGACGAGCTCAACGGCCTCGGCTTCGTCGTCGAGGGCTACGCGGAGTCGGGCGATCCCGAAGACATCCGCGCCTACATCAAGCGCATCCTCGACCGCCGCCACGACGTCGACTACGAGCTCGACGGCGTCGTGATCAAGCTGGTCGACCGCGCCGCGTACGAGGCCGCCGGCCAGACCGGTCATCACCCCAAGGGCGCGATCGCGTTCAAGCTCCCGCCCGAGGTCGCGGTGACGCGCCTGCTCGAGGTCGACTGGACCCCCGGGAAGACAGGCCAGCTCACGCCGCGCGGGCGCGTGGAGCGCGTGTTCGTCTCGGGAACCCACATCGAGCATGTGAGCCTCCACAACCTGGCGGTGATCGACGCGCGCGACATCCGCATCGGCGACCGCGTGTTCATCCTGCGGCGCGGCGACGTGATCCCGTTCGTGTCCGGCGTCGTCGATCCCGCCGACCGGGACGGCAGCGAACGGACGATCGAGCCGCCGGAGGCGTGCCCGTCGTGCGGCGCGCCACTCGTGCTCGTGGGCGAGTCACGGGTGGTGATGTGCGAGAACGCGCAGGGGTGTCCCGCCCAGCGCCTGCGCCGGCTGATCCACTGGTGCTCCCGCGCGGGCGCCGACGTCGAGGGACTGTCCGAGGCGCGGCTCGAACAGCTGATCGACGCGCGGCTCGTGTCGGCGCCGTCCGACGTCTATCGGCTCGACTACGACTCGCTGATGCCGGACGGAAGGGCGCGGTTCGAGGGCTGGGGGGAGCGCTCGGTGCGCAACCTGCTCGGGGCGATCGAGCGAAGCAAGGCAGTGGGACTAAGACGCGCGCTCGTCGGATGGTCGATCCCGTTGACCTCGGAGGGGACCGCGAAGCGGATCTGCCGGCATGGCTACGCGTCGATCGAGCAGTTGCAGGAAGCCACCATCGAGGAGCTGTGCGAGGTCGAGGACGTCGGCCCGGTCGTCGCCGAGGCGCTGCGCAAGTTCCTCGAGCAACCGGCGACCCGGGCCGAGATCGCGGCACTCCGAGAGCTCGGAGTCAGCCTCGATGTGCGCGACGAGGACCGTCCTGTCGAGGTCAGCTCCGAGTCACCGTTCGCCGGTAAGACAGTCGTCATCACCGGCACGCTGTCGGTCGAGCGCAAGGAGTTCCAGACGATGCTCGAGGCCGCCGGCGCCAAGGCCTCGGGGTCGGTGTCGGCAAAGACCGACTACCTGATCGCCGGCGAATCTGCGGGCTCGAAGGTGACCAAGGCCGCGAGCCTCGGCGTCGCGGTCCTGACCGAAGAAGAAGCCCGCGCGCTGCTCGCCGAGTGACGGACCTCCCGCGCGCGCGACGACCGTGCATGTCCGTCCGCGCCCGTTCCGACCAGGAGTAGATTCCTCGCATCAAGAGCCCCGGAGAGGAAACACCATGCCCGAGCCCACGACTTTGCGAGCCCTCGCGGGCCTGCCTGCAACCCCGGCCAGCCTCGCGGACTCGACGCTGGTCATGATCGACTGCCAGAACACCTACACGCGTGGGGTGATGGCACTAGACGGAGTCGAGGACGCCCTCGATGAGGCGGCAAAGCTCCTCGAGCGGGCGCGCTCGGCCGGGATCCCGATCATCCACATCGAACACGACGACGGCGACGGCTCGCTCTACGACATCCGCGCCGAAATCGGTCAGATCGTCGACCGGGTGGCACCCCAGGGTGATGAAAAGATAATCGTCAAAAACTTCCCGAACTCGTTCGTGCACACCGAGCTCGATGACCGCCTGAAGGAGGTCTCAGCGACGAATCTCATCCTCGCGGGGTTCATGACGCACATGTGCGTGAACTCCACCGCAAGAGGGGCCTTCAACCTGGGGTACGCCCCTACGGTCGTCGCTGGCGCGACGGCGACGCGCTCGCTACCTGGACCGACCGGCGTCGTGTCTTCGGCGGCCCTTCAGGCAGCGAGCCTGGCCGCGATCTCGGACCTGTTCGGGATCGTCGTCCCCGACGCCGCCGCGATCCCCGACTGAACTCATGCCAGCTAGCGGCAGGTTTGAGGAGAGATAGGGAACTTCACGAAAAATAAAAGGCGGGGGGTGAGATCGGGCAATGGAGTTGCGGCGGACGGGGGTGCGAGTGGAGAAGCAAACTGACGTGTTGGGGACCAGGCGACTCCCGTCCCGGTCTCCAGATCTTTCTGAACTACAGACGCAAGGACACCGAAGACACCGCGGGGCGTCTGTTCGATTCGCTGTGCTCGCACTTCGGCGAGCACCGCGTGTTCATGGACATCGACGATATCCAGCCACGCAGATGTTCACGATCCACTGAACCTGCGAACCTCTTTCCGCGATGACGGGGTCAGACCGAAGATGAGCAAGCTGTCGGACCGTGCGCGCTTCGATCGCGACCATCAGTGGGCGCCGGGACGCATGTCCGGCTACCTCGACGGCGACCTCGCCGCGCGCGCACGAGCGCGAATGGAGCGCCACCTCGCCGAGTGCCAGGACTGCCGTCGCTTGCTCGCCGGCCTGCGCGCGGTCGTCGGCGGCCTGCATCGCCTGCCGGCGCCCGGCGGCGGCCTCGACGCGGTTCAGATCGCCGCGTCGGTGCGCGGGCGGTTGAACGAGCCGCCGACGAACTGACTGAACCGTTGTGCGGCC
This sequence comes from uncultured Solirubrobacterales bacterium, assembly GCA_963755525.1. GTDB lineage: Bacteria > Actinomycetota > Thermoleophilia > Solirubrobacterales > Solirubrobacteraceae > Palsa-465. The sequence continues at coordinate 63,495 of CAVWKC010000020.1, read as the reverse complement.
TCCCCGGGTCAAAAAGGCATGAACAAGAACATGGACCCCCAGAACGAGAGTGGCTCCACCCGCGTCGTCGAGAAGACCGAGGCCGAGTGGCGTCAGCAGCTGACGCCGGAGCAGTACGACGTGCTCCGCCGGAAGGGAACCGAGCGGCCGTTCACCGGCAGCTTCGTTCACGAGAAGCGCGACGGCTCGTATCGCTGCGCCGGGTGCGGCGCGGAGCTGTTCTCTTCGTCGACGAAGTTCGAGTCCGGCACCGGCTGGCCGAGCTTCACCGAGCCCGCCGACCGAGCGAACGTCGAGTTCGTCGACGACCACAGCTACGGCATGCATCGGATCGAGGTGAACTGCGCCGCCTGCGGCGGGCACCTTGGTCACGTGTTCCCCGACGGTCCCGGCGCGACCGGGGAGCGCTACTGCATCAACTCCTGCTCGCTCGAGTTCGACGAGAGCTAGCGCAGGTCACCCGCCGGCGGCGGCACGTTCGCGTGCCGCCCGCCGGGCAGGCGGTATAACCCGGCCGTGACCGGCGGGCCAACCTCCGAGAACGAGCTGATTTGGAGGGCTCGGAGCGGCGACGAGGAGGCGTTCGCCGAGCTCGTCATGCTCCACGCCGACCGGGTGTACGGCGCGTTGCGCCGGTTCGGGCTCGACGCGGCCGAGGCCGACGAGGTCGCCCAGGAGGTGTTCCTGCGCGCTTGGCGCGGGCTCCCGCGCTTCGAGGGGCGAGCGCGATTCTCCACCTGGCTGTACCGGATCGCGTTCAACGAGGCCCAGCGCCGGCTCGCGCGCCGGCCGCCTCCTCGCGCCGAAGTCGATCCGGATCGCGGTGACCCGATCGCCTCGTTGCCGGAGTCCCCGGACCTCAGCCCCGAGGCGCAGACGCTCGATCACGAGTTCGAGCAGACGCTCGAGCGGGCGCTCGAGCAGCTCCCGATGGAGTGGCGCGCCGCGGTCGTCCTGCGGGACATCGAGGGCCTGTCCACGCACGACGCGGCCGAGATCGTCGGGGTGGGCGAGGCGGCGTTCAAGAGTCGCCTGCACCGCGGCCGCATGCAGCTGCGCGTCCTCCTCGAGCCATACCTGCGGCTCGAGGAGGGCTGACGCGGAGTCGTGGAAGCGGCGGCCGCCAACAGGCGGCGGCTCGGCGGCGGCGCGCTAAGCGGCGGCGTCGACCGCGACGGACGACTCGAGGCCAAGCGTCCGCTCGAGCGCATCCTTCGGCTGAGCGCCGATCGCCTCGGCGACTCGCTCGCCGTTGCGATAGAGCACGACGAGCGGGATGCTGCGGACGCCCGCCCGAGTGGCGAGCGCAGGCTCGTCATCGACGTTCACCTTCCCTACCTTGATCGTGCCCGCGCGCTCTTGCGCGATCCGGTCGATCACGGGACCCAGCATCCGGCACGGTCCGCACCAGGGCGCCCAGTAGTCGACGAGCACGGGTACCTCGGAGGCGAGTACCTCCTGGTCGAAGTTGGCCTCAGTCAGTGTGATCACGTCTGTCATACGTTCTCTCCATTCACGTGTAGGCGGCTAGCGGAGCGTCGTCGCGCAGGCCGCGCCGCCGTGCTTCTCGAAGTAGCGCTGGTGGTAGTCCTCGGCGTCGTAGAACGGCGAGGCGGGAACGATCTGAGTCACGATCGGCCGGCTCAGGTTTTGCTGCTGGCGCTCGCGCGAGAACGTCGCGTGTCGCTCCTGGTCGGCGTCGTGGAAGAAGATCGCTGAGCGGTATTGGCTGCCTAGGTCCCAGCCCTGCCGGTTTGGGGTGGTCGGATCGTGGATCGACCAGAACGCGCTCAGCAGCTCGTCGTAGCTGAGCAGCGCCGGATCGAACCAGACCTCGACCGCCTCGGCATGGCCGGTCCGGTCCGAGCAGACCTGCTCGTAGGTCGGGTCGGCTCCGGCGCCGCCGGCGTATCCGACCTTCGTCGCGACAACACCCTCGATCTCGCGGAATGAAGCTTCAACGCCCCAGAAACAGCCCGCGGCGAAGGTCGCGCGCTCGAGGCCCTCTACCTCGGAACTACCGGCGGCGACCGTGGCGCCCGCGCTCTCAGGGTCTTGGTGGGTGAGGTTCATAAGTCTTGTCCTTTCTTCTGTCATCCCGTCGATTCAGACCCTCGGCTGGGGGAAAACGGTTCCGCTGTTGCCAGGACCGCCAGCCGGTGGTAAACCAGCGGGTGAGATGCTGCTCTTCGCGGAGGGCAGCGCGCGAGGCAGATTCGATCGGCGGAGAGGAGCAACAAATGTCGTTCAGCGAAGACCCCACCCAGGGCATCGAGCCGGGCGCAGCTGCCGGCGAGGACCCGGCCGGAAGCGGAGCGGCCGACACCACGGCGGATCCGACGGCCGGCGCCGAGGTCGGCGGGCAAGCAAACGACGACCCGAGCCAAGGTTCCGAGGTCGGCGAGGGCGCGTACGAAGATCCAACCCAGGGCGACGAGCTGGGAGCGGCGCCGGGCGAGGACCCGATGGCGCCGTCGACCTGAGCACGCTCCTGCGCCACAGCTCAGTCTGACTCTCGCCCGTTTTATCGGTGTGCCGGGCGCGCGATGGCGTATGTTGCGCCGAGCGTGACCGCACCCGAGCCTCAGTCCATCCTCAGCATCCCGACCGAAGCGGCGATCTTCCTGGTGCTGACGGTCCGTGCGGGCTCCGAGGCGGAGGTCGGCGCCGCCCTCGGGGACGCCTCCGGGCTCAAGCGCTCGGTCGGATTCCGCGTGCCCGAAGCCGAGCTGACGTTGGTGGTCGGGATCGGCGCCGCGTTGTGGGATCGGCTGACTCGCCGTCCCCGCCCCGCCGACCTGCATCCCTTCCGCGAGCTCAACGGGGCACGCCACCGAGCTGTCGCGACGCCGGGCGACCTGCTGTTTCACATTCGCGCCCACCGGTTCGACCTGTGCTTCGAACTGGCCCAGCGACTGACCGAGCGGCTGCGCGGGCTCGTCGACGTCGTCGACGAAGTACACGGGTTCCGATCGTTCGACGAACGCGACGTACTCGGGTTCGTCGACGGCACCGAGAATCCGGAGGGTGCGGCTGCCAGCGAAGCCGTCCTGATCGGCGACGAGGACGCCGCGTTCGCCGGCGGCAGCTACGTGATCGTCCAGAAGTACGTACACGACCTCCGCGCCTGGGACGCGCTGTCGACCGAGGAGCAGGAACTGGTGATCGGGCGCACGAAGCTCAACGACATCGAGTTGCCCGACGAGGACAAGCCGCCGAACTCCCACCTCGCGCTCAACGTGATCGAGGGCCCCGACGGCGAGGAGCGCCAGGTCATGCGGTTCAACATGCCGTTCGGCCGCGTCGGCGCCGAGGAGTTCGGCACCTACTACATCGCGTACGCGCGGACGTCAGAACTGATCGAGCAGATGCTCACGAACATGTTCATCGGAGATCCACCCGGCAACACCGACCGGATCCTCGACTTCTCCACGGCCGTGACCGGCACGCTGTTCTTCGTCCCGTCGGGGGAGCTGTTGGAGAGCCTCGCGCCCGACGGCGAGTCCGACCCCGGAGACAGCGAACCGCCGGCGAGCGATTCCAGCGATTCCAGCGATTCCAGCGATTCCGGCGATTCCGGCGACGGATCGCTCGGCATCGGGAGTCTGCGACCGTCACCGTAGCGGGGCGCGCAACACGATCGTCCCAGGCGTGTCGACTTGGCCGGGCCCCTGGGCCGCGACGAGGACCTGACTCCCCCGGACGTCGGCCGGAAGATCGAACGACTTCAGTATCTCGTCGTGCTTGACCCTGTCCGCGCCGAGCGCGGTGGTCCGGCCTTGGGGGCCGACCAGCCAGATGCCGTAGCGTCCGGGGGTGAGTCCGAAGGCGAGCAGATTGATCCCGCGCAGCCCGTCGTGCGCGAGCTCGAACACCCAGCCGCTCGCGCGCGAGCCTGATCCAGACGGCGGGGTGAGCTTGACTTGCGCCGTCGCGGTCGCCAGCGGCGCGTTCGGGGAGCGACCCTGGCTCGAGCCCTGTTCGGAGACGGCGGTCACCAGCGCGTGCGGGCGGCAGGCGCCGAACTGCATCGTCGTCGTCAGCCGGGTCGGATCCTCGTTGAGCGAGCGGCTGATGTCCGGCGGCATACCGCTGACCGGCGTGGACGTGGCCGTGATCGTGAGGGCGCGGTAGGCGCAGGCCGGACGCGGGAGCGCGTGGATGAAGAAGAACAGATTGGCGACGCTGCTCAAGATCGTCGTGTTGCCCGCCGAGACCGTGATGCGGGAGCTGGGCCCGCCCGTGGCCGCGTAGCCATAGACGATCGCGTGGGGGCCTGCGTTGACGAGGGCGAACGGCACCGGCACCGACTGCCGGCTGCACAGTCCGTACTGGACGCCGCCGAGAATGAGACGGCCGTGCACGATCGACCCCGGTAGTGCCGTGCCCGGCTTCTCCCGGAGCTCCCAGGAGATCCCGGAGACTCGCCCGGAGGCGGTGCGGATCAGCCCGTCGGGTCCGGCCGTCATCGGCGGAGCGTGCTGCGCGGTTCGGGCCGGGACCCGGCAGCTCCCCCCGGTGAGCGCAAGCCCGGCCGCCCCGGCACTGGTCGCAGAAGCATGTACCGCCGTGGCGCGAGATGCCAAGGAGAGCTACCGCCACCACGATCGCGACCGGGACCGCGAGCGCCACGACCATCGCGACCCGTCCCGTCACCACAGCGCCCGAAGACACAAAGCGTCGTCGGCCAGACCAGGACGCGCCCGCTCGCTCGAGCCGCTCGAACTCGGCGCCCAACTCACCAGCGAAGCGCAAGTCGCTCATGTGTACAGCTCCTCTCTGCTCCGCGGGGCCTCCAGCACCGAGCGCAGGGCGCGGAGCCCGCGGGAAACGCGGGCACGCGCGGCCTGCTCTGAGACCCCGAGCGCATTCGCAACCTCCGGATAGGGACGCTCCTCCACGACCCGCAGCCGCACCGCGTCGCGCTGATCGGCACCCAACCTCTCCAACTGCGCTCCGACCTCGGCTCGCAGCGTCCTCAGCCCCGCGCGCCGCTCGATCAACTCGACGTCGTCCTCGTACACGGTCGGCACCTGGATGCCGAGTCGCCGCACCGCTCGCTGCTCGGCGCGCGCGCTGCGCAGGTACCGGCCGACCTGCCGGCGCGCGACCGTGAACAACCACGCCCGGACCTCCTCGTCGCTGCGCCCCTCCAGCTTCGCCCATCCCCGAAACGCCAGCGCGAACGTCTCCGCGGCCAGATCCGCCGCGAGCGTGACATCGAGCGTCCGCCGCGCGAGGAAGATCAGCACCCGCTCGATCTCCCGCGCGTACATCGCAGTGAAGTCCGTGTCGGATCCCATCTACTCCGAGAATGCCGCGGGCACCAAATCGTGTGACAGACGGGCCGCGCGCTTCAACCCGGGGAAAGCCCGGCTACCACGACGGCGCCCCGAGGTCGCGAGACATCGCGCGACTACCGAAGCTCGGCCGCCAGCTGTGCGCAACGCCGTTCGATCCCGGCGAGTTGCTGGAGACGCGCCCGCGCGTGCCGTTCACCCCGGCGCCGGTCCACGCCGGCGCGCTCGATCGCGCCACGGATCGCCTCGATCGCTTCGTCAACCGCGGCCGACAAGTCGCGGCGGTATTCGCGGACGGCGTCCGAGACGCGGCCGGCCAGCTCTGAGCGAAGCCGGCCGGCGTGGCGATCGGACATGTCGATCACCCGTTGCTCGGCCTCGCGCATGACGAGCCTGCGCCCGAGTGCGCCGGGCGTGATCGTCCGTCCGAACCCGACGATCATGTCGAGCCCGTGCTCGGGGTCCGTGAGCTTGAACGAGAAGCGCGAGGGCTCTCGCAGCCCGGTGTCCGGCAGAAGACCGGCTGCCCTCGCGCCGAACACATCCTCGGCGATCTCCTGGACCTGTTCGAGGATGTGCTCGATCCGGGCGGCGTAGCGCTGCTCGAGCGCGGTCAGCTCGTCCGCGATTACGCGTTCGAACCGCGGCACGAGTTGCTCGAACTCGGCGCGGATGGTCACGTCAACCCATCGCTCGAGCTCGGCGGACAGCTCGCGCGGCGACCCCGCCGCGACCTCGTCGGCGTGGCTGCGGAGCTCCGCCCGCAACCGTTCCTCCTCACGCTGCGCGTACAGCCGGAGCGGCTCGTTGACCGACTGCTCGAGCGCACGCTCGGCACCTCGGTCGAGCAGATCTCCGGCCTCCGAGGCGGCGGCCCGGAGATCCGCGATCCGCTGCTCGAACGTGACCGCCCGCGCGCCAAGCTGATCGAGCGGAAACTGGATCGCGCGCGCCTCGAACCGTGCTGCCTGCGCGGCGTCCGCGGCGACGCTCCGCGCCAGCCGAGCCACGGACCTCAGGAGTAATGGCTCGCGCTCGTCGGACGCGAGTGACCGCAACCGCCCCACGAGCCGTGACAGCCCGTAGCGCCGGCGAGCGCTGACCGCGAACAGCTCGATCTCGGCATCCGGGAGCAAATCGCGAAGCGCGGAGCGAACGAACTCCACTGCCGCGTCCACGTCGTCGGGCTCGAGGTGATCGATCTTGTTGATCACGATCAGCAGCCGGGGCACTCGACCAGACAGCTCGAACAGCAGCTCGCGCTCGGCTTGGGAGAGTGGCTGCCCGGCATCCAGCACGCATATCGCCGCGTCGACCCTCGGAAGGAAGGCGCGCGCGGCGTCGGTGTTGTGACCGTGGATCGAGCCGACCCCGGGCGTGTCGACGAGCTCGAGCCCCGCGCGCAGCAAATCGTGGTCGAGCTCGACGCGTGCCAGTTCCACGCCCAGGTCGTTGCCCGGGTTGCGCGCTTCGGTCACATAGTCCGCGAGCTCCGAGAGTGGGCGCTCGTCCTCGCGGCCATCGACGTAGCTGACCACCAACCGGTCGCGGTCGCCGGCGCCGATCGCGGTCACCACCGAGGTCAACGGAAGCACGCCGGTCGGGAGCACGGCCCGCCCGACCAGAGCGTTGATCAGCCTGCTCTTGCCACGCTTGAACTCGCCGAGCACCACGAGATTGAACCGGTCCTCGGCGACCCGCGCTCGCGCGGCCGCCAGGTCACGAACGGCGCGCGGGGGGAGCAGCCCCGTGGCGAGCGAGAGCAGCTCGTCGAGGGTGTTGACGGCCAGCCCACGGTGATCCGACCCGCCCTGACCTATCGAAGAGCGCGCCTGTTCAAACCCGCTAACCGCTGTCGGCTCCACCTGACCTCCACGTTCGTGGACTTGTTAGATAGAGGCCATCAGCGACCGCCGCCGCGCTCCGAGCGAGCCTCATCGCTCGTCCGTCAGCATATCGCGACCTTTCCAGAATCAGAAGCGATGCCGGGCGAGGCGAAGCCCGCCGCGCTGTCGCCGCCCCTCTGCGAGCGACGCCATCGCCGGCACCATCTCGCTCGTGACCAGCCCGGCCTCGTCGGGTGAGCTCATCGACGATCTCGAACGAATCCGCGATCCGCTCGGGGGTGTCCACGATGATCGTCACCACCGGCACGTGGCGGCGCAGCTGGAGCAGGCGATCCCCGTGTGGCGCATGGTCGCCGTGGAAGCCCCACACCCCGCGCAGGCACGTCGCTCCGCTCGCGCCGCTCTCGCGCAGGCGGCGGACGAGCGCCACGTGCAACGGGCTGCGGCCGTGGCGCGCCTGCTCGGACGCGTACACCATCAGCTTCTGCCACATCGCCAGGCCCTGCTCGTCGGTCGCGGGGAGGGACCTCGGCGGGGAGAGGAGCTCGCCGTCGCGCTTGCACACGGTTACACGCTCGAGCGTGAGCAGGGGGCGCTCGAGCAGCCCGCCTAGCTCCGGCACCACCCGCGTGATCTGCTCGCCGGCACCGACCGCGATGATCATCATCGGTACCTCGGCGTTGCGGCCGAAGAAGCGCGCCCGCTGGCGCACGCCGTGGGCGGTGCCGTCCACCCCGAGCAGCGCCGTCGCGCCGGCGATGCCTCGGCGGTGGAGCACGTCGCACACCGCGACGAACGCCGGAGCGCCGGCGACCCGCTCCTGGCGTCCGACGTAGATCGTGAGCTTGGTCGCCTCGTGGAGCTCCTCTGGCAGCGCCACCGCTCCCACCTCGCCGGTCAGCATCCGCGCCCGCTCGAGCGTGATCAGTCCGTGGCGCTTGATCGCGATCACGTCCTCGAGCACGCTCTCGATGCGCGGTCGCGTATCGACCGCCACCGACACCAGCGGGAGATCCTCGGACAGCGTGAGGATCCGGTCGGTACGGAGGTGGTGCTTCAGCCCGAACCCCTCGGCTCCCCGCAACATCACGCTCATCTCGACCTCCCTGCGCCCGTACAGGTCGAGCAACGCGTCGGCGACGAACTGCTTCTCGGTCCTGTGGCGCTCGCTGAAGTACGTGGTGAGCTTGAGGCAGTCGTCGTTCACACGTGAGCTCCGATGAGGCGACCGAGCGCCGCCGCGCCAACGCCGGCGACGAGGCTGATGACGACGTTGGCACCGGCGAGAACCAACTCGCCGTCCTCGACGAGGCGCTGCGTCTCGAGCATCCAGGTCGAGAACGTCGTGTAGGAACCGAGCAACGCGGTACCGGCGAGCAGCAGACGGGTGCCGGTGAACCCGAGACCGACGAAGAATCCGAGCAGCGCCGCACCGCTCAGGTTGACCACCAGGGTGCCGATCGGGAAGTCCCGTCCCGCACGAGCAGCGACGAGACCGTCGACGAAGAAGCGGGATAGCGCGCCGATCCCACCCAGGAGACCGACCGCGATCCAGACTGGCAGGCTCACGCGATCGCCCTCGCGCGGCGGACGTAGAGCGTCGCGAGGTGGACGCTGCCGTAGCCCAAGATCACGCTCGACGCCGCGTAGGCGATCGCGAGCCCGTAGCGATGGGCGTCGAGCATCGTCAAAAGCTCGACCTGCATCGTCGAGAACGTGGTGAAGGCGCCGCAGAACCCGGTTCCGAGCAGTGGCCGGCGATAGGCCGACAGCGGCAGTCGCTCCTGCAAGCGCGTGGCGAAATAGCCGAGCAGGAACGTGCCGAGGATGTTCTCCGCGAACGTCACCCAAGGCCATCCGGGCGCGGCGCCGGCGTGGGTTTGGTTGAGCGCGACCCGCAGGAGCGCGCCGACGACCCCGCCGGCGAAGATCGCCGCCAACTCGCGTCTATCCCGACCCGGCACGGATCGGGATGCTAATTGGCTCGCGCCGTCTCGACGGTTGCGCCGAAGATCTTGCGGTAGGAGTCCTCGCCGTAGCTGGTCGGCAGCGGGGGCGCTTCTGACAGCTTGAATGGGCGCGCCCCGCCCGCTCCGCGCTCGGCGCGGAGGAACAGGGCCGCGTCGAGCTTCTGACGGTGAAAGCCTTCGGCAAGATCGAACATGTGTGTCACGAACAGCACCTTGATGCCCTGTTCCAGCAGCGCTGTCACCACCTGGCGCGCGATCTGTGAGCCCTCCCGCTCGTTCGTGGCCGCGAACGACTCGTTGCAGAGAAGGAGACAGTTCGACGTCAGGTGGTTCGCGATTTCACTCATGCGGGCGAGCTCCTCGTCGAGCTTCCCGCTCTCCATCGTCGCGTCCTCTTCGCGCTTGTAGTGCGTGAACACGCCGGCGCACACGTTCACGCGCAAGGACTCCGCCCCGACGAACATCCCGCACTGCGTCATCAGCTGCGCCAACCCGACGCTTCGCAGGAACGTCGACTTCCCGCCCTGATTGGCGCCAGTGATCATCACCAGCAACTTGCCGTCGGCGTCGACGTCGTTGCCCACGACGCGTTGACCGGTCGTCAGCGCCAGGCACACGTCGTACAGGCCGCGGCCGCAGAGCAACTGCTCACCCGCGGCGACCGGGACCGGAAGCGCGGTCGGCTCGCCCTGCTCGTCAAGCCGCCCTTTGAGGTTCAGACAGGCGACATAGAACCCGATCTCACACCGGAGCATCGTGAAGAAGCTGAGCACGTGGTCAACTGCCTGTGTCAGCGCGTTGGCGACGAGGTTCACGCCGCGATCCTCGATCTCCCCGAGTGCCTTGTACCCATTGTGGTCCCGCTCGGGAATCGTGAAGCTGTAGCCCGAACGGTCGAACATGCGCCCGAGCAATCCTTGCTCACGGGCGCGTCGGAGTCGGTACCGCTTGCCTTTGTTTCCCGCGGTGAGCTGTGCGCTGATCAGGATTCCGCCCTGGAACTTGAGCGCCTTCAGATGCTCCTCGACAACCCCAAAGTAGTGTTCGTCGAGCTCTTCCGCGAGCATCGCGAAGAATCGCACCAGCCCGGGGGAGCTGAACTTTCCGGCGTGCTGGTCAGTCATTTGGCGCAGACGCCTGAGGAAACCGACGAACAGTTCCATCTTCGCCACGGAGGTCGACAGGATCGTCCTAGGCGAGTCGCGCAGGAGCGTCCCCCATACGCTCCTCTGAGCCTTGAGCGCCTCGCCCGCCAACTCGTAGAGCTCTCGCACGACGTCAGGGTGCGCGAGGCAGTCGGTCAAGACCTGCTGGCGGTAGACGATCGCGTCGGGATCGGGCAAGCTCATGAGCAGTGCCTGCCTCGCGATGTCGAGGAGGAAGCGGTCGCCGCTCGCCATCGTGGCGAGCAGCGTGTCGAGCTCCAGGTCGGCGATCAGCGCCTCCGCGTTCGGCGGCACCTCTGCTTCGGTGTCGAAGTCTGAGGCGCCGTGCATCAGAAACGCCTTCATCGGGCGATCCGTTCGCGCAGCGCCTCGTACGTCAACCCGTATTTCTCGGCGATCGCCGCCGCGTAGGCCAACCCGTCAGCCCGCTTGCGCATCACCTTGTACGTGCGAACCGCCGGATCGTCGGGCACAACGGTGCTCATCATGCTTACTGTGGTCGGGCCCAACCTGGATAGCTCGTCCACGAACGTCACAAACACGCACAGTGCGTCGAGGTCGATGATCCGCCGCATCACCTCGGTGCCCACGACCAGCGCGTCCCGCAACGTGGTCGAGCCGAAGCTCTCGTTCATGATCAGCAAGCTGTCGCCGGTCGCGTGCTCGAGGATCTCGTGAATGCGGAACAGCTCATCTTCGAACTTCCCACGGAGCGTCTCGATCTCCTCCTCGCGCTCGAAGTGGGTGAAGATCCGGTCCGCCAAGAACAACCGCGCATCCTCGCCGGCTACGGGCAGGCCGAGGCTGGCGAGGTAATGCAACTGGCCGAAGGCTCGCGCAAATGTGGTCTTTCCGCCGTTGTTCGGGCCGCTGACGACCAACACCCGTTCCACACCGGTGACGGTAAAGTCGTTCGTCACCACCGGCGCTTTGCCTCCGCTGAGCTTCGTGGCCAGCGCGAGATCGAACGTTTCCGTTGCTCGTACGTCCTTGGACCGCGAGGAAACTCGCGGATATGAGAACGCCAGGCCGTTCGCCTTCAGCGGAGCGATGTGCTCGAGGTAAGCGAGGTAGAACTGCACCTCGCGGTCGAACCTGCCGACCGTATCGTCGAGATAGCCCTGATTCCGCGAGCAGCACCGCTCGAGCGCTACGAATGTGTCCGGGTGAAGCTTCGCCACCAGGTCGAGGATTCGAGCCTCGACGTGGTTCATGACCGCCCAATCGGCGAGGTTCACTCGGTAGTCGGTCACCGGCGCCTGCTTGAACTTGGCGAAGATCTGGTCGACCTGCTCGCTCATGTCGGGCTCGCCGTCGTACCGGCTCACGCGAACGCGGTTGCCTCTCATGTGCACCGTGTAACTGACCGAAGCAAGCGTTTCGACGACGCCCTGCGTCTCCGCGACGAGCGAAGTGAACCTCTCGGATGCGACGTAGGCGGTCAGATACTCGCGCAGACCGACGAAGCCGCGCGAGCGCACGTCGACGTCCGCGAGACGTTCGGCGAACGCAGCCACCGTACGGCAGTAGGTGACGAGCGCCTCGAGGAACCACCGTTGCTTCTGGAGGACGTGGTACAGCTTGTCCTGGACAGCGAGGTGCTTGCGCATCTGTCGCATCCCTTCGGCGAATCCCAGGACCGCCCGGAGCACCGGCTCTCGCTCCAGGTCGCGGAGCGCGTGGTGGCGGTAATGGACCGCTTCCACGTCGTGCAACGGGCAATAGAAGATCGCCGCGAGTCCGTACTCCTCGCGCCCCGCCGTCACGGCGGTGACGATCTGGTCGAGATTCAGGTCACCGAAGAATTCCGGCTCGTCTACCGCCGCCGTGCCGGGCCCGTCTTCGACGAACAGGATGCTTCGAAACGACGTGGCTTTGGCGTGGCGATCGGGAATCATCGAGCTTCCACCGTTCCGTTTCGGTAGAAGCCATCAGCCGCATCACGGCAGTTCAGGCGGGCCTCATCGCCTCAAACCCATCATACCGGCCACGATGGGACCCATCTCGGAGTGGGATACTGGGAGATGGAGCGATGAGGCTCGCTCGGACCGCGGCAAGACCGCTGATGGCCTCTACGAATGCCACCACTGTTCGAGGAGACCAGATGCCAGGTTCCCACCGCGGAGCACCTCATGGGTAGGGGCCCGACCCACTACTGCTGGCATTGCTACGCCGCCAACCCGGTTCCCGTCGGCCGGTGTGCGGAATGCGGCGGGGCGATCGAGCAGCCCGCCGGCATCACGTACTCCGACCAGTTGATCTGGGCCCTTGGCCACCGGCTCGCCGGAACCCAGATGATCGCGGCGCAGGTCCTCGGCGAGCTACGCGAGCCTGCCGCGGAGGGGCCGCTGCGGACGCTGGTCGCTGACGCCGACCCCTACCTCGCGGCGCAGGCGCTCCAGAGCCTGGTGTCGATCGTCGGCGTGGCCGGCACCCGGGACCTGTTGGAGCCGCTCGCCGAGTCGGGGGCGCCTGCCGTGAGGCGCGTGGCGTTGCACGCCCTGAACGACGGCCGCTGAGGAACGAACGAGACCAAATGTCCTCCCGAGCCCAAGGATCGATGCGCGGGGCGCGCGCCACCGCGATCGTGGCGGGGATCACCGCCGCGACCGCGATCGTCGCGATCGCGGCTCGGGCGCCGCTGTCGCGATCGTCCCCGGTCGATGCCGCGTCCGCGAGCGCGCCGGTCACGGCGCTGTCGATGCTGTCGCTTGGCGCCGGCATCGTCGCGCTCGCGATGGTGATGATCCTCGTCTTAAGGCAGCGGCGCCGCAAGGACGATCCCGACGAGCGCTGGTCCGAGCCGCCCGAGATCCACTGGATCTGGAAGGTGCTGGCGACGCTCGCGCCGCTCGCGGTCGGCGCGGCTCTGATCGTGGCCGCGGTCACCGGCAGCAAGAAAGTGAGCGGCGCCTCCGGCCCGAGCGGAGGATTCGGCGGAGGATTTGGCGGAGCGTTGGGGCCGGCCGCGCCGGCGACCAGCGCACACAGTGGCTTCGTCCTCCCGGCGTGGCTGCCTTGGACGATCCTCGCGATCCTTCTCGTGGCGGTCGCTGCAGGTGTCGTCGCGCTCGCGCTCCGCCGCGACCGCGACCTTGCCGACGGCCCCGAGCCGGGCGCGGCGGACGAGGCCGTACAGGCTGCAATCGCGGCGCTCGAGGCCGACACCGATCCACGCGGAGCGGTGATCGCCGCATACGCCGCGATGCAGCGGACGCTGGCCGCGCACGGTCTGCGGCGATCGCCGTCGGAGGCGCCGCGCGAGTTCTTAGGGCGCGTGTTGGCAGCGAGCCGGGCGGCCGAGCGCGACGCGACCACGCTGACCGGCCTGTTCGAAGAGGCCCGCTTCAGCACGCACCCGATCTCCGAGCGCACGCGCGAACGGGCGCTGGCGGCGTTGAGGTCGCTCGAGCGCCGGCCACAGGTGAGCGGCGCGCGATGACGCTGCTCGCAGGAATAGCAATCATCGTCATTGCCGGCGTGGCCGTCGCTGTGTCGGTCGCGCTCGTGCCGAGCAGGTCCTCGGGCCGCCGGCCTCGACCCCCTAACCCGGAGCCGGCACGTCCAGGCCAGCTGGTCGCGCTCGAGCGGCTACTCGTCATGGCCCGAGTGAGCGCCCTCCAGGTGCACGCGTATCTGCGCCCAATCCTTGTCGACATCGCCTCGCAGCGGCTGGCCGCGAGGGGGCAGACGCTCGAGCGCATGCCCGAGGCCACGGGGCGGCGGATCCTCGGCGACGACCTGTGGGAGATCGTCCGCCCGGGCCGCCCGTTCCCGGAGAACAGGCACGGTCCCGGCGTCGCGGCGCCGGACCTGGAGGCGATGCTCGAGGTGCTCGAGCGGCTATGAACGGCACGCTCTCGCCGCGGCTGCGCGGCCTGCTCGCGCTCGGTGGGGGCGGGCTCGTGGCGGCGCTCGCCACCGGGCACGCGGAGCTCGCCGTGCTCGGCGTGCCATTCCTCGTGTTCGTCGGCCTCGGCCTGGCGCTGGCACGCGAGCCGCGGCTGACGGCGCGCATCGACCTCGAGCGCGCCCGGTTGCTCGAAGGCGAGCAGGTCGCCGCGACCGTCAAACTGATGAACGAGGGGGCGTACGCCGTCGAGGTCGAGCTCGGACTGGCGCACAGCCGACACCTGGCCCTTGAGCCGGCGGAGCCGATCGTGCTCCAACTGACGAGCCTGGCCACCGTCGCGGTCGAGGTTTCCGTGCGCCCGGAGCGCTGGGGCGCTCACAGCGTGGGTCCGCTCGTCGTCCGCGCGCGCGATCCGATGGGCGCCGTGACGTGGAATCGACGGCTCGGCGAGCGCGTGGTCGTGCGCGCATTCCCGCGCGAGCAGCGTCTGCGCGAACTCGTCGCCCCGCTCCGCATGCAGCCGTTCCTGGGCGCACACGTCGGACGATCGCGCGGCGTCGGAATCGAATTCGCGGACACTCGGCCGTTTCAGGCGGGCGATGTGTCCCGGCAGGTCAACTGGCGAGCAAGCGCCAGGAGAGGCAGCCTGCACGTGACCGAGCGCCATCCCGAGCAAGCCTCGGATGTCGTGCTCCTGCTCGACACGTTCGCGGAGGCGCGGGAAGGCGCGCGCGGAACGCTCGATGCCGCCGTCCGCGCGGCCGCGACGCTGGCCCGGGCACACCTGGCGCGACGCGACCGGGTCGGGCTCGTGGACTTTGGCGGCACCCTGCACTGGCTCGAGCCCGCGTTCGGGACCGCCCAGCTCTACCGGATCATCGACGCGCTGCTGTCGAGCGAGATCGCGTTCAGCTACGCGTGGCGGGCCACCGAGAGCATCCCGCGGCGGGTGCTCCCGCCCGGAGCGCTGATTCTCGCGGTTACGCCGCTGCTCGACGAGCGCTCGATCCGCCTGGTCACCGAGCTGCGCATGCGGGGCTCTGACCTGACCGTGGTCGAAGTGTCACCGATCGCCCACACGAAGCCCGGGGCGGCCACGGCGGACCGGCTTGCGTTTCGGCTCTGGCGGCTACAGCGAGAAGCGCTGCGCGCGCGCCTTCAGGCGCTCGGCATCGGCGTGGCGGTATGGGGAGATGACGAGACCCTGGGGCCCGCGCTTGAGGGGGTGAACGCATTCCGGCGCTCCGCCCGGCACGCCCTGCGCGCATAGCGACCGCGACCGCCGCGTTCGCCCTGATCGCCGCGCTCGGGGCGATCGTCGCCGGCGACGCCGACCGGGTCGCGCTGGCCTGGACTGGCGCCGGCCTCGCCGCGCTGCTCCTTGCCTGCGGACTCGCGGCGAGGTCGCCCGCGCCGGTGCACTGCGGCGTCGCGGTGCTTGGGGCGATCCTGCTGCTGCGCCACTCCGACCGGCTCCTGCTGGCTCCGCTCTACGGTGGGGGCCTGGTGCTCATCGCCGAACTCGGAGTCAGGTCGATCGAACTGCGAGGCGTCAGCCTGATCGACGCGAGGTCGATCGGGACTCGCCTGGGCGTTGTCGTCGCGGTCGCAGCCGTCGGTGTGTGCGGGGCGGCGTGCGCCGCGCTCGCGGCGACGGGCGCTCCGGGCCGGTCGCTGTTGCTCACGGCGGCGGGAGCGATCGGGGCGGTAGCGGTGTGCGCGGCGATCGCGGTCGCGGCCCGCCGCCGATAACGCCGCCGCGGATGGCGCCCGGCGCGTGTTACCGACGTAGCGTCGCCGTCAGCGCACGCGGCTCCAGCAGCAGGTCGAGTGCATCGACGATCGACGCGCACACGACGTCGGCCGCTCGTAGCGCCGCGGAGCTCGCTCCTTCGGGCCCGATGACCGCGATCCCGAGCGCGGCGCCCTCGAGCACGAGCACATCGTTTGCGCCGTTCCCGATCACCGCCGTACGCTGGCGCCCGAGCTCGTCGAGCTTGCGGAGCTTGTCCTCGCCCGAACCCGCCCTGACCCCGTGCGCGTCGAGCATCTCCGCAATCGACTCGAGCGTTCCGAACGTGTCAGCGGACACCAGGTGAACGTCCACCACCGGGAGCAGTCTCGCGACTCGGGCCGTCACCCCGTCCAACAGTGCACCCCGACTTGTGAGCGTCCCGTTCACGTCCAGCATGAGGTGGTCGAGCCGAAGGTCCTCGCCACCAGGTATCGGGATCGCAAGTGTCATCCGTGCGCTCGCGGCGATCGTACCGAGGCCGCCCTCGCTATATTGCGTCCTCGGATTTAGGGCGGCGATGGAGTTCGCCGGGTCGTGCGGCCGAACCGCCTTCGGGCTGATGGCTCCTACGCATAAAGCGTTTAACGCCCGCGTAGGAGTTCAGTTACCGAATCATGCTGCCGCCATGGGGAGTCCAGGTATGCCAGGTGCTGGCGCTGCTCGTGTTCGCACCGGTGATCAGCGGCGTGATCGCGAAGGCCGAGGCTCGGGTTCAGTGGCGGACGGGACCGTCGATCTTTCAGCCCTACTACGACATCTGGAAGTTCTTCCGCAAGGAGTCGGTACGGCCGGACACGGCCTCGCCGTTCTTCGAACTGGCGCCCCTGATTGCCTTCGCGTCGTACTGCTCGATCGCGCTGCTGATCCCAGTGCTGACCAACTTCCCGCTGCCGCTCGGCACCGCCGGCGACATCCTCGGTGGTGCTCTGCTGTTCGGCCTCGCCGGGTTCGTGACTGCTCTCGCCGGCGTCGACTCGGGCTCGGTCTACGCAGCGCTCGGCTCGAGCCGCACCCAGTCGGTCGCGACCCTGGTCGAGCCGACCCTGATCTTCGTGTTCTTCACGGTCGCGCTGGTCTCCGGTACCGATCTGCCGTACGCGCTCAACGCGACGCTGTCCCACTCCTCGTCCGAATACTTCCGCCCCAGTCACCTGCTGGCGGCCGCCGCCTTCTTCGCGATGCTGCTCGTCGACACGGGCCGAGTCCCGATCGAGAGCCAGGGATCGACGCTCGAGTTCGGGATGATCGACGAGGCGCGGCTATTCGAGCACTCAGGCCCGTCGATGGCACTGTTCCGGTGGGCCTCGACGATGAAGCAGTTCCTGCTGTACGTCGTGTTCCTCAACGTCCTGGTCGTGCCGTGGGGTCTGGCAACTAGCCGCACGGTTGGCGCGGTCGCGATCGCCCTGGGATGGCTGCTCGTGAAGATGGTGGGGCTCGGACTCGTGATGGTGATGATCGAGTCGAGCTTCGCGAAGCTCAGGTTGTTCCGGATCCCCGACTTCATGGGCGCGGGGTTCGTGCTGTCGGTCCTGGCCATTCTCGTCTTCTATCTGGCCGGCGGGTGAGTCTGATGATGCCCGCCCCGCACTACGACTTCGTCCACGCGACCGCGGCGTTGATAGCGATCCTCGCGCTGCTGAGCGGCCTCGCGTTGTTGGCGGTCAAGCAGGTACACGAGCAGGTGCGGGTGTACGCGGTGCTGTCGGCGTTCGCGGCGGGTTACACGCTGCTCGTGGGGGTGAACCGAGGCGACGCTGCGTTGATCGTGCTCGCAGTGTGGACCGCCGTGATCAAGGTGATCGTGATTCCGATCGCGATCGATCGGGCGGTGACCCGACAGGTGTCCGAGCACGAGGTCCCGCTCGTCGTACAGGTGCCGATGTCGCTGCTCATCGGCGTGACGCTCGCCGGGCTCGCGTACTGGTCGGCCGCCGCCCTCCCCATCCACGGCGCGCTGCTGCCGACGCCCGCGCTCGGCATGCCCCTGTCGCTGGTGCTGATCGGGTTCTTCTTCATGATCACCCGCCAGAACGTGATCAGCCAGATCGTCGGCCTGCTCACGCTCGAGAACGGCGTGTTCGTGGCGACGGTTGCGATCGCGCCAGGGCTGCCGTTCGCGATCGGCTTTCTGCTGCTCCTCGACCTGCTTCCCGCGGTCCTGTTCTACGGGGTGTTCGCGCGCCTGATCGCGGCGCGCGCCAAGACCACCAGCATCGAGGATATGTCGGTCCTGCGCGGCTGATGACGGCGTGGCTCGTGATCATGCTCGCGCTGCCGCTGGCGGCGGCCGCGGCGGGGGTCGTGATCGGCGATCGGCCGGTCAGCGGCGGGCTCTCGGCAGTGGCAGCGGTCGGATCGTTCGCGGCCGCGGTCGTCGTGGTGTTCGCGGACGACGTCGTCCGGGGACGGCACGGGCTGGGCAACACGTTCTTCCTCGACGGCCTTAGCGGGGTGTTCCTGATCGCGGTGGCGTTCGTCTACGCGGTCGTGGCCGCGTATTCGATCGGTTACCTGCGTCCGGGGATCGGCCACATCCGGCTCCGGCGGTGGTACTGGCCGTTGTTGAACGTGTTCGGGTTCGCGTTGCTGGCCACGCCGGTCGTCGCCAATCTCGGGGTGCTGTGGGTCGCGGTCGAGCTGACGACCGTGGTGAGCGCGCTACTGGTTACCGCCGAGGGCTCGGACGAGTCACTCGAGGCGGGCTGGAAGTACATCGTGATCGGATCCGCCGGCCTTGCCATCGGGCTGCTGGGGATCGTGCTGATCTACGCCGCCGGCGTGCCGAGTCTGGGCGACAGTTACACACCGACGTACACGACGCTCGCCCATGCGGCCCCGCACCTGAACGGTCCGCTCGTGCGATCCGGCTTCGCGTTCGTGCTCGTCGGGTTCGGCACCAAGGTCGGGCTCGTGCCGATGCACGCATGGCTGCCGGACGCTCACTCCGAGGGCCCGAGCCCGGTCAGCGCGATGCTCTCGGGCGCGCTGCTGGCCGCCGCTCTGTACGCGGTGCTGCGACTCGGCGCGGTGACACAAAGGGCGGTCGGCCCGACCTACGTCCACGTACTGCTGCTCGTGTTCGGCGGGCTGTCGCTGCTCCTCGCCGCGTTCTTCGTCCTGCGGCAAAACAACTACAAACGGCTGCTCGCGTACTCCTCGATCGAGCACATGGGAATCGTGTCGCTCGGGCTCGGCATCGGCGGCCCGATCGCGGCCTACGGAGCGTTCCTGCACGTGATCGTGCACGCGGCCGGCAAGACGCTCGCGTTCTTCGGCGCAGGCGAACTGCTGAGCCGTTACGAGACTCGTGACGCCGATGAAGTGCGCGGCGTGATCAGGTTGGCTCCCTTCACGGGCGTCATGGTGCTGCTGGGGGCACTCGCGATCACCGGGGTGCCGCCGTTCGGACTGTTTCGTTCCGAGCTGCTGATCGTCACCGGCGGCTTCTCGCATTCGAGGTTCGCGCTCGCCGGGCTGCTGGTGTTGTTGGTCAACGTCGCGTTCGTCGGCGTCTACCAGTTGTTTCACCGGATGGTGATGTCGCCGGTGCAGGACACCGCCGGACATCGGACGCGACTCAGCCGGCCCGAGCAGCCGCTGATGGCGGCGGCGATGCTCGCGAGCCTGGCCGTCGTCCTCGTACTTGGCCTGTGGATCCCGAGCCCGTTGAACCGGCTCCTGCATGCGGCGGCGACGGTGATCGGAGGCCAGGTGTGATCGTGTCGCACGAGCGCGCCGTCGCTGCCGGCGAGCTTGCCGCCGAGCTCGAGCGGCTCGGCGGCCGGCTGATGATGCTGTTCGTCGCCGGCGGTCCGACCCCGGACGGCCGCGAGTTGCGGGCGATCGTGCGCTCGGGTGAGACGGTTATCGTGTTGCGCGCGCCGCTGGCCGGCTCTGCGTATCCGGCGGTCACCCCGAAGGTGCCGGCCGCGCATTGGTTCGAGCGCGAGATCCACGATCTGTTCGCGATCGTCCCCGAGGGCCATCCCCGGCTCGAACCGCTCGTCCGGCATCCGGCGGAAGAAGGTGAGGTGAAGCTTCCCGAAGAGCAGGAGGACGTGCCGCTCGAGCACCGCGGCGCGGAGCGGCTCGCCGGACCGGGGGTGTTCGTGATCCCCTACGGGCCGGTCCGTTCGGGCGTGTTTGAGACGGCGCAGTTCCTGGTTCAGACCGGCGGCGAGGACGTCGCTTACTGTGCACAGCGGCTGTTCTTCAAGCGGCGCGGGGCCGAGCGCCGGATCTGCGAGGTTCCGATGGAGCTCGCCGTGCTCGTCGCCGAGCGCGTGTCCGGGACTTCCAGCGTGGCGCACGCGCTTGCGTTCTCGCAAGCCGTCGAGGCCTTGGGCGTGACCGAGGTACCGCCGCGAGCGCAGGCGATCCGGCGGATCCTGGCCGAGCTCGAGCGGCTCTACAACCACGTCGAGGCCACGGTCCGCGAGTGCGAGGACGCGTCGCTGTCGGTCGCCCAGGCCCAGTTCGCCGTGCTCAAGGAACGGCTGCACCGGCTCGCGGGCGCCTTTGTCGGGAACCGCTACCTCCGCGGCGCGGTCGTGCCGGGCGGCGCCCGCATCGATCTCGACGCGAGCGCCGTCGATCTGATCGGCTCGACGCTTGCCGACTGGGAGCGCGAGTGGCGCGTCGTGCTGTCCATTCTGCTGCGCACCGACTCGTTCCTCGACCGCCTGGTCAGCACCGGCCCGCTGGCACAGCAGGACGCGCGTGACTTCGCATGTGTTGGCCCGGTCGCGCGCGGCTCGGGCGTCGACGTCGACACGCGCCGCGACCTGCCCTATGACGGGTACCCGTCGTTCGAGGTGGCGAGCCATTCCGACGGGGACGCGATGGCGCGCATGGAGGTGCGCTTCCAGGAGGTGGACGCCTCGCTCGAGCTGATCCGCGAGGCAGTGGCGTCGCTCACCACGGGCCCGATACGCACCGTGCCACGCCCGTTCACGCGCGCCGGCGCGCTCGGCGCGTCGGAGTCGACGCGGGGGGAGACGCTCTACTGGCTCGAGCCCGGCGGTGAGCGCACCATCAGCTTCTGCAAGCTGCGGGCGGCGTCGTTTGTGAACTTCGGCGTGTTCAACCGTGTGTTCGACGCGCAGGTGTTAACTGACTTTTCGTTTATCGAACACAGTCTCGGACTCTCACCGGCGGGGTGTGACGCATGATCCGTTGGTTTCTGCGCGGACTGTCCCGCTCGCGGGTGACGACCCGCTATCCCCGAGGCGAGGAGCGGCCCCCGGCGGGGTTCCGCGCTCGCGCGTTGCTCGAGCGCGAGGCGATCGATCCGGCCGTCGCCGCGGCGCTCGCCGCGACATGCCTTCCCGGCGCCCTGACAGTGACTGCCACCGGCAGCCTGCAGCTCGACGGCAGCCGCTGCATCGGCTGCGGGCTGTGCGTCGCGGCAAGCCAGGGTCGCGCCGTCACGATCGACCCGGGCTACGAGCTGGCCACGAGGAGTCGCGAGCGACTCGTCGTGGGCGGCGGCGCGCGGGAAGCGGACGTCGCGGCGCCGACCCTCACCGGTCCATTCCGCCGCTCCCTCCACATCCGTCATGTCGACACGGGGTCGGACGGCGCGGTCGAGCAGGAGATTGCGGCGCTCCTGAACCCTTACTACGACATGCAGCGGCTCGGTCTGTTCTTCACCGCGACTCCGCGTCACGCGGACGTGCTGCTGGTGACAGGCCCGGTGACGCACCCGATGGAGGCACCGCTGCGTCGAACCTACGAGGCGATGCCCGAGCCGCGGGTCGTGGTCGCCGCGGGGACCGACGCTTGCAGCGGCGGCATCTGGACCGAACCGGAGGTCCTCGGCGGAGTCGACCGGGTGCTCGCAGTCGACGTCTACATTCCGGGCGATCCGCCCAGCCCGGTTGCGCTCCTGCACGGGCTCCTGCTTGCCGCCGGACGCGTCAGTGAAACATCCGCACCAATCGTGGCCGGTGCCGCGACGCTCCCGACGACCCGCACCGGAGACGCCGCGTGAGCGCGCTCGCGATCTTGATGATCATCGGGTCCGTGGGCCTGTCCGTGGCGTCTGCGTTGGCGGCCGGGCGCGCCGCGCCGGCTTTGCGGCTCGGAGCCGGCGTCGCCATCGGTGGCTCGCTGGCGCTAGCCGCCGCCGGCTTCGTCGCCGTTTTCTCCGAGCAGTTGGTGTGGCGGCCGTTTCACTGGTTCGGCCTTGGGCGAGGCGGCGTGCACGTCGATCAGCTTGCCGGTCTGTTCTTGATCCTGACCGGCATCGTCTCGGCGCTGCTGTTCCTCGCTGCCTCGACCGAAGGACCACGTGCGGCACGCGCGCTCCGCCCGTTGCTCGTGCTGTGCGTGGTCGGCGTGATCGTGGTCGACAACGTGTTCGAGTTCCTGATCGTGTTCGAGCTAACGGTGGTGGCGATCTACGCGCTGATCAGCGTCCGCTACGACGATCCCGCCGCCGATCGCGCCGCCGAGCTCACGCTGACCCTGGCGAAGCTCGGCGGAGGCGCGGTGCTCGCCGGCCTTGTCCTGCTCGGGGTCGACGGGGGCGGTTTCTCGTTCGAGCACCTGGCGGTCAGCGGCCCGCATCTGTCGTCGGCCGTTCGCGGCGTGTGCTTTGCGCTCCTGTTCGCCGGCTTCGCGGTGAAGGCCGCCCTGATTCCGCTGCAGACGTGGTTGCCCGGCGCGTATGGCGAAGCGGATGCCGACAGTTCCAGTTTCGTCGCGGCGGTGTCACTGAATGTGGCGTTCTACGCGATGCTCCGAGTGTGGTTCGGGTTCCTCGGACACCCGGCCGTGTGGTGGGCGGTGCTCGCGCTGCTCGTCGGCGCGCTGACCGCGCTGATCGGGATCCTCGGCGGCATCCTCCAGCGCGAGTTCCGGCTGTTCGTGGCGTACTCGTCGATCGAGAACTCCGGCTTGATCGTCACCGACCTGGGGCTTGCGCTGATGGGCAAGGCGCAGCATCGCCCGGGGCTGATCGGGGTGGGCCTGATCGCGGCGGCGTTTCAGATAACCGCCCACAGCGTCGCCAAGGGCGGCCTGTTCGCGTCCGTGGCGGCGGTCGAACACAGCACCGGAACGAGCGACATGGAGCGGTTGGGTGGGCTCTACCGCCGGCTCCCCGCGGCGGCCATAGCGACGCTCGCCGGCGGCGCCGCGCTCGCCGCGCTCCCGCCGTTCAGCGGCTTCGTCTCGGAATGGCTGGGACTCGAGGCGCTCATGCAAGGCTTCCGCGTCAGCGGCACCGGGTCGCACCTGGCGATCGCGCTGGCGGGCGCGCTCGTCGCGCTCACCGCGGGCCTGGCCGCGCTCGCCTTCGTTCGCGCCACGGGGATGACATTCCTCGGAATGCCCCGAGACCCCTCGATCCAACCCCAGCCCGAGTCGCGTCCGGCGCGGTATGGGATGGGTCTGCTCGCGCTCGCCTCGCTCGCGATCGGAATCGCGGCGCCGTGGGTGATCAAGGTGCTCGAGCACGGGCTCCTGCCGGTCGGGGGCGCCGCGGCGATCGGCCACATCAGCCAACCGGGCTGGCTGGTCGAGCCTGGTTACGCGGGGTTCGCCAGCATCAGCCCGACCGTGCTCGCGCTCACGCTGACCGGGTTCGCGCTAGGCGCCGCGTGCATTCGACGCCTCGCCAGCCTCCGCCGCGCCCGGCGCGTGCCGGTCTGGGCGTCGGGCGTCGTCGTTTCCGGGCGGCGCGTCCAGTACACCGCGATCGGCTACGCGAACATGGTCCGCGTGATCTTCAACGTCGTATACCGCGTCCGCACCCAGTTGCGGACGATCGGCGACCAGCGCTTCCCCGAGCGGCTCAGCATGATGCGCGCCGAGCCCCGGCTGTTCGATCCAGGGTGGCTGTACCGGCCGATCACCAGCGCGTTCACGAAGGCAGCCGACGCCGCACGGAACATCCAGGCCGGTCCGCTCGGTCTCTATCTGCTCTACCTGCTGCTGGCGTTCATAGCCCTGCTGCTGATCGCGCCGCGACTCGCGTGACCTTGTCCGGCGGCGGGCGGGGCGTCGGCGGACCTGCACAGCGCGCCACGCGTGTTGGGGTCCGGCGGGCGGCACCGGGAACTACCCTCGGCGGTTGTGGGGGCCGATTGGGTCTAACGGCGGCCACCTGGAGTGGGGTGCGCCACGGTCAGCGCGGATCGATCCATGCGAGCGAACCTGCATAACACGGCAATCGAGCTCAGTTGCGCTGGCCGTGCCGTGCTAGCGTGCCATGCGTGCGTAGTACGGCACGGCCTCGCCGGATCGGCCCGATTGTCGAGCCATGCATGCGCGAGAAGCCGCGGAACGGACAAGGGACGACCGCACCCACCTCAGGCGCCCGCCGTTTATCCCCCGCACGCCGCTGCACCGCTTGGGGAAACCAGCACGCCACCTCAGCTGCCCGCCGTTATCCGCCCGGCGTCCCAAGCCCAGATAGTGGACGGCGACCACCCCGGCCGGGCATGGATGCCCGGCCGCACCGGCCCCACGGACGCCGAGCGCAGCGAGGCCCAGTAATTCCCAACGTTCCGTATGGAAGCCCGCTCGGCTGGATGACCTGCTTCTATGGTCTGCAGATGTCTGCGCGTGGACGGGATGCCCAGTGCTGAGCGGTCGTCGGCTGCTCGCGGCGCTGGGATTGCTCGCGATCGTGATCGTCGGCGGCGTGATCGTCGCGGTGACGCGGTCAAGCGGACCGTCGCATGGCGGCGTGCCTACCGTGGCGGCGACTCCCGCGCGGCCGGACATCGTGTTCGTGCTCACCGACGACCTGTCGATGAACCTCCTCCGGTACATGCCGCACGTGCAGGCGATGGAGGATGAAGGTCTCACGTTCCAGAACTACTTCGTGTCGGACTCACTGTGCTGTCCGTCGCGGGCGTCGATCTTCACCGGCGATTTCCCGCACGACACGGGCGTGTTCGGCAACTTCGGACCAGGCGGCGGGTTCAACGCGTTCTACAAGCGCGGCGACGAGCAGCACACCTTTCCGATCGCGCTCCAGCACGTCGGATATATGACCGCGCTGATGGGCAAGTTCCTCAACGGGTATCTCGAGACCCGCGGACACTCCGCCGATGGGCAGATCACATCGGTTCCAGCGAGCTACATCCCGCCCGGCTTCAACGACTGGGACGTGGCCGGCTGGGGCTACCCCGAGTTCAACTACACGCTCAATCAGAATGGGACGCTCCAGCACTACGGCCACCAGCCTTCCGACTACCTGACGGACGTGATCGCGCGCGACGGGGTCCAGTTCATCGACCACGCCGCCAAGAGCGACAAGCCGTTCTTCCTCGAGCTCGCGACGTTCGCCCCCCACTCGCCCTACACCCCCGCTCCTCAGGACGCGAACGACTTCCCGGGGCTGAAGGCCCCGCGGCCGCCCAGCTTCGACGTGCTGCCGACCCATGCACCGCTCTGGCTCTCCTGGCACCCGCGGCTGACCCCTAAAGAGATCGCCAAGATCAACGCCGCCTTCCGCCGCCGCGCCCAATCGGTGCAGGCCGTCGACCGCATGATCGGGACGATCGAGGAGACGCTGACCGCCGACGGCATCGCCCGCGACACGTACGTGATCTTCAGCTCGGACAACGGGCTGCATACCGGCGAGTACCGCCTGATGCCGGGCAAACTGACCGCGTTCGACACCGACATCCACGTCCCACTCGTGGTCGTCGGCCCCGGCGTACCCGCAGGCGCTACGACGACGGCGATGGCGGAAAACATCGACCTGGCCAAGACGTTCGCCGCGATCGGTGGCACGACGATGCGCTCAGATGGACACAGCCTGCTCGGGGTGATGCATGGCGACGGGCTGGCCGGCTGGCGAAACGCGGTCCTCGTCGAGCATCACGGCGGTCGCATGTCGGTGCTCGATCCGGACTTCCAGCGGTCGGCGAGCGGCAGCCCGACGACGTACGAGGCGATGCGAACACCTCATTTCCTGTACGTCGAGTACGCCGACGGAGAACGCGAGTTCTACGACCTGCGAAATGACCCATTCGAGCTGCACAACCTCGCCGGGGAACTCAGCGCGTCGCAGGTCGCGCGGCTTCACTCCGAGCTCTCGCGGCTCGAGCGCTGCCACGGGGCGACGGGGTGCTGGGCAGCGATGCACGTCAATCCGCCCCGGTCGCCGGCACCGACGGCGAGGAGTTCTCTGACGACATCCTCGGCCTGGACCCGCTGAACCCACAGCTCCGGCCGGAGCGCGAGCCGGTGAGCCAGCGCGGGCACCGCAACGGCCTTGACGTCATCGGGCACGACGAAGTCCCGCCCATCGAGAGCCGCCTTGGCACGGCTCAGCTTCATCAGTGCGAGTGAGCCACGCGGGCTCGCGCCGACCTCGACACTCGGACTGTCGCGGGTGGCGGCGACGAGCGCGACGATGTAGCGGCCGACCACTTCGGATACGTGCACGTCCTCGATCGCACGCTGCATCCCGATCAGCTCGCCGCGATCGACGACCGGACGCAACTCGGCTTCGTCCTCACCCCGCTCGAGCCGCCGCTCGAGCATGTCCCACTCGTCGTCGGCCGACGGGTAGCCGACCTGCATCCGGATCAGGAACCGGTCGAGCTGCGCCTCGGGCAGCGGATAGGTCCCTTCGTACTCGATCGGGTTCTGCGTGGCCAGGACGAGGAACGGCCGCTCGAGCGGGCGCGTGCGGTCATCGATCGTGACCTGGCGCTCTGCCATCGCCTC
The DNA here is from genome assembly GCA_963755525.1 of uncultured Solirubrobacterales bacterium. Taxonomy (GTDB): domain Bacteria; phylum Actinomycetota; class Thermoleophilia; order Solirubrobacterales; family Solirubrobacteraceae; genus Palsa-465. The sequence goes on along the minus strand of CAVWKC010000020.1, from coordinate 36,869 downwards.
GAGCAGCGCCGCCTGAGTCTTCGGCGGAGCGCGGTTGATCTCGTCGGCCAGGAGCACGTTGGTGAACACGGGTCCCGGACGGAACTCGAACTCCGAGGCGCGCTGGTTGAAGATCGACGCGCCGGTGACATCCGAGGGCATCAGGTCTGGCGTGAACTGCACGCGCGAGAACTGCATGCCGGTCACGGTCGCGAACGATCGCGCGATCAGCGTCTTGGCCAGACCCGGGTAGTCCTCGATCAGGACGTGGCCGTCTGCCAACAGTGCGCACAGCGCGAGCTCGAGCGAGGGTCGCTTCCCGATGACGGCCCGCTCGACCTCGTCGAGGATTCGGCCGGCGCGGGTCGCGACCTCCGTGAGCCCAAGTTGTTCAAAGGTGTCCATCACGCCGGGTCCGATTCGGATCGTGGCAAGCCGGCTGGCGCACAGCCACCCACGAACACGCGCCCGTCGATCTGAGCGAGGGCCCGTAGCCACGCGTGCTGCTCGTGGCCGTCAGCCTCGTGGCGGTAGGCCCAGGCGTACTTGCGAGCGGTCTCGCCCACCTCCCACGCGAGCACTCCGAGTCGCCCGTCTACGTGCCGTCGTGCCAGCCTGCCCGCCTGACCGTCGGGAATCTGCACCGCGTGCCGGAGGCACAGTCCGTGGCTGCGGTCATAACGGTCGCGCACCGCAGGTAGCCCGAGCGCCGCAACCACGAGATCGAGCTGCGAGCGCTCGATTCCGTCGCGCGCGTTACAGGCCGGACAGTAAGGCCTCGTGAGGATTTCCTGTAGCGCTGTGTCCAGCTCCTCGGCGGGCGCCCCTCGCCCGCGACGGGATGGGTCTGGGGCGCCGCCGACCCTCGCGAGCAGGCGACTCAGCTTGACCGTTGTCGCGGCACGTTTGTGCTCGATGGCCTGAGCGGCCAGCGCTCGGTCGGTGAGCGCCAGATCATGGAGATGGACGGCGCACAGCTCGCCGGGGTCGTTTCGGAGCGACGGGTCGTTCTGAGCGGCGCGCTCGGTGCGCCATTGGACGTACCCGCGTTCCGCTAGCCCGGTCGAGAGGCACACCGGACAGGCCTCGACGCCGAGGCGACCGCAGAGTTGTTCGACCGTCGAGCCCCCGCCGGCGGGCTCAGTCAGACGAACGCGCCAGTGGGCACGGCGGCGGGCATCGTGATCGGACCCACCGAGCAAAGTGACGAGTCCCGCATCCTCGGCTTCCTCGAGGCTCCTGAGGAGCCGGTCAGCGAGTGGCCTGACGGTGGCAGGCTCGAGCTCGGGAGCCGTCTGGAGGAAATGCGTCAGGCAGATGCCGTCATGCTCGAAGTACGGGCGTGCCCGTGCCGGATCGCCGAGTCCGTCGAGCACCATGTGGCGGGCGCGCTGCGCGCTGAACGCGGTCGCCTCGCACGCCGGGCATGGCCCCGTCTGACGTTCGTCCCGCGCTCGCTGGCGGGCTCCGGCGAGCGCCTCGCGCATAACGATCGTCATCACGTGACCCTCGCCGATGTCCTCGACCAGCCGCCGGGAGTGGACGGGACACATGCCAACGCTGGCGCGAAGCCGCGCCTGTACCTCGGCAACGCTGAAGCTCTCGATTTGAAGCCAGGAGAAGAAGCTGCGCTCGGCCTCCTCGATATACGCGCACGCCGGGCACCCCGGCTTGCGAAGCAGCCGCTCGAACTCGGACAGGACGTGCCGGCCGGCGGCTCCTGGTGCGGGCGGAGCGCCGGCAGCGGCCTCGAGATCCCCATGCTCGGTGCGCGCCTGCTTGCGGGATCTCAGAAAGCTCAGGTCATCACCTCCTGGTTGCGAACTGGCCGGCGAATCAGGCCGGCCGTAGAAGCCATCAGCGCCAGGAAGCGCGGTCCAAGGCGAGCTTCATCGCCTAGCCCAAGGATACTGGGGCTAGACCGGTCGCCCTGTCGGTGCCACGGGCGCGGCTGAGCGCCGCGACCGCGATCAGGGCGACGAGCCCGAGTCCGGCGGCGAGATACGCTACGCGGGGCGAGAAGAGCGCCGTGAGCGCACCTCCCAGGAGGATCCCGGCGCCCGGCGCCAGCGCAGCCATCGACTCGAGCACGGCCGCGACCGGCAGGCGGAAATGCTCGTCGACGAACTGATGCACGGCGGTCTCGACCGACGCCCACTGGGTGCCGTTGCCGATTCCGCCGACCACGCTCGCGGCACAGGCGAACAGCAACGTCGGCGCCAGCGCCGTGCCGAGATACGCGAGCGCAACGCCGCCGGTCGAGATGAGAATCGCCGCATGCCCGACGCGGCGCGCGAGACGGATGTGCACGGTCGAGCCGATCACCGCGCCGGCGCCCCAACTCGCGAGAATCGCGGCGTAGCCCACCGGACCCGCGTGGAGCGACCGCACCGCGTAGATGACGGTCACGGGGACGACGAGATAGAAGAAGATGAACGCCAGTCCCTCTCCGAATATCAGCACGCGGAGCGTGGCGTCGCCGGCGATGTAGCGCAAGCTCGCACGCACTTGACCGCGGCTCCTAATGCCGACCCCGCCAGAGTCGTTGCGCGCCCGCAAGCCGGGCGTGCAGGCGATCAGACTCGCCGCGACCAGGAACGACGCTCCATCGGCTGCCAACGCGGTGGAAGGACCGAGGAGCGCAAGCACGGCGCCCGCGAGGACCGGCCCGGCGACCGTGGCCACGGCTAGGGCCAGATTGAAGGCGGCCTTTCCCTCAGGCATCAGATCGTGCGGCATCAGCGTGGACGCGGTTGTGGCGCGGGTCACGGAGCGCCCGCTGAACGCGAGCGTCCCGTCGACGAGCGCCAAGACGAGGATCACCGCCACTCCGACGTGTCGCGCGACCGCGGCCAACGCCAGGAACAAGCACGCCTCGACCAGGTAGCACAAAGGCAGAACCCGACCCGACGGCAGGGCGCCGATGCGGGCGACGAGAAATGGGCCGACGAGACCGGGCAGGAACTGCGTCGCCAGGAACAACGCGGCGACAGCGATCGCCGATCTAGTCGTGCCGAGGACGACGACGGCCAGCGCCAGCGCCCCGAAGACGTCGCCCGCTCGGTTGATCACGTACGAGATCAAGAGCGCGCGGAACTCTGGGATCCGCAGCGTCGCCCGCATGCCGGCCACGGCTCATCCGCCTCCCACAGCGACCTGCGGCCGCGCCAGTTCGCGAATGCGCTCCTCGAGCGCGAGCTCCTTCTCGAAGTCAGCGTCCTCGGTGTGGGTGAAGCCGATCCCCTCGCGCTCGAGGATCTCGATGAACAGCTCGACAAAGCGCGCGTCGAGCTGACTGCCGGCCACGTTGCGCAGCTCGGCAATCGCCTCGGAGCTCGAGATCGGCGGGCGATATGTATCGCGCGCGGTCAGCACGTCGTATGTATCGGCAACCGAGATGATCCTCGCGAGGGCTGGGATCTCGTCTGCGCGGAGCCCATGCGGATAGCCGGTTCCATCGACGCGCTCGTGGTGGGCGAGGATGACCGCCGCGATCTTGTCGTAGCCCTCGATCCGGCGCACGAGCTCCGCGCCGTTGACCGGGTGTTCACGAACGATCTCGAGATCGGCCTCGCTGAGAGGACGGTCGGCCAGGAGGATGCGATCGGGGAACGCGAACTTGCCGATGTCGTGCAGAAGCCCGGCGGTGTGGACGATCCCAAGCTCGTCCTCCGAGCAGCCTGCGGCTTTCGCGACCGCGTACGCGTAGCGCGCGACCGCAGCCGAGTGCCGCGCTGTGTACCGATCGCGGAGCGACAGGGTCCGGACCATCGTCACCAGCACGCCGAGCTGGAGCGAGGCGAGCTGAATCGTGCGCTGCTCGAGCTCTTCGCGCCGCTGTTGCGAGTTGAGGAGCTCCACCATCAGCACGTAGAACGCAGCCAGCAGCGCCAGCACGAGAATCAGAGAAACGCCGCCGGCGCGCACATAGAAAGTGGCCAGAGCGCCGGCCAGCAGGTTCGGCGCCGTGATCCACGGCAGCGCGGGCAGGAAGCTCTCGCGGAACTGGACGCGCATCGGCGTGCCGACATGGACGCGGATCCAGATCGCCGCGAGAAAGAAGTTGAGCACGTTCGCGGCACTCACGACGACCGCGACGACCAGCGCAAACGCAGCGCTCCCGCGCGCCACGCCCGCATCGACGGCAGCCCTGATCGCCAGGCTCCCGAGCAGCACGTCGATGTACATGCCGAGGTTCCAGACCAGCGCCAAGCGCCGGCCACGCAACCGCAGCCCGTCGGTCTGGATCGCCTGGGAGATCCGCGAGATGAAGCAGATGAGGACAGCCGGCGCGGGACCGAGCAGCGCCATCGCGAGCGCGACGATCGTCAAACCCGCCGACAGGCGCATCCGGCCCGTGTAGGCATGCACTCGGTCGCCGAGGACCCCGAGAACCGCGAGCGTGATGAACAGCCATAGCGGCCGCCAATCAGCGGCGCGCGAGCTCAACGCCGCGCCGGCCACCGTTACCGACAGCAAGCCGACGGCCGCAAAGCGGAAGACTTGGACGGACTTGGCAGCCACAGTTCCCCGAGCTAACGACGCCGCGATCCTATCGCGCCCCTTTCGCTGAGCGACAGGCGTGAATGAGAGATGTCAGATGCTCCAGTGCATTGCCCCAATTCCTCCCTAATGCAGACACGAAGGTCGTCAGTCGCGGTGATCGTCGGTTGGCGCCGGACCTTGAGAGTTCGGCGGTGGTACTGGACGAGAGGGGCGGTATTGCCGGTGGCGTAACGTGCCCGGGGTGTTGACCTTCTCGGGGATGGGGCTCGATCGCGCCGTGGCGGAGCGACTCGATCCGCTATGGGTTGAGCGGCGCCTTGCGGATCCGGCGAGCCGGGCGGTCGTGGCGGGCGCCGAGGGCGTGCTGGTCGCGAGCGGTAGGTCCGAGTCGCTGCTGCGCGTACCGGTGGTGCCGGATCGGGCGATCCGAGGGGCGGACGAGCCCTGGCCGGTGATGCTCGGGCTCGACGACGGCATCGCGCTGTTCGCGATCGACCTCGACGCGCAACCGCCTCAGATGCGGCGACGCCTCAACGAGCAAGGCCGGATCGCGACGTTGCGCGAGGCCGGAAGGATGCTGCCGCCGGAAGAGGCGGCCCTCGCCGCCTACCTGGTCGCGCTGCTCAACTGGCATCGCCGGCATCGGTTCTGCCCTGCGTGCGGAGTCGCCCTGCGGGTCAGCGATGCCGGGTTCTCGCGGGTGTGCCCAGGCTGCGGCGCCCAGCATTTCCCGCGCACCGACCCGGCCGTGATCGTGCTCGTCGAGCACGACGGCCGCGCGTTGCTGGGTCGCCAGGCGGGCTGGCCTCGAGGTCAGTACTCGGTGCTCGCGGGGTTCGTGGGACCTGGGGAGTCACTCGAGGACGCAGTCATCCGCGAGGTCAAGGAGGAGTCCGGCATCACCGTCCATGACCCGCGTTTCATCACGTCACAGCCCTGGCCATTCCCGTTGCAGGTGATGCTGGGCTTCGAGGCGCGCGCCGACGGCGGCGTGCCGGCTCCCCACGACGGCGAACTCGAAGACGTGCGGTGGTTCACCCGTGAGGAGGTTGGTGCGGGCCTCGCGGGCCAGAGCAGTGACCTGGTGCTCCCACCGGGGATCTCGATCTCGTATTTCCTCGTCGAGCGCTGGTTCCGTGGTGGCGCGGAACACGCAGACTGACTGGAAATTCACACCGTTCAAACCCCATGTATCGCTGCGTTTACATTGCGATTCGACGGCTCGCCGCGCTGCCGCATAGACCGTTTGGAGGGGTTGCGATTTAGTCGCTTGTCGCCTAGGGTGCTTGATGGGCGAGCTTTCGAGCTCCGGGCGTTGAGGCGCGAACTTTGAGGGGTTCATGTGGGCGATGCCGTCGGTGGCCGAGTGGCGTGCTGGAGCACAATGTGGTCCGCGGGCGAATGATTCCGCCGCACGTCCTGGCGCTGGCCGCGGCGCTCACAAGCGCCCTCCTGGTGTCGGGGTGCGGTGGCTCGAGCCGCGCCGCGAATAGTGGAGCCAGCGCGGGGACTTCGATCGCGGCGGCCGTAGTTGCGTTCGTCGCTCCTCGTGATGGCGCGGACGCGGTGATCGGGGCGCAGCTTGCGAGCTTCGCCCAGACGGTCCAGACAAAGCTGCTCGGCGACTGCATGACCAGCGACGGCTTTCCGGCGCCGACGTTTCCGGTGGTTGGCCCGCCAAGCGATCTGGGCAACCAGCAGTTTCCCAACCTGCCCGCGATCGAGGCCACCCACGACCTCGGGCTGTTCACGGGCGGCGCGCTGCTGGTGGGTCCGTTCAGCGGCCAGAGCGGCATGAGCGCGCCCGAGCGCCGGGCTTGGCAGGCGCGGCTCGGCCACTGTTTCAACACCACCCAACGCCGGGCCCCGCTGTTTGGCTCGGTGGAGTTCGGGCAACTGACCTCCGGCTGGTTCACGATCGTCAACCAGGTCAGCCGGTCGGCGCAGATTCGGGCGTTGAGTAAGACGGCAGCGACCTGCAGCGCCGCCCACGGCGTGCCCGCGAGTTCGGTGCAGAGCCTGTACGGAGAGTTGCAGGGCCGGATTGGACCTATCTCATCGTCAGGCGCGAATAGCGCGAATACGCGAAGGTGCAAGCGGTGCAGGCGAAGGGAGCAGCCGTGCTGGCGGCGTGCTGGACGAAGGTGATTGACGAGACGACGGCGCTGCTGAGCAGCCGCCGCGAGGCGTACCTGGCGGAGAACGCGAACGCCATGTCCGGGCTCGAGAAACAGGTGGACGGGCAGGTGACCTCGGTCGAGCGCCAGTATGGGATCAAGCCGGCGTTGGTGGGGTCGTGACCGACGGGCGTCGGACGTTGCTGGGGCGGCGGAGCCGCGAGCGCGACACCGACCGCGGCACGCCGCTGCGGGGACATGGCGGACTGGTTGTCGGAGCGGTGCTTCTGTTGACCGTGGTCGTCGGCGTGGTCGCGTTCCTGATCGGGCGAGGAGTGTCGACGCCGGCTCAGCAGGCCGCGCGGGCGCGCGCCCCGACCGCATCGCTGCTGACCGCGCCGGTGGTGTTGACGCACGCGCGCACGACGGTGGTGCTGCGTGGGACGTTGACCGATGGCGGCGCGATCTCGGTCGGGGTGCCGGGTGACCTGTCGGGCGATCTGGCGGTCGTGACCGCGGTCGCGACGAGTTCCGGCGCGTCGGTCAACGACGGGAGCTTGATCGCGGCTGTGGCAGGGCGACCGGTATTCGTGCTGCGGGGCCAGATCCCGGCGTATTCGCCGATGAGCTACGGCACCGGCGGCATCGAGGTCAGCGAGCTGCAAACGGCGCTCGAGGCGGCCACGTTCGGGATCGGGTCCGATACGGCCGGGACGTACGGGGCCGGAACGGCGGCGGCGGTCGCTTATCTCTACGAGCGAGACGGCTACACGCCGGTGACCGCGCCGGGTCCGACGGTGGGTTCGGGCGCCAAGCACAAGGCCCGGCCTACGCAGTATGCGACGGTGCCGCTGGGGGAGGTGATGTTCACGCCGTCGCTGCCGGTCACAGTGGTATCGGTCGCGCATCTTGGCCAGACGATCGGGAGCGGCAAGCCACTGGCCACGCTCGGGTCAGGGCAGTTCACCTTCCAGACCAACACCGACGTGAACACGGCGAGCCTGCTGAGGATCGGCGCGAGGGGACGGGCCACATCAGACCTGAGCAACGGGTCGTTCGCGATCCGGCTGATCAAGAAACAGCCGGGCAGCGCGCCGGACGGGGGTCCGGGCGCCAAGCTGACGTTCGCTCCGATCAATTCGGCCGCGGCCGCATCCTTCGTCGGGCAGAACATGGCGTTGCACGTCGGCACCGGTCAGGCGGGCGGGCTGCAGTGGGTGGTGCCGGTGTCAGCGGTGGTCACCGACGCCTCCGGCGCATCTTCGGTGACGGTCCTGCACGGCTCACGGCAGGAGTCGGTGCCCGTGCACGCGGGGCTCGCGTTCGCGGGTCGCGAGGTCGTGCGGCCGATCGACGGGGGGCTGAAGGCCGGCGACCAGGTCGTCATCGGACTCGGCGGCTCGGGATGAGCGCCGCACGTAAGCCCGCGCAGCAAGAGCTTTTGACGCTGACCGGTGTCGGGCGGACGTATCCGGGGTCGCCGCCGGTGCACGCGCTGCGCGACGCCACCTTCTCGGTGGGGGCCGGCGAGGTCCTCGGGATCGTCGGACGTTCGGGATCGGGCAAGTCGACTCTGCTGAACGTCCTGGGGCTGCTCGACCTGCCGACGAGCGGCGACTATCGCGTCGACGGCCAGCGCGTCGGATCCTTGAGCGACCGCGAGCAGACGACGCTGCGGGCCCGGTTCTTCGGGTTCGTGTTCCAGCAGTCGTTCTTGCTGGCGTCGCTGAGCGCGCAGGAGAACGTCGAGCTCGGCTTGCGTCCGCGCCGGCTGCCGACCGGCGAGCGGCGCGAACGTGCGATCGAGGCGCTCGCCCAAGTCGGGCTCTCGCACCGGCGGCGGTTCCTGCCGGGCGAGATGTCCGGCGGCGAATGCCAGCGGGTGGCGATCGCGCGGGCGCTGGCGCAAAGACCAGGGGTACTTCTGTGCGACGAGCCGACCGGCAACCTCGACGAACGCACCAGCACCGAGGTTCTGCAGACGCTGATCGACAACCAGGCGCCCGAGGTCGCGGTGGTGATCGTGACCCACGACATGGGAATCGCGCGCACGCTGCCGCGGCTGTTGAGCGTCCGTGACGGGGCCGTGTCCGCCGGCGCCGGAGAGTTTCTGGACGCGGAGACTCTGCCGGGCGGCGGGGAACCGTGAGCGGCCTGCGCTCGGCGCTGGCCGAGGCTGTGACATCGATCGTGCGCCAGCCGACGCGGACGCTGCTGTGCGCCCTCGGGACGGTCGTCGCGGTAGGCGCGTTCACCACCACCAACGGTCTAACGGAGAGCGCGTCCAACGCGGTCTCGGCATCGTTTAACGAGCTCCGCGCGACGACCGTCGAGTTCCAGGGCCCCTCGACGCTGTCGGACGCCGACGTCGCACGGCTCGCACGGCTGCACGGCGTCACCAACGCCGGGCTTGTGTGGGATGTCTTTCAGCAGCAGCCGCTTCCGGTCGCGGTCGGTCCCTCGTCGAGCGGGCCGTCGCAGACGCAGCTGTCGATCACGGCGATGTCGCCGTCGGCGCTGCCGACGATCGGAGCGGTGCTGTCCTCAGGGCGGTTCTACGACAACGGCGCCGACCTCCACCATCAGATGGTCGCGCTGCTCGGGTCCGGGGCGGCGTCGCAGCTGGGGATCAACTCGTCGCTGGGCAACCCCGCGATCAACGTTTTCGGGGTCGTGTTGACGGTCGTCGGGATCGTGTCCACCTCCCAGCAGGAGTCCCAGGCGCTGCTCGGGGTGATCGTGCCGCCGTACGTGGCCGGCGTGATCGCCGGCGACCGCGACCCACGGCGCGTGATCGCGCGGACCGTGCCGGGCGCGGCGCAGCTGATCGGCCGCCAGGGGCCCGCGGAGCTCGATCCATACCAGCCGGGCCAAGTCACCGCCGAGGTGCCGCCCAACCCGACGACGCAACGGGCCCAGGTGCAGGCGTCGCTGTCGACGCTGCTGAACGTGCTGAGCCTCGCGGGCCTCGGGATCGGGTTCCTGACGATCGCGGCGATCACGATCATGTCGGTCGCACAGCGACGGTCGGAGATCGGGTTGCGTCGCGCGGTCGGCTATCGCCGGATCGAGATCGCCCGGCTGATCGTGCTCGAGGCGGCGGGGGTCGGCATGCTGGGCGGGATCCTTGGGACCTCGATCGGGGTGCTCGCGACCGCCGCGATCGCGTCGAACAACCACTGGGCACCGGTGATGAACACCACGCTCGTGCTCGCCGCCCCGTTCCTGGGCGTCGCCGTCGGGGTGCTCGCCGGCTCCTACCCGGCGATCCGCGCCGCCAGGATCACGCCGATGGCGGCGCTGCGCGCCTGATCGAAAGGGCGGCTCATTGGGACATCACGGCCTTCAGTTGGGAGGCAGGAACGGTCGCAGCGGGATCGTGTGTATCGCGCGGCGATCATGACGGTCCTCATAGCCGTCCGCCGCGCCGAGCATTCGCACGATCGCGGAAGAGGCGAGGTAACGCAACGGCTCGGGCTCCCAGCGGCGCGATCGATGTCCGACCCACGGTAATGACACCAGGTCGCTGTCGCGGCCGAGCGCGAGGTCGGCAAGCGTCCGCCCCGAGATGTTCGACGGCACCACGCCGTGTCCCACATAGCCTCCGGCGAAGCCGAAGCCGCTCGACCGATCGAAGTTGATGCTCATCGACCAGTCGCGCGGGACGGCGAGCGGACCGCCCCAGTGGTGGGTCACGCGCGCTTGCGCGGCCACCGGGAAGTTCGAGCGCAGTGCCGTCTCCAGGCGCCGGCGCACCTCGGCGTTGCGCTCGTTGCGCTCGTCGATGGGACAACCGAGCCGGTACGGCGCGCCACGACCGCCGATCGCGATCCGGCCGTCGGCGGTCCGCTGCGCGTAGAAGAACAGGTGGTGGCGGTCGCCGATCAGAAGACCGTCGGTCCAGCGGTGCTCCGCCCACGCATCCTCCGCTAGCGGTTCGGTGGCGATCATCAACGAGTACAGAGGCAGATAGTCGCGGCCACTCCCCTCGAGCTGCGTCGTGTACGACTCGGTCCCGCGCAGCACGATCGGAGCCCGCACGGTTCCCTGGTCGCAGCGCACCGCGCCCGCACCGACGGCCAGCGCCCGCGTGCGCTCGAAGATCTGCACGCCCAGCCGCTCGCACGCCCGGGCCAGTCCGCGCGCCAGACGCGCCGGATCGACCCGCGCGGCCTGCGGCGAGAACGAGCCCGCGCGCGCCCGCGTCACGTCCGCGAGCTCGGCCACCTCACCGGGCGCCAGGAGCATCACGTCTTCGGTCGTCATCCCCGCCGCCTGCTCCTCACGCACGCCGTCCTGCAGCCTCCCCTCTTGAGGTGCGGTCGTGGCGATGCTGAGCATCCCGGCCTTGACGTACCCGCAGTCGATCTGCTCCCGCTCGGCCACCTCGCCGATCTCGTCAACGGTCCGGAAGGTCTCGCGCGTGGCCCGCACGACTCCGTCTCGGCCCCCGCGCCGCTCGTACACGCTCGGGCTGCCCCCGATTCCGCCGGACGCCCAGCCGCCGTTGCGTCCAGATGCGCCGTAACCCGCGATCTCCGCTTCGAGCACGACAACGCGTAGATCCGGTTGCGCCCGCTTCAAGTAGTACGCGCTCCATAGGCCGGTAAAGCCGGCGCCCACGATCGCGGCGTCGCAGTCGGTGTCACCGGGCAACGACGCGCGCGGGGTCAGCGGCTCGGGCAGCTGACCCAGCCATAGGCTGCGCGCTCGGTAGCGCGCCTCGTCACTAGAGCTCGTGGACACCCGCGGGCCGCCCTTGAGAGCTTTCGAGCGACGGGTGACGAGCCGTCAGCCCGCTCGCGCCCTCCCACGCCGCGGCGTGCTCGAGCAGACGCCGGTCGCCGCGGTAGCGACCGACGAGCTGCAAGCCGACGGGCAACCCGTCGTCGGTGAAGCCGGCCGGAACCGCCGCGACCGGATGAGCGGAGACCGTGATCCGCGAACACACGCGCATCCATCCAAGGTAGTGCGGCATCTCGATCCCCGCGATCCACTCCGGGTACTCCTGCTCCACGGGGAACGGCGCCACCTGGGCTGCCGGGGCTACGAGGACGTCGAAGCGCTCCATGACGTCGGCGACCGTAGCGAAGATGGCCGATCGCGCGGCGAGTGCGCGAGCCACCGCGGGACCATCGAGTTCGAGGCCCCGCTCGATGTTCCAGACGATGGTGTCCTTGACCGTGTGGCGCAGGGTCGGGAGCATCGGCTCGAACGCCCGGGCAAACCCAACAGCGCGCAACGTCTCAAACGGTTCGTCGGCACCGCTCAGGTCGAGCGCGAGGTCCTGCACCTCGCTTCCCCGCTCGATGAACCGGCTGCGGGCGTCGTCGAGCACCGCCATCACCTCGGGCGCGATCGGCAGCCCACCTAGATCCGGGCACCAGGCCACGCGCAGCCCGGCGAGTTCACCTCGGATTGCGCCCCGGAACGAGGCGGGATCGCCGTGCGACAGCGGGTAGTGCGGATGCGGCTCGCTGATCGCGGTGAGCATCAACGCGAGATCGCCCACCGTCCGCGCCATCGGTCCAAGCACGCTCGCGGTGTCCCAGACATCGTCGTCACCACCGCCGGGCACGAGTCCCGGCGTCGGACGCAGACCGACCACGTTGTTGAACGAAGCCGGGTTGCGAATGCTTCCCCCGTGGTCGGACCCGTCCGCCAGGGGCACCATCCCGGCGGCCAACGCGGCTCCCGCCCCGCCGCTGCTGCCACCTGCCGAGCGTTCCAGCGACCACGGGTTACGAGTCGCGCCAAACACGTCGTTGAACGTGTGCGAGCCGGCGCCGAACTCCGGCGTGTTCGTCTTGCCGACGATGATCGCGCCCGCCGCGCGCAGCCGCGCGACGAGCAGGCTGTCGATTTCCGGGACATGATCGGCAAACGCTGACGAACCGTAAGTCGTGCGGATCCCCGCCGTCTCCTGCAGGTCCTTGATCCCGATCGGCAGTCCGTGCAGCGGACCGAGGTCCTCCCCCGCCCGTGCGGCGCGCCGATCCGCCGCGTCGGCCTCGACGAGCGCCTCCTCGGCCCGGAGGGTTACCACCGCGTTCACGCGCGGGTTGATCGCGGCGATCCGATCCAGGTGCCAGCTCACCACCTCGCGCGCCGACAGCTCGCGGGCACGGATCGCGCAGGACAGCTCACACGCCGTCCACCAGTGCAGATCGCTCGTCGCGGGCAGCCAAGACATCGCCGGCGGAGCAGCTTATCGACGCGCTTGACCGTCCCTTGTCCGGCAGTCAGGACAGCCGGCCCCGTTCTGGAGCGGGCTAGTCCGAAAGCGTCAGCTCAGTGCATCGCTTCCTGCGCGCGTCGGGGCAGCTTCCAGCCCGGACGGACGAAGTGACAGGTGTAGCCGTTGGGGTAGCGCTCGAGGTAGTCCTGGTGCTCGGGCTCGGCCTCCCAGAACGGTCCGGCGGGCGCCACCTCGGTGACGACCTTGCCCGGCCACAGGCTGGAGGCGTCGACATCGGCGATCGTGTCCTCGGCGATGCGGCGCTGCTCGTCATCGACGTAGTAGATCGCCGAGCGGTAGCTCGCCCCGATGTCGTTGCCCTGGCGGTTCTTCGTCGTCGGGTCGTGAATCTGGAAGAAGAACTCGAGCAGGTCCCGGTAGGAGATCCGCTCTGGGTCGAACTCGATCTCGATCGCCTCCGCATGCGAACCGTGGTTGCGGTAGGTCGCGTTGGGCGTGTCACCACCGGTATAGCCGACGCGCGTGCCGGTCACGCCATCGAGCTTACGGATCAGATCCTGGACGCCCCAGAAGCACCCGCCCGCAAGGATCGCCTTCTCGGTTTCAGCCATCTATCCGGTCCTCCTCGTCGTCGTTGCTCGGTCGTTGCACCTATATGGTGACACCCCGCAGGCGAGAGCCCGCGTCGGAGGCTTCGACGACCGGTCGTCCAGCGGCGCGCGGGGTTGCGCGGTCGGGTCGCGGCGGCTACCGTCAGCTCATGCGGAGATCCGACATCGAGGTGTTTCGGGCGATCATCTCCAAGCGCGGCGGCTTTGGGCATCGGGAGCATCTCGAGCTCGCGTGGACCTACCTGCGCCTGCATCCGATCCAGGAAGCCGAGGGCGTGATGAGCGCCGCGATTCGGCACATTGCTCGACGGCACGGCGCGGAGGACAAGTATCACGAGACGATCACTCGCGCGTGGCTCCGGTTTGTGGCGGTGCACATGCAACGCTGGGGGGCGCCGACCTTCGAGGAGTTCATCGAGCGCAACCCCGACCTCCTCGACCGCAAACTGGTCGAACACTTTTATTCGCGCGAGCTCATCTTCGGAGCGCCCGCACGGGCGGGGTGGGTGGACCCGGACCTGCGCGAACTGCCGGCGCTCGCCTGAGGGCTGGCTGGCGCGTGCGTCGGCTGGTAGAACCTAGGCTTCGAGGTGACCGACGTGTCGAATACCGAGATTCTCAACGGCGCCGACGGCTCACGCTTCCTGCTCGACGTCAAGCACTGCCTCGAGTCGCCGCTCCGACTCGCGCTGTGAAACGCTACTTCGGCGTCATCGAGCGGCGCCGGAGCACGGGCCGCCGTAGCGGCAGCTGACCAGGCCCAGCTGCTCGACCGGGCGCCCGGCGTCGATCGACCAGGCGAGCCGGATGAACTGGGCATGGGTCCATCCGAGCGGCGTCGCGGACCCGGTGCCGGTCCCGGGCGTGCGACCATCGGTGCCGGCCGGCGGATTGTCGTCCCACACCTGCTCGGGGAGCATGAACCCGTCGTTCGCGGTGTTCGCCATCGCGTTCAGTTGCTTCATCGCCGCCGCACGGGCCGCTCCGGCGTTCCCGGAGAGCTCGCCCGCGGCGAGCTCGTACTCTCCGCGCTCGCCGGCGAAGATCGGCCACAGGCGTCCGACGCCGTCGTTGTTTCCGAACGGGCCGCCGGTGAGCGACTCGCCATAGCCGTCGTAGTTGTAGCGGTGCCAGAACTCTCCACTCGGGGTCTCGACGCCAAGCTCGCGATCTACCACGGGGAGGGTCGAGAGGATCGCGGGGTTGTCCCCGCGCAGCACGCCGAGCCGCACGAGCTCCAGGAAGCTCGGGTCGACGACCGCGCGCTGATCGACCTTCGGACCACCGTCGGAGATCTGGTAGGTCGTGCCTGCGTCCGCGTTGCCGTCGACCGTCAGCCGCACGAAGTACGGGGACGAAGACAGCGGGCCGTCGGTGGTAACGGTCCAGTGGTCGACCTGCGAGCGCCAGCTATCCGCCGTCGCGCGGTACTGAGCCGCCGCGGCGGCGTCGCCGTTGTCCTGCGCGATTTGCGCGGCGCAAACGAGACCGGCGATCTCGGCGGCGAGACTTGACGGCGAGTAGCCGATCTCGTTCTCCCAGCGCTCCTGCGTGACCGGGCCGTTGGCCAGGATGCACCCAGCGGCTCGTTCCACGTGGCTCCAGGTCGCCGCGTCGGTGTGGCCAAGCTGCGACGCGAGCAGGATCGGGTCCGCGACCTCGTCGAGCTGTAGCCCGGTCCAAACCGGGGTCCCGTCGACACTCGAGTTCTGCGGGAAGCAGCCGTTGGGCTCCTGCTGGCGCGTCCACAGGTAGTTGAGCGCGCGCCCCGCCGCCGCGCGATAACCGGCCGCGATTTCGGCGGTCGCCATCTCGTACAGATCGCGCGACCACACCAGGTGGTAGGGCCCGTTGTAGTTGGGGAGCTGGCCCCAGACCCACGCCATCGTCGGCGAGGCGATGAACGCGCCGCGATATGTCTTGTCCTCCGAGGCGCCGAGCACCATCAGCGAGACGTCGTACAGCTCCTCGTGGCCGGCGACGCTCCACGGCCGCGGGTGCCCGGCGAGGTATTGGTGCCATCCGGACTCATACGCGCGTTGCACCGCGTCGAACCCGCGGCCGAGCGACGCGTTGGCGCTCCCCAGCGCCGCCGAGGACGTGGTCCCGAAGCCGAGCGCGATCGTCGCGTCCTCGCTGCCATGCTTGCCGGTCAGCGGCATTGCACCGGTCTGCACAACATTCCCGTCGGGCGCCGACGTGTAATTCCAGTCCATCCCGTAGTGGCTGCTCAGATCGGTCCAGCCATCGCTCGTACCCAGGTAGCCGCTCGAGGTCTCGGTGAAGGCCGGCGAGGAGACGAGCGCGCTGCCCGACTTGGCGTCCGATGCGACCAGCGACTTGCCGTCGGTCGAGCCAGAGTCGTCGTTGCCGTTCCCCGACAAGCTTGGGTCGTACACCACGTAGAGGTGCAATGGCTCCTTGGTCAGCGACTCGAAGTGCACCCGCATCAGCAGCACGGACCGGCTCGGATCCGTCGTATACGTCTTGGTGATCCGGAATCGTCCGTGCGGGTCCGTATTGATCTGCTCGTAGGAGAGACTGCGCGGATCGGTCAGCTTAAGTGCGTGCTCGGTGCCGTCGGTCTCGCGTTCGACCCAAGACTTTCCGTCGGTGACGACGAACTGCAGGTCGCGCACGGCGGGCGTGCTCAGATCTGGGTAGTAGACCTCGGTCAGCTCACCGCTGTTCAGCGTGTACCAGAGCTTGCTGGCCAACGTCGTGGAGGTGCCGAAGCCGTCCTTGTTGCCGGCAGTCCACAGGGCTGTTGCACCCGGGGCGCCCGGGGCGACGCCGGTCGCAGCCCCGGCGGCGCCGGCCGGCACCGCGAGTGCAACCGCCACGGCGAGTCCGAGTAGTCGCGCAATGACTCCGTATTTCATGAATTCGCTCCTCCACCCGTTCTGCGAACCACTGCAGAGGAGCCCGTACCCGGCGCGCGGCGACTGAATCAGACATCTTTTCGCTAGGACATGTCCGAAATCTCTCCATCGTCGTCGCTCCCGCGGTAGTCCTCGTCGGTGACGGGCTCGAGCCACTCGTGTCCGCCGAGCGAGATGGCGATATGAGCCATGCACGTCGTGTGCCCGGCTCCGTGCCAGTGACGCTCGCCCGGCGAAATCCACACGGTGTCGCCGGCGCGAATATGGTGCTCATCGCCGCCTTCCGCTCGGACCTTCCCCTGGCCGTAGGTGACCATCAGAATCTGGCCACCGTCGTGCCTGTGCCAGTGCGTCCGGGCCCGCGGCGCGAAGAACACGTTGTTGATCGTGACTCCTTCCGTGGGCGCGAGGATCGGGTCTCCCCACACCTCTCCCGTGAACGTGGCCGAGCGCCGTTCGGACGCGCTCCCGGTGGCGCGGCCCTCGATGATCTTCATCGGTTCTCCTCCGTTCTCGTCGGTTCGGGTTCGCTGAGCCGGACTCCGCCGGCGATGTCTCCGAGCGCGTCGACGACGCGGTTGCTGATCTGGTCGCTGTAGCCGACGCTGTTGGCCAATCCGAACGCCGCGATGGGGCCCGCGGCGTTGAGCGAGGGCACTCCGAGCGACGCGAGGTGTTCGACGTAGAGTTGGACGTCCTTCAGCATCAGTGCGCCGGTGAGGCCACCCTCGAGATAGTCGCCGTGCACGATGTGCGGGAATCGGTGGAGCGTCGCGAAGTTCACCCCGGAGCCGGCGTTCAACACCTCGAGTACCGTGTCGAGGTCGAGGTTCGCCTTACGCGCGGCCACCATCACCTCCGCGGTCGCGGCCAGGCTGACGGCATTCAGGAAGTTGTTGAGGAGCTTGACCGTATGGCCAGCGCCTGCCTCGCCGACGTGAAAGATCTTGCCGCTGAACGGCTCGAGCGCCCACCTCACGCGCTCGAGCGCCGCAACCGACCCGCCGGCCATCACCGTCAGCGTGCCCGCCTCCGCCGCGGCCGCGCCCCCCGATATGCCGGCGTCGATGAACTCGACCCCGCGCTCGCCGAACATGGCGTGCAGGCGCACGGTCGATCTCGGCGCGGCCGTAGACAGATCGACCACCACCTGTCCGGGGCGGCACTGGGCGAGGAGGCCGCCGTCTCCGAGCACGACCGTTTCGATCACCGAGCTGTCGGGCAACGACATCAGCACGAGCTTCGCGTCCGCGGTCAATGACGCGATGTCATCAGCGACACGCGCTCCGGCGGCGAGCACTCGCGACGGCTCCGCGTCGTAGCCGATCACGTCATGGCCGGCGGCGATCAGCCGGCGCGCGATCCGACCGCCCATGTTGCCGAGCCCGATGATCCCGATCGCGCCGCTCGAATCCGCCTCCACACCCATCCAGACCTCCAGTCGCCGATCAACCGGTTTCGGATCGTGCCAGGTTCAGGCGAGACGAAAGGCGAGGCCTGCCGGCGAGCCCGGCAGTCCCTCGAAGCGCTCGGTGACCCGGGGATCGTGGCCGGGTACCACTACGGCACCGAGCTCCTGGCGGAGCTCTCTGAGCATCGCGTACGCCCGGTACATCTCGACCAGGTTGACGACGACGGCAAACGGTCGGTCGTGCTCGAGCTCCTCGTAGAAGTGAGCCGCGTCCGACGCGAGCACGATCGGCCTGCCGGCGGTCTCGACGACGAAGACCTGCTGGCCGGGAGAGTGGCCCGCCACCGTGATCGCCCGGATCCCGGGCGCGAGCTCTTTCGTACCGTCATAGCGATCGACCCGGCGCTCGCGGTCGAGCGCTACGAGCCGCGAGATCGAGGCCGGTTCGACGTGCCGGGCGAACTGCGGGTGGCGCGCCATGTCGCTCGTCCAGAACGACAGCTCGCGTTCGGGAACTTGCAGTTGGGCCCGCTGAAACAGGTCGAGGTTTCCGATGTGGTCGTAGTGGAGATGCGACACGATGACTCGGGATACGCCGGCCGGGTCGACTCCCAGGTCACTCAGTGCGTCGCGTGGGTGTCTCAGCAACGTCCGGCCGCGCCGTTCGCCCTCGTCGGGGTGAAACCCGGTGTCAAGCACGATGGTGTCACCCGCGTGCCTGAGCACGTAGAAGAAGTAGTCGAGGCGCTCGTCGGTGTCGGGCTCGCCGTAGGCGTCCCAGTGGAGGTAAAGGGCACTGCGGCGCGCGACCAGCGTCCCGTACCTCACGGCGATGACCTCGTATTCGACGGTCACTCCGTCTCTCGTCCCTGCTCCCGGCGCTGCGCCACCCACTTGGCGATCTCGGTGTGGTCCGCATCTTCGCCGAGGGCGTCGGCCGCCTGCGCCCAATACTCCACTGCCGCCTCGCCGAGCAGCGCGGGAGTCCCCATCTCTCGCGCGAGGTTGACGGCGATCTGTATGTCCTTCAGCATCAGGCGCATCCCGAAGCCGGAGTCGAACCTGTCGGTGAGCACGTACTTCGGAAGCTTCAGTTCGGTCGACCACGACCTACCGCTCGAGCGGTTCACCACTTCGAGGACCACCTCAGGGTCGAGGCCAAACTCGATCACCGTCGCGAGCACCTCGCTGGAGGCGAGCAGGCTCGTCGCTGACAGCAGGTTGTTGAGCGCCTTGACAGCGTGCCCGGCGCCGAGGTCGCCGACGTGGATCACTTCCTTGCCTAGCACGTCGAGGACCCGCCGGCAGTCGGCCAAGTCGCCCTCGGCGCCCCCGACCATGATCGTCAGTGTGCCGTCTCGGGCACCGACGACACCGCCCGATACGGGAGCGTCGAGGAACCGTATGCCGCGCGCCGCGAGGGGCGCGGACAACGCACGCGTCTCGGACGCATCTGAAGAGCTCATATCGATCAGCAGCGCGCCGGGCTCCATAGCCTCCAGCAACCCGTGGTCGAGCACGACCTGCCGGACGACGCTCGAATTCGGGAGGATGAGGATCACCGCTGCCGCGCCTCTCGCCGCCCCCGAGAGGGAGGGCACCGCATCGACGCCGGCGTTGAGCGCCGCCCGCTCACGCGCGCCGGGATCGATGTCGAAGGCCGCAACGCGAAAGCCGGCAGCGCCAAGGCGGGCCGACATCGGCTCGCCCATGTTCCCGAGACCTACGAAGCCGATCGCATCTCCGGACCGCATTCCTGCCTCAGCTGGTCGATTCTCCGGCCCAGTAGTCAACGGCCTCGGCGATCCTGAACACGCCGGCCGGCGTCGAAAGCTTGCCGCTATCCGGATAAGCGCACCCGGATGGCTCCCGCATGGTCGACAGGATCAATACTCGCGCGTCGGTTGTCGACTCGTTGATCAACTGGTGGGCGCCGTCCGCGCCTTCGGGAAATACGACCATGTCCCCGACCGAAAGCACGTCCAGCCCCTCCGCATGCCGGAGCGTCGGCGTGCCCGACAGTACGAGCAAGCACTCCTCATTACCGATCTCGTAGTGGTAGGGGCCGTTGCGCTCCCCGGGGTCGAGCTCGTATACGGTCCCGCCGAGCAGTTCCCCGCCGAGCAACGGCCCGAGCTGTCGGTAACGAGTCCGGAAGCCAGGCGGACTCCCGGTGTCTGCCGTGACCTCGATTGTCCTCGCGTTGACTACGGCCCGCGGTCTCGCGCTCATTCGCCGTCCCAGTAGTCGACCGCATCGCCGCGGCGGAAGTCGAGCCGGTCCGGACCGCCGCCGGGAGGTCGCACACCAAGCTTGTCGGAATCCGGGTAGACGGAGACGGAGGCCGCTTGGGCCGCGGCCACCCCGGAGAACATCAGCACGCGGCCAGGCCCGCGGACCGCGTGTGCTCCGTTCGGGCCGCTCGGGAAACAGACGAGATCTCCGGGTGCGAGTGCCCGCTCCCCTGCCGGGTCGCGCAAGGTCGGTGCGCCGGCGGCCACGTACAGCCACTCCTCGACCCCGTGGTGGTAGTGGTACGGGAACGTCCACTGGCCATCGGGCAACTCGTAGACGCTGGCGCCCAATAACCGCAGACCGAGCTCGCCCGGCAAGCCACGCCGGCCGCGCCAGCCGTAGCCGGAGCGCTCCTGCTTTACCGGTAGCTGACCGTTCAGGACATTGAACCGGCGCATCGGGCCGACATCCTCCCAGGAAACGCTTCCCCTGAGTCGCCCCCTGGGACCGGTGGTCGGTGCGACTGCTTCGGCCGGCCTCTACTCGGTCGGCATTCCCTCAAACGGCCACGGGCTTGTGATCGCCTCCGGCCCCGACCCCGGCTCAGCGACGAGGGTGTCGCGTTGCACGACTCGAAGCAGCATGCCCGCCTGGGCATAGAACCGCCCCATGTACGGAACCTTCCGGCGCCGCTTCCCGACCAGCCCGAGATCCAGAAGCCCTTGGTAGAGACTCTCGCCGCAGATATTCTGGACTTTGCCGATCTCCTTCTTGCCGGCCACCTGCGCGAGCAGCGTTCCGGTGCTCAAGTTCGTCACCCAGTACGGCCAGACCTCCTCGGCGCTAAGGCCGGCGGCGATCGGCCGGAACGGACGCCCTGCGATCGCGGCTATCGCCTCGGCGTCGATCATCGCGAAGTAGCCATACGCGACCGTGACCATGACGAGACGGCGGACAGCGGGTTCGTCCTGCCCGAGGTCTCCGAGCAATCGGCCGAGTGGCGGGACTCGCCCGGACGACCGTCCGACCGGGGCGCCGTCGCCGGGGGGATGAAGCTCCGAGGTGACCATCCGCGTTACGCATGACGTCATGTTCCCCGCCTCCGTCAGGCGGTCGGCGTCGCGTACGTAGTCGAGCCAAGCCGGGTCGATTCCCTGGGCCACCGACGCCAGCGCACGATCACGAACGCTCACGCACGCAGAAGCGAACTCGTCCATGCGCCGACACACTAACCGGACCGGCGCCCGACGCTGTCGGCTTCTGCCACCGTCCGGCGCCGTCCACCTCCCAGGTTGCTTAGCCGCGCCGGCCGAGCCGGCGCGGCCAAGCCTGAGACTGCCTACTTACTCCATCCGCGGTGCCATCCCGCGCCGCCCCATCCGAACGGCGATGGCCAGGACCCGCCCCCGAAGTTGGTGATTCGGGCGGTCACCTCATGACCGTAGGTGTCCGAGTACGGGAACGCCGAGGATCCGGCCCAGCTCGCCGAGTATGGGACGTACGCCGACACTCCATCGCTGTTCACCAGATTGAGCACGCCGCCTACCGTGGCACCAGTCGGCGCCGCCCCGCCCGTCGACGAGCCGAGGATGAGGCCGCTGAACAGGTCGTGGAACGTTACGTGCCTCCTAACCGGCGTCGTGATCAGGCTGGTCACCAGGCAGTAGCAACCGGCATCGAAGCGGCTCCAGGACTGCATGCCGCTCAGTGTGAACGATCGGACGCTCGGAGACACCGCCAGGCTCGGATAGCCATCGAAGCTGCTATTGAGCTCCCAGGATGTCGGCGGGACGGTATTGCTCGTGATTGGCGGAGTGAACGGCAGCTCGTTTTCGAGGAAGACAACCTGACCGCCCTGACCGTTCCAGGTCGCTTCGGTCATCTTGAAGTGCTCGAGCCAGATGCCCTCCCACGTCACGCCGTCGCCGTTGATCACGGCGCCGTAGTCGTTGTTCGCCGCAGCCCATTGGGCGTCGGTGTAGGTCCCCCCGCCGGAGGACTGGATCTCCGCCTGGTTCTGGAGCACGTAGTTCTGGTTGATGAGCTCGTCCGTCGTCGCGTCGCTGCTCGAGCTTATGTCGGTGAGGGTGGTCGGATCCGTACGCCAGCCTGTCGCGTTTGGCCTGTTGCCGATCACGATCTGGTCAGCCGGGATCGCGCTGCCGCTGCCGCTTGCGGTGAACCCGGCCAGAATCGCACCCGTTGCGGCGTCGTTGACCACGACCGTTGGGGTGCCGTCGTCGGCGGTCAACGTGCTTTCGCCGAGGCCAAAGACCATCTCGTCGGCCTTGGGCACGGTGAGCGCCTCGTCGAGCGTGTAGTTGCCAGGTCCCAGGAGGACGTCCTGGCGCCGTGCCAGCGCGGCGTTTAGCGTCTCCGCCGTGTCCGTGCTGGCAATTCCGATATAGAAATCGCTGAGCGGCAGCGACCTACCGGTGTTCTCGAGCGCCCAGTCGTACCCTCGCTGGTTGAACCGGACGTTTGGGTCGAACACGTAGAACTGACCGTTCTTGTAGTAGACGAACGGTGACTCCCGAATCACCGAGGCGGTCTTGATCACATCGATGTCGCCCGGAGGGCGTGTCTGCGTGGCAGGACCGAAGTCGTTCGCCGGAACGTTTCCGGTGTCGCCGGAGAACACCATGTCGACGCCGAAGCCTTCAAACCCCCCGATGTGGCTGTCTTGGATGTAAAGGTCCTCGTTCGAGTTCTCGCCTGCGTTACCCAGCGTGTTCTCACCGTTGGGGTCGATGATGTCGCCCGTGATATTCGAGTTCGCGATCTCGAAGCCGTTGGCGGCGCCGGCGTACGCGTTGAGAGATTGCGGACTCCTGAGCGTGGATTCGTGCAGGGACCCTGCGGGACGGTGTTCATGTCGGCGTTCAGGTTGCCCAGCAGGTTGACACGCCGGATGGTGGCGTTTTGCGATGTGAACCAGGTCAGCGTCTCGGGCGCATTACCGCTTTCGATCGGGTTGATCGTGAGGTTCTCGAGCTCGCTCGGCCGGATTGCCAGACCGTCAGTGGTGATGTCGAGGGCGCCGTTGATCACAACGTCGCCGGGCTCGAGCCGAGGCCGGCGACGATGGCATTCCTATCGACGGACGCCTGAATCGTGTTGCTCACGGTCGCCGTTGCCGTCGTCGCCAACGCGCTGCCGTAGGTACCGGGCAAGAAGAAGAACTCGCGCGGAGCACTGCTCGGCGCGTTGAGCGCCGCGTTAATCGTGGAGAGCGACTCCGACGAGTTGAAGATCGTCACGTTTGACCCGAACGGGTTCGTCGGGGAGGTCGTCGGCGCCCCTGAGGACGTGTTCGTGCTTGGGCACGCAGAGCCCGGGGCGGCCGAGGCGGATGCTACGCCCGCCACGAGAAACATGGCCGCGACCGAAGCGACGGCCAGACCGGTGCTTATCAGTCTTGGTGCGAGCGCGCTCAAAACGCGCCGCCGTTGCAACAACAATGCGACTCCTTTCGTGAGTCGATTCGTGGGACGCGTCTGGCGTCCGGGATCGTCAGCGAGAGCCGCAAACCGGCGCCAGGGTCGCGGCAGCCCAGGGGCAGCCCTCGCTGACGCAGCGGCCAGCAGGCTGAGCACGATCCTCGCGGCGGCGCAGACACACCGGCGATGCGTCCACCGATATGCATGGATGTCTTCCCTCGCTCTCCTCAGCTCGCTCCGAACGTCATGAGCAAGCTGTATGCAGGTTGGCAGAGCGTATACGGATCTGCCAAGATTACGCAAATGATTCTTTTCTATGGGCTACATAGACCGGACCTATGGCGGGTGAACCGCGAGCCCTAAATAACGTCGACCTGAACCTGCTCAAGGCCCTCGACGTGCTCCTCCAGGAACGCAGCGTCACACGAGCCGCTCAGCGCCTGGCGTTGACGCAGCCGACCATGAGCGCCGCCCTTAGGCGGCTACGCGCACTCTTCGATGACGAGCTCCTGCTGCGTGACGCTGGCGGCATGCAGCCGACCCCGCTGGCCGAGTCTCTCGCCCCGACCGTGCGCCGGATCGTCGGCGAGATCGAGGACCTCGTCGTCCCCCCGATCGCCTTTGACCCCGTTCAGGACACCACGACGTTCTCGGTCCTCGCCACCGACTATGCCGCGGTCGTCCTGATTCAGCCGCTGATGGCGGCTCTCGCGACTGAGGCGCCCCACGTCCGCATCGCGCTCCAATCGATCACCCCCGCCGTCCATCAGGCCGCGCTGCAGAGCGGCGAGGCCGACATCGCGATCGTCCCATCCCGTTTCAGCCGCTCGAGCCCGCTACCGCAACACGCTCTGTTCACCGATCGCTTCGTCGCGGTCGCCTGGAAGCGCAACCCCCGCGCTCGTGAGCCGCTCACGTTCGCTCAGTTCGACGAACTGCCGTACCTCAGCTACAAGCTCGGTCCAGTGCTTGCGATGGTCGACGAAACTCTTCTCGGGCTCGACCGCCCGCGGCAGCCCGACACGATCGTCTCCAGCTTCCTCCTCGGGGCCTTCATGCTGCGGGGAACCTCTCAAGTGACGTTTCTCCAAACGCGACTGGCCGAGAAGCTCAAAGGCCCCGCAGAACTCAAACTCTTGACCCCGCCATTTCCAAGCCCCACCGTGACCGAAACCATGACCTGGCACCCCCGCAACGACCAGAAACCGGCTCACCGGTGGCTTCGAACCCGCATGCTCGCGCTTGCCAGCGACCTGCTCGGGCCTCCGATTAGGGTACCCTAATACAAGATGAGCACTGTTCCTGCCAAGAGCGAGCGTCCCGAGCGCCGCCGTGCGCCCCGCGTGGTCGAGGTCGTCGGAGTCACCCAAGTGACGCCGCGGATGGTGCGGATCGAGTTCGGCGGCGAAGGTCTTGAAGGGTTCGCCGCCGGCGAGTTCACCGACCACTACGTCAAGTTTCAGTTCCCACCACCGGACGCGGATTACGCCGCGCCGTTCGACCAAGAGGAGGTCCGCGCCACCCGGCCGCGGGAGGAGTGGCCACGCACCCGGACCTACTCCGTACGCGCATGGGATCCGGAGCGACTCAGGCTGACCGTCGATTTCGTCGTGCACGGCGATGAGGGCGTTGCAGGTCCGTGGGCACAGCAGGCGGCGGCCGGGGATCGCCTCCAGCTTCAAGGCCCCGGCGGCGCATACGCGCCCGATCCCGATGCGTCGGCGTATCTGATGGTCGGCGACCCCAGCGTGATGCCGGCGATCGCGGCGGCGCTCGAGCGTGTCCCCGCCGGACGCCCGGTCGACGTCGTTCTCCAGGTCGCAGACGCGGACGATCAGGTCGAGCTCACCACCCCCGGCGATCTGCGCCTTCACTGGCTGCACGCGCGCGGGGATGAGGTGCTCGCCGAAGCCGTCCGCGACCTCGAGCTTCCCGACGGGATCGACGCCTTCGTGCATGGCGAGGCGTCGTCCGTCCGTGCCCTACGCCGCCATCTCATCGTGGAGCGCGGTATCCCGCGCGAGGCGCTGTCGGTCTCGGGCTACTGGAAGCTCTCTCGGACCGAGGAGGGCTGGCGCGAGGACAAGGCGGAGTGGAGCCGTCTCGTCCAGGCCGACGAGGACAAGGCCGCCTAACCGCGGGGCAGTCCCCAAACGCTTCAGGGCGAGTCGGTCCGTGGCATCCGAGACGCCGACGCCGAGGTCCTCGAGGACACGGTGCCCGCCCCGCGGCGCTCGCCAAGGCCGAACGCCAGCGCGAGCAGGACGGCGGCGAGGCAGCCCGCCGCGCCGACGCCGAGCGACGCTCGCGGTCCAAATACCTGGCCGGCGACGCCTACCAGCGGGCCACCGATCGCGGTCGAACCCATGAACGCCATGACGTACAGGGCGACGACGCGCCCGCGCATCGACGGATCAGCCCGGATCTGCAGCGTGCCGTTCGTGCTCGAGGAATACACCACGCTCGCCGCGCCCGCGAACGCCAAGGCGACTCCGCACCCGACCGGCCCAGGCGCCACCGTCGCGGCGGCCAGCGCGAGCCCGAACGCCCCGGCCGAAATCACTAGGGTCCGCACCCGACCCGGCACCCTGCCCGCGAGCGTCACACCGGACACGACCGCGCCGGCGCCCATTGCCGCGTAGAGGAGTCCGAAGCCGGTCGCGCCCAGATGGAACGCCGAATGCGCCATCAGCGGGATCGACACCTGGAACTCGTACGCAAGTGTCCCGACGATCGCCATCATCAACAGCGGGACCAGCAGGTCGCGGCGTCGCTTCACGTAACGAAGGCCGGCACGGACCGCCCCGGGAGTCCGCGCGGCGCGCACCTCGGGCCGGTACAGCTTGGTCACGTCCATCGCCAGCAGCGCGACCAGCGGGCCGAGGAACGACGCGGCGTTGAGCAGGAAGCACACCCCGACCCCGAACAACGCGATGATCGCCCCGCCGGCCGCGGGGCCGATCATGCGAGCCGCCGAGACGACCGTCGAGTTGATCCCGATCGCCCGCGGCAACGACGGTCCCTGGACGAGCTCGGACACGAACGCCTGCCGCGTCGGCGTATCGAACGCCCGGGTCGTGCCCAGACACAGCGCCAGCACCCACACCATCCATAGCTGCACGACGCCCGTGATAGCCAGGATCCCCAGCACCAGCGCCAGCACGCCCTGCGTCGCCTGCGTCGCCACCAGCAGCTTTCGCTTGTCGACCGCGTCAGCGACCGAACCGGTCCACGCCCCGAGAATCAGAACCGGCACGGTCTGGAGCGCCACGGTCACGCCGAGCGCGCTGCCGCTCGCGGTCAACTCAAGCACCAGCCACGCCTGCGCGACCGTCTGCAGCCAGGTTCCCGGAACCGAGATCAACTGACCCGAGAAGTACAGGCGGTAGTTGCGCGTACGCAGCGGCGTCGGGTGGGCGGCGGATCGAAGCGGCACCCCTAAAGGAATAGCGGACCGACGCAGATCGGGCGTGGGGTCCGGCCCGATTGTCTTCCGAGTGGCCCTTGGGCTCATAAGATCTCGGTCGTGAGCGACGGAATCGCGACGACCGGCCAGCCAAGCCCGTTTGTTCGGTGGTCGCGGACATTTGCGGTGCCGTGGAGGATTTTCGTCATGACGACGCCGTCGACCGCGTAACGCAGATGACGCTCTCACACGCGCTTGCGAACGACCGATTCGTGCTCACGGCCGAATTCGGTCCTCCGCGCGACCCCGACCCCGCGCCGGTCCGAGCGGCCGCCAGGCTCTTGGGGCGCCTGGTCGACGCCGTGAACGTGACCGACAACCAAGCGGCGACGGTCAAGGTCTCTGCGCTTGCCGTGGCCGCCTTACTGGCGGCGGAGGGGGTCGACCCGATACTGCAGCTGACCGCGCGGGATCGAAACCTGATGGCGCTTCAGGCGGAACTGCTGGGTGCCTGGACATTAGGCGTACGAACGGTTCTGGCACTCCGCGGCGACCCGCTGCACGTCGGCCCCTACGCGTCGCTCGCTACCCACGTCGGCGATGTCGATGCGGTTGCGCTGATAGAGCTGATTCGCGATCTGAACGACGGTCACCTGGCGGCAGGCGAAGAGCTGAAGACCCCCACAAACTTCCTGATCGCGGGCGCGGCCAACCCGCTGCTCGACTCCGTCGAGCGTCTCGAGCGCAAGCTCGACGCCGGCGTCAGCCTCCTTCAGTCGAACGTCGTCTATGACATCGATCGCTTCATCCGATGGCTTGCGCCCATCGCCGACGCGGGCATCATCGAACGCGCCCCGCTGCTAGTCGGAGTGATGCCGCCTCGCTCAACTCGGATGCTGCGCCACATGCACGACAACATTCCCGGTGTCGAGGTCCCCGACGCGGTCTTCGCCCGCATGGACGGGCACCAAGATCAAGCCGCCAAGGACGAGGGCACGCGGATCGCTGCAGAGCTCATCGATGCTCTCCGCAACATCGAAGGTGTATCCGGTGCCCACGTGATGGCTCCCGGGTGGGAGACCGAGGCGGTGCCTCGAATCGTGGAGTCGCTGCACGGAAACCTCGGCCCGGCGCGCATGGCCGAGGACAGAGCTTAGGTCGATCGTTGCCCATAAACGTCGCACGCCACGCACCCAAGCGTCGCCTGACGTACGTAGTCGGCGAAGAGAGGTACCCCCAGCCGGACGAACCGGCGATCTCCTGCGTGAAAGTAGCGAGACCCATGGGGGCGGCAATCTCGCCATATGCAGGGCTTTTTGGGCCTGCCGACCCATCCTCTGGGAGCACGCTGCTTTGCCGAGCGGCGCGGTTCCCGCGAAGATGCCGAACCGCCAGCCCAGTTTGCCTCCGCGCTGTGAGAACACGCCGCGCAACAACCCGATCTCACCGGCGATCGAGACCGCCTCGAGCGCGACCCCGAGCGCCAGCCACCAAGCGTCGCCGTGGTCGCGTTGACAACCAGGTGTTCTGGCCTGGTCGAGTCGACCATCGTTAGAAGCCGAGCCGTCGCTTCGGCTGCTCCTTCTTGATCGATCCAGCGATTCGCGCCGATGCGTGGAGCGCGCTCCTTACGCGTAGTCACGTGCTGCACGACTGCGCACTTAAGCGGATGGTTGACCAGTCATCTCGGTCTAGCTTTGGTTGATTGCGAAGCATCAAGAAGGGAGTTCGCCATGAAAGTTCTGTTTACGATTTTCGTCGTTGTACTGATGGCACCGGTAGTGCTCCTCGTTAGCGTTGCGTTGGGGCCAGCAGCCCTCGTCATCTTGTTTGTCGGCGGGATCGCACTAATCATGGCCGTGCCGGTCTGGTTGGTTGATAGAGCGAGGTCGTATGAAGCGCGCCGCAGGCCGGTACCGCCGCTGGACACGTAGACGCCAGCTCCCCGAGAACACGAAGCGGTCAGCCGCGCGGCGGCGCGTGGGTCGGAGGTCCTTCAGTCGCGACGGCCGGAGAAACTCCCTGTCCATCAACTCGACAATCTCTGCGGCCTTGACTTACCGCAAGTGGCCCTCTACTTGTCCGCTGAAAAGGAGAACCGAATGGTCATGCACCTAGCTGCGCTGCCCGACGAGCGGGCCGTTTCACATCCGGGAGGGCCGTGTCTCGCTGACGAGGACCGAGAACTCGACAACGCAGCCTTCGCCGCGGAGGTACGCCAGGTTTCCCACGCGCTAGTCGAAATGGGCATCGGCCGTGGTGATGTGGTGGCGGTAGTACTTCCCAATAGCGTCGACCTGGTGACGATCATGTTCGCTGCCTGGCGGCTCGGCGCGGCGCTGACGCCGGTAAACCCTGCCCTGACGAAACCCGAAGTGCAGTATCAGCTCACCGACTCGGGCGCCCGACTGGTCGTGGCTGATGATTCGTCGTTATCGAAGGTCGGGGGTGGCGTCGCAGGCGTGTGCGTTGTCGATGAGCTCCTTCGGCGAGATGGCGCGACTGACCTGATACCGCCGAGGACGGAGCCCGACGAGCTTGCCTTGATGATCTACACAGGCGGGACGACCGGACGGCCGAAGGGTGTGATGCTCGACCACGCCAACCTCGTGGCGACGGCGGCGATGATCGTCGACTGGTTCGAGATGACCGCGGCCGATCGTTGTCTGCTGGTGTTGCCACTGTTCCATGTCAACGGGATCATGGTCAGTGTCGTCTCGCCGCTCGTCGCGGGCGGCTCCACGGTGATCGCCCCGCGGTTCAACCCGAAAACGTTCTGGGATCTAGTGGAGCGGGTCCGGCCCACGTATTTCTCCGCCGTGCCGACGATCTACGCAATGCTGACGAGGCTGCCGCCGGAGGTCCGGCCGGACACCGCCTCGCTACGCTGCGCGGTGTGCGGAGCCGCACCGATGCCCGCCGCGGCGATTCATGCGTTCGAGGATCGCTACGGCGTTCGCATCCTCGAGGGATACGGCCAATCAGAGGGGACGGTTGTGACGACGGCAAATCCCCTGACCGGCTTGCGCAAGCCCGGGACCGTGGGTTTGCCGTTGCCAGGGCAGGAGGTCCGGGTCGTCGGCAAGGACGACGAGCCGTTGCCGCCCGGACAGGTGGGCGAAGTGACGGTGCGAGGCCCGAACGTGATGCGGGGCTATCTCGGCAAGCCCAAGGAAACGGCCGAGACGCTACGTGGAGGCTGGCTGCACACCGGCGATCTCGGCCGGTTCGACGAGGACGGCTACCTGGTGCTCGTCGACCGGCTCAAAGACATGATCATCCGCGGTGGCGAGAACATCTATCCGAAGGAAATCGAAGATGTTCTTCATACTCATCCGTCCGTGCTCGAGGCAGCGGTGGTCGGCCGGCCGGATCCGCTGTTCGGTGAAGAGCCGGTCGCGTTCGTGGTCCTGCGTGCCGGCCTCACCGTTGAGCCGGACGAACTCATCGAGCACTGCCAGAGCGTGCTGGCAAAGTTCAAGGTCCCGCGCGCCGTCTTCATCGAGACCGACCTACCCCAAACATCGATTGGCAAGATCGCCAAGCCGGCGCTGCGCGAGCGTATCCAATCCCCCACCCCGAGAGGGACGTGATGGCCCGCAAGGCCCTCAGTCTCCCCTCGTCCATCTCCCGAGTGGCCGGGGTTCCGGCCGGCCGCTGCTGCTCGGCCTGCGAGCACGGCTACCCGACGCCTCTCGTCGGGCGCGTATTCGCTGATCGCCGTCGCGACTGTGGCGGGACACCGCTCGAGCTCTCGGTCGCTCGCGTTCGCCGTCGTAGCCGGCTGACGGCGCGCCCCAGCAAGGTCCGGCACCCCGGATCTGTCATCTGGCGTTGGCTATCACCGTAACCTCGACGAGCATCCCGCCGACGAGATCGGCGCGAACGGTGGTCCGGACCGGCTTCACGCCCGGGAACTTCTGCTCGTAGATGGCGTTGAACGCCGCGAACTGGGCCAGATCGCTGAGGTGCACGAGGCATGACACGACGTCGGCGAGCGACGCTCCGGCCGCGGCGAGCAGTGATTCGACGTTGCGGAACGTCTGCTCCGTCTGCTCGGCGAGGTCGCCGCTGACGATCTGACCGGACTCGGGATCGAGGCCACCCTGCCCGGAGAGGAATACCCACCCGTCCACAGATAGACCAGGCGAATATGGCCCGATCGGACGTGGTGCTCTATCGGAAGTGACGAGTGCCTTCATCGGGGATGTCTCCTCTGGTAAGCGGCTCCGTACGCAGTCGCCGTCGCCGCACAGCATATAGCTACTTAGCTATGAATCTAGTTAGAGGCCGTCGCGCAGCTGGCGCTTGAAGGCGCGGATCGCCGCCTCGTCGCGCTTGTAGAACGTCCACTGCCCGATGCGCTTCGCGGTCACGAGGCCCGCGCGGGCTAGCGCTTGCAGGTGCGTGGTCGCGGTAGGTTGGGCGACCCCCAGCTTCTCGGCGATGAACACCACGCACACGCCGTCCTTGACGAGGTCGCCATCGCGCTGAGGCGGGAAGTGCGCGACCGGGTCGCGCAGCCAGTCGAGGATCTGCAGCCGCTTGGGACTGTCGAGGGCCCGGAAGATCTGGAGCATTTCAAGCGTGGGGGCCGACGTGGCCATGCCGATCATCTTAGAGCGGGGTGAGGCGGTCGGCGACGTTGCGCCTGACCAGATAGAGATATAGAGTTCTAGCTATATAGCTAACTGAAAGGCGGAGCCGATGATAACTGAGACGCAGGTGATCCCCAGCCTGCCGGCCTGGTACGGAGCGTCGCAGCTTCATCCGTATTTCGTCTGTGATGTCTTCACATCCGAGCCCTTGGAGGGGAACCAGCTCGGCGTGTTCGTAGACGGTCGGCCGTTCACGTCTGAGGAGATGCAGCGCCTCGCGCATGAGATGAACTTCGCCGAGACCGTCTTCCTGCTCCCGCCGAGGAGCGGCGGCGACGTGTCGATGCGGATCTTCACCCCCGGGGAAGAGCTGCCCTTTGCGGGTCACCCCATCTTGGGAGCGGGTTCGTGGTCGCCTCCGCGCTTGGCGCCGAGGCGGTGACGCTGGAAACGGGCGCCGGACTCGTGCCGGTCAGCTTGGACCGCGATGGCGATCGAATCGTCTTCGGGCGGATGCAGCAGCCGGTGCCCCGTTGGGAGCCGTACGCGGCCGAGGGCGAGCTTCTCGATGCGCTAGGTGTGAGTTGCTCCCGGCTCCCGGTTGAGCTCTACCGGAACGGGCCTTCCCACGTCTTCGTCAGACTCGACAGCGAGCAGGCGGTTGCTGCTCTCGAGCCCGATCTAGGCGCTCTGAAGAGTCTCGAAGTTGCGGCGAACTGCTTCGCCGGCGTCGGCCGCGCCTGGAAGACGCGGATGTTCTACCCAGGGGCCGGGATCGCGGAGGATCCCGCGACCGGGTCGGCGGCCGGCCCGCTCGCCGTCCATCTCGTCCGGCACGGTGAGATCGGCTTCGGCGACGAGATCACCATCCGGCAAGGCATCGAGATCGGCCGGCCGTCGCTCCTCTACGCAACCGCCACTGGAGAGGGCGAGCGGATCGACTCCGTCGAGGTCGGCGGGGTCGCCGTGATCGTCGCCGAGGGTCGCTTCCGGATCGCGCAGGCGTGACCCAAGCCCTGTCCCCGCTCTCGACGACGGAGAGCCCATGAATCTCGGATGTGGTGGTCCTGGACGGCGGCGGTCCGCCCCCCGGTCCAGCTTCCGAGGTCTCCGACGGTCCATCCAGGGTGCGGTCGACCTGCTCCTTCGCCCGGTCGTGACGCTGGTCAACGCGGCGGTGCCGCATCTGGACGAAGGCCTCCGAGCTGACGGCTATGTCCCGCCCCGGGGTTAGGGACCAGCCGAGCTGGTGGCCCGTGTTCTCAGGCGCCGCACATCTTCGCCGCCAAGTTGCGACTGGCGGCGTGGATGGCTGAGAGGACGTCCGCGTCGGACGGGATCGGGGTATCCCGGCCAGGGCTTCCCCAATGTCCACTGACGACGTCGAAGATATTCGGGGATCCGATCCTGCTGACAAACAGCCCCATGTTCACGTAGCCGTCTCCCAGGGCCTGGTCGTGCGTGTACACGCCGTACTCCGGCTTGATCGGCCGGTAGACAAACGGCGTTGCGAGTCGACCTGAGGCCGAGAGATTCGACTCCTGCACAGCGAACTTCTTGAACGCAGTGGAGGTATCAACGAGCTCAATGCCGTGAGATGAGCACAGCCGGTACAGATCGTTCTCGACTACGGGAGCGAAGTCGAAGCTGTTTCCGGGAATCATGTTGGAGCGCTGGTCCTCTAGACCGATCGTTGTAACCGTGACGACCGAGTGCGGCGGGAGAATGCCTGCCCGAGCGGTTGTTGCGCCGCCGCCCAGCGGAAGCGGCCTTTCCTTGACATGGCGACCGGCCCGCACCCGCAGGACGGTGAACGCGGTCGGTGCCGGTTTGGCGCCGGCTTCGACCTCGGCGCCCGCGGCAGCGCCGATCAGCCAGGTGCCGGGGGCGAGGTTGACCGAATAGTGCCCCGCCGCGTTGGCCGTCGCGACCCCACCGATGGCCCCATGCTCGTTCACGGCGGTGACGGCGCCGAACGCCGACCCGGTTGGCAAGCCCGTGATCGTGCCCGTGACCGTGCCGTCAGCCGCCAGCGCCGCGCTGGAACATGCCAGCACCACCGCGCACGCGACCGCGATCAGCCCAAATCGCCTCACGAAATCCAACCTACCATCGAACAACTACACGTGCATCCCCGGCGCTCCGCCTAAGACCGACAGACCGAGCACCGCTCACGTGTTCGCTCTGCGCTGAGCGAGCCGCCGGTCGACGTGGCCTCTCGCCGATCCGGACCGGCAACCTCACAAACCGCGAACAGAACTTCTCGTGGCCTGAGTGCTCGGATCACGCGGGTGGCGGGGGTGTCTCGCTGACAGCAGGCATCGAGTGGGCGAGCTTTTCGCCCCACGCCCGCGCGCGCTCCAGCTCGCCTGGCTTGAGCGGTCCCTCGGTGCCCTTGACAAGGAAGCTCTCGGTGGCGAGCACGTCAAAGCCGTGGTGCCGTAGGCGTCGCGCGATGCCCCGCGCGGCCGAACCGGTGAGTAGCGGCACGCCGTCGGCCCGAGTGTCGAAGGCTGCGGCGGGGCTGCCCGTGGTGAAGCGAAGATCACCAAGCCAGGAGCGCAGACCTGGCTCGTCGGTGGCGTCGGGCTCGACATCGGCACCTTCGTGCGCATGGTCGACGGCGACGTGACGGCTTCGGTCCGTCGCCAGCCCGTGCGCGTGAGTGGGCCCGCCGACGACCAGGAGGTCGAGGTCTCCGTCGCGCTCGCCGGCCTCGCGCACTGATAGGACAGGCACGCCACCCAGGCCCTCGGCCACTACCTCGGCAATCGCGTGCGTATTTCCGAACACCGACTCATAGACGACGATTGCCTTCATTTCATGCTCCCGGAGTCGTGGCTGTGCCGGACGAGCGTGACGGAGCGGACGATCGGGAGCATCCGGGGTGTCGCCCAAGACCAGTTGGGCGAACTACTGAACGCCGGCGGCGGAAAGCGTCGCCGCCTGATATGCGAGCGCCGTTCTGGCACCCGCAGGAGCGCTGGTTCGAGGGGGACGGCGGTTGTGCTACACGGCCGTCGATGCGGCACGCACTGGCGCTGGCATGAGCCAGGCCGCCGCGATGACGAGCACGAAGGCGAGGCACTCCACGGCCAGCAGGAGCGGGTTGCCCGCGAGCGGGTCGCGGAACACGATGATTCCGCCGACGATGCCGGCGACGTTCGCGGCGGTTCCGGTCACCGCGATCACAGGTACGGCTTCGCCTTCCTGCAGACTCTTGGCGGAGGCGTAGAAGGCAGCCACTGACGCGACCAGGCAGAAGAGCGTCCACGGCGTCAACAGTCCGCTGATGCCGTCGCTGCCGATCAGCCCGGAGATCGCTTTGATTGCGATGTCCGAGACGCCGAAGAGGATGCCCGCGGCGGCGCCCAGCATCAACCCGTGATGCTCTCGTGGCGCCCCGATCCGTGGTCCCATGATGAGAAGCGTCCCCGCGGCGATCAGGCCGGCCTCGAACGCGAACATGCCCGGAATCGAGAACCGCGAGTGGGCGCCATGAACGACCGGAAGGGTCACACCGAGGAGCATCAGCCCGAGCGCAGTGAACCCCAGTCCGATCCACTGACGACGACCGATCCGCATCCCGAAGAGCCGTTCGGCCATCACGGCAAGCAGGACCATGCCGCCGGCTAGCACCGACTGCACGAGCGACATCGGGGCGACCGACAGCGCGGCGACGTGGAAAACCCACGCACTCGAAGCAATCACCATCCCAATCGTGAACAGCCGTGAGCCGAACAGCGACTGGGCGGTGCGCAATGGCCTGCGCATGTCGACCGGAGGCGCTGCGCACGCACCCCGATACTTGAACAGGAAGCCGATGTTTGTGGCCAGCGCGCAGGCAAGCGCGAGCGGGATTCCGAAAGAGGTCATAACCAAGCCAGAGGCGGAGCTGGCGTGCTTGCGCGCCTCACACTGCTGTATCTATAACAGCACCGGCACGATTCTTAACCCGCTCACATGAAATACACCAGATTTCTGAAGTGGTTACGCTTGGTGGCATCGGCCCCAATCTAGGTGCATGGAGTGGTGCCAACAGGAGCTTACTTCTGGCCCTTGTGAGTCGTTCATTTACGGTCGACCTTTTCCTTGAGGTCCTTGAGTGCGTCTTGTGTCTTGCCGATGGTTGAGTCAACTTTGCGCTTGACCTTGCCTTTGTCCTCTTGATTCTGCCCTTCGCGCTTCATCGTCTCGTTGCCGGTAATCGCGCCGAGGGCCTGCTTCGCGCGGCCGAAGATTTTGTCGGTTTTCGCGCTCATAGCGGGGCCTCCTGTGTCGTTGTGGCCTGGCTGGGACCCTAGACCCGAATCGCGACACGATCATCCGTAGCGGCCACTGAGGAATAGTCGGGGAACCCGTCAGAGCCACGGGGGCCTGGGCGGAGCAAGGGTCCGGACCAATAGTGAACTGGCAGTCCCGAACCGGGCCGGCGCCGGTCCTCCTCGAACGCGCCGACGGGACACCCAAGCTCAAGCTCAAGCTCAAGCTCAAGCTCAAGCTCGAGCTCAAAAATTCTGCTCCGGCCAGCCCCCCAAGGCCTCGGCGACGCATCTTAGTCAAGTGAACGTCAGCTTCGCCCCGTCCGCTCGCGCTCGACGGCGATCCGCGGGGCGGCCGATCACCCGCGATTCGAGACCTTCGCGCGCTTGCGTAACTCCCACATGGACGTGGGTAGCAATTACGGATGCGGGCGGCCTCGGGGACTGGAACTATGGCTGCAGACGGAAGGTCGTCATGAAGGTTCTCTCCTAAAAGCAGAGAGTCGACGAGGCGGCCTTTCGCCGTTTCCTGGGGAGCGAGATGCAGGAACCACGCCACCAGTTTCGAGAATCGCTCAACGGGCTCGAGCAGGACACGCTCGGCGGTCTGGACATGGTCGCGCAGCAGTTGGACCGCGCGCTCGAGGCGGTCAGCCTCCAGGACGTTGAGCTGGCCGCAACGGTCATCACCAACGACGACCGGATCGACGTGTCCTACCTGCAGATACACCAGGGTGCGCTGTGGCTGCTCGCGCGCCAGGCGCCGGTCGCAGGTGATCTGCGGCTCGTCGCGGCGCTGCTGCACATCATCCGCTGCGTCGAGCGGATGGGCGACCAGTGCGTGAACATCGCCAAACTCGTGCGGCTGGCGGGCCACGAGGCGCCCAAGGACGACGACATCCTCGACACGATCGAACGGATGGGTCAACTCGCACGCGCACAGGTGTCCCAAGCCAAGCAGGCGTTCGCCACGCGCAACGTCGCCCTCGCGCAGGAACTCGTGGGCCTGGACGGGAAGATCGATCGCCTGAACCGCGACGTCATCGCGCGCGCGGTCGACATCGGCGACTACCTCGAGGTCCGCGAGTGGGCGATGTACATGATCCTGGTTGCGCGCTGCCTGGAGCGGGTCGCTAGCAACACCGTCGATATCGCCGAGCAGGCGGTGTTCGTTGTGACCGGGCTGTTCCGCGAGTTCGCGGACGAACTACAGCCCAGCCAGT
>CAVWKC010000019.1:0-35058 GCA_963755525.1 uncultured Solirubrobacterales bacterium | reverse complement strand
AGATGGCTGGTGTGAAACGGGCGTTTGTGCGGGCTGGTCCGTGTTGGAGGTGTCGTCGGCGCGGCTGTCGTGGGCGCCGAGCGGTGGTCGTGAACGCTGGGCCGTGGCGTTGGCGGGCGCGTGGGGGTGCCTGACGAGCTGGTTGGCGGCCCGTCACGGCGTTGGTCAGGCGACGGTGGCCTGCCAGCCACCTGCCTGCCCAGCGAGTCCGAGCACGGCGAGCCGGGCGAGGTTCACGGCGGCAGCGAGCAGGGCGAAATCGGCTGAGGTCTTGGGCCTGCCGCGCACGCGCGCGCGGCGGCCGCCGTGGCGGCGGCGCATCAGGTGCGAGATCTTGCGCTCGACCTTCGGGCGGGTGGCCTTGTAGTGGGCCTTCCAGTCAGGGTCTGACTGGCGCGTGCGAGCGCGCGCGAGCTGCTGCTCGTAGGGACCGACATAGATCGTGCGACCGTCTTTGGCGGTCGTGCACCGCTCGGCCAGCGGACAGTCCGCACATGCAGCGGCGAACTTCGCGATCCGCCCCTCGCCGAACGGCCGCAACGACGTGGTGGTTCCGGCAGGACAGGTAACGGTGTCGCCCTCGAGGTCGATCGTGAACGCATCCTTGGAGAAGCGCCCGCCTGGAGCGACCGGCGGCTGCACCTTGCAATTAACCTCGGCTGCCGCTTGCTCAAGCGTGTCTATGAGCTCGCCTGAGCCGTAGGCCGAGTCACCGTAGACAGAGAGGGGCTGCTCGTCATCGTCGCGCTCGGTCTCGGCCTGCTCGGTGTTCGGCGGCTCGTCTGTCGTGGGGAGCTCATCGGCGAGCAGTTCGCCGGCCGCGGCCGCGTCGCCGCCGTTGGCGGCGGTAACCGTGGTCGCGATGATCAGCTCCGAGTCAGGATCGACCGACACATGACCCTTGTAGCCGTCAAACCCGCGCGCGGAGGTCTTATGCCCGTGACGGGCGTCGGGGTCAACGGTCGAGATGATCCGGTCCTTGGCCACCCGCCGGGCGATCCGAAACACCCCGTCTGAGCCCTCATCCAGATCCTGGCCGGTGACCGACGCCAACAACTCGGCTGCTTGGCCGACCGCCGCCTCAAGCTCTCGGCCGTCGAGCGAGATGAGCAGCGCCCGGGCGTCCTTGGCCAGCGCGTCCACCAGCGCCTCGCGCGCCGCCGGATCCTCGTAGTCACAGACCGGCTTGCCCGCCTCGCGGTAATCATCATCACGACCCGATAGCCCGCGCAGCTGCGTCTCCAGCTCCCCGTCGCATACCAACAGCAGCCCCCGGATCGCCGAGCGCACCAGCGTGACCGTGTCCATCGTCGCGACCGCGTCATAGATCGGGGTGGAGTCCAGCACCCGCCGGCGGCCCACCAGCCCCGCCTGCCTGGCCACCTCGCGCGTGACCTCGAAGATCCGCTCCGGCCGCTCGGACGCGTGAAGCCGGGCGCGCATGTCAACCAGCACCGTGTGCACGAACCCCGGATAGTCGAACCCCAGCCCGCCCGCCGCGTACTTCCAGCGCAGATCGAACTGAAAGCGCTCCACCGCCTCTCGGTCCGAGCAGCCCTCAAGCCGCTCCAGCACCATCACCACCGCCACGATCATCGGCGGCACACACCGACGACCCACGTCACAGAACAAGTCAGCGAACATCTCATCCGGGAACAACCGGTGGCACTCGCGATGAAGCAGCCCGTAGATCGAATCGGGCGCGACCAGCGGCTCGCAGAAGCTCGTGGTCGTGGCGAACATGTCCTGCTGGCGGGGAGATAGACCGAGGCTCATAACCCTCAAGTCTCACTTGAGGGTCGGACGGAACGGACGCGGTCAGCCCCCGCTCAGACCATCACGAAAAACACCAGCCTTCTAGCCCCTTTATACGAAATCTTGACGGCAGCCAGCGCTTTCTTAGCGTCCCATTGACGGGACCTCCGCGAGCATGTGACGTGCACCCGTTTGCCATGTCCGTTGCCGATCTCGAGCGCATTTCGTATCCACCGTTCTCACTCCGCCCAGGAGCGGGACGGTGGCGGCGCGTTCGCCTGGCGCTGATCGCCGGCTGGCGCGCCGGCGAGCTGGACCGTCAGCTCGCCGCGGGCGTGAGTCCGGGCGCCTCCGCGCTCCTGACGATCAGGGGCGAGCGGCTGACCAGCCGGCGCTACCGCGCGCGCATCGCGGCGGGGCTCGCGCGGGTGGTCCGGGACGCCGAGGCCACCACCCGCGGCTTCAGCGCGGCGGTCCGACCAGATCGGCGCGAGGTGGTGGCCGCCCACACGGTCCTGGCGGCGCTGGATCGCCGGCTGCGGGCCGCCGAGCCGGTCAGCCCCCGGGGCGTGGCCATGCTCGAGTCGCTGCTCACCGACGGGATGAGCCCGCTGTACCGGCCCACCGAATCCGGAGCGCTGGGCAGCCGGCTGCGGGCGGCGGCCGCTGCACTTGAACCGCCCGCGCGACAGCGGTCGGTCCGCGTCGGCCAGGAGGCCACGCGATGAGCACCGCGCCCAAGCGCAGCCTGCACGAGGCGGCCCACAAGATCGGCTACGTGGCTCCATCGCCGGGCAGCGCGCTCGCCGAGGAGTCCGAGGCCACGCGCCAGCGGTTCGAGGCGCTGGAGGACTCCAACCGAGACGTGATCGCTCATGGTGGGAAGGCGATCCTCGCCCTCGGTGCGCTCGGGGTCGTGTACGGGGACATCGGCACCAGCCCGCTGTACACCGAACAGGTGATCTTCACCTCGTACAAGGCCACTGCGCACATCACGCCGGCAACCGTCTACGGGATCGCCTCGTTGATCTTCTGGGCGCTGATGGTCGTCGTGTCGATCAAGTATGCGGGCTTCATCATGCGCGCGCACAACCGCGGCGACGGTGGGATCATGGCGCTGACGTCCCTGCTCCAGCGCAATAAGGTCGCCCACGGAGTCCTCCTGGTAACGCTCGGGATCTTCGGCGCGGCGTTGTTCTTCGGCGACGGGATGATCACCCCCGCGATCTCGGTGCTCGGTGCGATCCAGGGAGTTCAGGTGGCCACGCCGGCGCTCGCCCACCTCGTCGTGCCGCTGTCGGTCGCGATCCTGCTCGGTCTATTCATCCTGCAGCGGTTCGGTTCGGGGACGATCGGATGGTTGTTCGGACCGATCATCCTCGTGTGGTTTTCGGTGATCGGGCTGATTGGGCTGAGCCAGGTTGTCAAGGACCCGGCGGTGTTCCAGGGGCTGTCCCCGACCTGGGCGATCCGGTTCTTCGTCGATCACGGTGCCGCCGGCTACCTCGTGCTCGGCGGTGTGGTGCTGGCCGTGACGGGCGCGGAGGCACTGTACGCCGACCGCGGCCACTTCGGCGCCGCGCCGATCCGCCTGGGCTGGTTCGTCCTGGCGCTACCGGCGCTGGTCCTCAACTACCTGGGCCAGGGAGTCTTCATCCTCCACCACGCGGCATTGGCGAAGGACGCGAACACGTTCAATCCCTTCTACCAGATGGTCCCGCACTGGGGTCTGTGGCCGATGGTGGTGCTCGCCGCCGTGGCGACCGTGATCGCCTCCCAGGCCGTGATCTCGGGCTCGTTCTCCGTGGCCAAGCAAGCCGTTCAGCTTGGCTTCCTCCCGAGGCTGCGCGTCCTGCACACGTCCACGGTCGAAGGCCAGATCTACGTCCCGCTGATCAACTGGCTGCTTTGCGTCGGCGTGCTCACGCTGACGCTCGTGTTCCGCTCCTCGAACAAGCTGGGGGACATCTACGGCGTCGCCGTGACCGGCACGTTCATCCTCAACACCGTGCTGTTCCTTGCCGTCGCCCGCCTGCTCTGGGGCACGGCGAAACGGAAACTGGCGCCGCTTGCCGTGCTGTTCCTGACGGTCGAGGTCGCGTTCTTCAGCGCAAACATCGCGAAGGTCGAGCACGGGGCGTGGCTCCCCCTGGCGATCGGAGTCATCATCTCGATCGT
This sequence comes from uncultured Solirubrobacterales bacterium, assembly GCA_963755525.1. GTDB lineage: Bacteria > Actinomycetota > Thermoleophilia > Solirubrobacterales > Solirubrobacteraceae > Palsa-465. The sequence continues at coordinate 31,125 of CAVWKC010000019.1, read as the reverse complement.
GATGATCAACTGGCGCCGCGGCCAGACGATCGTCACGGCGAATCGCGTCGCCCAGGAGGGACCGCTGACCGAGTTCCTCGCCGGACTCGACTCCCAGCAGCCACCGCTGGTCCGGACTCCCGGCGTCGCGGTCTTCCTGTGCCGCGACAAGGGCACGACTCCGCTGGCGCTCCGCGCCAACGTCGAGCACACCCACACGCTTCCGGAGAAGGTTGTGATCGTCAGGGCCGACACCGTCAGCATTCCGAACGTCGAGACGTTCGACCGGTGCGCGGTCGAGGTGCTCGGCCATGGCCGCTTCAAGGTCGTCCATCTGACCGCCCGCTTCGGCTATCACGACACGCTCAACATCCCCGAGGTGCTGGTACAGGCGCGCAAGCAGGGCATGCTCGAGCGCAACCTCGACATCGAGCACGCCTCGTACTTCGTCTCGCGGATCACGATCACGCCGACCGCCGATCCGGACATGCCGGCGTGGCGCAAGAACCTGTTCATCGCGATGGCCCGCAACGCATCGAGCGCGGTCGAGCACTTTGGGCTTCCCGGTGACCGCACGGTGATCATGGGATCACGGGTCGAACTCTGAGCAACCCCCGCCCGGTCACGGCTTGTTCGAATCGCGAGGGGGCTTTCAGGCCGCCCCGTCCTCGCCGCGAGCGAGCGCCGACGGTTGCCGCAAGCTTACGGTTTGTGTAGACTTACCGTTCGTGCTGGCTTACCAACACGATGCGTGGATGGCGCTGGGTGATCCGACTCGGAAGGCGATCTTCGAACTGCTCGTCGATCGCCCTCGCGCAGTCGTCGAGTTGGCCAGCGAGCTTCCGGTCAGCCGGCCGGCGGTGTCGCAGCACCTTCGGGTGCTCAAGAACGCCGGCCTGGTCGCGGACGAGCCGGCGGGGACCAGGCGGATCTATCGAGTCAACCCAGATGGCCTGGCGGCGCTGCGAGCGGATTTGGAGCGCTTCTGGGGGAGCGCGTTGGCGTCCTACGAGGAGGCTGTCGAGCAATCAACCGAGGAGGACACGTGAGCACCGAGACGCAGGCAAGCCACACGCAGGCGCCACTCACGACGGTAAGACGGTCGATCGTGGTGCAGGCGCCGATCGAGGTCGCGTTCAAGGTCTTCACTGAGCGGTTCGACCGCATCAAGCCCCGGGAGCACAACCTGCTGCGCGTTGAGATCGCGGAAACCGTGTTCGAGCGTCGCGTCGGCGGCTGCCTGTACGACCGGGGCGCAGACGGTAGCGAGTGCCGGTGGGCGCGGGTGCTCGCCTAAGAGCCACCGCACCGGCTCCTGATCAGCTGGGACATCAGCCCGCGGTGGGAGATCGAGACCGATCTGGACAAAACGAGCGAGGTCGAAGTGCGGTTCGTGCCAGAAGGTGCGGACCGCACGCGGGTTGAGCTCGAACACCGAAACCTCGACCGCCACGGCGACGGCTGGCCGATGCTTCGCGACGGCATCGGGGGCGAGGGGGGCTGGCCCCTTTACCTGCAGCGCTTCGGAGATCTAGTCGCGAGCTCAGCTCCGAGCTCAGCGCACTGAGCCGCGGCATATCCTTGGCTCGTGGACGGCGGCGCGAGCGGACAGCCCGGCGACTTCGCAAGGTAGCTCTCGCGCGCACGCTGTGGCTCGCGGCAGCGCTGTTTGCGCTGGCCGGCGCGGCCGACTCGGTCAGCGCCGTCTGCCGCACCACGATCAACCAGACGGTGACGCCGGAGCGGATGCGCGGCCGGATGTCCGCGGTCTTCTCACTCGTGGTGACCGGCGGCCCGCGGCTTGGGGACATCGAGTCCGGTGCGGTCGCCGGCGCCACCAGCGCTCGCTTCTCGGTGTTCTCGGGCGGTGTGCTGTGCGTGGTTGGCGTGGCGGCGATCGTCGTCGCGTTCCCGGCGCTGCTCCGCTACGACGCCGACGATTGGATCGCGGAGCCAGTGACGAGCACGACCTGACGCGACCGAGCGCTACTGGCGGTTGACGATGTCGTCGAAGTCCGCGACGTGGCGGTCAGTAGCGGGTGGTGGCTCTCTCCAGGGCGCCGCGGAGCTCGCGCCGGCTCGCGATCGACAGCTTTGCGTAGGCCGCCGAGAGCTGCGTCTCGATCGTCTTCGCGGAGACGAACAGCGCCTGGGCGATTTCGCGGTTACTGAGTCCGTCCGCGGCCATGCGCGCCGCGCGCAACTCGGCCGGCGTGAGTGAACCGGGCCCGGTCAGCAGCGGCCGGCGTGGTCGAGCGCCGGAGGCGATCAGCTCTGAGGTGGCCTGCTCCGCCAGGGTGATCGCTCCGCACCTCGACGCGATGTCGAGAGCTTCGGAGAACTGCCGCCGCGCCCGCTCGCGCTCGCCCCGCGCGCTCAGTCCGACGCCCAGGTTCAGCAATGCCCGCGCGTGGTCGAGGCGCGCCTGTGAGCGCTCGAGGATCGCGACCGCCTCGCGCAGCCGCGTGAGTCCCGCAGGCCCGGAGTCCAGGCCGCCGCACACCGACAGGGCGATCCCGTAGAGATGCGGCGCGCCGAATGCGGCCATCTCGGCAAGCTCGCGGCTGGCGATTTCGACCGCGTCCTCGCGACGCCCGAGCGCGATCAGCGCAGCGGTGGCCGACGGGACCCAGGTGGTCCCGACGCTGAGACTCTGACCGGCGCTGCGCACCGCGCCATCGGCGTCGAGCAGGTCCGCGAGCCCGGATAGGGGCTCGTCGGCCGCGATCCGCACGAGTCCGCGAATTGCCAGCAAGGCCGCGGCATTCATGCCGGCGTCCGGGAGTACCACCGAGTCGACCATGGCCGCGGCCTGGTCGATTCGGCCGCGCTCGATCAGCACGAGGGCCAGGAACATCGTTCCGTACAGCTCGGCTCCGAGCTCCCGGCCGAGTTCGAGCGCTCGCTCGGACAGCTCCTCGGCAGTGTCAAGATCGCCGGCCCGGAACGCGATATCGGTTCGCACGAGCGCCAGCTGGAGGAACATCGGCGCCGATCCCCGCCGCTGGGCTTCGGCGAGGCCCCGATCGGCCGCGTCGGCGGCCTCCGCCAGCCGGCCCACCAGGCACAGGACCCAGCTCGCGGTGACATAGCCGTCGTCGAGCCAGCGGAACAGAAGCCGCTCGTCCGCGAGCGCCTGCTCCGCGAGCTCTGAGGCCTCCGACGCAGACCGAGCGGTGAACGTGGCGACCGACGCGAGGGCCGCGAGCATCCTGGCGTCGCGAACCTCGCCTCGCCGGGCTCGCTCGAACTGGCGCTCGGCCCGTGCGAGGACTGCGGGCACTGCCTCCGGGTCGTCCATCCCGCCGCCGATCACTGCCTGCTCGAGGCGCTCCACCAATTCGGGGTCGAGGTCCCGCTCACGCGTCAGCGCGTCATCGAGTACGAGTCGCGCCTCGCTGTTGCGAAGGACTCCGTACAGCGCGAGGGCCAATTCCAAGGCGATCTCGGCGCGCTGAGAGGGGTCGGTCGCGAGCTCGAGCGCATCGCGCAGCGCGGAGAAATCCTGGGGCACCGGCAACATCGCCTCGGCGCGTCCGAGGTCCAACAGGACCGCCAGCCGGTCGTCGCGGCCGGGTGGCTCGGTAAGCGCCCGGCGCAGGTAGGAGCTTGCTGCCTCGGGCGCGCCGCGGGCCAGGGCGTCCCGGGCCGCGGCGCGAAGCGCTTCCACCACCCAGGTCTCGCCGTACGGCTCGGCGGACAGCAGGTGTGCGGCCACCCGGTCGCCGGGCGCGCCATCCGCCGCGAGCACCCGCGCCGCTTCGCGATGCAGGTGGGCGCGGCGCGCCGCGGGCATCTGGGAAGCGACCGTCTCGTCGACGATCGAATGGACGAACGACAGGGTCAGCCCGGGCGAGAGGACGTCCCCCGTCCGCATCGCGTCCGCCGCAGACCCGGCGCGCTCGCGGTCCAGAGAGGCCAACGCCGCGGCGTGGCGCAGCCCAGCGCCCGGTCCGAGGATGGCAACTGCCTGCGCCAAACGCTCGCAGTCAGGGCCGAGGCGTGCCAGACGGAGCAAGACGTTGGTCGAGATCGCACTGATGCCGAGCGACCGGACGCGCTGGGCCAGCTCGACACTCGGGCGCTCGCCCTCAGCCTTCAACGCGACCGCCAGCTCGCGCAGGTAGAACGGGTTTCCGTGCGTCGCGTCGTGACACGACTGACACAGCGCGTCATCGGCGCGCGGTCCGAGCGCCCGACGCACCACCGTGGCGCTGGCCTGCATGCTCAGCGGCGCGAGCGGTAGCACTCGGGCGGCGAGCTCCGACAGCTCGGCGAGCCTGACGGGGTCACCCGGGCGCAACGCGATCACCAACAGCACCGGCAGCGAGTCGATCCGACGTGCCAGGTAGAGCAGGAATCGAGCCGAGGCTGGATCGAGCAGATGGGCATCGTCGACGACGAGCGCGAGCGGCCCGCGCTCCGCCAAACCCGCGGCGAGCCAGTACAGCCCATGGAGCACCGCGCCGACCGGCTCCGGCGTGTCGCCGCTATCGCCCTCTCTCCCGAACACCGGCGCGGCCAGTCGTGCCGCTCCGCCGAACACGGCGTCGCCGGCGTCACCCAGCGCTGGCCACAACAGCTCCCGAACCGTCGCGAACGATGAGTCCATCACCAGCTCGTCGCCACTGGCCCGTAACACTCCGACTCCCCGCGCCGACGCCTGCGCCGCGAACGCATCCAGCACACGCGATTTGCCAATACCCGCAGGACCTTGGATCAGCGCGACGGAACCGTGCCCAGCAAGCGCCGCATCGAGCAGCTCACTCAGGGCATCGAGCTCGGACTGGCGCTCGAGTAACTCCTCCCTGAGCGTGTCGGCCCTGCGCATGACGAACGCGATCATACGTACGCCGCCGCGCCCACCAAGCGGCTCGTCGGGGTCGGGCGCCCAGAATTTCAGGGACCGCCCCGATGCGTGGGCACGCTCGCCCGGTCACGCTGCATCGGCATGAGCCCCAGCCAGCCACTTCACGTGGTGGTGGACCTCGAACAGACCGACGAGACGGTCAAGGGGCATATCACCGTCGCGGGCGCGGCGACAACTGAGTTCTTCGGGTGGCTGGAACTGATCGACCGGCTCGATCGTGCAGTCGAACGCCACTGCGGCCCGAGGCAGGCCGGACCGACCACTGGAGGAAGCGATGTCAAACAGCTTTGAGGACAAGATCAAGGAGCAGGCCGAGTCGTATCTGGACCCGGGCGAGCGTGTGCTCGCCGCCTTCATCGCCCAGCCGCGCGGCGCGAACATGGCGACGGCCGGCGGCCTCGCCCCGTCCGCGATCGGCGGGCGCAAGGTCAAGGAGGCGCGGCGCGCCGCCGAGGCGGGCGGGTTGCAGCTGGCCAGGCCGATGGCGCTCGCGCTGACCGATCGCCGGCTCGTCGTTCTGAAAATCAGCCCGCCGATCGCGATGGGCAAGGGGGGCGATGTCAAAGAGCTCGTCAGCGCGGTACCGCTCGGCGACGTCGACTCGATCGAGGTCAAGCGGCTGCTCGTCGGAAAGGTCGTGGTCGTCACGGTCGGAGGCGCGGCCGTCAAATTGGAGGCCGGCGCGGGGGCGAACGCGAAGGGGCTCGCGGAGGAGTTCGCTCGCGCGCGGGCGCTCGTCTGATCGCGCGGGCGCTCGTCTGATCGCACGGGGGGCAGGATGATCCGGAGCTGGACAATCGTGGTGCTGGCGGCACTCGCCGCCGCGTTGGCCACCGCGCCGGGGGCGCAGGCGGCGGCCGACGAGTTCTTCCAGGCGGCGACGCTCACGAACGCGAACGGGGTCGCCGGCGACTACGGCGGCGGCTCGGTCGCGGTGTCCGCGGACGGATCGACGATGGTCGTCGGCGTACCCGGTGCCAGCTCCAACGAGGGGCTTGCGTACGTGTACACCCGCGGTGCGAACGGGTGGCAGTCGGCGAACCAGCCCGCGATCCTCGCGGCCTCGAGCGGAGCCGCCGGCGACCAGTTCGGACACTCGGTGGCGGTCTCACAGGATGGCTCGGTGGTCGCTGTCGGGGCTTTCTACGCGGCTGCCGGCGGGACTGAGCGCGGCACGGTTTATGTATTCAACCGCCCGGCCGGAGGCTGGGCAGCGCAAACGACGCTCAACCAGACCACCAGCGCGTCCGGGCCCGCCGACTACGACCGGCTCGGCTCCTCGGTCGCGGTGTCGCCCGACGCCATGTACGTCGCGGCGGGGGCGAGCGGATACTCCTCCTCGGGCCCGCTTACCGGTCAGGGCGGCGTGTACGTCTGGAGCTACGGCGGCGGCGCACTGACCACGGTCGGCACCGAGCCGTTGACCGCCGGCGATGCCGGCAACGAGGACGTGCTCGGCTGGTCGGTGGCGATGCCCAGCGACAGCCTGATCTACGCGGGGGCGCCGTACCACCCGGGGAATGACGGACCGGGAGCCGTGTACGGCTTCTCGTCCGAGTCGAGCATCGAGGTCGGCTATTCGCCCTGGGCGCACGTCTCGAAGACCGAGCTGAGCGCCGGCGGCAGCAGCCTGTTCGGCTTCTCGGTCGCCGCCGGCGGGGGCGTCGTCGCCGCCGGCGCGCCGGACACCGGCTCGGACGAGGGCGCCGTCTATCTGTTCGAGCCCGCGTTAGGGTGCGCGACTCAGCTGATCCACGGCTGCTTCCGGTCGAGCAGCACCACGACGCCGAGTGCCACCCTGACCTATCCGTCAGGGAACGGTCAGCTCGGCTACAGCGTGGCGCTGACCGGCGACGGGAGCGCGCTGCTCGCCGGCGCCCCTGGCGAGCCGGTGCCGCCGAACGCGCCGCCGGGCCGCGCGTACGTGTTCGGGGCCGCGAGCGGGGGCTGGGCCGACGCCACGGCCCCGAACGCGACCTTGGGGCCGGCGGACGCCACGGCGAACGACAGCTTCGGGACGTCGGTCGCGCTGTCCTCGGATGGCGGCGCGCTCGCCGTCGGCGGACCTGGCGGCGCGGGCGACGACGAGATGACTCCGGGCGAGGCGGACGTGTTTGAGGCGCGGACGCTGACCGCGCCCACTTGTCAGCCGACCGCCGTCGGCGTCGGGCAGCCGACGACGTGCACGGCGACCGTCACCGACTATGGGATCGGGGAGGCGGCGCCGACGGGCACTGTCAGCTTCAGCACGGACTCCGCGGGGGGCTTCGGCGCCGCCGCGAGCTGCGCCCTGTCGGAGGACTCGGCCGGCACGAGCTCCTGCCAGGTGACGTACACGCCGAGTGCCGCCGGCTCGGGCAGCCACACGCTCACGGTCTCGTACTCGGGTGACGATGAGCATGCTTCCGGCATCGGGCAGACCGTGGTCTCGATCAGCCGGGTGACGACGAGCACGTCGGTTTCGTGCAGCCCCGCGCCGGTGGCGGTCGGTCAGAGAACTAGCTGTACGGCAACCGTGACCGCCGCCGATGCCAGCGCCGGGGCCCCGGCCGGCACGGTCACGATGTCGAGCAACGGCGGGGGGACGTTCAACCCGGGTGGCTGCACGCTGTCCGGTGGCAGCGGCCCCGCCGCATCGTGCACGTTCAGTTACACGCCGTCGCAGGTCGCCCCCGGAACCCACCAGCTGACCGCGGCGTACGCCGGCGACGGCGGCCACGCCGCCAGCCAGGGCTCGGACCCGCTCGGGGTCGGCGACGCCGGGACCGGCGCTTCGCTGAGCTGCACCCCGCTATCGGTCGCCGTTGGCCATACGGCGAGGTGCACGGTGACCGTCACGGACACGAGCTCGGGCACGCTCGTCCCGACCGGCACGCTCATGCTCACCGCCAGCGGCCGCGGCGCATTCAGCGACGGCGGTACCTGCACGCTGGCGCAGGTGAGCGGCGGCGCCGCCGGCTGTGCGTTCACCTATACCCCGCTCACCGCCGCAACGTCGTCGCCGCACATCTCAGCGCACTACGCGGGCGACGCCGACCACTTCGGCTCCTCGGCGAGCGCGCTGCTGGAGGTCCCGCCGACGGGTACCCCGGCGGTAGGGGTGTCGTCCGCGACAGTCACCCACGGCCACGTCCGGATCTCGCTCAGCTGCCCGAAGTCCGAGGCGTACTGCCGCGTCACTGTAACGGTGACGGTGGGATCGGGGACGCTCGCCGCCGGCAGCGTCCGGATCGCCGGCGGCCGGCGGGCATCGCTCGCGCTGGTGCCGAAGCGGGCAACGCTCCAGCGGCTACGCGCCGGTCGCTACCCGGTGACGGTCACCCTCGTAGCGGTCGACCAGAGCCGGCACACCAAGCGAACCCGGCTGTCCGGCTACTGCGTGACCGGCGCCCACTTCCAGCTCGTGACGCTCCACGTCAGATAAGGAGGGGATTCAGGTGATGAGGGGTCAGGTCACAAGGGGGTCTGCCAGATGAGACGGTTGCTGATCGCGATCTTGACGGTGCTGTCCCTGTCGCCCGCACTGCTCCCGGGCGTGGCCCGCGCCGACTCGACCGTCACCGTCGGCTTTGACGACCTGGCCAACGGGTCGACCGTGACCACCCAGTACGAGGCGAGCGACGGCCTCTACTTTCAGGGCTCGGCGAACGGCGGGCAGGACGGGGTCACGCCGACCGTCGTCGCCAACCATGCCGCCCACTCGGCTCCCAACGCGGCGCTGATCAACTGCATCGGCTGTGGCGAGCTCGCCGGACCGGCCGACGCGCGCGGATTCCTCGACGAGTACGCGACCGCCGTCAGCGTGTACGTCGGCGAGCTCGACAACGCGCCCGACTGGGAGCCACCTGCGGGTGACACGGCGAAGATCGAGCTGAGGGCATACGACGCCGGCGGCAACCAGATCGGGTCGACCGCCACCACGACCGTCACGGTCGGGCAGCCGTTCGTGCAGCTGAGCGTGACCGACCCCTCCGATCAGGGGGACATTGCCTACTTCGACGTGACCCAGGTGTACGTGAACGCGAGCGATCATCCGAAGCCGGTCGGGATCGACGAAGTCGCGCTGACCCGCCCCTCGACGCCGCCGCCGCCGAGCTTCACGCTCGACTCCGATGGCAACGGGATCGACGTGACCCAGGGTCTCGCGTCCGGGACGGTCGCGCTGACACTGCACCGCGCCAACGGCTCGGCCGGTGGGGTCGCCCTCAGCGTCAGCGGGATGCCCGCCGGGATGACCTCAAGCTTCTCCGAGGACCCGGTGACCGGCACGGATTCGAGCTCGACGATGTCGCTGACCGCGGCCAGCACCACCGCCGCGGGCTACTACAACGTGACCGTCACCGCCACCCCGCTCGATGCCGGTGCGGGTTCGGCTGCGCGCACGGTGACGATCCCGGTGCAGGTGATCGCAAACTGCACGATGTACCTCGACACGAGCTACATAGCGGTCCAGAGCAGCAGCTGTATGACCCAGCTGACGGACGGCACCTACGAGGTCTACAACCAGCCGGTCGAGGTCAACGGCCTCGTGCTTCAGCCGCTGACCACGACCGGGGCCGGCAGCAACCTGAACTTCGACCTGACCAACAGAAAGATCACCGGGGTCGGCCAGTGGAAGGTGACGATCCCGGATGGGCCGAGCGACACTGAGAACTTCGGGCTGTGGGTGGGCACGATCAACTGGAGCCTCGCGCCGCCGAGCCAGTCGGTTCAGCCGAACTGGACCTCGGGCGATCCCATCACCGTGGTCGACGCGGACAACTCGGTCAAGAATCTGCTCGTCGAGGGGCTGCCGATCGGGCACACGAAGATCGACTTCACCGCCGCCGGCGGCGCCGATGTGACGCCGACGCTGACCCTCGGCTTCTGGCCGTTCAGCTACTTTGGCGGGCTGACGGCAGCGCCGACGATCGCGACGAACAACTCGGCCGGGCCGCAGTGGTCGGCGACCGAGATCAAGCTCGGCGACGTTCAGGCGTTCGGGTTCGCTCTGAAGAATGTCGACTTGAAGGTCGTCTCCGACGACACCTGGCAGGGGACCGCAACGCTGGTGCTGCCGACGTCCAACCAGTTCGGGTTCACCGTCGGAATTGGCCTGAAAGACGGGGGTCTCGACTACTTGGCGGGCGGTGTCACGGGGCTCAACATCTCGATCGCCGACGGCGTCTTCCTGCAGTCGATCACGCTGTCGGGCGGCGGCAGCGGGATCCCGTGGACGGGCATGATCGGGCTCACCGCCGGTCCGCAGGTGGCCGGTCACGCGGCGATCACGATCAACGGGTCGGTGAGCTACACGCCGGGCAACATCTGGGTGCTCGACGCGATGGGAAACGCCAAGCTCGGCGGCCATTTCGACTTGGGCAACGCGGACGTCAAGTACATCTCCAACGGCACGTTCATGGTCAAGGGCAGCGTCGATTGGAACGCGGTGCTGGCCAAGCTGACCGGCAACGTCTCCGGCTGGGTCGAGGGCAGCCAGGCGTTCGACTTCGAGGGTGGGCTGCAGGCGTGCGTGGACGTCTGGGTCGGCTCGCTGTGCGCCGGCGCCAACGCGCTCGTCTCGAACATCGGGATCGCCGCGTGCGTCGACCTCGATGTGATAAGCGGCGGCATCGGCTACTACTGGGGGGGCAGCTTCAGCGCCTTCAGCGGCTGTGACCTCGGGCCGTGGCGCCCGACCCTGAGCGCTGCGACCGCGCTGACCTCGGGCCGCTCGCGGAAGCTGACCTTGCCTGCCGGGCTGCCGTCGGTCGTGTTCGAGCTCTACAGCCCGTTCGGGCCGCCGGGCGTACACGTCCGTGGCCCGGGCGGCGTCTCGATCACCGGTACCCGAGAGCACCCGGACGTCCACCGCGGGAACGCGCTCGTGCTGGTCACCAAGACCGGCGCCACCTACGTGGTCGTCAAGCACCCGGCGGCCGGCACCTGGACGCTGACCAACGCCGGGCCCGTCCTGATTAGCCAGATCCGCGAGGCCTACGGCCTGCCCAAGCCCGTTGTGCACGCGCAGGTCAGCGGCCGCGGGCAGACGCGGACGCTCACCTGGCAGCTGCACGCGCTTCCCGGGCAAAAGGTGCAGTTCGCCGAGTACGGGACCGACGTCCGTCACCTGATCACGACCACCGCGAAGGCGAGCGGCAGGCTCAGGTTCATGCCGCAGACCGGCCCCGCCGGCCGGCGCCGGATCGTGGCGATCGTCGAGCAATACGGGCTCCCGCGCGCGACCCTCACGCTCGGCTCCTTCCGGGCGCTCGCGCCGCCGCGGCCGGCGAAGGTCACCCATCTGAAGCTGACGCGCCGCGGCACCTCGCTGCGAGTCAGCTGGAAGCAGCCCAGACAGTCCTTCCGCCACGCGGTCTACGCCGATCTCAGCGACGGCCAGGAGCTGCTGCTGATCGTCGGACCGAAGTCGACCTCGGCCACCTTCACCGGCGTCCCCGCAACGGTCGGCGCCACCGTGCGGGTGACCGGGCTGACCAGCTCGGGCGGCAAGGGCGCCGCGGTTACCGGAAGGCTCGACTAACGATCGGAGAGGAACTCGGACATGGCCGATGCATCGAGCGCGCTTGGCGCGCGGCAGGTCGCAGGCGGTTGGGTGAACCGCAGGGGCAAGGCGAAGAGAGCAATGGGCGTGGTGGCCGGCGCGCAGATCGGGGGAGTCGTCGGGGCCGCCGTGGCAGGCGGTATTTCGGGCAAGGGCGGCTCGCCGCAGCCGACGCCCGAGACGCCCGACTTCGGCGCCTTCGGCTATCTCGCGGTGAGCGCGACGGATCTCGTGCTGGTAAGGGGCAAGCAGGGCCTCACGGGGCTGAAGATGACCGACGATGTCGTGGCGAAGGTGCCGAGGAGCGACGTGGTCTCGGCCGATCTCGGAAAGGGCACGATCGCGTCAGCTTTGAGCATCACGTTCGCGGACGGCGCTCAGTGGGAGCTTGAGGTCGCGCGGGCCAGCAAAGGCGCAGGGGAACGGATCGTGGCCGAGCTGGATGGCTGAGCGGCGACGGCGCCGACGTACGGTCGTCTGGCGAGGTGACCGGATGCCTTGATCTGGACCGGGCTATAAGCGCGAGACCAGTTCAGCCACGATTTCCGCGGCGGGCTGGGAGCGCCTGGCGAGCGCGACACTCTGGCCGGCCCACTGCGACAGCGGCTCGATCTCGCCGGTGGTTCCAACCATCGGCGGCGCGGGTTCATATCGAACGATCGCTTCCCCGGAAGCGAAGTGCGCCAGCACCTCGCCCTCTCGAGGTCTGCTACCCAGCGCCGGCCGGCCCGCGGCCTCCCACATCTCGGCTGTTGAGTTGTGGATGGCGCGGTGCGAAGCGTCCACCGGCCATCCCACCGCATATAGGTTGGGGTACCACTCGGCATCGGTCTCGGTAGCGGCGATCAGGCGGCGCCGATAGTCCTCGTGGATCGGCATTTCATCGGCTAGCAGGAACCGCGTGCCGAGCATCGCGCCCTGCGCGCCGAGGGCGAGCACGGCCGCGACTCCGCGAGCGTCGCCGATCCCACCGGCCGCGATGACCGGCACCGGCGCCACCGCGTCGACTACCGCCGGCACGAGCGGGAGCGTTGCCACGCCACTCCAGACGTGCCCCCCGGCCTCCCACCCCTGCGCGATGACGATGTCCACTCCACATCCGACTGCGCGCCGCGCTTCCTCGGCGCTGCCGACTGTGTGCATGACAAGCCCTCCGGCGTCATGCACAGAATCGACGTAGCCGCTCGGATCGCCCCAGAAGAGCGACACGATCCGCAGACCCGCCGACAATGCCTGATCGACTCGATGGTGCTGATCCCAGGCGAGAACGAAGTTGCCGGCAAAGGGCCGGTCGGTGAGGGCTGCCGTTTCCCTGACCACATCGCCGGCATCATCGGCCCACCCCAGCCCCAGGGTGCCGAGACCGCCGGCATTTGAGACCGCGGCGGGCAGCCGGGGATCTGCAGCCACCGGCGCCTCGACGATCGGGTGGTCGATCCCTAGCAAATCGCATACCGGCGTGTGGGCACTCATCGGGATGGGTCCCCTTTCTGGCGCCCATGGCGCCCGTTGACTAGGCTCAGTCTGCACCGCACGGCCATCATTCTCGGCACTCCTCAACCCTCCACGGGAGTAGATCATGCGTAGCGACATCGTCCCCGGCGGCACCTTCCCCGACTACGAGTTGCCCGACCAGGAGAGCACTCCGCGAAAGCTCAGCGAGATCCAGGGCGAGGACCCGCTGATCCTCACGCTCGCGCGCGGAAACTACTGCCCCAAGGAGCACCAGCAGCACCTCGAGCTCGCCGCCAACTATCCCAAGATCGCGGTGGCGTACACGCAGGTCGCCACGATCTCGACGGACACCCATCACTCAAGCCAGGAGTTCCGCGCGTCGACCGGTGCCCAGTGGCCATTCCTGTCCGACCCGGAACGGACCGTCCAGAAGGACCTCGAGATCCAGGAGTACACCGACCCCGAGCACGACCCGATGATCCCGCACACCCTCGTGCTCAAGCCCGGGCTGGTGGTCCACAGCGTGTACAACGGCTACTGGTTCTGGGGACGTCCGTCGTTTGTCGACCTCTGGCACGACCTACGGACCGTGACGAGCGAGATCCGCCCCGATTGGGACCTGAGCAAACCCGGGCTGCGCGAAGCGTGGGATACGGGCGACTACTCGCCGTTTCACGGATGGAACAAGCGCTCCCCTGAGGCGATGCCGACGTCTTACAACGCCTGACGGCCGTCTACAGGATGCGCTCGATCGTGAGACGGCGGGTGCCGCGAGGGAGGGAAACCTCGACCGTGGCGCCGGGCGCCTGGCCCAAGAGCGCCTTGCCGACTGGGGATTGAACGGAAAGCCGGCCGCGCGCGCGGTCGGCCTCGCCGGCGCCGACGAGGGTCCAGGTATGCACCTCACCCGTGCTCTCGTCGCGCACCTCCGCGGAGCGGCCGAAGGCAAACGCCGGCGCGAGCCCTTCGTCGGCATGCACGACGACCGCTTGGCGCAGCCGATGCCGAAGCCGGAGGATCCGCGTCTCCAAGTGCGCTTGGTCCTCCTTCGCAGCGTGGTACTCGCCGTTTTCCTTGAGGTCGCCGTGGCCGCGGGCGACTCGAATCCGCGCCGCGATGTCACGACGCCCGACCGTCTCCAGCTCCGCGACCTCTGCCTCGAGAGCCGCCAGGCCCGCCTCGGTGATCGGCTCGCCTTCGTTTCCCGGAACGCTCATCTCGACATTCTTGCGCGTCGGGGCCGCCGGCACCGCCCGAGCTCCGCGCGCATTTTGACCGAGCGGGTTCGGTGCGCGGGCGAGGAAGCTCAGGTTCGGGAGGCTGCGGAGCGGGCGATGCCCAGCTCCCAGCGGGCCCAGGCAAGGTTTGCCGCCGCGATCGCCAGGAACACGAGCGTCCACCCATACGTCTTCCAATCGTTCCCACCGAAGGACAGCGTGACGACGCCAAGGCCGGCCGCCACGGCGCCACCGCCGATGCGCAAGCCCGCGAAGCCACGAAGATGGCGGTACTCCCAGGGCGAGATTATGAGCTGCAGGCCGGATCGTGGGGGAGACGTCCACCACGCCCGCAGCCCCTTCGGAGCAGTGCTGTCATTCGGTGCGTTCATCGGGATGGCTTTCCTTTGACGGTGAAAGTCGCCGACTCGATCGGCGTATCAAGATGATATCACTTTGATTGTAGCCGTCAAGCGGGTGCGTGGGGTAATCTGTCGCGCGAGGCGGGGGCACTTCCTACTCGTCATGGGGGCCAGCCGGTGGACAGCACGATCGAACGCGAGGCCGATATCCGGGCTCGGATCCAGCAGCACTGGGACGCCTCCGAAAGCGGTGACATCGACACCGAGCACGCGATCTACGCTGAAGACGCGATCCTCGACTACCCGCAGTCCGGGGAGCGCTTCAGAGGCCGGACGAGGATCAAGGCGCAACGCGGCGGGCACCCGGCCGAACGGCACTTCACCGTTCGCCGGATTCTTGGCCACGGTGACGTTTGGGTGAGTGAGTGCGTGATCACGTATGACGGCGTCCCTACGTACTCGGTCAGCGTCATGGAGATCAGCGACGGCGTCGTGACACACGAGACGCAGTACTTCGCCGATCCGTTCCCGGCCGCGCCGAACCGCGCCGCGCTAGCCGAGCCGATTCCGCCCGACAACTAGGCCCGGCCGGTCGGTCACAGTCCCGCCAGCCGGCGGGCGATGAACCGTCGCTCCGGATCCGTCGCGGCCAGCCGCAGGGCGTGCTCGAACGCCGCCCGCGCCTCTTCCCGGCGGCCGAGACGGCGCAGCAACTCGGCTCGGGTCGAATGGAGGTAGCGGTAATCGCCGAGCCCGAGTGAGTCGACGAGCTCGAGCGCCCGCTCGGGCGCGCCCGCCTCGGCGACCGCCACCGCGCGGTTCAGGGCCACTACCGGCGAGCCGGTCAGTTGCTCGAGGCGCCCGTAGAGCACCGCAACCTCGTCCCAGTCGATCTCCTCCTCGGACTGGAGGGAGGCGATCGCCGCCGGGAGCACGTACGGCCCGGCCGCCGGTCGGAGGGCCAGCGCTCGCCCGAGCGCGGCCCGGCCCGCCTCGACCTTCGAGCGGTCATGGCGGGAGCGGTCCTGCTCGGCCAGCGGCACCAGCTGACCGTCGACCACACGCGCTTCGCGGCGTGAGTCGTGGAGAAGCATCAGGGCGAGCAGCCCGTATACCTCGGGCTCGTCGGCCATCAACCCGGCCAGCACCCGCCCGAGTCGGATCGCCTCGGCGGCGAGGTCGGCGCGATCGGTGAAGCCCTGATTGAAGATCAGGTAGACGACCGCCAGCACCGCCGCCAACCGGTCCGGCAGCAGGTGGTCCGCGGGCACGGCGAACGGGATCGCGGTCGCCTTGATCTTGGCCTTGGCTCGAGAGAGCCGGCGCTTCATCGTCTCCTCGGAGACGAGAAAGGCGCGCGCGATCTCCTCGGTGGTGAGGCCCCCGAGTGCTCGCAGCGTCAGCGCCACCTGCGCGTCGACGGCCAGCGCCGGATGGCAGCACGTGAACATCAGCTCCAGGCGCTCGTCCGGGATCGTGGTGTCGTCGAGATCTAGCTCGTCCATGGTTGCGGCCGGCGGCTCGGCCTCCAGCAGCCGCGTCTTGTGCTGGAGCGTCCGCTCGCGTCGCACGCGGTCGATGGCACGGTTGCGCCCGGTTGCCACCAGCCAGGCCACCGGGTGCTCAGGCGAGCCGTCGCGGGGCCAACGCTCGGCGGCGATCGCAAACGCCTCCTGGGTGGCCTCCTCGGCCAAATCGATGTCGCCGAGGAAGCCGACCAGGCACGCCAGAACGCGGCCCCACTCGCGCTGGAAGACCTCCTCGATCAGTGCGCCGTCTCCACGGGAACCTCGACGAGCGGACGTACCTCGACCGCGCCGCCAAGCCGGACCGCGGGAATCCGCTGCGCGAACTCCAGCGCCTCGTCCAGGTTGGACGCGTCGAACACGTAGTAACCGCCGAGCACTTCCTTGGTGTCGGCGTAGGGGCCGTCGGTGATGAGGTTCTCGGCGCCGCCGTACTGAACCGTCGTCGCCGTCTCGCCCGGCTGAAGGTGCCCGCCGCCAAGGCACCGCGAGTCCTCGCGAAGCGCCCAGTACTCCGCGTTCACCGCCGTGTACTCGTCCTCGCCGAGTGCCTCGTGGCTGCCCGCCTTAGCGTAGATCAGCATTGCGTACTTCATGTCCGTCTCCTTTTGGGGGATGGTTGATCATCCTGGAGACGAACGGGCGGCACCAGGGGGGACAGCAGCGCCAGATTTTCTCAGCCCGATGAACCGGAGCCTCCGGCCGGTTGCCGCCCTAAACTCGTCGCGTCCAGGTTGAAGCAAGGGAGGACCCATGCCCGAAGTCGGGGTTGATGACGCGCGCGCTGCTACGAACGGGATCTCGCGACGGCGGTTCATCGGATATCTGATCGCGGCGCCGACGCTGGTCGCCGCCGCCGATCTGCGCTCGGCGCCCGCAGCCTACGCGTCGGTGCCGACGGTCCAGCCGGTCGATTTCTACGACTTGACCGACCTATTGACCGACGCGGCCAACCTGACCGCGAGTCTCATCACCGTGACGATCAACTCAGACGGAACGGCTTCGTTCGCGCTTCCGCGCGCTGAGGTCGGGCAGGGGATCACGACCGCAACCGCGATGGTGATCGCCGACGAGCTCGAGCTCCCGCTCGACAAGGTCGACATCACGCTGTCCGATGCGCGACCGGAGCTCGAGTTCAACCAGCTGACCGGCGGGTCGAATTCGATGCATGTGCTTTACGACCAGATCCGCGTTGCGGCCGCGATCGCGCGTGGTCAGCTGGCGCTGACCGCGGCCCAGCAGCTCGAAGCTCCGCTGCCCAAGCTGACGCTCAAGGACGGCGTGGTCACCGCGCCGGACGGACGGTCGCTCTCATATGGCTCGCTGACGAACGCGGCGGCGGCCTCGCGCACCCAGGCCGTGCTGGCGCAGCTGAAGCCGGCCTCGCAGCAGACGCTGGTCGGCACCCCGCAGCCGCGGATCGACGCCCTCGAGATCGTGACCGGCACGAAGCAGTTCGCGATGGATCTCGACGTGGCTGGCGCGCTGCCGACGATGGTCTGCCGTCCACCCACGATCAACGGGACCGCACTGGCGATCCTGAACGAGGCAGAGGTCAGCGCTATGAGCGGCGTCACCGACGTCGCGATCATCCCGCACACGCAGTTCGTCCCCGGCGGCGTCGCCGTTCGCGCCACGACGTTCGGGCAGTGCATCGACGCGATCCAGGCCCTTCAGGTCCAATGGGCGGCCGGCGCCGCTGCCGGCAAGTCAGACGCCGACGTGCTCGCCGACCTGATCGCTGCCGAGCTGCCGATGACGCCCGCGCTCGGGCAGACGCTCGACCAGCGCTTCACGTTCTATTTCCGTCCCGGGGACCCGCTGGAGACGAACTGCGCGGTCGCCGACGTGCGTCCCGGCAGCGCCGAGATCTGGTCAGCGATGAAGTCGCCGATCTATTTCCAGGAGACCGTCGCCGGGATCCTGGGGCTCCCGGTTTCGAGCGTGACGGCGCACGTGACCCAGGGCGGCGGGTCGTTCGGCCGCCATCTGTTCGCCGACGCGGCCTTCGAGGCCGCGGCGATCTCGAAGGCGATCGGCAAGTCCGTCAAGCTGATGTGGCACCGCACGGACAACTTTCGCCAGGGACGAGTGCACCCGATGTGCACCTCGCGGGTACGGGTCACCTACCTGGGAGGCAACGTGCTGGCGTTCGACCAGCGCCACACGAGTGCGGCCACCGACTTTACGCACGGGCTGGGCGAGATCCTGAGCGCGACGCTCGGCGACCTGCCCGAGGGCGACTATCTCGGCTATTCGCAGAGCATCTTCACACTGACAGCGAACGTGCCCTACAACTTCGGACCGGTCACGCAGCTTCTGAACGAGGTCTACCACCCGCCGGGCAGCGTGTTCAATACCTCGAGCGTACGCAACATCTACAGCCCGGAGGTGACCGTCGCCAAGGAGCTGATGGTGGACAAGGTCGCGAACGCGATGGGGCAGGACCCGTACCAGTTCAGGCGCTCATTCGTGCGAGACCCCCGCATGCTCGCGGTCCTGGACGCGGCGGCCAAGGCGGCTAACTGGGGCAAGCCGATGGCTCCGAACACCGCCCAGGGCATCGGTATCCACCATGAGTACAAAGGCTACGCGGCGTGCGTGGTCGAGATCGACTGCACGCCGCAGACCGTCAACCGGGTGGTCGAGAATGGATACACGGGCCCGCGGGTCACGAAGGTCACCTACGCCGTCGACGTTGGCCTGCCGATCAATCCGCTCGGGCTCGAGGCTCAGATGATCGGCGGGATCATGGACGGGATCGCGCAGGCCCTGACCTACAGCTTGCACCTCCAGGACGGCTACTTCCTCGAGGGCAGCTGGGACAACGCCTACTACACGCGCGAGTGGAACTGTCCGCCGAACGATCCGCCCTCGGACGGGATCCAGGTGATCATCATGCCCGCCAATCAAAGCGAGCCGGGCGGTGCCGGCGAGTTCGGGGTGGCGGCGTCGATGGCGGCGGTCGCCAACGCGTACGCGCGCGCGACCGGGACGATGGCGACGAGCTTCCCGATCAATCACAACCTACCGCTCGGGTTCACACCGTTACCGACCGTGCCGCCGATACCCCAATCGCCCACCGACGGGTTGCAGGAGGAGTTCTGATGGCCACTTACACCTTCATCCTCAACGGCGAGCAGGTGAATGTCGACTGTTCGGGCGAGTTGCGTCTCCTGTGGGTTCTGCGCGATCTGCTCGGCGTTCACGGACCGAAGTACGGCTGCGGCTTGGACGTCTGCAAAGCGTGCACCTGCCACATCAACGGCAAGGCGTTCAACCCCTGCTCTGTCCCGGTCAGCGACATCCAGGCGACCGACCAGATCACGACGATCGAGGGTCTCTCGGCGACCGTCGGCGAGCAGCTTCATCCGATGCAGCAGGCGTGGCTGAAGTACGACGTGGCGCAGTGCGGCTACTGCCAGCCAGGTCAGATCATGGCCGCGGTGGCGCTCGTCAACGAGCTCAAGGCCGAGGGCCGGCACATCGCCGATGTCGACATCGACTCGCTGCGCAACATTTGCCGTTGCGGCACATACGCGCGCATCCGCGAGGCGATCGTCGACGCGGCGGCGAATATGTGACGGGCATGGATGCACAAGCCATAATCGTGTGAGCGAGGCTCCGGGGGGCGCCGCGAGAACGCGAACTGGAGGAGGGACCGTGGCGACGACAGAGTCCGTCGGTGGCGCCGAGCGTGCTCAGCTCGCCGCGCAGGTCTACATCTACGGCTACCCGCTCGTCTACAACCTGCACGAGATCGATGGGTTTGCGACCAACATCGCATCGATTCCGTTCGGCGCTCCCTACAACCAGTTCGGTTATGCGCGCGCGCTGCTCGGGCCCGAGACCGAGTTCGTCTCGCCCAACAACGACACGCTGTATGTCGTGGCCGCGTGTGATGTGCGTGAGGGACCGCTCGTGTTGCACGTGCCGGACACCGGCGGCCGCTACTACGTGCTTCAGTTCGTCGACGCGTGGACGAACAATTTCGCCTACATCGGCCGGCGCGCGACGGGGACGAGCGAGGGCGAGTTTCTACTCGCGCCCCACGGCTGGGCCGGAGAGGCGCCTGCCGGTATGCGGCTGGTTTCGGCACCCACCGGGATCTTCGTGATTGTTGGTCGCGTGCAAGTCGACGGGGAGGCAGACCTTCCCGCGGTGCACGCCCTCCAGGACCAGTTCACGCTTACGTCCCGGGCCGCTCGCGACGACGGACCGGCACCACCCACGCCCGGTGCGCCCGAGCCGGATCCGCGGGTGCGGGAGGACTTAATGTGGTGGGAACGGCTCCGCGTGGCGTTGATCTCGTTCCCGCCCCCCGAGGCGGACGCCCGGTTTGTCGAACTCGCGGCGAGCTTCGGCGCCACGGCGGCTGAGTCGCCGTACGTGAACCCGGATCCGGCGCTCGCCGAGGTCCTGGTGGCGGGCGCGGCCGCGGGACAGCAGAAGATCGAGGAGCTCGGGCAGGGCGCCGGGCAGGATGCGGTCAACGGATGGAACAGCGCGGTGCACGGGTTTGACTACAACCTCGATCACCTCGGCCCGGGGACGCTCGACCGCCCAGACTGGAAGATCGACGACCGCGCGACGGCGTACGCAACCCGCGCCGCCGCTGCACGCGGAGGACTGTGGGGCAACCACGGCTATGAGGCCACCTATGCAATGGCGTGGACGGACGCCGACGGCGACCCGCTTGACGGCGCCCATGACCGCTACGAACTACGACTTTCGCCGCCGCCGCCGGTCGATGCGTTCTGGTCGCTCACGATGTACGACGCCACCGACTTCTACCTCGTGGCCAACTCGATCAACCGCTACTCAATCGGAGACCGGACCGCGGGACTCCTAACCGACGACGACGGGTCGGTGACGATCTACATCCAACGAGACCCGCCCGACACCGACAGGCGATCGAACTGGCTGCCGACGCCGGACGCCAGGTTCCGCCCGCTGATGCGCATGTACCAGCCGCGCCCGGAGGTCCTCGACGGCGAGTACGTCCTCCCCGCGATCACCAAGGCCGGGTAGACGGCCAACGTGCACGCGTCATCCGCGGCGCCGAAATACGGGGCCTGGTCGCGAAACGTCCCCCCGCTGAGGACGTTTCTCGACCAGGCTCCTCCGTCCAGTTCTGCTTAGGTCGCTAGTGCTTCTTGGATTTGGCGCCGCTGGACTGAACGATCGCGATCGGCATCCCGCCGGGGTATGAGCCCTTGCCGGGCGTCGTCTTGATCACGTCACCCTTCGCCACTTTGGCGCTGGAGGTCTTGGTCACCTTGCCGACCTTGCAGCCGTGTGTCGTCAGGAGCTTTTTGGCCGTGGCGAGCGGCATGTTGACGACCCGGGTGACGACGCACTTGGTCACGACGGCCTTGGCAGCGGTGAACGTTACGGCGGACTTGTTGTTGGTGGTCACCGGATCCGTGGCCGCCGCGGTTGAGCGACGGTCACCGTGTTCGTGAACGTGCGCGCCGACGGGGTCACGACGATGTCGACCGGAGCACTCGTCCCCGCGGTGAGGCCAGTGATCGTGCACGTCACCACCGGCCCGACGGTGGTGCACGGCCCCGACGGGCTCAGCACCGATTCGATCTTCAACCCCGCGGGAACCACGTCGGTGAACGTGAGCGGATTGCTCGCCGGACCGTTGTCGGTGACCGTCGAGGCCAGCAACGCGACGCCTCCAACTATGACCGTGCCCGGCTGCACGGCGGTGGTGACCGCGCTGTCCTCGGTGGCGACCACAGTGGCCGCGACGTTGGCGGCCAACGGACCGGTGCCGCCGGATTCCACGACCTCACCGGAGCTCAGCACAAGCGTTCCGAAGATGTTCATGACGTCGGTCAGAGGGGTACTTCCGCCCGTCCAATAGCAGTTGGCGCCCGAAACCACGCCGATCCCCAGGATGTCGCCCGCGGACACCGTGATCGGTGACGCCGGCGTGAACGTCGCCACCCCACCGGCCGAGTCGGGACCGTCTCGTGATCGACCGCCTCGACCCGATAAAGCCCAGCCTCGGGGGCCAGGGCCACGAGCGAGATGGCCGTCCCGGGGGTGTCCCCGGCCGTATCCGTCTGCCATTGCGTGATCTGCCCACCGGCCGGCAGCGTGTATGTCCCCGTTGGTCCGGCGCTCTGGGCGAAGAAGCCGGTCTCGATACAGGCGTTTGCCGTGGACCCGCTTGGCGGGGTGACGCTCCCTATGGTGAAAGTGGAGGCATCAGCCACGCCGGTGAGCATCGAGAAAGCCGCGGCCGTGGATATTCGTCAGGTCGGCGTGCTGGCATCGCTATCGCGCAGCGGTAGTAACGCGCACGCGACTCGGACCGACGGAGTCGACCAGTTGCTCGGCGGCACCGCCCGCGGCGGCGAGAAGAGCAGGCGTGTCGCTGCCCTGCCCCTGCCCCAGCACCACGCCGATCGCGGTCTGCCGGCGCCCGCCGACCGTCACGGCGGTGAAGAAGGCCAGGCACCCCTTCGCCGCGGAGTCCGACCCGGTTTTGCCGGCGTAACCCTCGGCGATCAGGGGGTCGTAGTTGGTGAGCGTGCCGGCGACCGGCAGCGTCACGCTGGCCATCGAGACGATCTGGCGAAAGACCGGTGAGCGCATCGCCCGCTGGAACACGCGGAGCTGGTCGGCGGCGGTCGACACCGTGCTTGGATCGAACCCGCTGGCGTCCGTGTAGATCGTGTGGTCCATCCCGAGCGCGCGGGCCTCGGTGTTCATCTCGGCGACAAAGCGAGTTTCGCTGCTCGCCACCTGGGCGGCGAGCATCTGAGCGATGTTGTTCCCCGAGGGGATGAGCAGCGCCTCGAGCAGCTGGCGCTCGGTCAGCTGCTCGCCGGCTTGCACCGCCACGACCGACTGCTTCTGGGCGGCGTCCTGGGCCTCGGCCTGTGCATAGGCCGCAGTGATCGTGATCGTGAACCCGTTCTGGGCGGCGCTCAGCGGGTAGCGCTCGAGGGTCAGGTAGGCGGTCATCACCTTGGCCAGGCTGGCGATCGGGACCGGCTGCTCGTGCGGGCTCGCCGCCGGCCGGCCGTTACCGAGCACGAACGCCGCCTGCCCCTGCTGCGGCCACCCGAGCGCCGACCCGTCCGTGCGATGGTTGACGTTGGCTACGCGCGCGTTGTCGCTGAACAGGTGGCCGGCTGCCGTGAACGCCGTGCGGGCGAGCAGTAGGACCAGTAGCACGCCGAGCAGCACGCGGCGCCGGCGCCGGCCGTGCACGGTCATTCGGGTACGCCGGACTGCCATTCGTGCCGGGTCGCTGTAGGCCACGCACCCCAGTCAAGGCAGCGCCGTGTTGCCAGAACGTATCGATGTTTCGATATGCCGGCGATACGTTCGGGCTGGCAGGATCTGAGGGCATGCGGGTGTTGATCGTCGAGGACGAGGCCTATATGGCGGACGCGATCCGCGATGGGCTGCGCTTGGCAGCGATCGCGGCCGATATTGCCGGCGACGGTGAGACCGCTCTGGAGCTGCTGAGCGTCAACGCCTACGACATCGCCGTCCTCGACCGCGATATACCCGGGCCCTCGGGTGACGAGATCGCGCAGCGCATCGTCGCCTCCGGCAGCGGTGTGCCGATCATCATGCTCACCGCTGCCGACCGGCTCGACGACAAGGCCTCCGGGTTCGAGCTCGGGGCCGACGACTATCTGACGAAGCCGTTCGAGCTCCGCGAGCTCGTGCTCCGGCTCAGAGCGCTCGACCGCAGGCGCGCGCACAACAGGCCGCCTGTGCGAGAGATCGCAGGTGTGCGTCTGGATCCGTTCCGCCGCGAGGTCTCCCGCGACG
This sequence comes from uncultured Solirubrobacterales bacterium, assembly GCA_963755525.1. Taxonomy (GTDB): domain Bacteria; phylum Actinomycetota; class Thermoleophilia; order Solirubrobacterales; family Solirubrobacteraceae; genus Palsa-465. Next base: position 7,366 of record CAVWKC010000019.1, on the reverse strand, counting down.
GCCGGTACGTTGCGCTCACCCGTAAGCAGTTCGCCGTGCTCGAAGTTCTCGTCGCTGCCGAAGGCGGTGTCGTCAGCGCCGAAGAACTCTTACAGCGAGCATGGGATGAGAACGCGGACCCGTTCACCAACGCCGTGCGCATCACCGTCTCGGCGTTGCGCAAACGCCTCGGCGAACCCCAGATCATCGCCACCGTGACCGGCGCCGGGTACCGCATCGACACTCAACCGGATACCGGACGCGAGGGAGGACACCGTGGATAGAGCCCGAGGGCTGAGCGTTCGCCTCAAACTCACGCTCAGCTATGCCGGGTTCATCATGCTCGCAGGCGCCCTGCTACTCGCCGCCGTGTGGCTGTTCCTCCTGCGCTACGTCCCCTCTCAGGCGCTGATCGTCCCCGGAAGCACCGGAAGCACTCCCATTCGTGGGGTTTTTCCCGTCCGTGCGAACCTCCTCCACGTTTTCGCTCCGAGGGCGGCCGTGGTGTTCGCGTTCCTGCTGATGTTCGGTCTCGTGGGCGGGTGGATTCTCGCCGGCCGGATGCTTACCCCGCTGACTCGCATCACGGACGCCACACGGACGGCCGCGACCGGGTCGCTCTCCCACCGGATCGAGTTGCAAGGACGTCAAGACGAGTTCCGCGAACTCGCGGACGCGTTCGACACCATGCTCGCGCGGCTCGAAGGACACATCGCCGAACAGCGGAGATTCGCAGCCAACGCCTCCCATGAACTCCGCACCCCGCTGGCGATCACGCAGACGCTTCTCGACGTCGCCCGCAACGACCCGAGCCGCGAGAACGGCGAGCTCGTCGACCGCCTCCACGCCGTCAACGCCCGAGCGATCGACCTGACCGAAGCATTGCTCGTGCTCAGCCGCGCCGACCAGCGCTCGTTCACCCGAGAACACGTCGACCTGTCGCTGGTCGCGGAGGAAGCGACTGAAACGCTGCTCCCGCTCGCAGAGAAACGCGGCCTCACGATCGGAACGTCCGGCGAAGTGACCCCCACGATCGGCTCACACGCGCTCCTGCTGCAGATGGCCACGAACCTCGTGCACAACGCGATCGTCCACAACCTGCCGGAACAGGGGAGCGTGCGGATCACAACCAACGTTCACCCCGAGAGCGTGATGCTCACCGTCGAGAACACCGGTGAGAAGCTCACCCCGCAGCTGGTTTCCACGCTTGACGAGCCGTTCCTCCGCGGAAACGAACGCATACGCACCGACCACGCAGGTGTCGGGCTGGGCCTGGCAATCGTCAAGAGCATCACCCAAGCGCACGACGGAACCCTCACCCTGACGCCCCGGGCGGCCGGCGGTCTCCGCGTCACGGTGCAATTGCCCGCCGCGCCACCGCACGCTTCAGTGTGAAGCCGCTAGGTCAGGTGACGCTCTTTCGCGGAGGTCCGCGCAAGGAACTCGTGAATCGCGGCAATGTCCTTGTGCGCGTAGCCGAGTTCTTCGGCTTCGGTCAGGACCTGATCTGCCACTTCGGCCGTGGGGAGTGGTGCTCCCTGCTCGGCGCCGGTTTGGCGGGCGAGGCGGATGTCCTTGTGCATCAGTCCGATGTCGAACCACGCCTCGTCGGGGGTGTGAAGGATGAGCGGGACGCGGAGTTTGAGCATCGGCGAACCGATCTGGCTGTCGGCCATCACCTTGGCGGCGAGGTCGGGGTCGACGCCCTCTCGTTCGGCCAGCAGCAGTCCCTCCGAGAACGCGAGCGTCTGCACCGCGAGGCTGATGTTGATCGCGAGCTTGAGCACGAGCCCCTGCCCGTTATTGCCGATATGAGTCGGCGTCCCGAGCACACGGAGGATCGGCTCGATGCGCTCGTACGCGTCCTCCTCGCCCCCGACCATGATGCTCAACGTTCCGGTCTTGACCTGGGGGACGCTGCCCGACACCGGCGTGTCGAGCATCTGCGCACCGCGTCCCTGCTCGCGCACGCGCTCGGCGAGCTCACGGCTGGCACGCGGGCTGATCGTGCTCAGGTCCGCCCACAGCTTCCCCTCGCCCAGCCCGGCCACGATGCCGTCCGGGCCCGAGGCGACCGACTTGACCACGTCGTCGTTCGGGAGCGAGGTGAGCACGACGTCGACCACCTCGGCGAGCGCGCGGGGCGTGTCGGCCCAACGCAAGCCTTGATCGACTAGCCACTGGGAATGCTCGCGGTCGCGATCCTCGCCGTACACGGTGTAGCCGGCGGCGAGGTACCGGGCGGCCATGTTGCCGCCCATGTTTCCGAGTCCGATGAATCCGATGCTCTGCATGGCTAATGCTCTCCTTCGATCGTGGTGATGTCCTCTGCTGAGAGCTCGAGGTTGGCGGCGTCGATCAGCGGGTCGACCTGCTCGGGTGAGCGGAACCCCACGATCGCGCCGTCCACCGCCGGGTTCTGAAGCGTCCACGCGATCGCGACCGCCCCGGGGACCGTGTCGTGGCGGTCGGCAACGACGCCGATGCGCTCGACGAGGTCGAGGTTGCGCGACAGCTGCGGCTCACGGAAGCGCGCGTCGTCCTTGCGCCAGTCATCATCGGGGAGCCCGGCGACCCGCTCGCGCGTCATCGCGCCGGTCAACAGCCCCGAGCCCATCGGCGAATACACGATCACGCCGATCCCCGCTTGCTCGGCGAACGGGAGGATCTCGTGCTCGATGTCGCGCTCGATCAGCGAGTATTGCGGCTGAAGCGTCTCAACCGGCGCGATCTGCCCGATTCGCCGCAACTGCTCGACGTCGAAGTTCGACACGCCGATGTGCCGGACCAGACCTTGTTCCTTGAGCTCGGCGAACGCCGCCCACCCCTCCTCGATGTCCCGATCGGGGATCGGCCAGTGGATCTGGTAGAGGTCGATCGCGTCGACTCCCAGCCGCTCCAGGCTGGCGTGCGCCTCGCGCAGGATCGAATCGCGCTTGAGGCTGTGCACGACCCGGCGGTCCGGACCTTCGAGCAGAGACGCCTTGGTGAACACGAACGGGCGCTCGGCCACACCCTGGAGCGCCCGCCCCACGACCTGCTCCGAATGACCGAAGCCGTACGCGGCGGCGGTGTCGATCCAGTTGACGCCCAGCTCGAGCGCGCGGTGGATCGCGGCGATCGACTGCTCGTCCTGCTGGGGGCCCCAGCCGAACTCCCAGCCTCCACCGCCGATCGCCCACGCGCCAAACCCGACGCGGGTGATCCCAAGGCCGGTCTGGCCAAGTTGTGTGGTCTTCAGTTGCGTTGTCTGCATCGTGACTCCTTTTCAATGGGAGAGGGGTTGCGGTTGTGTGGAGGTGCGACGGCGTCCGCGACCGCCGAGCAGCGCCGGGGTCGCCACGAGGATCCCGAGCGCGAGCAGGCCCGCGAACACGAGCAGGCTCACGCGCGTCGGCGCGATCTGGGTGAGGACGCCAAGGCCGATCACCGGACCGGCCAACCCGAGGTAGGCGGCGAGGAAGAACCCCGCGACCGCTTCGGCGCGACGCTCGGGCAACGAGATCTCCGAGACCGTCTCGATTGCGCCCTTGAACATCAGTCCCGCTCCGGCGCCGGCGACCAGATCGCCGGCGAGGAAGATCCCGAAGCTCGGTGACGGCACCCACAGCGCGAGTGTCAGGAGGGCGACGCCGATCAGCAACGCGGGAATCGCGGCGGCGAGAAGCTGCTGCGCGGCGCGCGATCCGGTCAGCGTCTGCGCGAGCGCGGCGGTGGCGAACAACGCGAACGAGACCGCGCCGGCGAGCGCATGCGAGGGCTGGTGCAGCGTTCCCGCGAGGAAGCTAGGGGCGAGCGACGTGATCAGCCCGAAGATCGCGAACGTGATCGCCACTGCGGTAGTCGCGGCGAAGAATCGACCGCGAGACCGCGGCGGAACCGACACGCGCTGGGGTCGGTAGCGCGGCCGCGGCGAGGTGGCGATCCGCGTTTCGGGAGCGAGCGCGATCGCAACCAGGCCGATCAGCAGCGCGACCATGAGCACGAGGAACGGAAGCGTGAGCGCGTGGCCGACCCACTGTGCGAGCGCGCCCGCGACCAAGCCGCCGAGGCCGAGCCCACCCAGGTTTGCCGCGGTACTGATGATGTGCGCCCGCTCGCTGCCGGCACGCGGTGCTCGCGCGGCTTCGAGTTCCGCCAGCCACACCGTCGCGGTGGCCGTCGCCGCACCCACCCCGAGGCCGCTCAGGACACGCGCGACGAGGAGCCCGGGCAGCGCGGGCCACGTCACGAACACCAGCCCGGCGAACACGTTCAGCGCGAGCGCCGGAGCCAGCAGCCGGCGGCGCCCGTACACGTCCGAGAGATGTCCTGCGAGGACCAGGCTGACCGCGACGGCAACCGCGTAGACGGCGAACGCGACCGTGATCGTCAGTGACGAGAAGCCGTCTCGACGCGCGAACAGCGACCACAGCGGCGTCGGCACGGTGGTGAACGCCATCAGCGCCGTGAACGCGAACGCGACGGCCCAGAAGCCGAAGCCGTAACGACTTCGGTGCGCGTTGGGATTGTTCAGTGCGAGCATCGGGTTGCCTTTCGGCGGGATTCGAGGACGTCCACAGCCTCTCGCCACGCGGCCGCTCCGACCACATGGGCAGTGCCCATCGTGGGGTGGGGGTAGCCGCCATTGATCGCGGTGGGTCGCCCGAATGACCCGGCGGCCGCTCGGGTCGCGGTGGTCGTCCCTAACGGGTCTGTAGGAACCGGATCACCGCGAGGACGCGGCGGTGATCGTCGCCCGTCTCGGGAATGCGCAGCTTCATGAAGATGCTGTGGACGTGCTTCTCGACGGTCGAGTCGGTGACCCACAGCTGCCTTGCGATGCCTGCGTTGGATCGTCCCTCGGCCATCAGACCCAGGACCTCGCGCTCGCGAACGGAGAGATCCTCGAGCGGGTCCTCCGCGCGGCGAGCGGCGACGAGCTGCTGGATCAGGATGGGGTCGACGACCGCCGCGCCGTCGATGATCCGCCGTAGCGTCGCGATGAACTCGTCGACATCGGTGACACGGCTCTTCAACAGGTAGCCGATTCGCTCCCCGCACGCGAGCAGGTCGGTCGCCTGCTCCACCTCGGCGTGCGCGGAGAGGACCACGACCGCCGTCTCGGGCATCTCCGCGCGGATCGTCCGCGCGGCATCGAGGCCTTCGGTCGTGTGCGTCGGCGGCATACGGATGTCGACGATCACGAGGTCGGGGCGGTGACGATGGGCGAGCGCGAGCAGCGCCGACGCGTTGCCAGCCTGGTCGATCACGTCGAAGCCCTCGTCCGCGAGCAGCCTCGCCAGCCCCTCGCGGAGGAGCACATCGTCCTCGGCGATCAGGACGCCCGGTGGCTCGGCAGCCATCGGCGGATTATCGATCCTGGCGCCCATGGCGGCCCGCCACACGTCGCGGTGAAGATTGTGGCTAGCCCCAACGCGATCGCCCGTCGGCGGTCATATCGTCCTGACCTATGGCGATACGGTGCCTGATAGTCGACGACAACCAGAGGTTCGCGCAGACCGCCAGCGAGATCCTGAAGGAGGACGGGATCGACGTCCTAGCCGTCGCGTCCGGTAGCTACGAAGCGGTGCGACTCGCCCGCGAACTACGACCGGATCTCGCACTCGTCGACATCGACCTCGGCGGGGAGAGCGGGCTCGACGTTGCGTGCCGCCTGCGCGCGGACGAACCCGGGGCACTCGCCGACGCGGTGATTCTCATCTCCACTCACGCCCAGGAGGAGTTTGCCGAGTTGATCGCGGCGAGCCCGGCCGTCGGTTTCCTCGCCAAGGCCGAGCTGAGCGCGGACGCGATCGAGGCGCTGCTGGGTCGCCGCGACCAAGGGCGAACCGCGTGAGTTAGCCTGCGCCGGTGGACGCACGTGTCCGCAGCTGGAACGCGTTTCCGGTCGCCGCGGCTGTCGCGGCATTCGCCACGGGTTCAGCTGTGTTCGCAGCCATGGCGGTGGCGATACCGCTCCGCGAGGACACGGTGCTTGTCGTTCTCTGGTGCGTGCTTTGCGCCGGCGGGGTCGGCGTCGCCGCGTGGCGGCTGGGTCCGCTGTTCGGCGTGCCGCTCGCGCTCGCTGTCGCCGTCGCGATCGATTCGTTCTACATCGCGCCGTATCGAACGTTCGACTCCCGCGATTGGGTGAACTATCTCGTGACCGCGATGTACATCGCGATCGGCGTCCTCGTCGGGGGGATCCTCGAGGTCACCCGGCGTCGCGGGGCGGCTTCGGAGATCGCGCGGAGCAAGCTGGCCGAGGAGCAGGCGGCGTTGCGGCGCGTGGCCACGCTGATCGCCCAGGGCGGCGCGCCGGAGGAGGTATTTGCCGCGGTTGCAGTGGAGATGCGCGACCTCGTGGCAGCCGACGTGACGCGGATCATTCGCCGCGAAGGAGACGGTACCGCGACGCTCGTGGGTGGAACGGGGGCCGACGACCGGCCGCGCCCGCTCGGGCGGGCCGAGCCGGGGCTGGCGACCACGGAGGTGTTTCGGACTGGGCGGACCGCCCGGATCGATGACGACAGCGGCATCTCTTCGGACGTGGCGACGCGCTGGCTAGGTGTCCCTGCCACCTTCAGATCGGCGGTCGCGAGCCCGGTCACCGTCGCCGGCGGGTTGTGGGGCACGATCGTGGCCATCTCCCTGAGCGGCCCGCTGCCTCACGAGACCGAACGCCGCATGGCCGAGTTCACCGAGCTGCTCGCGATCGCGATCGCCAACGCCTCGGGCCGCGCGGAGCTGGCGGCCTCCCGGGCGCGCGTCGTCGTCGCCGGCGACCAGGCGCGGCGCCGGTTCGAGCGCAACCTTCACGACGGCGTCCAGCAGCGCCTCGTCTCGCTCGCGCTGCGGTTGCGGAGGATCGAGCGACGCCTTCCCGCCGAGCAGCCCGAGCTCAGGGGGGCCCTGTCGGAGACGGTCCGGGAGTTGAACGAGGCCACCGACGAGGTGCGCGAGATCGCGCAGGGGATCCACCCCGCGATCCTCACACAGGGCGGGCTGGCGCCGGCCCTTCGGACCCTCGCCCTGCGCTCATCGATGCCCGTCGAGGTGATCGTCGAGCGTGAGGAGCGACTGCCGGAGCCGGTGGAAGTGGCGGCCTATTACGTGGCGGCCGAGGCGCTGACCAACGCTGCGAAGCACGCGGCCGCTGACCGCGCTTCGGTGACGCTCGAGCGGCGAGACGGTCTCGTCCGGCTGCGGGTCAGCGACAACGGTGTGGGGGGCGCCGATCCGGCCGCGGGCAGCGGTCTGACGGGGATCCGTGATCGGGTCGAGGCGCTCGGCGGCTCGCTCGCGGTCAGCAGTCCGCGCGGCCAGGGCACAGTGCTGGACGTCGCGCTGCCGCTCGCCGCCGCTGCGGACGGGCCCGAAGCTTCCGGTTAGCCCCGACGACGCG
>CAVWKC010000018.1:0-13160 GCA_963755525.1 uncultured Solirubrobacterales bacterium | reverse complement strand
ATCGCCTGGCTGACCGCGCTTGGTATCGAGCGGGCTGGCCTCGGCGGCGTCCGCCCGGTCAAGTCACCGCCTGCGCCGACAACAATCGCGCACGCCGTACTCGTGGAATGGTCAGCAGCACGCGCGGAACGCCGAGGCAGAACGTGGAAGTCCGCGCGCGAACTTGCGCTCGACGGCGAGCGCTGGGAGGTGCCGACGCGCTGCGAACGCGGCTACACGACGCAACTCCCCGACCTCGCTGTCCGGCTGACGCCAGCCGGGCCACCGTGGGCCGTGGTCGCCGAGAGCGGTGGGCGCCGCGAGGATCGTCAGAAACTGATGCTCGAAGGCTGGCGCGACGCAGTCCATGGCGGACGTTACGCCGGCGTGCGCTACGACTGCGCGAGCGCATCCGTCGCGAGTTGGATCCGCCGCCTCGCAAAGAAGGTCTGGCGCACGGCGCCCGACTTCAGCGTGATCGTGCAGACAACCGCGGAGGAGATCGCCACCCTGGCCCGCGCCGATGCGGAGGGCGAGGGGCGAGCCGCCGGAAGGAGCCTCCGTCTGGGGCATGAGCAGGACCACGTCGCGATACGCCGCCTGCTGCGTTTGGCCCGCCTGAGCATCCGCCGCGCAAATTCGCTGGACAAGAACAACCCGGTTATCGTCATCCGCGCTGCCTCGTTGCTTGCGCATCTCAAACGTTGCCGTTCGGACGGACGCAGCCCACGCGGGCGACTGCAGCGTTCGCCTCGGCGGATGTATCCGTCCGTCGGCTGCCGCTGACGTGCCACCTGCGTGCGGAAGCGCAACCACCGGGGGTCCTCGATGTTGGACGGTTCGTTGGACTGTTTTGTCAGCCAACCAGCGGTTTCTGGCGGTCCGCAACGGTCGCGAGGAGCGCCGCCGAATCCGCGGAATCCCCCGTAAACAAAGGGAATCTCCGGCAAACGCGACGATGCCGGAGGAGGGACTCGAACCCCCGACACGCGGATTATGATTCCGCTGCTCTAACCGACTGAGCTACTCCGGCGCGCCCGCGAGTGTAGCCCGAGGCGCGCCGGGGGCGGTCGGCGGCGCCAGGACCCGCTTATGATCCGCCGGCGATGAGCGACCTCGCCCCTGCCGTACGGACCGTGATCCAAAAGTGCCTGGCGATCAAGCAGGGCGAGGACGTGGTGGTGGTGGTCGATCCGGCGACGCGGGCGATCGGGGATGCGCTGCGGGACGAGGCCGCCGCGGCCGGCGCCGACGCGGTGCTGATCGTGATGGACGAGCGCGCCACGCACGGCACCGAGCCGCCGCCGGCGGTGGCGGCGGCGCTGGCGGCGAGCGACGTGTTCATCGCGCCTACGACCAAGTCGCTCAGCCACACGAGCGCCCGCAAGCACGCCACCGATCGTGGAGCCCGTGGCGCGACGATGCCCGGCGTCACCGAGGACATGCTGGCGCGCGTGATGGCGGTCGACTTCGAGACGATGGCGGCGCGGTCGAGGGCCGTGGCCGACCTGCTCGACCGCGGCACCAGTGCGCACGTGACGTGCCCGAAGGGAACCGACCTGAAGCTCGCGCTTGACGGCCGGGCCGGGATCCCGGACGACGGCGAGCTCGGCGCGAGGGGCGCGTTCGGGAACCTGCCGTGCGGCGAGGGCTTCATCGCGCCGGCGTTCGGAGAAGGCACGCTGGTGCCGGCGAGCCTCGCGCCGTTCGGGATTGGCGACGAGCCGGCGACGCTGACGGTCGCCGAGGGACGGATCGTCGCGGCCGACGGCGGCCTCGGTCCGCGCTTCATCGAGCTGCTGCTGTCTCAGGGCGAGCTCGGGACCAATCTCGCCGAGCTCGGGGTGGGCACCAACGACCGCGCGCGGCTGACGGGCAACATCCTCGAGGACGAGAAGATCCTCGGCACCGTGCACGTCGCGTTCGGCGCGAGTGCCGGCATCGGAGGCACGGTGTCGGTTCCGATCCACCTCGACGTCGTGATCGTCGACGCGAGCCTCGAGGTGGACGGGCAGACCGTGCTCGACCACGGTCGCTACGTCCTGAATTAACCCGCCCGCCGACGTGACGCTGCTCGCGATCCCGAACGTGTCCGAGGGGCGGGACCGCATCGCGATGGACGCGATCGCAAACGCGTTCGATGCGCGGCTGCTCGACGTTCACTTCGACACCGACCACCACCGCAGCGTGTTCACACTCGCGGGCGAACCCGGCGAGCTCGCGCAGGTGGTCGCTAACGGCGCCGCCGAAGCGATAAGACAGGTCGACCTCAACGCCCACGAGGGCATCCACCCGCGCGTGGGCGCGATCGACGTCGCGCCGATCGTGTACCTCGATCTCGCGGACCGGGGCGCCGCGTGCGCCGAGGCGCTCGTGCTTGGCGACCTGCTGGGCGATGAGCTCGAGCTGCCGGTGTTCCTGTACGGCGAGCTCGCGCAGGGACGGACGCGGGCCGAGCTCCGCAAAGGCGGCCCGGAGACCCTCGCGAAGCGCATCCAAGCCGGAGAGCTCCGCCCGGACTTCGGCCCACACCAGCTTCACCCGACCGCCGGCGCCGTGCTGGTGGCGGCGCGCCCGCCGCTCGTCGCCTTCAACGTCGAGCTGGCGCCGCCGGCGACGCTCGCGGACGCAAAATCGATCGCGACTCGGATCCGCGAGGGCGGTCCCGAAGGCCTCGAGAGCGTCCGCGCGATCGGCCTGTGGCTCGCCGCGCGCGACGTCCCGCAGGTGTCGACCAACGTCGAGAACCACCGCGCCACCCCGCTCGCAAAGGTCGTCGAGGCGATCGCACGGCATGCGACGCTGAGCCGGGCGGAGCTGGTCGGGCTCGCGCCGCGGGCGGCGTTCGACGGATTCCCAGGCGATCTGCCGGTCGCGAACCACCGACTGATCGAGGACGCCCTCGCGAAATAACGCAGTACTGGGCGACCACACGTTCGCGGAGTAGCGCGACCCCACCTTCGGCTACTAAGCTGCATTCATCATGGCCCAGACCAAGCGCAAGCGCCGCACCAAGCACCGCGGGACGGCCGCGGGAACGATCCAGGCACGGGGTCGGACGGGCCGTCCGCCGACCGCAGACGAGCGCAAAAAGCAATCACGGACGGACGCGCGCGAGAAGCGGCTCAACACGCCGCCGACGTGGAAGGCATCGATAATTCGTGCCGGGGCGATCGCGATCGGGCTGTTCATCATCTTGTCGCTGCTCGGCCGGGGGTCCAACCGGGTCGAGAGCGCCGCGATCCTGGCCTTCTTTTCGCTCCTCCTTTACATCCCCGGCGGGTACTACCTCGAGACGTTCATGTACCGCCGCCGGCTCGCGAAGAGGCAGCAGGGCTCCGGCAAATGATCGACGTGCGGATGTTCACGGTCGGCCCGGTGCAGGAGAACTGCTTCATCGTGCGCCGCAAGGACGCCTCGACCGCGCTGATCGTCGATCCGGGTGACGAGAGCGACAAGCTCCTCGCCGCGCTCGACAGTCTGGGGATCGAGACGGTCGAGGCGATCCTGATCACCCACACCCACTTCGACCACGTCGGCGCGGTGGCGCCGGTGGCGCGCGCAACCGGGGCGCCGGTGTACGTCCCGGAGCTCGAAAAAGAGGTGCTCGCCAACATCATGGACTACGTCCCGTGGCCCGGGTTCGGGCCGTTCGAGAGCTACGACGCCGACCACACCGTCGCCGGCGGCGAGACGCTCGAGCTGGCGGGGCTGACGCTCGAGGTGGTGTTCACCCCGGGCCACAGCCCCGGGCACGTCACGTATGCGATCGCCGACGAAGACGCCGTGTTCTCGGGCGACGTCCTGTTCCAGGGCTCGGTGGGGCGCGTCGACCTGCCGGGCGGCGACTGGCCGACGCTGCTGGCCTCAATCGAGAAGCTCACGAGCACCTACGCACCCGAGACCACCGTCTATCCCGGCCACATGGGGATCACCACGCTCGCGCGCGAGCGCGCCACCAACCCGTTCCTGCGCGAGCTCGCGGAGCGGTGAGCGTTCTGTGATTCAGGCCCCTCGCGGCACATTCGACATCCTTCCGGAGGCGGCGCAGCAGCGAAAGCTGGCCGAGGCCGCTGCCGAACGGGTCCTGGGCGCCGCCGGCTACCGGCGGATCGAGACGCCGACGTTCGAGGCGACGGCGCTGTTCGCGCGCGGGGTGGGGGAGGCCACCGACATCGTGCAGAAGGAGATGTACACGTTCGACGACGGCGCCGGCCGCTCGCTGACCCTACGCCCGGAGATCACCGCGCCGGTGTGCCGCGCCTACCTCGAGCATGGGATGCGCAAGCTCGCCCAGCCGGTGAAGCTGTGGTACCTGTCGAGCTGCTTTCGCGCCGAGGCGCCGCAGCGAGGCCGCTACCGGCAGTTCTGGCAGTTCGGCGCCGAGGCGATCGGCTCCGACGCGCCCGAGACCGACGCCGAGCTGATCGTCCTCTTGGCCGAACTGCTCGAGGCGGTCAGCGTCAAGCGGACCCGGCTCCGGTTGTCAAGCCTTGGCACTCCGGACACCCGCGCCGAGTACCGCGAGGAACTCAAGGCGTACCTGCGCGCGCACGAGGAACAGCTCGCCGAGGACGTGCGCAACCGTATTGATTTGAACCCGATGCGAGCGTTCGACTCGAGCGACGCGGGTACCCAGGCGGTGATGCGCGATGCCCCAACGCTGCTGGACCGTCTTGAACCCGACGATGCCGAGCACTTCGAGTCGGTGCGCGCCCTACTCGACGACGCCGGGCTTCGCTATGAGCTCGACCCGACGCTCGTCCGCGGACTCGACTACTACACGCGCACGGTGTTCGAATTCACGAGCGATGAGCTCGGCGCCCAGTCGGGCGTCGGCGGTGGCGGCCGCTACGACGGGCTGATCGAGCTGCTCGACGGGCCCCCGACCCCGGCCTCGGGCTGGGCCGCCGGCGTCGAGCGGATGCTGCTGGCCGCGCGCGAGGTTCCCTCCGCGCCGGAGGTCGTCGACCTGTTCGTCGCGCTTGCCGCGAGCGAGGGCGCACGGACCGGGTTCGAGCTGTCCGTCCAGGCGCGCCGCGCCGGGCTTCAGGCGCAGCTCGAGCTGGCCGGCCGCTCGCTCAAGACGCAGCTCAAGCACGCCGACCGGATCGGCGCGCGGTACGTCGCGATCGTGGGCGACAACGCCGTCGTCACGCTGAGGGACATGCAGTCGGGCGAGCAGCACGACACCGGTGCGGCCGACGTGATCGCGGAGATCCTCCGCGCCGAGCGAGTGCTGTGAAGCACGCGCCGCGGCCGAACGAGTATCGCGACACGTGGTGCGGCCAGCTCACCGCCGACCGCGCCGACACCGGGGCGCGCGTCGCCGGTTGGGTCCACCGCCGGCGCGACCACGGAGGGCTGATCTTCATCGACCTGCGCGACCGCTCGGGCATCCTCCAGCTCGTCTTCCATCCGGAGCACGCGCCCGAGGCGCACGAGCGCGCCCACGCGCTCCGCTCCGAGGACGTGATCAGCGTCGCCGGCACCGTCACCCGGCGCGACCCCCAGAACGTCAACCCGAACCTCGCGACCGGCGAGATCGAGCTCGCAGTCGCCGAGCTCGAGATCCTCGCCGACGCCGAGACGCCCCCGTTCCCGGTCGACAACGGCGGCGACACGGACGAGATCATCCGGCTTCGCCACCGGTCCCTGGACCTCCGCCGGGCGCCGCTTCAGCACGCGCTCGCGCTCCGTCACCGGGTGATCGCGACGATGCGCAAGATTCTGAACGAGCGAGACTTCCTCGAGATCGAGACGCCGTACCTGACCCGCTCGACCCCCGAGGGGGCGCGCGACTATCTGGTGCCCGCGAGGATCCAACCCGGGTCGTTCTACGCGCTCCCGCAGTCGCCGCAGCTGTTCAAGCAGCTGCTGATGATCGGCGGGTTCGAGCGCTACTACCAGGTCGCGCGCTGCTTCCGCGACGAGGACACGCGGGCCGACCGTCAGCCCGAGTTCACCCAGCTCGACGTCGAGTTGGCGTTCGTCGACGAGGACGACGTGATCGAAGTGATGGAGGCGGTGATGGGGGCCGTGTTCGAGGGCGAGGGGTTCGACGTTCCGTCACCGCCGTGGCCGCGGATGACGTTCGCCGAGGCCGTCTCGCGGTACGGCATCGACCGTCCCGACACGCGCTTCGGGCTCGAGTTGCACGATCTCGGCGAGGCGCTCACCGGCACCGAGTTCAAGGTGTTCGCCGGCGCGCTCGAGTCGGGCGGCGTCGTACGCGGGATCAACGCCGGACCCCGCGACCTCGCTCGCTCGGATCTCGACGTGCTCACCGAGCTGGCCAAGCAGCACGGCGCCAAGGGCCTAGTGTGGGCGTTCGTACAGGACGACGGGTGGCGTTCGCCGATCGCCAAGTTCCTGACCGAGGGGGAGATCGTCGCGGTGAACCAGCACCTCGGCGCGAAGCCGGGCGATCTGTTGCTGATCGTCGCCGACGAGGTCTCGACCGCCGGCCAGACGCTAAGCGCGCTGCGGATGGAACTCGCGCGGCGCTTCGATCTGATCCCGCATGACCGCCACGACATCCTGTGGGTGGTCGAGTTCCCGGCGTTCTTCTGGGACGAGCAGGGGCAGCGCTGGGACGCGGCGCACCATCCGTTCACCGCACCCTCCGGCGATCTGAACGACCCGGCGCATCTCAGCTCCCGCGCGTATGACCTCGTGCTCGACGGCGCCGAGATCGGCGGTGGGTCGATCCGTATCAACCGGCTCGACGTCCAGCACAAGGTGTTCGAGCTGCTCGGGATCGGCCCAGAGGAGGCGGAAGCCCGGTTCGGCTTCTTCCTGGACGCGCTCCGCTACGGCGCGCCCCCGCACGGCGGGATCGCGATGGGCATCGATCGGATCATCACCGCGCTCGCCGGGGCCGAGTCGATCCGGGACGTGATCGCGTTCCCGAAGGCCGCCAGCGGCGTCGATCCGTTGACCGGTGCGCCCGCTCCGGTCGACCCCGCGCAGCTGCGCGAGCTTGGCCTTCGGCGCGTCTAGCGTCCGCCTGAGCGTCCGTTTGCGTTGAATCGGGCTCAATAACGAGGCCCGATCTGCCGAACAAGGGCGTGAGATGGCAAGTCTCCCGAGACCTCTGATTGGTTTGCTCGTCGCGACCCTGGCCGCGTTCGGCCTGTGGTACGTCGAGCTCAAGCCCAGCTCGTCCGCCTCGGGCGGCGGGTCGCAGGGAGGAGTCGGCCAGTACCAGTCGGCGATCAATAAGGCCCACCAGGCCGTGAAGATCTCGGGTGCCGCCAACGCGAAGCTCGGAGCGCCGACGGCCACCGGGCCCGCGCCGAACTCGCCGACGCCGGCCAAGACAGCGACCGCGGCCAAGCCCGCCACGGCGACTGCCACCGCGACCGCGGCCAAGCCGGTCACCAAGACCGCGGCCGCGGCCAAGCCCGCCAGCAAGACCGCCGCGTCGACCAAGACCGCCACGTCGAGCAAGACCGCGGCCAAGACCGACACTAAGACCGCCGCGAAGACCAAGGGCGCGAAGGCCCTCACGACCGCGCAGCAGGTGAGCCTGATCACAAGCGCGATCGAGTCCCACAAGGTCGTCGCCGTCCTCTTCTACAACACCGCGGCCTCCGACGACCAGGCCATAGCCAAGGAGCTCGGCACGGTCTCGACCCACGGCGGCAAGGTCGTCAAGCTCGCGGTGCCGCTCTCAGAGCTCACGAGCTTCTCGATCATCACCCAGCAGATTCCGGTTGTCACGGCGCCCACCCTGGTCATGATCGACGCGGACCGCCAGGCGACGACGCTGACCGGTTACGCCGACACGCTGGAGATCAGCCAGCGCATCGACAACGCGCTCGCCGCCAAGTAAGGCTTCTATCCTCGCGAGGCGATGGATGCCATCGCCTTCGAGCATCACCTGACCTCCCCGCAGGGCCACCACCGCGTCCCCGCCGGCGCGTCCACGGCTTCGGTGGACGGCGGCGCGTGCTGCGACCAGGTCACGCTGGCACTTAGCGTCGAGGCCGACCGCGTGACCGATGCCGGGTTCGACGCCCACGGCTGCGGCGCAGCGACCGCCGCGGGAAGCGCCGCCGTGACGCTCGTACGCGGCGCGTCCGTGCTCGAGGCGGCGCGGATCGGCACGGCGCAGATCGCGGATGAGCTCGGCGGGCTGAGCCCCGGCAAGCTCCACGCCGCGGAGGTCGCGTCCGAGGCGCTCGCGCGCGCTCTAGGGGCCGCGGTGCGCGACCGCGCGCGCCTGTCAACGCCTAACGGACCGGGCGGGGCCGACGCCCGGCGCACGCTCGTCGCGATGAGCGGCGGCGTCGATAGCACGGTGGCGGCGCTTCAGTGCGCGCGCGAGGGCGAGACCGTCGCGGTCACGCTCGAGCTGTGGGCCGATCGCGAGAACGACGCCGAGCGCAGCTGCTGCTCGGCCTCCGCGGTCGCGCAGGCGCGGTCGCTGGCGCACTCGATGGGCCTTCCCCACTTCACGATCGATCTCCGCGACGAGTTCCGCGCCGGCGTGGTCGAGCCGTTCGTCGCCTCGTTCGCCGGCGGAGAGACCCCCAACCCGTGCGTGGGCTGCAACGGCCACGTCCGCCTCGACGCGATGCTCGACTTCGCCACGCGTCTCGGCGCCGACCACCTGGCCACGGGTCACTACGCGCGGATCGCGGAATGGGGCGACCCGGCGGGTCCACTGCTGCGCGTCGCGGCCGACCCGGCCAAGGATCAGACGTACATGCTCGCGGCGCTGTCGCCGGCGTCGCTCGCGCGGATGCGATTCCCGCTCGGAGACCTCACCAAGCCCGAGGTCAGGAGGCTCGCCGAAGCGGCCGGGCTGCCGACCGCGAGCAAGGCCGATTCGCAGGATCTCTGCTTCCTCGCCGGAACCTCACGGGCGCGGTTCATGGCCCGCCACGGTGGGCTCGGCCAGACTCCTGGCGCCGTCGTCGATGTGGCCGGCAATGTCGTTGGCCGGCACGACGGCCAGCATCGGTTCACGGTCGGCCAGCGCCGCGGGCTCGGGATCGCCGCGGGGGAGCCGCTGTACGTGCTCGACAAGGACGCGGGCCGCAACGAGGTCGTCGTCGGCCCCCGCTCGTCGCTCCGTACCGAGCGCGTGCACGTCCGCGGCGCGCGGCTCCACCGCTCCGGCGCCCGCGTGGACCGGGTCAAGCTCCGCTACCGGTCGCGACCGCTCGAGTGCCGCGTCGCCGGCGATCCGCCGTCCGGCCGGCACTCGGCGCTCGAGATCGAGTTGGCCGACGCGGTCGACGGGGCGGCTCCCGGCCAGCTTGCATGCCTGATGGACGGCGACCTCGTCGTGGGGTGGGGGACGATCGTGCGCCCGAGCGAAGTCCCGCACTCGCGCGGCTCCCGAGCGACCGGCGTCGCTACCGCGAGTTGAAGTTCGCGTTGCGGACGAGCATCAGCGCGTAGGCGGGCCAGAACACGCCGGTCTTCGGCGCTCCCGGCCGGCACGGGCCGCCCGACTCGCCCGGGTTGGTCGTCCACGCGAACATGTCGACGTTCGGGAAGCCGGTGTCCGCCGTCGGCTGCGGTCCGAGCCCGCGCCCCGGCGGGTTACAAAGGACCTCGTTGCCCTGGTGCACGCGGTCGGGCGGTCGCAGCGGCCCGCGGCCGTCCGTGCCGGTGTTGACGACGAAATGCTTGCCGCCCGTCAGGCGCGAGATCTGCTGGCCGTAGCGGATCTCGTTTGAGGTCCAGTCGAAGTGGGTGGCGTTCAGGAAGAAGCCCTGGATCTTCGCGACCCCCGAGCGCCGCAGGTACCGAGCCGATTGCCGGGCGGAAAGGGCGTCGGCGGCACCGGCGTCGAGGTAGATCACGAGGTGCGGGCAGTCCGCGATCAGCGTGTTGATCGCGTACTGGAGCTCCTGCTCGCGGACGGCCTGGCCATGGTGGGACAGGCATCCCATCGTGATGATCGAGTCCATCTCGAGGAACAGCACCGCGCGGTAGGAGCCGATCCCCTGCGCGAAACCGTCGATGAAGCCCTTGTAGCTCGCCACGTCCGCGCGGCTGTCGGACGCGTGCCCGCACAGTCCGTGCACGATCCGGTACGTCGCGAGCAGCGGCACGGTGCCCGGCTCCTCGACCGATGCGCGCGTCAGGTAGCGCGAAACCGCGGTGGCGATGTTAGGGACGCCGTTATGCCCAAAGCTGAAGCTTCCGAAGCGCGCGGTCCCAGGCTCCGTCGAGATCGTCTTGAGCGCCGTGTGCCGCTCGGCCGCGTGGGCCACCTCGCTCTCGGGGTCGACGAAGAAAGTTGCGCCGGCGAGCGGGTTGCCGGTGGCCGGCGACGTCGGCAGGGCGAGCGGATTCTGAGGATCGCGCGGAGTGACGGGATCGTTGTCGAGGATCGTCAGCACCGACTTGTGCGGTGAGGCCATCCCGATCGGCGAGGGGCCGAACAGCGACACCTGGATCGTCTTCGACACGCCTTGTACCCCGTGATCGACGATCGGCACGCTGAAAGCCTCGCTGGCGACCCCGGCCGGAAAGTCGAGCTCCCCCTTGACCGAGTGGAAGTCGTCGGGGTCTACCGCCGTGCACTCTGCCTTCCCGCACGGGACCCCATCGCCGAGCGTGATGTAGCGGATCTGCGCTGCCTCGCTGGTGTCGCTCCGCTCGACCGTGATCCACGCGAGCCCGGCGTCCTCGTTGACCGACAGCGACGACGACGTCAGATGAAACCCGGTCGGGTCGTTCGCCGCGGCGGCCGCCGCGGTGGCGGAACCGGCCCCGAGCGAAAGCGCGCAGGCGGAAGCGAGCACGGCAAATATCAGTGCACGTCGAAGCGCCGCAGACATCGTAAGAACGGGCTTACCCGGGGGCGGAAATCTGGTCGCCGGGGTTAGGAACTGCGTACGTTCAGCGCGGCGAAGCTACGCGCTTGACGCCCTGATCCGGGTTCGCGCGCGGATCCGCGCGATCGCTCTCTACCGAACGTTGAAGTCGGCGTTCTGAACCAGCATCGCCGCGTACGCGGGCCAGTACTCGCCGGTCGGGGGCGCGCCGGCGACGCAGCTCCCGCCGGACTCCCCGGGGTTGCTTGTCCAGGCGAACATGTCGACGTTGCGGTAGCCGGTGTTCGCGGTCGGGAGCGGTCCGAGGCCGCGGCCGGGCGGGTTGCAGAGGACCTCGAGGCCGGCGTGCACGATGTCGCGCGGACGCAGCGGACCCTGGCCGTTCTCGCCGGTGTTGACGACGAAGTGCTTGCCCCCGGTCAGGCGCGAGATCTGCTCGCCGTAGCGGATCTCGTGCGACGTCCAGTCGAAGTGGGTGGAGTTGAGGAAAAAGCCCTGGATGTCGGCGACGCCGGACGCGCGCAGGTACTTTGCCGCGTCGCGGGCGGAGAGCGCGTCGGCGGCGCCGGCATCCAAATAAATGACGAGATGCGGGCAGTCCGCCGTGAGGATGTTGATCGCGTCGCGGAGTTCGTGCTCGCGGACCGACTTGCCGTGCGACGACAGGCAGGGCATCGTGATGATCGAGTCCATCTCGAGGAACAGCACCGCGCGGTAGGAGCCTATGCCCTGCGCGAAGCCCTCGATGAAGTCGTGATACGAGGTGGCGTTCGCGGGAGAATCGGACGCGTGACCGCACAACCCGTGGAGGATCCGGTAGGTCGCCAGTAGCGGCACGGTGCCCGGCTCCTCGACCTGCGCGCGGGCGAGATAACGCGAGACCGCGGTCGCGATGTTCGGCACGCCGTTGTTGCCAAAGCTGAACGAACCGAAGCGCGCGGTCCCGGGCTCGCGGGCGATCACGTCGATCGCGGGGTTCTGGAGTGCTGCGTGGGCCGCCTCGCTCTCGGGGTCGACGAAGAAGTTGGCGCCCGCCAGCGGGTTGCCGGCGCCGGGCCCAACCGGCAGCGCCAGCGGGTTCTGCGGATCCCGTGGAGTGACCGGGTCGTTGCCCTGGATCGTCAGCACGGCCTTGCTTGGAGAGGCGATGCCGATCGGCGAGGGGCCGAACAGCGACACCTGGATCGTCTTCGGGACCGTCTGCACTCCGTGGTCGACGATCGGCATCGTGAACGTTTCGCTGCCGACGCCGACCGGGAAGTCGAGCTCGCCCTTGACGGAGCTGAAGTCATCGGGGTCGACCGCGGTGCATTCGGCCGGCCCGCAGGGCACGCCGTCGCCGAGCGTGATGTAGCGGATCTGGGCCTCCTCGCTCGTGTCGGTGCGCTCGACCGTGATCACTGCCTGACCGGCGTTTTCGTTCACGGTCAGCGCCGAAGACACGAGCCGGAAGCCGCTGGGGTCAAATGAGGCGTCGGCATGGGCGGCGGCGGGCGCGAGCAGCGCGCCGAGCACGGCGACGGGCACGATCATGAGGCGACGCAAACGGTGCATCGCCATTAGGTCGGCGGAACGGCGGTGAAGCTTGATGTCAGCGGCCCGGCGTCGACGTGCGTCCGCCTACACTCCGGTACGTCCATGCCGCTCAAGCCGATGACCTCCGACGAGATCAGGAGCACGTACCTCGAGTTCTTCGAGGCGCGCGATCACCTGCGGCTGCCGTCGGCGTCACTGGTCCCCGCCGAGCACGACCCGTCGGCGCTGTTCACGGTTGCGGGCATGCACCCGCTGAAGCCGTATTTCCTCGGCCGAGAGACGCCGCCGCACCCGCGCGTCACCACCTGCCAGAAGACGTTCCGGACGGTCGACATCGACATCATCGGCACGACGTCGCGCCATCTGACGTTCTTCGAGATGCTCGGCAACTTCTCGTTCGGCGACTACTTCAAGAGCCAGGCAACGCGGTTCGCCTGGGAGCTGTCGACCGAGGGGTTCGGGTTTCCGGCCGAGCTGATCTGGATCACGGTGTTCGCCGGCGACGACGAGCTGGGGCTCGGCCCCGATCAGGATGCGATCGACGCCTGGCTGGAGATCGGGGTTCCGCGCGAGCGGATCGTCGAGTGCCCCCGGTCGGAGAACTTCTGGCAGGCCGGCCCGACCGGTCCCTGCGGCCCGTGCTCGGAGCTGTACCTCGATCGCGGCCTCGAGTTCGGAAAGCCCGACGACCTTCCGGGCGGCGACAACGAGCGCTTCCTCGAGTACTGGAACCTCGTGTTCATGCAGTTCGACCAGAACCCGGTGAACACGCTCGCGCCGCTCCCGGCGAAGAACATCGACACCGGCCTCGGGCTCAACCGCCTGGCGTCGATCGTCCAGGAC
>CAVWKC010000017.1:0-14632 GCA_963755525.1 uncultured Solirubrobacterales bacterium | reverse complement strand
GGGCTTTCTCGTGGCTAGGACCAGGCCTCGGCCGGCGTCGTCGCCGGCGTGAGCGCTTCGGGCGCGGTCCAGCGCGACACCACCCCGATCTGCACGAGACGAGGGCGCGGGCGCAGGTAGGCGTATGAGCCGCCGAGGCCCGGGACCCAGAGCGCGATCGCGTGGTACAGAAGAACGGCGGCCGCGGCGTGGATGGGGGAGGCGCCGTACAGGACGAGCGCGCCGGTGAGGCCGGCGTCGAGCACGCCGATGCCGCCGGGGATCGGAACGGTGTTGGCGAGGTAACCGAGCGCTCCGACCGCCAGCAGCATCGGCAATCCGGCGAGCAAGAACTCGTGCGGTCCGGCGACGCCGGCGAGCAGCAGCGCCCCGGGGATGATCACGGCGGCGGCGTTGATCCCGCTCGTCAGGAAGAACAGAGCGCTCGAGCGCCGGACCACCCAGCTGGTGGGCTGGCCGGTCAGCCGGGTCAGCCAGCCGCTGACCGCGTAGCCGCCGACGCCTCCGCCCGGGAGCAATGCCCCGGCGGCCTGGGAGGTCCAGCCCAGGGCTCGGGCGTCGCGTGCGTCGAGGCGGTCGAAGAACAGCCTGTAGATGACGACGAAGCTGATGTCGGAGGCCAGCTCGAGCGCGACCGCGGCCGCGATCCAGAGCGGGCTGACACGCTCGATTGCTCGCACTGCCGAAGGCATCCCGGGGAGCGCGAGCAACAGTGAGAGCGCCATCAAACCGAGCAGCGCCAGCGTGCCCGTCCGTCGGTTCAGGATCGGGTGTAGGTGGTTCGGGCGGGAGAGTTTGTGGTGCTCATTCGTTGTCATGGCGACGTCGGCAGCCTAGGTCGGGCCACGCGTTCTGTCATCGGCGCGACGGTTGATCTTCGGGTCCACCCGTGGGTTGACGGGGAGGCGTGTCTGTCACACGATTTGGAGCCCGCGGCATTCTCGGAGTAGATGGGATCCGACACGGACTTCACTGCGATGTACGCGCGGGAGATCGAGCGGGTGCTGATCTTCCTCGCGCGGCGGACGCTCGATGTCACGCTCGCGGCGGATCTGGCCGCGGAGACGTTCGCGCTGGCGTTTCGGGGATGGGCGAAGCTGGAGGGGCGCAGCGACGAGGAGGTCCGGGCGTGGTTGTTCACGGTCGCGCGCCGGCAGGTCGGCCGGTACCTGCGCCGCGCGCGCGCCGAGCAGCGAGCGGTGCGGCGACTCGGCATCCAGGTGCCGACCGTGTACGAGGACGACGTCGAGTTGATCGAGCAGCGCGCGGGGCTGAGGACGCTGCGAGCCGAGGTCGGAGCGCAGTTGGAGAGGTTGGGTGCCGACCAGCGCGACGCGGTGCGGCTGCGGGTCGTGGAGGAGCGTCCCTATCCGGAGGTTGCAAAGGCGCTCGGGGTCTCAGAGCAGGCCGCGCGTGCCCGGGTCTCCCGCGGGCTCCGCGCCCTGCGCTCGGTGTTGGAGGCCCCGCGGAGCAGAGAGGAGCTGTACACATGAGCGACTTGCGCTTCACCCGTGAGTTGGGCGCTGAGTTCGAGCGGCTCGAGCGAGCGGGCGCGTCCTGGTCTGGCCGACGACGCTTTGTGTCTTCGGGCGCTGTGGTGACGGGACGGGTCGCGATGGTCGTGGCGCTCGCGGTCCCGGTCGCGATCGTGGTGGCGGTAGCTCTCCTTGGCATCTCGCGCCACGGCGGTGGACACCGTCCGGCGACCAGCACCGCGCCCCCGGCGGGGCTTGCTCTCAGCGGCGGGAACTGCCGGATCCCGGCTCGAACCGCGCCGCACGCTCCGCCGATGACGGCCGGACCCGACGGGCTGATCCGAGCCGCCTCCGGGCGAGTCTCCGGGATCTCCTGGGAGCTCCGGGAGAAGCCTGGCACGGCCCTACCCGGGTCGGTCGCGCACGGCCGTCTCATTCTCGGCGGCGCCCAGTACGGACTGTGCAGCCGGCAGCTGGTGCCGGTGCCGTTCGGCCTCGTCAACGCCGGCTCCCATGCGATCGTCTATGGCTACGTGGCCACGGGCGGCGGCAGCTACGGCATCACGGTCTCGGCGGGCAGCACCACGATGTTGAGCAGTGTCGCCAATCTGTTCTTCTTCATCCATGCGCTGCCGCGTTCGGCCTGCGCCTACCGCGCCCTCACGATCACGGCTACGTCCACGCCGGTCAGCGGCATGCCGCCGGACATCAGCCGCTCGCTCGACGAGGACCCGACCCGGCTGACGACGACGATGCAGTTCGGCGCCTGCCGCCCGCATGCGCTGGTGACCGCCGTCTCCGAACAGGGCTCGAGCCAGGGTCGCTCCCCGAACGCACCGCTGGCGACCGCGACGGCGCAAGTCAAGCTCACCCCGCCGTCTGGATCAGGCTCGCGCGCGAGCGGCTGGGTGTTCGAGCTCGCGCACGACGGGCTGCGCGGGATCAACCTGCTCGCCTTCGGACTCACCCCCGGACGCTACGGCATCTGGCTGGTCGGCCCCCACGGTCGGACCACCGCGCTCGGCGCGGACAAGGTCAAGCACGACGAGATATTGAAGTCGTTCGATCTTCCGGCCGACGTCCGGGGAAGTCAGGTCCTCGTCGCGGCCCAGGGGCCCGGCCAGGTCGACACCCCCGGGACGATCGTGTTGCGCGCCCCGCTACGGTGACGGTCGCAGACTCCCGATGCCGAGCGATCCGTCGCCGGAATCGCCGGAATCGCCGGAATCGCTGGAATCGCTGGAATCGCTCGCCGGCGGTTCGCTGTCTCCGGGGTCGGACTCGCCGTCGGGCGTGAGGCTCTCCAACAGCTCCCCCGACGGGACGAAGAACAGCGTGCCGGTCACGGCCGTGGAGAAGTCGAGGATCCGGTCGGTGTTGCCGGGTGGATCTCCGATGAACATGTTCGTGAGCATCTGCTCGATCAGTTCTGACGTCCGCGCGTACGCGATGTAGTAGGTGCCGAACTCCTCAGCGCCGACGCGGCCGAACGGCATGTTGAACCGCATGACCTGGCGCTCCTCGCCGTCGGGGCCCTCGATCACGTTGAGCGCGAGGTGGGAGTTCGGCGGCTTGTCCTCGTCGGGCAACTCGATGTCGTTGAGCTTGGTGCGCCCGATCACCAGTTCCTGCTCCTCGGTCGACAGCGCGTCCCAGGCGCGGAGGTCGTGTACGTACTTCTGGACGATCACGTAGCTGCCGCCGGCGAACGCTGCGTCCTCGTCGCCGATCAGGACGGCTTCGCTGGCAGCCGCACCCTCCGGATTCTCGGTGCCGTCGACGAACCCGAGTACGTCGCGTTCGTCGAACGACCGGAACCCGTGCACTTCGTCGACGACGTCGACGAGCCCGCGCAGCCGCTCGGTCAGTCGCTGGGCCAGTTCGAAGCACAGGTCGAACCGGTGGGCGCGAATGTGAAACAGCAGGTCGCCCGGCGTCGCGACAGCTCGGTGGCGCGCCCCGTTGAGCTCGCGGAAGGGATGCAGGTCGGCGGGGCGGGGACGGCGAGTCAGCCGATCCCACAACGCGGCGCCGATCCCGACCACCAACGTCAGCTCGGCTTCGGGCACGCGGAATCCGACCGAGCGCTTGAGCCCGGAGGCGTCCCCGAGGGCGGCGCCGACCTCCGCCTCGGAGCCCGCACGGACCGTCAGCACCAGGAAGATCGCCGCTTCGGTCGGGATGCTGAGGATGGACTGAGGCTCGGGTGCGGTCACGCTCGGCGCAACATACGCCATCGCACGCCCGGCCTACCGATAAAACGGGCGAGAGTCAGACTGAGCTGTGGCGCAGGAGCGTGCTCAGGTCGACGGCGCCATCGGGTCCTCGCCCGGCGCCGCTCCCACTTCCTCGCCCTGGGTTGGATCTTCGTACGCGCCCTCACCGACCTCGGAACCTTGGCTCGGGTCGTCGTTTGCTCGCCCGCCGACCTCGGCGCCGGCCGTCGGATCCGCCGTGGTGTCGGCCGCTCCGCTTCCGGCCGGGTCCTCGCCGGCAGCTGCGCCCGGCTCGATGCCCTGGGTGGGGTCTTCGCTGAACGACATTTGTTGCTCCTCTCCGCCGATCGAATCTGCCTCGCGCGCTGCCCTCCGCGAAGAGCAGCATCTCACCCGCTGGTTTACCACCGGCTGGCGGTCCTGGCAACAGCGGAACCGTTTTCCCCCAGCCGAGGGTCTGAATCGACGTGATGACAGAAGAAAGGACAAGACTTATGAACCTCACCCACCAAGACCCTGAGAGCGCGGGCGCCACGGTCGCCGCCGTTAGTCCTGAGGTAGAGGGCCTCGAGCGCGCGACCTTCGCCGCGGGTTGTTTCTGGGGCGTTGAAGCTTCATTCCGCGAGATCGAGGGTGTTGTCGCGACGAAGGTCGGATACACCGGCGGCACCGGAGCCGACCCGACCTACGAGAAGGTCTGCTCGGACCGGACCGGCCATGCCGAGGCGGTCGAGGTCTGGTTCGATCCGGCGCTGCTCAGCTACGACGAGCTGCTGAGCGCGTTCTGGTCGATCCACGATCCGACCACCCCAAATCGGCAGGGCTGGGACCTCGGCAGCCAGTACCGCTCAGCGATCTTCTTCCACGACGCCGACCAGGAGCGACACGCGACGTTCTCGCGCGAGCGCCATCAGCAAAACATGAGCCGGCCGATCGTGACTCAGATCGTTCCCGCCTCGCCGTTCTACGACGCCGAGGACTACCACCAGCGCTACTTCGAGAAGCACGGCGGCGCGGCCTGCGCGACGACGCTCCGCTAGCCGCCTACACGTGAATGGAGAGAACGTATGACAGACGTGATCACACTGACTGAGGCCAACTTCGACCAGGAGGTACTCGCCTCCGACCTACCCGTGCTCGTCGACTACTGGGCGCCCTGGTGCGGACCGTGTCGGATGCTGGGTCCCGTGATCGACCGGATCGCGCAGGAGCGCGCGGGCACGATCAAGGTAGGGAAGGTGAACGTCGATGACGAGCCTGCGCTCGCCACTCGGGCGGGCGTTCGCAGCATCCCGCTCGTCGTGCTCTATCGCAACGGCGAGCGAGTCGCCGAGGCGATCGGCGCTCAGCCGAAGGATGCGCTCGAGCGGACGCTTGGCCTCGAGTCGTCCCTCGCGGTCGACGCCGCCGCTTAGCGCGGCGCCGCCGAGCCGCCGCCTGTTGGCGGCCGCCGCTTCCACGACTCCGCGTCAGCCCTCCTCGAGCCGCAGGTATGGCTCGAGGAGGACGCGCAGCTGCATGCGGCCGCGGTGCAGGCGACTCTTGAACGCCGCCTCGCCCACCCCGACGATCTCGGCCGCGTCGCGCGTGGACAGGCCCTCGATGTCCCGCAGGACGACCGCGGCGCGCCACTCCATCGGGAGCTGCTCGAGCGCCCGCTCGAGCGTCTGCTCGAACTCGTGATCGAGCGTCTGCGCCTCGGGGCTGAGGTCCGGGGACTCCGGCAACGAGGCGATCGGGTCAGCGCGATCCGGGTCGACTTCGGCGCGAGGAGGCGGGCGGCGCGCGAGCCGGCGCTGGGCCTCGTTGAACGCGATCCGGTACAGCCAGGTGGAGAATCGCGCTCGCCCCTCGAAGCGGGGGAGCCCGCGCCAAGCGCGCAGGAACACCTCCTGGGCGACCTCGTCGGCCTCGGCCGCGTCGAGCCCGAACCGGCGCAACGCGCCGTACACCCGGTCGGCGTGGAGCATGACGAGCTCAGCGAACGGCTCCTCGTCGCCGCTCCGAGCCCTCCGAATCAGCTCGTTCTCGGAGGTTGGCCCGCCGGTCACGGCCGGGTTATACCGCCTGCCGGGCAGGCGGCACGCGAACGTGCCGCCGCCGGCGGGTGACCTGCGCTAGCTCTTGTCGAACTCGAGCGAGCAGGAGTTGATGCAGTAGCGCTCCCCGGTCGCGCCGGGACCGTCGGGGAACACGTGACCAAGGTGCCCGCCGCAGGCGGCGCAGTTCACCTCGATCCGATGCATGCCGTAGCTGTGGTCGTCGACGAGCTCCACGTTCGCTCGGTCGGCGGGCTCGGTGAAGCTCGGCCAGCCGGTGCCGGACTCGAACTTCGTCGACGAAGCGAACAGCTCCGCGCCGCACCCGGCGCAGCGATACGAACCGTCGCGCTTCTCGTGAACGAAGCTGCCGGTGAACGGCCGCTCGGTTCCCTTCCGGCGGAGCACGTCGTACTGCTCCGGCGTCAGCTGCTCGCGCCACTCGGCCTCGGTCTTCTCGACGCGGGTGGAGCCAGTCTCGTTCTGGGGGTCGATGTTCTTGTTCATGCCTTGTTTGACCCGGGGAGGCCGCACAACGGTTCAGTCAGTTCGTCGGCGGCTCGTTCAACCGCCCGCGCACCGACGCGGCGATCTGAACCGCGTCGAGGCCGCCGCCGGGCGCCGGCAGGCGATGCAGGCCGCCGACGACCGCGCGTAGGCCGGCGAGCAGCCGACGGCAGTCCTGGCACTCGCCGAGGTGGCGCTCCAGTCGCGCTCGTGCGCGCGCGGCGAGGTCGCCGTCGAGGTAGCCGGACATGCGTCCCGGCGCCCACCGATGGTCGCGATCGAAGCGCGCACGGTCCGACAGCTTGCTCATCTTCGATCTGACCCCGTCATCGCGGAAAGAGGTTCGCAGGTTCAGTGGATCGTGAACATCTGCGTGCCCGGCTTCATCACGGTCATCGCGGAGCAGGCACCAGATTCGACGACAAGCCCAGCGGTGACCGACGTAGGTCGGTTGTGAGTACGACTGGCCGGGCGCGAGGGTGTCATAACGGTCGCGTGCCCCGCTATACGTCAGCCAGTAAATGGTCGCCGGCGATCTCACCCCCGCCTATATTTTTCGTGAAGTTCCCTATCTCTCCTCAAACCTGCCGCTAGCTGGCATGAGTTCAGTCGGGGATCGTGGCGGCGTCGGGGACGACGATCCCGAACAGGTCCGAGATCGCGGCCAGGCTCGCTGCCTGAAGGGCCGCCGAAGACACGACGCCGGTCGGTCCAGGTAGCGAGCGCGTCGCCGTCGCGCCAGCGACGACCGTAGGGGCGTACCCCAGGTTGAAGGCCCCTCTCGCGGTGGAGTTCACGCACATGTGCGTCATGAACCCCGCGAGGATGAGATTCGTCGCTGAGACCTCCTTCAGGCGGTCATCGAGCTCGGTGTGCACGAACGAGTTCGGGAAGTTCTTGACGATTGTCTTTTCGTCACCCTGGGGTGCCACCCGGTCGACGATCTGACCGATTTCGGCGCGGATGTCGTAGAGCGAGCCGTCGCCGTCGTCGTGTTCGATGTGGATGATCGGGATCCCGGCCGAGCGCGCCCGCTCGAGGAGCTTTGCCGCCTCATCGAGCGCGTCCTCGACTCCGTCTAGTGCCATCACCCCACGCGTGTAGGTGTTCTGGCAGTCGATCATGACCAGCGTCGAGTCCGCGAGGCTGGCCGGGGTTGCAGGCAGGCCCGCGAGGGCTCGCAAGGTCGTGGGCTCGGGCATGGTGTTCCTCTCCAGGGCTGTTGGTGCGGGGAATCTACTCCGGGTCGAGCAGCGCGCGGGCTTCGTCCTCGCTCAGGACAGCGACGCCGAGGCTCGCGGCCTTGGTCAGCTTCGAGCCCGCGGATTCGCCGGCGATCAGGTAGTCGGTCTTTGCCGACACCGACCCCGAGGCCTTGGCGCCGGCGGCCTCGAGCATCGTCTGGAACTCCTTGCGCTCGACCGACAGCGTGCCGGTGATGACGACTGTCTTGCCGGCGAACGGTGACTCGGAGCTGACCTCGACAGGACGGTCCTCGTCGCGCACATCGAGGCTGACTCCGAGCTCTCGGAGTGCCGCGATCTCGGCCCGGGTCGCCGGTTGCTCGAGGAACTTGCGCAGCGCCTCGGCGACGACCGGGCCGACGTCCTCGACCTCGCACAGCTCCTCGATGGTGGCTTCCTGCAACTGCTCGATCGACGCGTAGCCATGCCGGCAGATCCGCTTCGCGGTCCCCTCCGAGGTCAACGGGATCGACCATCCGACGAGCGCGCGCCTTAGTCCCACTGCCTTGCTTCGCTCGATCGCCCCGAGCAGGTTGCGCACCGAGCGCTCCCCCCAGCCCTCGAACCGCGCCCTTCCGTCCGGCATCAGCGAGTCGTAGTCGAGCCGATAGACGTCGGACGGCGCCGACACGAGCCGCGCGTCGATCAGCTGTTCGAGCCGCGCCTCGGACAGTCCCTCGACGTCGGCGCCCGCTCGGGAGCACCAGTGGATCAGCCGGCGCAGGCGCTGGGCGGGACACCCCTGCGCGTTCTCGCACATCACCACCCGTGACTCGCCCACGAGCACGAGTGGCGCGCCGCACGACGGGCACGCCTCCGGCGGCTCGATCGTCCGTTCGCTGCCGTCCCGGTCGGCGGGATCGACGACGCCGGACACGAACGGGATCACGTCGCCGCGCCGCAGGATGAACACCCGGTCGCCGATGCGGATGTCGCGCGCGTCGATCACCGCCAGGTTGTGGAGGCTCACATGCTCGATGTGGGTTCCCGACACGAACACGCGCTCCACGCGCCCGCGCGGCGTGAGCTGGCCTGTCTTCCCGGGGGTCCAGTCGACCTCGAGCAGGCGCGTCACCGCGACCTCGGGCGGGAGCTTGAACGCGATCGCGCCCTTGGGGTGATGACCGGTCTGGCCGGCGGCCTCGTACGCGGCGCGGTCAACCAGCTTGATCACGACGCCGTCGAGCTCGTAGTCGACGTCGTGGCGGCGGTTGAGGATGCGCTTGATGTAGGCGCGGATGTCTTCGGGATCGCCCGACTCCGCGTAGCCCTCGACGACGAAGCCGAGGCCGTTGAGCTCGTCGGCGAGCTTGCGCTCGGTCGCTCCGTCGCCGAGTCGGATCAGGTCGAACGCGTAGAACGTCACGGGCCGCTCGGCGACCTTCGCGCGGTCCTTGGCGAGCAACGTGCCCGCAGCGGCGCTGCGTGCGTTAGCCAGCGGCTTGTCCTCGTGGGCGGCGTTGTACGCGCGCCAATCCGAGCGCAGCATCACGACCTCGCCCCGGACCTCGCAGTCGATCCGCTCGGGCAGCACCTCGGGCATTCCGTGCACCTCGCCGCCGCGCACGTTGACCGTCACGTCTTGCCCGACCTCGCCGTTGCCCCGCGTGGCCGCGCGCGCCAGCCTGCCGCCGCGGTAGAGGACGGACACCGACAGGCCGTCGAACTTCGGCCACAGCGCGAACGCCTGGTCCGGGAAGCGCGCGAGGAACGTGTCGAGCTCGGCGTCCGTCGTCGCCTTCTCGAGCGACAGCATCGGCACCTCATGGCGCGCGTCGGCGTACAGCTCGCCGGCGAGCTCGGCGCCGACCTCCTCGAGCGGGTTGTCCGCTGGGGTCAGCTCCGGGTGCTCGCCGATCAGCGCGCGGAGCTCCTGCTCGAGCGCGTCGTACTCCGCGTCGCTGATCGACGGCTCCCCGGAGTAGTAGAGCCGCTTGTGGTGGCGCAGATCCTGCGCGAGCTGGTCGATCCGGTCCGATACGGCGGTCAGCGGAGGCATCGATTCGCACTATAGGTTGGGGCGTATCGGCGAATCTCACAACCCGTCGTCACCGGTCGTTTCTATCCTCGATGACGATGGTGTTGTTCGACATAGCGATTGGAACGTGCGGCGTACGGTGGAGCGAGGCCGGGATTACCGAGGTCGTGATGCCGGGCGCGCGCGGGCTGCGCGGTGAGCGGCTCGAGGCCTCGGCCGACGTGCCCGACTCGGTCCGGGACGCGATCGCTGGCATGGCGGCGTTGCTCGACGGCGAGCAACCTGACCTCCGCCAGATCGCGCTCGACGAACGGCACCTCGGCTCGTTCCGGCGGCGCGTGTATGCGGCGACCCGCGAAATCGCGCCCGGCTCGACCGCCAGCTACGGCGAGGTGGCCGGGGTGATCGGTGACCCGCGCGCGGCTCGCGAGGTGGGCGTCGCGCTCGCCCAGAACCCGTTCCCGATCATCGTGCCCTGCCATCGTGTGCTCTCGGCCGGCGGAGCGCTGCACGGCTTCTCCGCCCCGGGCGGGATCGCGACCAAACGGCGGATGCTCGAGATCGAGCGCGCGCCGGGCTACACGCAACAGGCGCTGTTCGCCAGCTAGGCCGGGTCGCCGGTGGCTTGAGGCGCGCTCGCGGCTTCTAGCAGCTCGCGCTCGATCTCATCGGCCCAGTCGATCCGGTCGTCGCGCTCGGCGCGTGCCTCGCGGATCAGCGACAGGTTTGTACGCGGTGCTCTTGGGCTCCCATTTCTCACGCACGGCCGCGAGCGCGGCCGTCGCTCCCGCGAACGCCGCGTCGCGGTCGCGCGTGAGGACGCGAGCTCGAGCCGGGTCGCATGGTCCCAGTAGTCGGCCGCGCCACCGGCGATCCGCCGCATGCAGGCGTAGTGGGCGACCGGGAGCAGCTCCGCCTGCACCGGATCTCCGGGCCCGCGGATCTCGAGCAGGGTGACTGCGTTCACGCCGGGGTATGCGCTGCGCCAATCACACTCGAACCCGCGGCGGTAGGCGTCGATCGCCTTTTCGAGGTAGCCGTGCGCCTTGAGGATCGAGCCGTCGCGCGCCGCCTCCCACCGGTCCTTGTAGACGCGGCCGAGGAGCCCGAGCGTCTCGCCGCTGGGTCCATGATTCTCGAGGATCGCGAGCAGCTCTCGTTCGGCGTCCTCGCGGACTGTCGGTGTTCTCGCCCGCGGGCCGCGCAAACGGCCGCTCGCTCATAGCCGAGTAGCATTCGCGCGAGGTGTTCGACTTCGTCTTGAGACCTGTGAAGTCGGTCGTGCGGGTGCTGAACGAAGACGCGATGAAACCGCTCGAACAGACCGAGCGCGAGACGCTCGACGCGGTTCGCGCGATCGATCATGCGACGGAGTCGATCGAGCACCACGTCGAGGTGATCGAGACGCTCGCGACCTCGGTCGGACCGTTGACCGAGTCGGTCGATCGCCTCACCGACACGATGCAGGACCTCGTGAAGCTCCTCGGCCCGCTGGCCGGCGCCGAGCACGAGGTCCAGCACGCCGAGCACGAGATCGAGCAGGCCGAGCACTTCTTCGGCTTCGGGAGACACCGCAAGCCCGTCGAGCCCGTCGAGCCCGCCGAGAGCGAAGCGAACGCCACCGAGAAGTGATCGGGTCGCCGCCGACGAACGTCCGGGTGACGATCGTCGCCGGTCCTCGCGGTCCGACGGTGAGGCAGCGGATCGGCGCCCTGCTCCCGCGCGCGGGTCCTCGCACGATCGCGTTTCTCGCGACCCTCGCGGTCGTGGTCGCGGTCGGCGCGGTGGGAGCGATCACGTTGCGGCGCACCGGGCGAGCCGGGTGCGTGAACGTCGGGATCGCGTTCCACGACCCGAGGTTCGGGCGCGCGAGCTTCGACCGCAAGTTTCCGTGCCTTCGCGGGTTCGACGCTACCGGCGTGGCGTCGCCGGCAGCAGGCGGGTGAGCGCCGCCACTCCGAGCAGCAGCGCGCCGAGCTCGATCAGGCTTAGCTCGAGGGCATGGGCATACCCGCCGCGCAGGGCGCCGAAGAAGATCACGCCCGTGATCGCCACGCCCAGGGCTCCGCCGACGCTCTGCACCGTGGTGACCGCTCCGGAGGCGCTGCCGGCATGCTGGACGTCGACGCTCGACAGGATCGTCGTGGTCAGCGGGACGAGGAGCAGACCCATCCCCGCGCCGACCAGCACGAGTCCCGGGAACAGCTCCACGATCGAGCCGCCGACGCCGACGCTGACGCCGACGTTCGCGACCGCGGCCAGCAGCAGGCCGTGGCCGCCCGCGAGTACGAGCGCGCCGATCGCGAGCAGCCGGCGTCCGAACCGGATGACGAGCGTCGGCGCCTGCGCGGACGCCGCGACGTACGCCACCGCCATGATCGTGAACACGAGCCCGGCGTCAAGTGCGCTCAACCCGCGACCCTGCTGCAGGTAGAGCGCGAGCACGAGGAAGAACGACGCCTGGCCGCACCAGAACGCAAGTTGTGTCATCAGCCCGACGGTGAACGAGCGCTCGCGGAACATCGCCGGCACCAGCAGCGGCTCGCCGCCACGCCGGGCGAGACGGCGCTGGAGAGCGCCAAAGCCGAGCAGCAGCAGCGGCGCGCAGCCGAGCGAGATCCAGGTCCAGGCGGGCCACCCATGCTGGCGTCCCTCGACAAGCGGCAGCACAATCGCGGTCAGCCCGGCGGTGAGCAGCAGCGTGCCGAGCGGATCGAGCCGTGCTCGCCGATCCGAGCGTGATTCGGACACGTACTTCGGCGCGAGCGCGAGCGCGCCAACGCCGACCGGGACGTTGATCAGGAAGCACGCCCGCCAGCTGAGCTCGGCGATATCGGTCTGGATCAGCCCGCCGCCGATTAGCTGCCCGCACGCCGCGGCCAGACCCATCACGAGCCCGTAGATGCCGAGCGCCCGCGGGAGGTCGGCGCCGGTGTAGGTGACGTTGATGATCGAGAGCACGTTCGGCATCACCAACGCTGCGCCGATCCCCTGCGCCAGCCGCGCGATCACGAGCATGGTCGGGGTGCCGGCCGCCCCGCACGCGGCCGACGCCAGCGTGAACAGGCCGAGGCCGATCGAGAACGTGCGCCGGCGGCCGATCCGGTCGCCGAGCCGCGCCGCGGTGATCAGGAACACGGCCGAGGTCAGCGCGAACCCGGCCACGACCCATTCGATCGCGCCGGTGCCGGCGTGCAGGTTGCGCTGCATCGAGGGCAGCGCGACGTTGACGATGAAGAAGTCCAGCACGACCATGAACGTGCCGGCGAGCAGCACAGGGAGCGCCGCCCAGTGGTGCGCCGCGGCCGGCAGCGAGCGGGCGCCCGCCGGCATGGCGAGGGTGGATGAATTCGATTGCGTAGTCATGCCGATCACGGTGCCGGACGGCATGCGGGCTGTCGATTACCCGCCAGGTAACAGTCACTCCGCGGCGCTTACCCGGCAGGTAACCGCCGCTCGGTAAGGTGCACAGCTTGAGCGTCTACATCGACAACGCTTTCGCCGTCGGCGACTGGGGGCGGTGGAGCGGCGGCGGTCACCTCCAGGCCGACACGGTCGATGAGCTGCACGAGTTTGCCGAGCGGCTCGGCCTGCGCCGCGAATGGTTTCAGGCGAAGCCCGGGCGCCCGGAGAACGACCACTACGACCTCGGTAGAAAGGGACGGGACCTTGCGCTCGAGTTAGGTGCGGTCGACGAGGATCGGGCTGCCGGGACCCGGCGTCGTCAGGCCCTTCGCCGAGCGCGTCGCGCCAGCGGGACCACCACGTCGGTCCGGTAGAGCGTCCGACTCAGTCGGCGACCCCAAGGCCCCAGCCGCCGTCGATCACGATCTCCTGCCCGGTGATGTACTCGCACGCCGGTGAGGCGAGGAATAGGGCCAGCGTCTTGATGTCGTCCGGGAAGCCGACGCGGTGCATCGGAATGTCCTTCGCGAGGGCCGCCTGTACGTCGGGGTTGTGCGCATGGCCGCCGCCGATGTTCGTGACGAAGAAGCCCGGGGCGATCGCGTTGACGGTGATGCCGTCGGCGGCCAGTTCGAGCGCGGTGCAGTGCATGAAGTGCCTGGCGCCGGCCTTCGCCGCCATGTAAGCGGACCCGATCGCGCCCTCGGTCACGGTCGCGGCCAGCGACGTCGTGATGATGATCCGGCCGAAACGGCGGGGACGCATGTGACGGGCCGCGGCTCGCGCGGTGGCGAAGATCCCGTTGAGGTTGATGTCGATCACGCGGTTCCAGCGCTCGTCGGTGTAGCGCTCGAGCGCGCCCTCCTCCACGCGAGGCCGGTGGCCGCCCGCCCAGGCGCCGACGAACCCGACGCCGGGATCAATGCCGGCGTTGGCGAATGCGACATCGAGGCGGCCGTACAACTCTGACGCTTCGTCGATCACCTGATCGAGCCGCGGGTGGTCGGTGACGTCCGCGGCCGTGCCGCGAACGTCGAGTCCCTCGTCCCGGAGCCGTGACGCCTGCGCCTCGACGGCCTCGGCGTCGACGTCGATCAGAGTGACGCGCGCGCCGTGCGCCGCGAGCACCTCGCCGTAGGCGAGTCCCAGGCCACTGGCACCGCCGGTGACGATCACGCCGAAACCGGCGACGTCGAACCTCGAGGAAACGTTCACGCTCATCGCTCCTGTGATCTCGTTGGGCCGGGGCAGCCTATACCGACCTGGACACCGCGGGATCACCGTCACCGTGTCGCTGCCCGGCGGCACTGGCCACCAGGCAGCGGTTACCACGGTGAAGATGATCCTGCGGCGACCGGCTACTGGCTCACCCACTCATCGAACGACGAACTCGTCCATCCGCCACCCGAGCCGGCCGGCGCCGGACCGAGCGGCTTACCGCCGTAGATGACCTTGCCCGACGCGTCCTGGTAGGTCTGCCACGGGATCGTCGGCCGCTGGTCGACGCCGGGCTCCGACCAGTCGCACACGCCGTTCGGGAAGATGTGCTCCAGCTGCGCCCACTCTTGATCGCTGAACACGATCGGGTAGTAGGAGGATTGGCTGAGCGGCTCGAGCTGACACTTCTCCTGATCGGTGGCGATGCTCTCGCCCGCCTCCATACGCGGCGTCGCGAAACGGGTCTGAAGGAGCGACGACTGGCACACCTCGCCGACCCCGGGGACCACGACCTGGTCGACGTCGGGGATGTCCGAACACTGATCGTGCA
>CAVWKC010000016.1:0-18315 GCA_963755525.1 uncultured Solirubrobacterales bacterium | reverse complement strand
GGAAAGGTCGCGATATGCTGACGGACGAGCGATGAGGCTCGCTCGGAGCGCGGCGGCGGTCGCTGATGGCCTCTATCTAACAAGTCCACGAACGTGGAGGTCAGGTGGAGCCGACAGCGGTTAGCGGGTTTGAACAGGCGCGCTCTTCGATAGGTCAGGGCGGGTCGGATCACCGTGGGCTGGCCGTCAACACCCTCGACGAGCTGCTCTCGCTCGCCACGGGGCTGCTCCCCCCGCGCGCCGTTCGTGACCTGGCGGCCGCGCGAGCGCGGGTCGCCGAGGACCGGTTCAATCTCGTGGTGCTCGGCGAGTTCAAGCGTGGCAAGAGCAGGCTGATCAACGCTCTGGTCGGGCGGGCCGTGCTCCCGACCGGCGTGCTTCCGTTGACCTCGGTGGTGACCGCGATCGGCGCCGGCGACCGCGACCGGTTGGTGGTCAGCTACGTCGATGGCCGCGAGGACGAGCGCCCACTCTCGGAGCTCGCGGACTATGTGACCGAAGCGCGCAACCCGGGCAACGACCTGGGCGTGGAACTGGCACGCGTCGAGCTCGACCACGATTTGCTGCGCGCGGGGCTCGAGCTCGTCGACACGCCCGGGGTCGGCTCGATCCACGGTCACAACACCGACGCCGCGCGCGCCTTCCTTCCGAGGGTCGACGCGGCGATATGCGTGCTGGATGCCGGGCAGCCACTCTCCCAAGCCGAGCGCGAGCTGCTGTTCGAGCTGTCTGGTCGAGTGCCCCGGCTGCTGATCGTGATCAACAAGATCGATCACCTCGAGCCCGACGACGTGGACGCGGCAGTGGAGTTCGTTCGCTCCGCGCTTCGCGATTTGCTCCCGGATGCCGAGATCGAGCTGTTCGCGGTCAGCGCTCGCCGGCGCTACGGGCTGTCACGGCTCGTGGGGCGGTTGCGGTCACTCGCGTCCGACGAGCGCGAGCCATTACTCCTGAGGTCCGTGGCTCGGCTGGCGCGGAGCGTCGCCGCGGACGCCGCGCAGGCAGCACGGTTCGAGGCGCGCGCGATCCAGTTTCCGCTCGATCAGCTTGGCGCGCGGGCGGTCACGTTCGAGCAGCGGATCGCGGATCTCCGGGCCGCCGCCTCGGAGGCCGGAGATCTGCTCGACCGAGGTGCCGAGCGTGCGCTCGAGCAGTCGGTCAACGAGCCGCTCCGGCTGTACGCGCAGCGTGAGGAGGAACGGTTGCGGGCGGAGCTCCGCAGCCACGCCGACGAGGTCGCGGCGGGGTCGCCGCGCGAGCTGTCCGCCGAGCTCGAGCGATGGGTTGACGTGACCATCCGCGCCGAGTTCGAGCAACTCGTGCCGCGGTTCGAACGCGTAATCGCGGACGAGCTGACCGCGCTCGAGCAGCGCTACGCCGCCCGGATCGAGCACATCCTCGAACAGGTCCAGGAGATCGCCGAGGATGTGTTCGGCGCGAGGGCAGCCGGTCTTCTGCCGGACACCGGGCTGCGAGAGCCCTCGCGCTTCTCGTTCAAGCTCACGGACCCCGAGCACGGGCTCGACATGATCGTCGGGTTCGGACGGACGATCACGCCCGGCGCACTCGGGCGCAGGCTCGTCATGCGCGAGGCCGAGCAACGGGTGATCGACATGTCCGATCGCCACGCCGGCCGGCTTCGCTCAGAGCTGGCCGGCCGCGTCTCGGACGCCGTCCGCGAATACCGCCGCGACTTGTCGGCCGCGGTTGACGAAGCGATCGAGGCGATCCGTGGCGCGATCGAGCGCGCCGGCGTGGACCGGCGCCGGGGTGAACGGCACGCGCGGGCGCGTCTCCAGCAACTCGCCGGGATCGAACGGCGTTGCGCACAGCTGGCGGCCGAGCTTCGGTAGTCGCGCGATGTCTCGCGACCTCGGGGCGCCGTCGTGGTAGCCGGGCTTTCCCCGGGTTGAAGCGCGCGGCCCGTCTGTCACACGATTTGGTGCCCGCGGCATTCTCGGAGTAGATGGGATCCGACACGGACTTCACTGCGATGTACGCGCGGGAGATCGAGCGGGTGCTGATCTTCCTCGCGCGGCGGACGCTCGATGTCACGCTCGCGGCGGATCTGGCCGCGGAGACGTTCGCGCTGGCGTTTCGGGGATGGGCGAAGCTGGAGGGGCGCAGCGACGAGGAGGTCCGGGCGTGGTTGTTCACGGTCGCGCGCCGGCAGGTCGGCCGGTACCTGCGCAGCGCGCGCGCCGAGCAGCGAGCGGTGCGGCGACTCGGCATCCAGGTGCCGACCGTGTACGAGGACGACGTCGAGTTGATCGAGCGGCGCGCGGGGCTGAGGACGCTGCGAGCCGAGGTCGGAGCGCAGTTGGAGAGGTTGGGTGCCGATCAGCGCGACGCGGTGCGGCTGCGGGTCGTGGAGGAGCGTCCCTATCCGGAGGTTGCGATTGCGCTCGGGGTCTCAGAGCAGGCCGCGCGTGCCCGCGTTTCCCGCGGGCTCCGCGCCCTGCGCTCGGTGCTGGAGGCCCCGCGGAGCAGAGAGGAGCTGTACACATGAGCGACTTGCGCTTCGCTGGTGAGTTGGGCGCCGAGTTCGAGCGGCTCGAGCGAGCGGGCGCGTCCTGGTCTGGCCGACGACGCTTTGTGTCTTCGGGCGCTGTGGTGACGGGACGGGTCGCGATGGTCGTGGCGCTCGCGGTCCCGGTCGCGATCGTGGTGGCGGTAGCTCTCCTTGGCATCTCGCGCCACGGCGGTCATGCTTCTGCGACCAGTGCCGGGGCGGCCGGGCTTGCGCTCACCGGGGGGAGCTGCCGGGTCCCGGCCCGAACCGCGCAGCACGCTCCGCCGATGACGGCCGGACCCGACGGGCTGATCCGCACCGCCTCCGGGCGAGTCTCCGGGATCTCCTGGGAGCTCCGGGAGAAGCCGGGCACGGCACTACCGGGGTCGATCGTGCACGGCCGTCTCATTCTCGGCGGCGTCCAGTACGGACTGTGCAGCCGGCAGTCGGTGCCGGTGCCGTTCGCCCTCGTCAACGCAGGCCCCCACGCGATCGTCTATGGCTACGCGGCCACGGGCGGGCCCAGCTCCCGCATCACGGTCTCGGCGGGCAACACGACGATCTTGAGCAGCGTCGCCAACCTGTTCTTCTTCATCCACGCGCTCCCGCGTCCGGCCTGTGCCTACCGCGCCCTCACGATCACGGCCACGTCCACGCCGGTCAGCGGTATGCCGCCGGACATCAGCCGCTCGCTCAACGAGGATCCGACCCGGCTGACGACGACGATGCAGTTCGGCGCCTGCCGCCCGCACGCGCTGGTGACCGCCGTCTCCGAACAGGGCTCGAGCCAGGGTCGCTCCCCGAACGCGCCGCTGGCGACCGCGACGGCGCAAGTCAAGCTCACCCCGCCGTCTGGATCAGGCTCGCGCGCGAGCGGCTGGGTGTTCGAGCTCGCGCACGACGGGCTGCGCGGGATCAATCTGCTCGCCTTCGGACTCACCCCCGGACGCTACGGCATCTGGCTGGTCGGCCCCCAAGGCCGGACCACCGCGCTCGGCGCGGACAGGGTCAAGCACGACGAGATACTGAAGTCGTTCGATCTTCCGGCCGACGTCCGGGGGAGTCAGGTCCTCGTCGCGGCCCAGGGGCCCGGCCAAGTCGACACGCCTGGGACGATCGTGTTGCGCGCCCCGCTACGGTGACGGTCGCAGACTCCCGATGCCGAGCGATCCGTCGCCGGAATCGCTGGAATCGCTGGAATCGCTGGAATCGCTCGCCGGCGGTTCGCTGTCTCCGGGGTCGGACTCGCCGTCGGGCGCGAGGCTCTCCAACAGCTCCCCCGACGGGACGAAGAACAGCGTGCCGGTCACGGCCGTGGAGAAGTCGAGGATCCGGTCGGTGTTGCCGGGTGGATCTCCGATGAACATGTTCGTGAGCATCTGCTCGATCAGTTCTGACGTCCGCGCGTACGCGATGTAGTAGGTGCCGAACTCCTCGGCGCCGACGCGGCCGAACGGCATGTTGAACCGCATGACCTGGCGCTCCTCGCCGTCGGGGCCCTCGATCACGTTGAGCGCGAGGTGGGAGTTCGGCGGCTTGTCCTCGTCGGGCAACTCGATGTCGTTGAGCTTCGTGCGCCCGATCACCAGTTCCTGCTCCTCGGTCGACAGCGCGTCCCAGGCGCGGAGGTCGTGTACGTACTTCTGGACGATCACGTAGCTGCCGCCGGCGAACGCGGCGTCCTCGTCGCCGATCAGGACGGCTTCGCTGGCAGCCGCACCCTCCGGATTCTCGGTGCCGTCGACGAACCCGAGTACGTCGCGTTCGTCGAACGATCGGAACCCGTGTACTTCGTCGACGACGTCGACGAGCCCGCGCAGCCGCTCGGTCAGTCGCTGGGCCAGTTCGAAGCACAGGTCGAACCGGTGGGCGCGAATGTGAAACAGCAGGTCGCCCGGCGTCGCGACAGCTCGGTGGCGTGCCCCGTTGAGCTCGCGGAAGGGATGCAGGTCGGCGGGGCGGGGACGGCGAGTCAGCCGATCCCACAACGCGGCGCCGATCCCGACCACCAACGTCAGCTCGGCTTCGGGCACGCGGAATCCGACCGAGCGCTTGAGCCCGGAGGCGTCCCCGAGGGCGGCGCCGACCTCCGCCTCGGAGCCCGCACGGACCGTCAGCACCAGGAAGATCGCCGCTTCGGTCGGGATGCTGAGGATGGACTGAGGCTCGGGTGCGGTCACGCTCGGCGCAACATACGCCATCGCGCGCCCGGCACACCGATAAAACGGGCGAGAGTCAGACTGAGCTGTGGCGCAGGAGCGTGCTCAGGTCGACGGCGCCATCGGGTCCTCGCCCGGCGCCGCTCCCAGCTCGTCGCCCTGGGTTGGATCTTCGTACGCGCCCTCGCCGACCTCGGAACCTTGGCTCGGGTCGTCGTTTGCTTGCCCGCCGACCTCGGCGCCGGCCGTCGGATCCGCCGTGGTGTCGGCCGCTCCGCTTCCGGCCGGGTCCTCGCCGGCAGCTGCGCCCGGCTCGATGCCCTGGGTGGGGTCTTCGCTGAACGACATTTGTTGCTCCTCTCCGCCGATCGAATCTGCCTCGCGCGCTGCCCTCCGCGAAGAGCAGCATCTCACCCGCTGGTTTACCACCGGCTGGCGGTCCTGGCAACAGCGGAACCGTTTTCCCCCAGCCGAGGGTCTGAATCGACGGGATGACAGAAGAAAGGACAAGACTTATGAACCTCACCCACCAAGACCCTGAGAGCGCGGGCGCCACGGTCGCCGCCGGTAGTTCCGAGGTAGAGGGCCTCGAGCGCGCGACCTTCGCCGCGGGCTGTTTCTGGGGCGTTGAAGCTTCATTCCGCGAGATCGAGGGTGTTGTCGCGACGAAGGTCGGATACGCCGGCGGCGCCGGAGCCGACCCGACCTACGAGCAGGTCTGCTCGGACCGGACCGGCCATGCCGAGGCGGTCGAGGTCTGGTTCGATCCGGCGCTGCTCAGCTACGACGAGCTGCTGAGCGCGTTCTGGTCGATCCACGATCCGACCACCCCAAACCGGCAGGGCTGGGACCTAGGCAGCCAATACCGCTCAGCGATCTTCTTCCACGACGCCGACCAGGAGCGACACGCGACGTTCTCGCGCGAGCGCCAGCAGCAAAACCTGAGCCGGCCGATCGTGACTCAGATCGTTCCCGCCTCGCCGTTCTACGACGCCGAGGACTACCACCAGCGCTACTTCGAGAAGCACGGCGGCGCGGCCTGCGCGACGACGCTCCGCTAGCCGCCTACACGTGAATGGAGAGAACGTATGACAGACGTGATCACACTGACTGAGGCCAACTTCGACCAGGAGGTACTCGCCTCCGAGGTACCCGTGCTCGTCGACTACTGGGCGCCCTGGTGCGGACCGTGCCGGATGCTGGGTCCCGTGATCGACCGGATCGCGCAAGAGCGCGCGGGCACGATCAAGGTAGGGAAGGTGAACGTCGATGACGAGCCTGCGCTCGCCACTCGGGCGGGCGTCCGCAGCATCCCGCTCGTCGTGCTCTATCGCAACGGCGAGCGAGTCGCCGAGGCGATCGGCGCTCAGCCGAAGGATGCGCTCGAGCGGACGCTTGGCCTCGAGTCGTCCGTCGCGGTCGACGCCGCCGCTTAGCGCGCCGCCGCCGAGCCGCCGCCTGTTGGCGGCCGCCGCTTCCACGACTCCGCGTCAGCCCTCCTCGAGCCGCAGGTATGGCTCGAGGAGGACGCGCAGCTGCATGCGGCCGCGGTGCAGGCGACTCTTGAACGCCGCCTCGCCCACCCCGACGATCTCGGCCGCGTCGTGCGTGGACAGTCCCTCGATGTCCCGCAGGACGACCGCGGCGCGCCACTCCATCGGGAGCTGCTCGAGCGCCCGCTCGAGCGTCTGCTCGAACTCGTGATCGAGCGTCTGCGCCTCGGGGCTGAGGTCCGGGGACTCCGGCAACGAGGCGATCGGGTCACCGCGATCCGGATCGACTTCGGCGCGAGGAGGCGGCCGGCGCGCGAGCCGGCGCTGGGCCTCGTTGAACGCGATCCGGTACAGCCAGGTGGAGAATCGCGCTCGCCCCTCGAAGCGCGGGAGCCCGCGCCAAGCGCGCAGGAACACCTCCTGGGCGACCTCGTCGGCCTCGGCCGCGTCGAGCCCGAACCGGCGCAACGCGCCGTACACCCGGTCGGCGTGGAGCATGACGAGCTCGGCGAACGCCTCCTCGTCGCCGCTCCGAGCCCTCCAAATCAGCTCGTTCTCGGAGGTTGGCCCGCCGGTCACGGCCGGGTTATACCGCCTGCCCGGCGGGCGGCACGCGAACGTGCCGCCGCCGGCGGGTGACCTGCGCTAGCTCTCGTCGAACTCGAGCGAGCAGGAGTTGATGCAGTAGCGCTCCCCGGTCGCGCCGGGACCGTCGGGGAACACGTGACCGAGGTGCCCGCCGCAGGCGGCGCAGTTCACCTCGATCCGATGCATGCCGTAGCTGTGGTCGTCGACGAACTCGACGTTCGCTCGGTCGGCGGGCTCGGTGAAGCTCGGCCAGCCGGTGCCGGACTCGAACTTCGTCGACGAAGAGAACAGCTCCGCGCCGCACCCGGCGCAGCGATACGAGCCGTCGCGCTTCTCGTGAACGAAGCTGCCGGTGAACGGCCGCTCGGTTCCCTTCCGGCGGAGCACGTCGTACTGCTCCGGCGTCAGCTGCTGACGCCACTCGGCCTCGGTCTTCTCGACGACGCGGGTGGAGCCACTCTCGTTCTGGGGGTCCATGTTCTTGTTCATGCCTTTTTGACCCGGGGAGGCCGCACAACGGTTCAGTCAGTTCGTCGGCGGCTCGTTCAACCGCCCGCGCACCGACGCGGCGATCTGAACCGCGTCGAGGCCGCCGCCGGGCGCCGGCAGGCGATGCAGGCCGCCGACGACCGCGCGCAGGCCGGCGAGCAAGCGACGGCAGTCCTGGCACTCGGCGAGGTGGCGCTCCATTCGCGCTCGTGCCCGCCCGGCGAGGTCGCCGTCGAGGTAGCCGGACATGCGTCCCGGCGCCCACTGATGGTCACGATCGAAGCGCGCACGGTCCGACAGCTTGCTCATCTTCGGTCTGACCCCGTCATCGCGGAAAGAGGTTCGCAGGTTCAGTGGATCGTGAACATCTGCGTGGCTGGATATCGTCGATGTCCATGAACACGCGGTGCTCGCCGAAGTGCGAGCACAGCGAATCGAACAGACGCCCCGCGGTGTCTTCGGTGTCCTTGCGTCTGTAGTTCAGAAAGATCCGGAGACCGGGACGGGCAGTCGCCTGGTCCCCAACCACGTCAGTTTGCTTCTCCACTCGCACCCCCGTGCCGCCGCAACTCCATTGCCCGATCTCACCCCCCGCCACTTTTATTTTTCGTGAAGTTCCCTATCTCTCCTCAAACCTGCCGCTAGCTGGCATGAGTTCAGTCGGGGATCGCGGCGGCGTCGGGGACGACGATCCCGAACAGGTCCGAGATCGCGGCCAGGCTCGCTGCCTGAAGGGCCGCCGAAGACACGACGCCGGTCGGTCCAGGTAGCGAGCGCGTCGCCGTCGCGCCAGCGACGACCGTAGGGGCGTACCCCAGGTTGAAGGCCCCTCTTGCGGTGGAGTTCACGCACATGTGCGTCATGAACCCCGCGAGGATGAGATTCGTCGCTGAGACCTCCTTCAGGCGGTCATCGAGCTCGGTGTGCACGAACGAGTTCGGGAAGTTTTTGACGATTATCTTTTCATCACCCTGGGGTGCCACCCGGTCGACGATCTGACCGATTTCGGCGCGGATGTCGTAGAGCGAGCCGTCGCCGTCGTCGTGTTCGATGTGGATGATCGGGATCCCGGCCGAGCGCGCCCGCTCGAGGAGCTTTGCCGCCTCATCGAGGGCGTCCTCGACTCCGTCTAGTGCCATCACCCCACGCGTGTAGGTGTTCTGGCAGTCGATCATGACCAGCGTCGAGTCCGCGAGGCTGGCCGGGGTTGCAGGCAGGCCCGCGAGGGCTCGCAAAGTCGTGGGCTCGGGCATGGTGTTTCCTCTCCGGGGCTCTGGATGCGAGGAATCTACTCCTGGTCGGAACGGGCGCGGACGGACATGCACGGTCGTCGCGCGCGCGGGAGGTCCGTCACTCGGCGAGCAGCGCGCGGGCTTCTTCTTCGGTCAGCACCGCGACGCCGAGGCTCGCGGCCTTGGTCACCTTCGAGCCCGCAGACTCGCCGGCGATCAGGTAGTCGGTCTTTGCCGACACCGACCCCGAGGCCTTGGCGCCGGCGGCCTCGAGCATCGTCTGGAACTCCTTGCGCTCGACCGACAGCGTGCCGGTGATGACGACTGTCTTACCGGCGAACGGTGACTCGGAGCTGACCTCGACAGGACGGTCCTCGTCGCGCACATCGAGGCTGACTCCGAGCTCTCGGAGTGCCGCGATCTCGGCCCGGGTCGCCGGTTGCTCGAGGAACTTGCGCAGCGCCTCGGCGACGACCGGGCCGACGTCCTCGACCTCGCACAGCTCCTCGATGGTGGCTTCCTGCAACTGCTCGATCGACGCGTAGCCATGCCGGCAGATCCGCTTCGCGGTCCCCTCCGAGGTCAACGGGATCGACCATCCGACGAGCGCGCGTCTTAGTCCCACTGCCTTGCTTCGCTCGATCGCCCCGAGCAGGTTGCGCACCGAGCGCTCCCCCCAGCCCTCGAACCGCGCCCTTCCGTCCGGCATCAGCGAGTCGTAGTCGAGCCGATAGACGTCGGACGGCGCCGACACGAGCCGCGCGTCGATCAGCTGTTCGAGCCGCGCCTCGGACAGTCCCTCGACGTCGGCGCCCGCGCGGGAGCACCAGTGGATCAGCCGGCGCAGGCGCTGGGCGGGACACCCGTGCGCGTTCTCGCACATCACCACCCGTGACTCGCCCACGAGCACGAGTGGCGCGCCGCACGACGGGCACGCCTCCGGCGGCTCGATCGTCCGTTCGCTGCCGTCCCGGTCGGCGGGATCGACGACGCCGGACACGAACGGGATCACGTCGCCGCGCCGCAGGATGAACACGCGGTCGCCGATGCGGATGTCGCGCGCGTCGATCACCGCCAGGTTGTGGAGGCTCACATGCTCGATGTGGGTTCCCGAGACGAACACGCGCTCCACGCGCCCGCGCGGCGTGAGCTGGCCTGTCTTCCCGGGGGTCCAGTCGACCTCGAGCAGGCGCGTCACCGCGACCTCGGGCGGGAGCTTGAACGCGATCGCGCCCTTGGGGTGATGGCCGGTCTGGCCGGCGGCCTCGTACGCGGCGCGGTCGACCAGCTTGATCACGACGCCGTCGAGCTCGTAGTCGACGTCGTGGCGGCGGTCGAGGATGCGCTTGAT
Organism: uncultured Solirubrobacterales bacterium; assembly: GCA_963755525.1. GTDB lineage: Bacteria > Actinomycetota > Thermoleophilia > Solirubrobacterales > Solirubrobacteraceae > Palsa-465. The sequence continues at coordinate 8,491 of CAVWKC010000016.1, read as the reverse complement.
GTAGGCGCGGATGTCTTCGGGATCGCCCGACTCCGCGTACCCCTCGACGACGAAGCCGAGGCCGTTGAGCTCGTCGGCGAGCTTGCGCTCGGTCGCTCCGTCGCCGAGTCGGATCAGGTCGAACGCGTAGAACGTCACGGGCCGCTCGGCGACCTTCGCGCGGTCCTTGGCGAGCAACGTGCCCGCGGCGGCGCTGCGTGCGTTAGCCAGCGGCTTGTCCTCGTGGGCGGCGTTGTACGCGCGCCAATCCGAGCGCAGCATCACGACCTCGCCCCGGACCTCGCAGTCGATCCGCTCGGGCAGCACCTCGGGCATTCCGTGCACCTCGCCGCCGCGCACGTTGACCGTCACGTCTTGCCCGACCTCGCCGTTGCCGCGCGTGGCCGCGCGCGCCAGCCTGCCGCCGCGGTAGAGGACGGACACCGACAGGCCGTCGAACTTCGGCCACAGCGCGAACGCCTGGTCCGGGAAGCGCGCGAGGAACGTGTCGAGCTCGGCGTCCGTCGTCGCCTTCTCGAGCGACAGCATCGGCACCTCATGGCGCGCGTCGGCGTACAGCTCGCCCGCGAGCTCGGCGCCGACCTCCTCGAGCGGGTTGTCCGCTGGGGCCAGCTCCGGGTGCTCGCCGATCAGCGCGCGGAGCTCCTGCTCGAGCGCGTCGTACTCGGCGTCGCTGATCGACGGCTCCCCGGAGTAGTAGAGCCGCTTGTGGTGGCGCAGATCCTGCGCGAGCTGGTCGATCCGGTCCGATACGGCGGTCAGCGGAGGCATCGATTCGCACTATAGGTTGGGGCGTATCGGCGAATCTCACAACCCGTCGTCACCGGTCGTTTCTATCCTCGATGACAATGGTGTTGTTCGACACAGCGATTGGAACGTGCGGCGTACGGTGGAGCGAGGCCGGGATTACCGAGGTCGTGATGCCGGGCGCGCGCGGGCTGCGCGGTGAGCGGCTCGAGGCCTCGGCCGACGTGCCCGACTCGGTCCGGGACGCGATCGCTGGCATGGTGGCGTTGCTCGACGGCGAGCAACCTGACCTCCGCCAGATCGCGCTCGACGAACGGCACCTCGGCTCGTTCCGGCGGTGCGTGTATGCAGCGACCCGCGAAATCGCGCCCGGCTCGACCGCCAGCTACGGCGAGGTGGCCGGGGTGATCGGCGAACCGCGCGCGGCTCGCGAGGTGGGCGTCGCGCTCGCCCAGAACCCGTTCCCGATCATCGTGCCCTGCCATCGTGTGCTCTCGGCCGGCGGAGCGCTGCACGGCTTCTCCGCCCCGGGCGGGATCGCGACCAAACGGCGGATGCTCGAGATCGAGCGCGCGCCGGGCTTCACGCAACAGGCGCTGTTCGCCAGCTAGCCCCGGTCGCCGGTGGCTTGAGGCGCGCCCGCGGCTTCGAGCAGCTCGCGCTCGATCTCATCGGCCCAGTCGATCCGGTCGTCGCGCTCGGCGCGTGCCTCGCGGATCAGCGACAGGTTGTACGCGGTGCTCTTGGGCTCCCATTTCTCACGCACGGCCGCGAGCGCGGCCGTCGCTCCCGCGAACGCCTCGTCGCGGTCGCGCGTGAGGACGCCGAGCTCGAGCCGGGTCGCATGGTCCCAGTAGTCGGCCGCGCCACCGGCGATCCGCCGCATGCAGGCGTAGTGGACGACCGGGAGCAGCTCCGCCTGCACCGGATCTCCGGGCCCGCGGATCTCGAGCAGGGTGACCGCGTTCACGCCGGGGTATGCGCTGCGCCAATCACACTCGAACCCGCGGCGGTAGGCGTCGATCGCCTTTTCGAGGTAACCGTGCGCCTTGAGGATCGAGCCGTCGCGCGCCGCCTCCCACCGGTCCTTGTAGACGCGGCCGAGGAGCCCGAGCGTCTCGCCGCTCGGTCCATGATTCTCGAGGATCGCGAGCAGCTCTCGTTCGGCGTCGTCGGGACGGTGGTCGCGGTTGAGCGCAAACCCGTACTGCTCGCGCACGAGCAGCGTTCGCCGCAGCGGCTCCGGCATCGACTCGACGAATCGGACCATGTCGGCCCACGCCTCGGTGGCGCGGTAGGACAGGAGCACGTCGACGAGGATCCCGGCCTCGACGTCGTCGAGCGGTCCGAGTCGTTCCTCGAAGGCGCGCACCGCGCCGGCGTCGTCCGCGGCTCGGTGGCGGGCGAGCTCTTCCTTCGCCGACACCGAGTACGCCACGCGGTCGCGAAACACGTCGGTCTTCAGGCGGTCGATGTCGGGACGCGGGAGGTCGCCGATGAGTTGGAACACGGGACTGTCGGTGTTCGCTTCGCGCGCGGCCCGGAGCGCCTTGACCAAGATCTGGCAATCGCCGTCGGGGTCCGCCGGGCGGCCGGTACCGTCGAGGCTGTAGGGGAGGACCCGATCGGGAGCGAGGTCGAACGGGACGCGTTTCACGTCGGCGCTCACGAGCACGGTCGAGTAGGGGCGGAGCGCGTGTCGCACGCCGATCTCGTAGAACACGTTCGCGTTCGCGGTCGTCAGATCAGCGACCGCGTAGTCGGCGAGGATCAACCGCTCGTACATCGGCTTGTGGATGAGGCCACCGACCAGTTCCTGGTCGGCGCGGAGGGGCTCCAAATCGGCCTTGCGGATCGCGGGTTCGAGCAACTTCTCGTATACCGCGTCGAAGTCGACGGTCTGCCCGTTGGCGTCGGGCTTGATCCCGAACGGCATGACTACGAAACACAGCGGGGGCTCGGACACGGGCACAGCCTACGCCCGCGCCCGCGGGCCGCGCAAACGGCCGCTCGCTCATAGCCGAGTAGCATTCGCGCGAGGTGTTCGACTTCGTCTTGAGACCTGTGAAGTCGGTCGTGCGGGTGCTGAACGAAGACGCGATGAAGCCGCTCGAACAGACCGAGCGCGAGACGCTCGACGCGGTTCGCGCGATCGATCATGCGACGGAGTCGATCGAGCACCACGTCGAGGTGATCGAGACGCTCGCGACCTCGGTCGGACCGTTGACCGAGTCGGTCGATCGCCTCACCGACACGATGCAGGACCTCGTGAAGCTCCTCGGCCCGCTGGCCGGCGCCGAGCACGAGGTCCAGCACGCCGAGCACGAGATCGAGCAGGCCGAGCACTTCTTCGGCTTCCGGAGACACCGCAAGCCAGTCGAGCCCGCCGAGCCCGAAGCGAACGCCACCGAGAAGTGATCGGGTCGCCGCCGACGAACGTCCGGGTGACGATCGTCGCCGGTCCTCGCGGTCCAACGGTTCGACAGCGGATCGGCGCCCTGCTCCCGCGCGCGGGTCCTCGCACGATCGCGTGTCTCGCGATCCTCGCGGTGGCGGTCGGCGCGGTCGGTGCGATCACTTTGCGGCGTGCCGGCCGAGCCGGGTGCGTAAGCGTCGGGATCGCGTTCCACGACCCGAGGTTCGGGCGCGCGAGCTTCGACCGCAAGTTTCCGTGCCTTCGCGGGTTCGACGCTAGCGTCGTGGCGTCGCCGGCAGCAAGCGGGTGAGCGCCGCCACTCCGAGCAGCAGCGCGCCGAGCTCGATCAGGCTTAGCTCGAGGGCATGGGCATACCCGCCGTGCAGGGCGCCGAAGAAGATCACGCCCGTGATCGCCACGCCCAGGGCTCCGCCGACGCTCTGCACCGTGGTGACCGCTCCGGAGGCGCTTCCGGCATGCTGGACGTCGACGCTCGACAGGATCGTCGTGGTCAGCGGGACGAGGAGCAGACCCATCCCCGCGCCGACCAGCACGAGTCCCGGGAACAGCTCCACGATCGAGCCGCCGACGCCGACGTTCGCGACCGCGGCCAGCAGCAGGCCGTGGCCGCCCGCGAGTACGAGCGCGCCGATCGCGAGCAGCCGGCGTCCGAACCGGATGACGAGCGTCGGCGCCTGCGCGGACGCCGCGACGTACGCCACCGCCATGATCGTGAAGACGAGCCCGGCGTCAAGTGTGCTCAACCCGCGACCCTGCTGCAGGTAGAGCGCGAGCACGAGGAAGAACGACGCCTGGCCGCACCAGAACACAAGTTGTGTCATCAGCCCGACGGTGAACGAGCGCTCGCGGAACATCGCCGGGACCAGCAACGGCTCGCCGCCGCGCCGGGCGAGACGGCGCTGGAGAGCGGCAAAGCCGAACAGCAGCAGCGGCGCGCAGCCGAGCGAGATCCAGGTCCAGGCGGGCCACCCGTGCTGGCGTCCCTCGACAAGCGGCAGCACGATCGCAGTCAGCCCGGCGGTGAGCAGCAGCGTGCCGAGCGGATCGAGCCGTGCTCGCCGCTCCGAGCGTGATTCGGACACGTACTTCGGCGCGAGCGCGAGCGCGGCAACGCCGACCGGGACGTTGATCAGGAAGCACGCCCGCCAGCTGAGCCCGGCGATATCGGCCTGGATCAGCCCGCCGCCGATTAGCTGCCCGCACGCCGCGGCCAGACCCATCACGAGCCCGTAGATGCCGAGCGCCCGCGGGAGGTCGGCGCCGGTGTAGGTGACGTTGATGATCGAGAGCACGTTCGGCATCACCAACGCGGCCCCGATCCCCTGCGCCAGCCGCGCGATCACGAGCATGGTCGGCGTGCCGGCCGCCCCGCACGCGGCCGACGCCAGCGTGAACAGGCCGAGGCCGATCGAGAACGTGCGCCGGCGGCCGATCCGGTCGCCGAGCCGTGCCGCGGTGATCAGGAACACTGCCGAGGTCAGCGCGAACCCGGCCACGACCCATTCGATCGCGCCGGTGCCGGCGTGCAGGTTGCGCTGCATCGAGGGCAGCGCGACGTTGACGATGAAGAAGTCCAGCACGACCATGAACGTGCCGGCCAGCAGCACCGGGAGCGCCGCCCAGCGGTGCGCCGCGGCCGGCAGCGAGCGGGCGCCCGCCGGCATGGCGAGGGTGGATGAATTCGATTGCGTAGTCATGCCGATCACGGTGCCGGACGGCATGCGGGCTGTCGATTACCCGCCAGGTAACAGTCACTCGGCGGCGCTTACCCGGCAGGTAATCGCCGCTCGGTAAGGTGCACAGCTTGAGCGTCTACATCGACAACGCTTTCGCCGTCGGCGACTGGGGGCGGTGGAGCGGCGGCGGTCACCTCCAGGCCGACACGGTCGATGAGCTGCACGAGTTTGCCGAGCGGCTCGGCCTGCGCCGCGAATGGTTTCAGGCAAAGCCCGGGCGCCCGGAGAACGACCATTACGACCTCGGGAGAAAGGGACGGGAGCGCGCGCTCGAGTTAGGTGCGATCGACGAGGATCGGGCTGCCGGGACCCGGCGTCGTCAGGCCCTTCGCCGAGCGCGTCGCGCCAGCGGGACCACCACGTCGGTCCGGTAGAGCGTCCGACTCAGTCGGCGACCCCAAGCCCCCAGCCGCCGTCGATCACGATCTCCTGCCCGGTGATGTACTCGCACGCCGGTGAGGCGAGGAATAGGGCCAGCGTCTTGATGTCGTCCGGGAAGCCGACGCGGTGCATCGGAATGTCCTTCGCGAGGGCCGCCTGTACGTCGGGGTTGTGCGCATGGCCGCCGCCGATGTTCGTGACGAAGAAGCCTGGGGCGATCGCGTTGACGGTGATGCCGTCGGCGGCCAGTTCGAGCGCGGTACAGTGCATGAAGTGCCTGGCGCCGGCCTTCGCCGCCATGTAAGCGGACCCGATCGCGCCCTCGGTCACGGTCGCGGCCAGCGACGTCGTGATGATGATCCGGCCGAAACGGCGGGGACGCATGTGACGGGCCGCGGCTCGCGCGGTGGCGAAGATCCCGTTGAGGTTGATGTCGATCACGCGGTTCCAGCGCTCGTCGGTGTAGCGCTCGAGCGCGCCCTCCTCCACGCGAGGCCGGTGGCCGCCCGCCCAGGCGCCGACGAAGCCGACGCCGGGATCGATGCCGGCGTTGGCGAATGCGACATCGAGGCGCCCGTACAACTCTGACGCTTCATCGATCACCTGATCGAGCCGTGGGTGGTCGGTGACGTCCGCGGCCGTGCCCCGAACGTCGAGTCCCTCGTCCCGGAGCCGTGACGCCTGCGCCTCGACGGCCTCGCCGTCGACGTCGATCAGAGTGACGCGCGCGCCGTGCGCCGCGAGCACCTCGCCGTAGGCGAGTCCCAGGCCACTGGCGCCGCCGGTGACGATCACGCCGAAACCGGCGACGTCGAACCTCGAGGAAACGTTCACGCTCATCGCTCCTGTGATCTCGTTGGGCCGGGGCAGCCTATACCGACCTGGACACCGCGGGATCACCGTCACCGTGTCGCTGCCCGGCGGCACTGGCCACCAGGCAGCGGTTACCACGGTGAAGATGATCCTGCGGCGACCGGCTACTGGCTCGTCCACTCATCGAACGACGAACTGGTCCATCCGCCACCCGAGCCGGCCGGCGCCGGACCGAGCGGCTTACCGCCGTAGATGACCTTGCCCGACGCGTCCTGGTAGGTCTGCCACGGGATCGTCGGCCGCTGGTCGACGCCGGACTCCGACCAGTTGCACACGCCGTTCGGGAAGATGTGCTCCAGCTGCGCCCACTCTTGATCGCTGAACACGATCGGGTAGTAGGAGGATTGGCTGAGCGGCGCGAGCTGACACTTCTCCTGATCGGTGGCGATGCTCTCGCCCGCCTCCATACGCGGCGTCGCGAAACGGGTCTGAAGGAGCGGCGACTGGCACACCTCGCCGACCCCGGGGACCACGACCTGGTCGACGTCGGGGATTTCCGAACACTGATCGTGCACGGTCGAGGGGCGGTCGTCGGCGATCTTCTGCTCGAGCTTCAGGCTGCGGTGATCGGCCTCGACCGCCGACAGCCACCCGTCCATCGCCACGAGCGCCTCCGCGGCGTAGTTCGGGTCGCCGATCAACGGGGTTTCCCCGAACCAGATGACGTCGTTCGTCGGGAAGTGACCCTCGGCCTGCTCGAGCCGCGCACGGATCGCCCACGAGCGATAGGCATCGTGGAAGCTGCCGGCGTCTGGACCGCGCAGGTCGATGATCGCAACGTCGTTCAGGTTGTTGGTCTCGTCGATCCCGCCACCCTTGTAGTCGTTGGTAAGAGCGGGCTCCTCCGCCGTCATCCGCGCGGTCGTCGTGTCGTAGTTGTTGTCGTAGCCGCCGATCTTCTGGTTGAGGTCGATGAACTGCTCGGGCGTGATGAGCCCTTCCTCGAGCGGGAGCAGCCCGTACTGGACGCCGACGTTGTCGAGCGGGATGCCGGCGTACCCGTATGGGTTGTCACCCTTGTAAGGCCCGAACAGGTTGATCGTGTAGTCCTCGAGATCGCAGCGCGTGCCTGTCGGGTTCGACGGGCTCCACAGCTGCGAGGAGCTGACGCCGGCGGACGCGTACGACGGGTCGGCCAGGGTCGGCCAGTACAGCGTGCTCAACTCGACCGAGTTGGCGTAGTTGGGATGGCCCTGAACGGCCGCGATCTGCGCGGGCGTCCACACGACGCCGGTTCCCCACTTCGTCGGGTTCTCGAAGTAGTTGCGTGTCAGCTGATAGTCCATCAACTCCTGACCGGTCGACCACGCGTCCGGGAACGAGCACTGCGGCAGGATCCCCTGGTACACGCCGGGATAGGCGTTGGCGACCTGCTGCTGGGCGAGCGACCCGCCCGAGCAACCCGTGCCGATCGTGTACCGGAGCGTCCCGTACTCGTCGACCAGGTGCTCCTTGGCCATGATCAGCGACTCGGCCTCGGTGAGGACGCTGCAGTCGTGGCCGGCGTTGTCCATGGCGGTCGACATCACCGCCATTCCGCGCGAGAGCGCCGGGTCGTACTCGGTGCTCGGCGCCGTACTCGTGGCGTGATCGGCACCGCAACTCGCGCCGTGGGTGATCACGAGCTTGTGGTCCCACTGCGGCTGCGGCGCCCACGGCGCCCACGGCTTGCCGGGCTGCCACAACATCCCGATCGAGTACTGGTCACGATCGAGATAGCCGGTCTCGACGCGCACGATGTACGGGACGATGGTGCCGTTGTCGGTCGTTGTCGTCGCGATCGCCGTTGACGGTGGCGGGCTCGACGGGCTATACGACTGGAACGCCTCGCTCAGGTCGGTCGGACCGGTGAGCGAGTTGACCTGTGACTGGTCGACGGCGGGCATGTAGTAGTACGCATACGTCGTCGGCGCGTCGCACTGCGCGTCGCTGGCGCCCGTCTGACACACCCAAGGCTGCACCTGAGGACCGGAAAAGATCGGGCCGCCGATCGGGTGATCGACGATCACCGACGACGTCGAACCGCCATCGGTCGAACTGCCGCCGGCGAGAGTCGCGGTGACCGTGTTCGACCCGCTCACGAGGCCGCTCAGCAGTCCCTCGAATTGACCGTTGGCCCGCTCGGCGAACTGGTTCGTCACGTCGCTGCCGTTGAGGCTGACCGTCACCGCCGCCGGAGCCGTCCCCGCCGGCAGGTCGATCGACGTCAGCGCCTCGGGCCCCGAGACGAGATTGGCCCGGGTCGAGAGGACGTTTATCTGCAGACCCTGCGCTAACACCGCCGGCGCCGCCACGGCGCCAGTCGCCATCGCCGCAA